>NZ_JAHRIB010000134.1 GCF_019090165.1 Streptomyces sp. BV286
CGCTCCGGGTCCGCCGGAGGCGCCAACTCCCGCACCGGCGCCCGTCCCCGGGCCCTGCGCGCTCAAACCGGCGGCCATCCCGGCGCCGTTGGTACCGCCACCGCCCGGGCCGCCCTTCGGCGCACCGGACTTGCGGGGAGCGAACCAGTCGCTCGGCTTCTCGTCGGTACCGTCGACGGGCAGCGCGTGGGACCCCGTGTCGGAGTCCACGGGTCCGCCCACGCCCGCGGGCGGACCCGCGTCCGCGGCGGCCGGTCGCGACGCACCTGTGGCGTCGGAGGACTCGCCGCTCGCGACGGGCGTGCGCATGACGACCGGCGGAATGGGCCGGGATCCGGGGATGTTGATCCGGATCCGCGTCGTCAGCGTGGTCTCGGTCTTGGGCTGTTCCGGCCGCTCGGCGGCGGAACGTGCCGCGTCGGCGGCGGCGTCGGAAGCCATGGGCGTTCCGTACGGCGGAGTCCCCGACGGGTATGCGGTTCCGCCGCGCCCGTTGGGCCCGGAGGACGAACTGTCAGTTTCACGACTCAAGGCAGGTTCTCCTGGTTGGCTCCACCGCCCGGTTACTCGACCTCGATTCGGGCGGCTCGGCGGCGCGCACCACCATACTGGCCACTTGTCGCACACGTTTTACGGCCGTCGGGGAAACCCACACCGGACTTGCACCTGCCCGCTGTGGCGAAGTGGTACGTCACTTGCCAAGTCGGGCGGCGGGCCCGCCTGGTTGCCGCCCCGCGCCAAGGGTGGCGCACATCACAGCCACGGCCATGCCGCCGAGCAGGAAGAGGTAGGACCCGGCTCCCGCGGCGAAGAGGAAGTCGCCCTCGGGACGGCTGGCGGTGAGGAGGATGACGGCGATCATCCAGCCGGCCGCGGGCGCGACTGCCCCGCCCCGGCCGCCGGTCGCGCGCACCCCGCCCAGGAACAGCCCCGCCGCGCCGGCCAGCGCGAGCAGCAGCCCGCCCGGGAACCAGCCCGACTGGAGCAGGGCCCCGGCCGCCGCGACCACGGCTCCGAGCACGAAGAGCCCCAGGTGAGCGGCGGCCCGGGAGAGCGAGGGCAGGGCCGGCGGCTGGGCCAGCAGGCTTCCCTGGCCCGGCTTGTTCGTTGCGCTCATCGGACATGCACCTCAGTACGCATCAGGTGTCCCCCACGACTCATCGGACACCCTCTTCGGTGATCCCGGCTTCTTCGGTGATCCCGGCGAACAGATCCGTCTCCCGCGCCGGGCCTTCCCTCTCGCCGCGCACCAACTCGTAGTACTCGGTGGTGAACAGCGGCTGAGCGAGGTGGTTGGAGAGCGCGAACCACGGTTCGGCGACCTCGATCTGCGTGGCGTGGGCCCGCATCGCGGCGGCCTTGGCGGCGGCGTGGGCGGTTCCGTCGATCTCCGTGGTGATCGCGGAGTCGTCCACCACGCCCGGCACGTCGTCGACCGCCGCAGAGGCCGGGAACGGCAGTTCGCCGAGCACGTCCTTCAGCCGGGCGAAGCCCTCTTCGGCGACGGAGCGCGGTACGCGGTTCCAGTAGATCTTCGCGACGGTCCACGGTTCGCCGAGGCCGGGTCCGAAGTCCGGCTCGGCCGCCAGGTCCGCGGCCCGCATGGCGACGCGGTGGGTCTGGATGTGGTCCGGGTGGCCGTACCCGCCGTCCGGGTCGTAGGTGACGAGAACCTGGGGGCGCACCTCCCGGATCACCCGGACCAGTTCGGCGGCGGCCTCGTCGACGTCGGCCCGCCAGAAGCAGCGGGGGTTGTCGTTGTCCGGGAGGCCCATCATCCCGGAGTCCTGGTAGCGGCCGGGGCCGCCGAGGAAGCGGGCGTCACGCACCCCCAGCTCACGCATCGCCCCGGCGAGCTCCGCCATGCGGTGCTCGCCGAGTGCCTCGCCCGACAGATGGGCGAGCTCGGGCGGGATGACCTCGCCCTGCTCACCCAGCGTGCAGGTGACGAGCGTGACCTGGGCTCCCGTGGCCGCGTACCTGGCCATGGTCGCGCCGTTGTTGATCGCCTCGTCGTCCGGGTGCGCGTGCACCAGGAGCAGACGCCCAGCGGGGCGGGAGGGGGAGTTCCCCGGCCGCAGGCTGGTGGAGGGCAGTTCCGTCATGGGCCCACCCTACGAGGCGGGTCAGAACTTGATGTCCCCGATCATGCCGGCGATGTTCGTGGTCAGGTCGTTGATGGTCGGCGCGATCGTCGAACTGGCCAGGTAGAAGCCGAACAGGACACAGACGATGGCGTGAGGCGCCTTCAGTCCTGATTTCTTGATCAGGATGAAGACGATGATCGCCAGCAGCACTACCGCCGAAATCGAAAGTGCCACGGCGGCTCACCTCCAAAGATCCCAGGGACACGGGGGGCGGGGTCGGACAATGGGGGCAGTAAATCCATACAGCGGCCAGCAGGTTGATACCCACGCAGCGCTAGTGATCATAACTATTCGTGCGTGCGCATCGATCGGCGCACGGCCGCACAAGGGGGCGCATGGCCAATATGGTCGGAGCATGACGACCGAGCCTCTCTCCTTTCCGCGCCGGCAGGCGCGCACCCTGCGTTTCACGCTCGGCGCGCCCCGCGCTTTCACCGTGGCGCCCGACGGTTCGCGGGTCGTGTTCCTGCGGTCCTCGTCCGGCACGGACCGGGCGAACCAGCTGTGGGTCCTCGACGTGGCGGGCGGCAAGGAGCGCCCCGCCGCCGACCCGGCGGCGCTGCTCAAAGGCTCCTCGGAACGGCTCTCGGCGGCGGAGAGGGCCCGGCGCGAGCGCAGCCGCGAGGGCGGGGCGGGCATCGTCGGCTACGCCACCGACGCGGCCGTGGAGTTGGCGTCCTTCGCCCTGTCGGGGCGGCTGTTCACCGCGGAGCTGAGGGCCGGAACGGCACGTGAGCTGCCGGTTCCCGGGCCTGTGCTGGACCCCCGCCCTTCTCCCGACGGACGGTTCGTCGCGTACGTCGCCGGGGGCGCCCTGCGCGTCGTCGGCGCCGAGGGCGAGGGCGACCGGGCGCTCGTGGAGCCCGAATCGGACACGGTCACCTACGGGCTCGCCGAGTTCATCGCGGCCGAGGAGATGGGCCGTTCGCGCGGCTTCTGGTGGTCGCCCGAGTCGGACCGGCTGCTGGTCGCGCGGGCCGACGACGCCCCCGTGCGCCGTTGGTGGATCGCCGATCCGGCGCATCCCGAACGGGAGCCGCAGCAGGTCGCGTACCCGGCGGCGGGTACCGACAACGCGGACGTGCGGCTCTTCGTCCTGGGGCTCGAAGGGGCGCGCACGGAGGTCCGGTGGGACCGGGCCCGCTACCCCTACCTGGCGCGGGTGCACTGGTCGTCGGCCGGTGCGCCGCTGCTGCTGGTGCAGGCCCGCGACCAGGCCAGCCAGCTCTATCTGGCCGTCGACCCGGACACGGGGGCGACCCGGATGGTGCACGCGGACGAAGATCCACAATGGCTTGATCTTTTCCCCGGTGTGCCCTGCTGGAGCCCGAGCGGACAGCTCGTGCGGATCGTCGACGAGGGCGGGGCCCGCGTGCTCGCGGTGGGTGAACGGCCGCTCACAGGACCGCAGTTGCACGTACGCGCGGTGCTCGACGTGTCGGACGAGGACGTGCTGGTGTCCGCGTCGGCCGGCGAGGCGGCGGCCGACGCGGAGATCGGGGAGGTGCACGTCTACCGGGTCAACGACCTCGGTGTGGAGCGGGTCTCGCAGGAGCCCGGAGTGCATTCGGCGGTGCGGGCGGGCGGCGTGACGGTCCTCGTGTCGGCCGTGCCCGACCGGCCGGGAGCCCAGGTCCAGGTGGTGCGCGACGGCGACCGCAAGGGGCGCGGGGCGGCGACCGGCAGGGGGAGCGCGGCGACGGTGGCCTCGTTGGCCGAACACCCCGGGCTGAGCCCGCGCGTGACGCTCACGGAGGCGGGCGAACGGCGCGTGCCGTGCGCCGTTCTGCTCCCCACCGGCTACACGGACGGCCCGCTGCCGGTGCTGATGGACCCGTACGGCGGGCCGCACGGGCAGCGCGTGCTGGCCGCGCACAACGCGTACCTGACCCCGCAGTGGTTCGCCGACCAGGGCTTCGCCGTGGTCGTGGCGGACGGGCGGGGCATGCCGGGCCGCTCGCCTGCCTGGGAGAAGGTGATCAAGGACGATCTGGCGGCGGTCGTCCTCGACGACCAGATCCACGCGCTCCGGGCGCTCGCCGAGCGCTTCCCGCTGGACCTGAGCCGGGTGGCGATCCGCGGCTGGTCGTTCGGCGGTTATCTCGCGGGGCTCGCGGTGCTGCGCCGCCCGGACGTCTTCCACGCGGGTGTGGTGGGCGCGCCGGTCACCGACCAGCGGCTGTACGACACCCACTACACGGAGCGGTACCTGGGTGATCCGAACCGGCAGCCCGAGGTGTACGCGGCGAACTCGCTGCTCGACGACAACGGCCTGGTGGGGGCCGCCGAACCGGCCAGGCCCATGATGATCGTGCACGGTCTCGCCGACGACAACGTGGTGGTCGCGCACTCGCTGCGGCTGTCCTCCGCACTGCTGGCGGCGGGCCGCCCGCACGAGGTGCTGCCGCTGTCCGGGGTCACGCACATGACCCCGCAGGAGCAGGTCGCCGAGAACCTGCTGCTCCTCCAGGTGGACTTCCTGAAGCGCTCGCTGGGAATGCGGTAGCGAAGCCGGGCGCGGACATGCGACCGGCCGGGGAAACATGGCGCCCCCCGGCCGGTCTACGGCACCCGCACGGCCGTACGCTGTTCAGACTGACGCGTCCGTATATCGGAATCGGGTCGGCCAAGTTGCCTGCGTGTTAACGAAGTTGATGCGCATTTGTCATCCTATTGCGGCTCGTCCCCCGGCTCGTCCGGGATCTTGCCCAGGCTCGTGCCGGGAGTCGTGTACGGAGTTCCGCCCGTGCCCTCACCCGCGCCCTCGTGCGGGCCCCTGTCCGTCTCCGGCGTCTCCCTCATCTCCGTCGTCTCCGTCGTCTCCGGTGGGACGACCTGCTTCTCCTCCGCGAAGTGGCACGCCGACCCGTGGGCGGCCGGACCGGCCTCGTACCGGAACACGGCGGGCACGGCGAGCAGCGGGACCTCCAGGGCGCACCTCTCCCTGGCCTTCCAGCAGCGGGTGCGGAAGCGGCAGCCGGAGGGGATGTCGGCCGGCGAGGGCACGTCGCCGAAGAGGATGATCCGCTCCCGGTGCTCGCGTGCCTCCGGGTCCGGGACGGGCACGGCGGACAGCAGGGCCTGTGTGTAGGGGTGCGTCGGGTGCCCGTAGATCTCGGCCTCCGTGCCGGTCTCCACGATCCGGCCGAGGTACATCACGCCGACCCGGTCGGAGATGTGCCGCACGATCGACAGGTCGTGCGCGATGAACACGTAACTGAGGTCGAACTCGCTCTGGAGCCGGTCCATCAGGTTGATGACCTGCGCCTGCACGGACACGTCGAGGGCGGAGACCGGCTCGTCCGCGACGATGATCTCGGGGCGCAGGGCGAGACCGCGCGCGATGCCGATGCGCTGGCGCTGGCCGCCGGAGAACTGGTGCGGGTAGCGGTTGATGTACTCCGGGTTGAGCCCGACCACGTCCAGCAGGTCCTGGACCTTCCGGCGCCGGTCCCCCTTGGGCGCGACCTCGGGGTGGATCTCGTACGGCTCGCCGATGATGTCGCCGACGGTCATACGGGGGTTGAGCGAGGTGTACGGGTCCTGGAAGACCATCTGGATGTTGCGGCGTACCGCCTTCAGGGCGCGGCCGGACAGCTTGGTGACGTCCTCGCCCTTGTACCTGATCTCGCCCGCGGTCGGCCGCTCGAGGTTGACCAGCATCTTGGCGACGGTGGACTTGCCGCAGCCGGACTCCCCGACGATGCCGAGGGTTTCCCCGGCGCCGAGTTCGAAGTCGACTCCGTCGACGGCCCGGACCGCGCCCACCTGTTTGCGGAACAGGATTCCCTGGGTGAGCGGGTAGTGCTTGACGAGGCCGCGCACCTGGAGGATCGGCTCGCCCACCGGGGCGTCCCGGTACTCCGCCACCGCTCCGCTCTTCCGCTCAGCCATGGAGGCACTCCCTCCAGAAGTGGCAGGCGCTCACCCGGTCCGTGCCCGCCTCGGTCACCTCGTACAGGGGCGGCACGTCGGTGCGGCAGACGTCCTGGGCCATGGGGCAGCGCGGGTTGAAGGCGCAGCCCGGTGGAATGTTCATGAGGTTCGGCGGCAGGCCCTTGATCGCGTAGAGCTCCTGGCCCTTCTGGTCGAGCCGCGGGATCGACTCCAGGAGGCCCTTGGTGTAGGGGTGCGCCGGGGCCTTGTAGATGTCGTGGACCGGGGCGGACTCGACGATCCGGCCCGCGTACATCACGGCGATGCGGTCGGCGACGTCCGCGACCACGCCGAGGTCGTGGGTGATGAGGATGAGCCCCATGTTGAGCTCGCGCTGGAGCTCGGCGAGGAGGTCCATGACCTGGGCCTGGACGGTGACGTCGAGGGCGGTGGTGGGTTCGTCGGCGATGATCAGGGCGGGTTCCAGGGCCAGCGCCATCGCGATCATGATGCGCTGGCGCATGCCGCCGGAGAACTGGTGGGGGTAGTCGCCCACGCGGGAGGCCGCGCCCGGGATGCGCACCCGGTCCATCAGTTCGACCGCCTTCGCCCTGGCGTCCTTCCTGGACATGCCCTGGTGGACGATGAACATCTCGCCGAGCTGGGCGCCGACGCTGAGCACCGGGTTCAGGGACGACAGCGCGTCCTGGAAGATCATCGCCATCCGGGCGCCGCGGACCTTGCGCCGGTTCTCCTCCTTGAACTTCAGGAGGTCCTCTCCCTGGAAGAGGATCTCGCCCGCGGTGATCTTCCCGGGCGGGGTGTCGAGGATGCCCATGATCGCCTGTGCGGTCACGGACTTGCCGGAGCCGGACTCGCCGAGCACGGCGAGCGTCTCGCCCTCGTCCACGCCGTAGGTGACGCCGTTGACGGCCTTGGCGACCCCGTCGCGGGTCCTGAACTCCACGTGCAGGTCGCGCACTTCGAGCAGCACGGCGGTCACCTCAGCTTCGGGTCGAGGGCGTCGCGCACCGCGTCGCCGAGCATGATGAACGCGAGGACGGTGACAGCGAGGGCGCCGGCCGGCCAGAGCAGCGCGTGCGGCGCCGTGCGGATGTACTGGGACGCCGAGGAGATGTCGATGCCCCAGCTCACCGTGGGCGGCTTCAGCCCGACACCGAGGTAGGACAGGGTCGCCTCCAGCGAGATGTACGTACCGAGCGCGATGGTCGCCACGACGATGACCGGGGCGACGGCGTTGGGCGTGATGTGCCGCAGCATCATCCGGGTGTTGGAGGCGCCCAGCGCGCGGGCGGCCTGGACGTAGTCGTTCTGCTTGGTGGAGATGACGGACGCGCGGGCGATGCGGGAGAGCTGCGGCCAGCCGAGCAGCACCATGAAGCCGATCACCGGCCAGACCGTGGAGCTGGTGACGACGGAGAGCAGCACCAGGCCGCCGAGTACGACGGGGATCGCGAAGAAGATGTCGGTGACACGGGAGAGGACCGCGTCCGAGGCTCCGCCGAAGAACCCGGCGAGGCCACCGAGCAGCGAGCCGAGGATCGCGACCCCGAGCGTGGCGCACACACCGACGGTGACGGACACCCGGGCCCCGTACACCGTGCGGGTGTAGACGTCGCAGCCCTGGCCGTTGTAGCCGAAGGGGTGTCCCGGCTGGGAGCCCTCCTGGGCCTTGGCGAGGTCGCACTTGAGGGGGTTGCCGGAGGCGATCACCGAGGGCCACAGGGAGATGAAGAGCAGGAACAGGATGACGAGCCCGGAGATGATGAAGACGGGGTTGCGCCGCAGGTCGCGCCAGGCGTCGGACCACAGGGAGCGGGCCCGTCCGTCCGAGGGCTCCGGGCCGTGCGGACCGCCGGAGGTCTTCTCCAGCGAGGAGGCCTCCTGGGTCGCCAGGTCCATCGCGCCGCCCATGCCCGTAGCGGCGATGGCACCGTCCTCCGGGGTGCGGCCCCCGCCCGACAGGTGCGGCTCCGGCGGCATCGGTTCAGGCATAGCGGATCCTCGGGTCGAGTACGGCGTACAGGAGGTCGACCAGCAGGTTGGCCACCAGGAAGACGAGGACGAGGACGGTCACGAAGCCGACGACGGTCTGGGTGTTCTGGCGCAGGATGCCCTGGTAGAGCTGGAAGCCGACGCCGTGGATGTTGAAGATCCGCTCGGTGACGATCGCGCCGCCCATCAGGGCGCCGATGTCGGTGCCGATGAAGGTGACCACCGGGATCAGCGAGTTGCGCAGCAGGTGCCGGGTGATGACCTGGCGCCGGGGCAGGCCCTTGGCGACGGCCGTACGGACGTAGTCGGCGCGCCGGTTCTCCGCGATGGAGGTGCGGGTCAGCCGGGTGACGTACGCGAGGGAGACGGACGCGAGGACCAGGCCCGGCACGATGAGCTCGTCGAAGGGTGCCTCGGGGGAGACGGACGGACTGATCCAGCCCCACTCGACACCGAGCAGCAGCTGGAGCAGCAGACCGGTGACGAAGGTCGGCACGGAGATGACGACCAGGGTGACCAGCAGGACGCCGGTGTCGACGGGACGGCCGCGGCGCAGTCCGGTGACGACGCCCAGCGTGATGCCGATGACGATCTCGAAGAGGATCGCCACGATCGTGAGCCGGATGGTGACCGGGAAGGCGGTCGACATCAGCTCGGTGACCTCCTGCCCGTTGAACGCTGTGCCGAAGTCGCCGGTGAAGACGTTCCCCATGTAGGTCGCGTACTGCTGCCACACGGGCTTGTCGAGGCCGAACTCCTTGCGCAGCTGGGCGGCCGTGGCGGGGTCGCACTCGCGGTCGCCGCACAGGCCCGCGATGGGGTCGCCCATCACGTTCACCATCAGGAAGATCAACAGGGTGGCGCCGAAGAAGACCGGGATCATCTGCAGCAGACGCCGGATCACGTACCGTCCCATGAGGGCTCCGGAGGTAGGCGGGGGCACCCGTGTGCCGACGGGTGCCCCCGCGGCTCAGCTGACCTTGATCTCGTTGTAGACGGGGAGGCTGAACGGGTTCAGCGCCACGTCGGTGATCCGCTGCGAGTAGCCGGCGCTGCCGTTCTGGTACCAGAGCGGGATGGCGCCCATGTCGTCCCGCAGGACCTCCTCGGCCTGCTGGAACAGTTCGACGGCCTTGGCCCGGTCGGTCTCCGCGTTGGCCTCGTCGACGAGCTTGTCGAACTCGGCGCTGGTCCATTTGCCGTCGTTGGACGAGGCGTTGGTGTAGTACAGCGGCTGCAGGAAGTTCTGGATCAGCGGGTAGTCCATCTGCCAGCCGGCCCGGAAGGGGCCCGACATCTTGGACTGGGTGATCCGGTTGCGGAAGTCGGCGAAGGTGCCGACGGGGTTGCCGACGCAGGCCTTGTCGTTGTCCAGCGCGTTGTTGACGGAGTTGCAGACGGCGTCCACCCACTCCTTGTGGGAGCCGGTGTCCGCGTTGTACGAGATCTTGACCTGGCCGCCGGGCAGCCCGCCGCCCTCCTCGATCAGCTTCTTGGCCTCGTCGGGGTCGTACTCGCAGGCGTCACCGCACAGCCCCTCCTTGAAGCCGCCCTCCTCGCCGAGGACGGGCGAGGTCCAGTCGGTGGCGGGGGTCCGTGTCTTCTGGAAGATGGTCTCGGTGATCTGCTCGCGGTCGATGGCCCGGGACAGGCCCGTGCGGACCTTCTCCATGCCGTCCTTGTCCCAGGCCTTGTCGTAGAACGGGAAGGCGAGGGTCTGGATGATGCCGGCGGGCGTGTTGATGTACCGGTCGCCGAGGTCGCTCTTGGCGTTCTTGAGCTGGGAGGCGGGCACGTCGTCGACGAGGTCGAGGTTGCCGGCCATCAGGTCCGTGTAGGCGGTGTTGTTGTCGGTGTAGACCTTGAGGTCCACTCCGCCGTTGCGGGCCTTGTCCTCGCCGGGGTACTCGCCCCACTTGCGCATCTTCATCACCGAGCCCTTGGCGTACGAGTCGACGACGTACGGGCCGTTGCCGACCGGCTTCTTCAGCCAGGCGTCGTGGTCGTCGAAGAACGCCTTGGGCAGCGGCGAGAAGGCCGCGTAGCCGAGGGTGTCGGGGAAGGTCGAGAACTTCTGGTTGAGCTTGACCGTGAAGGTGTTCTCGCCGGTGACCTTCAGACCGGAGAGGGTGTCGGCGGTCTGCTTGCCGCCGTCCTCGGGGTGGACCTTGTCGTAGCCGTCGATGTACCCGAAGAAGTACGCGTTCTTCTGGTTGTTCTTGAGGCCGGCGCCGTAGTTCCAGGCGTCCACGAACGACTTGGCGGTGACGGGCTCGCCGTTGCTGAAGGTCCAGCCGCTCCTGACGGTGACGGTGAAGTTCTGGGAGTCCGTGGTCTCGATCTTCTCGGCGAGCATGTCGTTGGCCTTGCCGGTCTTGGCGTCGTAGCGCTTGAGACCGCGGAAGAGCATGTCGAGGACCTTGCCGCCCTGCACCTCGTTGGTGTTCGCCGGCTCCAGGGGGTTCTGCGGGTCGCCCCACGAGGAACTGACGATGCCGGAGCCGTCGCCGCTGCCGCCGCTGTCGCCGCCCCCGTCGTCCCCACAGGCCGTCGCGGCGAGCGCTACCGCCGCCGCGCATGCGGCCCATCTGGCGTGCGTGGCTCCACGCATGGAGTGCCTCCTCTTCGGTGCGCTGCGGCTCCGGCGCCGTAGTCATATGCCTTTAGCGCCCAATATCGGCCGATAGCTCTCATAGCGCACATTCACTCCACCCGTCCGGGTGGGGGCATCCGCCGGATGTACGCATCGCGCGCCCCTGACGGACGCACGCATGGCGCGACACGTGGACCGCATAGCGGACCGCACTTTGGTCATGGCAGTCCCAAGCCGGGCCAAGCGGCGACCAGCCCCGGGTCAAACTGCAAAAGACCAGATCAAGGGCGTCAACGATTCATTGACGCCGGGCGAACGGCGTTGAAATGGTCGCGCTAGCCCGTGGGTCGAAGCCTGTCGACCCCCATCAATTCGGGCCAGGAGCACCATGACCTCCCCTACGCCCTCCGCGGCCGCCCCACCCACGGCGGTGGCCGACACCGCCGTACGCACCACACCCGCGCCCCCTCCCCGGGGCGGTGACAGCCGCTCCCCCGGCCGGCTCGCCTGGCTGCGCTTCCGGCGCGACCGCACGGGCGTCGTCTCGGCCTACGTCGTGCTGTTCTTCTTCGTCGCCGGTATCGGCGCCCCGCTGATCGCCGGGGTGTACGGCAAGGACCCGTACACGACGTACGGCCAGAACACGGCGGGCCTGCTCAACGACTTCGGGTTTCCCGTCCGGCCCAACGGCGGTATCAGCGGCGACTTCTGGTTCGGCGTCGAGCCGCAGCTCGGGCGGGACGTCTTCACCCTGCTCCTCTACGGCATCCGCAACTCGCTGCTGATCGCCACGGTGACGACCCTGCTGGTCACCCTGCTGGGCATCGTCGTCGGGCTGACGGCCGGCTACCTCGGCGGCCGGACCGACTACCTGGTCGGCCGGGTCATCGACATCCTGCTGGCCTTCCCCTCCACGCTCTTCTTCATCGCCTTCTGGCCCGTGATGATCTCGATCCTCGTCTCGCCGGAGGACAACACCCCGACCTGGCTCACGGTGGTCAGCCTGATCTCGGTGATGACCGCGTTCGGCTGGGCGCCCATCGCACGGCTCCTGCGGGGCGAGGTACTGGCCCTGCGCGAGCGGGAGTTCGTGGAGGCGTCCAAGGTCACCGGCGCCTCACCGGCCCGGATCATCTTCAGGGAACTTCTGCCCAACCTGTGGACGCCGATCCTCATCCAGGCGACCCTCGCGCTGCCCATGTACGTCACCACGGAGGCGGCCCTCGCCTTCCTCGGCGTCGGGCTCAGCGACCCGACGCCCGACTGGGGCGTGATGATCCAGCGCGGGGCGCAGGTCTACCAGAACGACATCACCTACATGCTCTTCCCCGGCCTGGCGATGGTGATCTTCGTGATCGCCTTCAACCTGCTCGGCGACTCCGTGCGGGACGCGCTGGATCCCAAGACCCGACGCCGATAACTCCGCCGGACAGGCCGTCCCGAACCCGCAGGTTCGTCGTGGCCGGTCGCGCCCACGCGGCGGAGCCGCACATCGACACAGCCCCGCGCCCCGGAAAGGGGCGCCCCCGCTTCTCCCATCTCCCTGATTCAGGCAGGACACCCATGTCTCTCTCGCGCAGAAACTTTGTCATCGCGACCTCGGTCGCGGCCGGTGGATCAATGGTCCTCTCCGCGTGCAGCAGTGGCGGGGGCGGCGGCGGTACGGGAGGCGGTGGCTCCGCCGGCACCGCCAAGTACTCCGCGGTGACCATCGGAACGGCGGACGACTCCACCGGGCCCGCCCCCGAGATCACCGGCTCACGCAAGGGCGGCACGATCCACGCGATCGGCCCGGACGACTTCTCGCACCTCGACCCGCAGCGCATCTACTACTCGTGGAACTCCACGGTCGGCAACCTCTACATCCGCTGCCTGACCGGTTACAAAATCGCCCCGGGCGGTGGCATGAAGCTCGTCGGCGACCTGGCCACCGACACCGGCACCATGTCCGACGGCGGCAAAACATGGACCTTCACGCTGAAGGACGGCCTGAAGTGGGAGGACGGCAGCGAGCTCACCGTGGACGACGTACGCCACGGCATCGAGCGCGGCTTCGCGAGCTTCACCACCGAGGGCGCCACCTACCTCCAGTCGGCGCTGACCGGCACGAACGACTTCCGCTCGGTCTACAAGGGCCCGTACGGCGGCAAGCACCTCAGCTCGGTCGTCACGGACGCCGCGAAGAAGACCATCACCTTCCACCTGAAGGCGGCCCGTCCGGACCTCAACTGGACCCTCGCCATGCACTCCTACGGCGCCGTGCCCGTCAAGCACGACACCAAGGAGAAGTACGACAAGGACCCGGTCTCCTGCGGCCCGTACCGGATCAAGCAGCACTCCGTCGACAAGTCGCTGACCCTGGTGCGCAACACCCACTGGGACCCGGCGACGGACGCGATCCGCAACGCCTACCCGGACTCCTTCGTCTTCGAGTTCGGTCCCGAGGGACTGCAGGCGACGGACCGGCTGATCGCCGACTCCGGGGACGACCAGTACGCGGTCATGGCCTACAGCGGGGTGCCGGCCGAGCGCATCCAGAAGGTGCTCGGCACGGCCGACCTGAAGGCCCGTACCGTCGACGGCCTGCTGACCGGCCTCTACTACTACGCCATCAACTGCAAACGCATCAAGGACGTCAAGGTGCGGCAGGCGCTCAACCACGCCTGGCCGCTGGAGCAGATCCGCCGGATCTACGGCGGCCCGTCCGCGGGCGAGTACGCCACCACCATCCTGTCCCCGGACATCGCGGGGCGGGTGAAGTTCGACGTGTACGGCAAGCTGACCAAGCCCCAGGGCGACACGGCGAAGGCGAAGGCCCTGCTGAAGGAGGCCGGAAAGCTCGGCCAGAAGATCGTCTACACCTATCCGCAGGGTGCGAGCGACGCGTACGACAAGACCAAGGTCGTCATCGCGAACGCACTGAAGGAGGCCGGCTTCGATCCGGTCGTGAAGCCCGTCGAGTCGACCAGCTACTACGACCAGGTCCAGCAGATCGACAACCAGTTCGACGTGATGTGGTTCGGCTGGTCCCCCGACTGGCCGACGGGCTACACCCTCATCCAGCCCCTCTTCGACGGCACCACGATCGCCAACGGCGCCAACAACGTCTCGCAGCTGAACGTGAGCTGGGTCAACTCGGCGATCAAGAAGAACGCCGTCATCACGGACGCCACCAAGGCCAACGCCTCCTGGGCGGCGCTGGACCGCCGGATCATGGCGGAGGAGGCGCCGATCATCCCCGAGACGTACCAGCGGCGCTACTACCTGTACGGATCCAAGGTGGGCGGGGGCGAGTTCGACCCGCTGTTCTCGGCGTTCATCCTCTACAAGCTCTACGCCAAGGCCTGAGGCCACCAGGGAATCGCATCGCCATGTTCCGTTTCCTCGTCCGCCGGACGCTCGGCGCGCTGCTGATCCTCCTGATCATCAGCGCCCTCACCTTCGTGCTCTTCTACGTCGCCCCCCGTGACCCGGCGCGCGCCGCCTGCGGCAAGCTGTGCACACCGCAGACACTCGCGCTGGTCCGGCACAACCTCGGGATCTCCGACCCCCTGCCGGTCCAGTACTGGCACTGGCTGGTCGGCGTGTTCGCCGGCCGTGACTACACGGGCCTCGGGAACTGCCCCGCGCCGTGCCTCGGCTACTCGTTCACCAACCACGAGCCGGTGCTCGGCCTGATCACCGACCGCTTCCCGACGACGCTCTCGCTCTCGCTGGGCAGCACCGTCGTGTTCGTGGTCTTCGGGGTGGGCACCGGAATGATCGCGGCGGTCAAGCAGGGCAGGCCGCTCGACAAGATCGCGTCCTCCGCCTCGCTGGTCGGCTCGTCGCTGCAGATCTACATCGTCGGCGTCGTCGCGATGTACTACCTCTCCGACCAGTGGCATCTGCTGCCCCGGCCGCAGGACAGCACCGGGTTCACCCAGGATCCGGCCGCGTGGTTCAAGGGCCTGCTGCTGCCCTGGCTGGTCCTCGCGCTGATCTTCACCGCCAACTACACCCGGATGACCCGCTCCCAGCTGGTGGAGACCCTGAACGAGGACTACGTGCGCACCGCGCGCGCCAAGGGCCTCTCCCGCCGGACGGTCTTCTTCCGGTTCGCCTGGCGGGGTGCGATGGGCCCGATCGTCACGATCCTCGGGCTCGACATCGGCTATCTCCTCGGCGGCGCGATCATCACCGAGGAGACCTTCGGCCTGCACGGCATCGGCGCCCTGTCCATCAAGGCCGTACGGGACAACGACCTGCCGCTGCTGCTGGGCGTGGTCCTCACCGCGGCCGCCGCGATCGTCGTCGCCAACATCGTCGTCGACGCCGTCTACGCCCTCATCGACCCGCGGGTCCGGCTCGCGTAGGCGCTGCGCCGCAGCGGGCGTTCGGCCGGCTGCAGGACCGCCGTGGCCGGTCGCGCAGTTCCCCGCGTCCCTTCGGGGCGCTCCGCACCGGCCCCTCGCCGGATCCGTCCGACCATCTGGAGAGACAGCCCCATGAGCACCCCCTTCCTCTCCGTACGCGACCTGCGCGTCCACTTCTCCACCGAGGACGGTGTCGTCAGAGCCGTCGACGGGCTCTCCTTCGACCTGGCCGAGGGCAGGACGCTCGGCATCGTGGGCGAGTCCGGCTCGGGCAAGTCCGTCACCAACCTGGCGATCCTCGGCCTGCACGACCGCGACCACACCGCGGTGGGCGGCGAGATCCTGCTCGACGGCAAGGACCTGCTGACCGCGACCGAGCGGCAGCTGGAGCGGCTGCGCGGCAACACCATGTCGATGATCTTCCAGGACGCGCTGGCCTCGCTCTCGCCGTTCCACACGATCGGAAAGCAGATCGGCGAGACGTACCGCAAGCACACCGGGGCGTCCCGGCACGCGGCGCGCTCGCGGGCGGTGGAGATGCTCAGACGCGTCGGCATCCCGCAGCCCGACCTTCGCGTGGACGACTACCCGCACCAGTTCTCCGGCGGGATGCGCCAGCGCGCGATGATCGCCATGGCCCTGGTCTGCGATCCACGGCTGCTGATCGCGGACGAGCCGACCACCGCGCTCGACGTGACGGTCCAGGCGCAGATCATGGACCTCCTCAAGGACCTCCAGCAGGAGTTCGGCACGGCGATCGTCTTCATCACCCACGACTTGGGCGTCATCTCCCACGTCGCCGACGAGGTCCTGGTGATGTACGGCGGCCGCTGCGTGGAGCGGGGCACGCGGGGCGAGGTGCTGCGCGCACCCCAGCACCCGTACACCTGGGGCCTGCTCGGCTCGATGCCGAGCCTCGACGGGCCGGTCGACGTGCCGCTGTCGCCGATCCCGGGCCTGCCTCCCTCCCTCCTCAACCCGCCCTCGGGCTGCCGCTTCCACCCGCGGTGCGCGTTCGTGGAGAAGGTCCACGCGGGTCTGTGCGCCACGGACAGCCCCGAGTTGCGCATCACCGCCGGGCGCGGCGCCGCCTGCCACCTCACCGCCGGGCAGCGCCGGGAGTTCTTCACCGACTACGCGACGCCCCAGCCCAACTGACCCGCGAGAGATGGGACTTCACCCTCATGAGCAGCACGAACCCCCTGCTGGAGGTCACCGGGCTCACCAAACACTTCCCGGTGCGGGGCGGCTTCCCCCTCCGCCGCACGGTCGGCGCGGTCCAGGCCGTCGACGGGCTCGATCTCCGGGTCGCCGAGGGCGAGAGCCTGGGCCTGGTCGGCGAGTCCGGCTGCGGCAAGTCGACCACGGGCCGGCTCATCACCCGGCTCCTGGAACCGACCGCCGGGAAGATCACGTACCGCGGCCAGGACATCACGCACGCCGGCCGCAAGGAGCTGGCACCGGTCCGCTCCGAGATCCAGATGATCTTCCAGGACCCGTACGCCTCGCTGAACCCCCGGCACACGGTCGGACGGATCGTCTCCGGGCCCATGGAGATCAACGGCATCGACCCGCCCGGCGGCCGCGAGCGGCGCGTGCACGAACTGCTGGAGACCGTCGGCCTCAACCCCGAGCACTACAACCGCTTCCCGCACGAGTTCTCCGGCGGCCAGCGCCAGCGCATCGGCGTGGCCCGGGCCCTGGCGCTGAACCCGAAGCTGATCGTCGCGGACGAGCCGGTCTCCGCGCTCGACGTGTCGATCCAGGCCCAGGTGGTGAACCTCCTGCAGACCCTGCGGAAGGACCTGGGCATCGCGTTCGTCTTCATCGCCCACGACCTGGCGATCGTCCGGCACTTCTCGCAGCGCGTCGCCGTGATGTACCTCGGCCGGATCGTCGAGATCGCCGACCGCGACGACCTGTACGCGAACCCGCGGCACCCGTACACGCGGGCGCTGCTGTCCGCCGTACCGGAGGCGACCGCCGAGACGGCGTCCGGTGGCGCCCCGGCCCGCGAACGCATCCGCCTCACGGGAGACGTGCCCTCACCCCTCGACCCGCCGTCGGGCTGCCGCTTCCGCACGCGCTGCTGGAAGGCGACGCAGAGGTGCGCCTCGGAGGTGCCGGCGCTGGTGCGGGCCGACGGGAACGGGGTGGGGCACCTGACTGCCTGCCATTATCCGGAGGTCAGGGACACGGTCCCCGGGCCCCGGCTCTCCTCGGACCCCGGGATCGCGGCCTGAGCGGGGCGGGGCTCAGTCCTGCTCGCCCCGCTCCACGCAGAACTCGTTGCCCTCGGGATCCGCCAGGAGGAACCAACCGCCGCCGTCCGGGCGGGTCCGGTCCGCGATCAGCCGGGCTCCGAGGCCGAGGGCGCGTTCGACCTCCGCCGCGCGGGTGCGTCCCTGCGGCCGCAGGTCGAAGTGGATACGGTTCTTGGCCGTCTTGCCCTCCGGGACCCGCACGAAGAGCAGCCTCGGGCCGCCGTCCGGATCCTGGATCAGTGCCTCCGGGTCACCGGGCTTGTCGTCGTCGGCCAGGGGCCGGCCGAGCAGCTCGCTCCAGAACAGTCCTAGATCGTACGGGTCCCCTGTGCAGTCGAAGGTGATGCTGTGGATGCTGGGATTCAACTGGCTCCTCCAGGAGCTTCGTCACGGTCTTCGCCCTCGCCGCCCCTACCGAGGGCTCCGCCCC
Organism: Streptomyces sp. BV286; assembly: GCF_019090165.1. GTDB lineage: Bacteria > Actinomycetota > Actinomycetes > Streptomycetales > Streptomycetaceae > Streptomyces. The sequence continues at coordinate 17,682 of NZ_JAHRIB010000134.1, forward strand.
CAGACCCCCGTATCGGCCTGAACCCCCGCTCCTCGAACGCCGGACAGGCTGGAAATCAGTGCCTCCGGCGTTCGAGGAGCGGGGGTTCGGGGCGGATGCGCGTCGTTGCTACTCCGCGTCCTTCTCCAGCGCCGCGAGCGCCGGGTCCAGGATGATGTCCTCGTCCCGCGCCTCGGTCGTCGGGTCCTCCGGGAAGTGGCACGCCGTGAGGTGGCCCTCGCGGTTGCCCGAGATCTGCACCAGCGGAGGCTCCTCCGTGGCGCACTTGTCCTGGGCCTTCCAGCACCGGGTACGGAACCGGCAGCCGGACGGCGGGTGGATCGGCGAGGGGACGTCACCGGAGAGCCGGATCCGCTCGCGCTCCTCGGTCTCGTCGTCGAGCTCGACCTCCGGCACCGCCGACAGCAGGGCGTGGGTGTACGGGTGACGGGGCCGGTTGTAGATGGAGTCGCGGTCGCCGACCTCCACCACCTTGCCGAGGTACATCACCGCGAGGCGCTGCGAGAAGTGCCGGACGATCGCCAGGTCGTGCGCGATGAAGAGGAAGGCGATGCCCATCTCTTCCTGGACCTTCTGCAGCAGGTTGACGACCTGCGCCTGGATCGACACGTCGAGCGCGGAGACCGGCTCGTCCGCGACGATCAGCTTCGGGTTCAGCGCCAGGGCCCGGGCCACGCCGATGCGCTGGCGCTGGCCGCCGGAGAACTCGTGCGGGAAGCGGTTGTAGTGCTCGGGGTTGAGGCCGACCAGCTCCAGCAGCTCGCGTACGCGTGTCTCGCGGCCGCCCGCCGGGTTGATCCCGTTGACCTCCATCGGCGACTTGATGATGGTGCCGACGGTCTGCCGCGGGTTCAGCGACGAGTACGGGTCCTGGAAGATCATCTGGATCTCGGACCGCACGGGGGCGATCTGCTTGCGCGAGGCGTGCGTGATGTCCTGCCCCGCGTACGTGATCTTTCCGGCGGTCGGTTCGAGGAGCCGGGTGATGAGCCGGCCCGTGGTCGACTTGCCGCAGCCGGACTCGCCGACCAGGCCGACGCTCTCGCCGACGCCGACGGACAGGTCGACCCCGTCCACCGCCTGGACGGCTCCGACCTTGCGCTTGATCGGGAAGCCGCCGTAGATCGGGAAGTGTTTCGTCAGGCCCTCGACGGAGAGCAGCGTCTCGGCCGCCCCGTCCACCGGGCCCTGCGGCTTCGGCAGGGTGAGTTTGTCGCTCATGTGTCGTTCTCCCTAGCCCAGCCGGGGCTTGATCTGTTCGATGAAAAGGGTCGACTTCTGCTCATCGCCCAGGTGACAGGCAGCGCCGCGGCCCGCGGGCAGCTGCGGCCGGTCACTGGAGCAGAGCGTTCCGCCGACCTCGGAGGTGAAGCCGCACCGCGGGTGGAACGGGCAGCCCGACGGCGGGTTCAGCAGGCTGGGCGGAGACCCCGGGATCGGGGTGAGCGCCTGCGCCGTGTCGCCGCCGAGTCGCGGCATCGAGCTCAGCAGGCCCCAGGTGTACGGGTGCTGGGGGGCGCGCAGCACTTCGCGGACGCTGCCGCGTTCCACGGCCCGCCCCGAGTACATCACCAGCAGGTCGTCGGCCATCTTGGAGATGACGCCGAGGTCGTGGGTGATGAAGATGATCGCCGAACCGAACTCCTGCTGGAGGTCCTTGAGCAGGTCCAGGATCTGGGCCTGCACCGTCACGTCCAGGGCCGTGGTCGGCTCGTCGGCGATCAGCAGGTCGGGGTCGCAGATGAGGGCCATGGCGATCATGGCGCGCTGGCGCATACCGCCGGAGAACTGGTGCGGGTAGTCGTTGAAGCGCATCGCGGGCTGCGGGATGCCGACCTTGTCGAGCATCTCGATGGCCCGCGCCTTCGCCTCCTTCTTGGAGGCGCCGGTGTGCTTCATGAACGGTTCCGCGATCTGCCGGCCCACCGTGTAGTACGGCGAGAGCGCGGTCAGCGGGTCCTGGAAGATCATCGCGACCTTGTTGCCGCGAAGCTTCTCCATCTCCTTCTCGGTCGCGGTGACCAGTTCCTTGCCGTCCAGGACGATCTCGCCCTCGACGGTGGCGGTCTTGGGGTTGTGCAGGCCGAGGACGGTCAGGTTGGTGACGGACTTGCCGGAGCCCGACTCGCCCACGATGCCCAGTGTCTTGCCGCGTTCGACGTCGAAGGAGAGCCCGTCGACGGCCTTCACGATGCCGTCCTCGGTGGAGAACCGCACGCGCAGGTCGCGGACCGAGAGGAAGGCCTCCGGCCCGCTCGGGGCCTTCTCGCCTTCGGTCTTGGTCAGTGTGGTCACGGTATTTCTCCTAGGCGAGGCGCACGCGCGGGTCGATGTAGGCGTAGGCGAGGTCCACGATGATGTTCAGGATCAGGATGAAGAAGGCCCCGAACAGCATGACGCCCATCGTCAGCGGGAGGTCCTTGGTCAGCGAGCCGTCGACCGCGAGACGCCCGATGCCGGCCAGGTCGAAGGTGAACTCGGTGACCACAGCGCCGGAGAGCAGCGCGCTGAGGTCCATGCCGATGATGGTGACGATGGGAATGAGCGAACCGCGCCAGGCGTACCGGAAGAAGACGTACCGCTGCCGCATGCCCTTGGCGCGCGCCGTGCGGACGTGCTCCTCCTGCAGCTGCTCGATCATGGTCGAGCGGGCCATACGCGTGTACTGGGCGGTGAAGATCGTGGCCATCACGGCCCAGGGGATCAGCATCCCCACGAACCAGCCGCCCGGGTCCTCGGTGAACGGGACGTACTTGGGGTTCTCCATCCAGCCGGTGCTGTAGACCAGCAGGCTCAGGACGATCGGACCCAGGAAGTAGATCTGGAACGAGCTGAGCACCATGGAGGCGCCGCTGACCGCCTTGTCGACGGCCGTGCCGCGCTTCCAGGCGGCGAGCAGACCCGTACCGAGACCGAACAGCAGGAAGATCACCAGACCACCGACGGTCAGCGAGAGCGTCAGCGGGAAGCGGTCCATGATCGAGTCCCACACGAAGTCGCCGCTGTCGAAGGAGACACCCAGGCACGGTGCTGAGCAGTGCCCCTGGGGGAAGTCCCGGCCGGACACGATGCCCGCCATGAATTCCCAGAACTGCGTGGTGATGGGCTTGTCGAGACCGAGGTTGTCGCGGATGACCGCGATGTTCTCGGGGGAGCAGTTCTTGCCACAGGCCAGCTGGGCGAAGTCCTGGGGAATTGAGTAGAACAGGAAGAACGTGAAGGCGCCGATCAGGAACATGATGACGACGGCGCCGCTCAGCCTGCGGATGAGGAACTGAAGCATGGCGGGTGGATGCTCTCTTCGAAACGCGGCGGCAGGAGGGGGGTGCCGTCCGCGGGGGTGCGCTCCGCCTGGCGCACACCCCCGCGGATCAGCCGAGCTGACGGATTACGGCTGCTTCAGGAACAGGTCGTTGATGTCGATGTAGCTCGACTCCGTGCTGTACCGGGCACCACCGATGTTCGAACCGTAGAGCTGGATCTGCTTCGAGTAGTAGACCGGGGCTCCGGGGTTGATGCCCTCCACGATGCGGTGGTGAGCCGATTCCCAGGTCTTGGCCGCAGCCTCGGGCTCCTCCGTCAGAGCCTTCTGGATGTAGTCGTTGACCTGCTTGTCGTTGATGTGCGAGTAGTTCGGCGAACCGTCGGCGACCTGCGTGCCGTCGTAGACGGGCGTGATGACCGTGCCCGGCGACGGCCAGTCCTGGCCCCAGCCGGTCATGTACAGGTCGTACGGGTTCTTGAGCTTGCCGACCTGCTCGTAGAAGGTCGCGCGGTCGATCTCCTTGGCCTGGACATCGAAGCCGAGCTTGTTCAGCGCGTCCTTGATGATGACCATCTGAGCCTGGCCACGCGGGGTGTTGGAGTAGGCGTAGCTGAGCTTGGTGCCCTGCTTGAAGCCGGCCTCCTTCAGCAGCGCCTTGGCCTTCGCCGGGTCACCGTTGGGCTTCTTCAGCTTGCCGAACGGGTCGTACTTCGGGTCGAAGCCGGGCAGGGTCGGGGCCAGCAGACCACCCGCGACCTCGCCGCCGTACCGTCCGCCGTCCGCCTGGACCATGGACTGGTTCGGGATCGCGTAGGTGATCGCGTCGCGGACCTTCTTGTCCTTCATCTCGGCGCTGTCGAGGTTGAAGGAGAGCTGCCACACGTACGGCTGGTAGCCCTGGATGGTGCGCTTCTTGGCGGCCGGGGTGCTGATGACCGTCGACAGCTGCGCCGGGTCCACGGAGTCCGTGAACTGGATGGCGTTCTTGGCCTCGCCCTTGTCGGCGATCAGACGCTTGGTCTGGCTGGCCTGGTCGATGGTGTTGGTGAAGTTGTAGCCGTCGACGTACTGGTGGCGCACCGAGTCCGTCTTCTCGTCCCACTGGTCGTTCTTGACCAGCTTGACGGACTTGCCGGCCTTGTACTCGGAGATCTTGTACGGGCCCAGGGAGGCGGGGGCCTTGTCGTACTTCTCCTTCGTGTCCTGCTTCTCGGGCACGATGGCGTAGCCGGCCATGGCCAGGGCCTGCGGGAGGTCCGGCTGGGCCTGCTTGAAGTGGAAGACGACCGTCTTGTCGTCCGGGGTCTCCAGGACGGAGTCCGGAAGGTGCTTGCCCTTGAACGGGCCGTCCGGCAGCGCCTCGCGGTACTTGGCACCGGAGAGCCAGGTCTGGACGTACGTCGGGCCGTCGAAGATGAACTTCGCGTACTGCCGCTCGATGGTGTGGCGGACGTCGGCGGACGTGATGACGTTGCCGTCCTCGTCCTTGACGCCGTCCTTGAGGGTGTACGTCCAGGTCTTGCCGCCGTCGGACGACTTGCCGGAGTCGGTGGCGACGTCACCGACGACCGTCAGGTTGCCGTTGTCGTCCTCCTGGAAGTTCGTCAGACCGCGGTGGACCAGGTTGGCGAACTGGCCGGCGTCGCTGACGTAGATCTGGCCCGGGTCCATGTGGGTCAGGTCGGACTGCTGGTACACGTTGATGGTGCCGCCGGTCTTGGCGCCGGCCACCGGCTCTGCCGGGCCGTTGGACGCCTGGGCGTCACCGTAGGCGACAGGCTTCGACTGTGACGCGGCGTCGTCCTTGGACTTGGAGTTGTCCTTGGAGTTGTCCTTGCCGCTGTCGTTGGAGCAGCCGGTCAGCGCCAGCGAGCCGGCCGTGATGGCGACGGCTATGGCACGCGCGGTGCGGGTTCTGATGGGCTTCATGATGCCGATGCACCTACCTGTCGATTGTTGTCCACGAGTACTGCCTGACGGTCCGGTCTCCCGGAACGGGGGTGGCAGTCCCCCCACCACCAATGGACGGTTACCGTCCGGTCTTGGGGTCGAATGCGTCCCGGACGGAGTCGCCGAGAAGGTTGAAGGCGAGTACGAAGATCACCATCGCGACGCCCGGGAAGAACATGAACATGGGGTCCTGCTCGTAGATCTCGGAGCCGATGGCGAACATCCGGCCCCAGTCGGGGGTCGGCTCGACGAAGCCGACACCGACGAACGAGAGGAAGGCGATGGTGAGGATCGAACTGGGCAGCATGTAGGTGCCCTGCACGAGGATCGGCGTGACGATGTTCGGCAGGATCTCCTTGCGCACGATGCGCGTCGGGGACGCTCCCGAGACCTTGGCCGCCTCGACGAACTCGCGCTCCCGCAGGGAGAGCGCGGAGCTGCGCACCAGCCGGGCCATGCCCATCCAGCCGAGGAACCACATCACGAGGATGATCGCGACGGCGCGCAGGTAGGTCGGGGTCTCGTCCGTCGGAGAGACGAACAGGGCCGTGACCACCGGCATGAAGGCGATGAAGAACAGCTGCTGCGGGAAGGCCAGGAAGAAGTCGGTGATCCGGCCGAGCCAGTAGTCGACCTTGCCACCGAAGTAGCCGCTGACCATACCGATGATGACGCCGGTCAGAACACTGAGCAGCGTGACGATCACGGCCATGTAGAGCGAGGTGCGCATGCCGTACAGCAGCATGGTGAACACGTCACGCCCCAGCTTGGGCTCGACGCCGAACCAGAAGTCGCCCGACATCCCGCCGAACGAGCCGGTGGGCATGGCGAAGTCGTCGAGCAGGAAGGGGTAGTCGGGCTCCTGCGCGTACAGCGTGTACGGGTCCTTGCCGTACAGCGACGAGATGACCGGGGCGAGGGCGGCGATCGCGAAGAAAAAAATCACCACGCACGCGGAGATCACTCCGGTACGGTCTCGCTTGAAGCGATGCCACATCAACTGCCCGGGGGAACGGCCTTCCAGCTTCTCGGCCTCGGCGGGCTCGGTGTTCGACGCGAGCTCGGGGTCCAAGGCCGCCGACGGCCCGGAGCCCTCGGCCTTGGTTGGACTGGTCATCTTTGTTCTTCCCCCGGGGGATGGAGAGTTGAGCGCAGCACAGATACCGGCAGGTTCTGTGGTTTCAGGGAACTTTCACCAAGTCGGTCAACGCGCGTCAAGGGCGGAAGACATAGGGATGTCCCTACGCTCGAAATTTTGAGCAAAAATTGCAGAGAATGACACCTACGCGCGCTTGACAGGTGAGATGAGACTCCGGCAAAACGGACAACGTTGAGGAAAATTTCGTTTACGTGTCCGAAACTTGATTGGGCATTGCCCGATATGCGAACGCCGCCGTGTCGTACCCGTCGTCGCCCGAACTGAACCGGTTTCGCCGTACGGGCACACCGAAGGCCCGGCTCCCCGCCGTGCGAAGAACCGGGCGTCCGGATGAGACCCTCACCGGCCCCGGGAGCGTGCTCCCGGGGACCGGAAGAGGCAGGTCAAGCCCTGTTTGTCAGCCGTGCTTGGCGCGGCTCGCGGCGCGGGCACGCTCGCGGCCGTCCAGGTTGACCTTGCGGATGCGAACGGACTCCGGGGTCACCTCGACACACTCGTCGTCGCGGCAGAACTCCAGGGACTGCTCCAGGGAGAGCTTGCGCGGCGGGACGATCGCCTCGAACGAGTCGGCCGAGGACGACCGCATGTTCGTGAGCTTCTTCTCCTTGGTGATGTTCACGTCCATGTCGTCGGCGCGCGAGTTCTCGCCGACGATCATGCCCTCGTACACCTCGGTGCCGGGGTCCGTGAAGAGCACACCGCGCTCCTGGAGGTTCGTCATCGCGAACGCGGTGACGGCGCCGGCGCGGTCGGCGACCAGCGAGCCGTTGTTACGGGTCGCCAGCACGCCGAACCACGGCTCGTGGCCCTCGTGGATGGAGTGGGCGATGCCCGTGCCGCGCGTGCCGGTCAGGAACTCCGTACGGAAGCCGATGAGGCCGCGGGACGGCACCACGAACTCCATGCGGACCCAGCCGGACCCGTGGTTGGACATGTTGTCCATCCGGCCCTTGCGGACACCCATGAGCTGCGTGACCGCGCCCATGTGCTCCTCGGGGACGTCGATCGTCATGCGCTCGACGGGCTCGTGGACCTTGCCGTCGATGATCTGCGTGACCACCTGCGGCTTGCCGATGGTCAGTTCGAAGCCCTCACGGCGCATCTGCTCGACCAGGATCGCCAGGGCCAGCTCACCGCGGCCCTGCACCTCCCAGGCGTCGGGGCGCTCGGTGTCCAGGACCCGCAGCGAGACGTTACCGACCAGCTCACGGTCCAGACGGTCCTTGACCTGGCGGGCCGTGACCTTGCGGTCCTTGACCGCGGCCTTGTTCTCCGCGCCCTTGCCGGTGCCACCGCGGCCGACCAGCGGCGAGGTGTTGGTACCGATGGTCATGGAGATCGCGGGCTCGTCGACCGTGATGAGCGGCAGCGCGATGGGGTTCTCGGGGTCGGCGAGGGTCTCGCCGATCATGATGTCCGGGATGCCCGCGACGGCACAGATGTCACCCGGGCCGGCCTTCTCGGCGGGCTTGCGGGTGAGTGCCTCGGTCATCAGCAGCTCGGTGATGCGGACGTTCGACATCGTGCCGTCACGCTTGATCCACGTGACCGTCTGGCCCTTGCGCAGCTCGCCCTGCTCGACGCGGAGCAGCGCGATACGGCCGAGGAAGTTGTCGGCGTCCAGGTTGGTGACGTGCGCCTGGAGCGGGGCCTCCTCGTCGTACTGGGGGGCCGGGACGTGCGAGAGGATCGTGGAGAAGAACGGCTCCAGGCTGTCGCTGTCGGCCGGTACCGTGCCGTTCTCCGGCTTGGTCAGCGACGCGACGCCGTCACGCGCGCAGGCGTAGACGATCGGGAACTCGATCTGCTCCTCGTCGGCGTCCAGGTCGAGGAAGAGGTCGTAGGCCTCGTTCACGACCTCGTCGATGCGCGAGTCGGGGCGGTCCGTCTTGTTGATGCACAGGATGACGGGCAGCCGGGCCTGGAGGGCCTTGCGCAGCACGAAGCGGGTCTGGGGCAGCGGCCCCTCGGAGGCGTCCACCAGGAGGACGACCGCGTCCACCATCGACAGACCGCGCTCGACCTCGCCACCGAAGTCGGCGTGACCGGGGGTGTCGATGATGTTGATCGTGATGACGTCGCCGCCATCCTTCGGGTGGTACTTCACGGCCGTGTTCTTGGCCAGGATCGTGATGCCCTTTTCACGTTCCAGGTCGTTCGAGTCCATCATGCGGTCGTCGAGCGACTCGGCGGCGTGCGCGGCGAAGGCACCGGCCTGCTTGAGCATGGCGTCGACCAGGGTGGTCTTGCCATGGTCGACGTGGGCGACGATGGCGACGTTGCGGATGTCGTGGCGCGTGGCCATATTGAGGCGCTTCTCCCGGAGTGAGTGGACGGCCATCCGCTGCGCGGGGCCTTGCCGGGCTGAAACGTGCCACGGCCTTACCCCATGGTACGGGCCCGCTGCCGCTGGGGCTCGACAGGGCTCCGGCCGGGACCCTCGGTCCCGGCCGGTCGGGGCTGGTCGCGCCGCTCCCCGCGCCCCTTACGTGGCGCTCGTCACCTGCGGCTTCGGGCCTTCTTCAGGAAGCCCATGTCCTCGTAGAGGGGGGTCTGGAATCCGAAGGCTCCCGCGTTGGCGAGATGGGTACGGACCGCTGTCAGCTGAGGGCGCTGGTACAGGGGGATCGACCCCGCGGCGGCCCAGATGCGGGCGTCGGCCTTGCGGACCAGGGAGCGTGCCTCGCCCGTGTCGAGTTCGGCGATGGCCTGGTCGAAGAGCTGGTCCACCTGGTCGGTGCCGACCCGCGTGTAGTTCTGCTCGACGCTCAGGGAGCCGTCCGCCGCCGGCACCGGCTTGGAGTAGATGGGGCGGGCGTCGGTCGCGGGGAACGCGGACGCGGGCCAGGAGTACAGCGCCAGGTCGTACTCGCCCGAGGCGATGTGGTCCTTGAAGTAGCTGTCGTCCGCGACCTTGGAGATCTCGGTACGGATCCCGACGCGGTCCAGCATCCTGGCGATGCGCTCCCCGACGGTCCGCAGCGACCGGGAGCCGGGGCCCGACGGGAGCACGAAGCGCAGCGACAGCGCCTTGCCGTTCTTGGCGAGCGGCCCCGCCGCGGCGCGGCCCGGCGCCGCGGTGCCTCTCGGGGCGTACGCGCCCGGGGCGCCACCGTGCTTGAGCTGCTGCTTCCCGTCCTGGGCGAGGTGCTTCTCCGCCGCTCCGCCGGCCCCGTCCCGCTCCCCCCGCCCCTCCTTCTTGGCCTTCTTTTCGTTCTTTTCTTTCTTGCCCGTCTTGCTCTTCTTGCTCTTCTTCGCCTTCTTGTCCTTCTGGCCGTCCTTCTCCCTCTCGGCCATGCGGCGGTCGTCCAGCGCCGCCGCCTGGTCGAGGAGCGCGGCCCGCTGGCGTTCGACCAGGGGTGCGGGCGCGAGCACGGCGGAGCCGCCGTGCCCGCCGGGCTTGCCGTCGTCCGCGGCACCGTGCGGGCCGGCCGGCTTCCCGTCCGTCTCGCCGACGACGTACGTACCGTCGTCGGCGGAGTCGCCACCGCCGTCCGAGCCGTCCGAGGCCTTGGAGGCTGCCGCGCCGGCCGCCTTCTTGGCCTTCTTCTCCTCCTTGACGGGCCCGCCCACCACCCATCCGGCGTCGGACAGGAGGGCCTGGGCCTCCCCGGTGTCCTGTCCGCCGAGCGCTCCGCTGTTGTCGGCGTACGCGTGCTGTCCGGCGAGCGCGAGATGGCTGCCGACCGGTTCGGCAGGCAGGCCCAGGGGCTTCAGCACCACCTCGGCGAGCTCGTCCCGGTCGAGGGCGCGGGCCACGGCCCGGCGGACCCGCTCGTCGGCGAGCGGTCCCTCGGCACCGTTCAACGCGAGCTGTGTGAAGGCCGGTTCGAGGGACTTGCGGACCTCGAACCCGCGCAGGGAGGACTGCTCGTCGGCGTACTTCGCGAGGGCCTTGCGGCGCTTCGAGCGCGCCGTGATCTCCTCGTCGGCCGCCTCCTCGTCGGAGCCGTGCGCGATCGCCCAGGAACGCAGCGCCCTGCCCGGCGTGAGGGCGGCGCCGGGACCGTGCGTGAGCGGGGCCCCCTTGGCCGCCTTCTTCTCCCGCCCGGCGAGCGTGACGCGGTGCGCCTCGGCCGCGTCGATCTCGGCCAGGTCGAGCCGGCCGGCGGCGAGCGCGGCGGCGCGCTTGTCCCGCGGCACGGCACGCAGGACCAGCGTGGAGAGCTTGGCGGGGCGGCCCCACCAGCGAGGGTTGCGCTTCAGGGTGAGGTCGCCGGACTCGCGGTCGATCGCGTCGATCACGAAGGGGCCCGCGGTGACCTTCAGCTTGCGGCGGGCACTGTCGTTGAAGCTGTCCGGGGTACCCATGACGTCCTTCGGGTACAGCGGCGAGAACAGCGACTGCCAGTCCGCGTACGGCTTGCCGAAGGTGACCCGGACCTCCAGGTCGTTCGCACCGCGCTCGATCTTCTCGATGCGGTCGTAGCCGGCGTTGCGGGCGGTCCAGTACGCGGTGTCCTTGCCGGACAGGGCGCGCCACTGGGCCGAGAAGTCCGCGGCGCCGATCTCGCGGCCGTCGCTCCAGACGGCCTGCTGGTTGAGCTTGTAGAGCACGACCTGCTTGGGCTCGCGCTCGACGACCTTCGCCGACTCCAGGTAATCGGGGTTGCGCTGCGGCCGGCCGTTCGCGTCGAGCCGGTACATGGTGGGCAGTACGGCGCCGACGACCCGGGAGGTGGCGGCGTCCGCGTCGGCCTGGAAGGCGTTGAGGGTCTCCGGGACGTTGTCCACGGCCCAGCGCATGGTGCCGCCGTCCGCGATCAGATCACGGCCCGCGGGCGCGATGTCCTGGCCCGCGGTGGGCCTGCCCGCCTCGTCCTGCTCGCTGCACCCGGCGAGGGCCGGCACCGCGAGGACACCCGCCGTGAGGAACGCGACCGAGCGCGTCACCGCGCGCAGTCCGACGCCGTCGTGGGACATGACTGGTACCTCCGGGGGGCCGCTCCACAGGTGAACACGGGGTGTCTGATCACGTTTGGCGGTATTTGGAGTTGATCAGATGTATGCCGCCACTGAAGAGGAAAGGGTTCGGCGCCGGGGGGCGACACGGCGACGGCGGCGGGCAAGCCCACCCGTGCGGCGCAACGGCCCGAGCCCGCGGCGCGGAGCCCTTCGCACCCGCACGCCCCTGCCAATCCATGCACATCCCTTCACACCAGCAGGTGTGACGCGCGACACTCGCAGGCGCATGAACGTTGCCGCCTTGGGCCGATGGGTCCGCGGAAGTGAGGGCACGCCATGTCCGTGCACGACGACCTGACATCGATACAGCGCTCTCTCGACGACCTGGTGAGGTCCGTGAAGCGACTGGAACAGCAGATGGGTGGCGGTGGTCTGGAGATGCGCAGGGTGCGCACCGACGCCGACCACCTGCGCGAGAGCGTGGCGCTGCTGCGCGAGGCCGCACCCGGCCTCGGCAAGCCCCGGCGCCCCGACCTCGTGTCCATCCCCGACACCCCGTACGACAACACCCTGTGGACGGACTCCGACGACGAAGGACTCGGCGCCCGCGACCGCCACGCACCCTGATCCCCGACCGGAGCTCTCCTTGGCCACTGGTACGGAACCCCATACGAAGAGCGGCGGCGTACGGAACCGTACGCGCGCCGCGATCACCGCCCCGCATCTGCGGACCGACCGCTGGTGGCTGGCGCCCGCCGCTACGGCGGCCGGGCTGCTGGCCTTCGTCGTCTACTCGACCTGGCGGGCGTTCTCGAACAGCGACTACTACGCGGCTCCCTACGTCTCCCCGTTCTACTCGCCGTGTCTGGCGGAGAACTGCGAGCCGATGAGGAACGGGCCCAACTGGGAGCTCTTCGGCACCTGGTGGGGCCTGTCCCCCGCCCTGATCGTCCTGATCTTCCCGCTCGGCTTCCGGCTGACCTGCTACTACTACCGCAAGGCCTACTACCGGGGCTTCTGGGCCTCGCCACCGGCCTGCGCGGTCGCCGAGCCGCACAAGAAGTACACCGGCGAGACCCGCTTCCCGCTGATCTTCCAGAACATCCACCGCTACTTCTTCTACGCGGCGGTGCCGGTCGCGGGGATCCTCACGTACGACACGGTCCTCGCCTTCCGGGACGAGCACTACGCGTGGGGACACATGGGGCTCGGCACGCTCGTGTTCCTCGTCAACATCGTGCTGATCTGGGCCTACACCCTGTCCTGCCACTCGTGTCGGCACATCGTCGGCGGCAAGCTCAAGCACTTCTCCAAGCACCCCGTGCGCTACCGGACCTGGCAGCTCGTCGGGAAGCTGAACGCCCGGCACATGCAGCTCGCCTGGGCGTCGTTGGTGAGCGTGGCGCTCGCCGACTTCTACGTGTACCTGGTCGCGTCCGGCGTCTTCGACGATCCGAGGTTTTTCTAGATGAGTGGGGCCTTCTGATGTCCGTGGTCGACCGGCAGGAGTGGGACGTCGTGGTGGTGGGCGCGGGCGGCGCGGGCCTGCGTGCCGCCATCGAGGCCCGCGAGCGGGGCGCCCGCACGGCCGTGATCTGCAAGTCCCTGTTCGGCAAGGCGCACACGGTGATGGCCGAGGGCGGCATCGCGGCGGCGATGGGCAACGTCAACTCCGGCGACAACTGGCAGGTCCACTTCCGCGACACCATGCGCGGCGGGAAGTTCCTCAACCAGTGGCGGATGGCCGAGCTGCACGCGCAGGAAGCCCCCGACCGCGTATGGGAACTGGAGACCTGGGGCGCCCTCTTCGACCGTACGAAGGACGGGCGCATCTCCCAGCGCAACTTCGGCGGGCACGAGTACCCGCGGCTCGCGCACGTCGGCGACCGTACGGGTCTCGAACTGATCCGCACGCTCCAGCAGAAGATCGTGTCGCTGCAGCAGGAGGACTTCAAGGAGACCGGCGACTACGAGTCGCGTCTGAAGGTCTACCAGGAGTGCACGGTCACCCGGATCCTGAAGGACGGGAGCCGGGTCTCCGGGGCGTTCTGCTACGAACGGGAGTCCGGCCGCTTCTTCGTGCTGGAGGCCCCGTCGGTCGTGGTCTCCACCGGAGGCATCGGCAAGTCCTTCAAGGTGACGTCGAACTCGTGGGAGTACACGGGCGACGGGCACGCGCTGGCGCTCCTCGCGGGGGCGCCGCTGCTGAACATGGAGTTCGTGCAGTTCCACCCGACGGGCATGGTCTGGCCACCGTCCGTGAAGGGCATCCTCGTCACGGAGTCGGTGCGCGGGGACGGCGGGGTGCTCAGGAACTCCGAGGGCAAGCGGTTCATGTTCGACTACATCCCCGACGTCTTCAAGGAGAAGTACGCGCAGTCGGAGGAGGAGGGCGACCGGTGGTACGAGGACCCGGACCACAACCGGCGCCCGCCTGAACTGCTGCCGCGGGACGAGGTGGCGCGGGCCATCAACTCGGAGGTGAAGGCGGGCCGCGGGTCGCCCCACGGCGGGGTGTTCCTCGATGTCTCCACCCGCATGCCCGCCGAGGTCATCCGGCGCCGACTGCCGTCCATGTACCACCAGTTCAAGGAACTCGCGGACGTCGACATCACCGCCGAGGCGATGGAGGTCGGGCCGACCTGTCACTACGTGATGGGCGGGATCGCGGTCGAGTCGGACACCGCGGCGGCCCGCGGGGTGCCCGGGCTGTTCGCGGCCGGCGAGGTCGCGGGCGGGATGCACGGCTCCAACCGGCTCGGCGGGAACTCGCTCTCCGACCTGCTGGTGTTCGGGCGGCGGGCGGGGCTGCACGCGGCCCAGTACGCCACCGGGCTCACCGGCGGACGTCCCCTCGTGGACGACGTGCAGGTCGACACGGCGGCGGCGGAGGCACTGCGGCCCTTCTCGGCCGAGGGCCCCGAGCCGGGCGCCGAGAACAGCCGGCCGCCTGAGAACCCGTACACCCTCCACCAGGAGCTCCAGCAGGCGATGAACGACCTCGTCGGCATCATCCGCAGGGAGGCGGAGATGGGGGCGGCCCTGGAGAAGCTCGCGGACCTGCGCGTACGGGCGCGGCGGGCCGGGGTCGAGGGACACCGGCAGTTCAACCCGGGCTGGCACCTGGCACTCGACCTGCGGAACATGCTGCTCGTCAGCGAATGCGTGGCCCGGGCCGCGCTGGAGCGTACGGAGTCGCGCGGCGGCCACACCCGGGAGGACCATCCGGCGATGGACCGGGCGTGGCGGCGCGTCAACCTGCTCTGTCAGCTGACCGATCCCACGGGCGGCCTGGCCGCCACGGACCCGGTGCACGGCCAGATCGACCTCGTCCGGGAGACCACCGAGCCCATCCGTCCCGACCTGCTCGCCCTCTTCGACAAGGAGGAGCTGGTCAAGTACCTCGCCGAAGAGGAGCTCTACGAGTGAGCAGCTACGAGGCCCGCTTCAAGGTGTGGCGCGGGGACGTCGGGGGCGGCGGCCTGGAGGACTTCGGGGTCGAGGTGAACGACGGCGAGGTGGTCCTCGACATCATCCACCGGCTCCAGGCGACCCAGGCCCCCGACCTCGCCGTGCGCTGGAACTGCAAGGCGGGCAAGTGCGGTTCGTGCTCGGCGGAGATCAACGGCCGGCCGCGGCTGCTGTGCATGACGCGGATGTCGGTGTTCACGCGGGAGGAGACGATCACCGTGACTCCCCTGCGTGCCTTCCCCGTCGTGCGCGACCTCGTCACCGATGTCGGCTTCAACTACATGAAGGCGCGGGAGGTGCCCGCGTTCGTCCCGCCGGAGGGGGTCGGTCCCGGCGAGTACCGGATGATGCAGGAGGACGTGGACCGGTCGCAGGAGTTCCGCAAGTGCATCGAGTGCTTCCTGTGCCAGGACACGTGCCACGTGGTGCGTGACCACGAGGAGAACAAGACCGCCTTCGCCGGTCCGCGTTTCCTGATGCGGGTGGCCGAGCTGGACATGCATCCGCTGGACGCGGCCGAGGAGAGCGGCCTGGACCGCAAGAAGACGGCCCAGGACGAGCACGGGCTCGGCTACTGCAACATCACCAAGTGCTGTTCGGAGGTCTGCCCCGAGGGCATCAAGATCACGGACAACGCGCTGATCCCCCTGAAGGAACGGGCGGTCGACCGGAAGTACGACCCGCTGGTCTGGCTGGGCAGCAAGATCCGCAGGAGGCCGTCCGGGCCCACGTAGAGGGGCGGCCGGTCGCACCTCTTCGACGTCGGCCGCGGAGTCGGCCCGGGGTCCGGCCACCGTGCTGTTGCGCCGCGGTACGGCCCTGGTGAGCGCCGTCGGGGCGGGGCGGGCCCCGCGAGCCCTGCCTCGCGGGGCCCGCCGCCGTCCTGCTCCGGCGGGCTCCGCGGCTCAGAACAGGCTCAGCAGTGCCTCCGCCGGGTCCGTGAGGCCCTTTCCGCCGTTGGGTAGGGGCAGTTCGAACCACACCGTCTTCCCGCGGGGTGTACGGCGCGAGCCCCAGGCGGCGCTGAGGAGGCCCACGAGCTGGAGCCCCCGGCCGCCCTCGTCCGTGTCACGGGCCCGGCGGCGGCGGGGCTGGACGAGACCCGCGTCCCAGACCTCGCAGACCAGGGTGCGGTCGAGGAGGAGACGGAGGCGGATCTCGCCCTCGCCGTAGCGCAGGGCGTTGGTGACGAGTTCGCTGACGAGCAGTTCGGCCGTGTCGACGAGCGGCTCCAGGTCCCAGCCGACCAGTCGGTTGCGGGCGAACTCCCGGGCGCGGCCCACGCTGCGCGGCTCGCGCGGCAGGGTCCAGTCGCCCACCGACTCGGCGGGCAGCCCCTGGACACGTGCCATCAGCAGCGCGATGTCGTCCTCGCCGTGGTGCGTGTCCAGGGTGTTGAGGACGTGGTCGCAGACGTCCTCAAGAGGGTCGGAGGGGTCGACCAGAGCGCCCACGAGGGCCTGCAGGCCCTCGTCGAGGGGGTGGTCGCGCGATTCGACCAGGCCGTCCGTGTAGAGCGCCAGGAGGGCACCCTCGGGGAGTTCGACCTCGACCTCCTCGAACGGCTCGCCGCCGACGCCGAGCGGCATCCCCGGCGGCACGTCGAGCATGAGCGCGCTCTCGCCCGGCTCGACCAGGACCGGCGGGAGATGGCCGGCGTTGGCGAACGTACAGCGGCGGGTGACGGAGTCGTAGACCGCGTACACGCAGGTGGCGAGGTACACCTCGGAGAGGTCGGCGTCCCGGGACTGGCGGGCACCGCGCGTAGATTGCTGGGTGCCTCCGGGCGTGCCGAGACCTCGGGCGATCTCGTCCAACGCGGAGAGGACCTCGGCCGGTTCGAGGTCGAGGAGGGCCAGGGTGCGTACGGCCGTGCGGAGTTCACCCATCGCGACGGCCGCCCGCAGGCCGCGCCCCATCACGTCGCCGACGACCAACGCGGTGCGGTGGCCCGGCAGTTCGATGACGTCGAACCAGTCGCCGCCGACCTCCGTGGCCGCGTTCCCGGGGAGATAGCGGCAGGCGATGTCCAGGCCGGAGGCCTCCGGGTCGCCGGGGGGCAGGAGGGAGCGCTGGAGGATGAGGGCGCGTTCGTGCTCGCGGCGGTAGAGGCGCGCGTTGTCCATGCAGACGGCGGCCCGGGCGGCCAGTTCGACCGCCAGGGCCCGGTCGCGCTCCCCGAACGGCTCGCTGCCCTTCGTACGGGAGAACTGGACGAGGCCGACGACCGTGTCGTGGGCGACCATCGGCACCGCGAGCGTGGACTGGATCAGGCCGCCCTCCTCGGCGGCGACGGTCTGCGGCTTCGCGGTGCGCAGGGCGTCCGCGCAGGAGGAGTTGAAGGCGTAGTGGTGGACCGCTCCCACGTTCACGGGCTCCGGGCCGCCGATGAAGGGCGCGTCGGACACGGCGCTGGCGAAGGCGACGCGGCGCAGCTCGGCGCTGCCGTCGGCGAGGCCGGGCGGGGTCTCGTCACCGGCGAGCAGACCCTGGTAGAGGTCGACGGACGCCAGGTCGCAGAAGCCGGGGACGGCCACGTCGAGCAGTTCGCGGGCGGTGGTCTCCAGGTCGAGGGAGTTGCCTATGCGGGCGCCCGCCTCGTTCAGGAGGGCGAGATTGCGCCGGGCCTGGGCGGCCTCGCGCGCGGCTGCGCGGCGCGCCGTGATGTCGGTGCCGAGCCACGCGATGCCGATCGGGCGGCCCGAACCGCTGTGCACGCGATAGAGGTTGATGGACCAGTGGCGGCGCTCGGTGGAGCCGGGCACGGTGCCGGTGACCAGCATCTCGGTGACGGAGTCGCCCGTCTCCAGTACCCGGTGCAGTATCGCCGCGACACGCTCGGCCTCACCCGGCGACAGATAGTCCCTGACGGTGCGGCCGCGGTGGTCGTCGACGGTGCCGCCGAAGGTCGAGGCGAACCGCTGGTTGGCGCGGCGGATCCGCAGGTCGGGGTCGATCAGGAGGAATCCGAAAGGAGATTGACCGAAAATGGCCTGCGAGGCGGCGAGGTCCGTCTCGATGCGACGCAGCGTGCGCACGTCCACGACGATGCACACGGCGGCCCGCTCGCCCTCCTCGGTCCGCGTCGGCATGACGTACACCTCGGCGAGTCCCTCGGTGACCCGGCCGGTGCCCTCGGGGTCGGGCAGCCGGAAGGGGACCACGCCGGTCCACTCCCTGCCGTCGAGCACCTCTGCCATCTTCCGCTGGCCGAAGTCGCGCCGGTCCTCGGCGACGAAGGCCGCGATGGGGTCCATGCCCACGGCACGATCGGTCGGGATGCCGAAGAGCTGCTCGGCGCGCAGGCTCCACTGGTCGACGAGGCCGTCGGGGCCGATCGAGAACGAGGCGACCTTGATGTAGTCGTAGATCGACCCGGGCGGACTGCTCTGCCACACGACCTCGCCGGGTGCCTCGCCCCACTGTTCGTCCGGCGCGCGGCCCGCTGTTGGCGTGCCGCCATCGCCTGTCGTCGCATCAGCCATCGCGCCGCCCGACGGGTCCTCGGACTCCGTGGCCTTCGCTGGTATCTCGCTCACGCGAACCGTCCCCTCCAGCTCACCGCGCCCGGCACCGGTCACCGGCAGCGGCTGCCCGCAGTATCCAGCACTACGGAGCCGCACAACACGGTGTTCACGATCACAGCACGGTCCCGATGCTTTTAGGACCGGCCGCGACCAACACTCCCAGTCTTCTAACCACCAGACACCCCGTCGAACCACCGACTCTGCCCGTCCTCGCCGCCCGGGGCGGACGGACCGCCCCGGGACACCTTCCGACGGGCTCCCGGTCAGCCGGGCAGGGCCAGCTCGAACCACACCGTCTTGCCCGTCGCGCCCGGTCGGGTGCCCCAGCGGCGCGAGGAGTTCGCCACCAGCTGGAGCCCGCGGCCGCTTTCGTCCTCGGCCTGGGCCGCCCGTTCACGGGGCGGGTCGGGCAGGGGGTCGGAGACCTCCACGAGCAGGGCGTCGAGCGGTTCCGAGGGCCGTACGAGGCGGACGCCGATGGGGCCGGTGGCATGCCGCAGGGAATTGGTCACCAGCTCACTGACCAGCAGCGCGGTCACGTCCTGCAGGGAGTCGAGGCCCCAGGAGCGCAGCTGGCCCCGGACGGCGGTGCGGGCGGTCCTGACGGCGCCCGGGTCCGCGGGAAAGGTCCACTCGGCGACATCGCCCTCGGTGTGGATCACGCAGATCACTCCCAGGCCAGAAGCGGACCGTGTCCGGTTTCGTGGGGTTAATTGGCACATACCCGATATCCCGGGCGGAGTACCGTGCGCGAGGGCGCACAGTGGCACGAACGGCGTACTCGGAGCTCGCACCAGTCACCACATGCGCCCCGCGAGGCCGAGCGTCCCACGTACGGTGCGCGTACCGCACCCCGCAGACTCGAGTGCACGAAGTTGCGATGGTCACACCTGGGTGACACCCTCCGCTTGCGGGGCCGCACCCCCGGACCCCCGGGATCCCGGCCCGGACGGCCCCGCTCCCGAACACGGGCGGGCCGGCTCTCACACCGCCGGAGCCCCGCTCCCCCAGGCCCTCCGCGCGACTTCGAGGACGGCGGCCACGTCCTGGTCCAGCCAGTCGACGTCCCAGAGCTCGTCCGGCGTGAGCCAGCGCAGCTCGTCGTGGTCCTGGAGGGCCAGGGGCGCGGGCGAACCGGGCAGGAGGCGAGCGGTCCAGACATGCAGCACGTACGGCGGCTTCAGGGGAAACTCACCCGGCACCCGGCCGACCGGCTCCGACTCGACCCCCAGCTCCTCACGGAGCTCCCGGACCAGCGCCTGCTCGGGCGTCTCCCCCGGCTCGACCTTCCCGCCGGGCAGCTCCCAGCGCCCGGCCAGCTCCGCGGGGGCACTGCGACGCGCCGCGAGAAGGCGCCCGTCGCTCAGCACGGCGGCCCCCACCACCACGATCCGTTCGGTCATGCGCCGGAGCCTACGGGAGCCGCGCGCAGCCCTTCGCGCCTGTCACCTGGCGCCGTTCTGCGCGATCCGCTCGACCCAGTACAGCTGCTTGTGCCCGCGGTCGTCGAGGCTGTCCGCGATCTTCTGGGCCTCGGCCCTGGTCGCGTACCTGCCGACGCGGTAGCGATTGCCGTTGTCGTCCTGTCGTATGACGAGCCAGGGAAGTGTGATCGTGCTGTCGTTCATCGCGCCCCTCCGCTCCCCGCCCCCGGCTCGCGCCCAGCCCCGTCCCATAAGGAAACCGCAATCCGCATATGCCCGAGCCTACGCCTAACCTTCACGCAGCGAATACGGAATTTCACAAAGAGGTACGCACGAGGTAAGCAACCGGCCAGGCCGGAGGGGGCGCATCCTCATGGATACGCCCCCTCGCACCGGCTCCGGGTCCCGCCAGCAGGACGGGGACCGGGCACCGGCCCTCCGCGAGAACGACCGGATTCCACCGGCCCGCACGCCGCCTCTCCGGCCGCCACCCCGTCACTGCCGCGGCCCCGCGCCCCCGCAGCCCGCCGGCCGCCGGCCGTACGCCCTACTTCACCGGCAGGTGGTAGGCGATGCGGTACCGGTCCGCCGGCACGACCACGTCCGCCGTCTCCACCGGCCTGCCCGACGCGTAGTACGTCCGCTGGATGACGACCACGACATGCCCCGGCACGCCCCCCAGCGCCGACAGCTCCTCGGCCAGGCCGGGGCGGGCGCCCACCTCCTCCGTGACGTTGTCCACGATCACGTCGATGGCGGCCATGCGCTCGACCACTCCCATGCCGCCGAGCGGCCCCTCCTCCGGAAGCATCACCGGGGAGCGGCCCGTGACGGCGAGGGGCTCCCAGGAGGTGGAGAGCATCATCACCTCGCCCGCGTCCCGGAAGACGTACTTCGTGCACATCACGCGCTCACCGGCCTGGATACCGAGACGCTCGGCCACGCCGCCGCTCGCCTCCGCCTGCGCGCTGTGCGACTCCCAGGTGCCGCGCGCGGCAGGGTCGGCCTGCTCCTGGCGGAACGGGGTCGCGCCACTGTCGGGCCGGTACCCGGAGCGGGCGATACGGCGGGGCACCGGGCGCTCGCGCACATACGTCCCGGAGCCGGAGCGGCCCTCGACCAGCCCCTCGGCCATCAGTACCTTGCGGGCCTCCAGGGCGACCGTGTCCGAGACCCCGTACTCCTCGCGGATTCTGGCCTGTGACGGGAGCCGGGTGTGCGGTGGCAGCGATCCGTCGACGATCTTCTTCCGAAGATCGCCTGCGACGCGCAGATACGCCGGCTGCTCACCGAATGTCACTGGCCACTCCCGTCGAGTTGTACAGACAGCAACAGGGTGGCAACCGTGGGTTGTGCCAGGCAAGTGAAGGCCAGAGAATCACTCGATGTGATGACGGATCGCTGCCGAGGGCGTTACGCAGGCACTTTCTCCCCACTGCCGCCGTCTTCACACCTCGGCGCCGCTGCCTCCCGAGCCGTCCCCCGTACCGGCGTCCCCGCCGTCGCCCTCCTCGTAGGAAGGCGGAGGCGTCGACGCGAGGCCCAGGGCCTTGCGTGCCGTCACCGTCCTCTGCGGGTCGGTGAGGTCCAGTGCCTTGTCGTAGTGCTCGTGGAAGGCGTCGGCGTCGGCCGCCTTCGCCGCCTCGGCCCACTCCTCCTTCGCCGACTCCAGGTGCCCGACCAGCGCGGTGACCGGCTTTCGCGCGTCGGCGGGCCACTCGTGCCCGCGGAGCAGGCCGACCTGCTCGGTGATGGCGCCCGAGACGCGGGCCGCCCACCGCTTGTGGCCGGGCAGGTCGTCCTCGACGTACTCCTCGTCGGGCACGGAGTCCATCGCCTCGTTGAGGACCTGGGCCGCTTTCAGGTAGGCAAGCTGGTCGGCGTCGAGAGTGGTGGCGTCCTGGCGCAGCGATCCGGTCAGGCCGCTCTTCCCGTCGACGTGGCCGAACAGGCAGCTGATCTCGCGGTCGCCGATACTCCAGCTGTCCCGGGTGGGCGTGAAGTAGTAGATGTCGACGTCGTCCGGGAGCGCCCACGAGTCCATCGCGTACGCGTACTGGAGCGTGTAGCACCTGTCGTCGGCGGCCTCGGTGATGGCGTCGTCACCGGGGTAACGGCTGTCCGCCATCTTGAAGTTCGCGAAGACCTCACCGTCGTGCTCGTCCTCGCACGACACCGTGTCCACGTCGTAGGCCATGCCCTCCAGGGAGCCGCCCGGCGTGTCGAAGCACTCGCCCTTGTCCACGGAGAAGGTGGCGCTGTCCTCGCTCGCTTCGCGCGCCCCCTCCTTGAAGCCCTCCCAGAACCCGGCCACGCCGCCGGTGGCGAGCGTGAGCGCGAGGAGGGCGGCACCGATGCCGGAGAGGACCATCCCGGCGACGGCCATGCCCTTGCCGCGCTCGCCCTTCCGCTTGATCTGCGCCAGCGCGAAGAGCCCGAGGACCAGCCCCACGAGCGGCAGGAAGCACAGGATGCCGAGCACGAGCGCCGCGATCGCGAGGCCGTTGACGGGCGCCGGGCCGCCGTACGGGGAGTATCCGTGCCCCCAGGGCTGGTGTCCGTACGGGTCCGGCCCCTGCGGCTGACCCGGATACCCCGGATACCCCGGATACCCCGGTGGGACCGGCTGTCCGGGATACGCGCCGTACGGACCCGGACCCGGGCCCGTACCCGCCGGCGGGTACTGCCCGTGCGGCTGCCCCTGGGGCTGCTGTGGCCCGGGGGGCGGGGGTATCTCCACTAGTACCGTGCTCCTCGTCCGTGTGGTGATCCGAGCGCTGCCAGAACCGGCGTACGACGAGGGATGCCGACGTACGACAGGCCGCATGGTAAGCGCGGGACGGACGGACACGGAACGCGGGGGACGAGCGCGACGATTCGGTCGGGCCGACGAGCGGCCCGACCGACCGTCACCGCTCAGGGGCGCGGTCCTGCGGGATCAGAACTGCAGACCCCACGAGTTGACGTACCCGGTGTCGCGTGCGGCGTTGTCGCTCACCCGCAGGTTCCACGTCCCGTTGGCGGCCTCGGACGAGGCGTTCACCGTGTACGTGGTGTTGATGTTGTCCGTCGAACCGCCCGTGCCGTACGCCTTCAGCGTGTAGGCCGTCCCGTCGGGGGCGATCAGCTGGACCTGGAGGTCACCGATGTAGGTGTGGACGATGTTCACCGGCACGCTCAGGGCGGCGGGCGCGTTGCCCGTGACTCCGCTCACCGTGACCGGGGAGTTCACGGTGGAGTTGTCGGCGATCGCGTAGTCCGCGGTGTTCTCGAAGAGGTCGCCCGGCGGCGGGGTCGTGCCGCCGCCGACCTTCAGCAGACGGTTCGGGGAGCCGGTGCCGGGGCTGGTGACGACTCCGGTGGTGGCCGCGTTGACCAGCGCGCTCTGGACGGCGGACGGGCTCGCGGTGGGGTTGTCCGCCAGGTGGAGCGCGGCGGCTCCGGCGACGTGCGGGGTCGCCATCGACGTACCGGAGATGGTGTTGGTGGCGCTGTCGCTCGTGCCCCAGCTGGAGGTGATGGAGGAGCCGGGGGCGAAGAGGTCGAGGACCGCGCCGTAGTTGGAGTAACTGGCCCTGGCGTCGGTGCTGGTGGTGGCGCCGACGGTGATGGCCTCGGTGACGCGGGCGGGTGAGCGCGTCGAGGCGTTCGTCGACTCGTTGCCGGCCGCGACGGCGTAGGTGACGCCGGAGGCGATGGAGTTGCGTACGGCGGTGTCGATCGCGGTGTCGGCACCACCACCCAGGCTCATGTTGGCGACGGCCGGCTTGACGGCGTTGGTCGTCACCCAGTCGATGCCCGCGACGACCTGCGCTGTGGTGCCCTGGCCGGAGTTGTTCAGCACACGGACGCCGACGATCTTCGCCTTCTTGGCGACGCCGTACGCGGTGCCGCCGACCGTGCCGGCGACGTGCGTGCCGTGGCCGTGACCGTCCTGGGCGGTGTTGTCGTTGTCGACGGCGTCGTAGCCGTAGGAGGCCCGGCCGCCGAAGTCGGTGTGGGTGATGCGGACGCCGGTGTCGATGATGTAGGCGGTGACGCCCTCACCGGCGGTGTCGTCGTAGGTGTAGCTCTGGTTGAGCGGGAGGGCCGCCTGGTCGATGCGGTCCAGGCCCCAGGAGGGCGGGTTGGGCTGGGTCGTCTCGATCGAGAGGACACGGTTCTGGACGACGGAGGCGACGGCCGGGTCGGCGGCGAACTTCTTCGCCTCGGCCGCGTCGGCCTCGACGGCGTAGCCGTTCAGCGCCTTCTTGTACGTGCGCTCGATGGTGGCGCCGTACTCCTTCGCCAGGGCCCTGCCCTCGGCGGAACCGGCCTTCGCGGCGTCCGCGTGGAGCGTCACGATGTAGCTGTTCGCGATCGCGTCGGGCGCGCCCGCGTACTGGATCCGGCCTTCGGTGTCCGCGGCCTGGGCCGGGAGCGCGGAGATGATGCCGGCAACGAGTGCCGCCGAGCCGATACCGGCAAGTCTTCGCCGGGCATGACGCATCACTGCCATCTGAGGATCCTCCTCAATCGGTGGTGCGCTGGTGGGGGGTGGTGCGGATGGGGCACACACGGTGGTGCGGTCGAGCACTCACGAGGTGGTGCGGTTCGCACGGGCACAGGGGCACACGGGCACGTCAAAGGCAGGTACATGCCAAATTGTTCGACAAGCCGACCCTGCGCTCAGCCGAAAGATTGGGGCTTCCACAGGAATTGCACAAGAGGCCTGCACACACGTAACGCAGCTGCCATATGCCAGCCATGACAGTCCGTCACCAATCGGGGCATCTAACCTGCGGGGATGACTCCCTTGCCGGATTGTTTCTGCCCGGTGGACGGCACGCGCGTCCCCACGGACTCGCTCGCGTGGTGCTGCCCGGTCTGCCGCGGCCCGCTCGACCTGGACTTCGCACCCACGCCGGCGTCCCTCAAGTCCCTGACGGGCAGGGTGAACTCACTCTGGCGCTACACGGAGTGCCTGCCGCTGTCGGGCCCCTCGGTGTCGCTGGGCGAGGGGCGCACCCCGCTGGTCCCGCTGACCGAGGGTGTTTCGGCCAAGCTGGACTTCCTCATGCCGACGCTCTCCTTCAAGGACCGCGGGGCCGTCCTGCTCGCCGAGCTGGCCCTGCGGCTGCGGCCCCGGCAGGTCGTCGCGGACAGCAGCGGCAACGCGGGCACGGCCGTGGCCGCGTACTGCGCCCGCGCCCGGCTGCCGTGCACGGTGTACGTCCCCGAGGGCACGTCCGCCAAGAAGCTGGAGCAGATCGGGGCGCACGGGGCCCGCCCGGAAGTGGTCCCGGGCGACCGCGAGGCCGCCTCCCGGGCAGCCCGGGAGGCGGCGGACGAGGAGGGCACGTTCTACGCCTCGCACGTCTTCAACCCGTACTTCCTGCACGGCACCAAGACGTACGTCCACGAGCTGTGGGAGGACCTCGGCGGACGGCTCCCCGAGGTGATCGTCGTCCCTGTCGGCAACGGCACACTGCTGCTCGGCGCGGCCCTCGCCGTCGCCGAACTGCACGCGGCGGGCCTGATCGACCGCAGACCCGCCCTGTACGCCGTCCAGTCCGCCGCCGTCGCCCCGCTCGCCCACGCTTGGGCCGACGGCGCGGACGACCTGGTCGGGGTCACCCCCGCGGCCCCCACGTTCGCCGAGGGCATCGCGATCCCGCACCCGCCGCGGGCCCGCCAGATCCTGCGGGCGGTACGCGAGTCGGGCGGCACCTTCCTCACCGTGACGGAGGACCAGATCCGCCACGCCCAGACCGACCTGGCCTCCCGCGGCCTGTACGTGGAGTCGACGGGCGTGGCCTGCTGGGCGGCAGTACGCGAGGGCACCCTGGGCACCCGCACAGCGGTGGTACCACTGTGCGGCGCAGGCTTGAAAACGGGCTTGACGACGACACCCTGACAGGGGCGCGTCACTGGGGCGAGCCTCTGACAGGGGCGCGTCACTAGGGCGAGCCTCTGACAGGGGCGCGTCACTGGGGCGAGCGGGGAGCTGCGCGGTCTCTTGGGGCGCGGGGAACGGCGCGGTCGCCTTAGGGCGAGCGTGGAGCTGCACGGTCGTCTTGGGGGCGCGGGGAACTGCGCAGTCTTGTCGGAGGCGCGGCGATCGGCCCGGCCGTTTCCGGCGCACGGCGCTCGGCGCAGTCGCTTCAGGGGCCCGGGGAACGGCGCAATCTTGTCGGAGGCGCGGCGATCGGCCCGGCCGTTTCCGGCGCACGGCGCTCGGCGCAGTCGTCTCAGGGGCGCGGGGAACTGCGCAATCTTTTAAGGGGCGCGGGGAACTGCGCGACCAGCCCCCACCCACCCGCACCCGAAGAACGACCTCCGCCGCCCCTCCCCTACTACTCCCGGTCGCCCCGCGACACACCCCCACCGGCGACAGCCAACCGCTCCTGCTCCTCCTCCACGATGCGCCGAGCAATCGTGCCGTCCGAGACATCAACCGCATCCGGCGTCGCCTCGGCGACATCACTACGCCGCGCATACGCGTCGAAAAGCCGGGCCTTGCTCTCCAGAATGTGCAGCAGCCGCTCGTCCACACTGTCCGCCGCGAGCAGCCGGTGCACCTGGACCGAGCGGACCTGCCCCATCCGGTGGGCCCGGGCAACGGCCTGATGCTCCAGCGTGGGCTTGACCTGCGGTTCACAGAGAATCACCACGGACGCGGCCTGGAGGTTGAGCCCGACCCCGCCGGCCTCGATCTGGCAGAGCAGCACCGCATGGCCGGGCGCGGCCGTGAACTCGTCGACGAGCTGCTGTCGGCGGGCGGCCGGAACGCCTCCCGCCAGCGGCCCCAGCACCTCGTCGCCCAGCGCCTGACGGACGGTGGCGAGGACGTCACGGAAGTAGGAGAAGACCACGACCTTCAGGCCGTTCACCGCGGCCTCCTCGACCAGCTCACGCAGCCGCTGGAGCTTCGCCGACTTCTCGGCGTGCACGTACGCGGCTCTGCGCATCGCCATGAAGTTCCCGGCGGCAACCGCCTCGCGGTAGGCGTCCAGGTCGGCGGCCCCGAGCTCCTCCCACTCGTCCACCTGCACCAGCGCCGGCAGTTCGGTGAGCACGTCCTGCTGGTTGCGCCGCAGGTAGGCGGGGGCGACGGACCTGCGGAAGGTGTGCGGCCCCGCCACCGCGTCGCTGCCCTGGATCCTGGGCACCAGGTCGGGCTGGAGGTAGCGCACGAGCGTTCGGAACTCCTCGACGCGGTTCTCCATCGGCGTGCCCGTGAGGAACAGGACGCGCTCGCAGAGGTTCGTCCAGCGCGCGACGGCACGGGAGCGGCGGGCGTCGGGATTCTTGACGTAGTGCGCCTCGTCGACGACGAGCGCGGCGGGCGCGTCCAGCGGGTGCTTCTCGGCCTTCCTGGGGTCCGGCAGGCTGTGCAGCACGTCGAAGGTGGTGACCGCGACGCCACCGCGCTCGCGCCACTCGGCGTACGCGTCGAGCCGGCCGGGGCCGTGCACGGGCACCGCGCGCAGGGTGCTGCGGGAGCGGATCTCGCGCGTCCAGTTGATCAGTACGCTCGCCGGGCACACCACCAGGAAGTGGCGGTGCCCGTCGGCGGCGAGGTGCGCGACGACCGCGATGGCCTGGACCGTCTTGCCGAGCCCCATCTCGTCGCCGAGGACCACCCGGCGCTGGGCGAGCGCGAACCGCGCGCCGAAGGACTGGTAGCCGCGCAGGGAGACCCGGCAGTGGGTGTCGTCGAGTCCCTGCGCGTGCACACGGTCCGCGACCTCCGCCGGCAGGAAGCCCTCGGCGGCCTCGACGTCGGGTGCGCTGCCCGCGATCGAGGCGAGCTGGCTGTAGTACTCCGTGGACCGCAGCGCGAAGTCCACCCATGCCTCGGCGTCGGAGGCGGACTCCCTGAGCAGGTCGGTGGAGGCCTGCGTGAGCAGCATCGGTACGCCCTTGGAGACGGCGTCCGCGACGAGCGCGCGCAGCTCGCCCACCGCCGTGAGCGCGCGCTCCCGCCCGGCCCCTCCCGCGAGGGCCATCCGCAGGCGCCCGCCCGCCGGCCGTGCCACCGGAAGGAGCGCCGCGATCCTCCGCTCCGCCTTCCCGGCGGCATCCACGGCCCGGCGCAGTTCGGGCCCCGCCTCGACGATCCGCCGCAACGCGATGACGAGGGCGGTGGTCCGCGGCTCCGGGTGATCGACGTCGATCCGCACGGACACGGTCTCCTCGAGCGCCCGGGCGATCTGCCGGGCGGCGGCGAGCGCCTGGTCCGCGGTCTGTGCCCCGACTCCCGGTATCTGCCGCAACTCGTGCCGACTCGCTTCGAACACCGGCCGTACGCTGCCGAATCCGGCCGTCTCCAGGGCCCCGAGCCGCAGCCGCCCCTCGGTGACGTCCTTCAGCCGGGAGACGGGAATGCCCTCCAGCTCCTGGGCGACCAGCTCGGCGAGGAGCGGTGCGAGGGCCGTACGCACCTGGTCGACCGCCCGGGCGTGATCGGCGAGGACGCCCCGCGCGAGCCCGGACAACCGCTCGGCCCGCGCGACGACCTCACGCGCCCTGCGCCCCACCGGTACGGGGCTGTTGACCGCCCCCTCGCCCTCCGCCATGACACCCCTCGTGTGCCGGACACCCCGATCGAGCGGACATCCTTCCACGGGCCACTGACAGAGCCCGGGCGAGGACCGTCCCGGAATTGCGGGTGGCTCCGAACGAGTGGACTCGCGGGAGCGCGTACCGGACGGAGACCTCCACCCGGGGTCCGGATGGTGACGTTGCCGTCCGAGAGCCCCTGACCTGGAAGAGGCGCCCCCACATGCGACGTACCCCCTCCCGACGGCTGTTCACCGCGGCACTCCTCGTGGCGTCCGTGCTGGCCCCGATGACGGCGATGCCCGGTACGGCCGTCCACGCCGCGGGCATCGACCGGTCCGAGTCCTTCGGCACGTCCGAGACGTCCGTGACATCCGTGACGTCCGACAAGGACGGGCACCCGTCGGACGGTCTCGGTCCCAAGCTGACCGCCCGGCTGGACAAGGCCGTCGAGGAAGTCCGCCGGGAGGCCGGCATCCCCGGCGTCGTCGTCGGGCTGTGGATGCCGGGCAAGGGACGGTACGTCCGCGCCACCGGGGTCGCCGACACCGCCACCGGCAGGCCGATGACCACCGACCTGTTCTCGCGGATCGGCAGCGAGACCAAGACCTTCACGGTCACCGCGCTGCTCAAGCTGGTCGACGACGGCCGGATCCGGCTCGACGATCCGATCGCGAAGTACATCGGCGGCGTGCCGGGCGGCCGCCGCATCACGCTGCGTCATCTCGCCGAGATGCGCAGCGGCCTGTTCCCGTACAGCGCCGACGCGGACTTCGCGCACGACCTGCTGAGTGACCCGAGCCGCTCGTTCACCCCGCGGGAGGTGCTCGCGTACGGCTTCAAGCACCGGAACACCTTCGCTCCGGGGAAGAAGTTCCAGTACTCCAACAGCAACCTCATCCTCCTCGGCCTGGTGATCGAGAAGGTCAGCGGTCACCGTCTCGTCGACTTCATCGAGAAGCGGGTGCTGCGCCCGGCCCACCTGCGCCACACGCTGTTCCCCACGGACGCCGAGTTCCCCGAGCCGCACGCGCGCGGGTACACCAACCAGACGCTGAGCGGCGAGGTCGAGGACGCCACGGACTGGAACCCCAGCTGGGGCTGGGCGGCCGGGGCGATGATCTCGAACCTGCACGACCTGCGCCGCTGGGCCAGGATCGTCGCCACCGGGACACTGCTCAGCCCCGAGACCCAGCGGGAGCGGCTCAGGATGCTGCCGACCGGCCACCCCGGCACGAACTACGGCCTCGGCATCTTCGAGTCCGACGGCTGGATCGGGCACAACGGCTCCATCCCCGGATACGAGAGCGTGACGGTCTACCTGCCCTCGAAGAAGGCCACCCTGGTGATCCTCCTCAACACCGACATCACCTACGAGGGCCAGGAGCCGTCCTCGCTGGTCGCCCGCGCGATCACCGAGGTCGTGACCCCGGAGAACGTCTACGACCGCCCTGCTCCCCTGCCCCAGTCGCACCTGGTACGCCCGGGCAGCTGAGACCTCGGCACCATGTGAGCACAGCGAACGCGGAAGGGGCCGGACTCTTCGGAGCCCGGCCCCTTCCGTCTGCGCGGGTACCGCCTGCACGGGTGACGCAACCGTGCGGCGTGCGGCGGCTACACGTTGAAGCGGAACTCCACCACGTCCCCGTCCTGCATCACATAGTCCTTGCCCTCCATGCGGGCCTTGCCCTTCGAGCGGGCCTCGGCGACCGAGCCCATCTCGACGAGGTCCTCGAAGGAGATGACCTCCGCCTTGATGAAGCCCTTCTGGAAGTCGGTGTGGATGACTCCGGCGGCCTCGGGGGCGGTGGCGCCCTTCTGGATCGTCCAGGCGCGCGATTCCTTGGGACCGGCCGTGAGGTAGGTCTGCAGGCCGAGGGTGTCGAAGCCGACGCGGGCCAGGGTCGCCATGCCGGGCTCCTCGACGCCCACCGACTCCAGGAGCTCCATCGCTTCCTCCTCGTCGAGCTCGGCGAGGTCCGCCTCCAGCTTGGCGTTGAGGAAGATCGCCTCGGCGGGCGCCACCAGGGCGCTCTGCTCGGCCTTGAAGGCCTCGTCGACCAGTTCGTCCTCGTCGACGTTGAAGACGTAGAGGAAGGGCTTGGTGGTGAGGAGGTGCAGGTCGTGGAGGAGTTCCTCGTTGCCGGAGCCCTGCACGATGCCCTGCGAGAAGAGGGTGTCGCCCTTCTCCAGGATCTCCTTGGCGGCCTCGACGGCGGCGACCTTCGGTCCGATGTCCTTCTTGATGCGCGACTCCCGCTGGAGGCGCGGCAGGACCTTCTCGATGGTCTGGAGGTCCGCGAGGATCAGCTCGGTGTTGATCGTCTCGATGTCGTCCTTCGGTGAGACCTTGCCGTCGACGTGCACGACGTTCTCGTCCTGGAAGGCGCGGATGACCTGGCAGATCGCGTCGGACTCACGGATGTTCGCGAGGAACTTGTTGCCCAGGCCCTCGCCTTCCGAGGCGCCCTTCACGATGCCCGCGATGTCGACGAAGTCGACGGTCGCCGGAAGGATCTTCTGCGAGCCGAAGATCTCGGCCAGCTTCGCGAGGCGCGCGTCCGGGACACCGACCACGCCGACGTTCGGCTCGATCGTGGCGAACGGGTAGTTGGCCGCCAGCACGTCGTTCTTGGTCAGGGCGTTGAACATGGTCGACTTGCCGACATTCGGCAGACCGACGATTCCGATCGTGAGCGACACGTTGCGACTTCCCGTACGTGAGGTTGGAGGACGAGGACCGGGGCGACAGAACCGGGGTTCGGACGGGCCCGGGGCCCTCACTTCGTGATGCGCGGGCCGATCCACCAGTCTACGGCGTGCGGCACCTCACCCCGGCGACGTATCGAACGCTTGCCCAAGGTCGGCCAAAGGGCGTGTCTCGAGGCCCATTCCGCACATAACCCGACCTAAGTTGGACCAGTGGAGCAACACAGGACGCGTCCCCCCCAGTCACAGCCGTCACGGCGCGGCACGCCCCTTCCCCCGCAGGCCGGGCGGGGCGGTGCCCGTACGGCCCGGCAGGCCGGGGCCGGGGTCCCGCGGACCGCGGCGCCCGTCTCACCGCTCGTGCAGGCGGTGCGCCGGTTTCCCAACCCCCGGCTCACCGGACTGGGCAGCGGGCTGTTCTGCGCCGCCTCGATGTTCGCGCTGGCCTGTCTCGTCCAGCTGCTGTTCGGGGCGTCGCTCGTCGTCTACGGCGTCCTCTTCCTGCCGGTCTGCGCGCTGACCGCGGTGTGGGTGCGGCGGGCCGACCTCGTCACCGCGGTCGTCGCCGTGCCCATCGCCTTCGCCGTCGGTCTGCTGCCGATCGCCGACAGCGGCGGCGGCATCGGCGGCCGGCTGATGGGACTGGTCACCGCGCTCGCGACACACGCGGGATGGCTGTACGGGGGCACGCTGGTGGCGGGGCTCATCGTGACCGTGCGCAAGGTGCGGATGATGAGCCGCCG
The DNA here is from genome assembly GCF_019090165.1 of Streptomyces sp. BV286. Lineage (GTDB taxonomy): Bacteria > Actinomycetota > Actinomycetes > Streptomycetales > Streptomycetaceae > Streptomyces. The sequence goes on from NZ_JAHRIB010000134.1 coordinate 49,379, forward strand.
AGCCGCACAGCGGCGCCGGGCCGCCTGAGATTCGGATCACCTGAGATTCGGGCCGCCTGAGGTTCGGGCCGTCCCGGCCCGCCTGCCGGTCTCGCACGGCCGACCGGCTCCGCCCGGGCCGCGCCGGCGCGGGTGCCGCGCCGTCCGGAACGGCCCGTCACACGAGACGGCGGGCACCCGAGCCGGGCGCCCGCCTGTCGCCTGGCCGCCTGTCGCCTGGCCGCCTGTCGCCTAGCCGGCCTTCGCCGCCCGCATCGCCGCGCCCACGATTCCCGCGTTGTTCTGCAACTGGGCCGGCACGATCTCCGCCCTGATGCCCTCGATCAGCGGCAGGAACTTCTGGGCCTTGCGGCTGACGCCGCCGCCGATGATGAACAGCTCGGGCGAGAAGAGCATCTCCACGTGGGCGAGGTACTTCTGGACGCGGTGCGCCCAGTGCTCCCAGGAGAGGTCGTGGTCCTCCTTGGCCTTGGTGGAGGCGTGCTTCTCCGCGTCGTGGCCGTTCAGCTCCAGATGGCCGAGCTCCGTGTTCGGGACGAGGACGCCGTCCACGAAGAGGGCGCTGCCGATCCCCGTACCGAAGGTGAGGAGGAAGACCGTGCCGCGGCGGTCCCGGCCGGCGCCGAACTGCATCTCGGCCACGCCCGCCGCGTCCGCGTCGTTCAGGACGGTCACCGGCAGGCCGCCCAGCCGGTCGCCGAGCAGGGCGCGCGCGTCGGTGTCGATCCATTTCTTGTCCACGTTCGCGGCCGTGCGGATCGTGGCGCCGTCGGTGACCACTCCCGGGAAGGTGATGCCGACCGGGCCCGTCCAGCCGAAGTGGTCGACGACCTCCTTGACGCCGTCCGCCACCGCGTCGGGCGTCGCCGGGTGCGGGGTGAGCACCTTGTGGCGCTCCTCCGCCAGGTCGCCCCGGTCCAGGTCCACGGGAGCGCCCTTGATCCCTGATCCGCCGATGTCCACGCCGAAGATCTGCATGGCTCTACGTTACGTCGTACGACGGACAGTCACTCGGCCGAGGGGGTGGTACCGGTGCGCTCCGCCACGAGAGCCGCCGCCTCCGCGCGCAGGTCGCGGCGGAGTTCCTTGGGCAGGGAGAACGTGATGGACTCCTCGGCAGCCTTGACGAGTTCGACGTCCTCGTAGCCGCGGGTGGAGAGGTACTCCAGGACCTGCTCGACGAGGATCTCCGGCACCGAGGCCCCGGAGGTGACACCCACCGTCGAGACGCCGTCCAGCCAGCTCTCGTCGATCTCGTCGGCGAAGTCCACGAGGTACGCCTCGCGGGCTCCCGCGAGCTTGGCGACCTCGACGAGCCGCACGGAGTTCGAGGAGTTGCGCGAGCCGACCACGATCACGAGTTCCGCCTGCTCGCCCATCTGCTTCACCGCGAGCTGACGGTTCTGCGTGGCGTAGCAGATGTCGTCGCTCGGAGGGGAGATGAGCTGGGGGAACTTCTCCTTGAGGGCGCCCACCGTCTCCATGGTCTCGTCGACCGACAGCGTGGTCTGGGAGAGCCAGACGACCCGGGACGGGTCGCGGACCTCGACCTTGGCCACGTCCCCGGGGCCGTCGACCAGCGTGATGTGGTCCGGCGCCTCACCGGACGTGCCGATGACCTCCTCGTGGCCCTCGTGGCCGATGAGGAGGATGTCGAAGTCCTCGTCCGCGAACCGGACGGCTTCCTTGTGGACCTTGGTGACGAGCGGGCACGTCGCGTCGATGGTGGCGAGCCGGCCGGCCGCGGCCTCGTCGTGGACGACGGGGGCGACGCCGTGCGCGGAGAACATGACGATGGACCCCTCGGGGACCTCCGCCGTCTGCTCGACGAAGATCGCGCCCTTCTTCTCCAGGGTCTGCACGACGTACTTGTTGTGGACGATCTCGTGGCGGACGTAGATCGGGGCCCCGTACTGCTCCAGGGCCTTCTCGACGGCGATCACGGCACGGTCGACTCCCGCGCAGTAGCCCCGGGGGGCGGCGAGCAGGACACGGCGGCCGGTAGAAGCAGTCATGCCTCCCATCGTAAGGCCGCGCCCGACGGGTCAAAGATCACCTCCTTGGGGAGACTGGTCTGAGGCCGGGGAGCTGGGAGGGGGGTACGGCACGACCATCGGGAGGCAATGGATGTCCGGCACTCAGACCCCGGCCCGCGCGGCCGACGAGGGCAGGGGGCTGCGGCGCAGTCTCGGCTTCCGCGACCTGGTCGTCTACGGCCTGCTGTTCATCGCCCCCATGGCCCCGGTCGGGGTCTTCGGGGCCCTCGACGCGAAGTCGCACGGGGCGGTCGCGCTGGTCTACGTCGTCGCCACGGTCGCGATGGCGTTCACCGCATTCAGCTACGCGCAGATGGTGCGGGTGGTCCCCCAGGCGGGTTCGGTGTTCGCCTACGCGCGCGCGGGGCTCGGCAAGGAGGCGGGGTTCGTCGCCGGGTGGATGGCGATGCTGGACTACCTGCTCATCCCGGCGGTGGCGTACCTCTTCTCCGGGATCGCGATGAACGCCCTGGTCCCCGAGGTCTCGCGGTGGGTGTGGACGGCGCTCGCGGTCGTCGTCACGACGCTGCTGAACCTGTGGGGGGTGCGGGCCGCGGCCCGTGTCGGTTTCCTGGTGCTCGCGATGGAGATCGTGGTCCTTCTCGTCTTCGTCGTGTCGGCGGTCGTGGTCCTCGCGCGCGACGGGGCACAGCGGGGCTGGCTGTCGCCCTTCTCCGGAGACGGCTCCCAGGGGGCGTTCGCGCTGTCCGCGGTCCTCGGAGCCGTGTCGATCGCCGTGCTGTCGTACCTGGGCTTCGACGCGATCGCCTCCTTCGCGGAGGAGGTCACCGGCAGTTCGGAGAAGGTCGCGAGGGCGGTGCTGTTCTGTCTCGCCCTCGCCGGTGTGCTGTTCATCGCACAGACGTACCTGGTCGCCCTCCTGGAGCCGGTGTCGTCCGCGCAGCTCGCGGCCGATCCCGTCCGGCAGGGATCGGCCTTCTACGACGCCGTGGACGCCTCGGTCGGCACGTGGCTGCACGACCTGGTGGCCGTGAGCAAGGCGATCGGGGCGGCGTTCGCGGCGCTGGCCGGGCAGGCCGCGGCGGGGCGGCTGCTGTTCGCGATGTCCCGGGACCGGCGGCTGCCGCGCGCCCTGTCGAGGACGGACTCCGGGGTGCCGCGCGTCGCCCTGTCCTGTGCGGCCGTCATCACCCTGGTCGCCGCGGTGTGGGCGGCGCGGCGCGACGACGGGATGGACCACCTGGTGTCGGTGGTGGACGTCGGGGCGCTGACCGCCTTCACCCTGCTGCACGCGAGCGTGGTCGGCTGGTTCGCCGTGCGGCGGCGGGGCGGGCCTGTCGTGTGGTGGCGGCATGTGCTGGTGCCCGTCGTCGGCGCGGGGATCACCGTCCTGGTGATCTTCGAGGCGTCCGGGGCGGCGCAGGTGGTGGGGGCGGTGTGGTTCGCGGTGGGGCTCGTGGTGCTGCTGGTTCAGCGGGGGCGGGCGCCGGCGGCCGGCTGAGCCGGGGGTCGCGCCCCGCCGCGCACGTATGGGCGGCGCTGTCCGAGGCGGCCGCTACGCTCGCGGCATGGCTCTCAACACGTCCGCGGACACTCCGCTGCCCGTCGGTGAGGTGTCGCGGCTCATCGGGGGATGGATCGACCGCCTGGGCGCGGTGTGGGTCGAGGGGCAGATCACCCAGTTGTCGCGCCGCCCGGGCGCGGGCGTCGTCTTCCTGACGCTGCGCGACCCGTCGCACGACATCTCCGTGAGCGTGACCTGCTACCGGCAGGTGTTCGACGCGGTCGCCGACGTGGTGAGCGAGGGCGCCCGCGTCGTCGTCCACGCGAAGCCCGAGTGGTACGCGCCGCGTGGGCAGTTGTCGCTGCGGGCCGTCGAGATCAAGCCGGTGGGCGTCGGTGAACTGCTCGCCCGGCTGGAGCGGCTCAAGAAGTCCCTTGCCGCGGAAGGGCTGTTCGCGGCCGACCGGAAGAAGCCGCTGCCCTTCCTGCCCCAGCTCGTCGGGCTGGTCTGCGGCCGGGCCTCCGCCGCCGAGCGGGACGTGCTGGAGAACGCGCGGCACCGCTGGCCCGCCGTCCGCTTCGAGGTGCGCAACGTCGCCGTGCAGGGCGTCCACGCGGTCCCCCAGGTCGTCCAGGCGGTGAAGGAGCTGGACGCCCTCGACGACGTCGACGTGATCATCGTGACGCGCGGCGGCGGCAGCGTGGAGGACCTCCTTCCGTTCTCGGACGAGCAGCTCGTACGCGCGGTCGCGTCCTGCCGTACTCCCGTGGTGTCGGCCATCGGCCACGAGCCCGACAACCCGCTGCTGGACCACGTGGCCGACCTGCGTGCCTCCACTCCGACCGACGCGGCGAAGAAGGTCGTACCGGACGTCGGCGAGGAGTACGAGCGTGTCCGGCTCCTGCGGGACCGCGCCCGGCGCAGCGTCCGGTCGTTCCTCGACCGGGAGGAGAGGGGCCTCGCGCACGCGCTGGCGCGTCCCTCGATAGAGGATCCGCACCGGATGGTCGACGAGCGGGCGGACCACGTGTCCTCGCTGCTGGACCGCGGCCGCCGCACGCTCGGGCATCTCCTCGACCGCGCGGACTCGGAGCTGACGCACACGCACGCGCGCGTGGTGGCCCTCTCCCCCGCCGCGACCCTCGAACGGGGTTATGCGGTCCTGCAGAAGTCCGACGGCCACGCCGTCCGGTCCCCCGACGAGGTGACGGCGGACGAGCCCCTGCGGGCGCGCGTCGCCGAGGGCGAGTTCACGGTACGAGCCGATGTCCGAGACAGAACCTAGGGTGGACGCATGACCAGCAAGACGGACGAGGCGCTCGGGTACGAGCAGGCGCGGGACGAGCTCATCGAGGTCGTCCGACGCCTGGAGACGGGCGGTACGACACTCGAGGAGTCGCTCGCCCTGTGGGAGCGGGGCGAGGAGCTGGCGAAGGTGTGCCGGCGGTGGCTGGAAGGGGCCCGCGCGCGCCTCGACGCGGCCCTGGCCGAGGAGGAGACGGCGACGGCGGGCTCGGCGACGGACACCACCGACGGCCAGTAGGTCCACGCCACCCCCGGCCGGACTCCGGTCGGTCCGGCCCGGGGCCGGGTCCGAGGTGGTCGGGCCGGCTCCGAATAACCGGGGGGCGGCTCCGAGCAGGCGGGCCGGGCCCGAATGTCCGGGACCCCTCTCCGGACCCTGTCCGGACCGCCTCCGCGAGTAATGCGGACCCCTTCCAGCTCGGCTGCGGTCGGCGATGAGAACCCCTGGTTCCGCAGCGGCGTGCCCACAGCCGCCGACGCCGGGCCGGGTCCTGCGAGTTCCGGCCCACGAGCTGCGCACCGCGCGGCCTGCGCCCACGGCTCGTGCCTCACGACTTGCGCTTCATGACTCTCGCCCGTGCTCTATGCCCCCGTGCCCCGCGGCCCTCCTGCCCCGCGACCCCGTGCCCTGTGAATCGGATCACCCTGCTCCACTTTTGGTTGAAGCTTAAACCTCATCGCCGTATCGTCGGACGGGCCAGCTGATCCCACGGGATCCGACGCACGTCCCGAGAAGGTTGTTCTTCATGTCCCTCGTTCTTGACCCCGCCGCCCAGGACCTGCTCTTCCGCGAGGCCCGCACCGCCAACGCCTTCACCGACGAGCCGGTGACCGACGAGCAGGTGCAGGCGATCTACGACCTGGTCAAGTACGGCCCGACCGCCTTCAACCAGTCGCCGCTGCGCATCACCCTGGTCCGCTCCGCCGAGGCCCGCGAGCGCCTGGTGCAGCACATGGCCGAGGGCAACCAGCCGAAGACGGCCACCGCCCCCCTCGTCGCGATCCTCTCCGCGGACAACGAGTTCCACGACGAGCTGCCGTATCTCCTCCCGCACTTCCCGCAGGCCAAGGACCTCTTCTTCAGCGAGCGCCCGGTGCGTGAGAACGCCGCCGCCCTCAACGCCGCGCTGCAGGCCGCGTACTTCATCGTCGGCGTCCGCGCCGCCGGCCTGTCCGCCGGCCCGATGACGGGCTTCGACTTCGCGGGCGTCCAGAAGGAGTTCCTCGACGACGACCACACCCCGCTGATGGTGGTCAACATCGGCAGGCCCGCCGAGGACGCCTGGTTCGCGCGCTCCCCGCGCCTGGAGGCCGACCAGGTCATCACGACGGTCTGATGATCTGATCCGTGCCGGCCGGGCAGCCCCCGGCCGCGCCCCGGACATGCGAGAAGCCCCCGGCCGCGCCGGGGGCTTCTCGCATGTTCCGTCATGTGCCGGGTCGGGCGGGACGCGGCTGCCGTGCCTTCGCGCTCACGACGTCTTCAGGGCCTCCGCCATCTTCGCCAGCCGAGCGAACGACGCCGTGCCCGTGACCACGGTCGTGGAGTTCTTCTCGCGGAGCACGAGCGCGTCGTACCGCGCGCCCTTGTACCGCTTCCAGGTCCGCTCGCCGATGCGCTGTTCGACGTTCGTCTCCTCGGCACCCTGACTGGCGTCCTCGATGAACGTGACGGGCTTCTGAGTGGACTGCTCGATCGCCACGTACTCCCCGTCGGGGTCGTGGAATCCGAGGTGCCACGCGTCGAAGTCGTCTCCCCGGAACCTCACCGAGGTCGCCTTCCACTCCCGGGACAGGCCCTCGGGCGCCGCCACCGGATAGGCGGCCGCGCGGCGCGCCGTGAGGAGCTCCACGCGGTAGTCGACCCGTTCGAGAGGGGGCTCCGAGTCGTCATTGGGGATGAAGACGTAGATGAAGCCCGCGACGATGCCGATCAGGCCCAGGGACAACACCATGTCCCGGACCGACTGCTTGCCTTTCATTCCTGCCACGTCCCCATCGTCGCAGGTGTACTGGTCTGCTCATCCGTGGGGCCCCCTGCTCATTTTGTCGGACTGGGGATAGAGTCGGCCCGAACCCTCACCGGCCGCCCGCCCGTCTCCCACCACCGCCCTTCCAAGGCCGCCCTACGGGCGCAGTTTTTGTCTCGTATCAGAAAGGTGCGCTCCGATGACCGAGCATCACTTGCCGTCCGAACTCGAGGTCCCGTCCGAGGCCCCCGACCGCAACCTCGCCCTGGAGCTCGTCCGGGTCACCGAGGCCGCCGCGATGGCCGCGGGCCGCTGGGTCGGCCGCGGCGACAAGAACGGCGCCGACGGCGCGGCGGTACGAGCCATGCGGACCCTCGTCTCCACCGTCTCGATGAACGGCGTCGTCGTCATCGGGGAGGGCGAGAAGGACGAGGCCCCGATGCTCTTCAACGGAGAGCAGGTCGGGGACGGAACGGGCCCCGAGTGCGACATCGCCGTGGACCCGATCGACGGAACCACCCTCACCGCCAAGGGCATGACGAACGCGATCGCGGTGCTGGCCGCCGCCGACCGCGGCACCATGTTCGACCCGTCCGCGGTCTTCTACATGGACAAGCTGGTCACCGGCCCCGAGGCCGCGGACTTCGTCGACATCAACGCCCCGGTGTCCGTGAACATCCGCAGGGTCGCCAAGGCCAAGCGCGTCACGCCCGAGGACGTCACGGTCGTCATCCTCGACCGGCCGCGCCACGAGGGCATCATCAACGAGATCCGGGAGACCGGCGCGCGCATCAAGCTCATCTCCGACGGCGACGTCGCGGGCTCGATCCTGGCGCTGCGCGAGGGCACGGGCATCGATCTGCTGCTCGGCATCGGTGGCACGCCCGAGGGCATCATCTCGGCCTGCGCCGTGAAGTGCCTGGGCGGCACCATCCAGGGCAAGCTGTGGCCCAAGGACGACGAGGAGCGGCAGCGCGCCGTGGACGCGGGGCACGACCTCGACCGCGTCCTGCTCACCGACGACCTGGTCTCCGGCGAGAACGTCTTCTTCGTGGCGACCGGCATCACGGACGGCGAGCTGCTGCGGGGAGTGCGCTATCGCCCCGAGACCGCGACGACCGACTCGATCGTGATGCGCTCGAAGTCGGGAACGGTCCGGCAGATCACCTCGGAGCACCGGCTGGCGAAGCTGCGGGCCTACAGCGCGATCGACTTCGACCGCGCGAAGTAGCTCCACCGGAAGCAGCGCCGTCGGCCGGGCTGTTCACACGGGCTCGCGTACGGCGATGGGGCGCCCCCTGTGCGGAGGGGGCGCCCCATCGCCGTACGGTCAGCCGGCCGCGGCTATCGTCCCCGACGAGCGGGCCGCCTTCTGCAGTTCGACGTCGCGGCGGCGGCGCCGGGCGAGGACCACGCGGCGCTCGGCGGCGGTGAGGCCGCCCCAGACGCCGTACGGCTCGGGCTGCAGCAGCGCGTGCTCCCTGCACTCGACCATCACGGGACAGCGCGCGCAGACCCGCTTCGCCGCTTCCTCCCGGGACAGCCTGGCCGCGGTGGGTTCTTTCGAGGGCGCGAAGAACAGCCCGGCCTCGTCCCGGCGGCACACGGCCTCCGTGTGCCATGGGGCGTCCTGGTCCCTGTCGCGCACCGGCACCGGCTGGGGCGGAACGGCGGCGACCTGCAGGGACTGATGCGGCGGATGCAGCACGGTCTACTCCTGACGACGGCTTCGCGAGCGAGAGACGATGCAGCAAGGCCTACCCGCTGTGCGCGCGCCTATGCACTCAGTTCCCGAGCGCGGAGGATCGCGGTCGGCGCCGGACCCCCACCGGCGGACCGGTGCCCTCCGCCCGACGGGATTCGCGACCGTCAATGCCCCAGGTGTTTGCGCAACTTGGCGTGCACCCGGTCGCCGACCCGGTCGAGGATGTCCTCGATCAGCTTGCCCCGCCTGGGCCTTGCCTCGATGCTGCCGAGAACGGCCAGGCCGTCCACGTACACGACGGGGGCGCCCTCCTCGCCCGAATCCAGCGTGTTCACCTCGAAGGTGCCGAGGACGCCGCCGCCGCTGCCGCGCAACGACACGTTCTCCGGGACGCGGATCTCGACGCTGCCGAACACCGAGATCGCCTTGATCACGACCTGCTGGTGCTCGAAGAGCGCCTCGCTGAGGTCTATCTCCACGCTGCCGAAGATGGCGTACGCGTGCGTGCGGCGGCCTACGCGCCAGCGGCCCTTGCGCACGGCGGCGCTGAACACCGCCACCACGTTCTCGTCGGCGACCGAGGGGACCGATCCCGGGGCGGGGCGGTTGGGGGCGGGCGCGAAGGAGGCGGCCGGGCGGGGCCGGTGGGCCGCCGGCAGGTCCGCCACCATCGGTTCCAGCTCGCCGACGGTCTTCGCACGGAAGACCTCCTCGACCCGCTCCGCGTGCTCCTCCGCGGTGAGGCGGCCCTCGGCGAGGGCCTCGCGCAGAATGTCCGCGGTCCGGTCGCGGTCCGCGTCGGAGGCCCGGAGGTCGGTGTGCTTCCGAAGGCCTGGTTCGCTGTGCTTCTGAAGGTCCACGACAGCAGCGTACCCAAACGCGATAGATCGCGACTAGGGGTGTGGACGAGCGGGACGGGCCGAACTGAGCCTTACCTCACAAGCGCCTCCCGCGAGCCAGGTCCTACGCTGGTGGGCGCCGCCAACGGATGCCGGCCGCTGTCTGTCGATGAAGGATTTGGCGAGATGCCGCAAAACTCCCCCCCGCCCAGCCCTGCGTTCGCGTACACCGATCTGCTCCCCCAGGGAGAGGACACCACCCCCTACCGGCTGGTGACCTCCGAGGGTGTCTCCACCTTCGAGGCAGACGGGCGCACGTTCCTCAAGGTGGAGCCCGAGGCGCTGCGGAAGCTCGCCGCCGAGGCGATCCACGACATCCAGCACTACCTGAGGCCCGCGCACCTCGCGCAGCTGCGGCGCATCATCGACGACCCCGAGGCGTCGGGCAACGACAAGTTCGTCGCACTGGACCTCCTGAAGAACGCGAACATCGCGGCCGCCGGCGTCCTGCCCATGTGCCAGGACACCGGCACGGCGATCGTGATGGGCAAGCGCGGGCAGAACGTGCTCACGGCGGGAGGCGACGAGGAGGCCCTGTCCCACGGCATCCACGACGCGTACCGGAACCTGAACCTGCGGTACTCGCAGATGGCCCCGCTGACCATGTGGGACGAGAAGAACACCGGCTCCAACCTCCCGGCCCAGATCGAGCTGTACGCGACCGACGGCGGCGCCTACAAGTTCCTCTTCATGGCCAAGGGCGGCGGCTCGGCCAACAAGTCGTTCCTCTACCAGGAGACGAAGGCCGTCCTGAACGAGGCCTCCATGATGAAGTTCCTGGAGGAGAAGATCCGCTCGCTGGGCACGGCCGCCTGCCCGCCGTACCACCTCGCGATCGTCGTCGGCGGTACGAGCGCGGAGTACGCCCTGAAGACCGCCAAGTACGCCTCCGCGCACTACCTGGACGAGATTCCGTCCGAGGGGTCCGCGCTCGGCCACGGGTTCCGGGACAAGGACCTGGAGGAGAAGGTCTTCGAGCTGACGCAGCGGATCGGCATCGGCGCCCAGTTCGGCGGCAAGTACTTCTGCCACGACGTGCGTGTCGTGCGCCTGCCCCGGCACGGCGCGTCCTGCCCCGTCGCCATCGCCGTCTCCTGCTCCGCCGACCGCCAGGCCGTCGCGAAGATCACCGCGGAGGGCGTCTTCCTGGAGCAGCTGGAGACCGACCCGGCGCACTTCCTGCCGGAGACCACCGACGAGCACCTCGACGAGGCGTCGGACGTGGTCGAGATCGACCTGAACCAGCCGATGGACGACATCCTCGCCGAGCTGACCAAGTACCCCGTGAAGACACGGCTCTCCCTGTCCGGTCCGCTCGTCGTGGCGCGCGACATCGCCCACGCCAAGATCAAGGAGCGGCTCGACGCGGGCGAGGAGATGCCGCAGTACTTGAAGGACCACCCGGTGTACTACGCCGGCCCGGCGAAGACCCCCGAGGGATACGCGTCGGGCTCGTTCGGGCCGACGACGGCCGGGCGCATGGACTCCTACGTGGAGCAGTTCCAGGCGGCGGGCGGGTCCAGGGTGATGCTGGCGAAGGGCAACCGCTCGCAGCAGGTCACCGACGCGTGCGGCACGCACGGCGGGTTCTACCTGGGCTCGATCGGCGGGCCCGCCGCCCGACTCGCCCAGGACTGCATCAAGAAGGTCGAGGTCGTCGAGTACGAGGAGCTCGGCATGGAGGCCGTCTGGAAGATCGAGGTCGAGGACTTCCCGGCGTTCGTCGTGGTCGACGACAAGGGCAACGACTTCTTCAAGGACCCGGCCCCGGCGCCCACGTTCACGTCGATTCCCGTACGGGGTCCCGGGCTCTAGGTTCTTCGCCCCGCCCCCGCCGCCTGCCCCGCCCCGCCCGTCCGGCGTTCGCCCGCCGGGAGGTGACGGGAATGGGCGGGGGCGGCGGGGGCGATATACGGGGTATGAGCGACTACCGCATCGAACACGACTCCATGGGCGAGATCCGCGTCCCCGCGGACGCGAAGTGGCGGGCCCAGACCCAGCGCGCCGTCGAGAACTTCCCGATCTCCGGCCAGCACCTGGAGCGCGCGCACATCGAGGCCCTCGCCCGCATCAAGGCGGCCGCCGCAAAGGTGAACGCGGGCCTCGGCGTGCTGGACAAGGACGTCGCGGAGGCCATCCAGGAGGCGGCGGGCGAAGTCGCGGACGGGAAGTGGGACGCGCACTTCCCCGTGGACGTCTTCCAGACAGGTTCCGGTACGTCGTCCAACATGAACACCAACGAGGTCGTCGCCACGCTGGCGACGGAGCGGCTCGGCAGGGACGTCCATCCGAACGACCACGTGAACGCCTCGCAGTCCAGCAACGACGTCTTCCCGTCCTCCATCCACATCGCCGCGACCGCCGCCGTCACCCGCGACCTCATCCCCGCGCTGGAGCACCTCGCCGCGTCACTCGCGCGCAAGTCCGACGAGTTCGCCGACGTGGTGAAGTCGGGGCGGACCCACCTCATGGACGCCACCCCCGTGACGCTCGGCCAGGAGTTCGGCGGGTACGCGGCCCAGGTGCGGTACGGGGTCGAGCGGCTCCGGGCCTCCCTCCCCCGGCTCGCGGAGCTGCCGCTGGGCGGCACGGCCGTCGGGACCGGGATCAACACCCCGCCCGGCTTCTCCGCCGCCGTGATCGCCGAGGTCGCCCGGACCACGGGGCTGCCGCTCACCGAGGCGCGCGACCACTTCGAGGCGCAGGGCGCACGGGACGGGATCGTCGAGACCAGCGGGCAGCTGCGGACCATCGCCGTGGGACTCACGAAGATCGCCAACGACCTGCGGTGGATGGCCTCGGGGCCGCGCACGGGACTGGCCGAGATCAGCCTGCCCGACCTCCAGCCGGGCTCGTCGATCATGCCCGGCAAGGTGAATCCGGTCATCCCCGAGGCCGTCCTGATGGTGGCCGCGCAGGTGACCGGGAACGACGCCACGATCGGCGTCGCCGGAGCCTCCGGCAACTTCGAGCTCAACGTGATGCTTCCGGTCATCGGGAAGAACGTCCTGGAGTCGGTCCGGCTCCTCGCGAACGTCTCCCGGCTGCTCGCCGACCGGACCGTGGACGGGATCACGGCCGACCGCGAACGGGCCCGGGAGTACGCCGAGTCGTCGCCGTCGGTCGTGACACCGCTGAACAAGTACATCGGGTACGAGGAGGCGGCGAAGGTCGCCAAGAAGGCCCTGGCCGAGCGGAGGACCATCCGCGAGGTCGTCCTGGAGTCCGGATACGTCGAGCGCGGCGACCTCACCCGGGAGCAGCTGGACGAGGCCCTGGATGTCCTGCGGATGACACGGCCGTAACGTCATCCGGCCATCACGCGAACCATGACGCGTACCGCAGCGTCGTATGCCACGGGCACCTAATATCTGTTCATGGCAGAGGGTGGAGCGGTGACACAGGTGGAAGCGGGCGGGCCGGCGGCGTACTGGAAGCCCGGGAGTCGGATCCTGTGGCGCTACCGGGAGAACGCCGGCGAGCGCTTCCACATCGTGCGTCCCGTGACCGTCGTACGGGACGACGAGGAGCTGCTCGCGGTGTGGCTGGCGCCGGGGACGGAGTGCGTGAAGCCCGTCCTCGCCGACGGCACGCCGGTGCACGTGGAGCCGCTGGAGACCCGCTACACCAGACCGCGGACCGTGCGACGCGGCCGCTGGTTCGGCACGGGCGTCCTGAAGCTCGCGAGGCCGGGCGAGCCGTGGTCGGTGTGGCTGTTCTGGGAGCCCGGCTGGCAGTTCAAGAACTGGTACGTCAACTTGGAGGAACCGCTGGCCAGATGGGCCGGCGGCGTCGACTCCGAGGACCACTTCCTCGACATCTCGGTCCACCCGGACCGGACTTGGGGCTGGCACGACGAGGACGAGTTCGCGCAGGCCCAGCGGGACGGCCTGATGGACGCGCGACTGGCCGCGCGGGTGCAGGAGGCCGGACGGGCCGTGCTGGAGGTGATCCACGACTGGGGGCCGCCGTTCTCGGACAGCTGGCAGCACTGGCGCCCGGATCCGGCCTGGTCCGTACCGTCGTTGCCGGACGACTGGGATCGTACGCCCGCGCACGTGTCCACATGAGACCCTTGATGCGCCCCCGTGGTAGAACCGTAGGATCGTCCTCCGCAACGAACAGTCAGGGTCGGTGCGCAGCACCGTCGTTGAGGAGTGGTGGTCGGGTGGCGGGCGGGCGCGGTACAACAACTCCCGCAGACCGCACTGTGCTTGACCGAACGTCACCGAGGGGCGGCAGGACGTGAGCGAGGGGTACGAGGGCCACAGCGGCACGGCCCTACAGCGGCGGGACAGGCTGTTCCCGCCGGTGCCGGACGGCCCTTCTTCTGAGAGGCTGTCTGATCACGCGGGGAATCCGTTCCTGGGGCACACATTCCGGGTATCGGGTTTTCTGCGGGACGAACTGCACGCACGGCGCGCAGCACCGGACGGATGGATTCGACACGCGTGACGGAGCACCCCACCTCCCATGAGCGCCGACAGCCAAGCGCTGCCCGGCCCACGGCCCCGGCGGACCCCCACCACGGGGCGCTTCTGCGTACCCCGGAGCCGCCGGTCCAGGGCTCACCGGGTTTACCCGCACAGGGACGACCGGCCCAGGCTCCCGCCCCTTCGGGGAGCGGCGGCATGAGCGGACCCGACGAGGCGCAGGGCCCGGCCGGGCCGTCCGAGCCCGCCGGCGCGTGCGCCGCC
>NZ_JAHRIB010000135.1 GCF_019090165.1 Streptomyces sp. BV286
GCCCTGCTCGGCGCCGCCACCCCCGCCGCGGCCGCCGCCGACAAGGGCCGGGGCCGCCCCGTCCTCCCGCCCGGCCGCCTCGGCATCCAGCTCTACAGCCTCCGCGACAAGGTCTCCACGCTCGGCTTCGCGCCCGTCTTCGCCGAGCTGAAGAAGTACGGGTACGACGAGGTCGAGTTCGCCGGCTACACGCAGGGCTCGGCGGGCCCGATCACCCTCGCCCAGCTCAAGCGGCTGGCCCGCAACCACGGCCTGAACCCCATAGGCAGCCACGTCGGCTACTACTCCAGCGATCCCGGCGCCTACACCTTCGCGCAGAACCTCGAGAAGGTGCTCGACGACGCCCAGGCGCTCGGCCTCAAGCACATCGGCACCGCCTCGGGCCCGTTCCGCTACGGCTCCACGGTCGACGCGTGGAAGCGCGCGGCCGAGGAGTTCAACACCTACGGCGCGGCGGCCCGGGCCCGCGGCATGAAGTTCTACCAGCACAACCACTCCGAGGAGTTCTCTTTCGCGACCGACAATCCGAAGGTCCGCCTCTACGACGTGCTGCTCGCCGAGACCGACCCGAAGCTCGTGTACCTGGAGATGGACATCTTCTGGGCGTACTCCGGGGCGTTCCGCTTCTCGAAGCGGCCCGACGGCACGCCCGCGCCCTTCGAGCCCCTCGACTACGTGCTCAAGCAGCCCGACCGCTTCCCGCTCTTCCACGTGAAGGACGGTGTCAGCGACCCGTCGAACACCTACGGCTACCGCATGACGGACGTCGGCGACGGTGACATCGACTACCAGCGCTTCATCTCCGGCGTCACCCGCCTGCGCGGCCACCGGCTGGCGCACCACTGGCAGGCCGAACACGACAACCCCGTCGAGTCGTTCGCGTTCGCCCGCAAGTCGAGCAAGCACCTGCATTCCCTGCGGGAGCAGTGCGGCGAGTAGCCGTCGGCCGCGAAACGGTCGGTCCCGGGGCGTCGGAGCCCCGGGACCGACCGTTTCTGGTTCCGGTGCGTACGGCCCCGTATCCGCTGTCGAACACGAGGACGCCCGGCTGGGAATCCCAGCCGGGCGTCCGCCCGAACGCTGTGCGGTTCTAGTCCGTATCCCGGCTGATCGGCATCGGGTTGGCCGTCAGGTTTTTTGCTTTCGGCCGGCCCGGTGGGGTCAGGAAGAGGGCGATGCACGCCGCGAAGAGTGAGATCGAGCCCGCCAGGGTGAATGCCCCGTTGTGGCCCCAGTTGTCGACCACGACCTTTCCCATACCGGCGCCGAGCAGGCCGGACACCAGCTTGGAGCTGTAGACCAGCCCGTAGTTGGACGCGTTGTTGTTCTCGCCGAAGTAGTCCGCCGTCATCGCCGCGAACATCGGGAAGATGGCGCCTCCGCCGAATCCGGAGATGCTGGAGAAGAGGAGGAACAGCGGGAGGTTCTTGAGGTCGGCGGACCACAGGATTCCGTACTGCGAAAGGCCGAGGACGATACAGACGAAGATCAGGCAGCGCTTGCGTCCGTAACGGTCCGAAAGCCAGCCGATCACTCCCCGGCCGGTGCCGTTGACGATGGCCTTCATCGACATGGCCGTCGCGACGATCCCGCCCGCGAAGCCGGCCTCCTCGCCTATGTCGACCTGGAAGGCGATGCCGAAGATGTTCACGCCTGAGGTGCACAGCAGGCAGAACCACATCAGCGCGACCCGCCCGGTCCGCCAGGCCTCCCCGGGGGTGTACTGCTTCACGGCCGGCGGGTTCATCGCCATCGCGCGACGGGCCCGCGGGTCGTCCGGCGGCCGCAGCGGGTCGACCTCGGCGGGCCACCAGTTCTTCGGCGGGTCCCGGAAGAAGTAGCCGGCCACTGCCACCATCGCGGCCAGGAAGAAGCCGACGGACACGAGGACCCAGCGGAAGTTCGTCAGGTCCATGTAGTTGGTGAAGAGGAAGACGAACGGCACGGAACCGTAGGCGAAACCGCCGTTGACGAAGCCGGTCTTGCCTCCCTTGCGTTCCGGATACCACTTGCCGACCATGTTCACGCAGGTCGCGTACACCATGCCGGCGCCCATACCGCTGAACATGCCGAACCCGACGTACGCGACGATCACATGCGGCGCGAACGCGAGGGACAGATATCCGAGCAGTGTGCCGAGAGCGCCGAGCATCATCGCCCAGCGGGCGGGCAGTTTTCCGCTTTCCCTGAGCTTTCCGGCGGGGAAGGCCACAGCTGCCTGGAAGAACACCCAGACACCGAGCATCCAGAAGATGTGCCCGTCGTTCCAGCTGTGTGCGATGTGCAGTGTGTCCTCGGCCGACGCGAACGCGTACTCGGCCGAACTGATGCCCATCATGCCGATCCACGGCAGGATGACCATCCACTTGCGCTTGCGGCCCATGATGTCGATATCGGTCTCGCCGAGCCGATACACACGGCCGTTCCGGTCAGTCACCTCCCTGTAGGGGACGGGTGTCGAGATGTCGGTGGTAGTCATGACGGAATGCACCCCTTGTGTCGAAAGAGCTGGCCAGCGCCCCCTGTCCAATTCCTTTCGTGCTTTCGGGGTCGGGGGCGGCCGCACGGCCGCCCCCTCCTCGATCACCTCATCGGCCGCCCCCCAACAACCCGGCCGCCCGCGCCCACCGGTACTTGGCGCCCAGCACCGCGACAGGCTTCTCCGTCGTGTACGGGTACGCCACGACCCCGTGCTCGAAGAGGTACTGGCAGGCCTCCTCGACCTCGACGTCGCCCGCGAGCGACGCCACGACGGGCTTCTCGATCCCGCGCTCGCGGAACTCGGCCACCACGCGCGCGGTGAGCTCGGCGAAGACCATGGGAGGGGTCACGATGGTGTGCCAGTAGCCGAGGACCAGCGAGTGGATCCGTGGGTCCTCCAGGCCCAGCCGGATCGTCGCCTCGTACGTCGACGGCGGTTCGCCCCCCGTGATGTCCACCGGGTTGCCGGCCGCCCCGAAGGGCGGGATGAACTCACGGAAGGACGCGTCGAGGTCCGGCGGTATCTCCATCAGGGAGAGCCCGTTGTCGGTCACCGCGTCGGACAGCAGCACACCGCTGCCGCCGGCACCCGTGATGATCACGATGTTGTCGCCCTGCGGAGTCGGCAGCACCGGCAACGCGCGCGCGTACTCCAGCATTTCGTTCAGCCCGGGAGCCCGGATGACGCCGGCCTGCTTCAGGATGTCCTCGTACACGGCGTCGTCGCCCGCGAGGGCCCCCGTGTGCGAACCCGCGGCCTTGGCGCCGGCCGCGGTGCGGCCCGCCTTCAGGACGACCACCGGCTTCTTCGGGACGGTCGCCCGGGCGGCCTCCACGAAGGCCCGCCCGTCCTTGAGGTCCTCCAGGTGCATGGCGATGCACTTGGTGTTGGGGTCCTCGCCGAACCATGTCAGCAGGTCGTCCTCGTCCAGGTCCGACTTGTTGCCCAGCCCCACGATCGCGGAGACGCCCGTCTTCGTGGTGCGCGCGAAGCCCAGGATGGCCATCCCGATGCCACCGGACTGCGAGGTCAGCGCGACACCGCCCTTCACGTCGTACGGTGTGCAGAACGTGGCACACAGGTCGTGCCACGTCGAGTAGTAGCCGTAGATGTTCGGCCCGAGCAGCCGGACCCCGTACCGCTCGCCGATGGCCACGATCTCGTCCTGGAGCTCGTGCTCCCCGGTCTCCGCGAATCCGGAGGGGATCAGTACGGCGTTGGGGATCCCCTTGCGTCCCACCTCCTCCAGGGCCGAGGCCACGAACTTGGCCGGGATGGCGAAGACCGCCACATCCACCTCACCGGGAACGTCGGTGACACTCTTGTACGCCTTGCGGCCCAGAATGTCATCGGCCTTGGGGTTCACCGGATGGATCTCACCGGCGAAGCCGCCGTCGATGAGGTTGCGCATGACCGAATTGCCGATCTTGCCCTGCTCGTTGGAGGCGCCGATCACCGCGACCGACGCCGGCTGCATCAGCCGGCGCATCGAGGTGAGGATCTCGTCGCGGCTGTACCTGCGGCGGGGCTTGGCCACCGTCTCGGCGAGGATGACCCGGATGTCCGCGGCCATCGCGCCCTCCGGGGTGGCGATCACCGGGTTGAGGTCCACCTCGGCGATCTCCGGGAAGTCCGAGACCAGTTCGGAGACGCGGCGGATCTGTTCGGCGACCGCCCACCGGTCGACCGCGGGAGCACCCCGCACACCGCGCAGGATCTCCGCGGCCCGGATCGAGTCCAGCATCGACAGGGCCTCGTCCGCGTCGACGGGCGCCAGCCGGAACGTGACGTCCTTCAGGACCTCGACCAGCACACCGCCCAGCCCGAAGGCCACGACCTTCCCGAACGTCGGGTCGGTCACCGCGCCGACGATGACCTCCTGTCCCTGGGCGAGCAGTTCCTGCACCTGTACGCCCTCGATACGGGCGTCCGGCGCGTACGCACGCGCGTTGTCGATGATTCTGTGGAACGCGGCGCGTACGTCGCTTGCGCCCTCCACGCCGACGATCACGCCGCCCGCGTCGGTCTTGTGGAGGATGTCGGGGGAGACGATCTTCATCACGACGGGTCCGCCGAAGCGGGCCGCGTACGCGACCGCCTCGTCGACGTCCGTCGCCAGCTCCTCGCCGGGGACGGCGATCGCGTACGCGTCGGCGAGCACCTTGCCCTCGGGCGCGGTCAGCGTGGTCCGTCCCTCGGCCCGCACGGCGTCCAGGAGCGCACGCACCCTCAGCACCCGGTCTTCGGCCATCAATCAGATCACTCCGTTCGACTTGAGCAGGCGCAGCTCCTCGTCACCGAGACCGAGCTCGCCGACGTACACCTCTTCGTTGTGCTCGCCGAGCAGCGGCGAACTGGTCACGTCCACGGGGGAGTCGGAGAGCTTCAGCGGGCTGCCCACGGTCACGAAGTCGCCCCGCTCGGGGTGCGGCACCGTCACGACCATCTCGTTGGCGACCAGCGACCGGTCCTCGATGATCTCCTTGGTGGAGAGGATCGGGCCGCACGGGATGTTGTGGGCGTTGAGCTTCTCCAGCACCTGCCACTTGGGGAGCGTGGACGACCACTCCTCGATCAGCTGGAACATCTTGGTGAGCTGGGGCAGGCGGGCCTCCGGGGTCGCCCACTCGGGGTCCTCCGCCAGCTCGGGCCGGCCGATGAGCTCGGAGAGCGGCTTCCAGCCGACGGGCTGCACGATGACGTACACGTAGTCGTTGGGGCCGCCCGGGGCGCACTTGACCGCCCAGCCGGGCTGGCCGCCGCCGGACGCGTTGCCGGACCTGGGAACCTCGTCGCCGAAGTCGTCGTTGGGATATTCAGCCAGCGGCCCGTGCCCGAGGCGCTGTTGGTCCCGCAGTTTCACCCGGCACAGATTCAGCACGGCGTGCTGCATCGCCACGTTCACGCGCTGCCCGCGCCCGGTGCTCTCCCGCTGGAACAGGGCGGCGAGGATCGCCGCGACCGCGTGGATCCCGGTGCCCGAGTCGCCGATCTGGGCCCCCGTCGCCAGCGGCGGCCCGTCCTCGAAGCCGGTGGTCGACATCGACCCGCCCATGGCCTGAGCGACGACCTCGTACGCCTTGAAGTTGGTGTAGGGGCCGTCCCCGAACCCCTTGATGGAGGCATAGACGATCCGCGGATTGATCTCCTGGATGCGGTCCCAGGTGAAGCCCATGCGGTCGACCGCGCCCGGCCCGAAGTTCTCGACCATCACGTCGGAGCGCCGGATCAGCTCGGTGAGGATCTCCTTGCCGCGCTCGGTCTTGGTGTTGAGGGTGATGCTCCGCTTGTTGCAGTTGAGCATCGTGAAGTAGAGGGAGTCGACGTCCGGGAGGTCCCGCAGCTGTTTGCGCGTGATGTCTCCGGTCGGTGCCTCCAGCTTGACGACGTCGGCGCCGAGCCAGGCGAGCAGCTGGGTCGCGGACGGTCCGGACTGGACGTGCGTCATGTCGAGGACGCGGATGCCTTCGAGAGCCTTGGCTGAGGTCGACGTTCCTGCCGTGGAGGTCATGGGGGTCATCGGGGACACCTCACTTGTACATCGTCTGGTTCATGGTTCCGGGGGCGTACGCGTCCGGGTCGACCCAGACGTTGATGAGTGACGGCTTGCCCGACTCGCGGGCGCGCTGGAGGGCCGGGGCGATGTCGGCGGGGTCGCGGACCTCCTCGCCGTAGCCGCCCAGCATCTGGGCGAACTTGTCGTAGTGGACGTCGCCGAGGGTGTTGCCGACCCGCTCGCGCTCCAGGCCGTACTTCGCGGCCTGGCCGTAGCGGATCTGGTTCATGGAGGAGTTGTTGCCGACGATGCCGACGAAGGGGAGGTTGTACCGGACGAGCGTCTCGAAGTCCCAGCCGGTGAGGGAGAAGGCGCCGTCCCCGAAGAGGGCGACGACCTCCTTGTCGGGCCGTGCCTTCTTGGCGGCGAGCACGAAGGGGACGCCGACGCCGAGCGTGCCGAGGGGGCCCGGGTCCATCCAGTGCCCGGGCGACTTGGGCTGTACGACCTGCCCGGAGAAGGTGACGATGTCGCCGCCGTCGCCGATGTAGATGGAGTCCTCGGTGAGGAAGTCGTTGATCTCGCTGACCAGCCGGTAGGGGTGGATCGGTGAGGCGTCCGACTTCAGGCTCGGCAGTCGCTTCTCGAGGGCGGTCTGTTCGGCGGCGCGCAGTTCGTCGAGCCACTCCTTGCGCTTCGACGCGCCCCCGTTGATGCGCCCGGAGACGGCCTCGGTCACCGACTTCAGGACGAGGCCCGCGTCCCCGACGATCCCGAGGTCGATGTCCCGGTTCTTGCCCACGGTCCGGTAGTCGAGGTCGATCTGTACGACGGTCGCGTCCTGCGACAGCCGCTTCCCGTAGCCCATGCGGAAGTCGAAGGGCGTACCGACGATGACGATGACGTCCGCGTTGGAGAAGGCGTACCGGCGTGACAGCTGGAAGTGGTGCGGGTCGCCGGGCGGCAGCGTGCCGCGGCCGGCGCCGTTCATGTAGGCGGGGATGTTGAGGGCGCGTACGAGGTCGATGGCGGACTCGGTGCCGCGGGTCGTCCACACCTGGCTGCCCAGCAGGATCGCCGGCTTCTCGGCGTGCACGAGGAGATCGGCGAGTTTCTCGATGGCCTCGGGGTCGCCCGCCGAGCGGGTCGAGGCCCGGTACTGGCCGGCGGCGGGTACGCGTGCCTTCTCCACCGGCACCTTGGCGTCCAGGACGTCACGCGGGATCTCGAGGAAGGAGGGCCCCGGCGCCCCGTGATAGCACTCGCGGAACGCCATCGACACCATGTCGGCGGCCCGCGCGGTGTCGGGCACGGTCGCCGCGAACTTGGTGATGGGCGTCATCATGTCGACGTGCGGGAGGTCCTGCAGGGAGCCCATCTTGTGCTGGGTGTGCGCCCCCTGGCCGCCGATCAGCAGCATCGGGGACTCCGCGCGGAAGGCGTTGGCGACGCCCGTCACGGCGTCGGTCGTGCCGGGTCCGGCGGTGACGACCGCGCAGCCGGGCTTGCCGGTGATGCGGGCGTAGCCGTCGGCGGCGTGGGCGGCGACCTGCTCGTGGCGTACGTCGACGACCTCGATGCCTTCGTCGACGCAGCCGTCGTAGATGTCGATGATGTGGCCGCCGCAGAGCGTGTAGATGACCTCCACGCCCTCCGCTTTGAGTGCCTTGGCGACCAGGTGCCCACCGGAGATGAGGTTCTGGCTGTTGTCGTCGGGCATGGCGAAGTCCTGTCCCTTCGTAGGGGATTGGGCGCGCGGAAGTGCAGCTCATACGTGGTGCGCGCACTGTTCGTGGATGCCGTCGCGGTACATTGCATACAGTCGACGAATACTGTATGAAGCTTGTTATCCCGCATCCGGTGGGTGGTGTCCAGGGGGCGTGCGGCACTTTTAAGAGGGAGCCGAGATGGACCTGTTCGAGCACCAGGCAAGGGAACTCTTCGAAGAACACGGCATCTTGGTGCCGAGGGCGGAGGTCACCGACTCGCCCAAGGAGGCACGCGAGGCAGCCCGCAGGCTCGGCGGCCGCGTCGTCGTCAAGGCGCAGGTGAAGACCGGTGGACGCGGCAAGGCGGGCGGTGTGAAACTCGCCGCCGACCCGGCCGCCACCGAACTGACAGCACGCCAGATCCTCGGCATGGACATCAAGGGCCACACGGTCGGAAAGGTGATGGTGGCCCAACCGGTCGACATCGAGAGCGAGTTCTACGTCAGCTACGTACTCGACCGGGCGGCCGGCCGTTTCCTCGCCATCGCCTCGGCCGAGGGCGGCATGGACATCGAGGAGGTCGCCGCGACCCGGCCCGACGCCGTCGCGCGGGTCCACATCGATCCGGCCGAGGGCGTCACCCCGGCGAAGGCCACCGAGATCGCCGAAGCCGCGGGCCTGCCCCCGCAGACCGTCGACGTCCTGGTCAGGCTGTGGGACGTACTGATCCGCGAGGACGCCGTCCTCGTGGAGGTGAACCCCCTCGTCCGTACGGTCCAGGGGCAGATCCTCGCCCTCGACGGCAAGGTCACCCTCGACGACAACGCACGCTTCAGGCAGGCACGTTGGGGCGGCCAGGAATCCACGCACGACGACCCGCTGGAGGCGGCCGCCGCGGCCAAGGGCCTCAACTACGTGAAGCTGGACGGCGAGGTCGGCATCATCGGCAACGGCGCGGGCCTCGTCATGTCGACCCTCGACGTGGTCGCCGGTTGCGGCGCCCGCCCGGCCAACTTCCTCGACATCGGAGGCGGCGCCTCCGCCCAGATCATGGCCGACGGCCTCTCCGTCATCCTCTCCGACCCGGCCGTCAAGTCGGTCTTCGTCAATGTCTTCGGCGGCATCACCGCCTGTGACGCGGTCGCCGACGGCATCGTTCAGGCTCTGGAATCGGTCCACTTGACCAAGCCGCTGGTGGTCCGCCTCGACGGGAACAACGCCGTGCGCGGTCGTGCCATCCTCGACGACCGCGCACACCCCCTGGTCCAGCAGGCCACCACCATGGACGGCGCCGCGCGCCGCGCCGCCCAACTCGCCAACGCCAACGCCAGCTGAAGGAGCGGGACATGGCCATCTACCTCACCAAGGAGAGCAAGGTCCTCGTCCAGGGCATGACCGGCGGCGAAGGCATGAAGCACACCCGTCGCATGCTCGCGGCGGGCACCGACGTCGTCGGCGGGGTCAACCCGCGCAAGGCCGGACAGAGCGTCGACTTCGACGACCGTGCCGTCCCCGTCTTCGGCTCGGTGGCCGAAGGCATCGCGGCGACCGGCGCCGACGTCAGCGTCGTCTTCGTCCCGCCCGCCTTCGCCAAGGCGGCAGTCGTCGAGGCCGCCGACGCCGGCATCGGCCTCGCGGTCGTCATCACCGAGGGCATCCCCGTCCACGACTCGGTCGCCTTCACCACCTACGCGAGGGCGAAGGGAACCCGGGTCGTCGGCCCCAACTGCCCCGGCCTGATCACCCCGGGGCAGTCCAACGCGGGCATCATCCCCGCCGACATCACCAAGGCCGGCCGCATCGGCCTGGTCTCCAAGTCGGGCACCCTCACCTACCAACTCATGTACGAGCTGCGGGACATCGGCTTCTCCACCTGCGTCGGCATCGGCGGCGACCCCGTCGTCGGCACGACCCACATCGACTGCCTCGCCGCGTTCCAGGACGATCCCGACACCGAACTCATCGTCCTCATAGGCGAGATCGGCGGCGACGCCGAGGAACGCGCGGCCGCGTACGTCCGCGACCACGTCACCAAACCCGTCATCGGCTACATCGCCGGCTTCACCGCCCCCGAGGGCAAGACGATGGGTCACGCCGGCGCCATCGTGTCCGGCTCGTCCGGCACCGCCCAGGCCAAGAAGGAAGCCCTGGAAGCGGCGGGGGTACAGGTGGGCGGCACCCCGACCGAGACGGCCCGGCTGGTGCTGGCCCGGCTCGAAGCGGAACGTGATGTCACTCATAGGTGACGTGACGTCACTTTCGGGCGCAGCTGCGCCTCGCTAGCTTCCCCCTACGACGTCCCCGTACGCGAGTACGCACTGCGGTGCTCCCGTACGCGGGACGAGCCATGCACGACCGCCCCCGACTGTGCACCGAGAGCGGAGCAACCGAATGGCACCCACCCTCACCCTCAAGTCCCGCACCTCGTGGGCCGACGCCTGGCAACGCTGCCTGGCCACGGCACCCGAGGCCTTCAGGGACGACCGAGTCCTCAACCTCTGGGGCGCCGCCTGGCAGGCGGACGGCCGGGCCCTGCCCGCCACCAGCCCTGTCGACGGCAGCCCCGTCGCGGGCCCGCCCCGGCTGGACGGCGCCACGGCCCACCAGGCCGTCCGCGCCTCCCTCGACCAGCACCGCGCCTGGCGGCACGTACCCCTCGAAGAACGCCGGGCCCGCGTCGCGGCCACCCTCGACGCGCTCACCGAACACCGCGAACTGCTCGCCCTCCTCCTCGTCTGGGAGATCGGCAAGCCCTGGCGTCTCGCGCAGGCCGACGTCGACCGCGCCATCGACGGCGTGCGCTGGTACGTCGACGGAATCGAACCCATGATCGCGGACCGGACCCCGCTGGACGGGCCCGTCTCCAACATCGCGAGCTGGAACTACCCGATGAGCGTGCTCGTTCACGCCATGCTGGTACAGGCACTGGCAGGGAACGCGGTCATCGCCAAGACCCCGACCGACGGCGGCGTCGCGTGCCTCACCCTGGCCTGCGCGCTCGCCGCACGCGAGGGCATACCCGTCACCCTCGTCAGCGGCAGCGGCGGCGAGCTGTCGGAGGCGCTCGTGCGCGCGCCCGAGATCGGCTGCGTCTCCTTCGTCGGCGGCCGCGACACGGGCGCCGCCGTGGCCACGGCCGTCGCGGACCTGGGCAAGCGACACGTACTGGAACAGGAGGGCCTGAACACCTGGGGCATCTGGAACTACTCCGACTGGGACGCGCTGACGGCGGCCGTCCCCAAGCTCTTCGACTACGGCAAGCAGCGCTGCACGGCCTACCCGCGCTTCGTCGTCCAGCGCGAGCTGTTCGACCAGTTCCTGGCGGCGTACCTCCCGGCGGTTCACACCCTCCGGGTGGGGCACCCCCTGGCCGTCGAGCAACCCGACGACCCGTACCCCCAGCTGGACTTCGGGCCGGTGATCAACGCGGCCAAGGCGAAGGAACTGCACGACCAGGTCGCCGAGGCCATCGACCGCGGCGCCGTCCCCCTGCACCGCGGCCGGCTCGCCGACGCCCGCTTCCTGCCCGGCCAGGACACCTCGGCGTACGTCCAGCCGGTCACGATCCTCAATCCGCCGCCGTCCTCCCCGCTCCACCACGCGGAACCCTTCGGCCCGGTCGACACCATCGTCCTGGTCGACACGGAGGCGGAACTGCTGGCCGCCATGAACGCCTCGAACGGCGCGCTGGTCGCGACGCTGTCCACGGACGACGAGGCCACGTACGACCGCCTGGCCCCGCAGATCCGGGCCTTCAAGGTCGGCCACGGAAAACCCCGCTCCCGGGGTGACCGCGACGAACTCTTCGGCGGTTTCGGCGCGTCCTGGCGCGGCGCCTTCGTGGGCGGCGAACTGCTGGTCCGCGCGGTGACGCACGGACCGGCGGGGGAGCGGTTGCCGGGGAACTTCCCGGAGTACCACCTGATGCCGTGACCACGGTGGTGCGACCGTCATCGTCACGTCGACCGTCATCGTCACGTCGACCGTCGTCGTGACGACTGTCGTCATCGTGACGATGTGACCGTCACGATGACGAGGCTGTCACCGTCATGACCATGACGGCGTGAGTGTCGTGACCACGATGCGGTGATCACGAGTGGGCGGCGCCGCGCGCCCGGCGCCGCCCACCGGCACAGGAGCCGACCGCGAACCTGGCCTAGCCGATGCCCTGCCGGTCCGGGTGGAGGGCGAAGGCGCGGTCCGCGGCCTCCGGCACGGTCCGTTCCACAGCCTGGACCAGCAGCGCGCGATGCCGCAGCAGCGGCGCCCGACGGTCCTCGGGAACGGCGTCGAGAAGATCGTCGAACCCGGCCAGCAGACGGCGGGTGACCTGAGGACTGCGCACCGCGCAGATCCGGACCTCGGCGAAGGCGAGGTCGACCAGCTCGGTCCACCCCGGCACGGGCTGCACCAGCCGGACGGTGCCCTGCCGGTCCCGGTGCAGCGAGGCGCCGAGCGGCCGCCGCGCCACCGAGGACAGGAACTGCACGATCCGGTCCACGGCCTGCACCGCGGTGGTGGGGTCGTTCACCGCGGCCGACAGGGCGCGCAACGCGATGTCCGACAACTGCCGCAGCCCGAACCCGAGATCCTGGTGATACGTCCGCTCGGCACCCACGGCCACCCGGAAGCCCAGCGTTCCCAGCCCCTTCGTGGCGGGGCCGCCGTGCACCGAGAACACGGGTGTGCCCGGCACGACGAAATCCCCGATCCGCGGGACGAGCCGCAGTACGACGCCGTGCTGCCGCGCGGCACGGACGAGCCGCGCGATGTCGACGTCCCGCAGCACCCCCGCGCGGCCGTGATGGGCGAACCGGGCGGTCTCGGCGCCGAGACCGACGGGTTCGTCCGCCGAGATGTCCAGTGGCATGTTCGCGACGACCCGCAACGCCTCCGAGGCGATCAGGTCCACGACGTGCCCGACCCGCATCAGCCGCAGGGTCGAGTTCACGTACAGGACGAAGAGGATCACGCTCAGCCCGACCAGGATCAGGGTGAGGACGGCCTGGACGAGCGGGATGGACGACACGAGCGCCGGATCGCTCTGACTGTCGTACGAGGTCAGGACGAGCAGCGACTGGACGAAGGTCGCCAGGAACACCGCGAAGGTGACCTTGGTGATCCGGCTGCGTACGAAGATCCGTACGATGCGCGGGCTGAACTGCCCGGCGGCCATCTGCACGGCGACGAGCGAGATGCTGAAGACGACACCGATGAAGGTCATCATGGCCGCGCTGACCGTGGTGACCACGGTCTTCGCGTCCTCGGCGATCCCCAGCAGATCGCTCACCGTGTCCTCGTCGCCCGCGTCGCGCAGGGCGGTGAGGATCGCGTCGTCCACGGCGGTCGCCGCCGACCACACCACCACGACCAGGACCAGCGCGGCGCTCGGAGCGAACCAGAACGTGTCCCTCAGATGCTCCCGCAGCGGCGAGAACGACCGGGGACGCCGCCCCCGGGGGAGCCCGACCGTAGTTTTCCAGTCACCCATGGTGAGACTGTAGGTGCGCCCTGCACGCCTCGCCGGGAACCCCGCCGAAGCACGGAAACGCAGGTGAAGGCCACTCCGAAAGCTTGGTATTGTTGTCCATGTCGCCGCGGGGAACACCCCCGTCCAGGCGGCAGACACCTGGTCCGGGTGGCGGAATGGCAGACGCGCTAGCTTGAGGTGCTAGTGCCCTTTATCGGGCGTGGGGGTTCAAGTCCCCCCTCGGACACACAGAACACAGGAACACGTACAGAAACACAGACCAGACGCCTACCGGTGCTGACCGATTCTCGGTCGGCACCGTCTGCGTTTCGGGACCGCCCGCCGCCGGGGTACATCACCCGCTCGCTGATCCGCGGGGTGGCTGTTGTGCGGCCCGGCCGAGGCGGACCGTCATGCCGGCGGCAGCCAAGCACGCTCGAGGCCGTGGACCAGGCGGCCGCCCTTGCACGGGCAAGCCCCGCTCCCCCGAGGGCTCGGTCGCCCGAGGCTTGATGTCCCCCATCCGCGGTCTGCGACCGTGGTGCGGATTCCGCAACGAAACGCCGCCGCAGAGGAGTTCCGATGAGGCACGTCGAGGAACAGGGTTCACCGCCGCCGGTGGTGCGTACCGACGCGGGCGCAGTGCGTGCGGCAGCGGCCCGCCTGCACGAGGCGGACGGGACCACCGGGTCCGTCGCGGCGTTCCTCGGGATCCCCTTCATGGCGCCGCCGGTGGGGCCGCTGCGATTCGCCTCACCGCGTCCGCACCCGCCGTGGAGCGGCGTACGACCCACCGCCGGACATCGCCCCGCGTTCCTCCAGCCCCGACGGGGACGGCCGCCGGTCACCGGCGCGGCCCCCGCCGGGACCCGCGCGGAGGACGCCGTCCACGCCAACGTCTGGACACCGGACGTCGCCGGCCGCCGGCCCGTGCTGGTCTACGTCCACGGCGGCGGCTGGGAAGTGGGTACCGCCGCGAGCCCGACCTTCGACGGTTCCCGGCTGGCGGAACACGGGGACCTGGTCGTCGTCACCTTCAACTACCGCCTGGGCCCCTTCGGGTTCGGACTGCACGAGCACCTGGCCGACCCTGTGACCGGCCTGTGCGCCAACTGGGGGCTGCAGGACCAGATTGCGCTGGTCGAATGGGTGCATGCGAACATTGCGGCCTTCGGCGGCGACCCAGAGAACATCACCCTCTGCGGCACGTCCGCGGGCGGCGCCGCCGTCCGGCAGCTCGCACTGCTCCCGCGACTCGCGGGTGCGATCCGCCGCATCGTCCCGATCAGCGCGGCTCATGTCTGGACGCCCGTGTACGCGCTGGAACCGGCGGACGCGCGCACCGCGTTCGAGGCGGTGGCGGACCGCCTCGGCGTCGACGTACCGGGGCTGCGCACCGTGGACGCCGAACGGCTGCTGACCGTCTGGCACGAGTACTTCGCCCACGTCCCGGCCGGCCGCCCGAAGACATCGGGTCGCTGGTACCGGGGGCCCGTGGTCGACGGCCGGCTGATACCCGGCCAGGACGCGCACCGGCCGGTGCCCGACCTGCCGACCCTGTCCGTGGTGACCGCGACGGAGGGCTCCTTCTACACCGTCGCCGCCCGGCCGAGCCCCGCCGACGGCTCCGAACTGCGCGCCATGGTCCGTGACCTGCTGCTGAAGGGCCGCACCGATGTCGGAGAGCGGCTCGTCGACGCGGTCGTCGACCACTACCGCGTGTGCGCCCGGGAAGCGGGACTCCCGAGCGATCCGTTCGCCCTGTACACGGAGATCTTCGGGGACGCCATGTTCCGCCACCAGATCGTCCGTACGGCCGAGCGCGCCGCACGCGAGAGTGGTGCGCCGTACTTCCTTATGCACTTCGAGTACGAGGTGCACCCGCCCGGGCACGGCTCACCGCACGAGGCGACCTCGCCGTTCCTGTTCGGCACGCACGCGATCGCGCAGCACCGCGAGGCCTTCGGCGACGGCCCCCTGGAACGGCGGGTCTCGGCGACCCTGATGGACCTGGTGGCATCGTTCGCGCACGACGGAACACCGCGCAGTGAACACGCCCCGCGATGGCCCGAATTCACCCCCGACGAGCCGAGCACGATGCTCCTCGGCGGCCCGGACGGCCCCCGGATCGGCTCCGTTCCGAAAGCGGCCCAGCTGCGGTTCTGGGACTCGGCCGACTGGCATCCGCGCTCCGGCGAGTCCGGAACGGCCGCGGTGACCTTCTCCGCGAGCTGGTAGGGCCTGGCCACATGCCGGTTTCGAACTCACCGCCGTGGAGGTGGCAGGGCCGCCCTCAACGCTTCGTCCGCGCCTCGATGCCGGCCAGCAGAACCTTCAGTCCGGCCGCGAAGCTCGCGTCCCAGTCGTCGTCGGCGATGTGGTCGTACGTGGTGACGGTCGGGTACTGGTCGCGCCGGCGTCTGCCGGCCGCGGCGACCAACCTGGCGACGGCCGCACCGAACCCGATGGAAGCAGGCGTCGCGCCGGCGGCGTACAACACGGTGCAGCAGGTGGGCGCCGCGTTCGGCACCGCCCCGCTGAACTCCGTCGCGACCGGCGTCACTCCGTCGTACCCAGAGGACCACGGGGCCGAGTCGGCCGCTGTCACCGCCGGCACCGTGCACGGCTGCACGGCTGCACGGCTGCACGGTGGCGCTCCGGGTGGCCTTCGGAGCCCTCCTGTCCGGCGCGGCCCTCGTCGGACTGTTCTCGAAAGGAGGCCGGCGAACGGCGCAGCCGGGAGCCGTACCCGAGACGGCGAACCAGGCCGAGAAGCAGGCGGCCGAGAAACAGTCGAGTAGCAGGGCCGCCGCGTGACGCGGGTGTCGCCGGGTACCGGCCGGGCGTGCCCAGATCACCGACAGCCCATCCCCTCGACGGCAAGTCCCCTTCCCCCGCACCGCTATGCTCGCCGGTGTTCGAATCTGTATGGGGCCGGTGGGGCGGTTGCCACCGGGAGGGGCGTGAGTGAGGCGTGTTATCCGGCAGCGATGATCAGCAGGGCGCGGCCTACGCGCCACACGGGGCCGGGCGGCTGATCGCCGGCCGGTACCTGCTGGCCGAGCAGCTCGGCAGGGGCGGCATGGGCACGGTCTGGCGGGCCCACGACCAACTGCTCGCCCGGGACGTGGCGGCCAAGGAGCTGCACGTCTTCACCCAGGGCGACGAGGACCACCGAAGATGGCTGCGCCGTGCCGTGCGCGAGGCACGGGTGGTCGCCCGGGTGCCGCACCCGCACGTGGTCGGGGTCCACGACCTGGTCGAGCACGAGAACCGGCTGTGGATCGTCATGGAGCTCGTCGACGGCCCCTCGCTCGCCCAACTCATCGCCCAGTCCGGTCCGTTGGAGCCGAGAAAGGTCGCCGCGCTGGGGGCGCAGCTGCTCGGCGCACTGGAGGCCGTGCACGCCGTCGGAGCGCTGCACCGGGACGTCAAGCCGGCCAACGTCCTGCTGCGCCGCGACGGCAGCGCGGTCCTCACCGACTTCGGGATCGCCGTCCTTGACGACGGTGAGGCCCACACGAACTCCGGTGAATTCGCGGGTTCCGTCGAGTACATGGCGCCCGAACGTGTCAACGGCGGCCAGGTCGGCCCCGCTTCCGACCTGTGGTCGCTGGCCGCGACACTCGTCACCGCCGCCACCGGCTCGTCGCCGTTCCGCCGCCCCGCGCACGCGGCCACCCTGCACGCCGTGGCGTACGAAGAACCCGGTCTCCCGGCGCAGTTGGGCCCGCTGCTGCCGGTCGTCGAGGCGCTCCTGCGCAAGGTGCCCGAGGAACGGCCCTCCGTGGCCGACGCGTCGGCCGCCCTGCGGCGCGTCGCCGAGGGAGCCGTCGAGGGAGCCGCGGAGAGAGCCGGGGACACGGCGCCGTTGCCGACGCCCACCGTCCAGGTCCAGGTCCCGGCCCCGGCCGGTGTCGCCCTCGCGGACGCGGAGACCCGGACCCGTCAGCACGCCCCGTGGTCGGAGCCGGTCTCGCTCACCTCGCGCTACGACGCCGAGACCGCGTCCGCGTTGAGGAACGATGCCACGGGGCGAGGGAACGCGGGACGGCGTGACAAGCGGCTGCTGTGGTGGGTCGCCTCCGCAGTCGCCCTCCTTTTCCTGGGGACCGGTGCCGGTCTCCTCCTCGCCGGGGTCCCGCCCTTCGAACGGGCCGCGCAGGACGGCGCGGCGGACCGCGAGGACCAGAGGAGCGGGGCCGACCAGGCGGCCGGGACCCCCTTGTCGCCGACGCCCGTCGTCGCCAACGACTCGGTGGTCCGCAGCACGGAGGGCTGGCAGCGGGTCACCGAGACGCTCATCCGGGCGGGCGACACGGTCACGGTCCGCGTCGTCTCGGGGCAGTGGACCGTCGACGACCCCGAGATGCCACAGACCGGGCCCGACGGGTACGACCCCGCGACCGACAAGGCACTGGACTTCGCCGCGGCGACCTGCAAGGTCAACGCGTCGGCGCCCTTCGGCGCGCTCCTCGGTCGCTTCACCGAGGGAGGCGAGGGCGAGACGAGCGACCTGGTGGGCAAGGAATGGACCTTCCAGGCAGCGGCCGCGGGCACGCTCGAACTGCGCATCAACGACGGCGACGGTACCTGCCTGGCGGACAACTCCGGTGACCTTTCCGTCAAGGTGACCGTGACCGGGGAGCCCGGGTGAACGGCTCTCCGGACCCCTACCGGCTCGTGCCGGGCGCCCCCGACTCGCCCGTGATCCTGCACGTACCGCACTCCTCCCGGGTCGTCCCCGCCGGTGTACGTGAGGGAATCGTCCTCGACGACGCCGCGCTGGAACGGGAGTTGGACCACATCACCGACTCGCACACCGCCCGGATCGCCGCGGAGGCCGCCGCCCTGGCCGCGAACGGGCCCGGACGGAAAGAACCCTGGCGGTTCGTCAACGGGTTGTCGCGCCTGGTCGTCGACCCCGAGCGCTTCCCGGACGAACGGGAGGAGATGCGGGCCGTCGGCATGGGAGCCGTCTACACCCGCACCACCCACGGGAAGCCGCTCCGACCGGACGGCCATCCGGAGGAGCCGCTCATCGACCGCTACTTCCACCCCTACGCCGCCGCCATGACCGACGCGGTGGCCCGGCGGCTGGAGGCCACCGGACGGGCCGTGATCATCGACGTGCACTCCTACCCGGGCGAGCGGCTGCCGTACGAGCTGCACGGCGACGGCCCCCGGCCACCCGTCTGCCTCGGGCACGACTCCTTCCACACCGCGCCCGACCTGCTCGCCCACGCCGAGAAGGCGTTCGCCGGCTTCGGCGGTACGGGCGTCAACAGCCCCTTCTCGGGGACGTACGTCCCGCTGAAGTACTACGGGACCGACCGGCGGGTCGGTGCTCTGATGATCGAGATCCGGCGGGACGTCTACATGACCGAGCCGGGTGGTCCGGCCGGCCCCGGCCTGCACCGGGTGGCGGCCGCGCTGGCGGAACTCGTGGACGCGGTGACCGGCGCGCCGCCGACCTGAGCCGTCGTCCGGCCGGCCGGAACGGGACGCAGGCCCGGCCACCCCGCCGGTAGCCGTCTCTGGTACTACCGTCCCATGGCAATGGAGCGGTTCATCGGCATCGACCTGGCCTGGGCGCAGGGCGGGGCCCGCAGGCCCAACGAGACCGGCGTGGCCGCCATCAACGGCGACGGGGAGGTCGTCGACTGCGGCTGGACCCGCGGCCTCGACGAGACGGCGGCATGGCTGGCCGGGACGGCCGTCGACGGATCGACACTGGTCTTCGTCGACGCTCCGCTGGTCGTCGACAATCCGACGGGCCAACGCACGTGCGAACGGCAGGTCGGCCAGCGGTACGGACGCTGGAAGGTGAGCGCGAACAGCACCAACCAGCGCTCTGCCCGCCTGGCCGGAGTACTCCTGCGGGAACGGCTCCAGGAGGCGGGCTGGTCCTACGACGACGGCAGAAGCGGACCGCCGGGCGGCGGCCTCGTCCTGTCCGAGTGCTACCCGTACACGGCTCTCGTCGGGGCCGGCGAACTGGGCTACGACCTGGAGCGGCCCACCTACAAACGGCGGCCGGCACGCGTGCCGTCCGCCGACTGGCGAGCGGTGCGGGCGCAGGCCTGCGACGTGCTGATCGCGCGCATGGCGGGCCTGGAAACCGCCGACCCGCCCCTCCTGCTCTCCTCGCACCCCGTCTCCCGCCGGCTGCTGGAGGAGCCCTCGCCCGAACGGGCGGCCGACTACAAGCACCGGGAGGACCTCATCGACACGCTGCTCTGTGCCTGGACGGCCGCCCTGTGGTACCGGCACGGACCGCAGCGCTGCCAGGTACTGGGAGCGGACGGTCTCCAACCGCCGGGGCACGCTCCCACCATCATCGCGCCCGCCCGCCCCGAGCAGCGACGGGACCACATGGCTGTCTCGGCGGTTCCCCGGAACGGGCGCGGAGGCCGCTGAGCCGGTCGCCGATCCGGCGCCCTGGGGGCACGCTGGAAGCAGCCACCCGCGATGCGGGCGGCCGACCGGCGCCGGGACGAGAGCTCCCCTGCCGGTCGCACGGGAACAGGGCGAGGTGAACACGCATGTGCCACGGGGCCGTGTCGTCGCTGCGGCGGGCCTGTCGCGGCCCTCTCGTCCTGGGGCGCAACGCCGGTGACGACCCGCCGTCCGGGCCCCGGGACGACGAGAAGGGCGGACGGGCACCCCGCGGCCACGGGCACCGGTCCGGGGAGCTGAGGCGTTCCCTCCACGCCCGGGGCACGGGAGTATGGCTGCGCGGCAAGGAAGTGGAGCTTCTGCACCGTGCGATGGGCTTCGCGGCGCTGGGGCTGGTGACGCTCTCCCCGCTGCTGATCGTGGTCGCGGCGACCGTTCCGATCCAGGAGCGCGGCTTCGCTCTGTGGGTCGTGGACGGCATGGGGCTGTCCGGCCGGCCTGCCGACTCCGTACAGGACCTCTTCGCCGCGCCCCGCAAGGTTCTGAGCACGACCAGCGCCCTGAGTGTGGTGCTGCTCGCGCTCTTCGGCGTGACCTTCGCGGGCAGCGTCCAGACCGGCTACGAGAAGGTGTGGGACCTGCCGGCCGGGCGCTGGCACGCCGTGTGGCGACGCGCGGTGTGGCTCGTCGCCCTGACGGCCTACCTCTTCGCCGAGGCGCAGAGCGGGGCCGTCCTCGGATCGGGAGTTCTGCGCTCATGGGGCCGGATCGGCCTGTCCGTGCTGCTCGGGGTGCTCTTCTTCTGGTGGGCGCAGCGATTCCTGCTGGGCGGCCGGATCCCCTGGCGTGCCCTGCTGCCGGGCGCGATCGCCACGGTGGTGGGCCTGGGCGGCCTTCGCGCGTTCTCGTCCCTGGTCTTCTCCCCGCTGATCGTGAGCAACGCGGTCTCGTACGGTGCGGTCGGCACGGTGCTGATCGTGACGTCCTGGCTCATCGGTGTCGGCTTCGTCGTCTTCGGTGGTGCCCTCGTCGGCCGCTACTGGTACCTCCACGAACCGCACCACGTTCCGCACCGGCACCGGTCCTGACCCGTCGTCCGGCCGGGTTCCCTCCTGGGGGAACCCGGCCGGACGCGGTTGCCGGACGGCCCGTCCGGGCGTCGGCGCCTACCGGGCGGGCGACTCCGGGCCCTGCCCCGCGGGCTCGGGGTCGGGATTGAAGGACCGGTGGTAGCTCTCGGGCGGCGCGAGATAGCTGCCGGGCAGGCCGCCGGTGTCGATGACGATCTGGTCCACCGCGATCGCGGGGTCGACCATGAAGAGCCTCAGCACGTGCTCGCCGGGTTCGGTGACGGTCACCGTCGCCGTCAGCTTCTCGATCCCGTCCTCCACGTTGCGGGCCCAGGCATCCCCCCGGTTGCCGGTGGCGACGGCCTGGCCCGACAGGACCGTCACCGGCCGGTCGTCGAGGGCGACGGCCAGCCGCCGGTGCCCGCGCTCGTCGAGGGAGGGCAGACGGAAGACGGTGACCGGGAAGTCACCGGTGGACGTGAAACGGACGCGGTAGCGCAGCTCCGGTGCCCGCCGGGTGAGTTCCTCCGTGATCGGTTGTGCCGTCGACGGCACCGCCTCCATGGCGGCCGTGCGGCGGCCGAGCCCGCGCACCGTCCGCCAGCGGGCTCCGCCGCGTGCCAGCCGCCGGTCGAAGTGGGCGGCGTCGATCGAGACGTAGCCGTGGGCCTCGACGAACCCGCGGGCCCGCTCGCGCGCCCGTTCCCCGTCGTTGAGCACCCGCAGGGGCACGTCGAAGCCCTGCCCGGCGCCGGTGACGGTCACCTTCGCGTCGTACGCGCCCTCGGGCACCCGCTCCCAGTCGATCTCCACCCACACGCGCGTCTGCTCGGTCAGGACACCGCCCGGCGTGCTCAGCCGCACCCACGGGTGGCTCGCCTCCGCCGTCCAGTCCAGCGCGAGGAAGCCGGTGTTGAACACGTCGAAGAAGCGCCGGTCCCTGGTGTACGAGGTGAAGGACAGGGGCCGGTCGGTCCCGGTCTCGTTGCCCTCCGCCGCCACGCCTGCACCGGACGTGTCCTTCACGGGCACCCGGGTGACGGTCGGGCGGCCGGGCGCCTTGGGGATCTGCGAGGGGTACGGATTGACGATCCCGTCCCATTTCCCGCCGGCGATCTCGGTGTTGTACCGCTTGGTGATCGCCACCTCCTCCGCGTGGGCCGCGCCGGACAGGTCCGCGAAACGGTTCGCCCCCGCCCCGCGCCCCTGGCGGATCGCCAGGGCGTTGCGGTCCGCCCAGTAGAACTTCAGGTTCATCAAGTACGCCCCGTGCACCGGGTATTCGACCAGTTCGTAGAAGGCGTCCCGGTAGGCCTCGGGCAGCCTTGCCCCGAGCGCTCTGGTCCGCTCCAGCAGCCGGCCGTACGCGGCCATCCGGCGGCCCGCCTCGTCCCCGTGATGGACGAGCGAGAAGGTGCCGCGGTCGATGAACTCAGGCCGCCGCTCGGCCGCGAGGCGGTAGTACTCGGTGCGGATGGCGGCGATCTCCCGGCCGTGGCGCTGCCCGAACTGCCGCCCGGCCCACTCGACGAGGAAGTCCTCCACGTCGTCGGCGTCCCAGCGGTCGACGTCCCAGGCCATGTCCATGGAGAAGGACAGCCCCGTCTCGATCGACTTGAGGTCTCCCACGTTGAAGATCCACATGCGGTCGGCGCCGTGCTCGTACACGCGCCGCAACTCGTGCCAGACCTTGGTCAGTTGAGTGGTGTCCAGCCACAGGTAGCTCTTGGGGCGGCCCCAGTAGGAGAGGTGGTAGTAGATGCCGTTGCCGCCCGGGCGCCGCCGTTCCACCTCGTCGGGCAGCTGGCGCATGTTGCCGTGGTTGTCGTCCGGCCAGATCAGCGTCACGTCGTCCGGCACCCGGACACCGGCGTTGTAGAGCTCCAGGACCTCCTTGTACGGGATGAAGATCTGCGGCTCGGCCGAGGGGCCGACCTCCTCGGTCAGCAGGCGGCGCTGGTCCGCGATGATGTCGTTCATCACCACGACCTTCTCCGGGATCGTGGTGGCGTGCTTCGTCTCCAGCGCGGAGTCGTGCAGTCCGCGCATCCCGAGCGTCCAGCTGCTCTCGTAGCCGGCGTTCTGGCGGGCCCGGGCCCGCCAGTAGTCGGAGATGACGGCCGGGTTCACCGTGTAGTCGTACACCGGCAGGCCGCCGTCCGGGGCCGGGTGCTCCCTGGCCCAGGGGTCCCACTCGTGGACACCGTTGCGCAGCATGGCCTCGGGATGACTGGAGCCGACGACGATGCCGTACCGGTCGGCCAGTTCGGGGTTCTCCCGGTGCTTGTTGAAGAAGTCGGAGTACGGATGCATCGCGGGCCACAGGTAGTTGGCCTTCAGGCGGAGCAGCAGTTCGAAGACGCGGCGATAGGTCTCCGGGCCGATGTTCTTGTCCGGCTCCTGGGTGCGGTGGGCCCAAGTGGTCAGGTTCTGCTCGTCGTTGATGAAAACGCCCCGGTAGCGGACGGACGGCTCGTACCGTTTGAGGGTTCTCGCGGGGACCGTCACGGTGTCGCTGTGTTCCACGGGGACGTCGGCCCACCAGTGCCAGGGCGAGACCCCGATGCGTTCCGAGGTGTCGTAGATGCCGTAGGCGGTGCCGCGCCGGTCGCTTCCGGCGATCACCAGGGCGCGTTCCACTCCGCGGACCGGGCGGTCCACCACCTGGGTCACCGACGCCTCCCAGCGGCCCTTCACCCGGGAGACGTCCAACCGCCCTTCCTTGACGAGCCGGTCGACGACCGGGCTCGCGCCGATGGTGCCCACCAGGACGAGCAGCGGGGCCTTCCCGGGCAGATCGTGCAGCAGCCGGGGCCGTATGCCGCTGACCCGCTCGATGTCCGCCCGCAGATCGCCGGCCGCGCGGACCACCGCGGGGTCGTCCGCCGGATCCACGAACAGGTCGACGGCTACGCCGCCCCGCACCAGAGGGAAGCCTGCCCGGTCCGACGACGCGGCCCGGGCGGTCGTGGGCAGCACTCCGGGGATCAGCGGGGCCGCCCCGGCGGCCGCCATGCCCCGCAGGAACGACTTGCGGGTCCACGCGGGTGAGGGGCTCTGCTGTGCGTCGAGCGGCGGTTCGTTGTGCGGCACGAGGCGCTGCCTTTCCGCGTCCGGCCCGCGCGAGGCCTCGTCCGGGCCGTCGGCTGGGCCGAGCGCATGACTCGGTGGGATGAGGCGGGGGAGCGACGGGCACGGCGAGGAGCGCGGTTGCCCTGCCGGACAACGGATTGGCATGCTCCGGCCAGAAAGCGCTTACTGTGCAGCCTAGGCCAGGTCTGATGAAGGCGTCCAGATCCCCGCGGGTGGCTCTCCGAGGTGCGGCCGGGGAGTGGAGGCGCCGGTGTGCGGCACGCTCGACGCCCGGACGGGAGCGTTCCCGCGGCGGTGCGGGTTCCTGTGAGGCTCGGCGTTGACCCCGTGCGATCGCAAAGCTGTGGCTAGACTCGCGCCCCATGCGTAACTCCGGCCCCGCCAGCCAGTGGCAGCAGACAGCCCGCAGCGCGTCGATCACCAACGCCCGGGGTCGCAGGAGAACGGACCGCGCGGCGATGCCCCGGCATGGCGGCACGCGCCTCAACTCGCCCATGGGCCGGGCCACTTGGGCAACCTCGTGCGCATCGCCCGAGAGGGGTGACGACGTTCCGTGAGGGGTCGCCACAAGCAGTCCCGCGACCCGCGCGGTCACTGGCTGCTCCTGATACTCGTCCTGCCCGCGATGTTCGCGGCCCTCCTCTTCGAGGGCTGGACCAACCACGAGGTCGACGCCGCGGACACACGGTCCGACTGCACCTCACCCGCCCCCGACGCCGTCTCGGGCGGCGGCCCCGTCATCGGGATCAACCGCAACGGCGTACAGACCGGGTCGATGCCCGCCCGCACCGTCGCCCTCACCTTCGACGGCGGCCCCGACCCCCGCTGGACCCCGCGCATCCTCGACCTGCTGAAACAGCATCGGGCCCGCGCGACCTTCTTCCTCCTCGGCTCCCGGGCCGCCCGCCACCCGGACCTCGTGCGGCGGATCCGTGCCGAGGGTCACGAGATCGGCTCCAACACCTACACCGGCGCCGCCCTGGGCGAGACGTCACCGCTCCGCTTCTCCGCCGAACTCGACCTCACGCAGAGCGCGTTGGCGGGCACCGCGGGCCTGCGCACCAACCTGTTGCGGATGCCGCGGACCACCTCGCCCGACACCCTGTGCGGCCGCGAGTGGAAGGCGGCACGACGCGCCACCGACCAGGGCTATGTGCTGGTCGCCGCCGACAAGGCGTCCCGGAAACCGGCACAGGGCCTGGTCCGCCAGTTCAGCCAGACGGCGACCGCCTACCGCGAGACGGGGAAGCTGCTCAGGAACCCGGGCGCCGACCGCTTCACCACCGTCTCGGCCGGGCTCCGGCTGACCCCGTACCAGCCGGTGTCGGTCCTCGAACGATGGCGTGGCACCGCCCTGATATGGGCCACCACCCTGGGGCACGCGTTCTCGAACGCGATGACCTGGACACTCGGCATCGCGGGCGCTCTCGGAGTGCTGCGGCTGCTTCTGCTCGTGCTCTTCGCCCGCGCCCATGTCCGGCGGCTCGAACGCTCCCGGCCCGGCGCCCCCTGGCTGAGGGAGGTGACGGAACCGGTCACCGTGCTCGTGCCCGCCTACAACGAGGCGGCCGGGATCGAGTCCACCGTCCGCTCGCTGCTCGCCTCCGACTACCCCCGGCTGCAGATCATCGTGATCGACGACGGCTCGACGGACCGTACGGCGGAACTCGCCGAAGGTGTCGGCGACCCACGGGTGCTGGTGATCCGCAAACCCAACGGCGGGAAGGCCGCCGCCCTCAACACCGGGCTGGGACACGCCAGTCACGACATCCTGGTCATGGTGGACGCCGACACCGTCTTCGAGCCGGACGCCATCCACCACCTCGTCCAGCCGCTCGCCCACCCGGCCGTCGGCGCGGTCAGCGGAAACACCAAGGTCGGCAACCGGCGCGGCCTGCTCGCCAAGTGGCAACACCTGGAGTACTGCTTCGGCTTCAACCTCGACCGCCGGATGTTCGAGGTGCTGGAGTGCATGACCACCGTCCCCGGCGCCATCGGGGCCTTCCGCCGGGACGCGCTGATGGGCGTCGGCGGGGTCAGCGACGACACGCTCGCCGAGGACACCGACCTCACCATGGCCCTGTGGCGGGCGGGCTGGCGCGTCCTCTACGAGGAGTCCGCCGTCGCCTGGACCGAAGTACCCACCTCGCTCCGGCAGTTGTGGCGCCAGCGCTACCGCTGGTGCTTCGGCACGATCCAGTCCATGTGGAAGCACCGCCGTGCCGTCCTGGAGGTCGGCGTCGCCGGCCGCTTCGGACGGCGCGGACTCACCTACCTCGCGCTCTTCCAGGTCGCCCTGCCGCTGCTGGCGCCGGTCATCGACGTGTTCGCCCTGTACGGCGTGCTGTTCCTCGACCCGCTCACGTCGGCCGGGGTGTGGTTCGGCTTCATGGGTGTCCAACTGGTCTGCGCCGGATATGCGTTGAAGCTGGACGGCGAGCGCGTACGGACCCTGTGGTGGATGCCGTTCCAACTGGTCGTCTACCGGC
This sequence comes from Streptomyces sp. BV286, assembly GCF_019090165.1. GTDB lineage: Bacteria > Actinomycetota > Actinomycetes > Streptomycetales > Streptomycetaceae > Streptomyces. Next base: position 26,209 of record NZ_JAHRIB010000135.1, read on the forward strand.
AGCTGATGTATCTGGTCGTCATCCAGTCGGTGGTCGCCGTGCTGCTCGGCAGCCGGCTGAAGTGGCACCGTATGAAGCGTTCCGGTACCGCGGCTGAACAGATCGGCGACCTCGCCCCGTATAAGAGCCTGCCCACGAGATGACCCCGTGACGGGGTGACCCCATGTGTTGAGGGACTGGACAGGCCGATGAACGACGGGACCCATCACCCGGCGGGCCACGACCGGAGCACGGGCGTGGCGGAGCCGTCCCGCCCAGCAGCGTCGAGGACGGGACGGGGCAACTCCGCCCCGCCCTCGACACGTACGGCACCGCTGCCCGGGATGCCCTCGCCCGCCACACCGGGACGGACGGGCGACGGGAGCCGCCCTCGCCGCGCGGGCGGTGGCAGATCCCCGAAACCCCGCCCCACCGGCCGCCGCAGGGCGGTACGGCTGGCGGTCCTGCTGCTGGTCGTGCTGCTCGCTTCCTCCGCCGGCACGTACCTGTGGGCCGACACCAAGCTCGACCAGGACGTCGACCTCGGCGCGCTCCCGGACCGGCCGCAGGGCGGCAGGGGCACCAACTACCTGATCGTGGGCTCCGACAGCCGTGACGGACTGTCCGAGCGGGACCGGCAGGACCTGCGCACCGGTTCGGCCGAGGGCCGTCGCACCGACTCGATGATCCTGCTGCACACCGGTGCGAACGGCACCACGATGCTGAGCCTGCCGCGCGACTCCTGGGTGACGATCCCGCCGTACGTCCGCCCCGAGACCGGCCGGAGCTACCGCGCCGAGCCGAACAAGCTCAATGCCGCGTTCTCGCTGGGTGGCCCCGACCTGCTGGTACGGGCCGTGGAACGCAACACCGGGTTGCACGTCGACCACTACGCGGAGATCGGCTTCGCGGGCTTCGTCGGGGTGGTCGACGCGGTCGGCGGCGTGGACATGTGCCTGGAGCGGGACGTCAGGGACGACAAGTCCGGCGCCGACCTGCGAAAGGGCTGCCAGACCCTCGACGGCGGCAAGGCACTGGCGTTCGTCCGGCAGCGCAAGCAGGAGGCTGAGGGCGACCTCGGCCGCACCCGCAACCAGCAGAAGTTCCTGGCCGCGCTCGCCGCGAAGGCGGTGACTCCCGGGACCCTCCTCAACCCGGCCAGGTCCTTCCCGACCCTCAGCGCCGGCCTCGACACCCTCGTGGTCGACAAGGACACGGACCTGCGGGACCTCATGTCGCTGTTCCAGGCGATGCGGGGCGTCACGGCGGGCGGCGGCCGGCAGATCAACGTGCCCGTCTCCGACCCCGGTTTCGCCACCTCCAAGGGCAGCGCCGTGAAGTGGGACGACCGCCGGGCACGGACACTCTTCACGGAGCTGAGGGACGACCGGCCGGTGACCCTCCCGCAGGGAGAGTGAGCTGCGGGAGGCAGACGTACCCCGGCCGGGGACGCCTCAGACCCGCTGAACGGAGGCGAGCGGGGCCGGGGGGAGGGGAGCGGCCGGGACCTCGTGAGTGTGCGGATAGACGGTCGACCGGCGCTGGAAGGAGATGATCTTCGGGTTCAGCACGACACCGTCACGGATCTCGATGGCGTTCCTGACCGTGGCGTCGCTCTGCCAGGACTCGGAACCGCTCATGACCGTGCGCAGGTAGGGCAGGAGCGCCTCGCTGATCTCCCAGGTGGCCGAGTTCCACAGGTGGGACGGGCTGTGGTCCACCCCGTAGTAGTGGCAGCCGGGTCCCACCGTCGGCATCGGCTCGCCGAAGGTCGTCGGCCGGGCCCATTCGAAGCCCATGCCCTCGTCGCAGGCGACATCGACGAAGAAGGTCCCCGGGCGGAACAGCGCGAGCTCGTCCTCGGTGACGAACATCAGCGGTGCGTCGGTGTCCTGCCGGACGCAGTTGACGACGATGTCGAACCCGGCCAGGTACTCCGCCAGCGGCACGGGTCCGAGCCCGGTGAGCGCCTGCAGACGCGAAGGGTCGTCCTCCCGCTCCTCGAAGTGGCCCATCACCACGGAGGGCATCGGTGAGGCCACCGCGGCCGCGGCACGCTGGGTGAGCACCGTGACGTCGGAGACCCCCATGGCGCCCAGGCCCGTGACCGCCCCGCGCGCCGTGGCGCCGAAGCTGATGACCACCGCACGCAGACGGCGGCCGTAACTGCCGGTCAGCCCGCCGAGCTGCAGGGCGTGCAGCACCGAGCAGTACCCGGCGAGTTCGTTGTTCTTGTGGAACACGTGGACGCTGAAGGCGCCCGTGGAGGTCCAGTGGTTCATGGCCTCCCAGGCGATGAGGGTCAGCCGCCGGTCGATGGCGGTCTGGGTCATCCGCTCGTCCTGCACACAGTGCGGCCAGCCCCACAGCACCTGGCCCTCGCGCAGCTGCGAGATGTCCTCGTGCATCGGCTTGGGGAGCAGCAGCACGTCGGACTCGACGAGGAGCTGCTCACGGGTGCGCAGCCCGGCCACCAGCGGCCGCAGCACGTCGTCGCCGATGCCGAACCGCTCGCCGTACCCCTCCTCGAGGGAGATCTTCGCGCGTACGTCCGGGTCGATCCGTTCGAGGTGAGCGGGATGCAACGGCAGCCGGAACTCGTTCTCCTTGTGGGAGGAGGCGAGTACTCCGAGACTCAGCAGACTCATGCGCGTCCTTCTATTTCGTTGTTGTCGTGCGTGGTGGGGCCGCCGGGACCGCCCGGGTCAGGAACGGCCGTCCCGGTGCCCGCGGACGCGTTCCTCCAGGGGGAGGGGCGTCTCGGCGAGGCCGTTGACCGATCCGCTCGCCATGCGCGCGCACGTCCCGTGGCAGGCGAGCAGCTGCCTGCCGTCGTGGTGGGAGACCACCACGGCCTCGGGGTCGGGCGCCTTGCGGTAGTCGGTGCCGCACATGAGGCAGGCCAGCCCGGAGAGCATCTCGGCGGTCGGCTCGGGGCGTCCTCGGCGGTGACCGGAGATCGCGTCCTGTGAATACATGTGTCCCGCATCCTCTTGGTCGGTTCAGGGCCGTGTGCAAGATCCCGGGATACCCGGCAGACACCCGGAGAGCCGGGAGATCTGCTGCCGCCGGACGGGGAAGGGGCTGCGGGAGACGGCGGGACGGTACGAGCCAGAAGGCATCGTGCGGCTCATTTCCGGCCGGATGCGCGGTGCGCCGGCCTGTGCCGTTCTCCGAGTGCGACGCCGACACGGATGACGGCGTACGAGGTGCGCCCGATGCCGCCACCGTACTCCCTTCCGGAGCCGCGGCCGACCCGCGGGAGCGTGATCGGGCCTCCGCCGCTCGCGCCGGGAATCTTTCCGGCACACCGGACGTTGTGCGGAGTGGTTGTAGTTGAAGTTTGCGAACGTGTAAGCGCCCGCGGAGTTCTGACAGCGGGCGCTCAGTCGTATCCCGGGGGTTTTCTTCGACGGCTGACGACCGGCAACCCGAAGCCGCGCGAGCGCGCGGTCTCGAACAGACCCGTCATCCAGACCCGTCATCCCGAAGGAGACATCACATGCCTCAAGGAACCGTGAAGTGGTTCAACGCGGAGAAGGGCTTCGGCTTCATCTCCCCCGACGAGGGCGGCGCCGACATCTTCGTCCACCACTCGGCCATCGACACCGACGGTTTCCGCTCCCTGGAGGAGGACCAGAAGGTGGAGTTCACCGCCAGCCAGGGCCCCAAGGGCATGCAGGCCGACCAGGTCCGCCCCCTCTGAGGAGAGTCCCGCCCGAGGCAGGCCCCGCGCGGGCCTGCCTGCGCGAGGACATCGCGGCGGCGGGATCGGTTCTGCCGGACCGCGAGATCGCAGAACTGGAAAAGACCGGCCGCTGACCCACCGCCCGGAGGCGGGCCGGGACACGCGCGGCTCCGCCGCGTCGGTACGGCCGGTCACACGGGAACCCGCAGCGAAGGCTGTAGGCACACGGCTGCGGGTTCGTGGGGTGGGCGCCGGATTCCCGCGCCCTGACGGGCCGCTCTACGAGGCGCCCGCACCCGCCGTCTCGCGCAGGCGCTCCACCTCGATGCGCGCCACCTCGCGCTCGACGGAGCCCCTCGTCCGCCACAGCCACCCGATGTCCCGGCCGAACGACCAGGTCAGCAGGGCCAGGGCCAGGGCGACGACCCCGAAGGTCAGGGCGTACGGAAGGATCCCGGAGCCGCCGAGCAGGAGCAGGACCCCCTGGAGGGCCGCCACCGTCTTGCGGGCGGTGCTCGGCGGGAGGGTGCCGTTGAGCCACGGGAGGAACTTCGCGGCCGCCACGAAGGCGTAGCGCATCGCGCCGATGAGGAGGGCCCAGGGGCCCACCGACGCGGCGAGGTACACGCTGAGCACCAGGATGAGGAACGCGTCGACCTCCATGTCGAAGCGTGCCCCGAGCGCCGTGGAGGAACCGGTGCGGCGGGCGACCTTGCCGTCGACGGCGTCGAGGATGAGGGCGACCGCGGTGAGCGCGACCAGGACCGTCACCGGCGGCGGGCTCCGGAAGGAGTCCGCGACCAGGGCGGTCACCCCTCCGACGAGGGTGGCCCGCCCCAGCGTCACGCGGTTCGCCACCCCGAAGGAACGGGGCCGCGAGCGGTGCAGGGCGCGTGAGAGCACGGCCCATGTCGCAAGGCCGAAGGCCAGCCCCGTGAGCCAGCCCGCGGGGCCCAGGCCGATCGCCGTGCCGAGCACGGCCAGCAACAGAAGCTGCACGCCCGCTCCCACGGCCGTCTCCTGCTGCAAGAGCCTCGCGTCGTACGTGTTGTTCAGGGCCACCGCACATCCTCCGGCCAGGTGACAGAGACGATCATTGCCGCGTACCTTGTGCGCGGCTTCGCAAAGGTCGGTACGTGGCTCGCCGCCCGATCGTTCAGCCCGCCCGCTCAGCCCATTCACATGGATTACTCAGGAGGATGCCGAATGGACCGCTCCGCCCGCGCCTTCTGGCTCAGCTCTCCCGGCCGTGGCGAGCTCCGGGACACCCACCTGCCGGAACCCGCCGAGGGTGAGGTCGTGGTGCGCACACTCTTCTCGGGGGTGAGTCGCGGAACGGAGACGCTCGTCTTCCGCGGAGGGGTGCCGGAGAGTCAGTACGCCGCCATGAGGGCGCCCTTCCAGGAAGGGGACTTCCCCGGGCCCGTCAAGTACGGGTACCTGAATGTCGGAACCGTGGAGGAGGGCCCCGCGGACCTCGTCGGACGGACCGTCTTCTGTCTCTATCCGCACCAGAGCCGGTACGTCGTCCCCGCGAGCGCCGTCACACCCGTACCGGACGACGTGCCCGCCGCGCGGGCCGTGCTCGCCGGGACCGTGGAGACCGCCGTCAACGCCCTCTGGGACGCGGCGCCGCTGATCGGCGACCGGATCTCCGTGGTCGGCGCGGGCATGGTCGGCGCCAGTGTCGCCGCGCTCCTCGCACGGTATCCCGCCGCCCGTGTCCAGCTCGTCGACGCCAACCCGGCACGCGCGGACCTCGCGCGGGCCCTCGGCATCGACTTCGCCCTCCCGCAGGACGCCGCGGGCGACCGCGACCTCGTCGTCCACGCGAGCGCCACCGAGGCCGGGCTCGCCCGCGCGCTCGAACTCCTCACCCCGGAGGGAACCGTCCTCGAACTGAGCTGGTACGGCGACCGGAAGGTCAGCCTGCCGCTCGGGGAGGCGTTCCACTCCCGCCGCCTCGTCATACGCAGCAGCCAGGTCGGGTCCGTCTCACCGGCCAGGAGTTCCCGCCGCACGTACGCCGACCGGCTGGCGATCGCGCTCGAACTCCTCGCGGATCCCGCCTTCGACGCCCTGATCACCGGCGAATGCGCCTTCGAGGCCCTGCCCGAGGCGATGGCCGGGCTCACCACGGGAGAGACGACGGCCATGTGCCACCTGGTCCGCTACCCCTGAGCGGCACGGGGCCGTGACATCCGCGGCCCCGCGCCCGGCGTGAGCGGCCCTCACGGGCCGGCCGCCGTCACGCGCCCCGAGCGGAGCGAATCCGCACGTCGGCAATCAAGTCCACACCACGCGCCCCTGGCCGCCCTGTCCCGGGCACCCTGTCCGAAACTCCGCCCCGAACCCCCTGAACACGGAGAACGGACCGGCCGTACTACACGGCACGCCCCGGCAGAGGGGTCAGACGCGCCGCACCTGGAGGGTCGTCCGTTGTTCAGCATCACCGTTCGCGATCACCTGATGATCGCCCACAGCTTCCGCGGAGAGGTCTTCGGACCCGCGCAGCGCCTTCACGGAGCGACGTTCCTCGTGGACGCCACGTTCCGCCGCGCCGAGCTGGACGACGACAACATCGTCGTCGACATCGGACTGGCCACCAGGGAGCTCGGGGAGGTGGTGGCCGAGATGAACTACCGCAACCTCGACAACGAGCCGGTGTTCGCCGACACCAACACCTCCACGGAGTTCCTGGCCAAGGTCGTCGCCGACCGCCTCGCCGAGCGCGTGGAGAAGGGGGCGCTGGGCGAGGGAGCCCGCGGCCTGGCCGGCATCACGGTCACCCTGCACGAGTCGCACATCGCCTGGGCGAGTTACGAGCGTGCGCTGTGAACCACCACGCCGACATCATCCCCATGTCCCTGCGCGCCCTGCACTTCGTGATGCCCGGCGGAGTGGACGACCCGACCATGCCCAGCGGCGGCAACGTGTACGACGCCCGGGTCAGCCTCGACCTGCCCGGCTTCGGCTGGCAGGTGCACAAGCACGCCATCGACGGCAGCTGGCCCCAGCCCGGAGCCCCGGCCCGTGCCGAACTGGCCCGCACCCTCGCGGACCTGGCCGACGGCACCGTCGTACTCCTCGACGGTCTGGTCGCCTGCTCGGTCCCCGAGATCGTCATCCCGGAGGCCGGACGGCTGCGCCTGGTCGTTCTCGTGCACCTGCCGCTCGGCGACGAGACGGGGCTCACGCCCGCGCTGGCCGCGGACCTGGACGCCCGGGAGCGCCGCACCCTGCGTGCCGTGCCGGCCGTCGTCGCCACCAGTGAGTGGGCGGCCCGCAGACTCGTCGCCCACCACGGACTGGCGCCCGACCGGGTCCATGTTGCCGCCCCCGGCGCCGACATCGCTCCGCTCGCCCCCGGCACCGACGGCGTGTCGAGACTGCTGTGCGTGGCTTCGGTCACCCCGCGCAAGGGGCAGCACCGTCTCGTCGAGGCCCTCGCCACCGTCACCGACCTGCGCTGGACCTGCGTCCTCGTCGGCGGCCTCAACCAGGACCCCGAGTACGTGGCCGGACTGCGGAACCTCATCGACGAACACGGCCTCGGCGACCGGCTGCACCTCGCCGGCCCCCAGTCGGGCGCCGCACTCGACGCGAGTTACGCCTCCGCCGACCTGATGGTCCTCACCTCGTACGCGGAGACGTACGGCATGGCCGTCACCGAGGCGCTCGCCCGCGGGATTCCCGTGCTGGCCACGGACGTCGGCGGGCTCCCCGAGGCGGTCGGGCGTGCCCCCGACGGCGGGGTGCCCGGCCTGCTCGTGCCGCCGGAGAACCCCGCGGCGCTCGCCGCGGAACTGCGCGGCTGGTTCGACGAGGCAGACGTACGCCGGCGCCTCAAGGCCGCCGCGCGCGCCCGCCGGGCATCCCTGGGAGGCTGGGCCACCACGGCCCGGAGTCTGTCGGGTGTCCTGGGGCGACTGAAGAGCGAGGCAAGGAGGGGGGCGGCATGAGCGGAACGAGCACCACGCCGACAGGGATTCCGGGGGCCGCTATGACGACCGCCCCGGGACCGGGCGACATGACGCCGGCCGGGGCCGGGGCCGGGGACGGCGGACGGGACACAGGAACGATTCGGCTCGGCGACCGCACCCGCGGCGAAGCCACCGACGACACCACCCGCTACGCCCCCGAGTGGCTTCAGCTGCGCGAGGGCGTCGACGCCTCGGCCCGGGCCTCCGAGCTGCTCGATCCCCTGCGGATCCGGCTCGCGAACCTGCCCCGGCGGGCCAACGGGTTCGTCATCCACGACCTCGGCTGCGGCACCGGATCCATGGGACGCTGGCTCGCGCCCCGGCTCGACGGGCCCCAGCACTGGGTGCTGCACGACCGCGACCCGTACCTGCTGCACTTCGCCGCCGTCGGGTCACCCCGGTCGGCCGCCGACGGCAGCCGGGTCACGGTGGAGACGCAGCGCGGCGACGTCGGCCGGCTCACCGCGGACGCCCTGGCCGGCGCCTCGCTGGTGACGGCCTCCGCGCTGCTGGACGTCCTCACCCCCGACGAGATCGAGACACTGGCCGCGGCCTGCGCCGGGGCCGGCTGCCCCGCCCTCCTCACGCTCTCGGTGGTGGGACGGGTCGAACTCACCCCGGCCCATCCGCTGGACGCCGAGATCGCCGAGGCGTTCAACGACCACCAGCGGCGCGGAGACCTGCTCGGCCCCGAGGCGATCAACGCGGCCTGCGACGCCTTCGCCCGGCACGGCGCGACGGTACGGGTGCACCCCAGCGCGTGGCGCCTCGGACCCGACGAGTCGGCGCTGACGGCGGAGTGGCTGCGCGGCTGGGTCGGCGCGGCCGTCGAACAGCGCCCGGAACTGGCCGGCCCGGCGGCGGCCTATCTCCAGGAGCGCCTCACGGCGTGCGAGGCGGGGGAGCTGCGCGCGGTGGTCCACCACAGCGACCTGCTCGCGCTGGCCCGACCGGGCGGGGAAGTGTGATGGGCGCGCAGGCCGTCGCGGAGGAGGAGGCGCGGTCACTGGCCGCCCTGGACGACGAACTGTCGGCGGCGGTCCGCGACGACCGCGGCGCCGACGCGACGGCGCCGCGGCCTCGCGCCGACGCGAACAGCTCTCTGCCCGCCGTGCGCCCGCACGGCGGCGGGGCCGGCCTCCTGCGCCGTGTCCGCGCCCGCCTCGACTCCCGGCTCCTGCGCACCCACTTCGGCTCGATCGCCGGTGTCGTCATCCTCACCGTGCTGACCTGGCGGCTGGGGACCGGCGTCTTCCTCGACGGCCTGCGCCGCATCGACTCGCTCACGCTCCTCGCGGCGCTCGGCATCGGGGTCCTCACCACGGTGTTCAGCGCCTGGCGCTGGTGCGTGGTGGCCCGCGGCCTGCGGCTCGGGCTCCCGCTGGGCCCGGCCGTCGCGGACTACTACCGTGCGCTGTTCCTCAACGCGGCGCTGCCGGGCGGGGTCCTCGGCGACGTGCACCGCGCGGTCCGGCACGGGCAGAGCGCCGGGGACGTCGGCCGCGGAGTACGCGCCGTCGTCCTGGAGCGGGTCGCGGGCCAGGTGGTCCTGGCCGTGGTCGGTGTGGCCGTACTGCTCACCCTGCCCTCGCCCGTCCTGTCCCAGACCCGGCATCTCGCCGTGCTGCTGGCCGTCGTCTCGCTGTGCGGGGTCGTCACCGTGGGCGCCGTCCGGGGCCGGGGCAGGACGCCCCGTACGTCCCGCCGTCGCCAGGCCGTTCGTGCCACGCTCGCCGAGGCGCGCGGAGCACTGCTGGCGCGCGGGAGCTGGCCGGGCGTGGTGATCTCGTCCGTCGTGGTGCTCGCGGGGCACGTCCTGATGTTCCTGCTCGCGGCCCGGGTCGCCGGGTCCGCCGCGTCCGCCGCCGAGTTGGTGCCGCTGGCGCTGCTGGCCCTGATCGCCATGAGCCTGCCGCTGAACGTCGGCGGCTGGGGGCCCAGGGAGGGCGTCACCGCCTGGGCGTTCGGCGCCGCGGGCCTCGGCGCGACCCAGGGCCTGACCGTGGCCGTCGTCTACGGCGTGCTCAGCTTCGCCGCGAGCCTGCCCGGTGTCGCCGTACTGGTGGCGCGTTGGTACGCGGGACTGCGGAGCCCGCGCGTGGACGGCGCGGCGGCCGGGCCGGGCCCGCGGTCGCCGGGAGCGCGGAAGCCGGGCCGCGCGGAAGGAAGCGGGGACGCTCAGTGCGAATCGACCACCGGCGGCAGTACGGACTCCGATGTCAGCAGCGAGAAGTACGCTCCGAAGGAGTCGGCGAGCGAGGCCAGAAGTTCCTTCCCCTTCCCTGCGGACGCCCTCGAAGGGCGCCCGATGACACCGGACTTGGTATAGGCCGACATGCCGAGAGAGAGCAACTGCCGACGGTCGTCGGCGACGAAGTCGGAGGTCTCGTAGCCAGGCCTGAGGAATTCCGGATCCGTGTGCAGCAGAATGGAGGTCTCAATTTCCCCCGCATGCATATCGGTGAGCAGCGAGGTCTCCACCCCTGCCGCCAACCGTGCCGCTTCCCAGTCCTCGGCCGCCGGGAACAGAGCCATTCGAGCGCCGGCCGCGGAGGATTCCTGAACTACATTGCCCAGTACGTAATTTCCGCCATGACCATTGATCAGTACGAGCGTGTCCACCCCGGAGCGGCGCAGCGATTCGGCTATGTCCCGCACCATCGCATGGAGTGTCACGGAGGAAATGCTCACCGTTCCCGGCCAGGCCGCGTGTTCGTGCGAGCAGGAGATCGTCACCGGAGGAAGGAGGTGAACGGGGAATGCTGCAGCGACCTCCCGGGCGATCGCACACGCGACGAGCGTGTCGGTCGACAGCGGAAGATACGCGCCGTGCTGCTCGAAGCTGCCCACGGGGAGCACGGCGACCTGCCGGGCGACACCGGCGCCTCGTGCCCGTACGTCCTCCGTGGTGTCCACCGGCAACGGACCTGACATCGTGAGCCGTATTTCCGAACCGCCCGAATTGACCATGTTCTCGCGACCTTTCGTCTCTGCTTAGGAACCAGAATCATGACAGAAATAGATGGCGTACTCGCCGGGAAATCCCACTCCGCAGGCGTCGAGCGGGTCGTGAATGCCCCGCTGCCCACGGTGTACGGGGATTTCCAGGCCGTCGGCTACCTGGACCGTACCCGCGGAGACGAACAAGTGGCCCTGGTGTACGGGGACATCCGGGAAGAGGGAATGCTCACACGGCTGCACTCCGAGTGCCTGACCGGTGATGCGTTCGGGTCCCGGCACTGCGAGTGCGGACCCCAGCTCTCCACCGCACTGCGGAAGATCGCGGCGGAGGGCCGCGGCATCCTGATCTACCTCCGGGGGCACGAGGGCCGTGGCATCGGTCTGCTGGCCAAGCTCCAGGCGATGAAGCTCCAGGCGGAGGGCCTCGACACGGTCGAGGCGAACCTCGCGCTCGGACTGCCCGTGGACGCCCGTGACTACGGCGTGGCCGCGGACATCCTGCACGACCTCGGCGTCCGCTCGGTGAGACTGCTGTCCAACAACCCGCGCAAGCGGGAGGCGTTGCTCCGCAACGGCATCGCGGTCGACGCACAGGTGCCGCTGCTGATCCCGCCCTGCGACGACAACATCACCTACCTCCGCACCAAGCGCGAGCGTCTGGACCACGATCTGCCCCACCTGGACGCCGTCGTGGGCCACCGCGTCTGACGCGTCCCGGCCCCCGGCCGCCCCGCGCGCCGCCGACCTCCCCCTGCGGCGCGCGGCGGCCGGGCACGTCACCCGGACGCCCGGGACGTGGTGCGAGCGGTACGGACGGGGGAAGGGAAGAGGGGTGACCGACGACGTCCTGCATCTCTCCCGCGACCAGGTGGCCGGCCTGCTCGACACCGACGCCGCGATCCGCTCCCAGCGGGCGGCCTTCACCGCGCTCGGTGACGGCACCGCCGAGCTGCCGGGGAAGATCATGCACCCGAGCGGGCTCGACGACAGCGTCGTGTTCGCCTACCTGGCGCGGCTGTCCGCGGACACCGGGGCCGTAGCCAAGTTCGGCAGCGTCAACCCGGGCAACGCGGCCGGCGGACTGCCGACCGTGCACGCCGTGATCAACGCGCTCGACCCGGACACCGGGCGCCTCGTCGCCGTCATGGACGGCACGGTGGTGACGACCCTGCGCACGGCCGCCGCGAGCGCGGTGGCCCTCGACGCACTCGCCACCCCCGACAGCGCCGAACTCGGACTCCTCGGCTCCGGCACGCAGGCCCTCGCCCACGCGCGGTCCGTCGCCCGGGTGCGAAATCTGAGAGCGGTACGGCTGTGGAGTCCCACGCCGGACCGGCGCGACCGGGCGGCCCGGCTGCTCGCCGCCGAACTCGCCATCAGCGTCGAGGCCGTGGACTCGCCCGAGGAGGCCGTGGCTGGACTGCCCATGGTCGCGGCCTGCACCCTCAGCAGGACACCCGTCGTCCGGGGCGAATGGCTCGCGCCGGGATGCACGGTCGTGAGCGTCGGTTCCTTCGAACCGAGCCGGAGCGAGGTCGACCCCGAGGTCGTACGGAGAGCCGCCGCCGTCGTCGTCGACGATCCGGCCACCGCGGCGGGACACGCCGGGCCCGTGGTGGACGCGCTGCGCTCCGGAACACTCGCCCACGACGACCTGATCCCGCTCGGCGCCGTCCTCACGGGCCGCCGCGCGGCACGTACGAGCGCGCGGGACATCGTCTACTACAACAGCGTCGGCCTCGGCGTCCAGGACGCCGCAGCCGCCTGGGCCGTGATCGACGCCGCGCGGGAACGCGCCCGTGGAGGGGAGCCCCGCCCATGACAGGTGTGCCCGGTCGTGCGGGAGTCGTCGTCATCGGCGGCGGGGTGATGGGCGCGAGCATCGCCTACCACCTCGCGCGGGCGGGAGTGCCCGACGTGGTGCTGGTCGAGCGGGACGAACTCGCCTCGGGGTCCACCTCGCGGGCCGCGGGAGGCGTGCGCGCCCAGTTCTCCGACGAGCTCAACATCCAGCTCGGCGCGCGGAGCCTGGAGGCGTTCGCCCGCTTCGGCGAGGAGACGGGCCACGACATCGGGCTGCACCGCGTCGGCTACCTCTTCCTCCTGTCGACACCCGAGGAGGTCGAGGCGTTCGAGGCCGGGGTACGGCTGCAGAACGGCCTCGGTGTGCCCAGCCGCATGCTGGACCCGGCCGAGGCCCGCCGCCTGTCGCCGCTGATCACCACCGAGGGGCTGCTGGCCGCCGCCTTCTCCCCGGACGACGGCCACTGCACCCCGGAGGCCGTGGTGCACGGATACGCGGCCGCCGCCCGCCGCCACGGCGCGAGGATCGTCAGGCACTGCGAGGTCACCGGCATCGAGACGCGCGGCGACACCATCACGGCCGTCGTCACCCGACTGGGCCGGATCGCCACCGGGGCCGTGGTCTGCGCGGCCGGCGCCTGGTCCCGGGCCGTCGGCGCGATGGCCGGCGTCGACCTGCCCGTGGAGCCGCTGCGCCGCCAGATCGCCGTCACCGAACCGGTCCCCGACCTCCCGCCCGGCCTGCCCATGACCATCGACTTCACCAGCAGCCTGTACTTCCACACCGAAGGGCCCGGTCTCCTCGTCGGCATGTCGGACCCCGACGAGGAGACCGGGTTCGCCACCGGGACGCACGACCGCTGGATCCCCCGCCTGTGCGCGGCCATGGAGCGCCGCGCCCCCTCCCTGCTCGGCCTGCGCAGGACGGGCGGCTGGGCCGGCCTGTACGAGATCACCCCGGACCACAACGCGCTGATCGGCGAGGCCGGTTCGGTCTCCCGCTTCCTGTACGCGACCGGGTTCTCCGGGCACGGCTTCCTCCAGGGACCGGCCGTCGGCGAGGTCGTCCGTGACCTCTACCTGGGGCATGATCCCTTCGTCGACATCACCCCGCTGCGTGCCGAACGGTTCGCCGCCGACGCCCCGCGACCGGAGGTCAACCGCGTATGACCGAGCTGCACCTGTGGCTGCGCGACGAGACCCGTACGACCGAGCGGCGCACGCCCGTCGTGCCGTCCGACGCCCGGCGGCTCGCCGGGGCCGGTGTGACGCTCACCGTCGAGGAGTCCCCGCAGCGGATCTTCCCCTCCGAGGCGTACGAGGAGGCGGGCTGCCGTGTCGTCGAGGCGGGGACCTGGAGGGACGCACCGGCGGACACGGTGATCGTCGGCCTCAAGGAACTGCCTGATGCTCCCGGGGAGTTGAGGCACCGGCACCTCTTCTTCGGGCACGCGTACAAGGCGCAGCCCGGCGCCGGGGCGCTGCTGCGCCGCTTCGTCGCGGGCGGCGGGGCGCTGTTCGACCTGGAGTACCTGGTGGACGACGACGGGCGCAGGCTCGCCGCCTTCGGCTACTGGGCGGGCTACGTGGGCGCCGCCCTCGCCGTCCTGCACCACCGGGGCAGGCTGACGGCTCCGCTGCGGCCGACGTCGAAGGAGGAACTGGACGCCGGCCTGCGCCCGGCCCCCGGCGACGAGCGATTCTCCTCACTCGTGATCGGGGCGCTGGGCCGCTCCGGACGCGGAGCCGGGGTCGCGCTCATCGAGGCCGGACTCGAACCCACCCGCTGGGATCTCGCCGAGACCCGCGCCCTGGACCGGCAGGCCCTGCTGGAGCACGAGCTGATGGTGAACACGGTGCTCACCACCGGGCCTGCCACACCCTTCCTCACCGACAAGGATTTCGACGACCCGGGCCGCCGCCTCGGCACCGTGTGCGACGTGACCTGCGACGTCGGCTCCCCGTACAACGTCCTGCCGGTCTACGACACGATCACCGACTGGACGGATCCCGTGCGACGCCTGCACGAACGGCCCGCCCTGGACCTCATCGCCATCGACAACCTTCCCTCCCTGCTGCCCGAGGAGGCGAGCACGGACTTCTCGGCGGCCCTGACACCGCAGCTCCTGGAGTTCGGGACGGGCGGGGCGTGGGGGCGCTGCCTGGACCGGTTCGACGAGGCATGCCGTGAACTCGGCTCCACAGAAGGGAAATTGGGCGATGTCTGAGACCGCTGGTTCCGCTGTGGCCCCCGTGCGCCCCTCCGGCACGGTCCACTGGATCGGGGCGGGCCTGTCCACCGGCAGCGGACTGGCCGCGCTCTGCGAAGCCGCCGACCGCGTACGCCTGTGGCACCGCACCGAGCAGCGGGCCGCCCGGAGCCTGGCTGTGCTCGGACTCACCGGCCGCGCCGAGCCGCGCGCGTACACCCCGCAGGCCCTCGAAGCCGAACTGGCCCCGGGAGACGTGGTGGTGTCCATGCTGCCCGCCGCCGGACACGCGGCGCTGCTCGCCGCCTGTGTGCGCGGCGGCGCCCACTTCGCCTGCTCCAGCTACGTCTCGCAGGCGGTGCTCGACCAGGTCCCCGCAGCCGCCGCGGCCGGAGTCGTCGTGCTCACCGAATCCGGGCTCGACCCGGGCATCGACCATCTCTTCGCGCACAGCCTCATCGGCCGCGCCCGCGAGGAGATCGGCGCGGACACCGCCGCCGAGGTGAGCCTCACGTCGTACTGCGGAGGCATCCCCGCCGTCCCGAACGACTTCAGGTACCGCTTCAGCTGGGCTCCGGCCGGTGTCCTCAACGCCCTGCGCTCGCCCGCCCGTTACATCGAGGCGGGCGCCGAGACGACGGCCGCGCTGCCCTGGGAGGCCACGCGGACCCATGTGGTGGACGGGGAGACCTTCGAGGTCTACCCGAACCGCGACAGCGTCCCGTTCGTCGGGCAGTACGGACTGCCGCCCGCCTGGAAGCCCCTGACGTTCGTCCGCGGCACGCTGCGCCTCGACGGCTGGCTCGACGCCTGGCAACCGGTCTTCGAGGAGCTCCGCCACGGCGACGACCGGCGGATCACGGCACTCGCCCAGGAGCTGGCCGCCCGCTACCCGACCACCGACGCGGACCGCGACCGGGTGGTCCTCGCCGTGTCACTGGACGTCCGCGAGGGCTCGGGACGCACCTGGTCGGGGCGCTACCTCCTGGACCTCGAAGGGGACGCCGACGAGAGCGCGATGGCGCGCTGCGTCTCACGGACGCTCGCGCTCGGCGTACGGCGGATCCTCGGCGGCGGTGTACCGGCCGGTCTCCACCGCGCGGCGGAGACGGCCGGGCGGTCCGAGGAGTGGCTCGCCGAACTCGCCCGCGAGGGAGTCGACTTCGTCCTGCGGACAGGCGGTTCCGCCTGACGGACTTCGCGCCGGGCGCGTCCACGACCGGAGGGCCGGCCTCCGCGAGCCGAGCGGGAAACCCCGAAACAGGACAGAGTTCCCGAACGGGCGGTTTCCGACGGCCTTGCGCGGCCCGTACGACGTGAGATGTACGACACACCTGTGACGCGTCGCGGAAATCAGGTACTCGCGGATGCGACCGCCGCCCCCGCGGTGGGCGAACAGCCGGCCGGTCCGGTCCGCGTCAGCGGTCCCGGCCTGCTCGACCGCATCCACCTCTCGCTTCAACTGGGCTTTCACCTGGTCCGGTTGGCGGTCGGTCGCGGTAGGAGCAACCGCTACGAGGGAGGTGTCCGCCGCATGAGGTCCATGGCCGCGGCCGTATGTCCGCGATGTTCCGCGTTCCGGCGCGCGCAGGTGTCGCCCGTCCCTCGGCGCCCGGGGGTCGGGCGGTCCGCCGGGTGGCCGGAAGTGTGTGTCAGTGCGCTGAACTGCGGCTCGGCGCCGGATCCGTAGGCCCGGAGAGTACGTCATAGGAGGCGAGTGGCTGCCTATGCACGCAGGTCTGCCCCCGGTCGGATCGAGTGACGAACCGTACCGCTTCGGTGACTACGCAGCGTGAGGCAACCATTCGCCTGTTCGATTCGTATATCTCCGTGGAAGCCCTGTGGACCCGCTGGGCGACGTGACGCCGGAGCGTCACGATCCGCTTGTCCGGGTCCACACCGAGCAAGGAGAACCGATGCGACCGTTCGCGCTCAACTATGCCCGTCCGGCCCAGCAGTTGGAGGTCAGCGTTCCGTATGCCTATGACTCCAGACTGCAGTTGAACGTGCTCCCGGACGGGCGGCTCGCCGCTCACGACTACGCCGTGTTGCGGGAGCTGGGGGCCACGACCTCGACCGCGGGCTCGAAGACCCACTTCGACGACTGAAGCCGGACCTCAGACGATGACGGTTCTGATCCTGACGTGCGAACAGGATGTGACCGCGGACATGGTGGTGGCGGAGCTCGACGGGAACGGTGTCCCGGTCGTCCGCCTCGACCCCGCGGACCTGCCCGGCCCGGTGGCCCTGTCGGGCGAGTACGTGCACGGCACCTTTCGCGGGCATCTGTCCGCCGGCGGCCGCCTGGTGAGCATGAGCGGGCTGCGGTCCGTGTGGGTGCGCAGGCCCGGCGTGCCCGCGGCCCACGCCGCCGAGCCCTCCGACTGGCTGACCGAGGAGTCCGCGCAGGCGCTCTACGGCATGCTCCGCTCCACCGGCGTGCGCTGGATGAACCACCCCGACGCGGCCCGACGGGCCCGGCACAAGCCCTGGCAGCTCCGCCTGGCCCAGCTCAGCAGCCTGCCCGTACCAGCCACTTTGATCACCACGTTCCCGCAGGCCGCCCGCGAGTTCGCGGACCGCTACCCGGATCTGGTGGTCAAGCCCGTCTCGGGCGCACACCCGCAGGAGCCGCCCAGGGCGGTGCCCACCAGCAGGGTCGCACCCGAGACGGACTTCACGGCTGTCGCCTTCGGCCCGACCCTGCTCCAGCGGCGGGTGGCCAAGCGGGCCGACATCAGGCTGACCTGCGTCGGCGACCGGATCTTCGCCGCACGCAAGGCGGTCGCCCCGGAGGCCGACCCCGACGAGGTGGACGTACGGTTCGCCACCTCCGACGCTCCGTGGCAGGCGGTGGACGCGCCGTCCTGCATCGCGGCCGGAGTGCTCGCCTACCTCCGTGAGGCCGGACTCGCCTACGGAGCCTTCGACTTCGCCGAGGACGCCGAGGGGATGTGGTGGTTCCTGGAGTGCAACCAGTCCGGCCAGTTCGGATTCGTGCAGATCGAGTCGGGGCAGCCGATCGCGGCCGCCGTCGCCGACTGGCTGGCCACCCCCGGCCCGGCCGGCGCACCGGCCAACGGCGGCAGGGCGTGGGCGATCGAAGGTCATTGACCGCACCCTCATCGCCGCTGCTGCTGCCGCCGCTGCCACTGTCACCGCCACCGTCGACTCCGGACACGGACGGCGCCCCGTGCGGGACGCCTGGAACTGTGCGGAGCGCTCCGGGGGGAGCGCTCCGCGTGCGCGGTCAGGTGAGCCGGACCGACAGCCCGCGCGAGGTGAAGACCGGCTCGGCGTGGAACCCGTCCACCGTGATCCCGGCGAACCGCCCCTGCAGCGCCCGCGTCTCGATCACCGGAAGGAGCGTGCCCCGCCTCGGGCGGTGCGAACCGTCGAGCCGCACGACGAGCCTGCTGCCCCGGTCGAGCAGCACCCGGCGGCCGACCTTCAGCGCCGGGTCGCCGTCGCCCGGGAGCGTCACCTCCAGCGTCGTACCGGACGCCTGGGTGTAGGAGCCCCGCACCCGGAGGGGCGAAGTCGCCCGCAGGGTGCCGCCCTTCACCCGTATGTCTCCGCAGCCCAGCGCGTCGGCCGAGGCGGTTGCGAGGACACCCTGCTCCAGCGTGGTGCCGCCGGAGTACTCGTTGTCGCCGGTGAGGGTCAGCGTGCCGCTGCCGCGCTTGACGAGCGCGCCGCGCCCACCGATGTCGTTGCGCCAGGTGTCGGCGCCGGCGAAGCCCCCGGCGGCCGCGTCGAGCGTGACGTGCACGTCGGCGTCGAAGGCCCCGTATCCGTCGGCGGCGGCGAAGAGGTTCAGCCGCCCCCACTTCTCGAAGCCGTCCAGCAGGACGTAACCGGCGGGCAGCGCGGTCGTCCGCAGCACCTCGCGCCGCTGGGCCGCGGAGAGATAGGGGAGCCGGGTCTCCAGCAGGACCTCGGCGCCCTTCGGCACGGTCATGGGGTCGTGAGCGCGCCGCTTGGGCAGCACGTACGTCAACCGGGGCTTCACCGCGGCCCAGTTGGCCGCGCGGTCCGCGTACGGGTCGGTGTCCCGGCCCGCCGAGTGCGCGTAGGCGTGGAGGGTGTCCGCGGTCGTGCCGGTGTGCTGCTGGAAGTAGGCCGCGGCCTGGGCCCGGGCCGCGGCCTTGAGGCCGGCGTTCTTCGGGTCGGCGAGGGCCGCCGCCGCGAGGGCCGTCGACAGGACACGGCCGCCGACCACGTCCATCGTGGAGTGCATGCCCGCCACGATGCGGGTGTGGGCGAGCTCGGAGGCACGGGCCACCAGCTCCTGGAACCGCTCGGGCACCGCGTAGCCCATGGCCAGCGCCGCGAGGTAGAAGGCGTTCGTGTGGCCGCTGGTGAAGCCGCCGTCGTCGGCCGGGTCGGTGCCGCGCTGCCGCAGCAACTGCGGGACGACCACGACGTCGGACTCGTAGACGGGGAAGCCCTGGTCGTCGGTCCTCCCCGTGTCGACGACCTCGTTGTCCTCGTTCATGCGCCACGGGCGGGGGTACTGGTAGCCGAGCTTCGACGGGTTGCTCGACGCGAACGGACCGCGCACGGTGTCGACCAGCTCGGCGACCTTGCCGAGGTCCGAGGTGTACGAACCGGCGCCCAGCGCGGAGCCCGCGGGCGCGTCGGCCGGGACCGCGTCGTTGATCCGGCCGGCCGGCACACCGTCCGGCGCCGAGGTGATGCCGGTGACGGCCTTCGCCCCGCTCCGGTACAGGGCGGCGAGCGGGCCGAGGCCCGCGATCACCGCGTAGCTCTGGTGCTGGCGGTCCTGGACGAACGCCGTCCGGGCCTCGGCGTCCGTGCGGCGCCGGGTGACGCGCGCGCAGTACCGCATGTTGGCGCGCAGCACCTCGGGCATCAGCGGGGTGCCGGTGTTCCAGGCCGTGCCCGTCTTCCAGATGCGCGCGAAGCCGTCGAGGATGTGCACGGCCGCGTTGGTCTCGGACGTGAGGTTGGTGACGACGTTCGTGGTGTACGAGTCCACGAAGGCGGCTGAGGTGTTCGTGGCGGCCGCTGTCGCCGCCGACGCGGTGGCCGGCCAGGCGACGACGGCGGGAGCCGCGATCAGTCCGGCCGAGACGCCCACGGAACTCCGCAGGAACACACGCCGGTCGATACCGGCTCTGCCACGAGGGGGACGGGGGTGCACACCGGGCATGGAGGTGCCTCTCCTTCTGGTCCTGCTGAGGTCTTGACGGGAGGGATGAACTCGAAAGTGCGGAACTCGAAATGCTGGACTCGCACCGAAGCGCTGAACCCGCACCGATCACGTGAGCTGACCCCGGACCGGTGAACGCGGGTTGAACGAGCGGACTCATCGCGCGGTGGTGAACTCAACGGTCGCGGAAACCGCCCTGCCCGCGGCCCTTCACAGCAGCGCCCGCGCCAGCGCCACGGCCCCTTCGACCGGCGGAACGCGCAGCCGCCGCGGCCGTGCCGAGGGCAGTTCCTCGGCGAGCGCGGCGGTGAACGCCTCGTACAGCACCGGCTGGAGGAGCACCGTGCCGCCCGCCACCACGACGTCGTCCACGGGGATTCCGCGTCCGGCGAGCCGTACGACGAGCGACGCGAGTGCGCGGCCGCCCTCGGCGATCACCCGAAGGGCGAGCGAGGAGCCCTCCTCGGCCGCCGCGAACACACTGGGGGCATGGCGCCCCCACTCCGCGGAGACGTCGGTCGCGCTCTCCAGCGCCGCTCCCAGGGCGGGTACTTCGGACACCCCGAAGGCGGCGGTCAGCCGGTCGGCGAGTGCGTCCGGCGGCTCGGCGCGGTCGTGCGCCGCCCACACGGCCCGCGCGGCCTCGCGTACGAGCCCCGCCGAGCCGCCCTCGTCGCCGAGCACCGCGCCCCAGCCGCCGACCTGGATCCCGGTGCCGTCGGCGAGCCGGCCCACCGCGACGGAACCGGTACCGGCGACGAGACCGACGCCCTTGTCCAGACCCGCCGCGGGTACGAGGAGTTCGGCGTCGCCGACGACACGGCAGGGCACATGGAGGAGGGCGTGCAGAGCGGAACGGATCTCCTCGCACTGGCGAGGTGTCTCACAGGCGTGCCCGCCGACGGCCACGGAGGCGGGGCGCGCACCCTGGGGCAACGCGTCGTCGATGAGCGCGGCCAGCCAGGCGGCGGCGGACGCGGGATCGTGCGGCCGCCACCCCCTGCTCCTGCGCACGTGGTCGGCGACCGTGTCCGGCCCGGAGCCGGGGTCGCCCCCGGCTTCCGCGCGCAGATGCGTCTTGGTGCCGCCCACGTCGATACCGACGGCGATGGGCGTGGAGTCCAGCACGGAGCCTCTTTCGTCGGTGCGCGGTACGCGCATGCGAAGCGAGCGGCGGGCGAACCGTGCCTACGAATGTCAACTAGGGAAGCCCCGGGACGGGCTTCGGGGGAGTGCGGCAGGCGAGTACCGCACGAGTTCGTTAGGAAGTTAACTAACGAAGTAGGGTGCGTCAAGGGTTGTGGAACCCATGCCGTACAACCGTTGCGACAGGCCGCTGCGGCATGACCTGAGGGAGAGCATGAACCTGAGCGAAAGCGCCCGCGCCGTGTTCGCCGTACTGGCCGCATCGGGCACCGCCACCCGTCCCCAGCTGGCGGCCGGTGCGGGACTGTCCAAGCCGACCGTCTCCACGGCCGTGGCCGAGCTGGAGGCCGCCGGGCTCGCCGCCTGCTCCGGCACCGCGACCGGCGGCACCGGCCGTTCCGCCGCCGTCTACGGCCTCGGTCCCGCGGCGGGCGCCGTACTGGCCGTCGACCTCGGCCCCACCCACACCCAGGTGCGCGGCTGCGCCCTGGACGGAACCCTGCTCGCCCAGGGCACCGGGCCCCGGGCGGACGCCGCCGACACGGTGCGGGGGGCTCTCGACGCCCTTCCGGCCGGAGCCCCGCTGCGCGCCATCGTCGTCGCCGTCGGCGACGTCACCGCGCGGGACCGGGAGGGCACCGGGATGCGCCCCGCGACCGCCAAGGCCGGCCCCGTCTTCGACGCCATGGCCGTCGCCCTCCCGCCGGGCGTCCCCGTCCACCTGGAGAACAACGTCAACTGCGCCGCGCTCGCCGAACTGCACGAGGGCGCCGCGCGCGGCCGCGACTCGTTCGGCTATCTGCGGATCGGCGTCGGCATCGGCCTCGGCATCGTCATCGGCGGCCACGTGCTGCGCGGGGCGAACGGCGCCGCGGGAGAGCTGGCCCGGCTGCCCTACCCGTGGGACGACGGCCGTGAACCGCGCCAGGAGGCCCTGGAGGAGCGCATGGGCTCCCGATCCCTGCTGCGCCGGGCCGAGGAGGCCTGGCGGGGCACCGACGGCCCCTGCCCCCGTACTCCCGAGGGGCTCTTCGCCCTCGCCGAGGAGAGGCACGCCACAGCCGGTCTCGTGGTCGGCGAGCACGCGGCGGACGTGGGCCGGCTCGCCGCCGCGGTGGTCGCCGTGCTGGACCCGGGGCTGATCGTGCTGGGTGGCGGCACCGGCGCGTTTCCGCAGCTCCTGCCCGGTGTACGGACCGAGCTGGCGCGGCTCAGCTGGCCCACCGAGGTGGTCAGCAGCACGGTCGGCGACAGCGGCACCGTGGCGGGTGCGAGCCGACTTGCCGTGGCCCATGGAATTCAAACCGTGACCGGTGGTATGCGAGTCAAGCATTGACGGGTCAGCCGCAGGTCTGCCAATGTCCGGACAAGCGCTTTCCATGGCCGGCGGGACCCGGCCCTGGGTGAGGCGTCCCGCCGTACTCGACCCGACGTACGGCAGCCGTGCGAGGGCGCGCTCGTACGACTGCGGCTCCCATGCCGGGGACCCCCACTCGTCAGAGCGATGCAGCCGGGCGAGGCCGCACGCCGGAAGGCAACAACCCCAGGGAAAAGACCCGAGCCGCTCGACGGCCAGGGGATCCGTCACGCACATCCAGGAGGACCCGGTGGGTCACCAGATCTCGCGCAGAACCCTGTTCCGCTCCGCGAGCGGCATCGCAGTCGCCGGCGCGCTCGGCACCTCGCTGAGCGCCTGCAGCGGCGGAACCGGCGCCGGCAGCACCAGCAGCGACCTCACCATGATCTGGTGGGGCAGCGACGACCGGCACGCGGCCTACAAGAAGGCGCTGGCCACCTTCCAGAAGAAGAACCCGAAGATCAAGATCCGGGAGACCTACTCCGGCTACGACGGGTACTTCGACAAGTTCAACACCAACATCGCCGGCGGCAGCGCCCCCGACCTGCTGCAGATGGACACCGCTCTGGTCGCGCAGTACGCCCGCAAGGGTGTCCTCGCGCCGATCGACTCCTACGTCGGCAAGAGCCTGGACCTGACCGGCTTCTCCAAGACGCTCCTCGCCGCCGGCACGGTCGACGGCAAGCTGTACGGCGTCCCGTCCGGCATCGGCGTCAACCAGCTCACCGTCAACCGCAGCGGCCTGGAGAAGCTGGGCCTGAAGCTGCCGGACCGCGAGTGGACCTGGGCCGACCTCAAGAAGATCTCCACCGACGTCTACAAGAAGAGCGGCGGCAAGATCCACGGCGTCGACGACGGCGGTGGCGGCACCCTCCAGTGCTTCGAGATCTTCGCCCGTGAGCACGGCGAGACCTTCTTCTCCCCCGACGGCAAGAAGCTCGGCTTCACCGCGGCCACCCTCCAGGAGTGGTGGGAGTACTGGGCCGACATGCGCAAGGCCAACGCCTGCCCGCCGCCGGCGATCACCTCCGCCGCGCACAACGACCTCACCAAGAACGCGGTCGTCATCGGCAAGGCGCTGTTCACCTTCGACTCCGGTGTCTACGGCGCGGGCGGCTCCATCACCGACGCACAGCTGGACTTCCTGCCCACCCCGCAGGGCGACTTCTCCGGCGCGATCGAGGGCAACTTCGTCAACGGCGGTGTACTGCTGAGCGCCACCAAGGCCAGCAAGAAGGTCGCCGACTCGGTGAAGATCATGTCGTTCTTCGCCCAGGACGCCACCGCGATCAAGGACATGCAGCTGCTGCGCGGCATCCCGCCGACGGACAAGGCCCGCAAGCTGATCGCCTCGGGTCTGACCGAGACGGACAAGCTGAACATGGAGAACGCCGACTACATCTCCCAGCGGGTCGGCAAGGCGAGCGACGCCCTGGAGGCCCCCGCGCCCCCGCCGCAGGGCGCCGACCAGATCTGGGACCTGCTGTTCCAGTCGAACCTCGCCGTGGCCTTCGGCAAGAAGTCGATCAAGGCGCAGCTCGGCGAGTTCTTCGACCAGTCCGCCGGAATCCTGGGCGGCTGACGCTCCGCCGAGCCGACGTGCCGCTCGCGGCCGCGGACCGGCCGTGACCGGTCCGCGGCGGCCCCCCCCCGCGCCCCCTCCCGGGGCGCGGGGAGCGCGCCGAGCGGCGCCGCACGACAGAAACACCAGGAGAGGGTCAGGGAGAGATGAGTATGACCACCGCGAAGACCGACGAGGTCGTGAAGGAGCAGCCCGCTCCGTCGACCCCGTCAGACCAGCGGGAGCGTGACCGTATGCGCCGCCGTCTCGCCAGAAGGCGCGGCGGGGGCTGGTGGCCGTACGCCTTCCTGGCCCCGTGGTTCGTCGGCCTGTTCGGCCTGACGATCTACCCGATGCTCGCCTCGCTGTACCTGTCCTTCACCAACTTCGACCTGCTGACACCCGCGCAGTGGATCGGAGTGGACAACTACGACAAGATGTTCACCGACGACCCGGTCTTCTGGGACTCGGTGCACGCCACGCTGCTGTACGTGCTCGTCTCGGTGCCGCTGAAGCTGGCGCTGGCCCTCGGTGTGGCGATGCTGCTCAACCGCGACCTCAGGGGCATCGGCCTGTACCGGGCCGCCTTCTACCTGCCGTCCCTGCTCGGCGGCGCGGTCGCGATCGCCATCGTGTGGCGGCAGGTCTTCGGCGGCGACGGCCTGTTCAACGACTTCCTCGCCTGGTTCGGCATCAAGGGCCAGGACTGGATCTCCAGCCCCGACACCGCCCTCTACACGCTGATCCTGCTGGCGGTCTGGCAGTTCGGCACCCCGATGGTCATCTTCCTCGCCGGCCTCAAGCAGCTGCCGAAGGACGTGTACGAGGCGGCCGCGATCGACGGTGTCACGCCCGTCACCCGGTTCTTCAAGATCACCCTGCCGCTGCTGACGCCGATCGTCTTCTTCAACGTGGTCCTGCAGATCATCGACGCGTTCAAGACGTTCACCCCCGCCTTCGTCATCAGCAACGGCTCCGGCGGACCGCTCAACTCGACCATGCTGTACTCCCTCTACCTGTACAAGAAGGGCTTCACCGACCTCCAGATGGGATACGCCTCGGCTCTCGCCTGGGTGTTGTTCCTGGTCATCGCAGGCTTCACGGCGGTCAACTTCATCGCCAGCCGCTACTGGGTCCACTACGACGACTGAGCGAGGAGTCCTTCACCCATGTCCGCCATCACCACGGCCTCGAAGTCGCCGCTGCAGAAGCTGCGCTCCGCCACCGGTTCACGCCGCATCTTCATCCACACCGTGCTCATCGGCGTGGCGATCGTCATGCTCTATCCGCTGCTGTGGATGCTGAGCAGCTCCCTCAAGCCCGACACCGAGATCTTCACCCAGCCCGGGCTCATCCCGAGCTCGCTGCGCCCGGAGAACTACTCCGAGGGCTGGAGCGGTTCCGGCAACTCCTTCTCCCTCTACATCACCAACTCGCTGATCGTCACGATCGGCGCGGTGATCGGCAACGTGATCTCCTGCTCGCTGGCCGCCTACGCCTTCGCGCGCTTCGAGTTCCGCGGGAAGAAGATCTGGTTCGGCCTGATGCTCGGCACGCTGATGCTGCCGACGCAGGCCGTCCTGATCCCGCAGTACACGATCTTCTACAACCTGACGTGGATCAACACGTTCCTGCCGCTGATCGTGCCGAAGTTCCTCGCGGTGGACGCCTTCTTCATCTTCCTGATGGTCCAGTTCATCCGCTCGATCCCGCGTGAGCTGGACCAGGCGGCGATGATGGACGGCGCCAACCCCTTCCAGATCTACTGGAAGATCATCCTGCCGCTGATGAAGCCGGCGCTCATCACCACCACGATCTTCACCTTCATCTGGACGTACGACGACTTCCTGCACCAGCTCGTCTACCTCCAGCAGAACGACAAGTTCACCGTCCCGCTGGGCCTCACCCTGTTCCTGGACCAGACGAGCGGCTCGTCGTACGGCGCGATGTTCGCCATGTCGACGCTCGCCCTGCTGCCCACGCTCATCTGCTTCCTCATCTTCCAGAAAAGACTGGTGGAAGGCCTGGCCACCTCGGGCATGAAGGGCTGAGTCCGTGCATCTCCTCCATCAGCGCGGGCCGTTGCACGACCTGCCGGACGATCCCGCCGCGTACGACGCCGTCCTGGCGGGCGTCACCGAGACGGCCCTGGCCCGGATGACTCCCGAGGGCAGCCTCGAGAACCCGGCGGCCGGCGACGACATCGGCGACACCTCGCTCGGCATCACGTCCCTGCTCGCACTCGCCTGGCACCGCACCAAGGACCCGCGCCTGCCGGAGGCGGTGCGGCGAAGCCTCGCCTTCCACCTGCGCTCGCGGGTCTACACCGAGGACAACCCCGGCTATCCGAACCTGACGGCGCGCGACACCGGCCTGCCGTACGCCCGCTACGTACTGGAGGCGGGCGCGCATCCCATCGGCGACTGGCCGAGCACGGTGTGGGCGCTCCTCCAGGCGGTCAACGTCCTCGACGCGGCGGACGGCCTCGTCGAGGAGGAGCAGTACCGCGAACTCCTGCGCGTGGCCGGCGGATACTGGCGCTGGCTGACCGAGGCCACGGTCTTCAACCCGCAGGACGCCGCGAACCAGGCCATCGGCTGCGTGGTCGGCGGCCTGATGCTCGCCCGGCACCTCCCCTCCGAGGAGGGCGGGCCGGTGCGGCAGCGGGCCCTGCGCCTGTACGCCGACGAGATCCGCGCCCGCCGGGTACGGGACCGGGGCGCCCCGCTGCCGCCGGAGCACGGCGGCGCGTACGACAACAACTACGGGCCCATCTCCCTGTCGTTCCTCGCCCAGGCCCACCGGGTCAGCGGCGAGGAGGTCTTCGCCGAGGACGGTGAGACGCTGGCCCGCTACATCGACGCGCGCGTCTGCGGGAGTGGCTTCGACATCGGCGGGCCCCGCTACAGCGAGCAGCACTCCGCCTTCGAATCCGTCCTGGGACTTCGGTACTTCGGTCACCGGATCGGCGCCGACATCGGCCGCTACGCCGGGGACGCGCGGTGGGCCCGGCACGCGGTCGGGGCCGACGGAGGCGTGGACGGGCACTTCGCGTTCATGCTCGTCTGGCAGATCCAGGACACCACCGGCTGGCACCGCACCCAGAGCGCGGCGCCCGCCCGCCACCAACTGCGCTCCGGCACGGTCACGGTGTCGTTCGACGACCGGATGACTCCTGCCGTGATCGAGGCGGGCGGCACGGTGCTCATCGCGGCCGCCGTCAACCGGCAGCACGGCTTCGGCCCTGTGACGGACGGCTTCCTGCTGTGCCGCCCGATGGGCGCGGTGCGGGTCGCGGACCAGCGCGCCGGCGGGCTCGCGGCCAAGCTCGTGACCAAGCCTGTCGTCGGCCGGGACCACGTGCTGCGCCAGGTGCGGTCCCTGTACGTCACGGACGGCACGCGGCTGTGGACGACGGTGGTCGTCGAACGGCTGGACGGGGAGCGGTACCTGCTCGCCGGGATGCCGTACGTCACCGCGGACGGTGACCGGCTCCGCCGGGTGGGCGACTTCCCGCTCGTTGCGGCCGCCGGTGGGCTGCGCCTGACGCACCCCCCGCAGGACGAGCCGGACTCCTTCGACGCGCGGAGCGAACTCACCCAGCAGCAGGCCGCGTTCGCGCTCGCCGCCGACCCGCGCGGGTACGGCGACCCGGACGCCGGCTGGCGTCACGTACGGACGACGAGCGCCCTGGAGGCCGGACCCGCGCCGGACGCGCCGGAGGGGCTCGACGTCTTCGCCGTGCGCTACGGACCGGCGGACTCCGGACGGCTCGACCTGGTCTGCGAGCGGACCGAGGAGGGACTGGTCGTACGCACGGAGTCCTTCACCGCGGTGCTCGGCGAGGCCGACGAACACGGCGAACCGCGGCTCACGTTGACCACCGCGAGGACCTGACCTCCTGACTCCCGCGGGGACCTGACCTCCTCGGCGGATGTGCCCGAGCCCCCGGACGGCTTTCGCCGCCGGGGGCTCAGGCATGTCCCGTGGTCCTGTACGAGGCGGCTACAACGACACCGTCTCGCGGCCCGGTGACCCCTGCGGCACGCGCTCGCCGAGGTGCTCCGTCGGCACCTTGTGCGTCTCGCGTGCGGTGAGCGCGGCGATCACCGGCGGGACGCACAGCGCGGCCGTGAACAGGGCCACGGCCCCCCAGTCGTCCCCGTCGGGACCCGCGATCTGCGCGGCGAAGGTCACCGCGAACCCGGCGACCGCGAAGCCGATCTGCGTACCGATGGCCATGCCCGACAGGCGGACCCGGGTCGAGAACATCTCGCCGTAGAAGGACGGCCAGACCCCGTTCGCGGCGCTGTAGACGACACCGAAGGTGATGATGCCGAGGACCAGGACCAGCGGGTACGAGCCCGTGGAGATCGCCCACAGATAGGCGACCATCAGTACGCCACTGCCCGCGGCGCCGATCAGGAAGACGGGGCGGCGGCCGATGCGGTCGGACAGGGTGGCCCACAGCGGGATCGCCCCGAGGGCGACGAGGTTGGCGAGCGCGCCCACCCACAGCATCGACGTACGGTCCATGCCGACCGAGTCGCTGGTCGCGTACGACAGCGCCCACACCGTGAAGATCGTGCTGACCGAGGCGACGAGGGCGGCCGCGACCACTCGCAGGACGTCCGCCCAGTGGTCCTTCAGCAGCACGGCGAGGGGCATCTTCGCGACGCCCTCGGTGGCGGCCTGCTGGGTGAAGGTCGGGGTCTCCTCCAGGGTGCGGCGGATGACATAGCCGGCGACGGCGACCGCGATGCTCATCCAGAACGGGACCCGCCAGCCCCAGGAGAGCAGTTGGTCCTCGGGCAGCGCGGCGACCGGGATGAACACGAGCGTGGCGAGGAGCTGCCCGCCCTGGGTGCCGCTGAGCGTGAAGCTGGTGAAGAAGCCGCGTCGCCCGGGTGGCGCGTGTTCCAGTGACATCGAGTTCGCGCTGGCCTGCTCACCGGCGGCCGAGATGCCCTGCAGGACCCGGCAGATCACCAGCAGCACCGGGGCCAGCGTGCCGACCTGGTCACGGGTCGGCAGACAGCCGATGAGGAACGTCGACACGCCCATCAGGATCAGCGTGAAGACCATGATCTTCTTGCGGCCGACGCGGTCGCCGAAGTGCCCGAGGAAGAGCGCGCCGACCGGGCGGGCCGCGTACGCGACCCCGAACGTGGCCAGCGACAGGAGCGTCGCGGTGGCCGGGTCCGACTCGTCGAAGAAGACCTCCGGGAAGATCAGCGCGGCCGCGCTGCCGTAGATGAAGAAGTCGTAGTACTCCAGCGCGCTGCCGATCCAGGCGGCCGTCGCGGCTTTCTTCGGCTGACCGGGCGGCGCGTCGAGGGGCGCTGCGGGGACGGACACGGCGTGCTCCTTCGGGGGAACTCCGACGCAGGCGGAGTGAGCGGAGGGGAGAGGTGCCGGATCCCTGGGGTGTGGGACGGCCGCACCGGGGGCTACCCGGTTAATTAACCCACTGGGTAGTTAGTAGTGGCTGGCTACGGATGTTGCGCTCACGTTTCCCGGGTGTCAAGAGGTCCGGTCGAAGGATCTTGCGTGGAGGCGTGCCGGTGTCCGGGCTCCGTCTCAGCGCGTCGCGCGGTCCGCCGTCAGGTAGGCGATGACCATGTCGCCCAGCATGCTCCGGTAGTGCTCGCGCTGCGCCGGGTCGACCAGGTCGCGGCCGAACAGGGCCCCGAAGGTGTGCCGGTTGGCGACCCGGAAGAAGCAGAACGAGCTGATCATCGCGTGCAGGTCCACGGCGTCGACGTCAGCCGTGAACAGGCCCGACTCCCGCCCCGACTCCAGGATGCGGCGGATCACGTCCAGGGCGGGCGAGCCGATCCTGCCCAGCTCCTCCGAGGCGGCGATGTGCTCGGCCCCGTGGATGTTCTCGATGCTGACCAGGCGGATGAAGTCCGGGTGCGCCTCATGGTGGTCGAAGGTCAGCTCGGCCAGCCGCCGGATGGCCGCGACCGGGTCCAGGTGCTCGACGTCGAGCCCCTGCTCGGCCTCACGGATGACGCCGTACGCCCGCTCCAGTACGGCGGTGAACAGCCGTTCCTTGCCGCCGAAGTAGTAGTAGATCATCCGCTTCGTGGTCCGGGTGCGGGCGGCGATCTCGTCGACCCGGGCTCCGTCGTAGCCGGCCCGGGCGAACTCCTGGGTGGCGACGTCGAGGATCTCGGCCTTCGTGCGGGCGGCGTCACGGATGCGTCCGTTCGGCCGTGCCGGTTCTTCGACGCTGGTCATCGGGTTCCTTCGGGCGAGGGGCCAGTGCCGCGATTCTAGAAGCAGGCTCCCCCGTGCGGCCGCGGGTGTCCGGCGGGCCTTCCCGTCGTCCCGGGATGCTGGTATAGCTAACGTACTAGTTCGTACATTAGTGAGCCGCTCTGGAGGTCCGCCGTGGTCGCCGTGGTCAAGGACTCGTATCTCGTCGGGCTGATCGGCGCGGGCATCGGCCCGTCCCTCAGCCCGGCACTGCACGAGCGGGAGGCCGACCGGCAGGGCCTGCGCTACGTGTACCGGCGCATCGACATCGACACGCTCGGCGTCCCGCCCGAGGCGGTGGGAGACCTGGTGCGCGCCGCGCGCGACCTGGGCTTCGACGGGCTGAACATCACCCACCCCTGCAAACAACACGTCATCGGACACCTGGACGCGCTCGCCCCACAGGCCGAGGCGCTCGGCGCGGTGAACACCGTCCTCTTCGAGGACGGCCGCGCGACCGGGCACAACACGGACGTCACCGGGTTCGCGGCGTCCTTCGCCCGCGGACTGCCCGACGCTCCGCTGGAGCGGGTGGTGCAGTGGGGCGCCGGGGGAGCGGGCGCGGCCGTCGCGCACGCCGTGCTCACGCTCGGGGCGGGGCACATCACCGTCGTGGACGCGGTCCCGGACCGTGCGGCCACGCTCGCGGCCGGGCTGAACCGCCACTTCGGCGCGGGCCGCGCGACCGCCGCCACGCCGGACCGGCCGGCCGCGCTGCTCGACGGCGCGGACGGTGTCGTGCAGGCCACGCCCGTGGGGATGGCCGCCCACCCCGGACTGCCGTTCGCCGCCGGGCTGCTGCATCCCGGGCTGTGGGTCGCCGAGGTCGTCTACCGGCCCCTGGAGACCGAACTGCTGCGGGCCGCCCGGGCGGTGGGGTGCGCGACGCTCGACGGCGGGGGGATGGCCGTCTTCCAGGCCGCGGACGCGTTTCGGCTCTTCACGGGGAGGGAGCCGGACGGTGTGCGGATGCTGGCGGACATCGCCGAACTTACGGAGGTGGCCGGTGCGGCCGGTGCGGCCGGTGCCCGGAGCTGAGGGCGCCTCGGGGGTGGGGTGGCCTGTGTCGCCGGGCGGGTGCGGGTGCTTCGTGGCCGGTCGCGCAGTTCCCCGCGCCCCTTGGTGGGCCGGGGTTCCGCGGGGCGGCCTTGGTGGGCCGGGGGCCACGCGGGGCGGCCTTGGTGGGTCGGGGTTGCCGTGGGTTGTGAGGTGGGGGGCCTGAAGGGGGGTCCGTTTCTTGTCGTGCAGTGGAAGTGAAGGAGCAGCAACGTGCGTACGTCCATCGCCACCGTCTCTCTCAGCGGACCCCTCACCGAGAAGCTCACGGCCGCTGCGCGGGCCGGCTTCGACGGTGTGGAGATCTTCGAGAACGACCTGCTCGCCAGCCCTCTCAGCCCGGAGGAGGTCCGCGCACGCTGCGCCGACCTCGGGCTGAGCATCGATCTCTACCAGCCGATGCGTGACATCGAGGCCCTGCCCGCGGGCGAGTTCGCACGGGCCCTGCGCCGGGCCGAGCACAAGTTCCGGCTGATGGAGCGGCTCGGGGCCGACACCGTACTGGTGTGCTCCAGCGTGTCGCCGCTCGCCGAGGACGACGACGCGCTGGCCGCGTTCCAGCTGCGCCGACTCGCCGACCTGGCACAGGACTTCGGTGTCCGTGTCGCCTACGAGGCGCTGGCGTGGGGCCGGCACGTCAGCACGTACGACCACGCCTGGCGCATCGTCGAGGCCGCCGGTCATCCCGCGCTCGGCACCTGCCTGGACAGCTTCCACATCCTCGCCCGGGGCTCCGACCCCAAGGGCATCGAGGACATCCCCGGCGAGAAGATCTTCTTCCTCCAGCTGGCCGACGCCCCGCTGATGGCGATGGACGTACTGCAGTGGAGCCGCCACTACCGCTGCTTCCCGGGTCAGGGGGGCTTCGACGTCGCCGGGCTCGTCGGGCACGTGATCCGCGCCGGTTACCGGGGGCCGCTCTCGCTGGAGGTGTTCAACGACGTGTTCCGCCAGGCCGAGGCCGGTCCGACCGCCGTCGACGCCCTGCGTTCGCTCCTCGTGCTCCAGGAGAGCGTCGGGCTCAGCGCGCCGCCGGCGCCCGTCGTGCCGACCGGTGTCGCCTTCGCCGAACTGGTCACCCCCGACGTCGAACCGGTCTCGGAGATCCTCGAAGCGCTCGGCTTCGCCCGGACCGCCCGGCACCGCAGCAAGCCCGTCGACCTGTGGCAGCAGGGCGAGGCCCGGCTGCTGCTCAACACGGGCCCGGCCGCCCGGCGCGACGGGACCCGACTCGCCGCCGTCGGGCTGGAGTCGCCCGACCCGGCGGGCGCGGCCCGGCGCGCCGAGGCGTTGCTCGCCCCCGTCCTGCCACGCCGCCGCGCGCCCGAGGACGTGCCCCTGGACGCCGTCGCCGCGCCCGACGGCACCGAACTGTTCTTCTGCGCCACCGGCCGGCCCGGACTGCCCAGCTGGACGAGCGACTTCGAGCCCGTCGAACCCGTCGAGCCCGCCGGGCCGGTGGCACCGGCCACCGGCGGCGTGCACCGCATCGACCACCTCGCCCTCACCCAGCCCTGGCACCAGTTCGACGAGGCGGCCCTCTTCCACCGCAGCGTCCTCGGGCTCGACGCCCAGGAGAGCGTGGACGTCGCCGATCCCTACGGGCTCCTGCGCAGCCGTGCCGTCACCAACGCCGACGGCAGTGTCCGTATCGCCCTCGGCGTCGGCCCCGCACCGAGTGCGGACGAGGGCGGTCGCGCCCAGCACATCGCGCTGGCCACCGACGACCTCGTCACGGCGGCCCGCCGCTTCCGCGCCGCGGGCGGCCGGCTGCTCGACATCCCCGCCAACTACCACGACGACCTCGCGGCCAGGTACGAGTTCGCCGACGGCGAGCTGGAGGACCTGCGCGAACTCGGCATCCTCTACGACCGGGACGCGGGCGGCGCCTTCCGCCACTGCTACACGGAGACGATCGGCCGGGTCTTCTTCGAACTGGTCCAGCGCGACGCCGACTACCGCGGTTACGGCGCGCAGAACGCCCCGGTGCGGCTGGCCGCGCAGCACGTACGTCGGCCGGTGCACTGACTCCACACCGGGACGCCTCCTCTTACCCGATTCTCAACCTTCACCGGGCCGGGCCCTCTCCCACGGGCCCGGCCCGACGTCTTCCGGGTCACCCAACTCGGTTGTTTGGAGGGAAAGTTGGGGTTCGGGCGGGCTCGTGCACCAGGGTCCGTGGGCTCTCCTGCGGGCGGTCGCGCGCTATCACCGCTCATCGGTGGACCGCAAGCAAGTGGACATTACCCACGAGTTGACCTTGAAACCTCAATCACCACCGCTATCATCACTCCGTCTACGGAGCGACCGTCCCGCCGAGCGAGCACCGCGGCTGCACGGAATCGGCCACACCCCCCACTCACACCTGTCGCGGTCGGGCATGCCCGCACGCGCTTCGTGCAGGACGGAAAGCAGCGCAACCATGAGCAACAACAGGGGCAGAGGGCTCCAGTCCAATGTCCTCGGTATGTTCGACACGGTGGTGATGGCGGTCGCGGGCAGCGCCCCCGCGTACTCGCTGGCCGCGACCACCGCGGTTCTCGTCGGGGCGGTCGGCCTGGCCAGCCCCGCGGCGCTCCTCTACTGCGCGATACCCATGCTGGGCATCGCGCTGGCGTTCAGCTACCTCAGCCGAATAGACACCAACGCGGGAGCCAGCTACTCCTGGGTCGGCCGCACGCTCCACCCGTTCCTCGGATTCATCAGCGGCTGGGCCCTGGTGATCTCCGCGACGATCTTCATGGTCGCCGGTTCGCTGCCCGCCGGTTCGATGACGCTCTCCCTCTTCGACGAGGGGCTCGCCGACAACACGGCGCTGTCCACGGTCGTCGGCGCGGGCTGGTTCCTGCTCATGCTGTTCGTCGTGCTCGGCGGCGCCCGGCTCACCGTCCGCGCGCAGCTCATCATGTCCGGCGTCGAACTCGCCATCCTGGCCCTCTTCGCGATCGGCGCACTGCTGCACGCCGACAGCGCCCGGCCCTTCGACTGGTCGTGGCTCGGCTTCAGCCACTTCGACGGGATGAGCGGCTTCGCCTCCGGCGCCCTCATCGCCGCCTTCTACTACTGGGGCTGGGACGTCACGTCCAACCTCAGCGAGGAGACCAAGGACAGCCGCCGCACCACCGGCCTCGCGGGGCTGATCGGCGTGGGCATCGTCTTCCTCCTCTTCGAGGTCTTCACCATCGCGGTGAACGTCATCCTCACCTCGCAGCAGATCCAGGAGAACGACGCCAACGTCCTGGCGGTGCTCGGCGAGGAGATCTGGCCGGGCTGGGGCGGCAAGCTGCTGATCGTCGCCGTGATGCTGTCCACCATCGCCACCCTGGAGACCACGCTCATCCAGGTCACCCGGTCGCTGTTCGCGATGGGACGCGACCGGACGATGCCCAGCGCCCTGGGGAAGGTGCATCCCCGCTGGAACACCCCGTGGGTCGCGATCGTCGTGGTCGGCGCCGTGGCACTCGGGATGTTCGTGGCCTCCAACGCACTCGGCTCGGTCGGCGACATCCTCGCCGACGCCATCGCCGCGATCGGTCTGCAGATCGCCGTGTACTACGGACTGGCCGGTCTCGCGGTGGTCGTCGCCTACCGCAAGATGCTGCTGAAGTCCCCGTCCAACTTCTTCTTCGGCGGGCTGTGGCCGTTCCTCGGCGCCCTGTTCATGTTCTGGATCTTCGTCGAATCGCTGGGCGACCTGAGCAGCGCGTCGATCACCATCGGCATCGGCGGCCTGGCCGTCGGCCTGATCCCCATGCTCTGGTACTGGCGGCAGGGCAGTGACTACTACCGGCCGGCGAAACTGGACGCCAGCCATGTCGTCGAGACGGACTACATTCCCGACGACCACGACGCCGCGGCGAACGAGCGGTCCCGCGTCCACGAGGGTCTCCCCACCGACTTCTGAGAGGGGCCCCGATGGCGCGAGACCGTTTCACCCCCGACTTCGACCCCGACTGCGGCGACGCGCCCCTCACCTCGGCCAAGCAGGACATCGTCATCGGCCGCTGGCAGGGTCTGCGGCAGCTGCTGCGGACCACCGGGCCCGCCTGGCCGGCGCGGGGCCACCGGATGAGGCTGCTCGCACAGGCCTGTGCGAGCACCTCGACGGCCGAGTCCTGGCTGGCCGCCGAGCCCCGCAGCGCCGACGCGCTGATGCTGCGGGCCGCGACGGAGACGGCCCGGGCCTTCAACCTGGCCATCGCCGCGGGCCGAGGCGTGCCCATCGACCAGAACCGCATCGACGGCGCGGTCATGGCCTGCCTCCAGGCCGCCGACGCCTACCTCGACGACCCCACACCGTGGATCTCCCTCATCGCCGTCGCGCGGCTCTACCCCGGCGGGGTGCGCCGGCAGGAACTGGGCCGCTGGTGGGACGAGTTGCACGCGCGCGACCCGTACAGCGTCGAGGGGCACCTCCAGGTGCTGCACTACTACTCGGCGCGCTGGCACGGTACGCACGGCATCATGTACGACTTCGCCCGGGACGCGGCGGGAGTGGCGCCGCCGGGGTGCGCGCTGCCCGTCCTGGTGCAGTTCGCCCGGGTGGAGGAGTACCGCTACATCCAGGAAGGGGCGAAGGGCCAGCGGGGCGCGGTCGTCGGCATCGGCCAGCACTGGAACCACGACGGAGCGGTCAACGACGTCCGGCGTACCTGGCAGCGCTGGATCACGGCACGTCCCGAAGGACCCGTCGAACCCGGAGAGGTGCAGCACCTGAACCACCTGGCCCACGCCGCGGGTCACGCCGCGGTGCCGGACATCACCGCCTCACTGTTCCGGCTGCTCGACCGTCGCTTCACCCGGACACCCTGGTCCTACACGGGTGACCCGGAGAAGCAGATCGTCAAGTGGCGCAACAACCCGAAGTACCGCGCGTGAAACGCCGGAGGGGCCGATCATTCGGCCCCTCCGGAGTTCGCGCGGTGCGGGGGCGCGGGCCCCGGGACTACCGTGGCGGAAGGGAGTTCCACTCCGCGATCACGGGTCGGCCGTGCTCCAGGGAGAGACGGCTCACCGTGCCCGTCTCCAGCCGGAACAGCCGTCCGTCCCCGGCGGGCAGACCCAGCCGCCGGGCGGTCAGCACCCGCAGGAAATGACCGTGCGCGACCAGGAGGACGTCCCCGTCGTCCAGGGCCTCCTCCGCGCGGGCCAGTACGCGGTCGGCGCGCTCACCCACCTCGGCCGGCGATTCGCCGGGGTGCCCCTCGTCGCCGGGCGGCACCCCGTCGGTGAACAGGTACCAGTCGGGGCGGGTGCGGTGGATGTCGACCGTGGTGACACCTTCGTACGCCCCGTAGTCCCACTCGTGCAGATCGGGGTCGGACACCGCCCCGGTCACCCCGGCCAGCTCGGCCGTCCGTATCGCACGGGCGAGCCGGCTGGTGAGTACGAGGGCGAACCGCCGCCCGGTGAAGAGCGGGACGAGGGACTTGGCCTGTTCCTCGCCGTGCTGGGTGAGGGGCAGGTCGGTCCAGCTGGTGTGCCGTCCCGACCTGCTCCACTCGGTCTCGCCGTGGCGGACGAGGAGGAGATCGCCCATGACTCCTACTTCGCGGACTCGACGGCGTGGCCGCCGAACTGGTTGCGCAGGGCCGCGACCATCTTCATCTGTGGTGAGTCGTCCTGGCGGGACGCGAACCGTGCGAAGAGCGAGGCGGTGATCGCGGGCAGCGGCACGGCGTTGTCGATGGCCGCCTCGACCGTCCAGCGGCCTTCGCCGGAGTCCTGCGCGTACCCGCGCAGCTTCTCCAGGTGCTCGTCCTCGTCCAGGGCGTTGACCGCGAGGTCGAGCAGCCAGGAACGGATGACGGTGCCCTCCTGCCAGGAACGGAAGACCTCGCGCACGTCGGTGACGGAGTCGACGGCCTGCAGGAGCTCCCAGCCCTCGGCGTAGGCCTGCATCATCGCGTACTCGATGCCGTTGTGGACCATCTTGGAGAAGTGGCCGGCGCCCACCTTGCCCGCGTGGACGAAGCCCGCCTCGCCCTCCGGCTTGAGGGCGTCGAAGACGGGCTGGACGCGGGCGATGTGTTCGGCGTCGCCGCCGACCATCAGGGCGTAGCCGTTCTCCAGGCCCCACACACCGCCCGAGACGCCCGCGTCCACGAAGCCGATGCCCTTCGCCGCCAGTTCCCCGGCGTGCTTCTCGTCGTCCGTCCAGCGGGAGTTCCCGCCGTCCACGACCACGTCACCGGGCTGAAGGAGCTCGGCCAGCTCATCGATGGTGGACTGGGTCGCGGCACCCGCCGGAACCATCACCCACACCACCCGCGGCCC
>NZ_JAHRIB010000136.1 GCF_019090165.1 Streptomyces sp. BV286
GCCAGCCCACGCACCCCAGCCAACAACCCATCCACGTCCTGGCCCACCACAACCGCCCGATGCCGGAACACCGAACGACCACTCACCAACGACCAACCCACCCCAGCCACAGACTCATCCGAACCCGAGACAGCCCCCGCCAGCCGCTCCGCCTGACCGGCCAGAGCCACCGCCGACTTACCCGACACCACCCACGGCACCGGCAACTCACCCACACCCGACCCGACAACAGGCTCGACACGAGACTCCGGAACGGTCTCCTCGGCCGGCGCCTGCTCGACGATCACATGCGCATTCGTCCCACTGATCCCGAACGACGACACACCCGCCCGACGCGGACGACCCACCTCCGGCCACCCCCGCGCCTCACTCAGCAACTCCACCGCACCCGCAGACCAGTCCACATGCGGCGACGGCTCATCAACATGCAACGTCTTGGGCAGCACACCCGCCCGCATCGCCATCACCATCTTGATCACACCAGCCACACCCGCAGCCGCCTGCGTATGACCCACATTCGACTTGACCGAACCCAGCCACAACGGCCGGTCCCCATCCCGCTCCTGGCCATACGTCGCAAGCAGCGCCTGCGCCTCGATCGGATCACCCAGCCTCGTACCCGTTCCATGCCCCTCGACCGCATCCACCTCAGCCGCCGTCAAACCCGCACTGGCCAGCGCCTGACGGATCACCCGCTGCTGCGACGGACCATTCGGAGCCGTCAGACCGCTGCTCGCACCGTCCTGGTTGACGGCGGAACCCCGCACGATCCCCAGCACGTGGTGGCCGTTGCGCCGCGCATCGGACAGGCGCTCGAGGAGCAGTACGCCCGCGCCTTCGCCCCAGCCGGTGCCGTCCGCGCCGGCCGCGTAGGCCTTGCAGCGGCCGTCGGCGGACAAGCCGCGCTGGCGGCTGAAGTCGACGAAGACGTCCGGGGTCGACATGACCGACGCCCCGCCGGCCAGCGCGAGGGTGGACTCTCCCTTACGGAGGGACTGCGCGGCGAGATGGACGGCCACCAGGGAAGAGGAGCAGGCCGTGTCGACCGTGACGGCCGGGCCCTCGAAACCGAACGTGTAGGAGACACGGCCCGAGGCGATACTGCCCGCACTGCCGTTGCCGAGATAGCCCTCGATGTCGTCGGGGGCGGACTGCACCCGTGAGCCGTAGTCGAAGTACATGAGGCCAGTGAAGACGCCGGTCCGGCTGCCGCGCAGGGTGGCGGGGTCGATGCCCGCCCGCTCGATCGCCTCCCACGACGTCTCCAGCAGCAGCCGCTGCTGCGGGTCCATGGCGAGGGCCTCGCGCGGCGAGATCCCGAAGAAGCCGGGGTCGAAGTCCGCCGCGTCGTGCAGGAAGGCACCGACCTTGGTGTAGGTCGTGCCGAGGTGCTCGGGGTCGGGGTGGTAGAGGCTGTCGATGTCCCAGCCGCGGTCCTCAGGGAAGGGGGTCAGTGCCTCCTCGCCGTCCGCGACGAGGGTCCACAGCTGCTCCGGTGTACGGATCCCGCGGGGGAAGCGGCAGCCGATACCGACGATGGCAATGGGCTCCTGGTCCCGCTCCTCCAATTCGCGCAGGCGGCGGCGCACTTCCCTTAGGTCCGTGGTCGTCCGCTTGAGGTAATCGAGAAGCTTCTTTTCGTTCTCCACACCATCACCTCGTAAAGCAGGGGCGGCCAGGGGTCGGTTGATAAACACCTGTCGGACACTTCCTGAGCCCGGCCTGAATAAGCCGAGGGGGCACGACAGACTGAACCCGCAGATATCGGCGGTGTAGCTCGGCGACATGTACGGATTCGCTTTGGGACCGTGAATATGCCATTGCATATCGAGGGACAGTCCGAACGCTCCACACGCTACGGGGGCAGGGGTAGGGGCCGCCTACCCCTAGCCCCCCTTAGACGCCAGCCCTGGGTACCGCTCGGACCGCGCGGGGCCGGTGGGCGAGGTCTAGAACGTGCGGTCGTTCTCGGCGAGCCGCTCCAGTTCGGTGACCGTCGCGTTGGGGCTGGGCAGGGCGGCGTACTCCTTGTGGATCTCGTCGGCGGCGGCCTGGAACGAGGGGTCCGAAAGAAGCCGGTGCAGTTGTTCGCGGAGCCGCTCGGGGGTCAGGTCGGGGACTTCGGTGACGAGTGCCGCGCCGCGCTCGGCGAAGCGCTGTGCGATATCGCGCTCGTCCCAGAGCCAGTTGGGGACGATCAGCTGGGGCACGCCGTGCATGATCGCGTTGGTGCGGGTGCCTCCGCCGCCGTGGTGGACGAGGGCCGAGCAGGTGGGCAGGAGTGCGTGCAGCGGGACGAAGTCCACGGGACGGACGTTGTCGGGGAGTTCGCCTATCTCGGCGAGCTGCTCCTGACTGAGCGTGGCGACGACCTCCGCGTCGATGTCGGCGACGGCGCGGACGAAGTCGGCCAGGGAGACGCTCTCGTCGGCGATCTCGCGCAGCGTCAGTCCCAGGGTGAGGCAGATGCGCGGCCGGTCGGCCGGCTTGCGCAGCCAGTCAGGGACGACGGCGGGGCCGTTGAAGGGGATGTGCCGCATGGAGATCGTGGGCAGTTCGGTCGGGAAGCTCATCCAGGGCGGCGTCACGGCGAGGGTGGCGCGTCCTGTGGTGAGGGTTTCG
This sequence comes from Streptomyces sp. BV286, assembly GCF_019090165.1. GTDB lineage: Bacteria > Actinomycetota > Actinomycetes > Streptomycetales > Streptomycetaceae > Streptomyces. The sequence continues at coordinate 2,623 of NZ_JAHRIB010000136.1, forward strand.
TCGAAGGCGACGCCGTAGGGGGCTCCCTTGGCCCCGAGCCAGTCGGCGAGGGGGTCGTGCCGGCTCTCCGGAGGGAGTTCCGCGGCCAGTCGGTGGAAGATCTCACGCATCCGGCCCCAGTGGTCGAGGCCGAAGAGCATCCGGACGTGCGGGACGCCGACGGTTTCGGCGGCGATCGGGCCCGCGAAGGTGAGAGCGTCCCAGATGACGAGGTCGGGCTGCCACTGGCGGGCGTGCTCGACGAGCTCGTCGGTCATGGCCCGGTCGGCCATGTAGTCGTAGAGCTGGGCGTGTTGAGCGAAGGTGTCGTGAACGTAGTCCCAGGTGAGCTTCTCGGTACGGGTCTCGTTGAGGGTGAGGGCGCCGCCGTTGGCCATCTCCTCGCGGGGGGTGGAGCGAGCCAGTTCCATGATGTTGAGGTCGTTGCCCACCGGTACCGCGGTGAGGCCGCAGTCGCTGATGGCCTGGGCGTTGTCGGGCTGGCTGGCGATGCGGACCTCGTGCCCGGCCGTGGTGAGGGCCCAGGCCAGGGGGACCATGTTGAAGAGGTGGGAGCTGTTGGCGAACACCGTCATGAGGACGCGCATGGGATTCCTTCACCGAAGAGGGGTGCGAGGTGGAGAGGGGCGGGGCCGCGGTAGGGGCGGTCAGGCAGGGGTACGGTGCTTCGCCGGTTCCCACCACGAGCGGTTGTCGCGGTACCAGTCGACGGTTTCCGCGAGTCCCTTGCGGAAGTCGTGGGAGGGGGCGTATCCGAGGGTGGCGATCTTGGACCAGTCGACGGAGTAGCGCAGGTCGTGGCCCTTGCGGTCGGTGACGTACTCGACGCTGTTCCAGTCGGTGCCGCAGGCTTCCAGGAGCAGCGCGGTGAGTTCGCGGTTGGTCAGTTCGGTTCCGCCGCCGATGTTGTAGACCTCGCCGGCGCTGCCCCGGTTTCGGACGCATTCGATGGCCGCGCAGTGGTCCTCGACGTGCAGCCAGTCGCGTACGTTTCGGCCGTCTCCGTAGAGGGGTACGGCGCCGCCGTCCAGGAGGGTGGTGACGAAGAGAGGGATGACCTTCTCGGGATGCTGGTAGGGGCCATAGTTGTTGGAGCAGCGGGTGATCCGGACGTCGAGTCCGTGGGTGCGGTGGCAGGCCAGAGCGAGCAGGTCGCTGGAGGCTTTGGACGCCGAGTAGGGGGAGTTGGGGCGCAGCGGGTCGGACTCGGGCCAGGATCCTTCGTCGATGGATCCGTACACCTCGTCCGTCGACACGTGGACGAAGCGGTCGGCGCCGTGGCGCAGTGCGGCGTCGAGCAGGGTGTGGGTGCCCAGGACGTTGGTGCGGACGAAGTCCGCCGAGCCGGTGATGGACCGGTCGACGTGGCTCTCGGCGGCGAAGTGCACGATCTGGTCGGCGTCCGCGACGAGACGGTCCACCAGCGCCGTGTCGCAGATGTCTCCCTCGACGAAGTCGAGGGAGGGGTGGGTGAGGTCGAGGTTGGCCCGGTTGCCGGCGTAGGTGAGACGGTCCAGGACGGTGATGTGCAGGTCGCGCTGGTCGGCGAGCAGCCGGCGGACGTAGGTGGAGCCGATGAAGCCCGCGGCACCGGTGACGAGCAGTGTGGTGGTCATGAGCTGATCTGAAAGGTGCTGTGGTCGCCGAGGACCAGCCGGTGGGCGTTGGGGACGCGCGGCAGGGAACTGCCGTGCACGTGGCGGCCGATGAGTGACGCCTCGATCCGGCGGATGCCCGTGACGGACGAGTCCCGCATCATGATCGAGAACTCCAGTTCGCTGTCGAAGACGCGGCAGTTCTCGGCCACGGAGGTGAAGGGGCCGATGTAGGAGTCATGGATCTCGGAGCCGGCTCCGATGCGTACGGGGCCGACGATGCGTGATCCCTTGACCCGGGCTCCTCGTTCCACCACGACGCGTCCGATGATCTGTGAGGCGTCGTCGACCTCGCCCTGGACCGATGACTCGGTGCTCTCCAGGATGATGCGGTTCACCTCCAGGATGTCGGTGACGTTCCCGGTGTCCTTCCAGTAGCCGCTGATGATCTGGGAGCGGACGTCGGCTCCGCTGTCGATGAGGTACTGGATGGAGTCGGTGATCTCCAGTTCGCCTCGCCAGGAGGGCTTGACGGCCTGGACCGCTTCGTGGATGAGAGGGGTGAAGAAGTAGACGCCGGCCAGTGCCAGGTCGCTGCGCGGGTGTTCAGGCTTCTCCTCCAGGCCGATGACGCGTCCCTGTTCGTCGAGGACCGCGACGCCGAACGCCCGCGGGTCGGGGACCCGGGTCAACAGGATCTGCGCGTCGGGTCGTTCGTCGCGGAAGCGGTCGACGAGGTCCTGGATGCCGTCGATGATGAAGTTGTCGCCGAGGTACATGACGAAGTCGTCGTCGCCCAGGTAGTCCTGCGAGATGCGTACCGCGTGGGCGAGGCCGAGCGGCTGGGCCTGGCCGATGTAGGTGACGTCGAGCCCGAAGGACGAGCCGTCGCCGACCGCCTCCTGGATCTCCTGGGCGGTGTGGCCGACGACGATGCCGACGTCAGTGATGCCGGTCGCGGCGATCGACTCCAGAACGTAGAACAGGATGGGCTTGTTGGCGACGGGCACCAACTGCTTTGCTGACGTGTGCGTGATCGGGCGGAGCCGTGTACCGGATCCGCCGGACAGAACGAGCGCTTTCACCCAACCCCCTAGGTCCGAGCCGGTGGAGAGTCACCGCAGGGGCGGGGACGGGCCCGTCGAGGGTCACGTCACCGCCTCGGTATTCCGCGGTCCGGCGACGAAATCTTTACGTGAAGCCCCGTCCGGGATAACCCCTAACTCCCGTCTGCGGGCCCCTATCGTCGTTCGGCCGGCCGCCTCGAAGGAAGATCAAGAGCACGCCGAGTCAGTCCGGCCCGTCTAAAACAGAGGTAAAGCAAAATCCTCGCCTGCGAACGCCGATGCGATATATTCATACGTACGTACGTGACATCTACCGGGGGAGAGGGTTGCGACCATGTTGTTCGTGGAGCGCGACGAGGAACTGCACACCCTGCGCAGACTGTTGAGTGATGCTGCGGCGGGACACGGCAGAGCGGTCCTGATCAGCGGGGCGATCACGTCGGGGAAGACGGCACTGCTGGATGCGCTGTCACATCAGGCCGCGGACTCGGGCGCTCTGCATCTCGCGGCCACCGGCTCGAAAGCGGAACGTGCGCTTCAACTGGGTGTGATGGACCAGCTGTTCCACAGCGGTTCATTGCCGCCGGCGATGGCGGCGCGCGCCACCCAGCTCGTCACGGTGGAGGCCTTACTCCCGGGTGAGAGCGAACTGGAGTCGCGCACGCTGCGGCAGCCGGAAGCTCATCGCGTCAACCGGATCTGCACGCTGCTCCAGGAACTCTCCGAGGAGCGGCCGATCGTACTGACCGTCGACGACACCCACTACATGGACAGCGCTTCCTGGCAGGTTCTCCTTTATCTCCAGCGCCGAATACGGTCGGCCCGCATCCTGCTTGTCCTGACGACCCGTCAGCAGCAGGGTCACGGCCACTCCCCCTGGCACTTCGAGTTCACCCGTTACCCCCACCAGCGCCTCCGGCTCCGGATGCTCAGCAAGCAGGGCGTGGCCGACCTCGCGGGCCGGTATCTTCCGCCCGCCGAGGCGGATCAGTTCGCCGGCAGCCTGCACCAGTTCAGCGGTGGCAACCCGATGCTCGTCCGGGCCCTGCTGGAGGACAGCGCGGCAGGGCCCTTGGCGGAGGGCGGGCGGCCCGAGGCACCGGAGAACACGGCGTTCGCCCAGGCCGTCGTCGAGTGCCTGCACCGGTGCGAGGCTCCGCTGCGCAGCGTCGCCCACGCCCTGGCCGTGCTCGGCGACTCGGCTTCCGAGGACCGGCTCAGCAGGCTCTCCGGTCTGACCCCCACCACTGTGTCGCAGGTGCTCGTGGCCCTCGACTCGGCGGGGATCGTCGAGCAGAGCTTCCGGCACCCCGCGGCCGCCCCGGCCGTCCTGGCCAGTCTCGACGCCTGCACCCGCTCGTCGCTGCACCTGCGGGCCGCCGAACTGCTGAGAGAGGACGGCGCCTTGGCCTGGCAGGTCGCGGTCCATCTCGTCGAGGCGCAGTCCGTCGGCGTCGGCTGGGCCATAGACACCTTGCTGGAGGCAGCTCGCCAGGCACTGTCCTCGGACCGCCAGGATCTGGCCATGCAGTGTCTGGCACTCGCCCTCAAGGGGTGCCCGGACGAGGAGTCGCGCACGGCCGTGCACAAGGCGCTCAACCACATCGAGTGGCGTGTGAACCCCGCGGCATCCTCCCGGCATCTGCCCCCTCTCTACCAGGCTGTCCGCGACGGCCGGCTGAAGGGCAAGGAGGCGGTGTCCGTCGTACAACACATGCTGTGGACCGGCGGCCCTCAGGCGCAGAACGCCTTCGAAGAGGTGTCGGCCCAGCTCTCTCACCCCGCGGACGCCCCGGCGCTCGCCCAACTGCAGCTCACCCACCAGTGGCTGTACGGGCTGCGCCATCCCAGGGCGGGCAGCACCGGGACGGATCGTGAGGTGCAGCCCCTGCACGAGCTGCGCACCGCCGGGGGCAGTCTCTGGTCGCGCGCGGCGGCCGTGCTGTCGGCGTCGATGCGGTCCGAGGCCGAGCGCGTGGTGGACGAGAGCGAACGGCTGCTGCGCAGCTGCCAGGTCGGGGACGAGACCCTGGAAGTGATCGCCTCCTCGGTGGCGACCCTCACTGTGGCGGGGCGCCTTGACCGCGCCGCGGGCTGGTGCGACGCCCTGATCCAGGAGACGCAGCGTACCAACGCCCGCACATGGGAGGCGCTGTTCACCGCGTTACGGGCGGACATCTCGCTGCGGCAGGGTGACGTCTCGGCCGCCGCCGCGCGAGCCGGGCACGCCCTGACACTGGTTCCAGCCGAGGGCTGGGGTGTCGTCGTGGGACTGCCGCTGTCGGTGCAGCTCGCCGCCCACTCCGCGATGGGCGACCTGGTCGCGGGTGCGGCGACCGCCCAGATCGACGTGCCGCCGGAGATGTACGACACGGTGTTCGGCCCGCGATACCTCCTGGCCCGTGGGCAGTTCGGGCTGACCGCGGACCGTGTTCTGGCCGCCGTCAGCGACCTCCAGCAGTGCGGTGCCATGCTGCGCGAGCGGAATCTGGACCACCCCTCCCTGGTGCCGTGGCGCACCGAGCTGGCCCGGGCCAATCTTGTCATGGGCTGGGAGCAGACGGCCCGGCAGCTGCTCCTCGACCAGGAGGAACTGCCCGGCGGGAAGAGCCCCCGGGCCCGTGGCGGCGCGCTGCGGGTGCTCGCCTCGGCGAGCCCGCTCAAACAGCGCCCCGCGCTGCTGCGCCGAGCGGTGGACGCCCTGCAGAACTCGGGCGACCGGCTGGAACTCGCCCACGCCCTCGCCGACCTCAGCCAAGCTCACCACACCTTGGGAGAGTTCCGGCGCGCCCGGATCATGGCTCGCCGGGCGACGCAGGAGGCGAAGGCGAGCCACGCGGAGGAGTATCTGCGGCCTGCACAGTCCGGGTCGGCGCACGGTGAGCCCACCGAGTCCGCCGGCGGTTCCTCGGCGGCCCCGGCTCTCAGTGACGCCGAACGGCGTGTGGCAACGTTGGCAGCGCTGGGGCACACCAACCGGGAAATCGGGCGGCAGCTGTACATCACGGTCAGCACCGTCGAGCAGCACCTGACCCGGGTGTACCGCAAGCTCAACGTCAGCGGCCGCTCGGACCTCCCGGCAGGCCTGTCGCTCCAGCAGCTTCCCGGCGCGGCCGCCCGGACCCGTTGACCCTATCTCCTCGGCCTCGCGGGCGAGCGCCGCCGGAAGGCCGGCACGGGTGTCTCACGTACCACGAGACATGCGCGCCCTTCAGGCAGGCGGTCCGCGGCCGGTCCGGACGAGCCGTGCGCTCTGGCCCGCCGCCCGGCTTCACGCCGTCCCCGGCGCCCTGTGCCCGAACCGCTCCGCGTTCCAGGCCTGCCCGGTCAGGTGCCGGGCGGCGCAATCGTGCCGGTCGGCGCGTGATTGCCCGTCAGGAGTGTGTCGGGGTCCGATCCCTGTGTCCGGTGCAGGCGCGGGTTCCGGTCGTCCGCCGGCTGCTCGTCGTGGGGTGCCGCGCTCGGCGATCCGGCTCGCCTCGGCCACCAGAATCGGGCCGACTGCACGGGCTGTCGGCAGCCCGTGCAGGTGGGCGATGGTCGGACTTGGCGGGGGCACATCAGGTGTGCGCGTCGTGCTCCGGTCGCACCCTCGTGGTCACCCACTCCACGATCTCCTGCGTAGAGGTGCCCCGTGTGAACACGGCGGCGACTCCTCGATCCAGCAGAGGCTTGATGTCGGCGTCAGGAATGATGCCGCCGCCGAAGACGGCGATGTCCGGCCCCTTCGCCTCCCGGAACAGGTCGACGACCTCTGTGAACAGGGTCATGTGGCGCCTGACAGCACGGAGAGTCCGATGCCGTCGGCGTCCTCCTGAAGGGCCGTGGTCACGATCTGTGCCGGTGTCTGGTGAAGTCCGGTGTAGATGGTCTCGACCCCGGCATCGCGCAGGGCGCGTGCGATGACCATGGCGCCGCGGTCGTGGCCGTCGGCTCCCGGCTTCGTCACCACGACGCGGAGGGATTCGTCCGCAGGGCGGGTCTCCTTTCCCGCCGCTGGTGTCCGATGGCCGGGCCCTACGACGCGTCCGCGGGAATGTAAGTGCCCCACACCTCGCGAAGCGCGTTGCACACCTCTCCGACAGTGGCCCGCTCCCTGAGCGCGTCCTTCATCGGGTAGAGCAGGTTGTCGTCCCCGGCTGCGGCCTTCTTGAGGGCGGTGAGGGCGGTGTCCACCGCCGACTGGTCACGCTCGGCGCGGAGTTTGACCAGCCGGTCGGCCTGCTGAGCCTCGATCGCCGGATCCACCCGCAACGGCTCGTACGGCTCCTCCGACTCCAGCTGGAACCGGTTGACCCCCACCACCACCCGCTCGCCGGAATCGGTCTCCTGCGCGATCCGGTAGGCGTTGCGCTCGATCTCCCCCTTCTGGAAACCGTGCTCGATCGCCCTCACCGCACCGCCCAGTTCCTCCACCCGCTCCATCAGCGCGAGGGTGGCCGCCTCCACCTCGTCGGTCATCCTCTCGACCGCATACGAACCCGCGAACGGATCGACGGTGGCCGTCACGTCCGTTTCATGGGCCAGTACCTGCTGCGTCCGCAGGGCCAGGCGTGCGCTCTTGTCGGTGGGCAGCGCAATCGCCTCGTCGAAGGAGTTCGTGTGCAACGACTGCGTGCCTCCGAAAACGGCCGCAAGGCCCTGCACCGCCACCCGCACCAGGTTCACCTCCGGCTGCTGCGCCGTCAGCTGCACCCCGGCCGTCTGCGTATGGAACCGCAGCGTCCACGACTTCGGGTTCCGTGCCCCGAGCTCCTCCCGCATGACCCGCGCCCAGATCCGCCGGGCCGCACGGAACTTGGCCACTTCCTCCAGGAGCGTCGTACGCGCCACGAAGAAGAACGACAGACGGGGTGCGAAATCGTCCACGTCCATACCCGCCGCCACCGCCGCCCGCACATACTCGATACCGTCCGCCAGGGTGAAAGCAATCTCCTGCGCGGGCGAGGCACCCGCCTCCGCCATGTGATACCCGGAGATCGAGATCGTGTTCCACCGCGGCATCTCCACCCGGCAGTACTGGAAGATGTCGGCGACCAGACGGAGGGAGGGCTCCGGCGGGAAAATGTACGTGCCCCGCGCGATGTACTCCTTCAGCACATCGTTCTGCACCGTGCCGGTCAGCTTCTCCGCCGCAACTCCCTGTTCCTCACCGACCAGCTGATACATCAACAGCAACAGTGCTGCGGGCGCGTTGATCGTCATCGACGTCGACACCTTGTCCAGCGGAATCCCGCCGAACAGCAACCGCATGTCCTCGACCGAATCAATCGCCACCCCTACCTTGCCCACCTCGCCGTGCGCGAGGGGGGCGTCGGAGTCGTACCCCATCTGAGTGGGCAGGTCGAAGGCCACCGACAACCCCATGGTGCCGTTCGCGATCAGGTGCTTGTATCGGGCATTGGACTCCGCCGCCGTACCGAACCCCGCGTACTGCCGCATCGTCCACGGACGGCCCGTATACATCGACGGATACACGCCCCGAGTGAAGGGATAACCGCCCGGCTCACCCAGTTGCTCCGCCGGGTCCCAGCCCTCCAAAACATCTGGCCCGTAGACGGGCTCGATGGGCAGCCCGGACTCCGACTCGCGCACGACTGACCTCCTTAACGTCTGCCACCTGGCCCCGACGATAGGTACCGGATTCTCCCCCGCGTACCCCTAGACCCCCCTCAAGCGCGGTGGGCGCCATCGGCCCGACGAACGTATCCATAGGGGCACTTCAGGGGTGTCACAGGACGCCGGCTCGACGAAGAATCGTTGCGAGACGAGAGGAGGCCCATGCGTAGAGTCGCCCACGATTCCTCCGCCATCGCGATGAGCTCCGTACAGCTGGAAGGCGGTCCCAACGGGTTGTCCGGGACGGTCGAGCTCACCGAACTGGACGAGGTGATCTTCTCCGAGGAGAAGATCAAGATCCGTTACGGCAATGGATACGAGCACTATGAGACCGTCCGCCCGGCTCCGCCGAGGACCAGCAGCGGTGAGGATTCCGAGCCCATGACCTTCCGGTGGGTCGGTCGCACCAAGATCGCCGAGTAGGCGGGCCTCCGGGAACGCGTCCCGGACTCGCGGCACCGCGTTCCGCCATCTCCCGGGTGGACACGGTGCTGTGGGTCCGGGGTTTTCGCTGTTCAGGCTGGCTCTGGCTGCGACGGTGCCGGGAACGCAGATTGCTCGTCGAAGAGTTCGCGGCGTTGGAGGCAGTGGTAGAGCTGGCCGACCATTCGGCTGAAGAGGGTGCGCGCTGGGCGGCAGCTTGCCAGTCGGCATGCTCGCATCGACGCCGGTAGTAGGCATGGGCTCCTGCGGATGCCCGGAGTGAGGCGAAGGCCTAGTACTGCAACGGTGCTTGTTTTGAGTGCTGGGCAGTTTTCAGGGGCTGTGTCCGCGTCGTTTGTAGTGACTCAGGCGGGCCTGATATTGGCGTCGTCGGCGCCACGTTGACCAGTGCAGAATGTGCTCGACCGGTGTCGGCCGTCGGTCGGTGAGGCGGTGGATCAGGCGTCTGATCTCGGCGAGGCTGAGGTGGATGAGCTGGGAGGATCCGTTTCTGCTTTGTCCGTGTCCAGTTGTCGGGCCCGCAGGACGGTCAGGCAGGCGTGGGCGACCATGGCCAGGGTCATGTGGCGGTGCCAGCCGGGGTAGCGGCGGACCTGGTAGTCGTCGAGGCCGCATTCCTGCTTGGCGGTCTGGAAGCATTCCTCGACCGCCCATCGGCTGCCCGCGATGCGGATCAGCTCGTCCAGCGTGGTGCCGACGGGGCAGTAGGCGATGTAGTAGGAGATCTCCTCGGGCCTGCTGACGCTGCGGCGGGCGGGAACCCAGTGCCGGCGGTCCTCGCGGTGCCAGGGCCGGACTTCGACGCGGGCCCAGTCGAAGATCCGCCGGCCATGAGCTCCCGCGCCGCAGGAACGGCGCTTCCATTTCTGCCGCGGCAGGCCGGGGAACAGGTCGTGGACGGGGTGGTCGAGTGCCCAGCGGGTGACGACGGTGTCGTGCCTCGTTGTGGCCATGACGTGGAAGACATCCGCCTGCTCCAGCTCGAACCGCCAGCCCTTGCTGTAGCCATAGGCGGCGTCAGCCGTCACCCAGCCGAATGGGACCTTGTCGGCGATGGCCCGGCGGACCATCGCCTTCGCCATGGCCACCTTCGTCTCGAAGCGGACTGTGTCGTCGATGCCTGCACGCCGGCAGCGCTCCCGGTCGTCCGTCCATGAGGTGGGCAGATACAGGTGGCGGTCGATCAGCGTGCGGCCGTGGCCGGTGGCATAAGGGAGGAACACACCGATCTGACTGTTCTCGGTGAGGCCGGCGGTTCCGGAGTACTGACGTTGCACTCCGGCCGAACGGATGCCCTTCTTCAGAAACCCGGTGTCATCGACGATCAGGACGGCGTCCCGGTCTCCGAGGTGTTCGACGACGTAGTCTCGTACGTCGTCCAGGACCTCGTCGGCGTCCCACTCGATGCGGTTCAGCAGCCGGTGGATGCGGTCCGGCCCGCCATGTCCGGCCTCTTCCGCCAGCGTCCAGCTGTTCTTGCGCTCCAGCGGCGCAACCAGCCCCCGCATATAAGCCAACGCCGACTGGCTCGGCTCCTCCCGGTTGAAGCGGTGCACGAACCTGTCATGCAGTACGTGCAACTCTCTGGCCCACAATCCGACTTCGGCAAGGTCCCCACCCATGACCACGCCAACGAACGAGCTGGCCAGCAGTCACGGCAAGCACCGTTGCAGTACTAACTGGTGGTTTCAGAATGAGTTGCGATCACTTGGGTGCAGGCGTGGCCTGACCTCCATAGCGGATGTGGAGTGCGCCATCCCTCGGGGTGTAACGCCACGGCCGAACACGGGCGCTCGCTGTTCGCCCTGCTGCTGACACGCCAGCGGCACTCACTATCGTCCATGCCATGACCTCAAGCGATCATCTGCTCGACCTGATCCAGACCACCCCGGAGATCGATCTGCTGCTGCGGTCGTTTGGCTTCGACATCCATCGGAAGCACTACGGCGAGGGCTTCAGACTTGCCTCCGGTGCGCCGCTGGAGGTGATCGCCGGGGAATCCGCCGGTGGGGCGTACTTCCTGTGTGCTGAGCAGAACGGACGCCGACCGGTGGTGTTCGCGAGTTCCGAAGGGGAAGGCGGCCTGCTTGCCGATGACCTCGCGGAGGCACTGGAGATCATCATCGGGCTGGAGTGGCGTGACTGCCTGACGTTTTCGGGCGGTGGCGATCTGGAGATCATGCAGATCTCCGCCCAACGCCTAGAACGGTCCCGTGACAAGCACAACCCCGACATCAACAACGAAGCTGCCCAGGTGGCCGCAGCCCTGTCACTGCGTATCGTGCCTGTCGCTGACCTGGTCATCCGGTTGCACGCAGCCGCCTCGAAGACCGAACCGGACTACATCGTGACCGACGACGACGGGCAAGAGTTCGATCCACCGTTCGGCGAGTATGTGGAACCTCGCCACGGAGGCTGGCGCTGAACCCGACCGACCGCTGCCGACAGTCGCATCGACACTGGTAGCTCGGCCAGTATCTGACAACGCGTCGGGCAGACTCTCCTACGTGTGTGCCGACCTTGTTCCCGACGATCTCTGGGAGCGCATAGCTCCGCTTCTCCCAGCCCGGCCTGCCCGACGCCATCGCCACCCCGGACGAATGCCGGTATCGGACCGCATAGCACTGGCCGGCATCGTCTATGTGCTGCGCAAAGGCGTGGCCTGGCGCGATGTGCCAATCCAAGTCGTTGGCGGTTCAGGAGTGACCGCCTGGCGCCGGCTCCGGGACTGGACTGAGGCTGGCGTCTGGCTCCGCTTGCACGAGGTCCTTCTTGCTGAACTGCGAGCGGCGGGTCTGCGGAGATGGACGACTCGGCGATCGACGGCTCGCACGTCAGGGCACTCAAAGGGGGGCTCACACCGGACCTTCGCCGGTCGACCGGGGCCGACCGGGCAGCAAGCACCACCTGATCGTCGATCGGCACGGCACTCCGCTCGCCGTCACGCTGACCGGCGGCAACCGCCATGACGTCATACAGCTCCTGCCGCTCCTGGACGCAATCCCACCGATCCGGGGCCTGCGCGGACGCCCACGCACGCGGCCACGCAGGCTGTTTGCGGACCGAGGCTACGACTTCGACAAGTACCGCCGCCTGCTGCGGAAGCGTGGGATCAAGCCGCTCATAGCCTGTCGCGGCGTCGTCCACGGCTCGGGGCTGGGCAAGACCCGTTGGGTGGTCGAGCGGACCTTCGCCTGGCTCCACCAGTTCAAGCGCCTGCGCATCCGCTACGAGGTACGCGCCGACCTGCACCTCGGCCTGCTTCAACTCGCCTGCAGCATCATCTGCTTGAGACGACTCCGAACCTCATTCTGAAACGGTCAGTAACGAGCTCGTGCACGACAAGCGGTGTGACGTCGAGAGCCTCGGTGGGGCCCGTGCTCACGTCTGCCGTGTCGAGTGCAGGTCCGCGGTCTGCTGGTGGGACAGCAGGCCGGCGATGGCCTGGACGTTGTCGCTCATGTGCTCGCGGCGGCCGAGGTGGCGGGCCAGGGCCCGCCAGTTCTTCAGGTGGGCGATGCCGTGCTCGACCCGGATACGGCGCGAGGAGTGTGCCTTGCGCTGGCGCTCGTACATCTCCTCGTACCAGTCCGGGGCGTTCTTCTTGAACTTACGGTGCGGGGGCGTCACCACCCGGCCGCCGGTCTGCGCGCCCAGGCCCTGGTAGCCGGCGTCGGCGAGGATCTCGAGCGCGGGCGCGTCGGCCAGGAGCGTGACCAGCCCCAACTGGCGGGCGTGGGTGATGTCCGCGCAGCTCGCGGGACGAGCGGGGCTGCACCACAGCACGCGGCCAACGCCGTCCGTGACCACCATGGATTTGACGGCGTTCTGCTTGTTCTTGCCAGAGATGAACTTGTCCCGGTCCTTGCGCCCTGCGGCGGGTCGCCGGACGCGGATCTCGGTGCCGTCGATGATGCCGGTCGTCCCGCTCGAGCCGAGGTGGTCGACGACCTCGGCCAGGGTTCGCAGCCGCACGTCGGGGCTGACGGTGCAGCCTCGCTCGGCGAGCAGAGGCCGCACCTCGTTGACAGCTCGTGTGATGGTCGAGCGGTCAACGCCGAACCAGCAGGCCAGTACGTCGTGGGTGGCGCCGTGCCGAAGATGGACGAGGGTGGCCAGCAAGCGGTCGACGAACACCAGGCGGTGTTTCGGCCCGCCGCCCACGGCCCGCCTCCGCAGCCGGGAGGCCAGCTTGGCCTGGTGACGCTCATGCCACAACGGACCTATCTCGGCTACGAGTTCAGCGATCACATCGCCCGTCAGGCCCGTGATGCGACGGTTGCTGATGATCACTGCACGAATCTTGTTCCCC
>NZ_JAHRIB010000137.1 GCF_019090165.1 Streptomyces sp. BV286
GGGCCCGCCCGCGCCCTCCGGGGGCCACGGCCCGACCGGTGCGCCCGCGGGCTCCGGGCCCGAGCACTCCCAGCCCTCCTCCGCGGAGTCCGATCCGCACCGGCCGCGGCCCGCCCCCGAGGGTGTTCCGGCCCAGCCCGGCGGCGAGCCGGCCGCCCTCCAGAACGCCAAGGAGCGCCGTACGGGCCAGGGCCCGGTGCCCGGAGGGCCCATGCCGATGCGCCGTGACGGAGACCGGCTGCGTTTCGTGGGGGCCGCGACCCGGCGGATCGCCCGCGGCATCGACCTCGACGAGATCGTGATGGGGCTGTGCCGGGCCACCGTGCCGACCTTCTCGGACGCGATCCTCGTCTATCTGCGCGACCCGCTGCCGGTGGGCGACGAGCGGCCCACCGGGCCCGTCGTGCTGCGGCTGCGGCGTACGGACCGGATCCCGGAGGACCGGGACACCGAGGGTTTCCTGCTGCCCGCGCTCCAGCCCGAACCCGATGTCGGCATCACCGCCGAGCTGTGCACGGTACGGCCCGGCGGCGCTCTCAACGAGGTACTGCGCGGTGTACGGCCGGTGTTCGCGGACGCGCCCGCCGCCCGGGCCGCGCTGCCCGAGCTGATCGGCGACGACCTGACGGTGCCGGGCGGACAGCGCGCGATCCTCGCGCCGCTCCGCGGCCGCAGGCGCGTGATCGGTGCGGCGCTCTTCCTGCGCCGCCCGGACCGGCCCGCCTTCGAGGCGGACGACCTGCTGGTGGCGGCCCAACTGGCCACGCACAGCGCGCTCGGCATCGACAAGGCCGTGCTGTACGGCCGCGAGGCGTACATCGCCGACGAGTTGCAGCGCACGATGCTGCCCGAGACGCTGCCGCGGCCGACGGGTGTGCGGCTGGCTTCGCGCTACCTGCCGGCCGCGGAGACGGCCCGGGTAGGCGGCGACTGGTACGACGCGATCCCGCTGCCCGGGAGCCGGGTCGCGCTGGTGGTCGGGGACGTCATGGGCCACTCCATGACCTCGGCGGCCATCATGGGTCAGCTGCGTACGACCGCGCAGACCCTCGCGGGCCTCGACCTGCCGCCCCAGGAGGTCCTGCACCACCTGGACGAGCAGGCCCAGCGCCTGGGCACCGACCGCATGGCGACCTGCCTGTACGCGGTGTACGACCCGGTCGCGCACCGCATCACCATCGCCAACGCCGGCCATCCGCCGCCCGTCCTGCTGCACCTGGGCGGCCGTGCCGAGGTGCTGCGCGTACCGCCGGGGGCTCCCATCGGTGTGGGCGGGGTGGACTTCGAGGCGGTCGAGCTGGACGCGCCCGCGGGCGCCACCCTGCTGCTCTACACCGACGGCCTGGTCGAGTCACGGCTGCGTGACGTGTGGACCGGGATAGAGCAACTGCGTGAACGGATCGCGGCCACCGCCCAGTTGACCGGTCCGGACCATCCGCCGCCCCTGGAGGCGCTGTGCGACGAGGTCCTCGACATGCTGGGGCCGGGCGACCGGGACGACGACATCGCCCTGCTCGCCGCCCGCTTCGACGGCATCGCGCCCAGTGATGTGGCGCTCTGGCACCTGGACCCCGAGGACGCGGCGCCGGGCCGGGCCCGCAGGCTGGCCCGCAAGGCGCTCTCCCGCTGGGGCCTGGAGGAGCTGACCGACTCCGTCGAGCTGCTCGTCAGCGAGGTCGTCACCAACGCCGTGCGCTACGCCTCCCGGCCGGTCACGCTGCGTCTGCTGCGGACCGACGTGCTGCGCTGCGAGGTCGGTGACGACGTACCGCAGCTACCGCGCCTGCGGCAGGCTCGCGCCACGGACGAGGGCGGACGCGGCCTGTACCTGGTGAACAAGCTGGCCCGGCGGTGGGGCGCGACCCGGCTCAGCACCGGCAAGGTCGTCTGGTTCGAGCTGAACAGCAGCTGACGGCCGCCCACCCGGCCCGGCCAGGTGACCGGGGTCGGCAGTCGGCAGTCGGCAGTCGGCAGTCGGCAGGATCGAACCGCGGTCGGGCCCGGCCGCGCCTCCGGTCGAAGCGCCGCCGGGGAACCGCGGGCCGTACGCCGCGAAGTGTCCGCGGCGGTCACGCAGTTCCCCGCGCCCCCTCAGGGGGCGCCTCCTCCCGTGGTCACTGGAACGCGGTCACTGGAACACGGTCACTGGAACGCCTGGGGATCGTCCGGATCTCCCGGCAGTTCGATGTCGCCCGGCGGCGACGTCGCGCTGCTCGACGGGGTCGGTTCCTCGTCGTCCGGCGGGGTGGTCTCGGGAGAGCTCTCCGGCGGAGCGCTGCTCGTCGGCGGCTTCGTCGTCGGATCCTCGGGCGACGGTTCCTCGGCCGGAGCCGTCGGTGACGGGCTGAGCGTGGGCGTCGGGGTGGGCTGGACTGCCGCCCCCTGGTCCGTCTCCAGGTCGAACCTGGAGACCTCGTCCATCGCGTCGAACGTGTACGCCGCCCAGACCAGGGCCGGGAAGCCACCGCCGTTGACGCGGCCGCCGCCGGCCGCGCCCTGCAGCGTGACCTGGCTGAACGCCTTGACCTTGACCGGCTTCTCCTTGCCGCAGCGGGTGGTGCCCGCCTTGGCCGCTTCACCGAAGACACCCACCGAGGTGACGAGCTTCGGCGTGTAACCGGTGAACCAGGCCGACTTGTTGCAGTCCGACGTACCCGTCTTGCCCGCGACCTGCTGGCCGTCACGCGCCGGGTTGTCCCGTACGGACGTCCTGGCCGTACCGTCGTCGACCACGCCGGTCAGCACCGAGGTGACGGTGTCGGCGGCCTCGCGGCTGATGACCTGGTCGCCGATCGCGTCCGGGAACTCGACCGGGCGGTCCTTGTGCTCGACCGACTTCACGAGGGCCGGGGTGACCTTCTTGCCGTGGTTGTCGAGGGTCGCGTAGACGCCGGCCATCTCCAGCGGACTGGCACCCATCGTGCCGAGGGTCTGGGCGGGCACCGACTTGATGCCCTCGACGTCCATGCCGAGGTCGCCCGCCGTCTTCATGACCTCGTCCATGCCCACGTCGACGCCCATCTGCGCGAAGACGGAGTTGATGGACTTGTTCATCGCGGTCTGGACGGTGACGTCGCCGTAGTCGACGTCGTCCTCGTTCGGCGGGGAGAAGCCGACCTTCCTGCCGTCGTCGACGACGGGACGCTTGCTGGTGCCGTCGTAGATCGTGTTCGCCGTGATCGGCTGGTCCTCCTGGGTCGTGGCGTCCTTGTCGACGGCCGCGGCCAGGATGAGCGGCTTGAAGGTGGAGGCGGGCTGGTAGTCGCGGCGCGTCGCGTTGTTGGTGTAGTGCTCCACGTAGTCCACGCCGCCGTACATCGCGAGGACCCGGCCGGTCTTCGGGTCGACGGAGGCGGCACCGGCCTGGACGTCGGCGTCGACCTTCCGGTCCTTGCCGTCGAGCTTGCTGGTCAGCTTGGCCTTGACGGCCTTCTCCAGCTGGGCCTGCTTCTTCTTGTCGATGTTCAGCGTCATGGTCCAGCCGCCCGCCTTGACCATGGTCTCGGCCTCGTCGAGGTCGGCGGCCGTGCCCTGGGCGATGAGCTGCTTCTCCAGCGCGGTGTTGGCGGCCTCCACCAGATAGCCGGCCTGGCCCTCCAAGCCGGGCGCGCCCTTGGGGTCCTTCGGCACGGGGAACTTCATGGCGTCACGCTTGGCGGAGCTCAGCCAGCCCTCCCCGACCATGTTGTCCAGGACGTAGTTCCAGCGGGCCTTGACGAGCTTCTTGCTGGTGTCGCTCGCGACCGCCCAGTCGTACTGGCTCGGCGCCTGGAGCAGCGCGGCGAGATACGCGCCCTGCGCGACCGAGAGCTTGTCCGCGTCGACGCGGTAGTACGCCTGCGCGGCGGCCTGGATGCCCCAGGCGTTGCGGCCGTAGTAGCTGGTGTTGATGTAGCCCGCGAGGATCTGGTCCTTGGACTGCTGGCGGTCCACCTTCAGCGAGATGACCAGTTCCTTCAGCTTGCGCGTGACGGTCTGGTCCTGGGTGAGGTAGTAGTTCTTGACGTACTGCTGGGTGATCGTCGAGCCACCCTGCTTGCCCTTGCCGGAGAGGGTGTTGATCAGGCCGCGGGCCGTGCCCTTGAAGTCGACGCCGGAGTCGTCGTAGAAGGACTTGTTCTCGGCGGCGACGAAGGTCATCCGCACGCCCTTGGAGACCTGGTCGAGGTCGACCAGCTCACGGTTCACGACACCGGACCGGGCGAGCGTGTCGCCGTTGCTGTACTTGTAGATGTTGCTCTGCTGCACCGCGGCCGCGTTCCCCTTGGGAACGTCGATCATCAGGTACAGCCCGACGAAGGCCGCCATCCCGAGCAGGCAGAGGCCGAACAGCGAGCCGAGGATCTTCTTCCAGGTGAAGAGCCGGCGTATGCCGCTCTTGGTGCCACCGGTACCACCGGTGGCACCGCCCCCGGCGCCGGCTCTGGACGAGCGTTTCGGCGCGCCGCGGTGGCCACCACGCTGCCGCGCTCGTCTCTCTTCCGCTCGTCCCATGGGTCCGTCCGCTCCGCTTCCGTCTCTGGTGTCTCACAGGTTCGTCGCTCGGGTCAGCTCAGCAAACTAACACCGCCGCCGGGGACAAAGGTCGGCCGATCCGGCCTTTTACGGACGTGAGAATCAGCACCTGTCCCTCTGGAACCGACGATTCAGAGGAGTGGAAGGTTGCCGTGACGGGTAAAGTGATATCACTTAGCTAGAACGAAGCTAGGCGCCCGCATCCCGGGCGGCAGCACCATGAAACGGGGGACCACCCATGGCCACGCACGACTCTCCAGACATCGCCGACGTACCCGAGATGCCCGCTCCACGCGTCCGGGAGTTCGCCGCGCACAGCATCGGCGGCGGGCTCGCGCTGCTGCTCGGGCTCCTCGGCCTGCTGGCGGGCGCCGGCATGGTCGTCTCCGCCACCGCGGTGGACGCCACCGGCGCCAAGGCCGCGCTCATCGTGACCGGCATCCTGATCGGCCTCGCGGCCTTCGTCGCCATGTGCGGCCTGAACATGGTGGCGCCGGGCGAGGCCCGCGTCGTCCAGCTCTTCGGGCGCTACCGCGGCACGATCCGCGAGGACGGGCTGCGCTGGGTCAACCCGCTCACGTCCCGCACGAAGATCTCCACGCGGGTGCGCAACCACGAGACGGCCGTCCTCAAGGTCAACGACGCGTACGGCAACCCGATCGAGCTCGCCGCGGTCGTGGTGTGGAAGGTCGAGGACACCGCGCAGGCGAGCTTCGAGGTGGACGACTTCCTGGAGTTCGTCGCCACGCAGACCGAGGCGGCCGTGCGGCACATCGCCATCGAGTACCCGTACGACGCGCATGACGAGGCGGGCCTGTCGCTGCGGGGCAACGCGGAGGAGATCACCGAGAAGCTCGCCGTCGAGCTCCACGCGCGCGTGGAGGCCGCGGGGGTGCAGATCATCGAGTCCCGCTTCACGCATCTCGCGTACGCTCCCGAGATCGCCTCGGCGATGCTCCAGCGTCAGCAGGCGGGCGCGGTCGTCGCCGCGCGGCGCCAGATCGTGGACGGCGCGGTCGGCATGGTCGAGGACGCGCTCGCCCGGATCGCCGAGCGGGACATCGTCGAGCTGGACTCCGAGCGGAAGGCCGCGATGGTCTCGAACCTGCTGGTGGTCCTGTGCGGCGACCGGGCCCCGCAGCCGGTCCTCAACACGGGATCCCTCTACCAGTGAGCTCCCCTCCGGAGGGGACACCCCCTCAGCGAAGGCCGCAGCAGCAGCGCAAGCAGGTGCTGCTGCGGCTGGACCCGCTCGTGTACGAGGCGCTGGCGCGGTGGGCCGGGGACGAGCTGCGGTCGGCCAACGCGCAGATCGAGTTCCTGCTGCGGCGGGCTCTCGGCGAGGCCGGCCGGCTGCCCGGCGGGACCGGGCCGATTCCCCGGCGCGGGCGGCCTCCCCTTTCCGGCGAGGCCGAGGAGTAGGGAGCGAGGGCCCCTTCGACATCGGCTTCGGGGTCGGCTTCGGGTTGGACTTCGACAGCAGGTCGGAGGGGGCTGGTCGCGCAGTTCCCCGCGCCCCTGACGGGCGCGGCCCTGATCGGCGCGGGAGCCACCCCCTCCCCGGTGACAAAACCGTGACAATGCCTGCTGACCTGCAGTTCCGTACTGCCCGGATCGGACTATCCACCGTGCGTATACATGCGGTGTATACGCCGTGTGTACAGTGCTCCGCATGTCCATCGGTCACACGCTCCTAGGGCTCCTGGAGTCCGGGCCCCGTCACGGTTACGACCTGAAGCGGGCCTTCGACGAGAAGTTCGGTCACGATCGGCCTCTGCACTACGGCCAGGTCTATTCGACGATGTCCCGGCTGCTGAAGAACGGCCTCGTGGAGGTCGACGGCATAGAGGCGGGCGAAGGCCCCGAGCGGAAGCGGTACGCGATCACCGAGGCGGGCGTCACCGACGTCCAGCGGTGGCTCGCGACGCCGGAGAAGCCGGAGCCCTATCTCCAGTCGGTCCTCTACACGAAGGTCGTCCTCGCACTCCTGACGCACCGCGACGCGTCCGGGATCCTCGACACCCAGCGTTCGGAGCACCTGCGCATGATGCGCATCCTCACCGACCGCAAGCGCCGAGGCGATCTCGCCGACCAGCTGATCTGCGACCACGCCCTCTTCCATCTCGAAGCCGACCTGCGCTGGCTGGAACTCACCGCCGCGCGACTCGGCAAACTCGCCGAGGCGGTGACCCGATGACCCCCGCAGGCTCCCTGCTCGTGGCCCACGACCTGCGCAAGGCGTACGGCCCCACGAACGCGCTCGACGGTGCGGAGTTCTCCATCCACCCGGGCGAGATCGTCGCCGTGATGGGCCCCTCCGGCTCCGGCAAGTCGACGCTCCTGCACTGCCTCGCCGGCATCGTGACACCCGACTCGGGGTCGATCATGTACGACGGCCAGGAGATGGCCACCATGAACGACGCCCAGCGCAGTCAGCTGCGGCGCTCCGCGTTCGGCTTCGTCTTCCAGTTCGGCCAGTTGGTGCCGGAGCTGACCTGCGTCGAGAACGTGGCCCTGCCGCTGCGGCTGAACGGCACCTCCCGCAAGGAGGCAGAGCGCACCGCCCTGTCGTGGATGGAGCGCCTGGAGGTCGACGACCTGAGGAAGAAGCGGCCCGGCGAGGTCTCCGGCGGTCAGGGACAGCGGGTCGCGGTGGCGCGGTCCCTGGTCACCAGTCCGCGTGTGCTGTTCGCCGACGAGCCGACCGGCGCGCTCGACTCGCTCAACGGCGAGCGCGTGATGGAACTGCTCACGGAGGCCGCCCGGTCCTCCAACGCGGCCGTCGTGCTGGTCACCCACGAGGCACGGGTGGCCGCCTACTCCGACCGCGAGATCGTCGTACGCGACGGGAAGTCCCGGGACATGGAGCGCGTCGTATGAGCGTGCGGCAGGGGGCCAGGGACCTCGGCATGGGGGTCCGGTTCGCCTTCGCCGGCGGACGCGAGGGCTGGGTCCGGGCACTGCTGACGGCGGTCGGGGTCGGACTCGGGGTGGCGTTGCTGCTGCTGACGACCGCGCTGCCGAACGCCCTGTCGGTGCGCGACGACCGCGAGGCGGCGCGCGCCGACTTCACCTACAGCGGCAAGACGGTTCCGAAGGCGGACAACACGCTGCTGGTCGGCCGGTCGGGCACCACCTTCCGTGAGAAGGACGTCCGGGGGCGGGACCTGGAGCCCGAGGGCGCACGGGCGCCGCTGCCGCCGGGGGTCGGAAAGTTCCCGGGAGTGGGCGAGATGGTCGTCTCCCCCGCGCTGAAGGAGTTGCTGGGGTCGGACAGCGGAAAGCTGCTGCGGCAGCGGCTGCCGGACCGGATCGTCGGGACGATCGGCGAGAGCGGACTGATCGGGTCCGCCGAACTCGCCTTCTACCGGGGCGCCGAGGGGCTCGCGGAGCGGGGCGTCAACAACGCCCGGGTCACCCGCATCGACCGGTTCGGGGACGAGAACCCGGCCCAGCAGGACACCGACCCGGTGCTGCTCCTGCTGATCCTGGTCGTGTTCGTGGTGCTGCTGATGCCGGTCGCCGTGTTCATCGCCGCGGCCGTGCGGTTCGGCGGCGAGCGGCGCGACCGGCGGCTGGCGGCGCTCCGGCTGGTCGGCGCCGACGGCAGAACGACACGGCGGATCGCGGCCGGTGAGGCGTGCGCGGGCTCGGTGCTCGGGCTCGTCCTCGGTGCGGGCTTCTTCCTGATCGGCCGTCAGGTGGCCGGTTCGGTCGAGGTGTACGACATCAGCGTGTTCCCGAGCTATCTGAACCCCTCTCCCGCGCTGGCCCTGCTGGTCGGTCTCGCGGTGCCGGCGGCGGCCGTACTGGTCACCCTGCTCGCGCTGCGCGGCGTGGTGATCGAGCCGCTCGGTGTGGTGCGCACGGCCAAGCCCCCTCGTCGTCGCCTGTGGTGGCGGCTGCTGGTGCCACTGGCCGGGCTCGCGATGCTCTACCCGATGGTCGGACAGGGCCGCGACGGCGGCGAGTTCAACGAGTACCTGGTCACCGGCGGCGTCATCCTGCTGCTCATCGGCGTGACCGCGCTGCTGCCGTGGATCGTCGAGGCGGTGGTCGCCCGGCTCGGTGGCGGCGGTGTGGCCTGGCAACTGGCGGTACGCAGGCTGCAGTTGAGCAGCGGCGCGGCGGCCCGCATGGTCAACGGCATCGCGGTGGCGGTGGCCGGGGCGATCGCCCTCCAGATGCTGTTCGCCGGGGTGGACAGCGACTACACGAAGGAGACCGGCTACGACGTCGACCTGGCGCAGATGCAGATGACCGTGGACGACGGGACGCCGCTCGGCCGGGCGGCCGAGAAGCTCCGGCGCACCGAGGGCGTGCGGCACGTCTACGCCTACTCGGAGGGTTTCCTCGGGGACCGCAAGATGGACGCGGACACGACCACGCAGGTGACCGTCGCGGACTGCGCGTCGCTGCGCGAGGTGGCCACGCTGCCCTCGTGCCGGCCCGGTGACGCGTTCGCCGTGCCCGGGGGCGCGTACAACTCCGGCGACGACTCCGTCACGACGCTCGCGAAGCCCGGCCGCACCCTGTTCATCGACCCGGGCTGCCAGGGCTGCGCGGACAGCGCCGCGACCCCTTGGGTGGTGCCGTCGGACCTGAAGCGGGGCGAGCCCCGCATCGACCCGACCGGCGCGGAGCGCGGCGGTTTCCTGATCACCCCGGAGGCGCTGCCGGCTGCCGCCGCTACGGCGATGGCCGGCCAGCTCTACCTGAATCTCGACGAATCCGTACCGGACGTGCGTGACCTGGTGCGCAACGAGGCGGCCAGGATCGACCCGCTGAGCGAGCCCATGGTCTGGCAGTCCGCAAAGCAGGCCGACAAGTTCACCGCCATCCGCACCGGGCTGTTCGTCGGCGCCGCGTGTGTGCTGGCGCTGATCGGGGCGAGTCTGCTGGTGTCGCAGCTGGAGCAACTGCGTGAGCGCAAGAAGCTGTTGTCGGCGCTGGTCGCCTTCGGCACCCGGCGGCGCACACTGAGCCTTTCGGTGCTGTGGCAGACGGCGATCCCGATCGCGCTGGGCCTGGCGCTGGCCCTGGTGGTGGGAGTCACCCTGGGCGCGGTCCTGCTGCGGATGACGGGCACGGCGGTACGTGTCGACTGGCCGAGCGTGCTGGCGATGACCGGCGTGGGCGCCGGGGTCGTCCTGGTGGTGACACTGCTGAGCCTGCCTCCGCTGGTCAGGCTGATGCGCCCGGACGGACTGCGCACGGAGTAGGAGGGCAGGGCGCACCACGCTCCCTCCACGCCACCCGCTCGGTCCGCTCGAAGCCGCGGCC
>NZ_JAHRIB010000138.1 GCF_019090165.1 Streptomyces sp. BV286
GCCCGGCCCCGTCCGGGCGACGGCCGAGCGCGGCAGCACGGCAACTCCCCGGCAGGGGTCTGCGACCGGCCCGGTCGGCGGGAGCGCCCGCTCCACCGGTACAGCGTCAGCCGCAGACGGCAACACGGTCGTCCAGAGGGCGGAGGCCGCACCCGGCCGGCGTGCGGCCACGGCGGCCGGTTCCGGCGGTCCGGCGGCCGGGTCCCCGAACGCGACGACCGGCCCCGGTGTTCCGGCGGCCCCGAACGGCCCGGCCGAGACGGCTCCCACCGCGAACTCGCGCGCTGCCGGGCCGAGTCGGGACGCCTCCGCCCCTCCGGTACCCCCGCGCACGGCGTCCGCCGCGGACGCGCTTCCGGTGCAGCGGCATGCCTCCGGCGGAGCGAGGCGTATGGGCCTCGGCGCGCCGACCTCGGGGAACGTGTCCGGCGCCGGCGCGAAGGGGGCCGGCCCCGGGTCGACTCCGCCGCCCGCGCACACCTCGGCCCGGCCGCGCCCCGCCCCGGTCACACCGTCGACCCCCGCTGCTCAGCACACAGGTCCGGCCGAACCGGCGAGCCCGGCAGGA
This sequence comes from Streptomyces sp. BV286, assembly GCF_019090165.1. Classification (GTDB taxonomy): domain Bacteria; phylum Actinomycetota; class Actinomycetes; order Streptomycetales; family Streptomycetaceae; genus Streptomyces. The sequence goes on from NZ_JAHRIB010000138.1 coordinate 569, forward strand.
GGACCCCGCGCCGCGGCCGTACCTCCGGCACCTCCGACTCCGGCGGCCGGCGGCCCGGCCGTCCCGTCGCACACGCCGGTCCAGCGTGCTGTCACGGCCCCTCGGCAGCGCCCCCTGCTCGGCGCTCCCCTCGCCGCCCCGCCCTCGGACGCGCTGCCCCTCTCCGGGCCCGCCGCTTCCGGCAGTCCGGGCCCGGCCGGACCGCCTTCCGTCCAGCGCGCGACGACAGCTCGCCGGGGCGGGGCACCGGACCGTACGCCCGTACCGGCGGCCCTGGTCCACGGCACTCCGGCTCCCGCGCCGACTCCCGTACAAGCACAAGCACATGCGCCGGCATCGGCGCTGGCGCCGGTGTCGCGGCTCGACCGGCCTCCGGTCGTGCCGCTGCGGGTTTCGGCCGACGGCGGCCCTGCCGTACAGCGGGCCATGGCGGTCCCCACCAGGCCGATCTCCTCCGGTGCGGGCCCCATGGGCGAGGGCGGCGGGCACGGGCAGGCGTCCGCGGCCGCCCCGGTGTCCGTGTCCCGGCCCGGGCCCGCGGTGCAGCGGACGGCAGCGAGCCCGTCCGTGCCGGCCGCGGACGATCCGGTGCGTGGTCTGACCCCCGCTCGGGCCCTCGCCCCGGCCCTGACGCCCGCGGCGCCTCCCGCCGCCCGCCCGGCATCACCGGTCGCCGTCCCGCTGCGGCGCCCGGCGCCCGCCAAGGGGCCCGGACCACAGGACGCGGGCCCGGCGGTGCAGCGTGCGACCGCGGCCCGCGGCACCCCCACGGGGCGGGCCGTGCCGCTCCTCTCGGCGTCCAAGCCCCCCTCCGGGCCCGTACCGTCCGCGGGCGCCCCACCGACGGCTCCGCAGGCGCCCTCGCGGCCGACCGCCCTGCGTGCTCCGGCAGTCGTGCAGCGGCACGCCGTCACCCCGACGCCGCCCGGACCGTCCGAGGCACCCGGAACCGCCGTCGCCCCAGCCTCGGCCTCGGCTTCGGCTCCCGCGCCCTCGGCCGTGTCCGCCCGTCCGCCCGTGCCCGTGCAGCGGAACCCGGGCGGTGCGCTCATGCCGACGCCCGCCAGGACCACCACCGCCGTCTCGGACGTCACCGCCTCCGGCACCTCGTCGCGCGGCTCGTCCGGGTCCGGCTCGACCGGCGATCCGCCACCGGCGTACGACTCCGGTGAACCCCCGCCCGAGTACACCGCGGTCGCCAAGGGCCAGTTCGACCCCCGTTCCCTGACCGACTTCCAGCTCGACGAGCTGACGCACCGGCTGATCGGCCGCATCACCCGGCTGATCCGTACCGAACTGCGGCTCGACCGGGAGCGGGTCGGCAAGCTCCGCGACCCCCGTCGCTGAGCGCCCGGATCCCGCACTCGGGGTGACACCCACGAGCACGACCGCCCGAACCGCCCGAACCGATCGACCTGCACGACCCGCACGACCGACGTCCGCAGAAAGGCCGCCTCCGATGCCCCGCGATCTCGACCCGGGCTCCACCATCTTCTTCACCCTGACCATCGACGGCGAGAGCCTCGGGTACTTCAACGGGTGCGAAGGGCTCTCGTCCGCGGTGGAGATCGAGCAACGCCAGGAGGGCGGCAACAACGGGTTCGTCTGGCAGCTTCCCTCGCGTGTCACCCACTCCAACATCCGGCTGACCCGGCCGCTGACCCCCGACACCACCAAGGTCGCGGCCTGGATCTCCTCCGTCGCCACGGGCATCAAGCGGCCGACCGCGCAGATCGCCGCCCTGCGCGCGGACGGTTCGGAGGTGGCGCACTGGGGCCTGATCGACGTGCTGCCGGTGAGCTGGCAGGGCCCCTCCCTGGACCCGGCCAACCCGGCCGTGGCCACCGAGGTCCTGGAGATCACCCACCACGGGTTCACGGACTGAAGGGGAGGGACACCACATGGCCAAGGGAAGCAGGGGCGGCGCGGGCAAGAGCCTCGTACGCGCCTCACTCGCCATCCACGAACCGCCCGTCGGCTCCAGCACCACCCCGGGCGGTCTGATCAAGACGTTCAAATTCGACTTCAACCCGGCGCAGTTGCAGCTGACCCGGCGCGCCCAGTGGAAGTCCACACCGGCCGCGGCCGTACGCAACGGCACGGTCCCGGAGTTCATGGGGCCCGAGCCGCGCCAGATGACGGTCGAGATCTTCCTGGACACGTCCACCAAGCCGACCAGCAACGTGGTGCTGAAGAACGTGGAGGCGCTGCTGGACTGCTGCGAGGTGACGGCCAAGAGCATCGCCGCGAAACAGCCGTCGCCGCCCTGGGTGGTGTTCCAGTGGGGTTCGTTCTCCACGGCCCGCTTCACCTCGTACGTGGAATCCGTGGACGTCACCTACTCGCTGTTCGGCACGACGGGTGTGCCGATCCGGGCCACCTGCCAGGTGGCGCTGCACGAGATCCCCAGCAAGACCAAGGGCCAGAACCCGACCTCGGGCGCGCTGACCGCGCAGCGGGTGCACCGGGTCGTGGCGGGCGACTCCCTGCAGTCGCTGGCCTGGCGCGAGTACGGCAACGCCGCGGCCTGGCGCGCGATCGCCGAGAGCAACGGCATCGACGACCCCTCGCGGCTGCCCACCGGCATCGAGCTCGTCCTCCCGGCCGCGGAGGAGGTGCGTTTCTGATGGCGAAGACGTCCTACTCCAACATCATCCACGTCACTCTCGACAGCAAGAAGATCCCGGCCGACTACATCAACCTGCTCGTCGGCGGCTGGGTCGACCTCGGGGCCGGGGTGCCCGGCGAGTTCCGGCTCACCTTCCGCGACCCGGACCGGGACCTGCTCGGCAAACTGAACGTCCGGTTCGGCTCCAAGGTGGTCATCGCGCCCGTCGCCGACGGCCAGGGCGTCTCGTCCCCGCTGCTCACCGGCGAGGTCACCGGCATGGAGGCCGACTACGACGGCACCGGCACGTTCGCCGTCATCCGCGGGTACGACCCGGGACATCGTCTGATGCGGGTGCGCAGGGTGGCCGCGTACCGCAACATGACCGGCGCCGACATCGCCCGCAAGCTGGCCGGGATGAACGGCATCGCCGTCGGGAGGATCTCGGCCACCAAGACGCTCTACGAGTTCATCTCGCAGTCCAACGTGACCGACTGGGACTTCCTGGCGCGGCTCGCCGACGAGAACGAGATGGTGATGTCGCTGGACGCCAAGGGGAAGTTCGAGTTCGGTGAGCCGGACCCGGCGTCCAAGGCACCTCTGTCGACCTCCCCCGAGGATCCCAATCCCCGGGTGCTGCGCGGCCGCGTCGACGTCATGCGCTGCCGGGCCGCCGTCACCGCCGCCGACCAGGTCGACAAGGTCGAGGCGCGCGGCTGGGACGTCAAGACCAAGAAGAAGGTCGTCGAACTCAAGAAGGCGGGCACCAACCCCGCCTTCTCCATCGGCACCACCCCGCAGAAGGCGGCCAACGCCTTCAAGGCCGCCAAGCTGGTCGAGACCGACACCCCGTACGACGGCCGGCCCGAGGTCAAGTTCGCCGCGGCCTCCCTCGCGGACGAGCTCACCTCGTCGTTCGCCGAGCTGGAGGTGACGGTGCGCGGCAATCCCGTGCTGCGCCCCGGCGTGGCCATCGCGCTCACCGACGTGGGCGTCCCCTTCGAGGGCAAGTACACCGTCACCTCCGTACGGCACACCTTCGGCGCGGGCAGCCACTACGAGACGCTGGTGAACGTGACCGGCCGGCAGTGGCGCTCCCTGTTCGGGCTGACGTCCGGCGGCGGCGCCACGGCGCCCCGGCTGCCGAGCGTGGCCAACGCGCTCGTCACCGACGTGCAGGACCCGCTCAAGCAGGGCCGGGTGAAGCTGCAGTTCCCGTGGCTGGACGACGCGTACGTCAGCGACTGGACGCGGTCCGTGCAGCTGGGCGGGAAGGCGGGCGGCGGGGTCTTCCCGCTGGACGTCGGCGACGAGGTACTGGTCGGCTTCGACCGGGGCGCGCTCGACCACCCCTTCGTCATCGGCAGCCTCTACAACGGCATCGACAAGCCGACCGTCGTGAAGGACGTGCCGCTGCACGACCCGCTCAAGAAGAAGGCGATCCGGCACACCCTGTCCGACCGGGACGGCAACCGGGTGGACCTGCTCAGCCAGCAGACCGGCGCCCGCAAGCAGGGCGTCCGGGTGGCCAGCGGCAACGACCGGCTGATCATCAACCTCGACCGCACCAAGACCGAGATCACCGTGGACAGCAAGGGCGCCGTCAGCATCACGGGCGGTACCGCGGTGTCCATCGACGCGGGCACCAGTCTCTCGTTGAGCGCGCGGACCGGCATCAGCATCAAGAGCGGCGGGCCGCTCACCCTCCAGGGCCGCGGAATCGTCAACCTCAAGTCGCTCGCCGGAGCGGTGACCGTGGACGCGATGGGTGCCCTCAACCTCAAGGCGGTCGGTTCCGCGATGCTCAGCGCGGGCGGCGCCGTGCAGGTCAACACCATCGGCCAGGTGGGCATGCGGGCCATCAACATCGACCTCATGGGCCTCGTGACGGTCAACAAGAAGCCGTACCCGATCCCGTGACGCCAGGGACACCAGCGATACCAGCAACGCCAGTGATGCCGGCTGTGCCGACTGTGCCGGAGACATTCATGACGACCACGAGAAGGCGGGGGACACCCTGATGGCCGAGCAGTTCGTCGGATCCGGCTGGGCGTTCCCCCTGCGCATCGGCCCCACCGGGGGCATCGCCCTGGTCAGCGGGGAGCGCGAGATCGAGGAGGCCATCCGGCTCGTCCTCGCCACCGCGCCGGGCGAGCGGCCGATGCGCCCCGAGTTCGGCTGCGCCATCCACGACCTGGTGTTCGCCCCGGTCAACGAGGCCACCGCCGGCCGCATCCAGCACGAGGTGTACACGAGCCTCGACCGCTGGGAACCGCGCATCGAGGTGAGCGACGTCGAGGTGACGGCCGGCAGCAACACCGAACAGGGCGTGCTCTTCATCGACGTCCGCTACTCGATCCGCGGCACCAACAACCCGCGCAGCCTGGTCTTCCCGTTCTACGTCATCCCCTCCCACGAGGAACCCGGCGCCCCCGGCGCGGGCAACTCCCCTGAAAGCGACCACTGATGGCCCTGCCCTCCCCGAACCTCGACGACCGCCGCTTCCAGCAGTTCGTCGACGACGCCAAGCGCTACATCCAGCAGCGCGCCCCGGAGTGGACCGACCACAACGTCTCCGACCCGGGCGTCACCCTCGTGGAAACGGTCGCCCACATGGCCGACCAGATCGTCTACCGGCTCAACCGGGTGCCGGAGAAGAACCACCTGGCGTTCCTGGACCTGGTGGGCATCACCCTCTTCCCGCCCTCCGCCGCCCGGACGGACGTCACGTTCTGGCTGTCCGCGCCGCAGGACGAGCCCGTGCTGCTGCCGGTGGGCACCGAGGTCGCCACCACGCGCACCGAGAGCGAGGAGGCGGCGGTCTTCGCCACCGAGCGCGAACTGACCGTCGTGCCCTGTGAGTTGCGGTACCTGGTGGTGCAGCGAGGCGGTGAGCCCGTCACGGACCGGACCGCCGACCTCGCCGAGGGCAAGGACCTCATGTGCTTCAACGAGTCGCCGCGGCCCGGGGACTGCATGCTGATCGGGCTGAGCGCCGCCGTGCCGCACTGCGTGGTCGCGATGGAGCTGGACAGCCGGGTCGACGGTGTCGGCGTGGACCCGCGGCAGCCGCCGCTGGTCTGGGAGGCGTGGACCGAGGACGGCTGGACCGAGTGCGAGGTCGACCGGGACGGCACCGGCGGCCTGAACCGGCCGGGCGAGGTCGTCCTGCACGTCCCCGGCGCCCACACCCTGTCCCGCACCGGCGGGCAGGAGGCCGGCTGGCTGCGCTGCCGGGTCACCGAGCCCCTGCCCGACCAGCCCTTCTACACGACCTCGCCGACCGTCCGCTCGGCGGAGGCGTTCACGCTCGGCGGCACCACCTCGGCCGTGCACGCCGAGACGGTGTACGACGAGGCGCTCGGCGAGTCCAGCGGTCTGCCCGGGCAGCGGCTGCGGCTGGCCCACGCGCCCGTGGTGGGCGACACCCCGCCGGTGCTGCTGCAGACCGCCGAGCACGAGGGCTGGACCGACTGGGAGGTCGTCCCGTCGTTCGCCGCCTCCACCCCGGACGACCGGCACATCACCCTGGACGCCGCCACCGGTGACATCGCCTTCGGCCCGGCGGTACGGCAACCCGACGGCACCCTGCGCCAGTACGGGGCGGTGGCCCCCAAGGGCGCGGTCATCCGTGCCCTGCGCTACCGCACCGGCGGCGGCCGGGCCGGGAACGTCGCGCGCGGAGCCGTCCAGGTGCTGCGCACGTCCGTCCCGTACGTGTCCGAGGTCGTCAACCGGGAGGCCGCGCGCGGCGGGGTCGACGGCGAGACGGTCGAGGAGGCCAAGACGCGGGCGCCCATCACGCTGCGCGCGCAGGAGCGGGCGGTGACCCTGCGGGACTACGAGGAGCTCGCCCGCCGGGCCGCCCCCGAGACGGCCCGGATCACCTGCCTGGAAGGCGAGGAGGGCGAGCACGGGGCGTACGCGGTAAGGGTGTTGGTGGTCCCGCAGGCCGTCCCGGATCCCGGCGGCCGGCTGCGCTTCGAGCAACTGGTCCCCGGTGACGGGCTGTTGCGCCGCATCACCCGTCACCTGGACGAACGGCGCCTGATCGGGACGCGGTTGGCGGTGGGCCCGCCCTTCTACCAGGGGATCACGGTGGTCGCCACCGTGCACGCGTTCCGGGGCACCGACACGGACCGGGTGCGCCGGCAGGCCCACGACGCCCTCTACCGGCACCTCGACCCCCTCACCGGCGGCGCCGACGGTCGCGGCTGGCCCTTCGGCCGGCCCGTGCAGTCAGGTGAGGTCTTCGCCGTCCTCCAGCGCGTCCCCGGCGTCGAGCTGGTCGACGAGGTGCAACTGCACCCCGCCGACCCCCTGACCGGCAAGCGAGGCGACCCGACCGACCGCATCGACCTCGAACCGCCGTCCCTGGTCTTCTCCTTCGACCACCGCGTCCGAGTGATCGGAGACCGGCCGTGAGCAACCTGTCGAAGAGCCCGGGCCCGCTCCCGCCCGAGGCGGAGGCCGTCGCCGGCCGGCCGGTCGTCGGCGGGCCGGGAAGCCTCGTCCGTCGCCCGCCCGTGAGGGGAGCCCGGTCATGAGGGGTTCCATCGACGGGCTCGGGTCCTCCGCGCCCATCGGCATGATGCTGCCCGCGGTGTTCGCCGACGACGATCTGGCACAGCGGTTCGTCGGCGGGCTCGACGACGTGCTCGCGCCGATCCTGGCCGTCCTCGACTGCCTGGACTCCTACTTCACGCCCGCGCTGGCCCCGGTGGACTTCACCCAGTGGCTGGCCGGATGGGTCGGCGCCGAGACCGACGGCACGGAACCGGAGGACCGGCTGCGCGCCGCCGTCGCCGCCGCCGCGTACCTGCACCGGGTGCGGGGCACCAGCCGCGGCCTGTCCGAGGCGGTGCGCCTCGTGTTCGGCGTGGCCCCGGAGATCACCGAGAGCGGCGGCGCCTCCTGGGACGCGCGGCCGCTCGGCCCGGTCCCCGGCGACCGCCGCCCGCGCCTGCACGTCACCCTGCGGCTGCCCGACCCGGCCCCCGCGGACGAACACCGCCTCGACAGCCTCGTGGCGGCCGCACGCCCCGCCCACATGCCGTACACGGTCCAGGTGACCGCCACCGAAAGGACTCCCGAGAGATGACCAGCCAGACCTCCGGCACAGGACGGGAGCCGGCGCAGAGCTGTGCCGAATGCGGCACCCGGGCGGAGCCCGGCCAGTCCTTCTGCGACTCCTGCGGGGCGGTGCTCGGCTGGTCCGGGGGCCGGTCCGGTGCCGCCGCAGCACAGGAACCGGATCCGGTACCCGCCGGAGCCGCCGCACCCGCGCGGGACTCCGCGGCCCGCCGTACCGCCGGCGACGAGCCGGGGTGGGACGCGTTCGCCCACCCCGGGGCCGGTACGGGCACGGCCCGCACGGCCCACGACCCGGGGCCCGCGGTGGCGGCCGGGTCCGCCGGCGGCCGGCCCGCCGAGGACGAGACCCACCGGCGGGCCGCCTCCGGCCCCGACACCCCGAGTGCCCACGGCCAGGGAGCCCAGGGTCCGGTGCTCCAGGCTCCGGGAGCCCACGACGCGGGGGCCCGCGGCTCGCGGACCGACGGCTCACCCTCCGCCGCCCCGCCCTCCGACGGCTCGCCCTCCGACGACGGTCCAGGAGCCCACGCTCCGGGAGCCCAC
>NZ_JAHRIB010000139.1 GCF_019090165.1 Streptomyces sp. BV286
CCTCACCGTTGAGGTAGGGGAAGAGGACGTCCTTGTTGCGAGGGTCGCGCTGGATCAGGTCGTCTGCCTGTTCGGGGGTGAGGATGAACCCCTTCCCCAACACGTACGAGCCGATGAAGGCTTGCGGCCTCTCGGCTGTATGACCAGCGGGCCCTCCGAGACCTGCCCCCGCAACCAGACGATTACCGACTCCGTTGCCAAGAGTGCGAGTCCGGACGATTCAGGAGCAAATCCCGCCAAAGTCGATCCGCCACGGTACGGGCCCCGTAACTGGGCACATGACATCCCTCATGACACTCGACGAGTTCGCTGAGTCCCAACGTGCGGATGGCTACTCAGTCAGCACCATCCGAGTCCGCGTACGTTGTGTGAAGGGCATAGCCCGTTTTGCCGGCGTAGCAGCCAGCCGGCTCACCATCGATCACGTCATCGGCTACTTCGCCGCTCGCCCCCTGGGCCCATGGTCGCGAAGGACCTACCTGAACCACCTTCGAGCCTTCGGTAAGTGGCTTGGCGTCGACCTTATTCAAGGCATACGCAAGCCCGCGGCACCCCGGTCGACACCTCACCCACTCCCAGAAGATGAGCTCATGCGGCTCACCGCAGCCACACATGGAGAGCACAGGACCTGGGTCCTGTTGGGGGCGTTCTGCGGCCTCCGCGCGCACGAGACGGCCAAACTTGCCCGGGAAGACCTATCCGCTCTCGATGACGGCACAGCAATACTCCGCGTCACAGGCAAGGGCGGACGCACGGACACCATCCCTGTGCCACCGGTCGTCATGAAGGCACTCGACCTGACAGGGAGTGGCAGATTCTGGGAAGGGACACGTGCCGAATCCGTCTCCCGCACTGTCGCCGGCATTGCAGCCAAGATCGGCATACGTATGCGCTACCACCAGCTGAGACACCGATACGGCACGATGGTCTACCGCTCGTCCGGCAGAGACCTGCTCATGACTCAACGTCTGATGCGCCACGCCTCTCCGGCGACCACTGCCGGGTACGCGGCCGTCGCGGACGACCGTGTTCACGTAATCGTGCATGATCTTCCAGGAGCTGACCCCGGCGCATCACGGCCCAAGGGACGGAAGACGAGCTCAAACCGGTGCCAGTCGTGCCGCCAGGAAGCCCGAGCCTGAACGACGCGAGCGGCACAAGAAGCATCGGTGACGCGGCATGTGCTCGCCTTCTACGGCGGAGTCGCGGACCACGACACAGATCGCTCGGTCATGGGCGACGAGGTTGTGGCTGATGTTGCTCACGAGTTGGTCGCGACCGGTCCGCGGCAAACCGGGGATTGGATCTGCGCCCTGCTGGGCAGCACTGCCAAGTGGTTCCTGGTCGCCAACATCTGCCCGCTGTACTGGGAGAGCCTGGACATAGGTCTTTCGCCAACAAGTGATCTACGACGGGGCGTTGCGGACAACTGAGGTCGACGGCGGCTTCGGTCATCGAGTCCTATAATCTCGTGCACGATTCGAAGAAGACATCGTGGGACTTCGCAAACTGCGGGCATCGGCCCGCACTTCACTCCCGCCCAGTGGAGCGCGTTATGTCTGTGGTCGACACCAGGCTGATTCAGACCGCCGTCATCGGCGTGCAGGACTCCGACCAGCCCGTCATCCTCCCCGAAGAGCCCTACAACCTCGACCAGTTCCGTCGCCACTTCCAGGGAAAGCGGTTCTGGTGCGGCACGCTGCTCGGCGGTTGTGGCGGGGAGCTAATGACCAAGCGGTACGAAACGAAGGTCTGCCACTTCGCCCACTATCCGGACCATGCGGGCACTGCTCCCGTGTGTGATCGCATTGCAAACGGTGCCGACAGCGCCGACCATCTCTTCATCAAGAGAGACGTGATCGCCTGGCTCCAGGCCCAGGGGCTTCGCGTCCGTGTCGAGCTACGCAACCTCGGTACCGGTCCCGGCGACGCCGTGGACTTCTGGCTTCCCTCGACCCACCAACTGCTGCGATTCCAGCTGTGTCTCCAGGACTACCGCACCTGGTATCGGGCCGAACGGGAGCTCAGCACATCCTCGGAACAGATGGATTGGCTCTTCGGCGCCAAAGGGCCGATCTCCGCCAACATGGTGGAGCGGCAGGGCTACGCGCTCCGCGTCAAATGCGAGACCCACGGCTCGGACCGGCGTGTCCTGATCGGCGTCGAACGCGCCGGGCGGCCTGTCACCTGGTCACCACTCGACGATTGCCGACTCACTGCCGACGGGCTGGTCACACCCGTTCTGGAAGAGTTACTCAGAGACGGCAGTGTCACCCAGCGCGGCAAAGGCGCGTGGCTCCGACCTGCCACGTTCCCACTCCGCGCCGATCAGATCGTCTTCGCTGTCGATGCCAAGGCTCCGGTGCCCAAGCACTCCCCGCTCGCGGCCGAAGGCCGCTACATCATCACCGCAGACGTGAAGCCCGCCGGCAGCCGAATCATCCGTGCACATGTGTCCCTTCCGGATGCCGTCCCCATGCCGACCGAGCAGTACGTGTACCGGCTGCACGGGGTAGCCCGTCTCCTCCTGACTGACCCCGATCCGCAGGACGGCGCGCAGTGGGCTGTGAGGGCCGATGGAGTCATCCAGCTCAGCGGCATCGAAGCAGAACGCACCGGGCTGTGGCGCCCAGGCGTCGCTCTTCCCAAGCCTGTACGGACAACATCTGCCGCCCCGGTTCCGGCCCAGCGCCCCGCTGCGGAAACGACAGTGGCCCCATCCGGCCGGGCCAATTCAGCGCAATCGGCGAGTAATGTCCCCGCGAGTGATCCGGAAACGGTTGCCCGGGTCCGCAAGGCCCTGGAGGACTTCGCCAGGCGTCGCACCCCCACGACATGGAGCACGCTGGGAACGGTCGCGAAGCTCAATCTGGTCCGGCTCTCCCCGACCGAGCGCCGGGACCTCCTCATTGCAGTGGATCGCCCCGCCACGCCGGACAAACCGATGCTCTCAGCCTTGGTACGAGACTCTGGTGGCCGTCCGTTGTCGGATATGACGACCATCATCCGCAAACTTGGGCTTCAGGCACCCGCCGATGACATCACCTTGAAGCTCTGGTGTGACCGCGAGAAGGAGCGCGCCTTCCAGGCCCACAGCGAATCGCGTGTCCTCGTGATCCCTGCGCGACTCACGCTTAGCGCCAACGGCAGGGCATCCGAGCCATCGGTGGTTACCCAGCCCAAGAAGCGCGCCGCAGCACGGCCAGATAGTGACCATCCGCGACGAAACGGCCCTCTAGAAGAAGGAGTGGAACGACTTCGTCAGGTCTTGACACAAGCCGAGGAACTGCTACCACGAATCAGTGGACGACACCACAAGCGCCTGTCCGACACAGCCAAAGGGGCGCGTAACCGCCTGAACGCTTACGAGTCCGCACGGGCCAAGGGCACGGCCTATCTAGACTGGCTCGGTGGCCGGAGCGACACACCTGGCCACCACGCTCAGCTCTTGGCGCGGGCCATCGAAGCTGTCGAACCCTACGCCAGCAGCCAACTGATCCCGAAAGCCGAGCCAGTAGAGCCTTCCCGACCGACTCCACCGCTCATCAGCGCCGAGCGCGCCCCTTCCAAGCTTTCGACCGGCGAAGTGACAAGCGAAGCATCAAGAGATTCAGCGGCTGAGCAATTCCAAGCACTGGTTGACCAGTTCAGAGAGGCACAGCAGATCCTGGACGTCGACCGGGCGGAACAGATCTATCGCATGGCCAACCCCATCTACAGAATGCAGTCTCCTGCACTTCAGCACCAGAATCGCGCGATCATTGCAGAGATGAGGACGTGGGTGGGCATGCAGCAGCCCAACCGCTCCTCAGCGGTCCTCAAACGTTGCCGACGTCTGATTCACCAGATGCGGGAAGAGAAGGACACTCTGAGTGTCGATGCCCTGGCGGCCCTTGCGACGGAAGCGGAAGCGCTGAGCGCACGAGTCACTCTGTCCGACACCGAACAGAAGGATCTCGCCAGATGGCAGCAGCACCTCAAGGCGCGACGCGAGGCCGAGCGGCCCGCCTCGGCTGGTGATCTGTCTGCAAACGAGCCCACGTCAGAAGGTCGGCTCTCCCAGTCGCAGGTTCTACAACTCGCCTCTGCCGTACGCATTTTGCTGGAACAGACCGCACGGGGTCAGTCCCTGACAACGTGGGGTGACCTGCGAAGGCGGCTCGGGGAGAGCGCCTTGCCCCGCCTGCATCCCGATGATCAGGGCGAGGTCCTCGTCGCTATCGATCATGGCACTCCGGCAGACGAGCCCCTGTTGTCGAGCCTCATCATCGTGGGTGACGGCGAGCTCCACCCCTTGTACCGGCACGTGGCCTTCTCTCTCGGCCGGGAGGTCCCTCGCTCTGATGCAGCCCTCCGGAGCGAGTGGACCGTGGACGTGCTGCGCCTACGCGCGCTGTGGAAGCACCGGTGATGGGCGATGAGATTCTGGCCAGTACGGACCATGAGCCGATCACGGAGGCCCGCAGCGAGTTGAAGCTGGACTTGGATCGCCCGGAATACGGTCCACGCCCCCCGGCACAGGGCTTTGCGGTAGCGCGGCGGGTCTCCGAAGCTGGCAGGGCTCTCGGGGCGGCGTGAGTCGTTGCCGAACCCGCACGTCCCTGTGCGGCTCCCCTCGACCCCACCAATGTCAGTGGACCCCCCTATCGTTGTTCGCGGGTGCTGGTTCGCACCCAGGGAGGGATACGCGCATGCCGTCACCACAGAACGCCCCTGTTCCGGAGCCCGGCGTTCCCCACCCCGTGGACGAGGTCCCGCAGACCTTCCGGTCAGGGACGTCGTACGACGTCCGGGAGGAGCTCGGCGATCTGATCTCACGGGATCTGCTGGGGCCGTGGGCGGACGAAACCGAGGCGTTGGCGCCGCACAGTGCGGGGCCCCGTGACCGCTACCTCGTCGGGCTTCTTGGGCCCCGGCCCGCACCGACCGACGCGCCCGTGAACGTCGCGGCGGGCCAGGCGGAGACCGAGGTCAGCGCTGAGGGGGACGGGCGGGACCCTGAGCTCGCGGACCGGCTCACCCCGCAGGCCGCCGGACGGCTGTGGGCGTCGTCCATGGGGCTGAGCTTCCTGGTGCCAGCCGATGTGGGCATGCTCAGTGTCGTCGCCTCCTGGGGCCGGTACCGGCAGAGCGACAGCAAGACCGACGACGGTCGGGCGGTGCGCGCGTGGTCGCGGGAGCCGGTCCGGCACGAGGTAGACATTCCCGTCGACTCTCCGGGCACCGTCCGCAAGGTTCTGGAGGGCGTCGACGACACCGACCCGGACCTTCCTTGCATCCGGCTCGACGTGCACGTACGGGAGCGCCCCGGCACCGTTGACGGCGCGGACAACCTGCGCTTCGTCGACGTATCGCTGATCAACGCGCTGGAGGAGTCCCGTGAACTGCGGGACGGGCAGTGGCTGTTCCAGACGAAGTTGGAAGTCACCTCCTTCGACGGGCAGTCCAGCGTCTTCCTGCCGATCGACGACCCGTTGTCCGACGAGCCCGGCCACATGCTGGAGAACCCCGAGGAACAGCATCTGAGGCTGCTGTACCGGCAGGAGTTGAAGCACGCGCACGGGCGGAACGTCGCCGTGCATGCGAGTGTCCTGCCGAAGGGGCGGCGCGCGGTCAGGTTGGAGACGACCTGGCTGCCGGTGAAGGACGTACCGGCCACGGTCGCTCCGAACGCGGCTCGGCAGCCGCTGCTCGCCGGTCTTGAGGTGAGCATGGACAAGCTCGCCGAACTGGCCGTTTGGGAGCGGCGCGACGAGCTGCTGAAGGCCCTGCAGCCGCTGGCCGACGGCTACGACGGCTGGTTGCAACAGCAGGCCGCCAAGGCGGAGTCGCTGTCGGGCGAACTGCGGACCACCGCGCTACGGGCGGTCGACGAGGCCCGCGACGCGTGCGGCCGGATCGCTCTCGGTATCGAGCTGCTGCACACCGACCGTGACGCGCTGCGGGCGTTCCGGTTCGCCAACCGGGCCATGGCCATGCAGCGCCGGGCCACGGCGACTGCCGCTCTGCGGGCCGAGGGCGGTGAGAAGCCGCCCCCGTACGCGGCAGCCTACGCCGAGGTCGATGCACGTGGTCCCTTGGCCGCGAGCTGGTACCCCTTCCAGCTGGCGTTCGTGCTGCTCAACCTGTGCTCCCTCACCGACCCCGTACACAAGGAGCGCAGGGCGGACAGCACCGCCACGGTTGACCTCCTGTTCTTCCCGACCGGTGGCGGTAAGACGGAGGCGTATCTCGGTCTCACGGCCTACACGTTCGCCATCCGGCGGCTGCAGAAGGTCGTCGGAGAGGGCGAGGACGCCCGCGAGGGGCGGGACGGCGTCGCCGTACTGATGCGGTACACGCTGCGGCTGCTGACGGCCCAGCAGTTTCAGCGAGCCTCCGCCCTGGTGTGCGCCACGGAGGTGCTCCGCAGGGAAGACGAGGAGGTTTGGGGCAGCAGACCGTTCCGCATCGGGCTGTGGGTCGGTGCCGGTGTCTCGCCGAACTGGTACGGGGACGCGGCGCAGCAGATCGCCGAGGCCAACGAGTCCGCCTCGGGACGGCATGCGAACGTCCTCCAGGTGCTGTCCTGCCCGTGGTGCGGCGAGGAACTGCGCGCGTGGCGTGACGTGGCACCGGACGACGTACGGCGGCGCGTCATCGTGTACTGCCCGCGTGGGGAGGACGCGGAGCCCTGTCCGTTCTCCCGGATGCAGGCGCGGGGTGAGGGGCTACCGATCCTCACAGTCGACGAGGAGATCTACCGGCTGGTGCCGAGCCTGCTGATCGCGACCGTGGACAAGCTCGCCCAGCTGCCGTGGCGCGGCTACGCGGGAATGTTGTTCGGGCGCGTGAGTGCCTACTGCGATCGGCACGGCTACCGCCACGATGACCTCGACGAGGAGATCGGCTGCGGGTCCCGGCACAACGCCAAGGACCGGCACAAGGCCGTGACCAGCCGGCCGATGCCACGGCGGCTGCGGCCTCCGGACCTCATCATCCAAGACGAGCTACACCTGATCTCCGGGGCGCTGGGCACCACAGTGGGGCTGTTCGAGTCGGCCGTCGACCAGCTGTGCACCTGGCGGGCGAAGGACTCCCACGGGCAGCTCCGGGACACCGGGCCGAAGATCGTCGCGTCGACGGCCACCACCCGCAACGCCCGTGCGCAGGTGCTTGGCGTGTTCGCCCGGGACCTGGCGATCTTCCCGCCACAGGTGGTCGACGTCAGCGACACCTTCTTCTCCCAGCAGGTCGACGTCACCCGGGACAACCCTGGGCGGCGCTACTACGGCGTCTGCGCGCACGGGGTGCGCATGAAGGCCGCCGAGATCCGTGTCGCGGAGATCCTGTTGCTCGCCGGGCAGCACATGTTCGACCTCTACGGTGCTCCCGCCGATCCGTACATGACGGTGGTCGGGTACTTCAACGCGACCAAGGAACTCGCCGGTATGCGGCGCGTCCTGGATGACGACGTGCCTAGCCGACTCCGGGCCAACGGTCGCCGCCGGGGAATCGCCAACCGGCTGCTGCGCGACACCGACATGCTCAACCTCCAGGAGCTGACCTCCCGTATCTCGTCGGCGGAGATCAGCGCCACCCTCAAGCGGCTGGAGATCGGGTTCAATCCGGAGCACGACACATCGGAGCGCAAGAAGGCGATCGTCGACGAGCTCCGGGACGCCGGAAGGGCACGTCAGCCCCGGGTCCTGCCCGCCCCACTGCACCGCAGGCCGGTCGACCACGTACTGGCCACGTCGATGCTCCAGGTGGGCGTGGACGTCTCCCGCTTCGGCCTGATGGTCGTCACCGGGCAGCCGAAGAACACCGCCGAATACATTCAGGCATCCTCCCGTGTCGGACGTCAGGCCAAGCGGCCCGGCATCGTGATCACGCTCTACAACTGGGCGCGGCCCCGGGACCTTGCCCATTTCGAGGACTTCGAGCACTACCACGCGACGTTCTACCGGCAAGTCGAGGCGCTGTCGGTGACTCCGTTCACGCGGCGGGCGCTCGACCGGGGCACCACCGCCACGTATGTCTCCGCCGTGCGGCAGGCGTGCGACGAGTTCTCCGACAACGTGGACGCGGAGGGGGTGGACCTCGACGACCCTCGGGTGCAGGACGTCGAGCGACGGCTGCTGGCGCGCGCGGAGGCCGTGGACGGGGACCGGGCGCGCGGCTACCTTGCCGAGCGCATCGACGCCCTGCGTGACGCCTGGACGGCCAAGAAGGGTGAACAGGGCAGGCTCGGCTACCGGGGCCAGACCCGGCAGAAGCAGACGGTGCTGGGCCTGCTGCGTAACGCGGACGGCAGCGGATGGGACGTGCTCACTGTCCCGCAGTCGATGCGCGAGACGGAGAACGAGATCAACATGCTGTTGTCCGCCGACACCGTGCTGTCGGCCCCGGCTGGCAACGCCTGGGAGTTCGGACCACCCGCCGAGAACGGCGACGGCCTGGATACGACGAGCGGCGACGAACTCGGCGAGGTGCCGGACCCGGACGGGAACGGCGACGACAACGGCACGGCCAGGGGGCAGCGGTCATGAGCGGCGGCGGATACTTCAGGCGGGTGGGGGCGGTACGGCCGAGCCACCTCATGTTCACCGGCGGCGTCGGCGCCCTCGTCGACCTGCCCAACTTCTCCGTCATGGTCAAGGGCCTCGACCACTGGAGTTACGCCGGTGTGCCCGATCCGGTAATCGAGGAGCCCCGCCTCCGTGGGGCCGTCAACCGGGCCCTGCGGCGCTACGGCCCGAACCAGGTGGGCGAACTGCGCGCCGCCCCATGGATCCCCGGCACCGACACCGACCCGAAGGGGAACGCGGCACGGATCGGCGTGCCCGTGACCCCTTTCCCGCAGTGGCTGCGCTGTACAGCGTGCAATGAGCTGGCCTCCCTGGGCTCGGGCAAGTGGGGGTTCGAGAACAACAACGCTCGCCGCCCTGACGAGGCGCGGTTCTACCACGAGAACTGCTACCGGAAGAAGAGGGGCCGCAAGCCCCTCGCCGTGGCCGCCCGCTTCGCGCTCGCCTGCACCAAGGGTCACCTCGACGAGTTCCCGTACACGGAGTTCGTGCACGAGGGCCGCGCCTGCCCCGACACGACGTACCCGACGCTGCGGATGCGCGACAACGGGGGCAACCTTGCGGCCAACGTCTCCCTCGAATGCCTGGTGTGCAAGAAGGCGAAGCGCAACATCCGGGACGCGATGGGCGACAAGGGCCGCGAGAACCTGCCCCGTTGCCGTGGCCGACACCCGCAGTTCGACGGCGTCTACGACACCTGCGACGAGACGCCGTATCTGCTGGTCGTGGGCGCGTCCAACCAGTGGTTCCCCGTGACACTCAGCGCACTGGCACTGCCCGACACCGGGACCGACTCGCTGCGTAAGCTCGTCGAGGAACGCTGGCCGGACCTGGAGGACTTCGAGGACGAGGCGGAGATCGCCATGTTCGCCAAGAAGTCGAAGCACCACCGCTACCTGCGCGACTACGAACCCGGACAGGTCTGGCAGGCCATATCCGCCTACCGCGCGGCCCTGTCGGGCGATGCGGGCGAGACCGAGCAGCCTCCAGGCCCTCCGGACCTACTGACCCCCGAATGGCAGGTGCTGTCCGCGGCGAAGACCGCCGACCCGACTGAGGACTTCGCGCTGGTGGACGCTTCGCTCAGCGGGCCCTTGTCCACTGTCTTCTCCCAGGTGCGGCAGGCGGAACGACTGCGCGAGGTGCGGGCCCTCATCGGCTTCACCCGGCTCGACGCCCCCGATCCGGAGGACCCCGGCCTGGTCACCCGCGTGGACCTGGGGCGGCGCGAGCGCGGCTGGGTGCCGGCCAGCGAGGTGCGCGGCGAGGGGCTGTTCCTGCGGGTGGACGATCACCTGATCGAGCAGTGGGAGCAGCGAGTCGCGTCGAGCGACGCCCTCGCCGCACACGCCGCGGCTTTCGGCCGGTTCCGTGAGCACCGCAGGTCGGAACGGATCCAGGATGGCTCCGACCTGATGCAAGGCTGGCCGGGCAGTCGCTACATCGCCCTTCACACGCTCTCCCATCTACTCATCCGCACCATCGCGATGGAGTGCGGCTACAACTCGGCGAGTCTGGCCGAGCGGATCTATAGCGGCGACGCCGAGGAACGGCGGACCGGCATCCTCATCTACACGGCCGTCCCGGACTCGGAGGGCACGCTTGGCGGGTTGCTCTCCCTCGCCGATCAGGATCCGAGCACTGGGGAGAACCGGCTGGCCAGGATCGTACGGACGGCGCTGTACAAGGCGGGGCGGTGCTCCTCGGACCCGCTGTGCGGCGAGCGTCTTCCCAAGGCGCCGGAGGACTTCCTGCACGGTGCCGCCTGCCACTCCTGTCTGTTCGTGTCCGAGACGACGTGCGAGCGCGGCAACCGGTTCCTGGACCGGCGGTTCATCACCCACCTGGCAGGCGACCCGAAAACGCTGGCCCTCATCCCGGACTTCGGGTGAGCGGATCAACCCGGTGAGCCGCAGACGCTTCGAGGCGGCGGCAGCGACGGCCGCCGCCTCGCTCGGGCCCACACGGACCAAGGCGCTGGCCACGCTCCTCTCCCAGGGCCGCTCGCCCGCGTACATCCTCGGCAGGCTCCAGACGCCGGCCGCGCTGGAAGCCGTATCGGCGTTGCTGGTGTCGATGACGGAGGACGCCGTTCCCTCGGCGGAGGCGGCGGCGTATCTGCGGGGCTACGCGGCGGCCTGGACTCGGCGGCGCGAGGACACAGAGGCCCGTGCGGTGTGGAGCGGCCCTTCCACGCCCGGGACACCCGGCCGCGCCACCGCCCAGGTGCTGACGGAGGTGGTCGGCGCCGCGGAGCACCGGCTCGTTGCCGTGACCTACTCGGCCCGCTCGTACGCACCGTTGACCGCAGCGCTGTCCGAGGCCGTGGCCCGAGGCGTCACGGTGGACATCGTCGTGGAGACGCTGGAAGGCGCGGGCGGGCTGCTCTCTGGGAACGAACCGGCCGACGCTTTCTCCCGTATACCGGGCTTGCGGCTCTGGCACTGGCCGAAAGGCCAACGCCCCACTCCTGGCAGCCGGTTGCACGCGAAACTGGCGGTGGCCGACGACCGGATCCTCTTCCTCTCCAGCGCCAACCTCACGGCGGCTGGCGCCGAGCGCAACATCGAGGCGGGCGTCCTGCTGAATGGCGGTCCCATGCCGGGGCGAATGGCGGACCACATACGGGAGTTGCAGCGTCGGGGGGTTCTCGCGCGGTGGCCAGGAGCTTCATGAGGTACCGCCACCGTCGAATGATCGCCATTCACATGACCGATTGACAGCCACTGTGCCCGGACAGCCTGAAACTGACCAACAATTGAGCCTCCAAGTTTCGCGAAATGCAGGAGGTCGCTGATGGTCGCCGTCGCTCTAGTACACAGCACCGCGCTGATGACGGAGCGGCTCCCTGAGAAACCTCCGGCATGGCTGACCCGGGGCGAGCGGACCTTCGCGTACCCGTACAAGGACTGGAGGAAGCCGCGTGTGTGGTGTCTCGCCTTCTTCACGGACCGTCACGCCCGCTATGAGCAGCGCAGGATCATCGGGGTGGGCGGAGTCTTCCCGGGCAGGCGGTCGGGTACATACGAACGTGCTCTGCTCGCCCGTGACTTCACCGCACTCCAGGTTCCGCTGCCGCTCGTCGACCTTGAGGGCGCCATGGGGGCCAGCCGCCGGTTCCTCAAGGACGACGGTCGTTTGTCTCCCGCGGCCGGCGACAACCTGCTCGCCGCCATCCGGCATCTGCGGCCGGAACTGAACGAGACGCTGGATGGCCTGGAGAACAGCCTGGGGGCCAATCCTCCGACAGGTCGGGAGGGAGAACAGCGGAGCTTTGAGAAGGACGCGGTGGGCACCGTCATGGAGACATTCGGCGCGGACCGCGATCAGCTCGAAGCGTGGCAGCAGCCGCTCGGCGGTGACGATCCCCGCTCCCGGTCCGTCCCCTTCATCGAAGGGATGCCCGCCCTCCGGCAGATCGAGGACCAGCAGATCGTCCACGACTACCTGCGCTTCCCTGGCATGGAGGGCGAAGACGCAGTGCAGGTCGGCTGGCGGATCTACCGCCGCAGCTCCGAATCCCGCCATCGGCTGTTCGTGTACAACGCCAACCGCACGAACGCCGAGACCGTCATGGGCGTCGACATGATCTACGTGAACGAGCACGCCCGCAGCGTGGCCATGGTCCAGTACAAGCGGATGCGTCAGAGCGGGCCCGGCTGGGTGTACTGGCACGACGCTACCGGCGAGCGGGAGCTGAAGCGGATGGAGACCGTCGACGAGGAGTGCAAGGCCGAGGACCGGTGGGCTCGGAGCAGTCAAGAGGGGCCGACGACGCTGGGGGATCCACGCCTGGTACCCACGCCCAGCATGGTCAAACTGTGCCGAACCACTCCCTTCATGATGAACTCCGCTGCCCTCATCCCCGGCATGTACCTGACGCGGGAGCACTTTCAGGAACTGCTCCAATGCCCTGAGGCCGACGGGCCGTCCGGCGGGACACGCATCGTCGAGGAGTCGGTTCCCCGGTACCTGAACAACACCACCTTCACCACGCTGCTTAGGGACGGATGGATCGGCACGCGCGGCACAGGCTGGGACTACGTCATCGACCTGATACGCGAGAGCCTGTCCGCCAGCGGGCCGGGCTCCGTCGTCGTGGGGATGCACCGGAGCGAGGTTCCGCCCGGCAACCGCCGAGTCAACTGACCCGCGCCGCAAGCGGAGGCGATCGAGGCGAGCCGGCTGCCCTGGCATGTACGGACCGGTCTCGCGAATCGGAGCCGGTCAGTAAGGTGATCGTAGTCTTCTGGAGGGGCGCGGATGGCGACGCTGGGGATGCACCGGGACTTCCTGCTGGAGTTCGCGGCGTTGGAGAAACCAGTGCAGAAGCGGGTCTTCGAGGTGTTCGAGAAGTTCGCGGCAGCCACGCACACTGGGCTGCACCTGGAGAAGCTGACTAACCAGAAGGATCCGCGGCTGCGGACCATCCGCATCACCGGCTTCTGGCGCGGCGTCGTCCTCAAGGGCGAGTCGGGCGACAGCTACCTGCTGCTCAAGGTGCTCCCCCATGACAAGGCCAACGACTGGGCCGCCAAGCACCGCGCGTCGGTGAACGAGGCGACGCAAGGCATCGAGATACGCAACGACGTGGCCCTGGAACGGGCCACGGCCGGGCTGCGTGCGCTGGCCGCCGAGGAACCGACCCGCCTGTTCCCCGCCTCCGACTATCCGGACAAGGTGCTGCGCAGCCTCGGTGTGGACGAGGAGATCCTGCCGATCATCCGACTGATCCCGGACGAGGATCATCTGGAGGCCCTGCACAAGGTGCTGCCGGAGCATCAGTACGACGTACTGCTGGGGCTCGCGACCGGCATGAAGCCCGAGGCGATCGACCGGGAACTGGTGCAGGCGTACGCCCGGACCGCCGCGCGGACCCCCGCGTCCGACGACGATGACGAGCTGGGCACCGCGATGGCCCGTTCCCGCGGCCGGGTCGCGCTCGTGTCGGGCCCCGTCGAACTGCAGGGAATCCTGGAGCGGCCGTTCGACGCCTGGCGGGTCTTCCTGCACCCGAGCCAGTACCGGGTGGCGTACCACGAGGGCTACGCCGGGCCGGCCCGCGTCACAGGCGGGCCCGGCACGGGGAAGACGGTGGTCGCCCTGCACCGGGCGTACCACCTGGCGCGGCAACTGCCCGAGGGCGCCCCCGACGGGAGCGTCCTGCTCACCACTTTCACCAGGGATCTCGCGGCCGAACTGGAGCGCTGTCTGACGCTGCTGGTCGAGGAAGAGGAGGTCCGGGCGAGGATCCGGGTAGTCAACGTCGACGCCCTGGCCAACGAGATCGTACGGGCGGAGCGCGGCGGCGCCCCGCTGAAACTGGTCTTCGAACAGAAGGAGATCACCGCCCGCTGGACGCGCATCGCGCGGCGGCTGGGGATCGACTTCACGGACGTCTTCCTCGACCAGGAGTGGCGTCAGATCGTCCTCGCGCAGGCCCTGACCGAACCGGAGGAGTACCTGAAGGCGCCGCGCACCGGCCGCGGCACCGCGCTCCCACCGCTGAAACGCCTTCAGGTGTGGCGGGCCGTCTCCGCTTTCGAGGAGCAGTTGCGCCAGGCCGGCGAGTGGACGTTCCTTCAGGTGTGTGCGGAGGCGGCACGTATCCTGGACGGCCGGGAGCAGCGGCCGTACCACCATGTCGTGATCGACGAGGCGCAAGACTTGCACCCCGCGCAGTGGCGGTTCCTGCGGGCGCTGGTTGCTCCCGGTCAGGACGATCTGTTCCTCGCCGGGGACACCTACCAGCGGATCTACGGGAACCGGGTGTCGCTGCGATCGCTCGGCGTCCAGGTCGTCGGCCGCTCGCACCGACTGCGGATCAACTACCGCACCACACAGGAGATCCTGGCCTGGTCGGCCTCGCTGCTGACCGGTGAGGAGCCGGACGACATGGACGGCGGGAACGAGACGCTGGCTGGATACCGCTCCACCATGCACGGAGAGCGGCCGGAGACGGCCGGGTATGCCACCAAACCCGAGGAGATCGAGGCACTGGTGGCCCGGGTACGGGACTGGACCGGCGCAGGGGTGCGGGCGGAGGACATCGGGGTGGCGGTGCGCTTCGTCCAACTGGGACGGGATATCGCCCAGGCCCTGGAGCAGGCCGGCCTCGCCGCGTGCGTGCTCGGCGCCGGGCATGGTGGCCTTGGTGTCCGGATCGGCACCATGCACCGGATGAAAGGGCTGGAGTTCCGCTGCGTCGCCGTGGCCGGAGTGAACGACGGCACCGTGCCGATGAAGTCGGCCGTCACCGCGGTCGACGTCGACGCCCAGCAGCATCAGGAGGACCTGAACGGTGAGCTGAACCTGCTCTTCGTCGCGTGCACACGGGCGCGCGAGGCGCTGCGAGTGTCCTGGCACGGGGCGCCGAGTCCATTCCTGGCGCCGGTCGTCAACTCGCGCCCGTGATGTCCATGGGCTTCGCTCGCCGTTGCTACAGGCCCCATGCGTGACGTGGCGTGGGGCCGCAGGATGCCGTCGCCCCACGCTTCACCGGAGGGGGCACGGAGGGTGTCAGGGAGTGTCGGCGTCCTTGTCCACCATACGGCGGGCCTCCGCGAGAGCCACCGTATGCGCGAACCACTCCAACACCGCGCAGACCTCCTCGCTGTGCGCGGCGAAGACCTCCACCGCGAAGGACGGGCGCAGGTCCAGTTTTGCCTCGGCCAGGTCGATGCCCTCGATCTTGTTCAGGCGGTTCATCAGCTCGCGCCGCAGAGGCTCATCGTCGAACGGTGGGCGCCGTTTCAGATACTGGAAGACGACCTCTACGGTGCCGGAGACCGGGTAGAGGGCCAGGGGCCACAGCTCTCGGGAGGCGGGGGCGTTGCCGAAACTCACTGTGGGGAAGCAACTGGTCTCGCTCGCTCGGCCGTAGGCGAGATGACCGCCCTGCTGCTCCCAGAAGCGCAGGGCGTCTAGGACGCCGTCGACGGTCTCCTCGGTCTGGTTGTCGCGCAGCTGCGTTTCGAACCGGCTGGTCGCCGACTGCTGCTCATCGCCGTCAGCCCGTGGTGACGGCTCGGCCTCATCGGCGACATCCTTGCCCAGCAGGGCCGCCAGGTCGGAGGTGGTCAGCCGGTGGGATCGGCGGGCCCGGCCCGCATCGTCGAAGGAAACTCCCTCGGCCTCCAGACGGGTTCGCACATCACCGAGGTCCTGGCCGTCCGGCCACCTGAAGCCCGCCGAGACGCGGCCGTCCGCCGTCAGCACCCGGTAGGCGCCGTGCAGGCCCACCTTGGACGCCAGATGCTGGCCGACGGGGACGGCGTGGGTGCCGATGAGCGCGGCGACATCGCCGTACGTCGTCCACGTCCCGGCTGGCATGGCGAGAAGCGCGGCCCGCAGCTCCTTCCATCCGGACCACTCGTCGTCCACCGGGACCGTGCCCGCGACGGGCCCGGGCCACAGCCGCACCACCCGGTCGGCGAGGGCGGCGCCGCGGTCGAGGATTTCCGCCTTCCCCCAACGTTCCCGCCCTGCGATCTCCTGGTTCATCCGCAGGGAGCTGAAGTCCAGGATCTCCTGCTTGCGGCGGAACGGGTGGTTCGAGAGCTTCGCGTTGTCAGCGGAAAGAGTCAGGTTGCCAAGTGTGTGGACGAGTAGGGCGTGGAGTTCCTCGGCGCCCTGTCCGTCCTCGGTCTCCTCGGCCAGCAGGTCCAGCCACTGGTGTGCGGGGCTCTGTGGCAGCACGTGCTCGACGGTCAGGCGTGCCTTGGCGAAGTCGACCGGTTCGCTCGCTCCGTAGCTCTCCTCCAGCCTCCGCAGCACCTGGAACCGCTGGTTGCTGCGGCCCGCCTTGTAGAACGGCCGGGTGCGGATCGCCTCGCGGACGGCGTCGTCGTCGGGCCAGACACGGGCACCCGTCTTGCTCTTCGACAGGAAGCGGCTTACGGCCTCGGCCGGGTCGTCGTCCTTCTCCATCTCCTTGGCCATCTCCATGAACACCCGATTGCTGCCCGTGGTGGAGTGTCCGGTGAACAGGCGCCGCACCATGTAACTCTCGGCGTACGCCAGTGCCCGGGCGGCCTGGTGAGGTGTGGCCTGCCCATCGTCCACGCGGCCGAGCAGATGAAGTGCCAGCGGGTAGTGGGTCTGACCGCCCCACCGGGAGAGCCTCTCCAGCACTTCGCGCAGCTCAGGGTCGGCCTCCCTCTCGGGTTCCAGGATCCGCATCAGACGTTCCGCCCGGCTGGCCAGGGAGGCGATCTCGGCCTCCAGGGCCGCTTCGTCGGAGCTCAGAGGCTCCAGGCGTTTCTTCTGGTCCCGATAGATCTCGCTCTGCTTCGCCCGGCTGTTGCCGGCCACCACCAGGTCGAGCCAGACGAGGAGTTCGAGGTTGGCGGGGCCTAGCCGTTCCTGCATGGGCAGCCAGAGACTCTGGTAGACGGACTCACCTCGGGTCGGCAGGCACATGAAGAGGTAGTTGCGCAGCAGGTCGCTCTGGCTGAGTCCGACCCCAGTGTTGTTGATCGACTCGAAGATCCGGTAGACGTTGTCACCCTCCGACGCGGTGATCTCCACGATCGACAGCAGACCGCTCAGCACGGTCTCCACCGCGTCCGTCCACGTCTCACCAGCATTTTCCTCGCCCTCTGCGAGGGCGCCCAGGAAGAACCGGTAGGCGGCACCCACGTTGCCGGGGCCGCCGGCCCTTGGCGAACTCTCGACACAGGCGGTGAAGGCGTCGCGGTCCGCCTGCGTGGGCAGGAGCCGGTAGTGGTCGTCGCCGCTTCGGTACTTGTTGACGAGCACAAGGTCGTGGATGCGCTCGGCCTTCTGCTCCGCGCCGCGTTCCCGGTGGCGGTCGCGCAACGCCGTGAAGGCGAGCATGAGAGTGGTGAGCCGCTGCTGGCCGTCGACAACGAGCCAGCGCTGCATGCCGCCAGCGGTGATCCGGCCCGGGGCCAGCACCACGGAGCCGAGGAAGTGCGCTGCGGGGGGCCGTCCCTCCAACTGCTCCTCGACCAACTCCTGAACGTCGTCCCAGAGTTGCCGCAGTTCATCCCGCTGCCAGCTGTAAGTGCGCTGATAGAGCGGCACTTGGTACTGCTTCTCGCCCTGGACGAGTTCGTTGAACGTGGTCTCCTGAGCGTGCACGCGCGTCTTTCCCCCTGCCGAGTCCCGGACGACCCATATTCCACCATCGGGGCGGGGGTGTCCTCGTCCTCGACTGGATCAGTAGCGGTGACGTGCTCTTTCGGGAGCCGGGCCTCCCGGCAGCATGGGATCCGCCTTCGGCGCCCGGTGTGCTCCCGCGGCCACATCGTGCTGTGGCGCCCCGACGGACGAAGTGACACAACTTGCCGGGCCGAGCAGGCGGGCCTCGCAGCCGAGGCACTGCCCGAGCTAATCTCGCGCTCTGACGTGCTGCTCTCCCTCTCCTCTCCCGCCGCAGCGGAGGACACCGCTGCCCAGGTAGCCGTGCTCGGCATGGCCGGCGTGGGCACGATCTATGTTGAAGCGAACGCCGTCTCACCATCGCGCGTGCAGCGATTCGCCGACCGCCTGGCCGATGCCGGTCATCGATGCCGCCGTGGTCGGATCGCCTCTAAGACGACGTTTCCTTTGGCGAGGAGAGTCGTTGTGTTGGTATGACAAGTCTTGCTGAGCATCTGGTCTCGGATGAGTTGTGGGAGCTGTTTCGGCGGGTGGTGCCGGAGACGGTGGTGGTGCGTCCGCAGGGCGGGGGCCGTCGGCGGGCCGGGGACCGTGAATGCCTGACCGCGATCGTGTTCGTGGCCACGTCGGGCTGTTCCTGGCGGCAGTTGCCGCCGGTGTTCGGGCCAGTCTGGCCCACCGTCTACCGACGTTTCGCGCGGTGGACTCAGCAGCGTGTGTGGGCTCGCCTGCACCGCGTCATCCTCGATGAACTCGGTGCTCAGGGGGGATTGGACTGGTCACGATTCGCCGTGGACTCGGTCAGTGTCCGCGCCCTCAAAGGGGGCAGTTGACGGGACCGAATCCGACCGACCGCGGCAAGTTGGGATCGAAAATCCATCTTGTCGTCGACCGTGCCGGCCTGCCCGTCTCTGTCGCGATCTCGGCCGCCAACACCCACGACAGCCTGGCCCTGCAACCGCTGGTCATGGGGATCCCGCCGGTCCGCAGTCCTCGCGGTCCGCGGCGTCGCCGGCCGGCAAAGCTCCACGGCGACAAGGGCTACGACTATCCCTACCTGCGTCGATGGCTCCGTGAGCGGAACATCGTTCCTCGCATCGCCCGCCGCGGTGTCGAGAACTCACAACGCCTGGGCCGACACCGCTGGGTGGTCGAGCGCACCATGTCCTGGCTCAGCGGATGCCGCCGCCTCCACCGACGCTACGAACGCAAGCCCGAACACTTCCTGGCCTTCACCGCCATCGCCACCAGCCTCATCAACCACCGCCGACTCACCAAGTGAAACGACGTCT
>NZ_JAHRIB010000014.1 GCF_019090165.1 Streptomyces sp. BV286
CCGCCACCGCGCCGCCCCCGCCGGGGCCGGTGGAGGCGTACGCGCACGCGTCGGCGGTCGCGGGGGCCGGCGCGCCACCCGCGACCCAGGTCAGGGTGAACAGCGCCAGCAGCCGTATGACGAGGGCGAAACGGGGCGGTGGGTTTCGTAGTGGTCCAGACACGATCGCGATCATCGGTCCTCGCGCGCTCGCGCGCGCGGGACTGGCGGCGGGATTGCCCCGAAGGAGGGACAACGGAGCATCACGCGGTTGCCACGGGGCGCCACCCGGCCCTCTCGGAAGGGGCCGGGCCGGCCTCTCGGAAGGGGGTCGGGCCGGCCTCTCGGACCTCATCCCGAGCAGCAGTCCCGGGCGTTACCTGAAAGAAATGTGTGCGCTCTTTGAACACTCACCGCACCCCCGCCCGTACCTAGGGCCATACGCGGTGCTGAGCAGCGCCGCAACACCTATGACGACAGCGGGAGTTACCAATGAAGACCTCCTGGCGGAGCGCCTCACTCGTAGCGTCAGCTGCGGCAGTGCTGGTGCTGACGACGGCGTGCGGTCAGGACAAGGCGGACACTTCGACCGGAAGCCAGAACGTGGGCGCGGCGCCCGCGGCCAATGGCTACGGTACGGCGGGGGCGGCCGGAGCGAGCCCGGGTACCGAGACCGGTGCCGCCGCCACAGCGGGACAGGGTGCCGCGGCCCAGGGCCAGAGCGCCGGGCAGCTTGCCGTTGCGGACACCGACAAGCTCGGCGAAGTGGTGACGGACAGCGCGGGCATGACGCTCTACCGCTTCGACAAGGACACGGCGGAGCCGCCGAAGTCCACCTGTGAAGGCGACTGCGCCACGGCCTGGCCCCCGGTCCCGGCCTCCGGCGCCGCCGCCCCGGTGGGCATTGACAAGGCCCTGCTCGGCGAGGTCACCCGCCCCGACGGCACCAAGCAGCTCACGATCGACGGCTGGCCGCAGTACCGGTACGCGAAGGACACCAAGGCCGGTGACGTCAACGGCCAGGGTGTGGGCGGTACCTGGTACGCGTCGGCTCCCACCGGCAAGAAGGCGTCCGGCGGGGGCGGGGGCGGGGGTGGCGCGGCCGCCGACCTGGCCGGTCTGTCGACCCGTAACGACCCGGAGCTCGGCGAGGTCGTCATCGACAAGAACGGCATGACGGTCTACCGCTTCGAGAAGGACACCCCGTGGCCGATGAAGTCGGCCTGTGTCGGCGCGTGCCTCGA
Source organism: Streptomyces sp. BV286 (assembly GCF_019090165.1). GTDB lineage: Bacteria > Actinomycetota > Actinomycetes > Streptomycetales > Streptomycetaceae > Streptomyces. Next base: position 1,224 of record NZ_JAHRIB010000014.1, read on the forward strand.
GAAGTGGCCGGTCGTCGAGCCGGTGGACGCCGCCGACACCAAGGGCATCGACAACAAGAACGACGGCCGTCGCGGCTACGTCGTCCTGAACCGTCCGGACGGCCTCAAGCAGCAGAGCATCGACTGCTGGCCGCTCTACACCTTCGCGGGTGACAAGAAGCCCGGTGACACCAACGGGCAGGGCGTCGGCGGTACCTGGTACGCCATCTCGCCCGAGGGCAAGCCGCTCGGCAAGCCGAAGTAGCCACACCACACGACCACTTCCCCGGTCGGTGACCGATGTTCCGGCACTCCGAAAAGAGAGTGCCGGAACATCGGAACAAGTGCGCACACCCACCGCTTCGCCCCCTCCGCACCGTACGGAGGGGGCGATGCGGCTTTTTCACATCCGAACGGCCCCCGTCCCGGCTCTTCGTGACTCTGCGCAGTTCTCACCGATCTCTTTGGAACGCTTCGGTGTGATTTCGCAAGGCATTCCATTTCGGCACGTGCCGGAGGCAGTGACCTGGAACGGACGGTCAATTTCCGTTTCCCCTCGCTCCATTGGCGGGCGATCAGTAGCCTCAGCTCGAACACCGGATCGCCTACGCCTTGGAGAGATAGATGGAGCGTCCCGCCTGGGCCCCACGTGGCATCGACATCTCGGTGCCGAGCGTGAGCCGCATCTACGACTACTACCTGGGCGGATCGCACAACTTCGAGGTCGACCGGGAGGCCGCGCGCAGGGCCATGGAGTTCATGCCGGGGCTGCCCAAGATCATGCAGGCGAACCGGGCGTTCCTCCGCCGGGCCGTGCGCTTCGCGGCCGACGAGGGCATCGGCCAGTTCCTGGACATCGGCTCGGGAATACCCACCTACGGCAACGTCCACGAGGTCGCCCAGAGTGCCCGCCCCGGCGCACGCGTCGTCTACGTCGACCACGATCCGGTGGCCGTGGAGCACAGCAGGGCCGTCCTGGACGGCAACGAGGACGCGGACGTCATCACCGCGGACCTCCGCAAGCCCCAGGAGATCCTCGCAAGTCCCCAGCTTCGGGGGCTGATAGACCTGAATCAGCCAGTGGCGCTCCTTCTCGTTGCCATACTTCACTTCGTGGAGGACGAGGACGACCCGTACGGGGCGGTGGCAGAGCTGAGGGACGCGCTTGCGCCCGGCAGTCTGTTCGTCGTCACGCACGCCTCGTACGAGGGAATCCCGCTCCCACCGGAGCGGGCCGGCGGCGCCGTCGACGTCTACAAGGACATCCGCAGCCCGCTGATCATGCGCTCGCGCGAGGACATCGCGCGGTTCTTCGAGGGGTACGACATGGTGGAACCCGGACTGGTGCCGATGCCGACGTGGCGGCCCGACCCGGCGTCCGAGGACGAGGATCCCTATTCCTACTCGGGTTTCGCGGGCGTGGGGCGCAGGGCGTGACCGCCGAGCCGGACGGGCCGGAGGACAGACTGCGCAGGTTCGCGACGATCTGGAGCCGGGCCGTGTACCCGGTCACCGCGACGTCCCTGACCCGGCCGGAGTTCGAGCAGCGTCTCGTGCCGCTCGCCCGGCGCCTGAGCGAGGCACTGCGGGCCAGGACGTTCGAGGCGGCCGAGGGGCAGGCCGTCGGCGCGGCGCTCATCGACGCGCACTGCACCGAGCCCGAGGCCCTCAGCGCCACGCTCGACTGCGTCGACGCGTATCTGGTGCTCTACTGCGGCGGGGACGGCCTCCAGGAAGACCTGCGCGCCCGCTCGGCGCGGTTGCAGCACGCCATGGCCGCCGGGTTCGCGCATGCGCTGCGGGAGCGGACGCTGACCGAGCAGGAGACCATCGCGCGCGCCGCCCTCCAGGCCCAGGGCATCGTCGCGGACGCGCTGCACGCGACCGAGGCACGCTTCCGCGCGGTCTTCGAAGGCGCGGCCATAGGCATCGGCGTCGCCGATCTCGACGGCAACATCCTGCAGGTGAACAACGCCCTGCTGCGCATGTTCGGCGGCACCGAGCAGTCGGTGCGCGGACGCAACGTCACCGACTGGACCCACCCCGAGGACGCCCCCCAGGTGTGGCGGCTCTACGAGGAGCTGGTGCGCGGCGACCGCGAGCACTACCACGTCGAGAAGGCCTTCTACCGGCCCGACGGAACGGTCCTGTGGACCAACCTCACCGTGTCGCTGCTGCGTGACGCGGACGGGGAGCCGCAGTACCAGCTCGCCCTCATGGAGGACACCACCGAGCGCCGGCTGCTCAACCTCCGGCTCCGGTACGAGGCGACGCACGACGCCCTCACCGGACTGCCCAACCGCACCCTGTTCTTCGAGCGGCTCGACAAGGTGCTCTCCGCGGGCGGCGGCATGCGCTTCGGGCTCTGCTACCTAGACCTCGACGGCTTCAAGACCATCAACGACAGCCTCGGGCACGCGGCGGGGGACCGGCTGCTCGTCGAGGTCGCCGACCGGCTGCAGTCCTGCGCGACCGCGCCCGGCGAGATGGTGGCCCGGCTCGGCGGCGACGAGTTCGTGGCCCTGACCACCGGGCCCGACACCGAGAGCGAGGTCGACGCGCTCGCCGACCGCATCATGAACGCCCTGATCACCCCGGTCCGTATCGACGGCCGGGAACTGACGGTCCGCGGCAGCATCGGCATCGTCGAGGGTCCGGCGGGCGAGCGCGGCCCGGCGGAGGTGCTGCGCAGCGCCGACATCACGATGTACCGGGCCAAGTCGGCGGGCGGCAACCGCTACGAGCTCGCCGACCCCGAGGCCGACGCCCGGGCCATCACCCGGCACGGGCTCACCACGGCGCTGCCCGCGGCGCTGGACCGGGGCGAGTTCTTCATCGAGTACCAGCCGCTCGTCCACCTCGGCGACGGCAGTGTGCGCGGTGCGGAGGCCCTGGTCCGCTGGCTGCACCCGCAGCACGGTGTGCTCGGTCCCGACCGGTTCATCCCGCTCGCCGAGCACACCGGCCTGATCGTCCCGCTCGGCCGCTGGGTCCTTGAGCAGTCGGTCCGCCAGGCCCGCGAATGGCAGGAACGTCACGCCGATGCCGGACCGCTGCGCATCAACGTCAACCTGTCCCCGTGCCAGCTGACCCATCCCGGCCTGGTCTCCGACACGGTCGACATCCTGGAGCGTGTCGGCCTCGAACCGGACTCGCTCTGCCTGGAGGTCACCGAGTCGGCGCTGATCGGCGCGGACGACGACCTCCTGAAGCCGCTGCGCCGGCTCGCCGAGATGGGAGTCGACATCGCGCTCGACGACTTCGGCACGGGGTACTCGAACCTCGCGAACCTGCGCCGCCTCCCGGTGAGCATCCTCAAGCTCGACCGGTCCTTCACCCAGGGCATGCAGCAGTTCCCGGCCGATCCAGTCGACCTCAAGATCGTCGAGGGGATCGTCTCCCTGGCCCACAGCCTGGACCTGGCGGTCACGGTGGAGGGCGTGGAGACGGGGGCGCAGGCCGAGCAACTGCGCCTGCTCGGCTGTGACACCGCCCAGGGCTGGTACTACGCCCGCCCCGGTCCGCCGGACCGGCTCCACGACCTGGCACTCGTGGACGCGACGGGCTGACCGCAGGTCCGCTGTGGCCGGCCGCGCAGTTCCCCGCGCCCTGTCAGGGGCGCGGGGAACTGCGCGCTCAGCCACGACGCACCCGCACGGTGAGAGCGCGCCGTGCCGCCGACGTCCCCGAAGGGGCGCGGGGTACGGCCCGACCGCGGCTCACCGTTCCAGCAGCATCCGCTGCAGCTCACGGGCGGCCCGAGGCGGAGCCACATCGCTGCGGTGCGCCAACGCGATGGTCCGGGCAAGTCCGGGCCGGGCCAGCGGCGTCACCCGCAACCCCCGCCCCGACCGGGTCGCCACCATCCGCGGCACCACGGCCACCCCCAGCCCCGCCCGCACGAACCCCAGCACCGCGTCCATCTCCCCGCCCTCCACCGCGAAATCCGGCTCGAACCCGGCGGAACGGCACGCGGCGACGGTGAGTTCACGCAGGTCGTAGCCGTGCCGGAACATCACTAGGCGCTCGCCCTCCAGATCGGGGATGCGGACGGTCCGGCGGCCGCGGCCCGGCGCGGGAGCGTCCGGCGACGACACCACGACCAGGTCCTCCCGCAGCACCTCCACCGTGGTCAGCGCGGGCGAGGGCGTGGGCAGGGGAAGAACCACGAGGGCCAGATCGAGTGCTCCGCGGGCCAGCTCCCGTACGAGGTCGTGGGAGCCCCCCTCCTCGATCAGCAGCCTGATGCCCGGATACCGGTCGTGGAAGGCGCGCAGCACGTCCGGCAGCAGCCCCGTGCACAGGCTGGGGGTCGCGCCGAGGCGTACCCGGCCGCTGCGCAGCTGAGCCAGCTCCTGCACCTCGTGCCGGGCCGTGTCCGCGTCGGCCAGGATGCGACGGGCCAGTGGCAGCAGCGCCTCTCCGGCGTCCGTGAGCGTGATGTTCCCGCGGGCCCGGAGGAAGAGGTCGGCCCCCAACTCCCGCTCCAGCGCCTTGATCTGCTGGGACAGCGACGGCTGGGCCACGTGGACCAGGTCGGCGGCCCGGGTGAAGTGCCGGGTCTCGGCGACCGCCACGAAGTACTGGAGCTGCTGGAACTGCATTCCTCCATCGTACGTCTCTGATAGGGGTTGCCTATGGAAACGAGCTGATCCATGTCTTGGACCGATCGACCCTGTCGGCCCTAGCGTCTGTCTCATGGCTCTGGCAACGCGGACGGACCGAAAACCGTCCATGACGCGCACCATGTGGGACTCGTCCGTCGGCAAGAAGACCGTGATGGCCGTCAGCGGCCTGATCATGCTGGGGTACCTGGTCGTCCACATGCTGGGCAACCTCAAGATCTTCTTCGGTTCGGGGGAGTTCAACCACTACGCGCACTGGCTGCGCACCCTCGGCGAGCCCTTCCTGCACTACGAGTGGGCGCTGTGGATCGTCCGCGTGGTCCTGGTCGCCGCCGTCGTCGCGCACGCCGTCTCCGCGTACCAGCTCAGCCGCCGCGACCTCAGGGCGCGCCCCACCCGGTACGTGCACAAGAAGGCCCGGGCGAGCTACGCGACGCGCACCATGCGCTGGGGCGGGATCATCCTCGGCCTGTTCATCGTCTGGCACATCCTGGACCTGACGACCGGCACCGTGCACCCGGGCGGCTTCCAGCACGGGCACCCGTACCAGAACGTGATCGACACCTTCTCCACCTGGTACGGCAACGTCATCTACATCGTCGCGATGCTCGCGCTCGGCCTGCACGTGCGGCACGGCTTCTGGAGCGCCGCACAGACCCTCGGCGTGGGCAGCCGCACCCGCGACCGCGCCTTCAAGACCATCGCCAACGTGCTCGCACTGGTGCTGACGGTGGGCTTCATCGCCGTACCCGTGGGCGTGATGACCGGAGTGGTGAGCTGACATGACCTCTGCATTCGCCGAGTACACGACCGGAGAGCCGGTCGTCGACACCAAGGCCCCGAAAGGGCCGGTGAACGAGCGCTGGGACACCCGCCGCTTCGAGGCCAAGCTGGTCAACCCCGCCAACCGCCGCAAGCACACCGTGATCGTCGTCGGTACGGGACTCGCAGGCGGTTCCGCCGGCGCCACGCTCGCCGAACAGGGCTACCACGTCGTGCAGTTCTGCTACCAGGACTCCCCGCGCCGCGCCCACTCGATCGCCGCGCAGGGCGGTGTCAACGCCGCGAAGAACTACCGCAACGACGGCGACTCGGTCCACCGCCTGTTCTACGACACCGTCAAGGGCGGCGACTTCAGGGCGCGGGAGTCCAACGTCCACCGGCTCGCACAGATCTCGGTGGAGATCATCGACCAGTGCGTCGCCCAGGGCGTGCCCTTCGCCCGCGAGTACGGCGGCCTCCTCGACACCCGTTCCTTCGGCGGCGTCCAGGTGTCCCGGACCTTCTACGCCCGCGGCCAGACCGGCCAGCAGCTGCTGCTGGGCGCCTACCAGGCGCTGTCCCGCCAGATCGCCGCAGGGAACATCGAGATGCACGCCCGCACCGAGATGCTCGACCTGATCGTGGTCGACGGGCGGGCCCGGGGGATCGTGGCCCGCGACCTGATCACCGGGAAGATCGACACGTACTACGCGGACGCCGTCGTCCTGGCGAGCGGCGGTTACGGCAACGTCTTCTACCTGTCGACCAATGCCATGAACTCCAACGCCACCGCCGTGTGGCGGGCCCACCGGCGCGGTGCGTACTTCGCCAACCCCTGCTTCACGCAGATCCACCCCACCTGCATCCCGCGTACCGGCGAGCACCAGTCCAAGCTGACGCTGATGAGCGAGTCGCTGCGCAACGACGGCCGGATCTGGGTGCCGAAGGCGAAGGGTGACGACCGCCCGGCGAACGAGATCCCCGAGGACGAGCGCGACTACTACCTGGAGCGCGTCTACCCGGCCTTCGGCAACCTCGTCCCCCGTGACATCGCCTCCCGGGCCGCCAAGAACGTCTGCGACGAGGGCCGCGGGGTGGGTCCCGGAGGGCAGGGCGTCTACCTGGACTTCGCCGACGCCATCGCACGCATGGGCCGGAGGGCCGTCGAGGAGAAGTACGGCAACCTCTTCGACATGTACGCGCGGATCACCGCCGAGGACCCGTACACCGTGCCGATGCGGATCTACCCCGCCGTGCACTACACGATGGGCGGCCTGTGGGTCGATTACGACCTCCAGACCACCGTCCCCGGCCTGTTCGCCATCGGCGAGGCCAACTTCTCCGACCACGGGGCGAACCGGCTCGGCGCGTCCGCGCTGATGCAGGGCCTCGCCGACGGCTACTTCGTCCTCCCGTCGACCATCAACGACTACCTCGCCCGGCACCCTCACCACGAGGACGTGAGCGACGAACACCCCGTCGTCCAGGAGGTGCTGGCCGACACCGAGGACCGGCTGCGGCTCCTGCTCGCCGTCGACGGAGACCGCACCCCCGACTCCTTCCACCGCGAACTGGGCGAGCTGATGTGGGAGTTCTGCGGCATGGCGCGTACGGAGACGGGTCTGCGCAAGGCCCTGGAGCGCATCCCGCAGATCCGCGAGGAGTTCTGGCGGCGCATCAAGGTCCCGGGCACGGGCGAGGAGTTCAACCAGTCGCTGGAGAAGGCCAACCGCGTCGTCGACTACCTGGAGCTCGCCGAGCTCATGTGCCTCGACGCGCTGCACCGCGAGGAGTCCTGCGGCGGCCACTTCCGCGAGGAGTCCCAGACCCCGGACGGCGAGGCGGCCCGCCGCGACGAGGAGTTCTCCTACGCGGCCGCCTGGGAGTTCACCGAGACCGGGGAAGCACCCGTCCTGCACAAGGAAGACCTCGTCTTCGAGTACGTCCACCCCACCCAGCGGAGCTACGCATGAAGCTCACCCTGCGCGTCTGGCGGCAGCGGAACACCGACGCCGACGGAGCGATGTCCACGTACGAGGTCGACGGCATCTCGGCCGACATGTCCTTCCTGGAGATGCTGGACACCCTCAACGAGGAGCTCATCCTCCGGGGCGACGACCCCGTCGCCTTCGACCACGACTGCCGCGAGGGCATCTGCGGAGCCTGCTCGCTCGTCATCAACGGCGACGCGCACGGCCCCGAGCGCACGACCTCCTGCCAACTGCACATGCGGTCCTTCGAGGACGGCGACACCATCGACGTCGAGCCGTGGCGCGCGTCCGCCTTCCCGGTGGTGAAGGACCTGGTCGTCGACCGGTCCGCCTTCGACCGGATCATCCAGGCCGGCGGGTACGTGACCGCGCCGACGGGGGCCGCGCCGGAGGCGCACGCCACGCCGGTGCCCAAGCCGGACGCGGACTTCGCGTTCGAGCACGCGGAGTGCATCGGGTGCGGGGCGTGCGTGGCGGCCTGCCCGAACGGCGCGGCCATGCTGTTCACCTCGGCCAAGGTGAACCACCTCAACGTCCTGCCGCAGGGGGCGCCCGAGCGGGAGACGCGGGTGCTCGACATGGTGGCGCAGATGGACGAGGAGGGGTTCGGGGGGTGCACGCTCGCGGGGGAGTGCGCCACCGTGTGCCCGAAGGGGATTCCGCTGGTCTCCATCACGGGGATGAACAAGGAGTGGCTGCGGGCCACTCGCAGGTCGGCGAAGCGGTAGCGCTCCGCTGGGTCTGCTGTTGATCGGCGGCTGTTGTTCCGCCGCGGGTGCGTGGGGGCTGGTCGCGCAGTTCCCCGCGCCCCTGACGGGCCCCGACGGGGCGCCCCACCGAACGTTCGCCGAGGGTGCGGACGGGCGGGACCGATGTGGTGCTCAACCCCGGTCCCGCCAAGCACCCCCTGGCATTCAGCAAGCTCACACCCGGCCTCTCTCCACGGGTTACTCGCCGGTCAGCCGGTGTCGGAAGAACAGGAGCGCACGGGCCGTACGCACGGTCCGCCGCGCCGCTCCGCCGCATCCGGCCCATGACCAGGAGAGAGCCATGACCGGCGTTTCCACGCTCGACAGCCCCCCACTGTCGACGGCACCCGCCCGCTACACCGTCACCCTCGCCCGCGACGAGTCCGACGTCCGGGCCGCACAGCGACTGCGCCACGACGTCTTCGCCGGAGAGATGGGCGCCCTGCTGACCACCTCCCGGCCGGGCCTCGACACCGACGCCTTCGACGCGTACTGCGACCACCTGCTCGTGCGCGACACCACGACCGGCCAGGTCGTCGGAACCTACCGGCTGCTGCCGCCCGAACGTGCCGCGGTCGCCGGACGGCTGTACTCGGAGAGCGAGTTCGACCTCGGGCCCCTCGCCGGGATCCGCTCCGGCCTCGTCGAGGTCGGCCGCTCCTGTGTCCACCCCGACCACCGCGACGGCGCCGTCATCGCGCTGATCTGGGCTGGCATCGCCCGCTACATGACCGACGGCGGCCACGAGTGGCTGGCGGGCTGCTGCTCGGTCCCGCTCGCCGACGGCGGTGCGCTCGCCGCGGGGACCTGGGACCGGGTGCGGGGCCGGTACCTGGCACCCGACGAGTACCGCGTACGGCCGCTGCGGCCGTGGAACGCCGAGGGCGTCGCGCGCCCCGCCCGCACCGAACTCCCCCCGCTGCTGCGCGGCTACCTGCGGCTCGGGGCCTGGGTCTGCGCGGAACCCGCCCACGACCCGGACTTCGGCGTCGCCGATCTGTACGTGCTGCTGTCGATGCGGCGGGTCGACCCGCGCTATCTGCGGCACTTCCTCTCCCTCGTGCCCGCGTGATGAGCGCGCCCCGCACCGGTGCGACCCCGCGCCC
>NZ_JAHRIB010000140.1 GCF_019090165.1 Streptomyces sp. BV286
TAGAGCTCGTAACACGATCATGATCGGCGCTTCTTGAGCCGTCTCCAGCAGATGAGGCTGCAGGCGAGGGAGATGAACGCGTCGTGGAGTTCTGTGCGGCGTTCCCATCGCACGGCGAGCCGCCTGAACTGGTGGAGCAGAGCGAACGTTTGCTCGACGACGTAGCGGAGTTTGCCCAGGCCCTTGATGTTCGGGGCACCCTTGCGGGAGATGACCGGCAGGATCCGGCGCCTGCGCAGCTCGTCGCGGTTGGGGTTGGAGTCGTAGCCCTTGTCCCCGAGCAGCGAGTCGGGGCGGCGGCGTGGCCGGCCGGGACGGCCAGCGACATGCGGGACGCCGTCGACGAGAGCGAGGGTCTGGGTGACGTCGTTGACGTTGGCCGCGGTGGTGATGACCTTGAGAGGGGTGCCGCGTCCGTCGCAGATCAGATGGTGTTTGCTGCCTGTCTTCCGCCGGTCGACCGGCGACGGACCGGTGTCGGCTCCCCCTTTTTCGCGCGGATGTGAGAGCCGTCCACGCACGCCCTGGACCAGTCGAGTTCGCCGGCCGCGTTGAGTTCCGCGAGCAGGATCCGGTGCAACTGGTCGAAGACACCGGCCTGCTGCCACCGCTCAAGCCTGCGCCAGCAGGTCTGCCCGGAGCCGAACCCCAGCTCCAGGGGCAGCAGTTGCCAGGCTATGTCGTTGTGGAGCACGTACAGGATGCCCTGCAGACACAGCCGATCCGCCACCGGCCGAGGCCCGGGTGACCGCTCCGGCCAGGGCGGCAGCAGCGGTTCGATCAGGGCCCACAAGTCGTCGTCCACGATCCACGGTCGAGTACTCACACCTTCCCGAACGGCCGGATCACCCAACGGTCACGCCCGGCCAGGGCACTTCAACAAGATCGTGTTACGAGCTCATAGAACTGCGCTTTCTTACTCATCCGCCCTCTTTACCGACAAAGAACCGGGGACGCCCTGCCGGACGCCCCCGGACCATTCCTTAATAGCGTCTGCAGGCCATTGTTGATCAGTACGAGCGTGCCACCGCGGTACCCGCCGCTACAGCTGTTCCCAAGCCGGCCGCCAATACGTGACATCCGGTGATTCCGGCTCCCACCGAAGCCCCCAAGGTGGGAGCTGCGCCGGCAACTGCTCCGGCCAGGCACAGTGCCTCAGTACCGGCTGCGGTCAGGATTCCGACCTTGGTGCACTCCAGCGCTCCTGACACGTCCGGGAAGGAGAACAGTCCGTTGGGGTCGATGCGGTTGACGGGGTCACCTTCGGCGTAGAGGTAGGGGTTCTTCTCCTGGCCGGAGGGGTCGGCTTGGGTGAAGCGGCCGATGTTCATGAACGATCGAGGCTAATCAACGGTCAAAATTCCAACAATAATTCCAGCCGCTATTGCGATCACCCATAGAGCGATTTGGATCTTCTTGTAATTAGTCACAGTTTGCCACTTCTTTCTATTCCCGTGAAGCATTGCAGATTTCGCAATAATGGTGCGGGAGGATTAACTCCTCCTGGGGTCAACCCTCCCGCGATCCGCCTATTTAATCGGGAATAAAACCGCCAGTGGGGTCAACGCAGGCCCACAGGTCTCCCGCTTCTTCGCTCCAGTCGTTTCCGTCTTCGTCCAGGACTGAATTTGTGCCATAGCAGGCCAGGACGTAACCCGGGGTTGGCTTTACCCAACGCCCAACAGTCTTCGCTCCCGACTTCAGCGCTCCACCGATGTCGTCCCAACTGAGCAGCCCGTTGGGGTCGATGCGGTTGACGGGGTCGCCTTCGGCGTAGAGGTAGGGGTTCTTTTCCTGGCCGGAGGGGTCGGGTTGGGTGAAGCGGCCGATGTTGGGGTCGTAGTAGCGGGTCCCGAGGTGGTACATCCCCGTGGGGTCCTGGTGGCCGCCTGCGAACCGGTACGGCTGGCTCACGCCGGCCTTCTCGGTGGTGGCTGCCCGGGTGACGCCGCGGGGGCTGTAGGAATAGTTGTTGACCTTGGTGCCACTCTCGTCGGCGAGCGCGACGACGGAGCCGAGGGCGTCGGTGAGGTAGTAGTACGCCTTGCCGTCACGGGTCATGGAGTTCAGGGTGCCCCCGGGTTCGCGGACAAATCCCGTGTCGACACCGGCAGTTGTCTCGGCTGCGAGGCCGATGGGGCCGGGGTGGTAGTAGGTGTCGCCCAGGCGGTGGCGTTCGCTGGAGTCGGTGGAGCCGTACTCACCCGGGTAGGTCTTGCCGCCGACCGTGAGGGAGGTGAGCTGGGAGAAGTCCGACCAGGTCTCGCCGGTGCGGGTGCCTTCGGGGGTGGAGGCGCCCGCGGTCTCGTTGCCTGCCTTGTCGTACGACCAGTTCGTGGCCGAACCGTTCTTCGCGGTCAGCTGCGAGGCGTCGTTGTAGGTGTAGGTCGTGCCGCGGGGACAGCCGAACTCGACGCCCTGGGAGGTGAGGTTCCCGGCCGCGTCGTAGCAGTACTGCCAGGAGGAGTTGAGGGTGGTGCCCTTCTCCTCCTTGGCGTAGGAGAAGCGGCCCGCGCTGTCGTAGGTGTAGGTCGTCTTCAGCCCCGTGACGGCGTCGGTGGAGGTACGGATCTTCGTGCCGTCCTCGGTCCCGCCGGTGCCGTACTTGTAGGTGTAGGCGAGGTTGACCAGGGTGCCCTTGGGCGAGGTGGTCTTGATGCTCTCAGGCCGGCCGGACTTGTCCGGGGTGACCGTCTGGACCGTGCCGCCGGGGTAGGTGGTCGTCTTGCGGAAGTCGTTCTCGTTGTAGGTGTACGTCGTGGTGCGGTCGGCGGGGTCCTTCAGTGTCTTGAGGTTGTTGGCCGCGTCCCAGGTGTAGTCGATGACGCCCTGGGGGTCGGTGTAGGTGTCGACGTTGCCGGCCGGGGTGTAGGCCAGGACGGTCTGGGAGCCGTCCTGGAGGCTGCGGACCGTCTCGCGGGAGAGCGGGTCGAAGTCGTACTTCACCGTGCCGATGTCGTCCGTGCGCTGCTTGAGGTTGCCGTCGCCGTCGTAGGTGTAGGTGACGGTGGTGTTGGCCGTCGAGACCGTCTTGATGCGGTCGCGGTGGTCGTAGACGTACACCGACTTGATGCCGCGCCCGTCCACGGCCGTCTCCGTCCGGCCCAGCGCGTCGTAGGTGTAGGTGGTGGGGGTGGCGTTCAACGGCGCCGGCGGGGTGACCTTCCTGAGGTTGCCCTTGGTGTCGTACTCCAGCGAGGTGGTCTTGCCGCGGGCGTCCTTCACCGTGCAGCGCTGGCCCTCGAAGCCGCCGCAGGTGGGGGTGGCCGGGTTGTAGGTGAAGGTCTGCGTGCCGCCGCCGGTGCCGGTGACGGCGACCGACATGGTGTTGCCGGCCGTGTCGTACTTGAGGTTCGCGGTGTCGCCGTCGGCGTTCTCCAGGGTGCCGGGCAGGTCGGCTCCGGAGATCGTCTGGTAGCCGGTGACGGACGAGGAGGCGCCGGTGGGCAGGGTGGCGCCGGTGGGGTTGTTACGCGCGTCCCACCCGTACTTGGTGACGTTGCCACCCACACCGCCCACGCCCATGGCGTCGGTGGCCGAGTCGACGTTGTTGTTCGCGTCGTAGGTCCGCGGGCGCGTGTGCCCCAGCGGGTCGGTGACCTTGGAGACCTTGCCCTGGGCGTCGTGCTCGTACTTCGTGGCGTGCTGCTCGGGGTCGGTGACCGTCGTCGTCCCCGAAGCGTGCGGGTCGGTGGCGGTGTAGGCGTAGGTGTAGGTCGGGCCGGTGTGGCCCGTGCCGTTGAACTCCGTTGCGCGCAGCATGCTGGTGACGCGGTTGGCGCCGTCGTAGGTGAAGACCGTCACCCGGCCCTCGGGGGTGGTGATCTTCGTCAGGCGGCGGGAGGAGTCGTAGTCGAACGCGGTGGGCTTGCCCTCGGTGTCGGTGGTCCTGGCGAGGTCGCCTGCGGGGTTGAGGTCGAAGACGGCGGTGCGGCCGGTGTGGTCCTTGGCCTGCCACTGCGAAGCGTCCGTCTTGACCAGGTCGATCCAGCGCCCGGAGCGGGTCTCGGTCAGTTTGAAGCCCTTGTGCTCGGCGCTCTCGTCGTGCTGGGTGACGGTGATCGTGCCGTTGTTGCGGTCGGTGACCTTCACCAGGGTGCCGTGCTCGTTGTAGGTGTCCTTGATGCCCGACTTGCGGTCGGTGAGAGTGAACGTGCCGTCGGTGTTCTTCTTCAGGTCCTTGGAGTAGCCGGCCGGGGTCTTGTAGCTGCCGTCCGTATTCTTCGTGAAGGTCAGTGAGTTGCCGGTCGCGTCGTAGACCACCACGTCGGTGTCACTGATCTGCGCGTACCGCTCATAGCCCTGCCACCACCGCTGGGACACCTTGCCCCAGGGCGCGTCCAGCGAGTTGTAGGTGCGGGTCAGCTGGAGCTTCTGGCCCACTCCCGCGACGTCGAAGTCCGTGCCCGCCAGCATCAGGTTGCCGGTGGAGTAGTTCACCCGGGCCACCAGCGAATCGGTGATGCGAAAGTCCGTGACCTGGTGCCAGGGCACATCACCCTGCCCCTCGGGCACATAAGCCGGCGCCGCGGCCGTAGCCCCGGCGCTTCGTGCGGCCGGTGCTGTGGCGCGCTTCTTCTGCGCGGCCCGCCACGCGGTGCGCTCAGCGGACAACCCGGCCTCGGCCACCGGGGCCTGGGGCCGGTTCGAGCCGACCTTCACCTCCGGCTTCTTCACCTCTGGAGCGTCCTTGCCCCACGCCGAAGAGGCGGCAGGCGCGGGATCCTCACCCGGCGCAGCCAGCGCAGGCACGGCCGAGGCACCCAGCCCCAACGCTGCCACAACCGCCACCAGAGACCGTCTTGTCCGTAAACGCGCACGCCCAGAAGGCATGCCAAAGGCACTTGAAGACATCAACTTCCCCCCACGGAAAGTCATCATCAGTGACCCCAGCGGTCACCGAGGGCTCACAACCTGTCATATGCCGAACACGAAAGATCGGGGCGTACCCCCAAGCCGCCTTCCTAGGCCCGGGAGAATCAGCCCCTCCCCTTCACCGGGCATAACTGGAGATAGGCGACCAAGGGAGCGGTGTTCTCGCATTTCCGTTCGACCGGGGCAGGGGAATCTGACGTGAACCCACCCTCGGCCAGACCCGCCGCGGCACACCTTCGGATCAGGGGCAGGGCATGAGCAAGCGGAAGATCACCAGGGCCGACGCAGCGGTACAACCGACTGGGACCGGCTGGCACCTGAGCCTGGGCCGTACCGGACTGCACCTCACCGCAGGACGACACCCCACCCTGAGCCTGTCGCTCCCCACCCTGGCCTGGGGCGCCAGCGTCAGCGTCAGCGTCAGCGGACTGATCACCACAGCCGGCCGTTGGACCCAACTCCTCCCCTGAACAATAAGAAGACCAGCAGGGCCTGGACACCACACCGCGTCGAGGCCCGCCCTCTGCCGATGTCTCCCTCCGCCCGAGCGCTCCGCAATGGAACGCAACGCTGCCCTCGGGGGTGAAGTCGGCTGTGGGACTGGAGTTGTTGAGCGCGTGGGCGATCCCCTGGGCGTTGGTGAGGATGCCGTCGAGGGGAGGTCGTCCCGCGCTCACCTGATCTCCGCGCTGCCGCAGGCGAAGGTGGTGTCCTGCAAGATTTCCGGCGTGATGCGAACGCCGGTCAGATGCTCGGCGAGGGCGAAGGCCGCTTCCGTGGCCAGGTGCTCTGCGGTGTCGGAGGTTTCGTCCCAGAATTGGAAGCCGCTGTGGTGCATGGCGTCCAGGAGTTCGTCAGGGGTCGTCCCCCGTCGGTGGTCGGGGAGTCCGGGCTCGAACGTCAGGCGGTTGACAGTGTGCTCGGCCCAGAGGAACGAGTCGACGCCGTTGATGTTGACGAAGTGCGAGACCCAGCGTGTTCCGGCGGATGCTGGCAGGGCTCGCTCCTCGGTGACGCCGAGATAGCCGTTGGGCTCGATCAGCAGGGTCCAGTCCCCGAGGGTGGTCATGGCGATGAGCTGTCGGGCGTTGTCCGATCGATCCAGGAGATCGAAGGCCGCGTCCACTATCGCCGCCGTACCGGCCCGGGAGGGTTCGACCTGGCC
Organism: Streptomyces sp. BV286; assembly: GCF_019090165.1. Taxonomy (GTDB): domain Bacteria; phylum Actinomycetota; class Actinomycetes; order Streptomycetales; family Streptomycetaceae; genus Streptomyces. The sequence goes on from NZ_JAHRIB010000140.1 coordinate 6,041, forward strand.
TCCAAGGCGGGCAAGTACGTCTGAGGGCGTCAGTTTGTGCACCAACGTGAAGCAATACGCTTCCGCCAGATCTGGGAACCGGTCCTCGAACCACACGTAGTCGGCTGCGGTCGTAGTCATGCCCGAGATCCTTGCTCATGCCGCTGACAGACCGGGACGGCGTCCTCTTGCCCACAGAAGAACAAGACTGCCCACATACCGCTGAGAGGAGGACGCTTGTGTCGGGCGGGGGAGATTTTGTTGTCCGCGGACAACAAACCAACCCCCACCGTCACAGGCGCCAGAGCACGCGCTTTTGGACTAGGAACAAAGGTGGCGCCCCTTCTTGTGGGGCAGCCGCTCAAGCTGGCGGAACCTCCAGGTCGAGGCTCGAATCGCCCTCGCCGACGCCCTGTTGAGGGTCACCGAGCCGGGAACCAGCGGCGATCGCCAGGCGCTCCGCCAGGACCTGGAGATCCCCACGGTCCGCACCGCAGCTTCTTCCGTCCCTGCTCGAAAGCCGACTGTCGGTGACGGCGGCCGCCATCGTGGTGTCGCTGGACGTCTCGTAGTGGAAGGCGCTGACGCGCGGCCTGTCGTCGGTGGCGGTCAGGAGCAGTCCGGTGAGAACGGAGACGGACGGCTTGGCGGGCAGGCAGAACCCTGCTGTGGCTCGAGACCTTTGCCTTTCCTACTTCCCTGGCCCTCCGGTTCCCCTTCTGGCGTTGCGGCTTCGCCAGATACCGACCAGCACCACAATGACGGTGATGACGACGATCATCACGACGCCGGTGGGCCAGAAACTGCTGCTGCCTCCGGCAGCGAGAGTGAGGTTCTCCACGGTTGTGCCCCTTCTCGTCTTGTTCGCAGACGATCAGCTCCAGTGTCATCCGCCGATCGCGGCGTCTCCGGAGTAGCCTCCTACCGCGTAGCCCGTTCCCGTCACGCACCTCCTGCACGAGATCAGGGAACTGGGCTATACCGGCAGTGCCGACCTGCTGGTCCGCTACCTCAATCAGGGCCGCGCCGAAGGCGACCGCCCCGTGACAACCCCCCGCCGCGTCGCCCGGCTCCTGCTCACCCACCCCGAGCACCTGTGGACCAAGGACACCGACCTGCTCGGCCCACTCATCGCGGCGTGCCCGGAGATGACCGCACTCGCCCGACTCACCGGCGAGTTGGCCGCGTTCCTGACCCCGGCACAGGCCAACGACGACAAACTCACCCAGTGGATCGCCACAGTCCGCACCACTGGCCTGCCCCACCTGCACAGCTTCTGCAACGGCCTCGAACTCGACCACGCCGCCGTGAACGCCGGCCTCACCCTGCCCCACCACAACGGCCGGACCGAGGGCGTCAATACCCGAACCAAGAAGATCATGCGGCAGATGCACGGCCGAGCAGGATTCGACCTCCCCCGTCACCGCATCATCCTGCAATGAGGAGAACGCACCGTCACCACCGACTACAGAACAGAGCCGCTCGCTTTACAGACCCTCACCCCGTACTTGTCACACGGCGCCGGGGTCCGCGCTGCGGCCGAAGACCCGTGCTTCACAGGTCTTGGACCTTGTCGACGCGGACGGGACCGCCGGTGGTGACGGACTGGACGGCGGCGAGGGCGATGGTCAGGGCAGCGCGTGCGTCCTCGCCGGTGGCGGAGGGGGTGCGCCCGGTGCGGACGCTGTCGGTGAAGTCGGCGAGTTCGGCCACATAGGCGTCGTGGAAGAGGTGCTGGTCGTAAGTGACGCACTCGGCCCCGACGCCGTCCGGGCCGTATGCGGTCAGGTGGGTGCGGCGGACGTCGCCCATGGTGAGCATCCCGGCCGAGCCGAGGACCTCGGCGCGTACGTCGTAGCCGTAGACGGCCTGGAAGCTGGCCTCGGCGGTGGCGAGGGCGCCGTTGTCGAAGCGGACGGTGACAACGGCGGTGTCGAGCAGGCCGCGGTCCTTGAAGTCGGGGCGGATCAGGGCGTCCGCCATGGCGAAGACCTCGACGGGTTCGGCACCGGGATTGAGGTGGCGCAGGACGTCGAAGTCATGGATGAGGGTCTCCAGGAAGATCGTCCACGGCGGTATGCGGGCCGGGTCGGCCAGAGCGGGGTCGCGGGTGAGCGAGCGCAACAGCTGCGGTGTGCCGATGGCGCCGGCGGCGATCTTCTCGTGGGCGGCCCTGAAGCCCGCGTCGTAGCGGCGGTTGAAGCCCACCTGGAGGGGCACGCCCGCATCCGCGGCGGCCGCGATGGCGCGGTCGGCTTCGGCGAGAGTGACCGCCATCGGCTTCTCGCAGTAGACCGCCTTGCCCGCCTTGGCGGCGGCCTCGACCAGGTCGGCGTGGGTACGGGCCGGGGTGGCGATCACCACCGCGTCGATGTGCGGGTCGGCGAGCAGTTCACCGATGTCCGTGTAGGCGGTGGCGCAGCCGAGCCGGTCGCCCAGGCTCCGCGCGGCGCCCGGGGTGGGGTCGGCGATGGCGGCGAGCCGGACGCCGGGGAGGCGGTGTGCGAGGGTCTCGGCGTGGAACGAACCCATCCGTCCGGCGCCGAGGAGGCCGACGGCGAGAGGCTGCTGGGTGGTCATGCGGGTGCTCCGTACGTCGTCGTCAGGGTAGGTACAGGCGGTGGAGACAGTCAGACGGTGAAGGCGGAGCGGAAGCGCTCCAGAGCGAGCTCGCTGTCGCCGGAGGCCCACGCCTCCATCGCCACCGTGCCCTCGTAGCCGAGGTCCACCAGGGCGCGGGCGACGGCTGGGTAGTTGATCTCCCCGGTTCCGGGTTCGCTGCGGCCGGGGACGTCGGCCACCTGGATCTCGCCGATCAGGCCCAGGGCATGGGCCCTGCGGACCAGCTCGATCAGATTCCCCTCGCCGATCTGGGCGTGGTAGAGGTCCAGATTCATCCGCAGCCCGGGCCGGTCCACGGCCGCGACCAGGGCCAGGGTGTCGGCGGCCGTCGCGAACGGCACCCCGGGGTGGTCGACGGCGGTGTTGAGGTTCTCCAGGGTGAAGACGACCCCGGCGCTCTCGCCCAGCTCGGCGAGGCGGGTGAGCGTGCGGTGGGCGGCGATCCACATCTCACCGGTGACCTCACCGGTCACCGGCACCACCGGCAGGCCCTCGCCGTCCAGTCCGGTGCCGTGCAGGTTCAGGCGAGGGCAGCCCAGTTGTTCGGCCGCCTTGAGCGACTCCTCGGCGGTGCTCAGGAGTTCGGCCGCACCCTCCTCGTCGGTCAGACTGCCGCGGATGTAACCGGTCATGGAGGAGAAGTCGGCCGGGGTCCGGGCCAGAGCGGCAAGGTCGTGCCGGGTCCAGTCCCAGATCTCGACCTGGAAACCGGCGTCATGGATGCGCCGTGCCCGCTCCTCGATCGGCAGATCCAGGAAGACCATCTCGGCGCAGGCCGCCAGTGTGTACATCGCCACGTACCTCTCTCCGCGACTTCGGACTAGAACGTTCAAGGAACTAGAACGTTCTAGAACTCCGTGGAGCAGCAGTACGCCAGCTGTCACCCTCCCCTGTCAAGACTCCGGTGGCCCGTGACAGCTAGAACGTTCTATAGTCGACTCCGTAGGAGACGACTCCGACCAGGGAGGACAGGTTGCCGGCGACCCCAGCGGTCCCCAACGGAAAGCGACCGACGCTCGCCGACGTGGCGTCACGGGCAGGGGTGTCCACGGCGCTGGTCTCCATCGTGATGCGCGGCGCAAAGGGGGCAGGCGAGGCCACCCGCGAGCGCGTCCTTCAGGCCGCGCGGGAGATCGGTTACCGACCCGACGCCCGGGCCCGGCTGCTCCGCAGCCACCGCTCCCATCTGCTCGGGGTGCAGTTCGGCCTCCAGCATCCGTTCCACTCCGACCTGGTGGAGGGCATCTACGCGGCGGCCGAACCGGCCGGGTACCAGATCGCGCTGAGTGCCGTGGCCGCCGGACGCGGCGAGCAGCGCGCCGTCGAGACACTGCTCGACGACCGCTGCGAGGCGCTGATCCTGCTCGGCCCGCAGGCCCCCGCCGCGCGGCTGGCGGAACTCGCCGGGCAACTGCCGGTCGTCTCCGTGGCCCGCCGGCTGCGGCCGTCCGTCCCGGGCCTGGAGGTCGTACGGACCGCCGACGACGAGGGAGCCGGCCAGGCGGTGGACCACCTCGTCGCTCTGGGCCACCGCGACATCGCCCACATCGACGGCGGCCGGGCACCGGGCGCAGCCGACCGGCGCCGCGGCTACCGCACCGCCATGAACCGCCACGGCCTGGGCGAGCTCATCCGCATTCTCCCCGGCGGTCTCACTGAGGAGGACGGCGCCGAGGCCGCCCGAACCCTGTCGGCCACCCGCCCGCGCCCCACCGCCGTACTGGCCTTCAACGACCGCTGCGCGACCGGCGTACTCGACCTCTTCCTCCGCTCCGGCGTCGCGGTGCCCGGCGACATCTCCGTCGTCGGGTTCGACGACAGTCATCTGGCCCGCCTGGCCCACATCGACCTCACCACCGTCGGGCAGGACATCGCACGCCTCGCCGGGCTCGCCGTCGGCCGGGCCGTCGCACGCCTGGAGGGTGCGGAGATCCCCGCCGGGGAACAAGTCATCACCCCCCGTCTTGTCGTCCGGGGAACGTCCGCCCCGCCGCCCTGAAGGCAGGTCCCGGGCGTGCCCGGCCTGTGTCCTCAAGCCCGGCGGCCTGGTCATCTCCGTCGCGGGCCCGCCCGATCCGGCCACCGCCCTCGAACTCGGCTCGAACGCGGTCATGCGCCTGGGCATCGCCGTCCTCAGTGCAAGACCCGGCGCCAGGCCAAACGTCTCGGTGTCACGTACTCCTTCCTGTTCATGAAGGCCGGCGGCGACCAGCTGCGCGAACTCCCCCTCATCGACGCCGGGAAGATCCGCCCCATCGTCGACCAGGTCTTCCCCTTCGACGAGACCCTCCAGGCCATGGAGTACGCCGAGAAAGGCCGCCCGAAAGTCGGCAAGGTTGTCGTCTCCATGACGTGAGCACAGGGCACCGCTACCAGCAGCTGATCCTCTTCGAGACTCTCGAACCCGTGTAGCCGCCCCGTGGACACCAGCGACTCCAGACCGAGCCGGTGCCTCTGCTCCCGGCGCCAGGTGAACCCCCGCATCGGCCCGCGGCTCGCCACCGGCACCTGCTCCAGGTGGCGGACCGGGCCCGTGATCTCGTCCCCGGCGTATCCTCCGGGCCGCCTCGGACTGGGCTGATGCCGCCGGCGCCGCCATACCCGCCCTTGCCCACAGTGACGAACACGGCTGCCGGATAGCTGACGTAGAAGTCGCACTCCATGCGCGCGCCACCACCCCCTTGCCGAAGCCGCCGCCACTGTCCGACTGGCGGATGTCCCACCTGCAGAGTTCGATCTGAGCAGCCAGATACCGACAGCCCTGGTAGTCGGGAGCGCCCGCCTGCTCCTCCAGTTGGTCGAAGACGTGCAGGATCCGCTCGCGGGGTGAACGGCCGTCGTCAGCCGCCGGCAGGAGCCCGGCCGCGAAGCCAGAGGCGCGTTCCGCCAGGCTCGCCGCCAACAGTTCGTCCTTGCTCTCGAACAGCTGGTACAGGGAACGCTTCGACACCCCCGCCGCCTTGCACAGCGCCTCGACGCCGATGCCGACACCGTCTCGGTAGATGAGCGTGGCCGCCGCCTCCAGCAGCCGGTCCCTGGTACTTGGCTTCACTTCGGTGGTCATACCGCGAGGCTAACTCGATACGGGCAAGATGAAAACCGATCGGTTTACGACGCTTTACCGGGGCGTTCTCGCGCCGCCCACGGGCCGGGCCGCCCCGCACATAGACATCGACTGGCTTCTCGACAGCGACGGCGCCCGCCGCGAACCGCTGGCCAAGGTCGCCGACCGAGGGCTCACGATCAGCGCCCTCACCTGCTCAGGCAACCCCCTGCACCCCGGCCCGGCGGCCGCGAGCACGACCAGGTCGCGCGCCGGACGATCGGTCTCGCCCCGCTCCTCGGCGTCGACCGAGTGGTGATGATGTCCGGGCTGCCGGGCGGGCCGGGCGACGCCAACCCCAACTGGATCACGGTCTCCTGGCCGCCGGAAACCACACAGATCCTCGACTGGCAATGGACCGAGGTCGTCCTCCCGTACTGGCGAGACCTCGTCGCCCACTCCCGCGACCGGGGCGTACCCAAGCTCGCTCTGGAGATGCACGCCCACCAGGGCATCCCGGACCGGATTGTCTTCGAGCGCGTCATCGCCGCCCTGGTGCACGGCTCCGGATACGAGCGGATCGCCGACCGCCAGTGCTCCGACCACACCATCCGACGCCGCGTCAAGTACTGGTCACAGCTGGGCATGGCCGAGCAGGTTAACGTCAACTTGGACCGGGGCTACGGCAGTGACAAGACCCGAGCCACGCTCGAGGAACTGGGCTTCACCGGCGAGATCGCCGCAAGGGCGGGCCGCACCGATCCAGGCCGGCAAGAGGTGGGTCGTGGAGCGGAGCCGCGCATGGATGAACGGTTTCGGCAAGTTCCGCCGCTGCACCGAGAAGCGCCAGTGCGCTGTGGATTTCTCCCTCTACCTGTCCGCCGCAATCGTCACGCTCCGCATGCTCATCCGCCGCGCAACCCCGCTCTACCGCTGGGACGGACGGCCCACCACCAAGAGACTCGAGTGACGCCTGCTGACGGGCGTCCGTCTGCGTCGGGCGGACAAGCACTGCCGCACGCCTGGGGAAGGCGCGCTGCTCAACGAGGGCAGGGCCGGCCCGCGCTCCTGGCTGTGGAGGCTGTGGTGATGATGGCGTCGAGCCGGTCCCGGGTTTTCACCAGGGTGCTGACCTGCGTATCGATGCGGTCCCGCTCGGCCGACAGCCGGTCGAGCAGCGCGGGCGTCACGTCACCGGTCTCGACGCACGGCAGCAGTTCCAGGATCGCCCTGCTCGGCAGCCCTGCGGAGTACAGCTGCTGAATCAGCTGGACGCGGTCGACCGCGCTGTCCGGGTACTGCCGCTGGCCGCTGGGGCTGCGCGCCGAGGCCAGCAGGTCCTGCTCTTCGTAGTAGCGCAGTGCCCGCACGCTCACGCCCACCCTTGAGGCCAGCTCACCGATGCGCATCAACGCCCCCTCCATGACCTGGGTCACATTCCTTGCCTCTGACGTCAACGTCAGGTTCTAGCGTAGCCCGTGATCAGCCCGGACAGAATCACCTCACCACTGCCAGGAGACTCCCCATGAAGATCACCGGTTCCGTCGCCCTCGTCACCGGCGCCAACCGCGGCATCGGCAGGCACTTCGCCCAACAGCTCCTGCACCGGGGCGCCACCAAGGTCTACGCGACCGCGCGCACCCCCCACCTCGTCGACCTCCCCGGTGTGGAGGTACTGCGGCTCGACATCACCGATCCGGCTTCGGTCGCCGCCGCGGCGGGCGCCGCCTCGGACGTCACCCTCTTGATCAACAATGCCGGCGTCTTCACCCAGCAGAACCTCGTCACCGGGGACCCCGAGAAGATCCGGCTGGAGATGGACACCAACTACTTCGGCACCCTCAACGTGGTCCGGGCGTTCACTCCCGTCCTGGCCGCCAACGGCGGTGGGGCCATCCTCAACGTCCTGTCGGCGATGTCCTGGCTCGCCTACGACGGGGCCAATGCCTACAGCGCGTCGAAGGCGGCGGCGTGGAGCCTTACCAACGGCATCCGCCTCGAACTCGCGGGCCAGGGAACCGCGGTGACGGGCCTGCACCTGGCCAGCACAGACACCGACATGATGGCCGGGTGGGACGTGGAGAAGAACGACCCCGCCGACGTAGTGCGCGCCGCCCTCGACGGTATCGAGGCCGGGAAGATGGAGATCCTCGCCGACAACAACTCCGTCCAGCTCAAGGCGGCCCTGTCCGCCGACCCGAGCGTGCTCTATCCGCAGGCGGTTCCCGCCGCCTGACCCTTCGGCAGCCGCCCGCCCGGCCAGGCTTCAGCCGACGTTCGAGGATCTACGGATCAGCCGGGCGCGGCCATGCGTACTCGTCACGCTCCGCACGCGCGTCCGCCGCGCTACCGCTGGGACACCTACCCACCACCAGAAGACTCAAGTGACGCCTACTGCCGGGCTCTCTAGTGGCGGAGTCGTCGTCTTGGTATGCCAAGCCTTTCTGAGCATATGGCCTCAACTAGGGAAGTTTCATCGTGATGCATATGGATCAACGATGCTGGTGTAACGGGTGGTTGGGGTGCTCTCGCAGCTCATCACGGTGATCATTGAGGGGAGATCAAGACGACCCGGCAACGGGCCGCCAGATGATTTCCCCGACGTGATCACGCTCATGACATGCGCGAGCATCCCAACCACCCGTTACACCGGGGCCCGTTGACCTGCACGAATCACGATGAAACTTCCTCGGTGCCGCCCGGGTTCTGGGCCTTGCCCCGAGGCCCGTTGTGATTGGTTGTCACATGGTTCGGCCGGTATTGCGGTGTGAGTACCCGGGTCTGCTACGGGTCGCCCGGGCGCTTCCCGAACAGGTCTCACTTCCAGATCCGCGCGGTCACCGCAAAGAGATCCGGATCACCGTGGACGGGGATGACACACAGCAAGTGTCTGCCCGGCGCTCGCAGCACATGACGCTGAAGCCACCAGGACACCTCGGTGGCACCGAGCCCCAGAAGACGGGCGACTTCGGCACCGACATCGTCAATCCGCCCGGTGATTGCGGAGCGAGGCCAGCCCCACGGCACCGGCCTGGGCATCTTCCGATACGTCGTCGAGCACACCATCGCCTGACTCCACGGCTTCCGCCGCCTGCGCATCCGCTGGGAGCGACGCGATGACATCCACGAAGCATTCCTCGGACTCGCCGTCCGCCTGATCACCCACCGCCACGCCCCACGGCTTTGTCAGAGCCTCTAAACCCGGCGAACCACAGCGGTCAGAGAACCTAACTGCTCGCCGGTCGACCGTTCGCCAGCGCCTCGGTCTGCCAGCCGAGAAGGATCGCGCGGAGCGCCTGTTCGGCGAGGTGGCGGGCGCGATCGTCGCCGACGCTGCCGAGGTAACTGAGCGACGCGATGCCGTACAGCGTGCCCCAGAGGATCTCGCAAGCCTGGTCGAAATCGGCCAGGACCACGTCGTGTGCAGCCGACCAGGAGGTGAGCACCTCCTTGAGGACGTCGATGACCGGTTCCGCGATCCGTCGGCGTTCGTCCGCGTCGACCATCGGGTCGTTCATGACCTGGAAGAGGTGGGGGTGCTCGCCGGCGAACCGGACGTACTGCGACGCCATGCGCGTCACGCGCCGGTCCGTATCGGGCTCCTGCGCCGCTTGGCGGAACTGAGTCAGCATCAGATGGTGACCGTACGCCACCAGTTCCAGAACCAGCGCGTCCTTGTTGGCGAAGTGCTGGTAGACGACGGGCGCGGAATACTCGACGTCGGTGGCGATGCGCCGGATCGTCAGGGCCGCGATGCCCTCGGTCTCGAGGACGTGCAGCGCGGCCTCGATGATCCGCTCCCTGGTGTTGGCCCGTTCGCGGGCCCGTCTCGTGCTGGTCGCCATGGTCCGTCACTTCGCCTCGATGGTGTCCCCGAACACTAGTCACCGCCTTGACCGCGCCGACGACGCGCGCCATAGTTAACGGCGTTAGGAAATCTAACGACGTTAGGAACGGATAACAAACCATGATTTACCACATCAACAGAGTCACGATGAAGGCCGCTGCGACGCCTGAGCAGATCGAGGCGGTGCTGGAGAGCTGGCGTAATCAGGGCCGGTCGAACCCCGCCATCAAGTCCTTCGTCGTCGGCCGCGACCACGGCGGCGACTACACGTACGGCGCGGTGTTCGTCGTCGAACATCTCGACGGGCTCTTCGCCTACCTGACGCACCCGACCACCTACCAGACCGACCACCTCGGGCTGCACCTGGTCGAACGGCTGGAGATCTTCGACGTCAGTGACGACAACGACCCTGATCTGAACGCCAAGATCCAGGAACTGCACCGGCGCCGCAACGAGCTCAACCCGCAGATCGCCGGCATGCTCGCCGACGTGCCCACCTATACCGGCTCCGGCGTGGACGGCTGACCGATACCCCGGAGAAGGAGAAACCGTCATGGCCAAGCACGTCATCATCGGTGCCGGTTCCATCGGTACCAACGTCGCTCGTCTGCTCGCTGAGCGCGGCGAGAGCGTCCAGATCGTCACCCGCAGCGGCTCCGGCCCCGAGCACCCGCTGGTCGACCGGGTCACCGCGGACGCGTCCGACCCGTCCCGCCTGACCGAGCTGTCCCGCGGCGCGGAAGTGATCTACCACTGCGCCAATCCACCCTCATACACGGTGTGGGAGCGCCTGTTGCCGCCCCTGCAGACGGCGGCCATCACCGCCGCCAAGGCGAACGACGCCGTCCTCGCGCTGACCGGCAGCCTCTACGCCTACGGCCCGCAGCCCGGCGGCCGGATGAACGAACACACCCCCATGGCCGCCACCGGCCACAAGGGCCGCCTGCGCAGACGCATGTGGGAACAGGCCCTCACCGGAGAGATCCGCACCGTCGAGGTCCGCGGCTCCGACTACATCGGCAAGGACGCCAACGGCATCTACTCCCTGCTCATCAAGTCGGCCCTGCAGAAGGGAAAACCGGCCTGGATCACCGGTCACCTGGACATGCCGCACACCTTCACCTTCAACGGCGACATGGCACAGGCCCTCATCACGCTGGCCTCGGAAGAACGCGCGTGGGGCCGACCCTGGCACGTGCCGTCTCCGCCGGCCGTCACCATTCGCGAGCTGGCGCGGCGCTACGCCCTCGCAGCGGGTCGGCCACCGGTCAAACTAATCCAGATACCGCGCTCCGTGACGCGCACGGCCGGGCTGATCGTGCCGATCGCCCGCGAGATGGCCGAGATGGACTACCAGTGGTACGCGCCGTTCCACATGGACGCGACGGAGACCGCCCAGACCTTCGGCCTGACCGCCACCGACCTCGGCACCGCCGTCCGCAACGAGGTCAGCTGAACTCCCACCGCCACACCGGCACGTCGAGGGCAGGTGCGCCGACACCGTGCACGTTCGTTGTCACGGCACTACTGAGGTTGTCGTTAGTTCTGTGGGTGCAAGGGCTTCGGTGGTGTGAGGATCTGGCTGTGCCTGCAGTCTGAGTCTGATGCTTGTGCAGCAGCCGTCTCGCCCTTGACGCGGCCGCAGTTGGCCGAGGCCCGTCGCATGCGTGCGGGCGAGATGTTCGAGCGGGGGTGTACGCAGCCCGAGGTCGCGCGGGCGGTGGGCGTCTGTCTGGAGAGCGTGCGGCGGTGGAAACGCGGGTGGGAGCAGGACGGAACTCCAGCGCTGCGGCGGCGCCCGGCTGCCGGTCAGCCGCCCAAGCTGGAGGACGCCCAGGCCGCCGAGCGCTGGAGCAGGGCGCCCAGGCGCACGGTTTCGAGGCGGACCTGCGGACCCTGGAACGGGTGCGCGTGGCGGTTGAGCGGCTTACCGGGGTGACGTTGGCCCGGGCCCCGGTATGGCGTCTGCTGACCGGTCGGCCGGTGTGGAGTCTGCAGCGGCGCCATCCAAACCCGCGAGTTGGCCACTTCGCCGGCGACCATCTCGCCGACGCCGCCGAACGCGGCATCCGCCGGGTCTGCTCCAGCGAGCAACTCCCGTGGCCCTTCCTCACTCCGGAGTGACAATAGGCATCTAAAAACTACAGAACTAACGAAAACCTTAGTAGTGGCCGGGAGGCGCCTTATTGAGCCGTGACGCGATAGTTGGAATTGGCCACGGTGGTTGGAACTGAGATCAGTTCGCGGAGCCGCTGGGGGTCGGGGCCTCGGGGCTCGCGGGCAGGATCGCGGCGTCGTGAACGTCAAGTTCTTCTCGGGTTCCAACGAGGGCAGGTCCGCAGTGGGGAGGGAGGCGGTCAACCACCATCGTGACGGCCTGCTGCGGCGTCGCGGCCGGACCCACGGATTCGCTGCGCAGAGGGCCGGAGACCCAGTACTCGCCTCCTGCTGCGGGCTGAATGTAGGGGACGTCCCATGCCCATGGCCACTCGGTGCAACGGCTGAAGTGCAGTTCTCCCATTCCCGTCCAGGGAAACAACCGGCGGAGTCGGGGTTCAGCGTAGGCCGCTTCGAGCAGTTCCGGACGGACGCGCCCGTCGGCGCGCACCTTCTGCCAACCTGCTTCGACGAGGGCGTGGCCCGGTGGTGTCGTGTCCATAGCGACACATCATCCCCTCCTCCAGGAAAGCGTCCGTCGGCACGGCGAGCGCGGGATACCCGGAACTGGTTCCACCATGAATGGCGATTCACGGCAGGTTGCAAGAAGGGTGACCATGTGGTTCCAACAAGCGTGTCCTACGAGGTCCGAATCGCCAGGTCACCACATGCACATGGTTCCAACTACCGCGTCCCGTCACACAAATTGCGGATGCCCGCGCCTCGGCTGCGCCACGATGGCCTCTGGTCACGGTCGGAGGAGGGGGCATTGATGGCGGCGTGGGGGGAACGGGCTGCACCAGTAGGTGTCGGCCTTGGGATCTGGGTGGGCTTGGTCGTCACGTCCCAGTACCGGGAAGCCGACTTGTGGCCGGTCTGGGCCGCGATTGCCCTCGGTTTGACTGGTGGGGCAGGGATTGTTTTCACCTTGGGTGCCCAGCAGTGGCGCGCTCTGCCTGAGGCAGAGCGCCCATCGCGGCGCGAGGCCGTCGTCATCGTGGGCGCCGTGGCGCTGGGCGCGGCGCTCTATGGAGCGGTGGCGGCCTCTGTCGACGACCGTCCGAGTGCGTGGCGGGGGCCACTGCTGGTGGGAACCGCCCTGGTCGGTGCAACGCCCATCGTGTGCGTCGCCTACGCGCTATGGAAAACCACACACACTGACCGGAGTGACGTGGCCGCAGGAGAGCTGACGGAATGGCTGTTGGCTCGCCGGCGGACCATGCGGACACTGGTGGCCAACCTCGGAGCACTGGTCGGCCTGTCCACGTTGGCGCTGGGGGCAGTTGTGCGCATGGAGGCTGAGCTGGTGAAGGGGCACGCCTTGGCCTCAGCCGAGGCCACTCCCTTTGAATACGTCTTGGTCTTCGGCGGAGTAGGCACGCTGCTCGTAGCCATCGCCTACGTCCCAGCCGCGATCGGACTGCGTCGCCAGGCGCACCGTCTCGCCGAGCGGTTGTTCACACTGGAGGGCGTCGATGACTCGGCAGCACTTCTTGAGCGCGTCGAACAGCGTGCGAGATTCGAACAACTGTTGGGTGCCGAGGCAGGTCCATTCGCCGATCTCCAGGCGGGCATCGTGGTCCTCACTCCCCTACTGGCCAGCGCCGTCGCGGTCTGGCTCCCCCGCTGAGCCGCTAGTGCACACCTTTGGGAGCTGCGGCCAACTATGTACGCAGAGTGGCCAACTGAAGCACGGTATCTGGGCGAAAGACTCCGGCGAAGCCAGACTGGTCTCACGATCTGACTCAGGGGGCGGAGCAGGTGGGGCGAAGGCTGCCAGCAGAGCAATCCGTGCAGGACATTCTCAGGGGACGCAGACGTCGCGGTTTCCTGGGCCGCGAGGCGGAACGCGCCGCATTCACGGAGAACTTCGCGGTGTCACCAGAGGATGAGCGCCATCGCTTTCTGTTTCATATTCATGGCGCTGCTGGCGTCGGCAAGACGTTCCTCCTGGCCGAGTTGGAGCACATCGCGCAGGAGCAAGGCGCGTTGACCGCCCGCGTTGACGAATCGATCGCCGGCGTGCCGGAGCTGCTCGGTGCTCTCAGCGCCCAGTTCGCTCGCCAGGACCACCGGTTCCGGGAGCTGGAACGTCTCCTCGCTGACTGGCGGGAGCGGCAGCATGAGGCGGCATCTGTGGATCTGGACGAGTTGCTGGACAGCAATGTGCCAGAGCCTTCGCCGGGCAGCATGGTGGCCGCACGTGCGAGCCTCATCGGGCTCGGGCTGGTGCCCGGTGCAGGAGTCTTCGCGGGAGCCGTTGATGCGGTTCAGCTGGCCCGCGGGGCCGACCGGTTGCGGGCCGGGCTCGGAATGCGGCTGCGCAGCCCGGAAGACGTCCAGATGGTGATGTCCCCCGAAAGCGTGCTGACACCGGTGTTCTTACGGGAGCTGGCTGATGCGGCTGGTTCCGTTTCGTGGATCGTGCTCTGCTTCGATGCGTACGAAAGAACGGCGCCCTTCTTGGACAGTTGGCTGCGGGACGTGATGACGACGACGCGGTATGGCACTTTGGTGTCCCGGGTTGTGGTGGTGACGGCGGGGCAGTATCCGCTCCATGCCGCTCGGTGGGGCGAGTTCGCCGATGGCATCACAGACTGGCCGCTGGGGAATTTCACCGAAGCGCAGACACGCGGGCTGCTGCGGAACAAGGGGGTCGTCTGCGAACCGGTGGTCAGGGAAGTGCTGCGGCTCAGTGGCGGTTTGCCCGTGCTGGTCTCCACTCTCGCGGCTGGCAGGCCCACGGAACCCGGTCATCTCAACGACCCGAGTACCACGGCCGTGGAAGGTTTCCTCAAATGGGAACAGGATCCGGTGCGGCGGGCGGCGGCACTGGCCGGCGCACTGCCTCTACACCTGGACGTTGACATCTTCCGTGCGGCGGTGGGCTGTTCTCACGACGAGGCGGATGCCCTGTTCCCGTGGCTGCACAGCCTGCCCTTCGTGGTGCAACATGGCACAGGGGTGCGGTATCACGACGTGGTGCGGGCGCAGATGCTGCGACTGCAGCGCCGCCGCTCGTTGCGCGACTGGAATGAGCGGCACACAGCCCTGTCCACGCTGTTCAGCCAGTGGCGGGAACAGGCCGAGGAACACCTGGACCCGGGCATGTTCTGGAAGGAAGAGAGGTGGCAAGGGCTGCGCCTGGCGGAGTCGTACCACCTTCTGTGCACCGGGTCTCGGCGTGCGTGGGAGATGGTCCTGCTTGAGGTGGCGTCGGCGTGTACTGCAGGTGAGGCTGTGGCGCGCCGTTGGGCGCAGGTCTTCCGGGACGCAGGCCGGGACACTGAATACGAGGAGCTCCGTGAATGGGGGCGCCACCTGCAGGCAACCCTTGCCGAGGGAGGAACAGTGCAGGCTCTGCACTTGCTACTCGGCAGGGCCGACTTCGGCCCCGAAGAGCAGGCAACGGTCCTGGTCGCCTGCGGGGGTCTACGTCGCCTGGAGGGCGAAGCCCGTGTTGCCCTGGCCGACTTCAACCGTGCGGTCGCTCTCAGTCCCCGCATGGAGCCGGCGTACGTGGGCCGGGCACTCGCCCATGCCGAACTGGGCGAGTATTCCGCAGCCATCGACGACCTGGACCACGCAGACGCGCTGGCTCCTGATACGCCACAGACCCTGCGCCGACGCGGCGACTACTACCGGATCACGGGCCAGCTTCAGGAATCGATGCACGACCTTCAACGGGCCGTTGAACTCGCCCCTCTTGATCCCATGGTTTGGACTTCCCGGGGCTCGACACACGACGCTCTCGGCAACACCACGGCGGCCATCACAGACCTCAACCATGCCCTGGAGCTGCAGCCACACAGTGTGCGGGCGCTGATCCACAGGGCCCGGGTGCGCACCTTCCAGCCGCGACACGCTGCGCAAGCGCTGCAAGACCTCGACCGGGCAGTGGAGTTGGAGCCTGCTACAGCCTGGGTGCGCTGCGAGCGCGGTGCAATCCTGCGGATCGTGGGTCGGCACGCGTCCGCCCTCGCCGACTTCGACCGAGCCATTGAGCTCGACCCTGGATACGGCCGCGCCTACTCCGGCCGCGGTGCCACACTCGGAAATATGGGCCGGTACCCGGAAGCTCTGGGCGACCTGAACCGTGCGGTGGCGCTCTTGCCTCTCGACGGGTGGCCGTTGTCCCGCCGCTGCTGGGTCCATATCAAGCTCGGAGCTCACGAGTGCGCGCTCGCCGACGCCAACCAAGCGCTCGCCCTGGCACCCGGTGACGTGAGCACGCTCATACACCGTGCCGAGGCGCTGCACGGACTGGGGCGGTTCTCGGAAGCACGTGCCGATCTCGAGGACACCATCGAAAAGGGCTTCGGGCGTGCGAATACATGGTCGCCGTGGCGCAGGATCGAGTTCTGCTTTGCGACCGGCCGTCTGCAGCAGGCCCGATCCGACCTGGAATTCCTCCTAGAACACGCGGGCCGGAAGTCCGCAGCAAAAGCACATCATCTTCTCGCCCGTATCCACCTGCTCAGTGACCAGACCGAACAGGCAAAGGCAGCACTCCACACGTCCTGGACCGCTGACCCGCAAGAACACACCGTGCTCGAAACCCTGTGCACGGCACACCGGCGGACCGGCCAGGGCATCACTGCACGCCAGACGGCCGAGCAACTGTTCCTCAGCGACGAGGTCTCCGGGCTGACGTACCTGGCCCTGACCCTGGAGACCTGCAGCGGCAGGCGGGCTGCGCATCCCTGGTGGCACGCCGCCGAACAGGCCTTACACCAAGCCAGACTCCCCGCCGGGACACGGCATCCGTACAACACCCTGATCTGCACGGCGCTCGATCGCTGGCCCGCGGTGGACGCAGACCTCACCCGCCTGCTGGCCACCCCGCCGGTCCGCTGGATCGAACTAGCCGAACTGGCCGCCACCCTGGGAGAGCTGCTCCACGCCCCCGGCATCGACCACACCCGTCTCGCTCCCCGCCTCACAGCACTCCGTGCTGCCCGTGACTTCCTCCACGCCCACTACAAGCAGGAACCTTGCCCCAGACCCGCCGTCGCGGGCCATGGAGTTGAGAGCGCCCGCCGGTTCGCGGACGTCGCGTCCCTCACAAGCGGCAGCCAAGAAGTCGGTTCCTCTGATGGGTGAGCCCCGGCATCATGGTCGTAGACGGGTACGTGTGCGAGAGGACGAGTGCGGCGGGTGTCTGAAACGAGCCAGCAGCGGACCTGACGGAGCTGTGGCATCAGCATTGGCCCCATTGCCCACCGGTTGGGTACAAGCTCCGTGACCCGTACCGAGATGTCTGGGTACGTTTTCACAGCCTGCCGGAGTCGAAGCGCTACGCGGAGAACGAGAGCGAGTACGCCGTCGCCCTGGAGCGTTACAACACCGTCCTTGCTGTGAGTTGTTCGCCGGTGAGGACGTGCATGTGATCACTCCGCTCTGGACAACCGAAGCCGAGGTTCCGTCATCGCAACCCGTCACGGGGTACTGGCAGAGCCTGCTGGCGGAGGACGATCCTGACCCTGAGTTCCGCACCTACTGCCACCTTCTCGCCGCCCGCCAGCCCTGGCAGCGCGGATGCACCGACGAGCTGCTCCAGGACATCGCCGTTGACAAGGTGGCGGGCGTCCTCATCACCGACACCCGGGATACAGCGCGTCCACCACCCCTACGACGGTGGCGCCGACGTCTTCCTTGCCACGGCCGAGGAACGGGACCGGATGCGCGATCGACACGGCGACTGGCTCTCCAGCCATCCCTCAGGTCTCTTACCGGCCCGGATCGCAGCCCCGCTCAGGATGGTCTCCACCGCAACTTCCGGGTTGAAAGGCTCCACGAGTTCCTTGACTGCGACGGCCACGAGGCGCGCAGGCACATCACCAGCAGCGCGCTCACGTACTCGACGGCCTCCGCCGGCGAGAGCACCGGTATCCGCTGGCGCAGTGTCCGCACAGCGTGCACGCGTCCGTGCGTGGCGGTGATTCCGCACAGCGCATCGTGCAGGTCCTCTACTGCGGCCCGCACCGGCAGCCACGTATCCAGACCCGGTGGTCGATCTCCCACTCCCCTGATTTCGGCGAGACGACCCCAATCCGGTGCAGTCCCCGTCGCCGCGGCCGACCAGGTACGGCCCACTACGGAACTTTCTCCGCTTGGATCAACTACACGGCGAATCCCGAATGCACAACGCCAGGTTCGTAGGCTCAGCGCGCTACTGCCACTGAGGATTGGATGGGACAGACTGCGCCGGCACCACCCTGTGCACGACGGACAAAGAAGCCTGCACGTATGACAAAGGCCGGGTTCCACGCCGCCGCTAGTGTCCGTGGCAGAGCCCGGGACAGCACCGCGAACCGTCCTCGGGCATGCACGGAAACGACAGTGCTTCTCGCACGGAGAGGAACGACAGGCATGCGCAGGACAGGCAGGAGCAAGGCACTTCTGGCGACCGGAACCTTGCTGGGGGCCCTGATGGGAGTGGCCACCGCCGCCGTCCCGGCCCACGCGGCGGACGGGGTGTGTACGGGAGCGGCCTCGGTGCAGAACGGATCGACGGGCCGGCACTTTGTGTACCCGATCAACGTCGCCAACAACACCATCTACTGCTACCTGCAGGCCGGGCACACCGGCCCGGGAGTCAGGGCCCTGCAGAAGAACATGAACAGCTGTTACGGCAAGAAGCTAGAACTCGACGGCATCTTCGGGTCCGACACCAGGAATGCTCTGCGTGACGTCCAGGGCAGGATCGGTGCGGTGGTCGACGGCGTCTACGGCCGGGAGACCCTGGCCAAGATGAAGTGGGCCCGCTACAGCAACGAAACCGGCGCCAAGTACGACTGCGTCTGAGTTTGGCGTTTCACCTCGCAGGTCACTCGACCCGCTGATCTCACGGCGTGATCAAGATTCTCGCACCTGACCGATGCCTTCCGTGAGGAGCATGATGTCTTTCCCTACGTCCCGCAACAAGCCGCGCGCCCTTACTGCTCTGGGTGCCCTGGCGGCCGTACTCACCTGCGGGGTCGCTGTCTCCCCCTCCGCGAGCGCGGCCGGGGTACACCCGACCTGCAATACCACCAAGGCTGTCTCCATCACCTCGGGTCACTCCGTCACGGTTCCCGCCTACGGCAGCGCCAAGACCCTGACCTGCAAACTGGTACTCAACCAGGCCACGGAGAACCCGGCCGTGAAAGCACTGCAGCGGAGCCTGAAGACTTGCGAGGGCTACTCCTACCTTGGCATCGACGGCTTCTACGGCCCGCAGACGTTCCTCGCCGTTGAGGCCCTCCAGGACAGCTATGGACTTTCCCAGGACGGCATCTATGGCCCGGACACCCGGGACAGCATGAAGCACTACAGTTCCACACTGGGCTGCGCCCGCCTGTGACACCACCATTCAGCGCCTGACAGAATCTGGCCGTCCCTCGCCGCTCCGGCCGGAGCGGCGATGCCGGGCAGCCGTTCCAGACTGCGATCGCGGGCAGTCGGGCTCCCGCCCGACTCGGCCACGGCGTCCTGGCCGACTTCCACTGCAGCCGGGCCGAAGCCCTCATCGTCCTGCCGGCCAAGGAGTGCGGGGCGGTCACTTGCCCTTCGCTGCTCCACCCGCCGCACGTGCTTCCAGGCACAGCTGGCCTGGCGGTGACCTCCTATTCCCCGACGAGGCATGTCTGCTGGTCAGCCAGTGCTTGCTGTTTGGGACGCGCAGAGAATCAACCGCAAGTCACAGCGGTGGCGGTGACTTCACCGATTCCTGGCCCGACCTGGCGAGCCTTCTCCACGCAGTCGCGCAAGCACTGCATGAAGGCGGAGACGTCCGCGGACTGCACCCCTGTCTCACTACGCAAGGCGGGATGTGGTGGGACGAAGAGGGCTGCGGCGAACTGAACGGTCACCCGCTGAGGTCCGCACCGATCGGACTGCCCTAACCACCAGTCAGCACAGACCGCCGCCAAGTCAACGCAACGTACCTGAGACCAGCAGCACGCGGTCCTCCAGCGACAGACTCCAAGGCCGGCCGCGCTGCTGATCTGCACCGTGCTCGCGTCGCACCGAAGCAACCAACGTGGCCAAACAGCGCGAGTTCAGCCCAGTTAAGGGCTCTACCCAGGAGGGCACCGACGCCGTGATCACGCCAGCCACAACATGATCGTTGCATTCGGGAGAAGCAGTCGAGCGCCATGCCGTCGACCACGGAGCAGCATCCATCACCCCCGTAGCTCCGTGACTTGAGCTGGTCCAGAATGCCTCCATGGCCGAAGAGGAGCACAACGAGGCAGGTGCACGCTCGTTCCTGTCATGCGCAGCTGAGGTGGCGCGGCTGCTGGACCTCGGGCACGCGGCCGACGTACCAGAGGCCCGCCGCGCGCGGCAGCTGGCTCATGCGGCACGCAGGCCACTGCTCGAACACGCCAGTCTGCCCGAAGAGTTCTTCAGCCCCTTGATGGCTGCGGCCGTATATGACCCGGACCCCAGCTTCTGCCGCTGGTTCGTTGAACCAGCCGTATTCGCATTCGGACGCCGCCGGGTCATGAAGGCGCTGCTCGACTATCTACGGACAGGCACGGATGCGGAGCAAGAGGGTGCCGAGCGAGCTTGGTACTGCGCCCACGTGCCGCTCCGCGCGGACCGGTCCGCGGCTTACGCACCTGGCGGACGTCGCGATCCCGCCATGGACGAGACCCACGATCTGGTGGACGAGTGGCGGGAAACCCTGAAGCGGTAAGCCATGCGGCCGGGCTACGTCGAAACCTGAGACTGCCTCGTTGTCGCGGGCTGTTGGCCGCTCTGCGGCAGCTGTGGGACAAGTAGACGAAGTGTGTTTTCTGTCCCCCTCGAAATGCGTGAGAACCCATCTTCAAACCGGTGAGAGGCCTGACCGAGACACGGGTCAAAGGGGCAACGGGATGGATAGCTGCCGTGGGGACGAGGTCCGTGACGGTTCATGTGAGCCCTCGCCGCATTTCAGGGAGATGTCCGCGCTGCTCTGCCAGGGGCAGAACAGTGACCGGACCGGTCTCGATGATCACTACAGTCCAGTCTCATGACGACGATTACGACACGTACGGTCGAGTACCCGGCGGACGGTTTGACGATGATCGGGCACCTCGCGCTCCCGGCCGGTGTCGACCGCCGGCCCGCGGTGCTGCTCGGACCAGAGGGCATGGGGCTCAGTGACGTCGAGTGCCGCCGGGCCGATGCTCTCGCCGAACTGGGATACATAGCGCTGGCCTTCGACCTTCACGGCGGGCGCTATTTGGGCGACCCCGAGGAGATGCTGGCCCGTTGCTTGCCGCTGCTCGCTGATCCCGACCGGATGCGGGGCATCGGCCATGCGGCGCTCGACGTGCTGCGCATCGAACCGCGGACCGACCCCGACCGGATCGCCGCCGTCGGCTACGGCACCGGGGGCGCCATCGCGCTGGAACTCGGGCGCGACGGCGTCAACCTGCGCGCGATCGGGACAGTCAACGCAACTACCACGGGCCGACCGGGCGAGGCGGCGCGCATCCGCTGCCCGGTGTGGGCCGGGGTTGGGTCGGAAGACCCGATCATGCCGCCCGCTCAACGGAACGCGTTCACCGCCGAGATGCAGGCCGCGGGCGTCGACTGGCGCCTTGCTGTCTACGGCGGCGCCATGCACGCCTTCCATCACCCGCCGGTCGACCACCCCACGGTCCCCGGCGTCGGCTACCACCCACAGCACGCACAGCGAGCCTGGCGCGACGTCGTAGACCTGCTCGCCGAGTGCCTGCCCGTGACGGAGGCTCTGAGGACATGAGCCAGACAGATAGCATTTGTCTCCTATCGCTGTCCCACGGTGCAAAGTAGTCAAGGCGTCTGGCATGCCTCCAAACTGCAGGTTCCCAAGGCAGAGAGGACGACCTGTCAGATGGCAGCGCCGGACGATACGACATCCCGCTCTCCAGCTGGGGGCGGCGGAGAAGAGCCGCAGGCGGAGATTCTGGGGCTCCCAGCGTCGGGCCTCGCCGGTCAGTGCGAGCTTCGGCATCCAGGCGAGGAGGTCGAGCGCGAGCGAGACGATCTCCAGCCAGATCCGGTTCTGGGCCATGTCGTGAAGCGGGCTTCGCATTCTCCGTACGGAACTCAGCAGTTCGAGTAACGGACGGCGATGCACCGCTTCATGCCCCATTAGGTTGCGCAAGCCGGTGGCGTGAGCGGCGCGGATGCGATCTTCGCAGCGGGCCAGTCTGCGGTGACGCAGTTCCAGGCTGGCGAGCTGGCCGCCTTTCGTGTTGGTCGCGAAGCTGGTGAGCCGGTTGCCGTCGATGTCGGTGAAGCGCAACTGGGCACCGGGGTGCGGGCGTTCCTTACAGACGATCAGGCGCATGCCCCGGCGAAGTCGGTGCTGATCAGTGTCTGCCGTCCCCGCCGCAGGATTTTGGGCAGTTGCGCCAAAGCAGGTTGGGTAGTTTCGATCTGGTCGGCGGCGGTGTTGGAGCCCGCGTTGCCGGGCCGCAGGAGGGCGGCCACCGGTTCCCCGGAACCGTCCTGGCTGTGGTCGACAAACGCGACGAGCAGATCATGGCCGAAGGTCTCTTCCAGGTCGGAGTGGCGACCTGCTTCTCGGAGTGCGCGAGCACCAGCACCCCGTCGATGTCCACGATCACCTGGCCGTCGGCGGCCGGACTTCTCGCCCGGGCCAGCTCCCAGACCCGCTGACGCACTTGAGAACGTGCGCCCTGGATTGCCGCAAGAGCTTTCGGACCGGACGCGGCGAGCACGTCGACGAGACGGGAGACCGTCGGATCGGAGGCCACCGGACCGAACACAGCCGACTCGGCCGGCAGCAAGCCGACGTCGGCCAGACAGTCGCCGCCGAGTGCGACGGCCAGGGCTACGTCCAGCAGGATCTTGCCCGGATCATGCACGGCCCGCCGCTTGCGTGACGGCGCCAGTGCCGCCGATATCGCGGTATCCAGGCCGGACTTGCGGACTGTTTCGATCAGCAGCACCGAGCCTGCCTGGGCAACCACCCCGCGACCGCCTCTCTCGACACGGATACGCGGGTAGCACCCGCTGCTCTTCTTCACCTGGGAAGTGCCTCTCCCGGTACCACGAACGGGACCCTCAGCAAGTCCTATCGTTGCAGCTCAGGGGCACCATCTGCTTTCTCGATCACCTGCCGGACGACACCCCTCGTGAAAGCCCGAGGCCAAGGGAGGTCTTCCCCGTGGGGTGCCTGCGGCCGGCGGTCCGCGCCCATGCGACGAGCCCGTTCTCGCCAGCCGACCGGAGCCGAATGAGGGCGGCAGATTCCGGAAGCCGCGCGCCCGTGGGAACCGTGCGCAGTGGGCAGAGCGCAGGGGCGGGCCCGATCAGTTGGCCGACGTGCTCCGTGTCATCTCGGCTGCCTCGGTGATGGCGCGCTGTCCGAGATCGCCGGACAGCTGCATCGTGACGGCAGCCAGGACGTCGTCTCCGCCGACAGTCCGCCCATCCCCGCGGCGGGTCGACAGGGCGAGAAGGGGGTCCTTGAGCAGCGGGGCCGGGGCTGGCTCGCCCGGCACCACCAGACTGACCGTCCCGAACCGCTTGACCCCGCCCTCGCGGACGACCTTGGCCGCGTCCCGGGCCAGGGCCGTCAGGAACACGCTCGCGATTCCGTCCAGGTCGCGGACCATCGCCGGGGCCGCCCTCACCCCCCGGCCCCCCAGCAGCCTTCTCACTCCGGCCTCGAACCGGTGGGCGCCAGCCACACCACTTGGTGTACGCGCCCCGCGGCGCTCACGAAGAGACACGAGCGCACCATCGGCGTTGCGCACCTCGCCCATCAAGCCGTGGAAGGTCGGACTGTGCAGATACCACGCCGATCCCACCTCCACCTCAACGTTCCGGTCGATCGCCGAGATGAGGTCCTTGGGAATCAGCCTCTTCCTGGCCTCCTCGGCCGCCGCGCTTCTCGCGCCGTCGATGATCTCCGTCAGCAAGGTCCGCGTCACCGACGCGGCGGCCCACGCGGCCGACCGGGAGACGTGCAACGAGGTCACGTCCCTGAACACCGCTTTGACGAGCTGAGGCTTGAACGGCAGGTCGGTCACGACGGAAGCGGTCTGTCGACCGCTGCGCTCGGTGCGCAGGGGTTGTGTGGTCATCGAAGAATGTGCCTTCTGCTGTCGGAGGTGTCAGTTGTCCATGCCGCACCGGGCGGCGAGACCACAGTGCTCTGCGGAGGGCGCCGAGCGGCACAGGGCCTGCCGGGCGGGGCCGCCGGCACACAGAGGTGCAGGCGCGGCCCCGCCCGGATTCTCGGCGTTCCGGCGACCGGGCGTGCGGCAGGGGGTGCCGCCCGGGCGACGCGCTGTGATGCGGCGCTGTGCCGGTCAGGCGACCTGGTACCTGCCGACTTGCAGGAAGTGGCGCAGTGCTTCGGGGGTGTTGTCGTCGAGGGCGGCGTTGGCTGCCGCGCGCAGGGCCGGGCTGATGGATGGGTCGGCGAGGATGCGGGCGATGGCGAAGCGGTCGTCCTCGGCCTGGGCGATCCGGTAACCGGTCTCCAGCCAGGCGCGCATCGCGTCGGAATCGTTGGCGTCCAGGAGGGCGTTGACTTCTCGTGTCACACGCCGGCCGCTGTCCGGATCGGCGAGGATCCGGACTATGGCCACCCTCAGGTCGTCGGCGTCCGGCTCGTCCGCGGACGAGGACACCACGGCCAACGTCACCGCGGTGGGTGCCGCTGTGGCGGCGAAGGACGGGGTGGCGAGCAGGAGGGCCGGGGCGAGGATGCCCGCGGCGATGCCGGGCGCTACGCGATGCAGTCGCAAGGGGAATACTCCTCTTCGTTTGCTACGGAGGTGAGTTGAGGACGCCTCAGCGGCGTTCACTTCGGTGATGCTGCCACCTGGGTCTGACAGTGGCGGTTGCCCCTGCGGTCGCAGGGCACCGTCGCCGCGGACATGGCCGGTGTTTCATCCGCGGCGCGCTTTCGAGCAGGACGGCCTGGAGCGCGGCTCGCGACTGTCGGGGCATGATCGGGGCGAGACGATTCCTGAGGGCGCTCATGGTGTGGTCCGAGCGTGTGGTGGTGCGCGACGGGGTTCGGCTTGTCTGCCGGGACCAGGGCGCACCGGGGGTGAAGCGCTCCGGGTCTGAGGGAGGCTCCGGACTCCCCCGGTGTGGTCGTGCAGCCCTTCAGACAGCGTCGCCGCTCGATTCGAATGTCCAGACGTTGCCGGTGTTGCGGCCCCCGCGACGCATCACCGTGCCGAGGGTGGCCGTGAGGTCGTGCTCGACCTCGGCAAGGAGCTCGGCACCGAAGACGCACAAGGACTCCTCCCACGGGTGCCAGAAGGTGCCCATGCGCAGGTCGCGGGTGAGGAGCATGTAGTAATCACCCTCCCAACAAGCGGCGCCCGGCCACGTCGGCCCGCCGGAGCCCCCGACACGGGCCGGGTCGAAACGGTAGCCCTGGTGCCACCAGTCGACCGAGTAGAGCTGCTCACCGGGGCGGACACAAGCACGCAGGCCGCGTTCGACGGCCTTCTGGAGACGCGCGACACGGTGATCGTCCGGAAGGTTCCGCCGCAGCTGGTACGAGTGGCACGCGTCCGTGACGTCCCCGACGTGCCAGGTGACGGAGTCGGGCGGCTCCTCGATGGAGGGGTAGTAGGTGTAGCTGGGCTTGAAGGCGAAGCGGTCCTGGAACTCCGCGCACAGCGCGTCGTGATCCCGGTCGCCGATCAGCATGGCAACGGGGCGGGTTACTGCCGGCGGCGGGCCGGCCGGGGTCCAGGCGTAGCTGCGGACGGTCGATACGGCTCTGAAGCCAACCGCGAGGAGGGCGTCGCGGATCGGCCCGTCGGGGGCCTCGGCCATGAGGTAGCGACGGCCCGGTGCCTGTCGCGGCGAACCGGTGCTCAAGCGGAGAGCGTGGCTGTTGCGGGCCCACTGGACCCAGTTGGGCAGGAATTCGGTATGCGGACCGGTCATCCCGCGCACGGCCACGAATTCCGTCCATCCGACGGCCTCCGCCCAGCCGACGCCGACGAGCCGAGTGTCCGCTTCCAGGAGCTGGACGTTCAAGGCCCAGCCCAGCACGTTCCCATGATCCTCGCGAACATCCGCGAGACCGCGCGCGTAGGGCCCACCGGCCTCGGCCAAGCGATCCAGCGACCGCTCGCGGTGGTAACCGTAGTCAAGCCGACGCACGCGCAATCCCTTGGACGGGGCCACTGTGCTTGTGCCGGCCGCCACCTCGTCGAGGTCAGCAAGGAGCAGCGTCCGGTCCGGACCCATCGCTGTAAAACCAGCGGCGCGCAGCGGCTCGCCCACCCGGACCGGGTCATGGCTGTACGCTCGCCACTCGACCGGCTCGCCCCGAGCGGCGAAGGCTGACTGCAGCCGACCGACCAGCTCAGCCACCTCCGTCGGCGTGGAGTTGGCGGGCAGCGGAGTGTGGTGGACCGTCCCGTGGGTTCCGTAGTGGCTCCGCAGGACAGGCCCGTCTTGCGCGACCACGGCCCCTTGATGCGCCCGCCCCGGCACATGCCCTCGCATCTGCTCGTCATACGCGGTCAGCAGCGCGTCCCCTGAGTCCATCGATCTCCCATGCCTGGCATGCCCTGCTCACGACCATGGCAATTATCGGGACGATGACCAGCGCAAGCCACTCATTTCCCTGGGAGGAGCGATGTCGTCGGCTGAAGACACCGATCCCATGGCTGCGCGCCACAGTTGACGACATCCGCCACCTCAAGGCCCCCTCCCGCTCGGTCTGGACCTCGGCCAGCTGCTTGCCCAACTCTTCGGCGAGCGTCTCCAGTTCTTTCCGGCGAGCGTGATCCGCTCCAGCTCCAGCATTCCCACGCCCTCCTCGCGCTCTGCCGTCACCGGCCCGGTCAGGGATCGCAGGAGGGGCACGGCGGTCGGCGCAGCAGAACCCGACAACGGCCCTGGCGACAGGTCAGACGATCTTCACCATGGACTCCCGCCGACGACCAGCGCGAGTACCCCGCACACCGAACCCGTGACCTGCGTACTTCATGTTGCACAGTCTCATTGGGAATGCGGCACTCTTCGCCCGGACGCCGACCGACCCGCGGCGTGCGTGGTGGTACGTCTTCCATCAACGGTCGATGGCGGCCATGTTGTCCGCGTCGTAGCGCTCGCCGGAAGCCCGGGGCAGGTCGTTCAGGCGGGCGACGTGGCTGGCAGTGAGCTCGATGTGGTCGGCGGCGGCGTTCTCCTCCAGCCGGGCGACTCGCTTGGTGCCGGGGATGGGCGCGATGTCGTCACCCTGGGCGAGCAGCCAGGCCAAGGAGACCTGCGCGGGCGTGGTGTCGATCTCGGCGGCTACGGCCCGGACCTCGTCGACGATTCGCAGGTTGCGTTCCAGGTTGCCGTCGGCGAAGCGGTGGTTGGTGCGGCGCCAGTCGTCGGTGTCAAGATCGTTCAGGGAGCGGATGTTGCCGGTCAGGAAGCCGCGGCCAAGCGGGGAGTAGGGCACGAAGCCGATACCGAGTTCGCGCAGGACGGGCAGGATTTCGGCCTCCGGGTCGCGGGTCCACAGGGAGTATTCGGACTGGACCGCGGTGACCTGATGCACGGCGTGAGCGCGGCGGATCGTGGCGGGGCCGGCCTCCGACAGACCGATGTGGCGGATCTTGCCTTCGGCCACCAGTTCGGCCAGCGCGCCAACGGTCTCTTCGATGGGCGTGCCGGGGTCCACCCGGTGCTGGTAGTAGAGGTCGATGTAGTCGGTACCCAGGCGCTTCAGTGATCCCTCCACGGCCAAGCGGATGTTGGCCGGGGTGCTGTCCGGAGCCGTGCCATTGGTGTGGGAGATCAGTCCGAACTTGGTCGCCAGCACGACCTCGTCCCGGCGCCCCTGCACGGCCCGGCCGACCAGCTCCTCGTTGATGAAGGGGCCGTACCCCTCAGCGGTGTCGATATGGGTGACCCCGAGGTCCAGAGCGCGGTGGATCGTGCGGATCGAGTCGTCGTCGAACTGGCCGGCGCCGGTGTAGAACGCCGACATTCCCATGGCTCCGAGACCGATGCGCGAGACCTTGAGGCTGCCGAGCGAAACGGTTTTCATGGCGCGGACTTCCCTTCCCATCAATTAAGTACCGGTCGGTGCAGAACCTAACACATCAAGACCGACCGGTACTGAACTGCGTTCGCCGCCTGGGTACGATGAAACTGCTGGTCAGCATAGATATGTACCGATAGGTGCGATTGCGGGATGAGTAACTCCCGTTGGGCCGTCATGGGTCGGCCTCGAGGATTCGACATCGACCAGGCGCTGGAGCGCGCGATGCGGGCGTTCTGGGCGCGAGGGTACGAAGGTGCAAGCCTCGCTGAACTGACCGACGCCATGGGGATCACCAAGACGAGCATGTATGCGGCCTTCGGCAACAAGGAGCAGTTGTTCCGCAAGGCCCTCCAGCGCTACGGCGCGGGGCCGGCCGCCTACGCCACGCGCGCCCTAGAGGAGCCCACCGCACGGGCTGTGGCCTTGGCGTTCCTCCGCGGCGCGGTCTGCACCACGACCCCTCCCGGCGGCCCCTCCGGGTGCCTGACCGTGCAGGGTGCGGCTGGCGTCGAGCGACGAGAGTCGGGCCGTACACGACCTGCTTGTCGACTGGCGCAACGACGCGGGGGTCCACCTCGAGGAGCGCTTCCGGCGCGCCGTCAACGAGGGTGACCTTCCGCGCAACGCCGACCCTCGGCGTCTTGCCCGGTTCATCATGACGATGGGTTTCGGCATCGCAGTGCAGGCCGCCAACGGCCTCGGTCCTGCCGAGATCGTCGACACGGCACTGCTCGGCTGGCCCGCGTAGCGACTGCACCCCTTCGCTCGCCCCGGTGAGACATCTCCTCACATGAGGGCCGTGACAGCGCGAGAAAATTTCGGTACCGTCCGGTACGGAAGTTTCGGACAGTGGTTCCTCCCCCTGCCGACGATCACAGCGACGAATCCGTCAAGGGCCGTCGCGAAACAGAAACATGACCTCCGCTCCGGGGGCCGAGGAAGGAGATCATGTCCGACACCGACCTTCGCGAGTTCTACCTGCGCTACATCGGGGCGCTCAACGCCCACGAGATCTCCCGCATGGACGAGTTCATCAACGACGAGACCACCCTGAACGGCGATCCGGGCACTCGGGACCAGGTCATCGCTGTGCTGAACGGCGTCATCGACGCGGTCCCGGACTTCCACTGGGAGCCCCGGGAGATCGCGGTCGATGGTGATCGCCTGGCCGCCCGTCTGACCAACACAGGCACGCCCGCCAAGGAGTGGCTCGGCGTGGCTCCCACCGGCACCTCGTTCGAGATCGTCGAGTACGCCATCTACCAGGTTCGTGACGGGCGGTTCGTGCACATGACGGCCCTGCACGACGCCGAGAACCTGAGGCGGCAGCTCGGTGCCTGATCCCCGTAAACCGATCGGCGTCGGCATCGTCGGCCTGAGCGCCACGGGAGGCTGGGCGGCCGGGGCTCACCTGCCCGCGCTGAGCGCCGTCGACGGGATCGAGCTTCGCGCGCTGGCGGCGAGCTCCGAAGCCTCGGCCCAGGCCGCGGGAGCAGCGTATGGCGTACCCGCGTACACGTCGGTCGAGCAGCTCGCCGGCGACGAGAACGTCGACCTCGTTGTTGTCGCCGTCAAAGTGCCCCAGCATCGCGAACTCGTGTTGCCCGTGCTGAAGGCGGGAGTGCCGGTGCTGGCCGAGTGGCCGCTCGCCGTCGACCTGCGCGAGGCCGAGGAGATGGAGCGTGCCGCCGGGCCGACGCGCACCTTCGTAGGTCTTCAGGGACGCTCCTCGCCTACCTTCCGCTGGCTGGCCGACCTCGTGTCCGAAGGATTCGTGGGGGAAGTGCTCTCCGCCACCGTCGTGGCGTCTTCGACCGAATGGGGCACTCCGGTGTCTCCGAACATGATCTACACGCTCGACCGCAAGCTCGGGGCCACGATGCTGACCATCGCGTTCGGACACGCGATCGACCTGGTGTCGATGGTCGTCGGCGAACTTCAGGAAGTGGTCGCTACGACCGCGACCCGGCGCCGCCAGGTTCCGCTCGGGAGCACCGGGCAGGTCGTTCCGATGACCGCCGAGGACCAGATCGCGATCTCGGGCACCGTGGCGGGCGGGGCGATCCTGTCCGTCCACCACCGTGGAGGCGCGGCATCGGGTGCCGGGTTCTCTCTGATCATCGACGGCACGGAGGGGAGACTTGAGATTACCGCCGCCGAGTTCCCGCACGTCGGTCCGGTCACGGTGCGTGGCACACGCAGCGGCGGTCGGCCTGCGAAGGTCACGCTGCCCAGCGGCTACGACGACTATCCCGGCCTGGCCGGAACCGTGATCCACACGCTGGTGCACGCCTACTCCGCGATTCGGGACGACCTCGTCCGCGGAACGGCTGTCGCCCCGGACTTCACCCACGCCGTCAAGCGCCACCGACTCCTTGACGCGATCGTACGGTCCGCCGCCACAGGCCAACGAAAAGCCCTCGGTTCTTAGGCGCGCAGCCAGTCGATTTCGACACTGCCCGACATCACTTCGCCACATCGACCCCAGCCATGTGTGCCGGCACACCTCGGCCGCACGCTGACCGATCGAGAGCGGACACGAACGAGCGTGGCGTTCGGCGCAGCAGACCCGACAACTGCCCTGTCGACAGGTCGGACGATCTTCACCATGGACACCCGCCGACGACCAGCGCGAGTACCCCGCCCGCCCCGCACATCAGACCCGTGACCTGCGTACTTCATCTTGCACAGGGCAAAGTGGGATCCGCCAGCGTGCGACGTGTTGGACCTCGACTGGGCTACGAACTCAGAGCCTGACCCTCAAGCGCACTTCAGGCGAGCCGCACCCGAACGGGATTGTCCCGTGGCTGGAGGAGAACGCCACGGACATCGGTGGGGCCAGGTGCTGATTCACCCTGCCCGTCCCGGCCACCCGTTCCAGGGCGCCAGTGTTTCCGCTGGTCAGCGCCCGTTCCAGCGTTCCAGCGTCCCAACATGATCGCCTTTTGTGGCGGGCGGAACAGATCACCGAACAAGCTGAGGCCGTCCCAGCAGTCCGCTGGACGACCCACTTCCGCACCATGGAGATCTCCGATGCGTTCGCGACTCGCCGCCCGCTCCACCCGCCTCGCCCTGGCCGTGGCCGCCGCGGCCGCCCTGGCCGCCACCGCAACCCCGGCCGCCACCGCCGACAGCGCAAACACCGCCACGCGGGCCTGTGCCACCAACGACCTGACCTTCAAGATCACCTCGAAGACACAGGCGGGCGGCTACCTCCTCGTCACCGCCAAGGCCAAGTCCGGCATCACCTGCTCCCTGCAGGGCGTCTTCCCCTCCGCGTCCTTCGGCTCCGCCGCAGACACAGAGCTGCGGCCCGCCGAACACAGCGTCAGCGACGACGTCGTCCTCTCCGGCTCCACCGCCGCCTACGCCGGCATCAACCCCAAGTCCACCAACAACGACAACGGCAGGCTGTTCGACAAGCTCCACCTCTCCGTCGCAGGTGACGTGGACAACTTCGTCACCCTCAACCTCCCCCACACCGTCCAGGTCGACCGCCCCCTCGCCACCAACTGGCACGCCGACCCCGCCGACGCCGTCCCCTACAGCTGACCCC
>NZ_JAHRIB010000141.1 GCF_019090165.1 Streptomyces sp. BV286
ATGCCGCCCGCGCAGGCGGCCCCCGGCTCCGGCGTCTGCGCGCCCTGCACGTACTTCGTCAGGAACTGCTGGACGCGCGGGTCGGACGCCTTGTCCACGGTCAGCTGTTTGCCCCAGGCCGACAGCATGAGGGCCCCGGCCTGGTCCTTCACCGGGCTCATCAGCGTGTACGGGGTCTTGGCGACCTTGTCGGCGAGGGCCTTCACGTCGGCGTCCGCCGCCTTGTCGTTGTACGTGATCCAGACCGCGCCGTGCTCCAGCGAGTGCACCGCGTTCTCGTTCGGTATCGCCTTCGTGTAGACCGAGCCGTCACACGTCATCCACGCCTGGTGGTGGTCGCCGCCGACCGGCGGGTTCATCGGGTACGACACGGACTTCGTGACGTGGTTCTGTGTCAGCTTCTTCGCGTTCCAGGACTTCTCGCCCTTGACGGGCTTCTTCGCGGCGGCCTGCCGCTGCTCGTCCTTGTCGTTCGCCCGGTCCAGGTAGTACGCGCCGAATCCGACGAGTCCCGTGACGATGACCGTGCTGACCGTGATGGTCAGGATGCGGTTCCTGCGCTCGCGGGCCTTCTCGGTGCGGCGCATCTCCTCGATGCGTGCCTTGCGGGCCGTGGCGGCCGACTTCTTGCTGGTTCTGCTCATGGGGATGCGTTCCTAGTCCCCGCCGCTGCGGATCGTCCGGGCGGCGGTGGGTGAGGGGTCTGACGGACGGCGTCGTACGGACGCCGGCCTAGATCCGCTGCACCTGGAGGACGTGGAGGTCCGGAGCCCCGTGCGCGGGCGTCGGCACGGGGGCGTGCGGGGCCTGGGCCGGGCGGGCCACGGCCGGCATCCGTGCCGCAACCGCGGGCAGCGGATGCGCTCCCACGGGGAGCACCGCGCGCGATTCCCGGGTGGGCAGGCCACAGCACTGGTCGCGCTCGGCGGGGGAGCCCAGCCTTTCGTGGGCGACGGAGACGGTGGTCACCGGTACGGACGGCGCCGCCGCCGGGCCGTGCGACGGCACGTAGCCCAGGCACGTCATCAGCACCGCGAGCAGCACGGCCAGGGCAGGGCACAGCGCCGCGTCCCGCATGACGCGGCGCGCTCGCTGGGGCCTCCGGCTGCTCATCACGGTGATGGTATGCGGTGCCCGCCACGGCGATGCCACGGCCCCGCGCAACGATGGGACGGGCGCCGCCACTTGCGAGTAGGCGCTGTCTACGAATGGTAGTAGACACTGTCTACGTGCGGCTGGTAGACAGTGTCTATGAGTGAAGAGGAAATGGGTCTGCGGGCCCGGCTGGTGGCCGTCGGCGTCGACATGGTGGCGCAGGAGGGCGTGCAGGCCCTGTCCCTGCGGGAGATCGCCCGCAGGGCGGGTGTGTCGCACGGCGCGCCGCGCCGCCACTTCCCGACCCACCTGGAGCTGCTGTCCGCCATCGCGCGCGAGGGCTTCGCCGAACTGGGGACGCTCGTCGCCGAGGAGTTGCGCGACGAGGAGAAGGGGCCGCGCGCCCAACTCGCGGCGCTGGCAGGGCTCTACGTCGACTTCGGCCTGTCCCGCCGCGGAATGTACGAGCTGATGTTCCGCCACGACCTGCTGGAGAGCGACAGCCTGGGACTGCGCGAGACGAGCCTGCCCCTCTTCAACTCCCTCGCGGACCTGGTGAGTCGGGCCCGCCCCGACGTGCGGGCCCCGGAGGTCGCGGGCGCCCTCTGGGCGAACCTGCACGGCATCGTGCAACTGTGGGGATGGGGCAGCCTCCGGCTCGCGACCGGAACGGACGGCGTCGAACCCTTCGTGCGGTCCGCCCTGGACGCCCACCTCGGCCCGGAACCCCGGTGAACCCGGCACGCCGTCAGCACCTCACGCTCGCGGCCGGCGTCACGGGCGCCGGGGTCGTGGCCCTCGACGGAACCGTGCTGACCGTCGCCCAGCCCACACTGCGGCACGACCTCGACGCCTCACTCGCGCAGGTCCAGTGGACCAGCACCGGCTATCTGATCGCGGTCGCCGGCCTGCTGGTCCTCGCCGGCCGCCTCGGGGACCGCTACGGACACCGGCGGGTCTTCACCGTCGGCGTGCTCGGCTTCGCCCTGACCTCGGCGGCCATCGGCCTGGCTCCCGGCATCGGCTGGGTCGTCGCCCTGCGCGTCGTGCAGGGCGCCTTCGGTGCGCTGCTGCAGCCGGCGACCCTGGGAATGCTGCGCGCCGCCTATCCGCCCGACCGGCTCGGCATGCCCGTCGCCCTGCGCACCAGCGCGATCGGAGCGGCCGCCGCGCTCGGTCCCCTCCTCGGCGGCGCGCTGGTCGCCCACTTCGGCTGGCGGTCGGTCTTCTTCCTGAGCGTGGTCCCCGCGCTGGCGGCCTGCGCCCTCGCCCTCGTCGGACGCGCACCGGCGAACACCTCGGACGTACGCCTGGACCTGCCGGGCGCCGCCCTCCTGGCGGTGACGCTGATCAGCCTGGTCCACACCCTCGTCGCGGGGCCGGACTCCGGCGCGACGGCCGCCACCGGTCTGGGAGTCCTGTGCACGGTGGCCGCCTGCGCGGCGTTCGTCCGCCACGAGCGCCGTGCGGCCGAACCACTGGTCCCGCCCGACGTGGTCCGCTCGGCGACGGTCGTCTCGGCGCTCGGGATGCTGCTGGCGGTGTCGGCGGCGATGTTCGGCGCGTTGTTCCTCGGCACGTACTACCTGCAGGACGTGCGGGGCCTGGACCCGTTGCTGAGCAGCCTGCACGCACTGCCGCTCGCCTTCATGATGGTGGTCGGCGCGCCCGTCTCCGCTCTGCTGTTCCGCCGCCACGGTCCGCGCCGGACCGCCGTGGCGGGCATGCTCCTCGTCGCTCTCGCCGCCTTCCTGATGTCCCGCCTCGGCCCGACGTCGGGTTCCGTGGCGATCGGCGGCTGCTTCCTGCTGCTCGGTGCCGGTTTCGTCTCCGTGATGGTCACCGCCACCGCGGTCGTCGTACGGGCGGCGTCCGTGGAGGCGGCGGGTGTGTCGGGCGGCCTCCAGCAGACCGCGATGAACATCGGGCCTCTGCTCGGGGTGGCCCTGGCCACGGCGCTCACGCCGGGGGACGTCCCGGCGACCGGTGTCGCGCTGGTCGTCCTCGCCGCCGTCGCCGTGCTCGGTGCGCTGCTGGGCGCGGGACTGCCCGCCGCGTCGGACGACGGGAGGCGCCCGGCCCCGGTGGGACCGGGCGCCCCGGACACGGCGGGCCATCCGTAGAGCGGACCCGGCGAGGAACGCGACGACCGGCCGCGCCCGATGTCCTCACCGCCACAACGGTCAGGCTTTGACCTGGATCAGGGCATGGGTCCCGCTCGTGCGCCAGGCCTCCGCGCCCGCGTCCAGCTCCTCGACCGTCCGGGGTGCCAGGCCGGTCACCACGTCCGACTTGAGCGTCCGCAGCGCCGCCACCGGGCCGGGGAAGTACGCGGTGGCCTCGGCGAAGGGCGTGGTGGCCGGCCAGTGCCGGTCGCCCACCAGGCGGCGGTAGTTGAGGTCGCCCTTCATGACGGTGAGCGTGGCGGACGCGAAGTCCTCCCGGAGGTCGGCGGGCATCCGGTCGTAGGGGTGCGGCGCACAGGAGAACGGGTGGGCACGCAGGATGAGCCGCCCGTCGCCCACGGCCTTTCGCAGCCGTCCGCCCACCTCCGCGGCACGGCCGGGCGCCTGGGCCAGACGGTCGAGGCAGGCGAGGGTGTCGGCGGTGGTGGCGTCGGAGACGTAGTACGGGTACGGCTTGAGGTGCAGGACGACGGAGGCGGCCCGCCCGGTGGTGAGCAGGTGATCGGCGAGGGCGAGGTCGGGAAGCAGTTCGGGGCCGGCGTTGTCGGCGACGAGACAGACCCTGCCCGCCTCCGCGGCCGAGAGGACCTCCCACAGCGCCTGCGAGTCGTCGACGACGAGTCCCTGTACCCGGTCCGCCAACCCGGCCGCGCCCGCGGACAGTTGGAAGCCGAGGTCGGCACGGTTGCCCCAGAGGGAGGACAACAGGAGCGTCCGGTCCCGCTCTTCTGGCGGGAGCCCGGGGAGCCGGTCGAGCGCGGACAGTTCGTCGTCGACGGCGGAGCCCGCCAGTTCGGCGTTCTTGAAGGGGGCGAAGGGGTCGATGCCCTGCCAGGGGCCCGGGACGAAGTGACCCAGGGTCGCGAGGAGTTTGCGGTAGAAGAAGCTCTCCGCCCAGAGGAACGGCACGTCGGCCCAGCTCTGCCCGTAGTACGGCTCGTCCTGCCAGTGCTCCGCGCCGGGTTCGTCCGCGTCGAGCCGCTCGACGGCCCCCTTGGTGATCTCGTCGAGGAGGGCGTCCAGGGCGCGCCGCTGCCCGGGCGGGTACGGGGTGGCCCGCCGTACCCGCTCGATGAGGGCCGGGTGCCGTTCGTCCAGCACGCCGCGGGCGAAGGAACCCGGGGTGCCGACGACGACGGGGGCACGGTCTGTGTCGGCTGCGGCGTCGGCGGGGACCTGACCGGTGTGGTGGCTGGGACTCGTCATGCCTCCAGTAAACCGCCCGTGCCGCTCGCCGGCCGCGGGCCGTCGTGCGGTGACGTCGACGCCCGGAGTCCATGGCGTGCCGACGCCGCCACGACGGAAGGCACCAGCCGGCACCGGACGGTGCAGGGGTGCCGGCCACCGGCCATCGGCTGACGCGTCCCGGTCAGCCCCAGCTCTGCGAGTACTGGCTGCGGTAGCGCTTGCGGCCCCGCTCCGAACGGATCCGCAGTGCCACCAGCGCGAGCAGGCTGCCGGCGATGACGAACAGTCCGGGCCCGAGGTTCCTGTACTCGCCGAGCCGTTCCAGCGCCGAGACCGTGCTGTCGGTCTGGCCCCCGGGAACCGTTTCCACCGGTCCCATGGCCCCCGGCAGGGCCGCGCCGGGGGCGGTCGACGCGGTGCCAGGAGGCACCGCCGCGCCCGCGTCACCGGTGCTTCCGGACGGGGGCGCCGCCTGACCGGCCGCTCCGGGATCGCTCGCCAGCTTCACCCCCAGCGAGTCCAGTGCCTTGGTCACCGGCTGGAAGAACGTCGTACCGCCCGCCTGGCAGTCCCCGCTGCCGCCGGAGGTGACACCCAGGGCCACTCCGTCGGCGAACATCGGACCGCCGCTGTCGCCCGGTTCGGCGCACACCGTGGTCTCGATGAGCCCGGTGACGGTGCCTTGCGGGTAGTTCACCGTGGCGTTTAATCCGGTCACCTCGCCGGACTGGAGACCGGTCGTGCTGCCGCTGCGGAAGACCTTCTGGCCGACGGCCGGATCGGCCGCCCCTGTGATCCGTACGCCCTGGCCGTTGCCGACGGCCACGATGTCGGCGCCTTCGAGGGTGGTGCCGGGGCTGTACGCCACGAGCGAGAAGTCACCGCCGGGGAACGAGCCGGAGACGGTCGACCCGACGAGGTTGCTGCCCTGCTGGTCCGAGAACCACGTCGTGCCCACGGGGCCGCAGTGGCCTGCCGTGAGGATGAAGTTGCTCTGTCCGTTGGTCACGTTGAAACCCGCCGAACAGCGTCCCGAGCCCGCGAAGAGCGAGTCGGCGCCGTTGAGCCGCGGGGTGAACGTGCCCTCCGTGCGCTCCATGCGCACGGACTTGCCGATGCCCTCGGCGACGGCGGTCATCCGCGCCCACTCGGCCGCGGAGACGGTGCTGTCGGCGCGCACCACCACCTGGTTGGCCGCGTAGTCCATCGACCAGGAGGTGCCGGCCACCTTGGGAGCGTCCTTCAGCGTCTCGGTCGCGGACTTGAGGTCCTGCATGGTGTAGCGGACGACCTTGGCGACGGCGCCCGCCCCCCGCACGTCGGCCGCGGCCTTCTCGTCCGTCACCGCGACCACCGGCCGCCCCTCGGCGTCGATCCAGGCCCCCGCCGTACGTGAGGTGCCCAGTTCGGCGACCAGGTCCCGGCCCGTCTCGGCGGCCCGGGTCTGGGCGCTCGGGGTCTTCGGATCGCCCGACGTCTCGCTCGCCATGGCCTGCGAGACCATCAGCCCTCCGCAGGCCAGCCCGCCGATGGCGGCGAACCGTGCGATTCGCTGAACATTACGTCGTGCATGCCTCATCCACGGCTCCCGTGCGACTGTCCTGACACAGCGTCACCTCTGCGGGCGCTCCCGCGAGGTGAACGCCCTCCTTCAGTACGTGCCGTCGCGCGCTCCGGTTCACCGAGCGGCCCGGGTGTTCGGCCGCACTTCCGAAGGCAACCTTCCTGAGCGGGCCGCGTCCACGGTCGTGCCCGTCTGCATCGGCGCGCATTTGCCGAAACGGCAACGCTCCTCGCGCCTCCGTGCGGGCACACCGATGATCGGCAGGAGCACACCCCATGCCGAGGAGGACGTATGCAGCAGGCCGTCAGTCCGTTCACACCGGCGGGCGCCCAGCATCGAATGGTGGACGTTCCCGGTGGCCGCATCCACCTGGTCGAGCAGGGCGCCGGCCCACTGGTCCTGCTGGTCCACGGCTTTCCCGAGCTCTGGCACTCCTGGCGCCACCAACTCCCCGCCCTCGCCGCGGCGGGCTACCGCGCGGTCGCGATCGACGTGCGCGGATACGGCCGCTCCTCGTGTCCCGAAGCCGTGGAGGCGTACCGGATCGGAGCCCATGTCGAGGACAACGTGGCGGTCGTCCGGGCACTCGGCGAGGAGACCGCCTTGATCGTCGGCCACGACTGGGGCTCGACGATCGCCGCCAACTCCGCCCTGCTCCGGCCCGATGTCTTCTCCGCCGTGGGGCTGCTCGGGGTGCCGTACGCGCCGCGGGGCGCCATGCGGCCGACCGACGCCTTCGCGATGATCGGCGGGGACGAGGAGTTCTACGTCAGCCACTTCCAGGAGCCGGGCCGGGCGGAGGCGGAGATCGAGCAGGACGTACGCGGATGGCTGGCCGGTTTCTACGCCACGCTGGCCGGCGACACGATGCCGGCGTCGGGCGAGGGCTCGGTCTTCTTCGTCCCGAAGGGCGGCAGGCTCTCCGACCGTTTCGTGAAGGACCGCCCTTCCTTTCTGACGGATCAGCAACTCGACCACTGCGCAGCCGAGTTCGAGCGGACCGGACTCACGGGAGCGCTCAACCGCTACCGCAACATGGACCGCGACTGGGAGGACCTCGCCGAGTGGGACGGCGCCCCCGTCACACAGCCGTCCCTCTTCGTCGCCGGTGAACTCGACGCCTCCATCACGTGGTTGGCCGACGCGATCGAGGCGTTCCCCAGCACCCTCCCCGGCCTGGTCTCCTCGCACCTCGTCGAGGGCAGCGGTCACTGGGTCCAGCAGGAGCGCCCCGACGAGGTGAACCGGCTCCTGACCACCTGGCTCAGGTCCCTCGACGACCCGACGCCACCAGCCCCAGCGCGTACGCGATGATGACGAGCCGGACCCCGTTCGCCGCCGTGCCCGGGTGGCCCGAGGGTACGAGCGGTGCCTGACACGGAACTACCCGAGAGCACGAGCGGTGCCTGTCACGGCACTACGGGGCACGTGTGCCGTGCAGGGCGGTGCGGGCGACACCGACGAACTGCACGACCGACTCCCAGAAGGGGGCGTAGCAGTCCTTGAACCGCGGGCCCGCGCCCTCCTCGCCGGCGATCATGGCACTGAGCGCGCGGTAGTTGTCACCGGTGGCGCGGCGCAGCCGGTCCGCGGCCGCGGCGACCTCCGGCGGGCCCTCCAGATCCGCCACCCAGACCCGCTGGCGCAGCACGGCGTACTCGCCCCGAAGGCGTATCCGCAGCTCCCGCAGCGTCTCCAGACGCTCGTCGGCGTCACCGATCTCGTGTGCGTCGGTCACCTTCCAGTACAGGTCGCCCATGCGCTGGGCCTGCTCGATGACGTCGACGTACGCCGCGCGCCGGGCGGCCCGGAGGCGGTCCGCCTGCACGGTCGCGGCGGCCGCGTCCGCCTGGATGCGTGCCGCCCGGGCGGTGCCGTGGCTGGTCACCCAGCTCGCGAGGACCGCGGTCGCGGCCGTCAGCGCGGCCACCCACAGAGTGCTGTCTCCCATGCCGGATCCGTCCCGCCGTCAGACGAGCCGGGCGAGGTCGTCGTCCGGCAGACGGATCGCGCCCGCGGCCACGTTCTCGACGAGGTGGTCCGGATCGCCGGTACCCGGGATCGCCAGGACGTGCGGCCCACGGTGCAGCGTCCAGGCGAGCCGGATCTGCGCGGGCGTCGCCCCGTGCGCGCGGGCGACGGCACGCACCTCGGAGTCGGCCGTGTCCGCCACCCCTCTGGCTCCGCCTTCGCCGGCGATGGCGAAGAACGGGACGAAGGCGATGCCCAGTTCACCGCAGATCCGCAGGACGTCGTCGTCCTCGGTGGTGCGGGTGCCCAGTGCGTACCGGTTCTGCACGCAGACGACGGGTGCGATGGCCCGCGCCTCGGCGAGCTGCTCGGGATCGACGTCGGACAGGCCGAGGTGGCGGACGAGCCCGGCCTCGCGCAGTTCGGCCAGCGCGCCGAAGTGTTCGGCGACCGAATGGCGGCCGTGCGTACGGTAGTTGACGACGTCGAGGTGGTCCCGGCCGAGCTGACGGAGGTTCTCCTCCACCTGGCCGCGCAACTGCTCCGGCCTGGCCGCGGGGAGCCACTCGCCGGACGGGTCGCGTCCCGGGCCCACCTTGGTGACGATGACCAGGTCGTCCGGGTACGGGGCCAGCGCCGAGTTGACCAGCTCGTTGGCGGAGCGCAGGGACGAGAAG
Organism: Streptomyces sp. BV286; assembly: GCF_019090165.1. Classification (GTDB taxonomy): domain Bacteria; phylum Actinomycetota; class Actinomycetes; order Streptomycetales; family Streptomycetaceae; genus Streptomyces. The sequence goes on from NZ_JAHRIB010000141.1 coordinate 8,682, forward strand.
TAGAAGGCCGCGGTGTCGATGTGGTTGACGCCCAGTTCCCTCGCACGCCTGAGCACGCCGAGCGACCGGTCGCGGTCGCTCGGCGTGCCCCGGTGGAAGGTGCCGCTTCCGGTCAGCCGCATGGTTCCGAAGCCGAGCCGGTTGACCGTCAGGTCCCCGAGCCGCCAACTCCCCGATGCCGCCGCGTCGATCGTCTCTGAGGTCACCGCAGGAGTCTGGCACGGGCTTCTAGGCGGGGCGCGAGGGACCCCGCGTCTGCGTCAGGTGCGCGAAGACGACGACGTTGCTCTGGTAGCCGGTCTTGCGGTCGTACGTCCCGCCACAGGTGATCAGCCGCAGCTCGGGGCGCTTTCTGGCGCCGTACACCTCCTGACTGGGAAAGTGTGCCTTCTCGTACACGCGGACGGCGTCCACGGCGTAGACGGCGGTACGGCCGTCGGCGCGCCGGGCCTCGACCAGCCGGCCGGGCGTCAGTGTGCTCAGGCCGGCGAAGACGGCGGGCCCGGTGGCGGTGTCCAGATGGCCGACCATCACGGCGGTGCCGGGCTCTCCGGGCGAGGGCCCGCCCTCGTACCAGCCGGCCAGATTGGGTTTGTCGACGGGCGGAGTGGTGAGCTGCCGTCGCCGGTCCAGCTGAAGTCCGACGAGCGGGGCCTTGAGGCCGAGATACGGGATGTGCAGGTCCGTCGGCTTGGACCGGGGAAGCGTCTGCGGCGGCGGGGGCGGCGGGCTGGAACGGCGGGCAGGGGGAGGTGGTGTACGGACGGGGGGCGGTGTGGGGACGGGGCTGCGCCGGGGCTCCGGTGTCGCGGAGGCGGGCGGGCCCGGGGACGCCTTCGCGTCCCCGGGTTCCGCCGCCGGGGCGGCGACCGGGCCCGCGGGCCGGCCGTCGTCCTCTGTCCACCAGATGCCGCCCACCACCAGCGAGAACGCCAGTACAACCGTTCTCGTCAGCCGGTAGGCGCGCGTGCGGTACCAGGGCCTGGGCGCGTGCCTACGCGGCACCGTCGGGCCGGCGACGCAGCATCCGGAAGTAGACGAAGCCGGACACGCCGACCAGGCCCACAGCTCCGGCGGCCGCGACGGCCGACACGGTCGGTGCCTCGGCAAGACCGCCGCCGCCGGCGGGCACGCCGCCGTTGGGCGCCGGCGGCGTGGCGGGCGGCTTGGTCGGCGCGGTGGGCTTGCAGTCGACCTTGAACACCTTGCTCTTGCCCGCCCCGTTGCCGCCCATGATCTTCCACGTGAGCTTGTACTGGCCGTCCGGCAGCGCCAGCGTGTCCGTGTAGCCCGTGCCGATGGGGAGGGTGAGGGTGCCGTTGAGCGTGGCGCTGGCCGAGGCCGCGGGCTGTGGCTCGATGGTCCACGTGACGCCCTGCACGCCGTCGAAGTTGAAGGCGGCCAGGTAGAACTTGCAGACCTTCGGCTCGTTGCGCTGGTCGGTCGGGGACGTCGTCTCCGCGTGAATCTTGACGTCGCCGTTGTCGCCCGGGGCGGCGAAGGCGGCCGGCGCCCCGAGGAGGGCGGTGCCCGCGAGGGCGAACGCGGTGAGGGCTGCGGCGCCGGAGCGGACACCGAGGGAGCGGGGGAGCGATGAGGCGGACATACGAGATCCTCCGAGCGGAATGATTGTCGTACAAATCGGTTGTGCATCCGACTCCCTTTCACATCCGGAAGCGGGAAACACGGCGCATCGCTGATGACACGTCAGAGATCCCCCGGCCGGACCAACGTCCCGGCCTGTGCGCGGGCGGATCCACCACCACGCCTGCGCCCTCGTGGCCCCCGCGAACGCTCCGACGGGCGGGCGGGGTGGCCCGGACCTGGCCGCCGCAGGCGCTGAGCCGGCGGTCCGGTGCCGCGGCTCTGCCGGTCCCGGCCCCGTACCGCGGGTCGCGGGTGGGACGGGCCATGTCCCGTGCCGCGGGTTCGTGCTCCCGGTCCGGCTCCGGTCCCTTGCTTCCGGCGGGGATCGCCGCTCAGGTGGGTCGCAGCCAGACGTAGTCGACCGGCTGCCCGGCGTTCCAGGCTTCGGCCGACTCGGCGTCGACCGGGCCGAAACCCGCTCCCCGGTGACAGCGCAGAGCACCGGCGTTGTCCGGGTGGACCCGCATGAACACTTCCGAGAGGCCGGAGCGGCGGGCCTCCGCCAGCAGGCCCCGCACCACTACGCGCCCCAGACCTCGCCCGCGGGCCCCGGGCGCCACGATGATCCGGGCCAGCTCGACCTCGTCCTCCTCGGCGTCGCACCACAACTCCCCGTACCCGACGAGCTGTTCACCCTCGACGAGCATGCGGGCCGACACGTCCGTCTCGTGCTGCCACGCCGCTACCGTCGACCCGGCCACGGGGAAGTCCCGCAGCCCGCACCACCTCACCACCTCCGCGGCGGAGACCGGCCAGCTCGCCACCGTCGTCGCGTGGCCGGTGTCGAAGGGCAGCAGATCCATGGAGAGTTCGTCCGATCTGGATGGGGCTCGATGTCCTACCCGCCCTCCATTTTGCAGGGGGGATCCCGCACCCCGCCCGAAGTGTGCCCGGGCCCGGACGCCTCCTGCCGACCCCCGTTCCCCGGCCGAACCAGCAGTCCGGACCTGCACGTCGTATTTCTGCGGGACAAAGGAAAGGATCGTTGACGCGGCCGGAGCGCGGTGCCAACGTGCTCGCACCGGTCCTCCCGGGCCGGGTCGACCCCACGAAGAGGCGGCACGCCGCCGGGTTCGGCGGGGCGACCCTCCGGGGACGGCACTCACGGGGGACCCCTCCGCCCGTGAGCGCTCTCCCCGGTCCCGGCTCTGCAAGTAGTGGTGCTTGCCTCGGGAGGAGTGGCTGCACAGTCGTCGGGCGACCTGGCCGTCCCCGAGCGCGCGGATGCTGCCCGCGTGCACCGGATCACGGAGTGGTCCCGCCGGTCACGGCCTCGCCGCCGCACGCGTCGCGGACCGCACCAGCGAGACGGTGAACGGGTGCGTGGGCGCCGTCAGGATGTCCTGTGCGGGTCCCTGCTCGACCACTTCTCCGGCGTCCAGCACGGCGATCCTGGCGGCGAGGCGGGCCGTGTCCAGGTCATGGGTGATGAGGACGAGGCAGAGGTCGGCGCGGTCGCGGAGCAGCCCGGCGAGCAGGTCGAGGATGCCGCGGCGGGTGACCGTGTCGAGCCCGGAGGTGATCTCGTCGCACACCAGGACCCGCGGCCGTGCGAGCAACGCCCTGGCGAGCGCGGCTCGTTGGAGCTCACCGCCGGACAGACGGTCGGGAGTACGGCGCGTCGACCCGCCCGGCAGGCCGAGTCCGTCGAGCGTCCGAGACGCCTCGGCCCGTGCGGTGGCGACCGGCATCCCACCCAGGCGCACCGCTGTCCGGGCCACCTGGTCGAGTACCGGCCGATGCTCGTCGAAGGAGGCGCGGGCGTCCTGGAAGACGTACTGCACGGCGGCGAGCCGAGTCCGATCCCGGTCACGCAGACTGCGCGGCAGTGCCACTCCGTCGAGCAGCACCTCTCCCTCGTACGTGCGATGGAGTCCGGCCATGCAGCGGGCGAGGGTCGTCTTCCCGCTGCCCGAGCGGCCGAGGACGGCAAGGCACTCGCCGGGGCGCACCGAGAGTTCCGGGACCCGCAGCACCTCGCCCCCGGCCCGGTGACGGGCATGGAGACCGCGGACCCGCAGCACCGCCTCCGGGCGAGCGCCCGCCGGAGCGAACTCCGCCAACACCGGCTGGTCCGCCAGGAGTTGTTGCGTCCACGGATGCTGGGGAGCCAGCCATACCTGTTCCGTCGGACCGGATTCCACGACGCAGCCGTCCCGCATGACCAGCACCTCGTCGGCGAGCGCGCGTACCGTCTCGAGGTCGTGACTGAGCAGGACGACTCCGATCCCTCGCGCCGCCACCGCCGCCAGTTCCTCGACGACCCGGCGCTTCGTGAGCACGTCCTGCCCGGTGGTGGGCTCGTCCGCGACGACGACTCGAGCCCCCAGCAGCAGCGCCTGGGCGAGCACGACCCGCTGCTGCTGCCCGCCCGAGAGCTGATGTGGAAAGCGCCGCAACAATGCCGCCCCATCAGGCAGTTGGGCTGCTTCCAGCGCCTTCAGGACGCGCTCGCGGGCGGCAGTCCGCCGTTTGCTGCGAGGCAGTTCGCACACCTGACCGCGTGCGATGTCGTGCAGCAGCGCACCGACCCGCCGTGCGGGATTGAGCACCGCCGCCGGATGCTGCGGGACGTAACCGACCAACGCCTCCTCGACCCGCACACGGCCGGTGACGCGGGCTCCCGGCGGGAAGTCGCCCAGCAGGGCACGCCCCGTGGTCGTCTTGCCGCTGCCGGAGGCCCCGACCAGCGCGGTCACCTTCCCGGGCAGGACCCGCAGGCTCACCCCGTCGACGATGCGTCGGCCCCCGACCTCCACGGTCAGCTCCTCGATCTCCGCGACCGCTGTCGGCCCGCTCATGGACGCGGCTCCTTCGTTCGAGCATCAGTACCAGCAGAGGAAGAGGCAGAAGGAGAGTCAGAGGCAGAAGTGCGGGCCGGGGCGCGGGCGCCAGAGGGTGTTCCGCCCGGGGCGTCGTCCTCAAGGGCGCCTCGGACCTCCGCGCGGTCGGTCCTGAGCGCCGCGTCGAAGAGCAGGTTGCACCCCATCGTCAGCGCGACGATCAGCAGCGCCGGGACGACCACGGCCCAGGGCTGCACGAACATCCCCGTACGGTTGCGGTCCACCATCACCGCCCAGTCGGCCGCGTCCGGCGCCACCCCGATGCCCAGAAAGGCGGCCGTGGCCACCAGGTACAGCACGCCGGTCAGCCGTATCCCCGCGTCGGCGGCGAGCGGCCGCAGGATCGACCGCCCCACATGGCCCACGGCGATCCGCCACCACGACTCGCCCTGCATCCGCAGCGCCTCCACCGCCGGCCGGGAGGCCACGTCGGCCGCGGCGGCCCGCACGATCCGGGCCGCGTCCGGGATGTTCACAAGCGCCACCAGCAGCGCGAGCCCGGCGGCGCCGGGTGAGAACACGGACGCCACCAGAAGGATCATCAGCAGTGACGGCACGGCCAGCAGCACGTCCAGCGGCCGCATCAGCGTCTCCTCCAGCCAGGTCCGGTGGGTCAGCGCGCTGACCAGCCCGAGCGGCAGCGCCACGAGGTACGCCAACGCCGTCGCCGTCAGTGCGACGACCACCACGGGCCGGCCGCCGAGCAGCACCTGACGCCACACGTCACGTCCCACGAAGTCGGTGCCCAGCCAGTGCCCGCCACCGAGCGTGAACGACGCGGCCCGCGGCCCGGGCCCGCCCGCGACCAGCGGCCCTAGCAGAGCGAGGGCGAGCGGCACACACACGAGGAAGGCCCCGAGCGCGAAGCGTCCCGGCGGCAGCCCTCTGCGAAGCCTCTTCCGGAATCCCGGTCGGCGCTCCTGCTCCTGCTCGTGCCCGTTCACGCGGCCGCCTCCGCCCGCGGTGCGAACCGGTGGGCGACGAGATCGGCTCCCAGGTTCAGCACCACGGTGAGCACCCCGAACACCACCGCGAGCCCCTGCACCACGGGCACGTCCCGCTCGGCCACGGCGTTCATCAGCACGGTTCCCAGGCCCGGAATCACGAACAGCGCCTCCACGACGATCACGCCGCACAACAACCAGTCGACGGTACGGGCGAGTTGCTGAGCGGCGGGCGCCACCGCGTTCGGCAGGGCATGCGCGTACCGCACCCGGGCGCCCGGGATCCCGTACCGGCGGGCCTGCGCGACATACGGTGAGGCGAGCGCGTCGATCATCCCGGCACGCACCAGCCGGGACAGCGAGCACACCGGACGGGACAGCAGGACGAGTACCGGCAGGACGAGCGCCGCCGGATGCCCGAGCAGATCGGTTCCGTACCCGACGGCCGTCGGGGGCAGCCAGTCGAGCCGCAGCGCGAACACCGTCACGAGCAGCACCCCGAAGGCGAACTCCGGTACCGCGTACACCCCGAGGGTCACCGCACTGACCAGCCGGTCCACGAACCGCCCCTCGAACCGTGCGGCCAGCACCCCGAGCCCGACCCCGACGGGCACCAGCAGCGCGACGGTGATCGTGGCGAGCAGGAGCGTGGGACCGAAAGCACCGGAGATGTACGAGGTGACGGGCCGCCCGGACGCCAGTGACGTACCGAAGTCCGCGTGCAGCAGCCCGGCCGCCCAGTCGACGAGCCGCTCGTACGCCGGCCGGTCCAGGTCCATCGCCTCGCGGATGGCGGCGATCCGCGCCGGGTCGGGCTGGTCCCCGGCGAGGGCCACCGCCGCGTCGCCCGGCAGCGCCTCGGTGAGTGCGAAGACCAGCAGCACCACGGCCACGGTCTGCGCACCCCCGAGCAGCAGCCGCCGGGCGACCCAGGAACCGAGTCCGCTCACGCCAGCCAGACCTTGTCGAACCGTGCCCAGTCGAGCGTGTTGGCGGGTGCCTTGCGCTCAACGCCCTTGACGGACTTGGCCGTTCCGATGATCCAGTCGGCGAACCCCCACACCAGGAAGCCACCCTCGGCGTACAGCCTGCGCTGCATCCGGCCGAACACGGCGGCGCGTTCCTTCTCGTCCTTCGTGGACTGCGCCTGGTGGTAGAGCGCGTCGAAGTCCTTGTGGTGCCACTTGGTGGCGTTGGTGGTGGAGTCGGTGAGGAGCCGCTGCGAGATGTGCGACTCGATGGGCATGGCTCCGGAGCGGTAGCAGCACAGGGTTCCGGAATCGAGGATGTCGGCCCAGTACGAGTCCTTGCTGCCCATCCTGACGTCGACGGTGACACCGGCCCCGGCCGCCTGGTCGCGGAAGATGCTCGCCGCCTCCGTGAACCCGGCCGCGACCGCCGACGTGTCCAGGGTGACCTTCAGCTTCTCCGCACCCGCCTTCTTCAGCAGGGCGCGGGCACGGTCGAGGTCCTGCTCACGCTGGGGCAGACCGTCGGCGTAGTACTCGTATCCCTTGCCGAAGAGATCGTTGCCGACCACGCCCGCCCCGGACAGGGCGCCGTCGACGAGTTCCTGGCGGTCGGCGATGAGGAAGAACGCCTCCCGGACCCGCTTGTCGTCGAAGGGCGCCCGGTCCGTCTTCATGGCGAAGGCCTGCATGGCGCTGTTGCGCAGCCGTACGATCTCGATCTGCCCCTTGCCCTCGTGGGCGCGGGCGGTCGTCGGGTTCAACTCGTGGGCGTACTCGACCTGTCCGCCGAGCAGGGCGTTCACCCGCGCGGACTCCTCGTTGGCGACGACGAACTCCACCTCGTCGAGGTGCGGGGCGCCGTCCCAGTGGTCGTCGTTGCGGCGGAAGACCGCAGAGCGGCCCGGCGCGAACGACACGAAGCGGAACGGGCCGGAGCCCACCGGCTTCTTGTCGAAGTCGGCCGCCGAGGACCCGTCGGGAACGATGTACGCGCCGAACGCGGCCAGCACGTTGGGGAATTCGGCCGTCGGCCGCTTGAGGACGAACTCCACGGTCCGCTCGTCGACGGCCCGGCTCGCCTTGAGGTCGATGGGTTCGAGGGACGCCTTGGCGCGGAACGCCTTCTCGGGGTCGGCGATACGGCGGTAGCTGAACAGGACGTCCTCGGCGGTGACGGGTCTGCCGTCGTGGAAGTCCGCCTTCCGCAGAGTCACCTTCCAGCGGTCGAGACCCGCGTTCGGCTCCCAGCCGGAGGCCAGGCGCGGCAGCGCGGAGAGGTCGTCCCCGTAGTCGGCCAGCTTGTCGAAGAGTGCCTTGGCGCGGGCGACATCGGCGAAGAGGTTGGCCAGGTGCGGATCGAGGGTCTCGCTCGCGCCGCCGCCGGCGAAGGCCGCGCGCAGCCGCCCGCCGCGCTTGGGTTTCCCGTCGTTTCCGCCGCCGGAGCCGCTCGCGCCGGTGTCGCCGTCGGAGCCGCCGCAGCCGACGAGAGCGAGTGCGCCGATTCCGGAGGCGGCCACGAGCAGGCCTCTGCGACGGAGACCGGGGTAGTCCTGCATGACGAAGTCCTTGCTGTTCGGGATGAGTTGAGGTGTGTTGAGGTGCGCTGAGGTGTATCGGGGGGCGTCGGGGGTGAGGGGCGGGAGGTGACGGGCGGTCAGCAGTCGAGCCGGGCCACCACGTGCAGCCGGTCGGCGTCGGCCGCCGTGCCCGGCAGGTCGCCCTCCTGCCAGGGCGGTTCGGTGCGGGGCCCCGGACCGTCGTGCAGCGCGAGCACGGTGAAGCCGTGCGCGCTCAGGAAGTGGCGCAGTTCCTGCGGGAGGAGCAGCCGCCACGCGGAGCGCTGTTCGACGGGGGCCGAGCCGTCGTCGGCCGTCCAGGTACGGGTACGGCGCAGGAGTTGCGCGGTGCGGTCGACGTACAGGGTGGTCGTCGACCGGTACGAAGTGCCCTGCCAGGCGAAGCCGTTGGTTCTCACCTTGTTCAGCAGGTCGTCGCGGCCGAGGAAGTAGGCGCCGTTGCGCATCTCGGCGACCAGGAGCCCGCCGGGCGGCAGACTCCGGCGGCAGGAGGCCAGGAACCCGTCGAGATCGTCGTTGGTGTGGCAGTAGAGGAGTGAACTGTCCAGGCACACCACCGCGTCGAAGCCGCCGAGGGTGAAGTCCCGCAGATCGGCGCGCACATAGCGCGGACCGGGGTACCGGGTCCGGGCGTACGTCAGCATCGCCTCGGAGAGGTCGGCGCCGACGACCGACCGGCCTGCCGCGTGCAGGTGCGCGGCGTCCCTCCCGGTGCCGCACCCCACATCGAGGACCCTCGGCCCGGCCCCGTGCCGTCGGAGACAGTCCTCGGCCCACCGTCCGGCCAGCCGGTCGGGATCGGGGAACCGTGCCTCGTACAGTTCCGGATTGTCGGTCAGGAGATTGCCGCTGGTCATACGCTCGCCCCCACGAGAGCGGGGCGTTCGGGCAGGGCCCCGAGGCGGCGCAGCCAGGTGATCCCGCCCGCCGACGCCAGCCCGACCGCCAGGCAGCAGGCCCACGGCAGCCAGGCCGTGTCCTGCCGGCCCCCGGCATCCATCGCCCAGCCCACGACCGTGTTGCCCACGGCCGCGGCGACGCCGGACACCATGTAGAAGATCCCGAAGTACGTGCCGGTCAGTTCCGGCCTGCCGAAACCGGGGATCAGCTCCATCACGAAGGGCTGCGCGACCATGACGCCGACGTACAGGAGCAGGACACCCGCGAGGACGGGTGCGGCGTGCCAGGCCTGTGGCGCGGACCCCGACACCAGCATCGGTGGCAGGAAGGCGAGCCCCATCAGGGCGAGTCCGGCACCGATGGCCTGCCGGCCGCGCTCCTTGAGCGCCCGGGTGAGCCGCATCTGCAGCGCGAGATTGGCGAGCGTGCCCACGAGGAAGACGAGTCCGGCCGCGCCCTCCCAGCCGGTGGCCCGGCGGGCGCCGTCGGGCAGCAGCAGGTACAGCTGGTTCTCCAGGGTGAACATGCCGACCATGGCCAGCGAGAAGGCCAGGAACCTCCGGTTGCCGACCACCTCGCGCCAGTCCGCGAGGACACCGCTGCGGCTCGGCGGCACCGCACGCGCGGGCAGCATCAGCGCCTGCGCCACGGTCAGCACCGCGAAGATCGCGGCGGCGGTCAGCGCGGAGGCCCGGAAGTCGACGAGCAGCAGCACACTGCCGAGCAGCGGACCGATCAGCGCACCGGTGGTCGCGAACATGTTGAACAGCGCGAACGCCTCGGCCTTGCGGTCGCCCGCCTCCTGCGAGAGATAGGCCCGCACGGCCGGGTTGAACAGCGCCCCGGCGAGCCCGCTCAGCACGGACGCGGCCAGCAGCACCGCGAGTCCGTCGCCGAGCGCGAACAACGCGAAGCCGACGGTACGCACCGCGCAGCCGGCGATGATGACGCCGCGCGCCCCGAGCCGGTCCGCGGCCGAACCCCCGATGAGGAACAGCCCCTGCTGGCTGAGGTTGCGCACCCCGAGCACGATCCCGACGACGGCCGCCGACATGCCCAGGTCCTCGCCCAGATGCGTGGCCAGATAGGGGATGAGCAGGTAGAAGCCGGTGTTGACGCCGAGCTGGTTGACCAGGAGGAGCCGGATCGCGGGCGAGAAGCCGCGTATCTCATGCAGCGTCTTCACGGCTCACCCGCCTCTCCCGTACGCCGAGCCCGGGCAGGTCACTCGCCCGTACGACTCCGTCGGCGCCCCCGATCCCGGTCCACGGGTCGTCGGCGAGCAACAGGTGCCCGTCGAGGTCGGCCCAGCGGGCGCGGTCGGCGAGGTGCACGGCGGGCGCGAGGCCGAGGGTGCTGGCGGTGAGGCAGCCGAGCATCAGGTCGGTGCCACTGCCGGCGATCGACTCGGCGATCCGCAGCGCCGCGTAGGGGCCGCCGCACTTGGCGAGTTTGACGTTCACGCCGTGCACACGGCCCGCCAGACGCCGTACGTCCTCCTGGTCGACGGCGTCCTCGTCGGCGATCAGTGGCAGTGGTGAGCGCTCGGCGAGCCGCGCCAGGCCCTCCGGGTCACCGGGCGCGACGGGCTGCTCGACGGCCTCGACACCCAACTCGGCGTAACGGGGTATGAGTTGGCGGGCCTGATCGAGGGTCCAGGCCCCGTTGGGGTCGAGGAGGAGCCGGGTACCGGGGGCGGCGGCGCGAACGGCACGTATGCGGTCGAGGTCGTCCTCGGGGTCCGGGGTGCCCGCCTTGGCCTTGATGAGGGCGAATCCGGCGTCCGCGAGTGCGCGGGCCTGCGCGGCGGCGTGCGGGGCCGGGACGATACCGATCGTGCGGGCGGTGGCGGCGCTCGGCGCGCTCCCGGATCCGAGGAGCCGGTGCACGGGAGCGCCGGCCCGCCTGCCGCGCAGGTCGAGCAGCGCGGACTCGACGGCCGCGTTCACGGCCGGCGGCCGTTCACCCGACGGCCGCTCACGCAGTGCGGTCTCGGGGTCGGCGAAGCGGCCCAGCTCCCGGCCGGACTCGTACAGGTGCCGTTCCAGAGTGCCGGTGTCGAGGCCGTAGTAGACGCTGGTGACGGCCTCGCCGTGGCCGTGCAGGCCTTCGTGCTCGACCGACAGCCAGACGGCGTCGCGGGCGGCCGTCGTCGAACGGGATATGCGCAGCGGCTCGGCGAGCGTGAGCCGTACGGTGCGCAGGGTGGCCTTCACGGGCTCCCTTCCAGGGTGTTGAGGGGGTCGGTGACCGTGGCGCAGCGGACCCAGCCGGTGGCCTCGACGGCGTGCGCGTGCGGGATCTCGACGGGGCGGGTGGCGGCGTTGGCCGGGTCGAGGCCGTGCGCGGCCGCGAAGTCGTCGTCGTAGACCGTGCCGAGGTAGCGGTGCGGGCCGTCGGGGAAGACGGTGGCGACCACGGCTCCGGGATGGACGCGGGCCGCCCACGCGGACACCAGCGCGACCGCTCCCGTGCTCCAGCCGCCGCTCACGAAACTGCCGCGGGCCAGGCGCCGGCAGGCGTCCGCGGACTCGGCCGGGCCGACCCAGTGGACCTCGTCGAAGGCCTCGTAGGCCACGTTGCGGGGATGGATGCTGCTGCCCAGACCGCGCATCAGCCGGGGCCTGGCGGGCTGGCCGAAGATGGTGGAGCCGGTGGCGTCCACGCCGATCAGCCGCAGCCCCGGCCAGTGCCTGCGCAGCGGCCCCACGACCCCGGCACTGTGACCGCCTGTGCCGACACTGCACACGAGTACGTCCAAGTGGTCGAGCTGGGTTGCGAGTTCGGCGGCGAGCGAGGCGTAACCGGCGATGTTGTCGGGGTTGTTGTACTGGTCGGGCCAGTAGGCGTCCGGCAGCGCGCCGAGCAGTTCGCGCAGCCGGGCGAGCCGGGCCGCCTGCCAGCCGCCCACGCCGGCGGGCCGGTCGACCAGTTCGAGGCGGGCTCCGTACGCGCGCAGCAACTGCCGCATCGACGGTTCGAGTTCGGTGTCACCGACGAGCACGATGGGGTGGCCCAGCGCCTGCCCGGCGAAGGCGAGTCCGATGCCGAGCGTGCCGGACGTGGACTCCACGACCGGTGCGCCGGGCCGGAGTTCACCGCGGTCGCGGGCGCCGAGCAGCATGGACACGGCGGCCCGTGCCTTCATGCCACCGGCGGCGAGCCCTTCCAGCTTGGCCCAGAAGCCGGGCTGCGGGCACGGCAGATCGGTGGTCACCCTGGCCAGCGGTGTGCGGCCGAGCAGGGCGAGGAGGTCAGGGTTCGCGGGGGAGGCGGTGAGAGGGCGCAGCGCGGCCGTGGTCACAGCGTGGCCTCCGTACTGCCGTACCGGTGGACGACACCCGGGCCGCCGTCCAGCCAGAAGAAGGGGTACGGCTCCGCGCACACCGCGCTCACTCCGGCGCCGAGGAACCGCGGGAGGACGGCGCTGCCGGTCTGCGCGAACATCACCAACTGCTTGCCGTGGCGCAGGGCATGCTCCCGCAGTGGTTCGAAAGAACCGTTGCCGAGCGTCATACCGGAGGCCAGCACGGCGTCGCAGCCGTCGAGTTCGGCGAGCGCGTCGGTGACGACCTGCTCGCCCCATTCCGTCGTGCCGCCCTTGAGGTCGCACGGTATGTACCGGATTCCTCGTGAACGCAGGCTCTCAAGCAGGGAGTTGACGACACCGACGACGAGGACGGTCTGTCCCGGCCGTACGTCCAGCAGCTCGACGACGGCTCGCGCTCGCGCCCGGGACTTCTCCAGGGACGTCCCGGCCGGCAGCGGCAGGGGCAGTGCCCCGTTCTCCGGCGTGTGCGGGCGGACGTGCATCAGATAGGCGTCCAGCGCCGCCACGCGGACCGGCGCGAGCGGGTGCTCCAGCAGGCGTGCGACGTCCGCCCCGGCGCAGTCGTCCACCGCGCCGCCCGGCAGCGCGCCCGGTTCGACCGCGCACGAGCCGACCGCCCGGCCGAGGCGCAGACTGAGCACCTCGTTGCGATAGCCGCCCCGGCGCCCCTCGTGCCGTACGGCCTGACTCGTGGTGAACGCGACGGCGACACACAGGGTGCGGGGGTCCGGACCGAGCTCGGCGGCCAGCACTCGTTCCACAAGATCGTCGTACGAGGTCGAGGTCGAGGTCGAGGTCGAGGTCGAGGCCGCGGCCGAAGTGGAGGCCGAGGCCGAGTCGGTCCTCTCGTGCGGGGCGGCAGGCGACCGCACGCCGCTCGACGCCCTCATCGGACGGACACCCGCGGTCGCAGCCCGGACAGCAGTGCCTCGACCCGGGCCCGCGCGCCGAGCCCTTCCGCGTCACCGGCCATCACGTGTCCGAGGTACTCGTTGTTGCTGCCAGCGGCCTTCACCACCCGGCCCGGCTCGGCCAGCTGGACCTCCAACACGCCCTGTTCGGTGTGCACTTCGGTCGACCCCTCGATCGACTCCAGGGTTCCAGCGACGTCCGGTACGAGAAATCCGACGGCCGCGCTGCGCAGTCCGGTGTCGCGCCGTCGCAGGTCGGGGGCCCGGCCAAGGGCGACGTCCACGCAGGCGGCGGCGAGATCGAGGCCGGTGACGTGACGGACCAGCTCGGTGATGCGGTTTCCGGCCGGGCGCGGGTTGACCTCGACCACCCGGGGTCCGGCTGCGGTCAGCCTGATCTCGGTGTGGGCCACGACGGCGTCCAGCCCGAGCGCCTTGATCGCCAGCACCGCGGTGTCCTGCGCGGCCTCCACGTCGGCCGGCGCGAGCGGGGCGGGAAACATGTGGCCGGTCTCGATGAAGGCGGGTGCTCCGCCGAGGCTCTTGTCGGTCACGCCCACCACATGCGTCGTACCGTCGAACGACACGGTCTCCACGCTGACTTCGGGTCCGTCGAGGAGGGTTTCGAGAAGGAGGACCGGCGCCCGCACCTGACCGCGGGCGTTCAGCGGGAAGTCGGCGATCGCCCGGCAGGCCTCGGTGAGCTCGCGCTCGTCGTCGACGCGCCGCACGTACATGCCCGCGCACAGGTCGACGGGCTTGACCACCAGCGGGAAGCCCAGCTCCCGCGCGGCCTCCTCGGCGGCGGCCCGGTCGGCGCAGACGGCGAAACGGGGGCCGGGGACACCGGCGTCGCCGAGGACACGACGGGTCGTGTCCTTGCGGCAGGCGTTCTCCACGGCCTCGGGCGTCGGCCCGGGAAGCCCCAGCCGGGCGGCGATCCGCGCCACGGTCGGCAGGTAGTAGTCGCAGGACGTGAGCACCCCGTCGAAGCCGAGTGCGCCGTGCAGACGCTCCACTTCCGGGAGCAGGGCGTCGATGTCGTTCGTCTCGGCGGTCAGCACGTTGCGGGCCGCGAGCAGGGGATGGGCCGTGCCCTCCGGAGCGGAGCGCAGGTAGTGGTGCAGGTCCCGGGTGAGGAAGGTGAACTCGTGCCCGCCCTCCCGGATCGCTCGTGGCAGGAGTCTGCTCATCGATCCGACCCAGCTTTCGACCACCAACAGATGAGCCACAACTCCCCTTCCGCGCACTCCGGTTGAGTGTCAGGGCACGCCAAGGGCACCCCGGGGCGGGGTGCGGACGGCGTGACCGACGCACACGCTATCGACAATCATTTTCATTGTCATCTGATTGCCCGGGCTTTGTTGCCGCGACGGCAAAAACCCGCAGCGGTGGCGACGGGGGCGGGGGTCCGCGGTGAGACCGCTCGTCCGCGGCGGCACCGCGCACCGCGGCGCGATCGACGGCCAGGGAAAAGCCGTGGACAGGCGCCGAGCCGTGGATCTACTCTCGGCCGGTCCGATTCGGTGATCCTTTTCGAGCGAGGTGCGGGAAATGACGGTTCTGACGAGCGCGGCCACGTACGACGGGCTGCGTACTCCGGCCCTCACGACCCCCTCGGACCGAAGGAATCCCAGAAGTGGATCTGCCACGTAGTTTCACCGTCCGCGAGAGCGGACACCGCATTCACAACCCGTTCACCAGCGAGAAGCTGGCCACCCTGGGCCGGGCCCTGCACCTGGCACCCGGGACGGACATGCTCGACCTCGCCTGCGGCAGCGGCGAGATGCTGTGCACCTGGGCCCGCGACCACCAGGTGACGGGCACCGGCGTCGACATCAGCACCGTGTTCCTGGCGAACGCCCGCGCCCGCGCCGAGGAACTCGGCGTCGCCGACAGGGTCGCCTTCCGGCACGCGGACGCGACCGGCCACGTCTCCGACGAACCCGTCGGTGTCGCCGCCTGCGTCGGCGCCACCTGGATCGGCGGCGGGGTGACCGGCACCGTCGAACTGCTCCGCAGGAGTCTCGCCCCCGGCGGGATCATGCTCGTCGGCGAGCCGTTCTGGCGCCGCGCACCCGACAGTCGGGCCGTCCTCGACAGCTGCCACGCCCGCAGCGAGGACGACTACCGGCCGCTCCCGGAGCTGGTCGAGCACTTCGGCCGGCTCGGCTGTGACGTCGTGGAGATGGTCCTCGCCGACCAGAGCGACTGGGACCGGTACGTGGCCGCGCAGTGGCTCAGCATCCGGCGCTGGCTGGACACCCATCCCGACGACGAGCTCGCCGACGAGATGCGTGAGGATCTCGCGACCGGGCCCGCGCGTCACGTCCGCTACCAGCGCGAGTATCTGGGGTGGGGCGTCTTCGCGTTGATGAACCGCTGACGCGTGCGGGTGGGCTCCGTCGGTGAACACGCACGCTCACCGGCGGAACCCGCCCGTTGCGCCTGCCGCGATCACGGCCGGGCACGGGCCGGTGCGCGGCGGTCGATTCGCCCTGCCGGGGCGGCCGTTGGCGCCCGGCCCGGCGACGCGCCGTTGAACCTCCGGGCGAGAGAACCCGTATCCCTTCTCAGTACCGCCCGGAGGGAGAGCAGGTTGTCGACACCGTTCGGCCCCGAAGAACCCACACGTCGGCCGACGCTGGAACCGACCCACGTCCAGCGCCGCCGCCGGCCAGGAGCCCTGTCGGAGCTGGTGCGGCAGGTCCAGGAGCGGGAGCGGGAGCGCGACCCGGACGAGGGCTACGAAGTCGTCGCCGTACCGGGGTGGAGAGACTCCGCCCTGCCCAGGCCGACGGAGGACGACACCCAGGAACTGCCGCCCGTCAGGGACGAGAGCAGGCCGGTGCCACGCGGCCGGGCGGCCGCACGCGTGTCGGCGCACGGCCGCACCACCGCGTTCCGCCGTACCGCGCTCGCCGGAGCCGCGGTGGCCGTGGCGCTCGCGGGATTCGGCGCGGCCCTGCTGCTCACCTGGGACAGGGGCGCCACCGAGGCCGCCGAGGCGCCGCCCCCCGCTGCTTCGTCCGCCCCGCCCGCCCCACCGCAAGGCGTCGACCCGGACGGAGCGGGCACCCTCCGCGAGGGCGACAGCGGGCCACAGGTGAGCGACCTCCAGGAACGGCTGCTGCGTATCCCCGACGTGTACGAGAAGGGCGAGGCCAGCGGTGTGTACGACGCCACGCTGACGGCGGCGGTGGCACGTTTCCAGCTCTGGTACGGCATCCGGGGCGACGAGACGGGCGTGTACGGCAACGACACCCGCACCGACCTCGAGTCCCGCACGGCGTCCTGACCAACGAGCCGGCGCCCTTGCGAAGCCGGGGGAGCCGAGGGAGCCAAGGGGGCCGCCGGGCGACGAGGCGCACTTCGTCCGGGGCTCCCGTCCGGCGGCGGAGACCGGGTCGGGTGCTGCGGGCTTCTTCTCGCCCCGCCCGCTCGTTCCCCTCGTTCCCCTCGTTCCCTTCGTTCCCCTCGTTCCACGTCCCGCGGTCAGGGCCGCAGCCTTGACGGCTCACGCATTGTTGAACAATTTTCGCAGTGCCGCCGTGGGGTTGCACAGGGCGTCCGTGTGCCAGCATGGCGCCGTGGATTGGGGGATCCTCGAACGGGACCACGAGCTGGACCGGCTGGCCGCCGCCGCGAGGGACGCGGCGGACGGAGCCGGTTCCGTCGCGCTCGTCTTCGGCGAGGCGGGCATCGGCAAGTCGAGTCTGGTCAAGGCAATGCCCGGGGTGCTGCCCGCCGCGTCACGTGTCCTGGTGGGGGAGTGCGACGACCTGGCGACGCGCCGGCCGCTCGGCCCCTTCCGCGATCTGATCGGTGGTGTCGGCGCGGAACTGGCGCGGGCGCTCACGGCCGGCGGCGACCGGCCCCGGGTCTACGACGCGCTGCGGGCGGAACTGACCGCGGCCCCGCACCCCGCCGTCCTCGTCGTCGAGGACGTGCACTGGGCCGACGAGGCCTCGCTGGACGCCCTGCGGTTCCTGGTCCACCGGGTGGAACGCCTCCCGGCCGTGCTGGTCCTGACGTACCGGGACGACGAGCTGGACCGCCGCCACCCCCTGCACCACCTCCTCGGCCAGGTGTCCCGGGCCGAGCGCGTGCACCGCCTGCCGCTGTCCCGGCTCTCCCCGGGCGCCGTACGCCGGCTCAGCGCGGTGAGCCGCCTCGATCCCGCGGAGGTGTACGCGGCGACCTCGGGCAACCCGTTCTTCGTCGCCGAGGTGGTGGCCGCCGGCGGCACCGGTGGTGTCCCGCCGACCGTGGTCGACGCGGTCCTCGCCCGGCTGCGGGACCTGGACGACCGGACCCGGGACGCCCTGGAGCAGCTCGCCGTGGTGCCGTCCGCGGTCGAGCGCCGCCTCGTCGACGCGCTGCTGCCGGACGGCGTGGCCGAGCTGGCGGTGGCCGAACAACGAGGGCTGCTGACCGTGACACCCGAACGGGCAGGCTTCCGCCACGAGTTGATCCGCAGGGCGGTCGCCGACTCGCTGCCCGCCGCCCGGCGCATCGAGCTCAACCGCCAGGTCCTCGCCGCCCTCGTCGCGCAGCCGGGCTCCGACCCGGCACGTGTCGTCCACCACGCGGCGCAGGCCGGGGACCAGGAGGCGATCGTTCGGTACGGCCCCGACGCCGCCCGGGACGCGGCCGGCGCGGGCGCACACCGGGAAGCCGCCGCCCACCTGCGGCTGGTCCTGCGGCAGCGCGACCGGTGCGACGCGGCCACCCTCGCCGACCTCCTGGAGCGGTACGCCGTCGAGAGCTACACCATCGCCGACTCCGCGGCCGCCGTCGACGCCGAGCGGGAGGCGGTCGCACTGCGCCGGGCCCTCGGGGACACCCGGGCGCTCGGCGCGGACCTGCGCTGGCTCTCCCGCATCCACTGGTGGGCGGGCGACGCCGACGAGGCGCAACGCGCCGCCCGGGAGGCCATCGCCGTCCTGGAGGACGCGGGCGACGACCGGCTGCTCGCCCTCGCGCTCAGCAACACCTCCCAGCTCCACATGCTCTCCGAACGCACCGCCCAGGCGGTCGACTTCGGTGAGCGCGCCATCGCCCTGGCCCGCCGCGCGGGCGACACGGCGATCCTCGCGCACGCCCTCAACAACGTCGGCACCGCCCGCTGGCGCGCGGGCGACCCGCTGGGCCGTGCCCAGCTGGAGGAGAGCCTGAAGGTCGCGCTGGCCGCCGGAGAGGTCGAACACGCCTGCCGCTCGTACGCCAACCTCATCTGGACGCTGCTCGAACGCCTTGAATACACCGAGGCCGACCGCTTCCTCGGCCCCGGCATGGAGCTTGCCGACCGGGCGGAGCACGTCGGATTCCTCAGCTACCTCCATGTCGCCATGGGGCTGCGGAAGTTCGCCGCGGGCGCCTGGGACGACGCGGAGCGGCACGCCGAGATCGGCGCCCACGACTTCGTCCCCGCCCGCTGCCCCGCGCTGACCGTCCTCGCCCGGGTCCGGGTCCGCCGCGGCCTGAACGGCGGCGACGAACTGCTCGACGAGGCCTGGGAGATCGCCGTGCGCACCCGCGAACTGCAGCGCACCGGGCCGGTCGCCGCCGCCCGGGCCGAGGCCGCCTGGCTCCGGGGCGACCAGGAGGCGGTGGCCGAGCTGGCCGGTGAGGTCTTCGAGCAGGCCCGCCGCCTTTCCGTCGTCCCGCACCGGGCGGAGCTCGGCCACTGGCTCACCAAAGCCGGGCACCCCGTACCCGAAGACGGTTCGGACCACCCGTACGCGCTCCAGAGCGCCGGCCGCTGGCGGGAGGCGGCCCAGGCGTGGCACACGGTCGGTTGTCCGTACGAGCATGCCGCCGCCCTCGCCGAAAGCCCGGATCCGCAGGACAAGCTTGCCGCCCTGGCCGGGCTGGACGCGCTCGGCGCCGAACCCCTGGCACGGCTGGTCCGCGGCGAGCTGCGACGCCTCGGTGTACGCCACATCCCGCGCGGCCCGCTCGCCGCGACCCGGGAGAATCCCGCCGGTCTCACCGAGCGCCAGCTCCAGGTGATGCGGCTGCTGGCCCAGGGGCTGACCAATCCCGAGATCGCGAAGCGGCTCGTCGTGTCGGTCCGTACCGTCGACAACCACGTCGCGGCCGTACTGGACAAGCTCGGTGCCCGCACCCGGCGCCAGGCGGCCGCCCGTGCCACGGAGCTCGGAATGCTGCCGGGAGGCGAGACGTAGGTAGGCGGGGGCGCCGAGCTGAGTGGCGGGCACGGATGCCGGAGCCCTGGCCGCCGGACTAGAACAGGCGCATCGGAGGGACCCCGAGAGCAGGGTCCCGGATCGGGGGATTCCCATGTCCGTCACGCCCGCACAGGCGGCCCGCCAGGAACTCGTCGGATTCAAGGGCCGGTTGACCGGCCCGGACGACTCCGGATACGACGAGGTCCGCGCCGTCTACAACGCGATGATCGACCGACGGCCCGCCCTGGTGGCACGCTGCACCAGTGCCGAGGACGTAACCCACGCCGTCGGGTTCGCCCGTGACCACGACCTGCCCCTGGCGGTCCGTGGCGGCGGACACCACGGAGCGGGGCTGGGGGTCTGCGACGACGGCGTGGTCGTCGACCTGTCACCGCTCAAGGACATCGAGATCGACCCCGGAGCGAGGACGGTCCGCGTCGGCGCGGGCTGCGTCTGGGGCGAGGTGGACCGCGCCACCCACGCGCACGGACTGGCCACGCCGAGCGGGATCATCTCCACCACCGGCGTCGGCGGCCTCACCCTGGGCGGTGGCCTCGGCCATCTCACCCGCAAGTGCGGGCTGACCGTCGACAATCTGCTGGAGGCCGACCTCGTGCTGGCCGACGGCGCGCAGGTGCGCGCGAGCGCCGACGAGAACGCCGACCTGTACTGGGCGATCCGTGGCGGCGGAGGGAACTTCGGAGTCGTCACCTCGTTCCGTTTCCGGCTGCACGAGGTGAGTACGGTCGTCGCCGGGCCCACGTTCTGGCCGGTCGAACTCGGAGCCGAAGTCCTCGCCGCCTACCGGGACTTCATCCCGCACGCCCCTCGGGACCTCAACGCCTTCTTCTTGTTCGGCGCGGTCCCGCCGGCCCCGCCGTTCCCCGAGGAGATCCAGGGACGCACGGCCTGCGGTGTCGTGTGGTGCTATGCCGGTGACGACCCCAAGGCGGCGGCCGGCCTGATGGCGCCCCTGCTCGACGCACTCCCGCAGCCGATGCTGCACGGACCGGCGCCGATGCCGCACCCCGCGATCCAGTCGGCCTTCGACGGTCTCTACCCGCCGGGCGACCAGTGGTACTGGCGCGCCGACTTCGTCAACGAGATCCCCGGTGACGCGGTCGGCCTGCACGCCAGGTTCGGTGCCGAGCTGCCGACGCTCAAGTCGACGATGCACCTCTACCCGATCGACGGTGCCGTCCACGACCACGCGCCGACGGACACCGCCTGGAGCTATCGCGACGCGCGCTGGGCCTCCGTGTACGCGGGGGTGGACCCCGACCCGGCCAACGCCGACCGCATCAGGCAGTGGACCGTCGACTACTTCGAGGCTCTGCACCCGTACTCGGCGGGTGGCGCCTACGTCAACATGATGATGGACGAGGGCCAGGAGCGCGTCCGCGCCAGCTACCGCGACAACTACGCGCGCCTGGCCCGGATCAAGGCCGACCACGACCCCGGCAACCTGTTCCGGTTCAACCAGAACATCCAGCCGGCCGCGCGGTCCTGACCGGACCCACGGGCCCTGACGCCGACGAGGGGCGTCAGGGCTTGCGGGCGACGCCGCCGTATACGTCCGTCGGCTGCGGGTCGGTGCCCGGCTCGGGGCGCCACAGCGGACAGGAGACGATGCCGGGCTCCAGCAGCTCCAGACCCTCGTAGTACGCGGACACCTCCCTCGGGCTGCGCAGGACGTACGGGACGGCACCGGTGTCGTCGTAGCCCTCCTGCGCCCGCTTCAGCTCCGCGTCGGTGTCGGTGCTGTCGTAGTGCACGAAGTAGCTGCCCGACGGCAGGGCGGCCTGGAGGCGGCGGACGATCGACTTGGCCTCCTCGTAGTCCTGGATGTGGCCCAGGATGCCCATCAGCATCAGCGCGACGGGCTTGTCGAAGTCGAGGATCTTGGCCGCGGCCTCGATGATCCTCTCGGGCTCGCGCAGGTCCGAGTCGATGTAGTCGGTGATCCCCTCGGGCGTGCTGGTGAGCAGCGCCTGGGCGTGCCTCAGCACCAACGGGTCGTTGTCCACGTAGACGATCCGGGACTCCGGCGCCAGACGCTGGGCGACCTGGTGGGTGTTGTCGTACGTGGGAAGGCCCGTGCCGATGTCCAGGAACTGGCGGATGCCCAGCTCGCCGGCGACGAACGTCACCGTGCGGATGAGGTAACCGCGGGAGGCGCGGGCCATCGTCTCGATGTTCGGGGCGATCTGGCGGTAGGCGTCGCCCGCCTCCCGGTCGACCTCGTAGTTGTCCTTCCCGCCCATCCAGTAGTTCCAGATGCGGGCCGAATGCGGCACCGTGGTGTCGATCTTGGACAAGGCGTCCTGGTCGGGAGTGGGCTGGCCGTCTGCCATGAAGAATCTCCTGCCGTGCGTCACGCGGTCCGTCACAAACCTACCGTCAACTTCTGCTTGCATCGCCCCAGTTGAAGAGACGGGACGTCGGGCGCACGGATGGGGGGACCGGGGCCGCCGGTGTCCACCGTGACGACGGGGACGTGCTGGGCGAGGGTGGTGAACGCGCGTTCGTAGGCATCGGCCGCCGCGGTGCTCTCGGCGTCCGCGGCGCGCCCGGAGTCCGTCAGGCACAGGAGGGCGCCGTCCCGTTCGGCCACGGCCTCGGCGAAGTCGAGCGCCTGGATCCAGGTCACCCGGGAACGCCCGTGGCGCAGCGGCCCGTAGACGAGTTCGTGGACGATGCCGCCGTCCACGGCCAGCAGGCCGGGCACGGCGAGGAGTTCGCGGTACGGGCGGGTCGGGTCCACATGGTGCAGAGGACCCCGAGAGCGTCTGATCATGAATCCGGCGCGGACCAGCCCGGCGAGAAGTCCGTTGCGGCCGATGTCCTCGGGGCCCTCGACGACCAGCGTCCGGCACCGGGCGACGGCCTCGTGGAGTGTGCGCATACCACTCCCTCCAGGACGGCCGACTTCCTCAGTGTGACCGGGTGACCCGCACGGCGGGAGGGCGCGTGCGGGTTTTCCGGTTGTGCGGCCGTAGTGGTGGATGGTTGTGCGGGTGTGGTGGTGCCACCCGAAGTGGGCGGGTGGCGGTGTCCGGGAGTGAGCCCGTGGCGTGGGGCCGGGCGGGAGTCAGGCGACGAGGAAGTCGGCCTGGCCGGACTTCGCGCCCTGCAGGAACGAGATCATCTCGTCCCGGGTGTAGACCAGCGCCGGGCCGTCGGGATCCTTGGACTGCCGGAAGGCGACGCTGCCGTCGGGCAGCCGCTTGGCCTCGACGCAACTACCGCCGTTGGTGCCGCTCCAGGGCTTCTGCCAGCCCTCGGTTCCCAGCTCGCGGGCGGGCATGCCGCTGTGGATGGGGTCCATGGAACTCATGGCTCACAACTCCTTACGCAGTTCACCCAGGATGGTCCTGGTTCGAGCGACCGGCTCCGCCTGCACGGACATCCGGTCCATTACTTCGAGGTACGTCACGACGTCGGAGGGCTGGTCGACGTAGACCGAGCCGACGAGGCTCTCGGTGTAGACGACGTCGGGAAGTTCGGAGAAGCCGAAGCGGAAGTAGTGGAACGGGCCGAACGCGCCGGGGTGCGCGCCCACCGAGAAGCGCAGGATCTGGATCCGGACCTTCGGCATGTCCAGGACCTCGTTCAGGCGGTCGATCTGGGCCCGCATGACCTCGGCCCCGCCCACCGGGCGGCGCAGCACCGTCTCGTCCAGGATGGCCCAGACGGCCGGTGCGTCGGGTTTGGCGAGCAGGTCCTGACGCTTCAGCCGCAGCGCGACACGGCGGTCGACGTCCTCCTTGGTCTCGTTGGGAAAACCGATGTGCATGAGCGCCGCCGCGTAGTCGTGCGTCTGCAACAGGCCCGGCACGTAGTGGGGTTCGTAGAGACGGATGACGCTGGCTTCGCTCTCCAGGCTCACGTACGCGCTGAACCACTCGGGCAGTACGTCGCGGTACGAGTACCACCAGCCGGGCTGGTTGGCCTCCCTGGCCATCGAGAGGAAGTCGTCGACCTCCGACGCGGGAACTCCGTAGGTGTGCAGCAACTCCCTCACGTAGGGGATGCGGAGGCCGACCTCGGCCTTCTCTATCCGGCGGACCGTCAAAGGAGTGACCTCGATGGCCCGCGCGGCGGCCTCGAAAGAGATTCCGGCCTGTTCCCGCAGATGCCGGAGCCGCTTTCCGAGGACCATCCGCAGGACGGTCGGCGCGCTGCCGCCCGAGCGGTTGTCGCTCACGTCCTACCTCCCGGAACGGCCGTCACAGCGAGCAGTGTGCCACGCCGTGGCTGACAGAGACAGAGCGATGCGGATCGTTCTGAAATTATCAGAACGCTTGTTGCGAGTTGAGTGTGTCCGCCATCATAGTGATCGAGTGACCTGCCCCACAGTCCGGCGGCGACGGCGCACAACGGTGCGCCGCAGCATCGGATTTGACGGCCCGGCAGACCGGGCGACCCCGCAGCACCTTGATGCGAGACCTGGATGGCCACCGTGAGTGACGGACAACCGAGGAGCCCCGGCAAGGGTCCCGCCGGGGCCAACAAGGCGCTGGCTGCCGCCCTCAGGGACGCCGGTTGCTCCTACGCGGCCCTCGCCCTGCGCGTCAACGAACTGGGGCGCAGGCAGGGCGCCGAATCGAGCTACGACAAGGCGTCGGTCACCCGCTGGCTGAACGGTCAGCAACCACGGGGAAACACCCCGGAGTTGCTCGCCGCCGTGCTGTCCGAGCGGCTGGGGCGGCCCGTCTCGCCCACGGACCTCGGCTTCCTGCCCGAGCCGCAGCGGCCGGTCGCGGGCAGGGCGCTCGTCTACCGCGAGGACCTGGCGGACACCTTGCACACACTGGCCGAACTCGGCTCCACGGACGTCTCCCGCCGCAGCCTCCTCGGCACGGTCCCCTTCGTCGCGGCCGCCCTGACGAACCCTCAGCGCGAGTGGCTGCTCTGGCTGGTCGAGAACCCCGGGACACCCCGCCCCGCCCCGGTGGCCGACGGCGGGCCGGTCGAGCAGGTCCACGCCATGATCGGCATGTTCGACCAGATGGACAACCACTTCGGCGGCGGGGGCGTGCGCACCAGCATCGTGCACTACCTGTGCACCGAGGTCGTCCCCCTGCTGCAGCGCCGCGGCACGCCCCCGCACCAGCAGCGCCTGCTGTACGCCGCCGCGGCCCGCCTCGCCGCGATGGCGGGCTGGAGTTCGTACGACGCGGGGGAGTACGGACTGGCGCAGCGCTACATGACCCAGGCGCTGAGGCTCTGCGCGGGTGGCGGTGACCGCGTCCTGGGCGGGCAGATCCTGGCCGGCCTCTCCCATCTGGCCACCAACCTCGGCCGCCCGGACGAAGGGGTGGCGCTGGCCAGGGTCGGCATCGCCACGGCCAGGGACTCGGGCAGTCCGCTCGGCCTGATGCGGCTGTACGCCATGTCGGCACGCGGCCACGCCGCGCAGGGCCGCACAGGTGAGACGACCGAGGCCCTTCGCCTGGCGGATCAGCAGCTGGACGCGAGCCGGGGAGCGGCGCAGGAGTCCGTCTGGGTCCGCTTCCTCGACCACCACTACCTCCAGGCCGAGTCCGCCCTGTGCTTCCGGGACCTCGGCCTGGCCGCGCAGGCGGAGCGCACGGCCGAGGAGTCCGTGCTCGCCAACGCGGACCGGCGCAGGCGCCAGGCCATCAGCCGTTCCGTGCTGGCGACCGCGCATCTGCAGCAGAACCGGCTCGACGAGGCCGTCGGTACGGCGACCGAGGCGCTGGGCACTCTCGCCTCGGTGCACAGCGAGCGTTCCATCCAGGCCCTGCGCGACTTCCGCGGGAGGCTGGCGCCCAGCCGCCACGAGCCGCTCGTCCAGGAGTTCGAGCGCAGGTCCCGCCCGGTGCTGGGGGTCGTGGCATGACGACCGGTCCAGGTGGAAGCGGCCCCCGCGCCGGCTCAGTAGCCCTCGGGAGAGGGCGCGTTCTGGGCGCGGTCCACGGGCAGGTTCGCTCCGGAGATCCCGCTCGACCAGTCGGACAGCAGGAACGCCACCACGCGCGCCACCTCGTGCGGCGCGACCGGCTCCCCGCCGGGCAGTTCCGCCTCGCTGAAGGCGGCGAAGGCTTCGGGCTCCTCCGCGCGCATCCGGTCCCAGCGGCGGCCCGGAATGAGCATCGACCCCGGCGAGACCGCGTTCACCCGGATCCCGTCCGGACCGAGTTCGCGGGCGAGCGAGGCGGCCAGGTGGATCTGGGCGGACTTGGCGCTTCCGTACTGCGCGTTCGGTCCCGGCTTCCAGCCGGAGATCGACGAGATGACCACGACCGAGCCGCCACCGGCGCTCCGCAGGTACGGGACCGCGGCCCGCACCAGCCGTGCGGTGTGCCCCACGTTGAGTTCCCAGGTCGCGGCCCAGTCCTCGGCGTCCGCCTGTTCGAGGTTCCGTCCGCGCGAGCCGCCCGCGGAGGCGACTATCCCGTCCAGGCCGCCGAAGCGGCTCGCCGACGCGGCGACGAACTCCTCCAGCCGCTCGGGTTCGGTGACGTCCAGGGCCTGCGTGAACAGCAGCCCGGAGTCCGCGGCGGCCAGCGAACCTCTCAGCGCGTCCAGGTCGCCCACCGTGCGAGCGCACGTCGCCACCCGGGCGCCCTCGGCCGCCAGCAGCCGCACGATCTGCTCGCCGAGTCCGCGCGTACCGCCGGTGACCAGCACGCGTCTGCCGCTCATGCCGGACCACCCGCGGGCGCCCTGCCCGTCGCCGACGGTCCGGCTCTCGCTCATGTTGCTCACGCGATCGAACATACATGCCATCCCACTACGCGGCTGCAACCGGACAACCCCCTCACCCCCTGGCCGTTCCACCCGCCCGGACGGTTGGCTGCAGGAGCAGCCACCGCGACCGTCCCCCCACCCGTGCTGCACACGAAGGAGGCACGATGACGGCATTTCGTGCGCACCACCGCCGGCAATCGCCCTCACTGACGCACGGCGCGGACCGCGACACGCCCACCGCTCTGGCGTGGGCCGGTGAGAGCACCCAGGCCGTGGCCGCCCCGCCCGCGACACCGGCCGTTCCCGTCGTGGTGAGTCCGCCACGGGTCCTTCGCACAGTGGTGGCGGCTCAGCCGGCCCGCGCCTCCGGCGTGCGCCGCACGGTCGCCGCGCAACTGGCGCACCTGCGGCTGCCCGCCGACCAGCTGGACAACGCCGTCCTGGCCACGGACGAGCTGTTCGCCAACGCCGTCCGACACGGCAGCCCGGGCCCCGGTGACACGGTCACGGTCACCGTCGAGTGCACCGCCCACGAAGTGCGCGTCACGATTGCCGACCGCTCGACCGGCCTGCCGCACCACCGCACGGCGGACACCGCCGAGGAGTCCGGACGCGGGCTCGCCATCGTGGCCGCGCTCACCGACGACTGGGGTGTAGCCCCGCCCGAGCCCGGCGAGAGCGGGAAACGGGTGTGGTTCTCGTTGCACATCCGGGAGGTGTCATGACCGGCCCCGCCGTCTCGGGCCACCTCGCCCGTGCCACGACGCGTGACGGACATACCGCACGTACGCCCGTCGACGAGGGCCGCAACACCGACGCGGCACGCGCCGGCGACGCGGAGCGCGGCGGACGGGAGCAGCGCGACGGGCAGGTGGGCCGCCGGCCGGGCGACGCGGGGGAGACCCGCACCGGAGCGGGGGAGACCCACAGGGGACGCGTGCCCGAAGAGGACCGTGCCGGGCTCGCGCACGACGAGATACGAGAGGGGCACCCGACCGTGCTTCCGGCGCTCGCGAGCGCCCTCGCCCGTGAACTGGTGCGCCGGGTGGAGGAGGACAGGCGGGCGATGAGAGAAGCGCACCGCAGCCCCACACCGGCCACGCGCCGCCGTATCGCCGAGTGCCGCGAGGACAACGCCGAGGCGCTCAGGACGATCGTCCGACGCCACGCCTGGCCGACCGCCGACCTCGTCGGCGCACCCGCCTCGACGGCGGCGCTGATGATCCTGCTGCACGCCCCGGACCTCGACTTCCAGCTCGCGTGCCGGGACCTCATCGCCCAGGCCGCGGCGGACGGGCGCTGCCCGGCGCCGCATCACGCGTACATCGCCGATCACTGCGCCGTCGAACAGGGTCAGCCGCAGTTCTACGGCACCCGTGTTGACCCCGCGACGCTGCACCCGTATCCGGTCCGTCAGCCCCAGACCCTCGACGAGCGACGCCGGGATGTCGGGCTGGCACCCCTGGACGAGCAGATGCGGACCCTGCGCCTCGGCGGGTGAGCACGCCACGCCGGGCTCGTCGGGTTGGTCGGGAATGTTGGGCTCGAAGAGTGAGGCGGCGTCGCCGCTCACCGAGGTGGGTCCGACCGGCGGGCTACGGCTCCAGTCGCAGCTCCCGCTCCTGCTCCTGGTCGCCCGCAGCCACCCCCTCCTCGTGAACGGTGAAGGCGGAGGACAGCGTCTCGTCGGCCCGTCGCACCGCCTCCGGGCTGCCCTGCAGGGTGACGGTCACGGACGTGGAGAGCCCGGACGCCTCGTCGGCCGGTGCCTGGGCACCGCCGGCCGGCGCGCCGTTGTCGAAGGACGCCGTGTAGACCGTGGCGTCGCCG
Source organism: Streptomyces sp. BV286 (assembly GCF_019090165.1). Lineage (GTDB taxonomy): Bacteria > Actinomycetota > Actinomycetes > Streptomycetales > Streptomycetaceae > Streptomyces. The sequence continues at coordinate 36,547 of NZ_JAHRIB010000141.1, forward strand.
TCGCCGGGCATGGCGTCCGCCGACCCGAAGACGGGTTCGAGCGTGTGGACGACAGCCCGCGCGTCGGCGGCCGTGCCGCCGGTGAGAGTGAGCGTCAGAGCGAGATGCGTGCCGGACGTCATGAACAGCCACCTTTGCTTGTACGGATGCGGGCCACCCGCTCGTGTAACCGGTAGCCCCGGACACAAACGACGGCTCGGCCCTGCGTGCGCCTTTCCTCCATGACACCGCCATCCGCCGGACCCCGCAGCCGCTGACCCCGCAGCCGCGGGCCGCGCCGATCCGGCCGGCGCTCACCCGGAGGCGGACGGTTCCGCCTGCACCAGCCCCTCGCGGTACGCGATGGCCACCGCCTCCGTACGGCTCGCGGCGCCCAGCTTCGCGAGGATGTTGGACACGTGCACGCTCGCGGTCTTGCCGCTGATGAACAGTTCCTCGCCGATCTGCCGGTTGGTGCGGCCACGCGCGAGGAGCAGCAGGACGTCGTTCTCCCGGGCGGTCAGCGCGGGGGCCCGGCCGTCGGCGGGGGCGGTCTCCGCGAGGCGGGCCCGGCGGACCAGCCGCTCCACGTCGTCGCGCAACGGCCCGGCGCCCAGCCGGACCGCCGTCGCGTGCGCCGCCCGCGTGTGCTCGGCGGCCTCCTCGCGCCGCCCCGACGCCACCAGGCTCTCGGCGAGCCGCACCCGGCAGCGGGCCTGCTCATAGACGTCCCCGTAGCCGTACGCCGCGACGGCCTTCTCCCACGCCTCGATGTCCGGCTCGGCGAGGGTCCGCGCCCACTCGGCCTCGGCGCGCGCCAGCCACGCCCGGCCCTCGGGCCCCTGCGGCGAACCGTCCTCGCTCTCGGCCGCCGTGGCCCGGGCCGGCTCCACCAGGTTCTTGCCCGCCCGCACCCAGCGCCGGGTGCCCTCCTCGTCACCGGCCAGGCGGCAGGTGACGGCCGCGTCCGAGACGGCGGTCAGGGCGAGCGCCGCGAGCCGCACCACCACGTCGGGTGTCGTACCGGACTCGTCGAGCAGGGCGGTCACCGTCGTGTCGAACTGCTCCACGGCCGCCTCGGCGTCGCGTCGCAGTACCGCCGCGTCGGTCAGGAGGATCCCCATGACGAGTGCGGCCATCCAGTCGAACGGCCCGTCGAGGAGGGCCCGGGCCCGCTCGGCCGCATCCTGGTCACCACGCGCCAGCGCCACCGACAGCGCCGGTCCGATCGCGTACCTGCCCGCTGTCGGCAGCTCCTCGGCGTCGCACTCCGCGGAGCGGACGCACTCGTCCCACTGGCCCAGGGAGTACAGCACCAGGGAACGCAGATAGCGCATCTCCACCGGATAGACCGAGGAGAGCAGCCCGGCGTGGTCCGCGCGCTCCAGCCCGTCGGAGAGCCAGGCCAGGCATTCGTCCAGGTCACTGGACTCGTACGAGCCGATGGAGAGGTTGAACAGCGCGCGCATCTCGATGGACGTGTTCCCCGCGCGCCGGGCCAGCTCGCGGGCCTCCCGCAACCGGGCCCGCCCCTCCGGAAGGCTCCGGCCCGCTCCTTCGAGACCGACGAGGGAGATCATCAGATCGGCCTGGGCGTCCAGAACGCCGAGTTCCTCCGCGATCCGCAGGGCCCGGTTCGCCACGCTGCGGGCGGTCTCGTCGTCCCCCACGTACCGCGCCGCCATGACATGGGTGGACGCCGCCCAGACCCAGGTGCGCGACGGCGGGTCGGCGGGGATCATCGCGAGAGCCTCGCTGCTGTACGTGAACGCGGCGGCGAGGCTGTCGATCCGCATGAGGTTGCCGGCGAGCGTGTAGCGGACCCGGGCGGCCAGTTCGGAGTCCTCGTCCGAGCCCACCCGGGCGAGCGCCGAGCGCGTCAGCGAGACCGCCCGGTGTGTCTCACCGGCGTGCGCGGCCGCCGCGGAGGCGCGCAGTGTCAGCGTGACCGTGTCGAAGCCCTCGGGCCGTGCCGAGGGCGGCACCGCCGACCACAGATCGAGGGCGGCTTCCAGATGACGCAGTTCCTCGGCGGGCGCGCGCACCCGCCCGGCATGGTCGGCGGCCTCCAGTGAGGCCGCCAGTGCGTCGGGCAGGTCGTGGCTCTCGCGCGAGTGGTGGGCGCGCTCCGCCGCGCTCTCGTCGGACCGGCCCCGCCCGGCCAGAACGTGGGCGAACGCCCTGTGCAGGCGCACCCGTTCACCCGGCAGCAGATCCGCGTATACCGCCTCGCGGATCAGGGCGTGCCGGAAGGAGTAGGTGTCGTCCTGGTCGGGGACGAGGAGCTGCCGCCCGACCGCCTCGCGCAGAGCCGACTCCAGTTCCTCCTCGGGCAGTTGAACGGTGTCGCGCAGCAGGTCGTGCTCGACACGGCGCCCGGCGACGGCCGCGGTACGCAGCACCTGCTGGGCGGTCGGCGGCAGTTGCTCGAAACGGATGAGCAGCACGTCCGCCAGCCCGCTGGGTACGGCGGACGCGGACCCGGACATGGTCTCCGACGCGGCGGCGAGCAACTCCTCCGCGTAGAACGCGTTGCCCTCGGCCCGTTCGACGATGCGGCGGACCGTGGCGTCGGGCATGGGCGTCGCCCGCTGGGAACGGACGAGCCGGGCCACCTCGCCGTCGGGCAGCGGACGCAGTTCGAGCCGCTCCACGACGGACAGGCGCACCAACTCGGCGAGCAGGGGCCGCAACGGGTGTCTGCGGTGCAGGTCGTCGGCGCGGTACGACGCGAAGACGGCGAGGCGCTGCCCCCGCGCGCCGCCCGCGCCGGGGGCCACGCCGTCCGCCTGCAGTCGTGCGCGGCGGTTCTGCAGTATCCCCCTGCTGAGCAGGAATCGCAGCAGGTCGCGGGAGGACTGGTCCGCCCAGTGCAGGTCCTCCAGGACCAGCAACAGCGGTGCGACCTCGGCCAGTTCGGCCAGCAGTGCGGCCATGCCCTCGAACAGCTGAGGGCGCCCGTCCGCGTCCCGCGCGCCGTGACCGCCGTCGCCGAGGAGGCGGTCGACCACGGGATGCGCGGCCAGTGCCCCGGCGAACCGCTCGTCCCCGGCGAGCCGGCCCAGGATCTCGGTGAACGGCAGATACGGCAGACCCACGTCACCCAGGTCGACGCAGTGGCCCGTGACGACGGTCGTGCCTGCCTGCGCGGCGTGCCCCGCGGCCTCGGCCAGCACCCGGGTCTTGCCGACTCCCGCGTCTCCCGCGATCAGTACGGCCCGCGCCTCGCCGGCCCGGGCCCGGTCCAGAACGAGGGTCAGGCGGGCGAGTTCGTCTGCACGCCCGATGAACGGCGTGGTGAATGCGGTGGTCGGCACGGATCCATCCTGGCACGTCCCGCCGACGGCCCTCCGGCCCGCGGCCGGCGGAGGGCCGGGCAAAGGGGACCAGGTCAGCGCAGGGTCCGTGCCCAGTCCGCAGGCACCCGTCCCGCGGGCCCGGGCGTGGGCTGGTCCGCCGGGTGGCTGAGCGGCGGGGCGAGGTCCGGACCGGACTCGTACAGCTCGGACGTCTCGAAGTTCCAGAACCAGGCCTCGCCCGGTTCGTAGCTGCGGATGAGGGGATGGCCCGTGCTCCGGTGATGGGCGGTGGCGTGCTTGGCGGGGGAGTCGTCGCAGCACCCCACGTGACCGCACTGGGCGCAGCGCCGCAGATGGAACCACCAGCCGCCCGCGGCGTCGCATTCGACGCACCCGGCGCCGCTCGGCGGGACACTCGGGTCGATTCCGTCCGGGGTGGTCATGGCGCCTCCTGAGCAGGGTCGGACTCCGCCGCGGTGAGCGGGAGGAATACCTGGAAACGGGTGTCACCGGGCACGGAGTGCACCTCCAGATGCCCGTGGTGTTTGTTCACGACGATCCGCCAGGAGATGTCCAGACCGAGCCCGGTGCCCTCACCCACGGGCTTCGTGGTGAAGAACGGGTCGAAGATCCGGCCGCGGATCTCCTCGGGCACACCGGGCCCGGTGTCGCGGAACTCGACGAGGAACTGCTCCCGTTCGAGTGCGGTGCGCACGGTCAGGACACCCTCGCCGCCCATCGCCGACACGGCGTTGTCGATGAGGTTGGTCCACACCTGGTTCAACTCACCCGGGTAGGCGGGGATCCTGGGCAGCGCGCGGTCGTAGTCCTTGACGATCCTGACGCCCGAGCCGATCTTCCCGGCGAGCATCATCACGGTGCTGTCCAGCAGTTCGTGCACGTCGGCGACCTGGTAGGGCGCCCGGTCGAGCTGGGAGTACTGCTTGGCCGCGTCCACGAGGTGCGAGATGCGGGTGGTGGAGTCCTCGATCTCGTTCATCAGGAGTTCGGTCTCGACCGTGTAGTTCAGCCAGCGCACGGCCCCTTCGAGGGTCTGCTCCTCGACGGCCGCCGCGACCTGGTCCAGCCAGGCGGTGTCCAGCCCGGCCTGTACGAACGTCGGCGCGAGCTGCCAGCCGCCCGCGATGCCGTGGTCGTCGAACCAGTCGGCGAGCGCGTCCTCCCGGTCGGAGGCCTCCAGCGGGCTCAGCGGCGTGGCCTTGGCGACCTGCTCCGCGGTGCGTTCCTGGATCTCGACGAGCGTCTCCAGGGCGTCGCGCGCATACGGGCCCGACGCGATCATGCCGAGCTTGTGCCGCATGCCGGCCACCCGGTCCCGCAGCGCGGACGTGGCCCGGACGGCCGCTGCGGCCGGGTTGTTGAGCTCGTGCGTCAGCCCGGCGGAGAGCGAGCCGAGCGCCAGGAGCCGCTCACGCTGGCCGATGGTCCGCTGGGTGTTCTGGCTGCCGAAGAAGAGCCCCTCCAGCAGGTGCACGGCCATGGGGAACCACTCCCGCAGGACCGCGGAGAACGTCTCGGCGGGCAGGACGAAGAACCGCGACGGCTCGGTGACCCGCAGGGAGCCCTTGTAGCGCGCCTCGTCCGGCGCGGCCAGGTAGGCCTGCATGGCGCCCGCGTACACCCCGCGCTGGGAGGTACGGCTGATCTCCACGTCGTCGCTGCCGACCCGGCGCGACATCACGAGCGTGCCTTCCAGGAGAACGAAGAAGCACGTGGCGGGCTCCCCCTCCTGGTAGACGTAACCGGGCTCGAACCTCTCCACCCGGCCCTCGCTGCACAGCCGTCCCAGCTGCTCCGCGTCCAGCTTCTCGAACAGGAACAGCGTGCTGAGCTCGCCGACGTCGCACGGCATCGGCTGCCCGCTCACGACTGCTCCAGATACCGGTGTACGAGCATCACGGCCATGGCTCCCTCTCCGACGGCGGAGGCGACACGCTTGGCGGACTCGGCACGCGCGTCACCCGCCACGAACACCCCGGGCACACTGGTCTCCAGGTGGTACGGCGGCCGGTCCAGCTCCCAGCCGGGCGGCTGCTGTCCGCCCACGGCCAGGTCGGGGCCGGCGACGATGAACCCGCGCTCGTCCCTGAGGACCGTGCCGTCCAGCCAGTCGGTGAGCGGGGCCGCCCCGATGAACACGAACAGCCACTGCGCGTCGACGAGTTCGGTGTGCCCGCTCGCCAGATCGCGCAGGGTGAGCTGTTCCAGGTGGCCGGCGCCGTGCACCGAGTCCACGACCGTCCCGGTGCGCACCGAGATGTTCGGCGCGTCCGCGATCTGCTCGATCAGGTAGTGGGACATCGACGCGGCAAGGGAGGAGCCGCGCACCAGCAGGGTGACCGACTTCGCGCCCTTGGCCAGGTGCATGGCGGCCTGCCCGGCGGAGTTCGCACCGCCGACGATGTACACGTCGTGTCCCTGGCAGGCGGCGGCCTCGGTCAGGGCCGACCCGTAGAAGACCCCGCACCCGGTCAGGTCCGCGGTGCCGGGCGCTTCCAGCTGCCGGTACGACACACCCGTCGCCAGGATCACGCTGTGCGCGGCGATCGCCGAACCGTCGGAGAACCGCACGGTGCGCGAGGCGCCGGTGACCTCCAGGCCGGTCACCTCGCGCGCCGTCAGGATCTCGGCGCCGAACTTGGCGGCCTGGCGCCGCGCCCGGTCGGTGAGCTGCCCACCGGACACACCGTCCGGGAAGCCCAGGTAGTTCTCGATGCGTGAGCTCTGACCTGCCTGCCCGCCGGTCGCCGAACGCTCCACCAGTACGGTCCGCAGCCCCTCCGAGGCGCCGTACACCGCCGCGCCGAGCCCGGCCGGTCCACCGCCGATGACGACGAGGTCGTAGAACTCGGCGGTCGGCGTCGTGGCCAGCCCCACCTGGGCGGCCAGCTCCGGGTCGCCGGGCTCGACGAGGACCGCCCCGTCCGCGGTGACCACGAGGGGCAGCCGCTCCCCGTCCTGTCCCGCGCAGGCCAGCAACCGGGCGCCCTCCGGCTCGTCCGAGGAGTACCAGCGGTACGGCACCTGGTTGCGGGCCAGGAACTCCCGCACGTCCGACGAGCGCGCGGACCAGCGGTGACCGACGACCTTCGTGATCGGGACGGCCCGGTGGTCGGAGGTCCGCCAGGCGGCGAGCAGGTCGTCCAGGACGGGGTAGAGCTTCTCCTCCGGCGGGTCCCAGGGCTTGAGGAGGTAGTGGTCGAGGTCGACCACGTTGATCGCGTCGATCGCCGCGTTCGTGTCCGCGTACGCGGTCAGCAGCACCCGGCGGGCGCCCGGATACACGTCCAGGGCCTGTTCCAGGAACTCGATCCCGTTCATCTGCGGCATGCGGTAGTCCGCGAGGATCACCGCGACGAGGTCACCGCGCAGCTTCAGCTCGCGCAGGGCGTCGAGAGCACTCTCCCCGGACTCCGCGCGCACGATCCGGTACGCCTCGCCGTAGCGACGCCGGAGGTCACGGGCCACGGCACGCGAGACTCCGGGGTCGTCGTCCACGGTCAGGATGACGGTCCGTGCTGCGTCGGTGCCCTGTGCCATGCGTCTCCCACCCCGAGAGGTCCACGTCCCGGAGCGGCCCCGCGCGGCGCCGCCCCCATGCGGCCCATCGTATGTTCGATCGCCCCTCCGCGCTCCGGAACAGGGAGGTATCGCCTGGTCGCAGCCGTCGGGTGTCGTAATGCCGAGCCGGGGCACCTGGAAGTCGGGAGGCAAACGATGGAAGCAAGAACGTTGACGCGAGGCAGCCGGGTGGGGAAGAACAAGGCTGCTCCGGCTATCGAGGGCGCGGCCCGGGCGGGATTCACCGCGCGCGGTGTCATCTACCTGCTGGTGGGCATGCTGGCGCTGCAGATCGCCTTCGGCGACAGCGGGAAGCAGGCGGACCAGGGGGGCGCGCTGGAGGAGGTCGCCCAGAAGCCCTTCGGGGGGTTCCTGCTCTGGGCTCTGGGCATCGGACTGGTCGGCATGGCGCTCTGGCGGCTGTCCGAGGCGGTCTTCGGTGCGGCGGGCCCTGATGGGCACAAGTGGAAGAAGAGGCTGGCGTCGGCCGCACGGGCCGTCTTCTACGGCTTCGTCGCCTACACCGTGCTCTCCTTCGCCGCGGGTTCCGGCGGGAGCGGTTCGAGTGACGGCAAGTCCCGGGACGCGACGGCCAAGGCCATGGACCTGCCCGCCGGGCAGTGGCTCGTGGGAGCTGCGGGCGTGGGTGTCCTGTGCGCGGGCATCTGGATGGCGGTACAGGCCATCCGCCGGAAGTACCACAAGCACATGAGGCTCGGGGAGATGTCGCACCGGGTGCGTCAGACGGTCGACGTGACGGGTGTCGGTGGCGGTGTGGCCCGTGGCCTGGTGTTCGCCGTCGCCGGAGGCTTCGCGGTCCGGGCCGCCATGGACTACGAACCGGACAAGGCGAAGGGCATGGACGACACCCTGCGCTCGTTCACCGAGACCCCGGCGGGGCCGTGGCTGCTGGTCGCCATCGCGATCGGCCTGATGCTGTTCGGGGTGTTCTCGTTCGCCATGGCCAAGTGGCGCAAGGTCTGACGGACACGGCGAACACGGCGGGCACGGCGTGAGGGGCGCCCCGGGACCGATCGGTCCCGGGGCGCCCCTCGATTCGTCTCGGCCATCCGGGCGGCCCGGCGGGCACGGTTTCCCGTGTCGGAGGATGCGGGCTCCGCCACCTGTCGGTGGCGGAGCCCGTCCGATCCTGGCGCGGATGTCAGGCCGTGTGCAGGGTGAGCCCGTACCGGTTGAGGATCTCGTTGACCGGCTGGTACCAGGTCTCGCCGCCGGTGGAGCAGTTGCCCCAGCCGCCGGAGGTGACGCCCTGCGCCTGGTCGCCGCTGATGAAGGAACCACCGGAGTCGCCCGGCTGCGCGCAGACGCTGGTCTTGGTCATCTGGTGGACGGCGCCCTGGCTGTAGTTGACGGTCTCGTTCTTGGCGAGCACCGTGCCGCAGTGCCAGTGGGTGGTCGATCCCGACCGGCAGATGGAGGAACCGACAGGCGCCTCGGCGGACCCGCGGACGAGCCGGTCGGAGATGGTGCCCCAGCCGAGCACGACCGGCACGGTCCACCAGCCGCTTCCGACGTTGACCCAGGCGTAGTCGTTGCCCGGGAACGAGGAGCCCTGGATGTTGCCGATGTAGGAGCGGTCCCAGCCGCTGACGCCCTGCCCCGCCCCGCCGCAGTGCCCGGCGGTGACGAAACCGCCGTGCACCGAGAAGCCGATGGAACAGCGGACGTTCCCGGTGTAGAAGGGGTCGCCGCCGACGGTCCCGGCGGCGAAGGTCTCGGGCGCCGCGGCGGTCTCCTCGACGGTGACCGGACCTGCCGCGCGGGCCTTCGACAGGAAGGTGCGGACATCGTTGTCAACCCGCTTCGCGGCGACGACGGCCACGACGACCGAGCTCGACTCGGCGTCGACGTACCAGTTGCTGACTCCCTTCGGTGCGGCCAGTTTGTCGATACGCGCCTTGGCGGCGTCGAGCTGCCGGGCGCTGTGCCGGACGGTGGTGACTCTCGCCCCGGCTCCGCGCACGGAGTCGAGGGTGGCGGCGGACGCGACGGCCGTGAGGGCGACGGTCAGTTTCCCGCTGTCGGCGTCGAACCAGGAGCCTCCGTACGCGGCTCCGGCCGCGCGCCGGACCTTCGGCTCGGCCGCTGTCGCCGCCTTCTCCGCGGCGAGGCGCGTCCTGGCCTCGGACTGTGTCAGGCCGAGGTCCCGTCGCATGGCGTCGATGAGGCCGGCGGAGGCCGGGGCGTCGGAGGTGCGGGGGGTGTCGGGGGCGTCGGCGGCCGAGGCGGGTGCGGCGACGGCGGTTGCCCAGGCGCCGACCAGGAGGAGTGCGGCCAGGCCGGTGCGCATGGATGTAGTGCGTCTCAAGGCGATAGCCCTTCGTTGTTCCAGCATGGTGGGGGCGGAACAGCTGAACTGTGAGAGCGCTCTCATGGAATGGCGGGGCAAAGCCTAGCGAGGGATACCGGTCAGGTACATACCAAAAACAGCCGTTGTCGGAGACATCGGCCCGGCCGCCCGGCGACACCCCTCCCGTGAGGCCAATGAGGCCAACTCACTGGTTCTACCGGAGACTTGGGTGACCTGAAAAAGTATCGGAAGAAGTGGGGGACAGGTGTCCTCGTCGGATCACCGGGCGAGGGGGATGCCGTACGCGCGCTCCACACGGAGCCGCAGGACGAGACGGCTGTCGCGGATCATGGCGGCCCGGTAGTCGTCCCAGTCGGGGTGTTCGCCCTGCACGTCCCGGTAGAGCCGGATCAGCTCCTCCACGGTCTCGTCGCGCGGGTCGCGGGCCACCGGCGAGAGGTCGGCGACGCCGTCGGCGACGGTGTAGGCGGACCTGTCCGCGCTGGTCACATGGTAGGAAACACGCGGATCCCGGCGCAGATTACGGGTCTTGGCGCGTCCGTCGGTGAGCGAGACGCGCACGATGTGTTCATCCGGGTAGTACGCGTGGTTGACATTGGACAACTGCGGGCGCCCGTCGCGCCGGAGCGTGGTCAGCACCCCGCCGTCGTACTCGGAGAGAAGCGCGAGCAGTGCGTCCTGGCTGGTGTCATGCGTCATGCGCTGCTCAACGCCCGTGACAGCAGCGGGCATTCCGGCCCGGCCCGGCGAGTTCATGCGTAACGCGTGCGCGCAGGGGTACTGCGGGAAGTGGTGGCGCGGCGACCGGAACCGTCGCGCCACGTGCTCCATCACGCCCTTGATGCCGTGGAGTTCCCGGGGCCCGCCTTCAAGAAGCGGTGCAGGAACCGATTGTTGGAGGCGAAAGACCCTGCCGGTCGCCCAAGTCCCCCAAGTCACCCAAGTCCGAAGTCCACCAAGCCGTCCGAGTGGGCAGGATCATTGGTCGTGGCGGCCTGACGAGTTCCTCATATGTGTCCGTCAGGGTCGACACATGACCACAAGCTTGCGCGGTGCCGCCCGCCGTCCCGTCGCCGTTCTCGCGGCCACCCTTCTCCTCGCCGGCTGCGGCGGGGGAGCGGCGGCGACGCCGGACCGTGAACCGGGCGTGATGGCGACGACGGCGGGCGCGGACAGACCTGCCCCCGCGCCCCGGGTCTCCCCGGACGTGGCACCGCGGCACCTGCCGGGCCTCGGCCCCAGGACGATCGCCCAGGTGCCGTCGAAGACCAGCCAGGCACTCGTGGTGACCGGCCAGGGCCGGAACTCCCCCCTGTCGACGGCGGTGTTGTACGAGCGCACGGCGTCCGGCTGGCGGGCCGGGCCCAGTTGGCCCGCGCACAACGCCCTCAAGGGCTGGACCGGCCACCACCGGGCCGGTGATCTCCGCTCACCCGTCGGCGTGTACGCGCTCACGGACGCGGGCGGACTCCTCCCCGACCCGGGCACCCGCCTCCCGTACGACCGCTCCGGCGGCTTCTCCATCGGCGGCACGGGCTTCGAGGGCGAGCCGCTGGCCGGCTCGTTCGACTACGTCATAGCCATCAACTACAACCGCGCGCCCGGCACCACACCCCTGGACTGGACACGGCCCCTCGGGGCGGGCCGGGGTGGCGGCATATGGCTCCACGTCGACCACGACGGCCCCACGCAAGGCTGTGTCAGTCTGCGGAAGAACCACATGAAGGCCCTGCTGCGCGCCCTGGACCCGGACCGCCGACCGGTGGTCGTCATGGGTGACGCGGCCGCCCTCGGACGCTGAGCGGCACCGAACCGGCCCGAGGAGGACCGGGGGCGCCGGGCGGGGCGGATACCGGACGAGACGCGACCGCCCTCCGGGTGCCCCTCATCGCTCAACTGCGAAGAGCCTCGTCGAGCTGGTGGTAGAGCGTGTCCAGCCGACTGCGGCCGGGGCTGCGGGCCGGCATCCGCCGCACGAGCTCGCGAACCTCGGGCGGGGCGTGCTCGATCGCCCGTCGGATCTCCTCGTCGCCGACCCCGGCGTCGTCCCCCGCCGCCAGCTCACGGGCGAGCGCCCCGTACACCGCGGGAGCCAGGGCGTGCTTCGACTGGTGAGGGGTGGCCAGGGGGTGGATGTAGGGAGTTGCCGCCGCGTAGCACGCGGCGCGGGCGGCCGCCGTGGCAGCCGGGTCGCCGACCTCGCGGGCCGCCGCGTGGGCCGCCCAGCCGAGAGACCGCAGCCGGGCCGTCCGCCTCCCCTCGCGCACGAACGCCCGGATGCCCTCGATCGCCTCACGGGGACGGGTGTCGGCGGGAGCCTTCGCTTCGAACAACGGGAGCACCGGCTCGACCCGGTCGGCGGCCCAGAGCCCGAGCAGCCGACGGTCCTCATCACTTATGTTCACCTTGTCCACCGGCTCATCATGCCCGTCGGGACACCTCCCCGCCGCCGCCGGCCGCGCCTGCGACCACCCGCCGACCGTGTCCCTACCAGCCGGTTGTGAGGAAGGTGTCAGGGCGTGGGAAGCCCCTCACCCATGGTTCACCAGGGCTCGGAGCGCCTAGCATCGGGCCTCGTGTGCGCACACGTGATGGTTGCCGAGGACGACGAGAAACAGGCCGAGCTGATACGCCGCTCCCTGCTGAGCGAGGGCCACACCGCCACCGTGGTCCACGACGGCGGGGCCGCGCTCGAGGCCGCCCGGGAGCGCCGGCCCGACCTCGTCGTCCTGGACCTGATGCTCCCGGTGATCGACGGCTTCGGGGTGTGCCGGGCGCTGCGCCGCGACGACGACATCCCCGTCCTCATGCTCACCGCCCGCTCCACCGAGGAGGACATCCTCCTCGGCCTCGAACTCGGCGCCGACGACTACATGACCAAGCCGTACAGCCCGCGCGAGCTGATGGCCCGCATCCGCACGGTCCTGCGCCGCAGTGGGCGGCAGACCGCCGGGCAACGCGACGACCCGGTCGTACGGGCCGCGGGGATCGCCGTGGACCCCGTACGGCACGAGGTGACGTGCGACGGATCGCCGGTGGACTGCACACCGGCCGAGTACGAGATCCTGCTGGCGATGGTCGCCGAGCCGGACCGGGTCTTCTCCCGGCAGCAGTTGCTGCACCGCACCCGGGGGATCGACCGGGCCTCGACGGAGCGGGCGGTCGACGTGCACATCATGAACCTGCGCAAGAAGACCGAGGCTGATCCGCGCAGACCGGTCCGGCTGCTGACCGTCTTCGGGGTGGGCTACAAGCTCAGTGGGGCTCGCGGGTGAACCGCCCGATACCGCTGCGCAAGAGACTCCTCGTACGCCTGTTGATCACGTCCGTGCTGATCGCCATCTGCTCCGTGGCGGCCACGGCCTGGCTGGCCGTCGAGACCACGACCCGGGCGATCCAGGAGGAGCAGGGGCAGGTACTGGCCGAGGACATGGACATCCTCCGGCAGCTGAGCGGGTACGCGGCCACCCACCGCGACTGGACAGGCGTCGAGGAGACCCTGCGCGCCCTGTCGGACAAGACCGGTCGGCGCATCGCCCTGACGACCCCGGACCGCACCCCGATCGCGGACTCCACGAAACGCGGCACGACCCTGCCGCCCCGGGCCGCCGCCACGGTCGACCCGCTGCACACCGACACCTTCACCGAGCCGGGCGCGCAGCTCACCGGCATCGATCCGCGCGCGGTGGGCCCCTACCGGCTCACGCCCACGGAGCGCGAGCGCGTGACACTGCTGGCCCAGAAGCGGCGGCAGTGCTTCGCGAACAACGGCGTCGAGACCCACATCACGCGTCTGCCCAGCGGCCGTTCCGTCCTCACCGACGAGGACGGGACGATCGACGGGGGCCAGGTGCCGACCCCCTGCGCGGACGGCCTGCTCAACACCCCGACCCCGACGGAGGAGAAGGCCCTGGCCGAGCTGACGACGAACGCCGGGAAGTGCCTCGACCGCACCGACGTGAAGCTCACCGCGCCCCTCGCCGTCACTGTCGCCTTCAAGGACCGCTCCATGCTGGCCCGTTACCTCGTGCAGAAAAATCCGACGGTCCGTGACAGCACCCCCGAGCAGGTCGAGAAGGTAGAGGAGTGCGTCGACCGGGCACGCCGTCAGCAACTGGAACCGTATGTCGCCCCGGCGGCCGAACTGTTCCTGGGCCACGGCGACAGCGCCGTCCCGCACTTCGACATGTCGACCGCCAACAAGGCCAAGGTCACGGGCGTCGCCGGTCTCGTCCTCGCCCTCACGGTGGCCGTGACCGCCCTGGTCGCCACGCGTCTGGTGCGGCCCCTGCGCGCGCTGACGCACGCCGCCCAGCAGCCGCCCGAGCAGCATGTACGCGTTCCCGTGACCACCCAGGACGAGACGGGCATCCTGGCGGTCGCGTTCAACGACCTCACCGAGCGCCGGGAACGCATGGAGGCACAGCGCAAGGCGATGGTCGCCGACATCGCCCACGAACTGCGCACCCCTCTCACCAACATCCGCGGCTGGCTCGAGGTGACCCGCGACGGCGTGGTCGACCCGGAACCGGAACTGCTCGCGTCCCTGCACGAGGAGGCGCTGGTCCTCCAGCGGGTCATCGACGACCTCCAGGACCTCGCGGCGGCCGACGCGGGCACCCTCGCACTGCACCGCGAACCGGTCCGCGCCGACGAACTGCTCGAACAGGTCGTCGCGGCACACAGCGTCGCCGCCGAGGCCGCCGGAGTCGGCCTGCGCACGGCCGTGGACGGCACCCCCTGGCTCGACGCCGACCCGCTCCGGATGCGCCAGGCCCTCGGCAACCTGGTGTCCAACGCGATCCGCCACACGCCCGCCGACGGCACCGTCACCCTCTCCGCCGGACGCCACGGCGACGAGGTGCGCTTCCAGGTGGCCGACACGGGCAGCGGCATCGCCGCGGGGGACCTGCCCAGCGTCTTCGACCGGTTCTGGCGGGCGGAGAAGTCCCGCAGCAGGCGCACCGGAGGCAGCGGCCTGGGCCTGTCCATCGTGCGCCAGCTCGTCACCGCCCACGGCGGTACGGTCACGGTGACCAGCGAGGTCGGAGCCGGTTCGGTCTTCACCCTGCGCATCCCCGACGCCCGGTGAGTGGTGGCCGGGATACCAGGATCCGCGTTCCTGCTTCCAGGAGAGATCTGGTTGCTCCGGCGTCCCCGGCGCAGTGTGGACCCATGGACAGCACCCAGCAGCCGGAGGTCAGGATCCGTGTCACGCCTCTGCGTCGCCTCATCGGGGGCACGTACGTGCCGCGCGGCAGCCGAGCGGTCTCCGCCCACGGCGACGAGGACCTGTGCACACGGAGTCGGGAGCGGCCCGCCCGGACGGGTGGTTCGCGCGCGGCGCACGGCTGACCCGCGGGACACCGGCGCGGCACGTGCGACCGAGCCCGGCGCACACGAACCGACGGCGGCCGTCCGACACCCACGGGTGTCGGACGGCCGCCGTCGTCCCATGCGAGGCAATCTCTGCGGGTTCGCCCCGGCTGCCCCGTGAGGGGCCCGGCCTCGTCGCGGTGGGTCAGCCCGCCGCTCGGTCCGAGCCGGCCAACTGCCGTACGTCGGGGCGCGGTCGGGGCCGGTCCGAGGCCAGGAGCGCGATCAGCGCCGTCAGGGCCGCCAGCGCGGCGAGCACGGCCGCGAGACCGGCGAGCCACGGTGGTGCGAGCGTCAGATCCAGGGCCCGGGACAGTCCGGACGACCGGACCCGGCCTTCCAGGAGCTGGGCGACGGCGAGTGCCGCGGGCACCAGGATCCCCAGGACGAGCACCGGAAGCGTGCTTCGGCGGAGCAGGGCCAGACCCACCAGGACGCACAGACCCGCGGCGCCGAGGGCGAACCCGTACGAGGTGATCGAGGCACCGTCCCGCTGCGGCGGGAAGTGGGCCGCACCGCACACCAGGAGCGCCAGCATCGCGACCCAGCGCGGCCAGGCGGGGGAGTCGCCGTTCCTGGCCGTCCGGCCACGGCGGGTCCGGGGCGCACCACCGATGGCGACCGGGCCGGCCGCGGCGAGGAGCGGGTCCCCGGCAGGCGGCCTGCTGGTGGACGAGGCCGCACGCTTCGCGCCGGGAGCCGGTTCCGCCCGCTCCTGCGCCGCCGACTCCGCCCGCTGCCGCTCCTCGCGTACGTCCTGCTGCTGGGCCATGCGGCCGATCAGCTCGACGAGTTCCTCGACCGGCCGGCTGGTGGCGGCCGCCCGCACCGCGGCCTCACCGCAGTGGGGCTCCAGCGGAGGCCGGTGCAGCAGCGCCATCAGCCGGGTGACGTCCTCCACGGGCCGGCCCTCGGCGGCCGCGCGGATGGCCTCGTCGGCGCTGTCGGCGTTCCTCGGCGGCCGGGTCAACAGGGCCACCAGCCGCGTGACGTCCTCCACGGACCGGTCCGTGCCGACCGCCCGCAGCGCGTCGACCGTGGCCCTCGCGTAGGCCGGTGACTGCTCCAGCAACTCGATGAGCTGGACCACCTCGTCCAGTGGCCGGTCGGCCACGGCCGCGTGCACCAGTCCGTCGACCGGATCGACGTAGGCGGGGTCGGCGTGGTCGGCCGGCTCGGGGTGCGGGTCGTCGGCCTCGTCGGCGGGATGGGCGTACCGGTGGTCGGCCTCGTCGGGACCGGCGTAGCGGTGGTCGGTCTCGTCGGCGGGGTCCGGGTACGCGTGGTCGGGCTCTTCGGCCGGGTCCGGGTACGGGTGGTCGGCCTCGTCGGCCGGTTCGCGGTACCGGTCACCGGTCTCGTCGGCCGGTTCGGCGTACTGGTGGTCGACCGTGTCGGCGTATCGCTGATCAGCCCTGTTCGTCGCCTCGTCCGGCGCCGCGTGCCAGGGGGCGGCGACCGGTGGTGGGGGTATGGGGGCTTCGACCACGCTCTCAGGGGATATGCCAGGTCGATCGGAGTCGAAAGGCGAACGGGTTGTCATACTCGGCTCCCTACCAGGGGTGCAGTCGCTGTCGTGACCCGGACGTGCGGCCCGAGAGTTGCTGTTCGACCTTTCTAAGCGCCCGCGCGAAAGGCCGCCAACGGGACGAGGCACACGTGTGACGCGGACGGAACCGGCCAGGTCACGGCCTCAGCGGTCGGGCGTCCCGTACAGCCACAGCCGCAGCAGACGACTGAGCCCCGGCATGATCACGTACGTCAGGAGGGGAAGCAGCACGACCGGGAAGACGGCGGCACGCAACGGCAGCGGCCACGAGGCCGTTCCGGGCGCCGCCAGCCACTGGACGAGGAACGTCAGCGGGTAGGCGCCCACGAAGGTGGTCAGGACCATCTTCCAGCGCGGCGGGGCCTGCACGGTCGTGCCGGGCAGACGGAACCAGCTCTCCATCCCGGTGGTCGACTGCCGTTCGTCACGTACCTCGGTGGCGATGCCCTCGATCCGCGCGTGCCACCGCGCCCGCTCGGGCGAGGTCAGCCAGGCGGCGAGGCGCTGCGGATCGGCGAAGCGGAGCACCGCGTGGAACCGGTGCCCGGGCTCCGGGCGCAGCCACGAGATCCCCTGGCTGCCGGGGAACCGCGAGACGCAGTCGGCGACGCCCCGGGTCCACTCCTCGAATTCGGCCTCCCGGCCCGGGCGTACCTGCCAGGTGAAGACCGTGGTGACGGGTTCGGCGCATGGTGCCTGTGTCGTGGTGCTCATGGCCGCGACGGGTTCCATGCGCACCGCGAGTCATGCAGGACAAGGACGCGCGAAGGCGGTTCAGCCGTCTGTGTCGTGCGTGCCCGGGGCGACGATCTCGTCCAGCGCCCTGCGTACGGCCTCATAGGTGTGCCCGCGCAACTCGGCGTCCCGTGAGCCGTCAGGATCGCCGGTCCTGAGCTCTTCGCTGCGCGTCTTCCACGTCCGCTCCTCCTGCCCGGCCCAGGAGCGGGCCCGCTGGATGCGGCGCAGGAGTTCGTCGGAGTCCACCACGTCGGTCATGGGGGACGGGTACCCGCGGAACCCGGTTCGACAAGTAGGAATTCCGTGTTGTGTCGCAATGCCAGGGGGACGCGCGACACGAAGAGGGCCGCCGACCGTCCCGAAGGGAACGGCCGACGGCCCTCTCACCTGGCTCGACCAGGGTCCTGTACTTCCGGCGGATCAGGGTGCCGGCAGCGCGGGCAGCTTCGGCAGGCCACCGCCGAGGAGCCCGGTGAGTACCCCGAGCAGGGATGTCAGGACCTTCGGCACCGCGGCGACCACCCCGCCCACGTCGAGCGAGGTCAGCGACGAGAGCAGACCACCGAGGGCCGACTGGAGCCCGGCCACCACGTCCGACACGGGGTCGGCCGCGGCCGCCGACGGCGCGGCGCGGTCCGTGCCCTGAAGCTCCAGTCGGAGGGAGGCCGCCGCCTCCTCCACGGCCCGGGCGTGCTCGGCGGCCTCGGCCGCGCCGAGCGGGCTGTTCCCCCGCTCGGTCAGGTCGGTCAGCGCGGTCAGGAGAGGAACGAGAGCGTCACCGTGCTCCGCCTGGGCCGGCAGGCGCAGGCGCTGCGACGTCAGGTCCGCCGGGGAGAGCGACAGCTCCGCGACGCGGCTGTCCGCCGCACCGGGCTGTGTGTCGACGACGGCAGCGGCCGAGGCCACCGGGCCGAAGGCGAGCGCGGCGCAGACGAGGGGCGGGAGGAGCAGCCCGCGGGATACCAGGGCGCGCATACAGGTTCCTTTCCAGAACGGCTGTCTTTGCGCCCACCGTGGGAAACCCCCCAGCCTGCCGCAACCGGTCACGCAGCGACGACAGGGTCACGAAACTCGGCCACCACCTCTCCGACCAGGGCGTTTCCATGTCCGGCACGCCCGCTCCCGGCGGGCTGCGGCGTACGGCCGTCGGGGTGCGACAACAGGACGCAAGCGGATCACCTGCCGCTGTCCTCGGCGAGCGTGTGCGCGACGAGCGCGTTGGCGTGCCCGTGGCCGAGGCCGTGCTCGGTCTTGAGCCAGGTCACCAGCTCCATGTGCTTGGTGAGCGGCGAGGAACGGATGAGGTCCTTCCAGTGGGCCACGGGATGGCCGTACTTCTTCTCGATCGAGGGGAAGTAGCTCGCGGGCCCCTTCACGGTCTCGCTCATGTCTGTGTCCCGTCCTCCGGTGCTGCCTGTCAGGTTGTCGCAGTCTTCGACCGGTGCGGGGGCAGAACATCATCGCTTCCCGCGTGTGACCCGCGTCACCGCCCTCTCCGCTGTCGCCGCGCGCGTCCGCCGACGGCTGGCTAGCGTGAGAGGCACAGCCTTCAAGGACGAGGGAGTCGCAGTCATGGCCGCACGACCTGAGGGAACACCCTGCTGGGCCGACGCGATGTTCGGCGATGTCGAGGGAGCCAAGCGCTTCTACGGTGAGGTGCTGGGCTGGACGTTCGGCGAGTCGTCGTCGGAGTTCGGGAACTACACGCAGGCCTACGCGAACGGGAAGGCCGTCGCTGCCGTCGTGCCGCCGATGCCCGGCGCGGAGGGCCAGTCGGCCTGGTGTCTGTACCTCGCCTCGCCGGACGCCGCCGCCACCGCGGGGAAGATCCGCGACAACGGCGGCCGGGTACTGATGGAACCGATGCAGGTCGGCGACTTCGGCACCATGGTGCTGGCCCAGGAGCCGAGCGGCGCCGTCTTCGGCGTATGGCAGGCGGGCGTCCACGAGGGCTTCGAGGCGACGGCCGTCCCGGGCGCGTACTGCTGGGCGGAGGTCTTCACCAGGGAGCCCGAGAAGGCGGATGCCTTCTTCTCGGCGGTCTTTCCCTACCGTGTCCGGCAACTCCTCCATGAGGACATGGACTTCAGGCTCTTCGACCTGGGCGAGGAGACGGTCCTGGGCCGGATGGAGATGACCGACGACTTCCCGCCCGAGGTCCCGTCCTACGTCAACGTCTACTTCACGGTCGACGACTGCGACGCGGCCGTCGCGAAGGCGACCGAGCACGGCGGCGTGCTGCGGTTCGGCCCGATGAGCAGTCCGTTCGGCCGCTTCGCGGCGCTGAGCGACCCACAGGGCGCCTTGTTCTCCGTGATCGACGTCTCCACGACCGAGGGCGAGATGCCGGAGATCTCCGACGTGTCCTGACCGGCAGGTCCGCCGGGGCGGCCGGGGTTACGGCTTGCGGCCCACCGCGCCATAGGCGTCCACCACCGAGCCGGGGGAGTCCGGGCGCCAGCGGGTGACCTGGGCGACGCCGGGTTCGACCAGATC
The DNA here is from genome assembly GCF_019090165.1 of Streptomyces sp. BV286. Lineage (GTDB taxonomy): Bacteria > Actinomycetota > Actinomycetes > Streptomycetales > Streptomycetaceae > Streptomyces. The sequence continues at coordinate 55,898 of NZ_JAHRIB010000141.1, forward strand.
CAGCCCTTCGAAGAAGCCGGCGATCTCCTCGATGCTCCGCACGTGGTACGGGACGGCTCCGCTGGAGTTGTACGCCTCCGAGGCGGCGATCATGCCTTCGCTGGTGGCCGTGCTGTCGCTGATCACCAGGCAACTGCCGGACGGCAGGCCGGACATGAGATGGGCGACCAGTTTCCGGGCCTCGTCGTAGTCGGCGACATGGCCGAGGGTGTTGAGGATCATCAGGGCGACGGGCCGGGACAGGTCGAGCGTGTGAGCCGCCGCTTCCAGGATCGCCGCGGGCTTGTAGAGATCGGCGTCGATGTACGCCGTCCGGCCCTCGGGCGTACTGGTGAGCAGGGCGCGGGCGTGCGCGAGCACCATCGGGTCGTTGTCCACGTACACGATCCGCGCGTCCGGGGCCACCCGCTGGGCGACCTCGTGGGTGTTGTCGGCGGTCGGCAGCCCCGTGCCGACGTCGAGGAACTGCCGGATGCCCTGTTCGAGGGCGAGGTGCCGGACCGCGCGTCCGAGGAACTGACGGCTCGTGCGTGCCACATCGGCCAGGCCGGGGAAGATCTCCTTGATGTGGTCCCCGATCTCCCGGTCCACCTCGTAGTGGTCCTTGCCGCCCACGAAGTAGTTCCAAAAACGCGCGGAGTGCGGCTTGTCCGTGTCGATCCGGGCCCGTATCTCGGCAGCGGCGGCGAGCTGGGGTTCCTGGTCGGTCACGGGAGTGCCTCCTGGCTGTCGACTGTCGGCCGTAGCCCGCCAACCTAGTCGAACAGTCCGTCCGGTTGCCGGTGTACCGGCAGGTCAACAGGGGTGCACCGGACGGGTTTCGGCCACACTGGGATACGCTCGAACTCCTGATCGGCAGTGGGTGTGCAAGGAGGAGGACACATGGCGGTGGAGGTGAGCGACGCGCCCGAGGCGCGGCGCTACGAGGCCCGGCTCGACGGAGCGTCCGCGGTCGCCGGTTTCGCCGACTACATCCGGACGACGGAACTCATCGCGTTCGTCCACACCGAGGTGAGCCCCGAGTGCGAGGGCAAGGGGGTCGGTTCCGCGCTGGTCCGGACCTCCCTCGACGAGGCGCGCGCCGCCGGCCTGAGGGTGCTGGCCACCTGCCCCTTCTACGCGGGCTGGATCGCCCGGCACCCCGAGTACGGCGATCTGCTGTACCAGGCCCGCAGCCGCGTCAGCGACTGAGAGGCGGCCCGGCACCCGGGCTCACTGTCCCCGGTGGACCGACGGCTGCCAGCCCAGGGCCGGGCCGAGCACGGTCGCGATGTCGGTGAGGATCTGGACGTAGTCGTCGTGCCCGAAGGTGAAGGGCAGCGCGAACGCGACCTCGTCGATCTCCCGGAACGCCGCCTGGGAGTAGAGCCGTTCGGCGATCTCGGCGGACGTCCCGACGAGGTCGGGCGCGAACATCATGCGTGCCGGGCCCTGGGGCGCGGCGGTCCGCGGGGTCCGCTCCTCGGCGTACGCCTCGTACTTCGCGCGCTGTTCGGGGGTGGCACTGTCGGTGGGGATCACGACGAGCCCCTGGGAGACGCGGGCGCTCTCCCCGTCGGGGTGGTGGGCCCGGAAGGCGCGCACGTGGGACAGCTGGATCTCGGCGAAGTCCTCGGACTCCTCCGCCTTGACGACGCTGCTGGTGAGGAAGTTCATCGCGTGCTCGCCGGCCCACCGGGCCGACCGCAGGCTGCCACCGCCGTACCACAGCCGGCGACCGAGACCGGAGGCGTGCGGCTGGACGCGGTCCGAGAACGTCTCGAATCCCACGGCACCGCTGAAGTCGGTGGCCGGTTCGCCCCGCACGAAGTCCAGCAGCCGGGCCACCCGGTCGTGACCGAAGTCCTCGGCGTCGGCGGTGCCGGGATACAGCGCGTCCTTGACCTGGTCGAAGTGCATCGGCGGTCCGACGCTGACACCCGGGTTGAGGCGCCCTCCGGACAGGATGTCGACCGTGGCGAGGTCCTCGGCCAGCCGCAGCGGGTTCTCCCAGCCCAGGGGGATGACCGCGGTGCCGAGCTCGATACGGGTGGTGCGCTGCGAGGCCGCGGCCAGGACGGCCACGGGGGAGGAGATCCCGTACTGGAGATGGCGGTGGCGCAGCCACGCGCTGTCGAAGCCCAGCCGTTCGCCGAGTTCGATGATCTCCAGCGTCGACTCGTGGCCGGTACGGGGGTCGGCCTCGTCGAACAGGCCGATGGTCAGGAAGCCCAGCTTCCGCAACGGTCGTGAGGGCAGCGGCACGGGGCTCCTCCTGCGTCCGGGGCGAGTTCTCTCGAACTCCGGGCCGAGCGCATTCTCGCAGCCGATCACCGGGGCCGGCGCTCGCGGGGGCTCCTGCCGGGGCGGCGACGGCCGGGGCCGCGCCGAGGGTGTCAGTCCAGGATGTGCCGCAGGTAGGCCTGCGGGTCGGCGAGGTAGCGGCGCCAGTGGTCGACCAGCGCCAGTTCCCGCCAGGCCACCCGCCGCATGCCGTGGTCGCCGACCTCGATGATGTCGGCGCCCGGCAGCGCGGTCAGCACGGGAGAGTGCGTGGCACAGACGACCTGGCCACCCCGGCGCGCCAACTGGTCGAGATGGCCGAGCAGTTCGAGGCACGAACTGAACGAGAGCGCGGCTTCGGGCTCGTCCAGCACATACAGGCCGGGCTGGTGGAACTTCCCCCGGAACGCGGCGAGGAAGCCCTCGCCATGACTGACCGAGTCCGGTGCGAACCCTTCCCGGTCCAGTGCGTCCATGGCTGTTTCGGCCCGGAGGAAGAAGCCCTTGCGGGCCGACCAGCTGCCGAGCATCCGCCGCCCGTGCGCCGCGGCGTCGAAGCGGATCCGCTCGCCGAGCTCCGACCTGGACCGGGAACTCGCGTAACGCCAGTCGTGCGAGCCGCCCCAGGAGTCGAGCCCGAAGCCCTCCGCCAGGGCCTCGACCAGTGTCGACTTGCCGGAGCCGTTCTCACCCACGACGAAGGTCACCGGCGCGGTGAACCGGATCCCGTCCGCCAGCAGCCCGCGCACGCAGGGCACGGACCAGGGCCATTCATCTTCGTCGTACGAAGCCACATGTGCGTACGCGCGTTCGATGATCACGCGTCGAGTGTTCCACAGGGCGGCCTGGGACCGCGAAGGCGACTGCCGGGCTCTAGCGCTCGTCCTTGGCCTCGGCCTTCTTGTCCTTGATGCGGGCCGTCTCCTTGCGGACCTCGGCCTGGGTGGCGCGCTCCTTCTGGAGCCACTCCGGAGAGTCCTGCTTCAGCGCCTCGATCTGGTCCGTGGTGAGGGCGTCCGTCACGCCGCCTCGGGCGAGCCCCGAGATGGAGACGCCGAGCTTCGCCGCGACCACCGGCCTGGGGTGCGGGCCGTTGCGCCGCAGCTCCTGCAGCCACTCGGGCGGATCGGTCTGGAGCGCGGTCAGCTCGGAGCGCGAGACGACACCCTCCTGGAACTCGGCGGGTGTGGCCTCGAGGTACACACCCAGCTTCTTCGCCGCGGTCGCGGGCTTCATCGTCTGGGTGTTCTGGTGCGACGTCATGCCGTCAAGGGTATCGAGCATGTGAACCAGCGCCGACCACGACGGGTAACCTGGCCAGGTGACAGGCTCGGAAGAATCCCCTTCGTTCCGGCTCGCGTATGTCCCGGGAGTGACGCCCAGCAAGTGGGTGCGGATCTGGAACGAGCGGCTGCCCGACGTTCCCCTGACTCTCCTCGCGGTGTCCGCCGCCGAAGCCCTCGGTGCGCTGCGCGGCGGAGACGCCGACGCGGGTTTCGTCCGGCTGCCGGTCGACGGCGAGGATCTCAGCGCGATCCCCCTCTACACGGAGACGACCGTGGTGGTCGTCCCCAAGGACCACGTCGTGGCCGCGGTGGACGAGGTGACGGCCGAGGACCTGGCGGACGACATCGTGCTGCGTCCCCTCGACGACCCCCTCGAATGGGAGCGTCCGCCGGGCCGCCCCGCGATCGAGCGCCCCGCCACCACGGCCGACGCGGTCGAACTGGTGGCGGCCGGAGTGGGGCTCCTCGTCGTCCCGCAGTCGATCGCCCGCCTGCACCACCGCAAGGACCTCACCTACCGGCCGGTCACGGACGCCCCCGAGTCGCGGGTCGCCCTGTCGTGGCCGCAGGACAGGACCACGGACCTGGTGGAGGACTTCATCGGGATCGTCAGGGGCCGGACCGCCAACAGCTCACGGGGCCGCTCGCAGACCCCCGCCGAGCCGAAGGCCGCACGGTCCGACAAGGCGGCCCGCTCCGACAAGGGTGCGGCCCGGCACAAGCCCGCCGCGGGCCGGGCGACCGGCAAGAGCCCCCGGCCGGGCGCGAAGAACGCCAAGGGAGCCAAGAAGGGCAAGCCCCGCCGCCGGTCGTAGCGGCGTCGGAGGCTACGGCGCCTCGTCCGTGTCGCGGACGAGGCCGGCCACGTGGTCGGTGATCGTGTCGAGGATGTCGGCCCACGCCCCGTCGTCACCGAGCACGAGGAAGTTGAGGGTCAGCCCGTCCGTCATGGCCGCCAGATAGCGGGCCAGCGCCGGGACGGGCACCCGGAGGTCGAAGTCCATGTCGCGGCTGAGCTGTTCGATCAGTTCGGCGTAGGCGTCGGAGTACAGCTCGTACTGCCGTCGTGCCAGGTGCTCGAATCCCGGCTGGCGCAGGGCGTACTGGGTCAGCTCGTAGGTGAGCATGTGCTCGCCGGGGTGCGCGGACACATGGTCCCAGTAGGCCTGGAAGCCGGCCGCGACCGTCTCCCGCAGCGTGGCCCTGGGCCGGATGGCCTCGCGCACCACCGTGACGTAGTGACCGGTGATCGTCTCGATGACGGACTCGATCAGTGCCTGCTTCGAGTCGAAGCAGTAGTGGAAGACACTCAGTGACACGCCCGCCTCGGCCGCGATGGACCGGGTCGTCGTCCTGGGGACGCCGTCCCGGGTCATCGCGCGGATGGCCGCTTCGGTGAGCTGACGGCGCCGTTCGGCCGACGGCATCCGTGCCATGAGGTCCCTTTCGTCGTCGTGGGCGTCAGTTGCTGTAGACGCCCACCTCGTGGAGGGAGTAGCCCCAGTCGGTGCCGCGGTCCAGCCCGTGGACGCGCACGTAGCGGGCGGGCACACCGGAGAACTGAGCCGTGTCCAGGCCGCCGTCCCCGGTGGTGGTGGACCACACCGACTGCCAGTTGCTGCCGTCGGTGGAGACCTCCACACGGTACGACTTCCCGTAGGCGCGCTCCCAGTCGAGAGTGACGCGCTTGACCGTGCTCGTCGAACCGAGGTCGACCCGCAGCCACTGGTCGTCGCTCCAGTCGCTGGCCCAGCGTGTGCCCTGGTCGCCGTCCACGGCCCGGCCGGGCGCGTAGCTCGTGAAGGGGTTCGACTCCGACGAACTGGCCGACGCCGAGGCGCCCTTGGCGAGGTTCACCCCGGCCTTGTGCTTCTCGGACGAGCCCCAGGTGTCGAGGTAGGACTCGGCGCCGCGCGACAGGTCGTCCACGACGTCCTGGCCGGCGACCAACCGGATGTCCTCGATCCAGTCCGGGACGAGTCCGTAGTGAGCGGCGCCGTCGGTGTTGATGTCCCAGGTGCGCCGGCCGGTGGTCTGCCGGTCGATCACGGCGCTCCCGTCGGCGCTGCGGAACGGGTACCGCACGGGGTTCGAGGTGTCAGCTCCCCGCGGGGCGGGCCAGCCGCCGACACCGTTCATGTCGGTGCCGTAGCCGTACCCGACGCCGTACTTGTCGCGCAGGGCCTCCGTGCGCTCGGCCTCAGCGCCGAACTCCTCGGAGCCGTGCATGTACTGGGCGATGAAACCGCCGAGGCGGTAGACCCGCTCGGTCCACTTGAGGTCCATCCAGCTGTGCGAGGAGAGCACACCGGGGTAGGACTCCGCCTCGAAGAGGTCGAGGGCCCGGCCGGTGGCCTTGACGCTCATGTGGTCGATCTCGAGCATCATCTTGCGCTTCATCAGGCCCTGGACGGCGTACTCGCCCAGGTCGGTGAGCCCGCGTTTGTTGCACTGCGCGTCCTCGTCGTACGACGGGACCTCGACGCCCGCCGGCAGTTCGTCCTCGGCGCCCGGTGCCGCCGCGCCCCCGATCGGGTTGTCGCGCTGCGGGCCCTTGCACTTCTCCGTCTGCCAGAAGGTGCCCGTCGACAGGAACTGGCCGACGTTGATCGCAGTACCGAGACCGTGCTCGTCGAAGCGGACCCCGCACAGCGCGTTGTCGAACTTGTGGCACAGGAACATGCTGCGCACGCCGAGGTCGTACAACTCGTCGAGTCCGGCGTCGATGTCGTCCTTGTCGCACTGCGCGATGTCCAGGATCTGCTTGCAGCCGAAGGGCTCGGACGTCTCCACGCCCAGAACGACGGCGAGTCTGCCCTGCTCGACGACCTCGCGGGCCTGTGCGCTGTCGGTGACGATCCGGAACCAGCCCTTGCCCGGACCGCCGTACATCGCGTCGATGTAGTCCTGCATGTCGTACGTCAGCTTCGCCTGCAGCCGGATCGAGGTCATCTCGTCACAACTGCGGTCCTTGAACGGGTAGACGGAGCAGATCACGCCGTTCGTCACGAGGTCGTTGACGAGCACGCGCTGGCCGCCGCGCCAGGCCCGTTCGACCCAGGCGTAGTAGTTCTGCTGGTGGGTCAGCGAGTCATGGGCGGGCCAGTCCTTGAACGTGGGCCAGCCGTCGGGGTCGTGCTTGCCGTCGCCGCCGTTGGTGATGAAGTCGAAGATCGCGAGCGAGCCGTCCGGGTAGTGCTCGGGGCAGTCCTTGAGGGCGTCCGCGACACCCGACTTGGAGAACGGCTTGCCACAGATGAGCCGGCCGCCGAAGGCCTCGTTGGCCATGATGTGGTTGTGCGCGTCGACGAACCCGCGTACCTCTCCCTGGGCGTTGGTGCCCTTGAAGGGTTCACCGGTGACGTTGATCTGGGAGTCGGGCGTGGGCCGCGCGGTCGGGTTCCACCAGTCCGTACCGGCCGCCGAACTGGGCGTGGGGCCGAGCGTCATGGCCATCACGACGAGCAGCAACGACAGGACCGCGAGGGGTCGGCGCCTGCGGTGAGGCTGTCGGGTCATGGTTCATCACCCACGTCTTCGGTTGGGGTCGGCGCAGTCGATGAGCCAGACGGTCAGGACCCTGACGACCCTGTGACGCTTGTCATGACTCGTGCAAACGATGGGACGAGAATCGCGACTGCCGCAGAGAGAGTCAAGAGTCCGGGACGGATGACCTGATGGCTCGTCGGTGGGTCCCGGTGGGCGGGAAGGGCGCGGCGGACGGCGGCCGTTGGTGTCCCGCGCCGGACGGGCCGGTGAACCGCGGGTGTCGCCGCCCCTCTTGACGGCTCATTGGTCCAGTCCTACTTTCCTCCTCAGCTGTTCAAAAGCTCAGTCATCGTTCGTATTCATGAACGGCTTCATCCCCCACACTCAGGGAGCCGACATGCTCACGCGCTTGCGAGCGCTCACCGTGACCGGTGCGGTGTGCGCCTCGACATTCCTGGCCGCGCCCAGCGCCTTCGCCGAAGTGGAACCCGGCGGCTGGACGTCGGTCTCGCCCACCCACACCGTGCAGGAGCGGGGCTGCGGCCAGGTCGACGGCCTGACCTTCCGGCTCACCTGCTCGACGGCCAGTGGAGACCAGCGGGCCGAACGGCGGTACGCCACCTACACCGGAGGCACGCGCCAGTTCGAGGGCTACTTCAGGATCAGCAGCCTCAGCGGCACCCGGATCAGCCTCAAGCAGACCTTCAACGAGTCGGCGGCGGGCCCCTACTTCATGCTCGCCGCCGAACGCGGCGGGCGACTGTACGCGGTCCACGGCGGCGACACCCTCTCCAACGCCGGCACGGTCGGCGCCACCGTGCGCGTCAACACCGTTCACCAGGTGGGCAGTTCGCACCGCACCTACATCAACGGCTCGCTCCAGCACACCTACGCGAGCCCCGGCGGCAGCTTCTACGACAAGTTCGGCGCCTACCGCACCAACAGCGGCAACGGACCGGCCACCGTGGTGTGGAGCAACGTCCGCTTCTGGCGCAAGTAGCGCGGAACCCATGCGAGTCACCGCACGCGGAGCGGCGCCGGCAGCCCTTGCTCCTGCCCTGGTCCTTCTCCTGGGGCTGGTGCTGCCGGCCTGCGACGCGACCCGGACCACGGGCGGGAGCGGAGCCGCGGCCCGGGGCCCCGCCACCGCTAGTCACCCCGAGACTGGTGAGGCCGTCGCCGCCTCGAACGTCGTGCTCGATGCCGAGCGTGCCTCGCCCACGGACATCGACCTGCACTGGCGGGGCGGCGGCTCCGGTTCGTCCGGCCACGTCCTCGAATTCGCCACGGACGCCTCGGGTCCGTACACCGTCCTGCGGTACCTGCCGGCCGGGGTGACGAGCTACCGGCACCCCGACCTGATGCCCCGCACCACGTTCCACTACCGACTGCGGGCCGTTCTCGGGCCCGTTTCGAGACCCGTGAGCGTCGCCCTACCCGCGGGAGAGCTGACCGCGTCGGACGAGGAATCCGGCCACGACTGGCTCCCCGCGCGCACGGATCCCGTACGGACCGTCCCGGGCACACCACTGCGCCGCACGGGTGCCGGAGCGCCGACCGCGTTCAAGGCCGTGGTCAAGCATGCGAACGGCATCCTCTTCACCTGGACGGACCACGCATCCGACGAGGAGGGATTCCTGCTGGAGGCCCGCGTCCGGAAGGACTCCGGGTACGTACCCGTCGCGGTCCTCGATCCCGACGTCAATTCCACGGGCCTGATCACCCTGCCCACCGAGAAACGGGGGTCGTACCGGGTCCGCGCCTTCACCCATGGCGCCCCCTCGAACGTGGTCCGGCTGACCACCGGCGACTTCGCCGGTCAATGACAGGCCTGACACGGGAGGGGCCAGGATGGTAGAAGCAGGGCATGACCACTGGTTCCACCCGCACGACCTCCGCCTCCACCCGGGCCCCTTCTCCGGCCGGTGCACGATGACCGCGGGCATCGACACCCCCGACCGCAGGGGCCGTACCGGACTCGACCGGGTCGGCCTTGACCTGACCGGAAACCCCCGGGTCAAGGTGCGGGACGTGACACTGCTGTCCTGCCACTGGTACGTGGAGCGCACCACGACGTTCGACATCCAGCAGGCCGACGGCACCTGGTCCACCCAGGAGCGCGAGACGCACGACCGCGGCAACGGCGCGACCATCCTGCTGTACGACACCGAACGTGAAACCGTGCTCCTGACCCGGCAGTTCCGCTACCCCGCGTACGTCAACGGCCATCCCGACGGCATGCTCGTCGAGACGGCGGGGGGCCTGCTGGACGAGGACGACGAGCATCCGGAGGTGGCCGTACGGCGCGAGGTCATCGAGGAGACCGGGCACACGGTCGGCGAGGTCCAGCGGGTCTTCGACGTCTACATGAGCCCGGGCTCGGTCACCGAGTGCCTGACCTTCTACGCGGCCTCCTACGGTCCGGCCACGCGGACCCACGAGGGCGGTGGGCTGGACGAGGAGGGCGAGGACATCGAAACCGTCGAACTGCCCTTCCGCCAGGCCCTGGGCATGATCCGTACCGGCGAGATCGCCGACGCGAAGACCATCATGCTGTTGCAGTGGGCGGCGCTGGAAGGGCCGTTCAGCGCGGGCGCCTCAGCCGGGTAGGTGTACGCGGCGGCCGGGCGCCGTCCCTGCGGGGGCGGCGCCCGGCCGCCGACAGTGCGGGGGCGGAGAGGCGCTCAGCGGAGCAGCAGTTGGACGAGCGCGACGGTGCCGATCGTCACGATGAGGGCGCGCAGGACCACGGGGCTGAAACGGCGGCCGACCACCGCCCCGAGCTGCCCGCCGAGCGCGGAGCCCACGGCGATCAGTGCGACGGCCGTCCAGTCGAAGTCCGCGACGAAGAGGAAGAAGGTCGCGGCGACGGTGTTGACGACGGCGACGAGGACGTTCTTGACGGCCGTGAGGCGTTGCAGCGTCTCGTCCAGGAGCACCCCCATCAGGGACATGTAGATGATCCCCTGCGCTGCCGCGAAGTAGCCGCCGTAGACGCTCGCGAGGGCCATACCGACGAACAGCAGCGGGCCGCCGTCGCCCCGGCCGGGGGCGCGGTCGTCCGGGCCCGGGGCGCCGACGGCGGCCGACGCGCGGCGACGGCGCAGACGCCTGGTGATCAGCGGCTGGAACGCGACCAGGACGAGGGCGAGGCCCACCACGACCGGGACGATCCTCTCGAACGCCGACGCGGGCAGGGCCAGCAGCAGGGTGGCGCCCGTGAAGCCGCCGAGCAGGGCGCCGACGCCCAGTTTCAGGATGCGCCGCCGCTGGCCGCGCAGTTCCTTCCGGTAGCCGAAGGCGCCGCTGACGGCGCCGGGTACCAGACCGAGCGCGTTCGAGACCGTGGCGGTGACGGGCGACAGTCCGGTGGCGAGCAGCACCGGAAAGGTGATGAGGGTCCCGGACCCCACGACGGTGTTGACGCCACCCGCGCACACGCCCGCGACGAACACGGCGACGGCCTCCCACGGCGTCACGTGACGCCCCGCCGCGCACGGCGGCCGTCCGCGGACGGCCGGACACCACGGTCAGGACGGCGGAGGAGCCGGTGAGGGACGGTCATGGGACCCATGCTGTACGGCCAACCCTTCGGCGCTCCCCGACAGGTCCCGGCCGCTTCCGCCCGGCCCCCGTGTGCCGACGGCATGCCGAAGGCCGGGGCGGCGCCACCGTCGACCGCCTCGCCGGGCGACAGGTCATCCGAACCGTGAGACGTCGCCGGCTCCCTTGCGTACGACCTCGGCCTCGCCGCTGGAGAAGTCGATGACCGTCGTCGGCTCGGTGCCGCAGTCCCCGGAGTCGACCACCGCGTCCACGACATGGTCGAGCCGCTCCTTGATCTCCCAGCCCTGGGTCATCGGTTCCTCCTCGTCGGGGAGCAGGAGGGTGCTGGACAGGAGCGGCTCGCCGAGTTCGGCGAGCAGGGCCTGGGCGACCGTGTGGTCGGGGATGCGAACGCCGACCGTCTTCTTCTTCGGGTGGAGGAGCTTGCGCGGGACTTCCCTGGTCGCGGGAAGGATGAAGGTGTAACTGCCGGGCGTGGACGCCTTGATGGCCCGGAACACGTCGTTGTCGATGTGCACGAACTGGCCGAGCTGCGCGAAGTTCTGGCACACGAGCGTGAAGTGGTGCCGGTCGTCGAGCCGGCGGATGGAGCGGATCCGGTCGATGCCGTCGCGGCTGCCCAACTGGCATCCCAGTGCGAAACAGGAGTCCGTGGGGTACACGACGAGCGCACCGTCACGGATGGAGTCGGCGACCTGGGTGAGGGTTCGCTGTTGAGGATTCTCGGGATGAACGTCGAAGTACTTGGCCACCCGTCGAGCTTATGCTCTCGACCGCCGGCGGGGACGCAGGTGCCCTGGGGGATCTGTGGGGCGCTGGTGGGAGTTCGGTACCCACCAGCGCCGCCGGTCAGTCCCTGAGCCGGTCGATCTGGCGGATCTTGTTGGTGGCGTCGAGCGCGGCGACCTTGTAGGACTCCGCGAGGGTCGGGTAGTTGAAGACGGCGTCGACGAGGTAGTCGACCGTGCCGCCGCAGCCCATCACGGACTGACCGATGTGGATCAGCTCGGTGGCACCCGTACCGAAGCAGTGCACGCCGAGCAGTTTCCGGTCGTCGGGGGAGACGAGCAGCTTGAGCATGCCGTGCGAGTCGCCGATGATCTGACCCCGGGCCAGTTCGCGGTAGCGGGAGATGCCGACCTCGAACGGCACGCGGTCCTCGGTGAGCTGGTCCTCGGTCCGCCCGATGAAGCTGATCTCCGGGATGGTGTAGATGCCGATCGGCTGCAGGTCGTGCATGCGGTTCACCGGTTCGCCGCACGCGTGGTATGCCGCCGTACGCCCCTGTTCCATCGAGGTCGCGGCGAGCGCAGGGAAGCCGATGACGTCACCGACAGCGTAGATGTGCGGCACTTCGGTGCGGTAGTGCTCGTCGACCGTGATCCGGCCGCGCCGGTCGGCGGACAGACCGGCCTTGTCGAGGTCCAGGTCGTCGGTGAGGCCCTGTCGCCCCGCGGAGTACATCACGGCGTCGGCCGGGATCTTCTTGCCGCTCTCCAGGACGGTGAGCGTCCCCCGCGGATGGCTCTCGACCGCGGCGACCGTCTCGCCGAAGCGGAAGGTGACGGCGAGGTCCCTGAGGTGGTACTTGAGCGACTCGATCACCTCGACGTCGCAGAAGTCGAGCATCCCGGGGCGCTGTTCGACCACGGTGATCTTGCTGCCGAGGGCGGCGAACATGGAGGCGTACTCCATGCCGATCACGCCGGCCCCGACGATGACCATGGAGCGGGGCACGCGCTCCAGGTTGAGAACGTTGTCGGAGTCCAGGATGGTCCGCTCGTCGAACTCGACGGTGGCCGGCCTGGCAGGCCTCGTGCCGGTCGCGATGACGATCGTGTCCGCGCTCAGCATCCGGTCGTGGCCGGTCACTTCGCGCAGCGCGACGGTGTGGTCGTCGACGAAGCGGCCGGTGCCGGCGAACAGCGAGACGTGGTTGCGGGACAACTGGTTGCGGATGACGTCGACCTCGCGGCTGACCACGTGCTGGGTGCGCGCGGTCAGGTCGGCGACGGTGATGTCCTCCTTGAGCCGGTAGCTCTGGCCGTACAGGTCCCGCTGCGTGAGACCGGTGAGATAGAGGACCGCCTCGCGCAGCGTTTTCGAGGGGATGGTCCCGGTGTGGATGGAGACCCCGCCGACCATGTCGGGGCGGTCGACGACGGCGACCCGGCGGCCGAGCTTGGCCGCGGCGATGGCGGCCTTCTGGCCGCCCGGGCCGGATCCGATGACTAGCAAGTCGAAGTCGCGCACCCTCGGGAGTCTGTCAGCCCGAGGCTGTCGCACGAAAGGGTGAACAGGGGTCAGTTGCCCCCGCGCACGCGAACCGGGCCGGCTCGTGGCGGAGCGGTCACGGCCGCTCGGGAGCGCCGGGGCCCGGAACCCGTACCGGGCAGGCGGATCAGCGCGCCACGGTACGGGCGACGCGGAACCCCACGTCGTCCACCTGGTAACTCGGGTGGCTGCGGCGCCGTGCGGACGCCCGGCAGCTCCAGTGCTCGTCGAACCATCCGCCGCCCCGCAGCACCCGGTAGGTGCCGTAGACCTCGGCGTCGTAGACGTCCCAGCACCAGTCCCAGACGTTGCCCAGCATGTCGTGCAGGCCCCAGGGGTTGGGCCGCTTGCCGCCCACGTCGTGGACGCGTTCCTGGGAGTTGTCGCGGTACCAGGCGATCTCGTCGAGCGGCCCGTAGCGCGGACCCGGCGTGCCGGCGCGGCAGCCGTGCTCCCACTCGGCCTCGGTGGGCAGCCGGTAGCCGTCGGCGGCCGTGTCCCAGTCGATGCCCTCGCCGTCGGCATGAATGGAGTAGGCGGGGGTCAGCCCTTCGCGCCGCGACAGGGCGTTGCAGAACCGGACCGCGTCCCACCACGAGACACCCTCGACGGGCAGGCGGTCACCGTCGGCGGCGCTCGGCCGCGCGCCCGTGACCCGGGCGTACAGCGCCTGCGTGACCGGGAAGGCCCCGAGCCGGTAGGGCGCGAGTTCGACGGACCAACTGCGCTGCGTCCGCCGGTCCGACAGCGTGACCTGCCCCGGCGGCACAGCGATCATCTCGTTCACCGCACGTGTGTCCATGAGCAGGCAATCCTACTGACGATCACGCAGGCCCGTGGTTCGTGGTGGCACGTACCGCGCGACTATGCCAAACTCATCCGCCCGCCGGACTCACCCAGGTGCCCTGCTCGGCGGAGCGTGCCATGGCGTCCAGGGCGGCCGCGCTGTGGACGGCGTCGTCGAGGGTGGCGCCGTGGGGGGTGCCCTCGGCGACCGACCGCAGGAAGTTGTATGCCTCGATGACCTTGAGGTCGTCGTAGCCCATGCTGTTGGCCGCGCCCGGCTGGAAGGCGCCGTACTCGCCGTGTCCGGGGCCGACGTACAGGGTGCTGACCGGCTGGTCCTGGTACGACGTACCGCGGCTGACGCCCAGTTCACCCATACGACGGAAGTCCCAGGAGACCGCGCCCCTGGTGCCGTGGATCTCGAAGCCGTAGTTGTTCTGTTCGCCGACCGAGACCCGGGAGGCCTCCAGGACCCCGCGGGCGCCGGAGGCGAAGCGCAGCAGGCAGGACACGTAGTCCTCGTTCTCCACCGGGCCCAACTCGCCGCCGGTGGAGCGGGTGTGGCCGGCCGTGGCGCCGGTGGGCCGGGCCCGTTCGGGGACGAAGACGGCCGTGTCGGCGGTCAGTGACGCGATCTCGCCGAGCAGGAAGCGGGCCAGGTCCACGCCGTGCGAGGCGAGGTCGCCCAGCACTCCGCTGCCGCCGCGCTCCCGCTCGTACCGCCAGGTCAGGGCGCCCTCGGGGTGGGCGGCGTAGTCGCTGAAGAGGCGGATGCGGACGTGCGTGACCGTGCCGATCTCCCCGGCGGCGACCAGCTCGCGTGCGGCCGCGACGGCAGGCGCGTTGCGGTAGTTGAAGCCGACCGTGCCCTGGACACCCGCCTTGGTGACGGCGTCCGCGACGGCCCGCGCGTCCTGGGCCGTGAGGCCGACCGGCTTCTCGATCCACAGGTGCTTGCCCGCCTCGGCCATGGCGACGCCGATCTCCCGGTGCAGGAAGTTGGGGGCGGCGACGCTCACGGCCTGGACCCGGGGGTCGGCGGCGACCTCCCGCCAGTCCCGGGCGGCCGTGGCGAAGCCGTACCGCTCGGCGGCCTCCTCGGCGCGGCCGGGCACCTCGTCGGCGACGGCGATCAGTTCGGGCCGTACGGCAAGTCCCGGGAAGTGGTGCGGCACGCGTGCGTACGCCTGGGTGTGCACCCGCCCCATCCAGCCGAACCCCACGACGGCGACGCCGAGCGTACTTCCCATGACTGTCCTTCTTTGGATCGGTCCAGAACCATTCCGGCTCACATTGGAGTCCGTAACAGCAGGTGTCAACCCCTTTGACTAAACGGTGGGCGCTGTGGAACGGTCCATTTCATGAGACCACCGACGATCCGTGATGTCGCCGACCGGGCCGGAGTGTCGAAATCCCTGGTCTCGCTCGTGCTGCGGGGCTCCGACCGGGTGCGCCCCGAGAAACGGCAGGCCGTGCTGGCCGCCGTCGAGGAGCTCGGCTACCGGCCCAACGCCGCCGCGCGCAGCCTCAGCGAGCGGCGCGCACACCCCCAGGCCCTCGATCACGCCCGCTCAGGGGGCACCCCCATGGTGGGCGTGCTCCTGAACGACATGCGCAACCCCTGGTTCGTGGAACTGCTGGACGGCCTGAACTCCGTGCTGGACGCCCGCGGCCTGCACATGCTGCTGGCCGACGGCCACCTGAACCGGCGACTCGGCGAGGACCTCACCCGCACCTTCACGCACCTGCGGGTCGACGGCCTCGTCGCGGTCGGGACGCTGCCCGGCCCCGAGGCGCTGCGTACCGCGGCAGGACAGTTGCCGACCGTCGTCGCGGGTGCCCGTGAACCGGTGCTGCCCCGCGCGGACATCGTCGCCAACGACGACGAGTACGGTGCCCGTCTCGCCACCGAACACCTCATCGGGCTCGGTCACCGGCGCATCGCCCACATCGCCGGGCAGGGGATGGTCGGCGAACTGCGCCGCCGCAGCTTCGAGACCGTGATGCGCGAACACGGACTGGCCGACTCC
Source organism: Streptomyces sp. BV286 (assembly GCF_019090165.1). Taxonomy (GTDB): domain Bacteria; phylum Actinomycetota; class Actinomycetes; order Streptomycetales; family Streptomycetaceae; genus Streptomyces. The sequence continues at coordinate 71,592 of NZ_JAHRIB010000141.1, forward strand.
GCCGTCGTGGAGCAGGGCGACCTGACCGAGGAGGGCGGGTACCGGGCCACGGTCCGCCTGCTCAGCGCACCGCGGCGGCCCACCGCCGTGTTCGCCTTCAACGACATCGCCTGCGTCGGCGCGCTGTCGGCCGCCGAGGAGCTCGGACTGCGGGTGCCGCGGGACCTCTCCCTCGTCGGCTACGACAACACCTACCTCGCCCGGCTGCGGCACCTCTGGCTCACCACCGTGGACAGCGCGGGCCACGACGTCGGACGCCGCGCCGCGCAGTGCCTGCTCGACCGGATCGCCGACCCGGCCCGGCCCGCACAGGTCGTCCTCACCGCGCCCACCCTCGAAGTGCGCGGCACGACCGCGGCACCGCCGGGAGTGGGCGCCGACCGGCGGCCGTCCTGACCGGTGCCCGGTGCCCGGTGCCTGATGCCCGATGCCGTACGGGGCCGCGCCTCAGAGCACGGCCTCGACCTCGAACCCGGCGTCCGCGATGGCGGCGCAGACCTTGGACCCGTCGAACGCCTCACCGGTCACGGTCACCGACCCGGAGCCGACGTCGATTCCCACGCGGTCCACCCCGACGACCTTGCCGATGCGGGATTCGAGCGTGTCGGCACAGCGGCCACAGGTCATACCCGTGACGTGGTAACGCTGTTCGGTCATCGTGCCTCGTCTCTTCCCGGCGGGCGCGCCCGCGCCGTGGAGCGGTGCCGGGAAGTCATACGGGCCTGCGGACAGAGGCGTTCAGTACGGTCCCGCACGGTCGGCGAGCCCGGATCGGGGCCGGGCCCGGGGGCCGGGCCGGGGCTCGCGGTGAGCCGGCCGTCCGTGGCCGTCACGTTCGGCGGACCGGAGAACTCGTGCGCGTACAGGCCCGTACACCTGTCGTCCGACCGCGCGGCGGCCGTGCCTGGGCGGCGGGTGGGAAGCGCCCGCCTCAGCCCGCCGTCGCGCCGTCCGGCAGAGCGCGGTTCAGGATCGCGTTCAGGTTCGCGGAGGAGGGGAGTGTGCCGAAGGCGTGTCCCCAGTCGCCGCCGAGCCGGGTCGCGCAGAACGCGTCGGCGACCGCTCCCGGTGCGTGGCGGACCAGGAGAGAGCCCTGCAGTGTGAGAGCCATCAGTTCCACGAGCCGACGGGCGCCCGTCTCGATGTCGCGCAGGCCGGCCAGCTGGTCCCTGAGCCGGGTCACCGCCGCGTCCAGGCGGGCGTCGGCGCCGTGTGCCAGGGCGAGTTCAGCGAACAGGGCGTCGGCGGTGTCGGGTGCCCGGCCGAGGGCGCGCAGCACATCGAGGGCGTTGACGTTCCCCGACCCCTCCCAGATGGAGAGGAGGGGAGCCTCGCGGTAGTGGCGGGGCATGCCGGACTCCTCCACATAGCCGTTGCCGCCGAGGCACTCCAGCGCCTCTGCGGTGAACGCCGGGCCCCGCTTGGTCACCCAGTACTTGCCGACGGCGGTGGCGATCCGCCGGAACGCCGCCTCGTGCGCGTCACCGCGGATCGCGCGGTCGGCCGCGCCCGCGAGCCGCAGCGTGAGCGTCGTGGCGGCCTCCGACTCCAGCGCGAGGTCGGCCAGTACGTTGCGCATGAGCGGCTGGTCGATCAGCGGCGCACCAAAAGCACTCCGGTGCCTCGTGTGGTGGCCGGCCTCGACGAGGGTCTTGCGCATCAGCGTGGCGCTCATCATCACGCAGTCGAGGCGGGTGCAGTTGACCATCTCGATGATCGTCTTGACGCCCTGCCCCTCGGGGCCGACGAGCCAGGCGAGGGTGTTGTCGAACTCCGGTTCCGAGGACGCGTTCGAGCGGTTGCCCAGCTTGTCCTTGAGCCGCTGGATGCGGAACGTGTTGCGGCTGCCGTCCGGGAGGACGCGCGGCACGAGGAAGCAGGACAGGCCGCCGGGCGCCTGGGCGAGGACCAGGAACAGGTCGCACATCGGGGCGGACGTGAACCACTTGTGGCCGCGCAGCGTGTAGACGCCCGGCTCCGCGGTCGGTGAGGCTGCCGTCGTGTTGGTGCGGACGTCCGAGCCGCCCTGCTTCTCGGTCATGCCCATGCCCGCCAGCAGTCCGCGCTTCTCGGTCGGAACCCGCAGTCCCGGCTCGTAGACGCGGCTGACCAGTAGAGGTTCGTACACCGCTGCCAGCTCGGGCTGCCGCCTCAGGGCCGGTACAGCGGCGTAGGTCATGGAGGTGGGGCAGCCGTGCCCGGCCTCGGTGTGCCCCCACACCAGTCCGCCGGCCGTCCGGACCACATGGGCGCCGGGCCGGTCGTCGGCCCAGGGCGCGGCGGCCAGCCCCTCGGCCACCGCGGTGCCCATCAGGCGGTGCCAGCTGGGGTGGAACCCGACCTCGTCGATCCTGTTGCCGAACCGGTCGTGCGTACGCAGCTCGGGCTCGTGCCGGTTGGCCTGTTCGCCCCACTCCTGGGCCTCCTCGCCGCCCGCCATGCGGCCCAGGCGGCGAAGGTCCTCCTCGGCCCAGCCGGCACCCTCGCGGCGGAGCCCTTCCAGCAGTGCCGTGTCCTCGGCTGCGTCGTACGGAGCCAGGGCGGGGGCCTGATTGGTGACGTCGTGCGTGGCGGACTGTTCCGGTGTGAGTATCGGGACCATGCCCGTAATGTTGCATGAATCCTACGGTTGCAGCAATGACGTAATAGTCATCTCTTCCCGATCGGGGGTTCCCGGCGTGGGCCCGGCGCTGCCGTGCCCACGGCCCGGCTTCCCCGACCGGGCACAATGCCGTCCATGCGGATGAACGAGCCCCAGTCCTCGGCCGGCCCCGAGCTGCGCCCGTTGTCCGCGCGATCCGTGGTCCTGAGCCTCCTCCTTGGCGTGCATCCGCCCGCCCTGCCGGTGCGGGACCTGGTCCGCGGTGTGGAGCCGTTCGGGATCGCCGGCTCCACCCTGCGGGCCGCCCTCAGCCGGATGGTGACGGCGGGCGACCTGCGACGCGCCGACGGCGTCTACCGGCTCAGCGAACGGCTCCTGGAGCGACAGCGCCGCCAGGACGAGGCCGTGCACCCGAGGACCCGGGCCTGGGACGGATCGTGGGAGACCGTCGTCGTCACCGCCACCGGTCGCGGGCCCGCCGAACGGGCGGAACTGCGCGCCGAGTTGTCCGGCCTGCGGCTGGCGGAACTGCGCGAGGGGGTCTGGCTGCGGCCCGCCAACCTGCGACGCCGATGGCCCGACCGCCTGAACGACCTCACCCAGCGGTTCACCGCACGGCCGGAACAGCCCGCACGCGCCCTGGCCGAGAGCCTCTGGCCGCTCGACGAATGGGCCGACGCCGCCGACTCCCTGCTGGCGCACGTGGCCCGGACCGAACGCCCGGCCGACCGCTTCGCCGCCTTCGCCGCCGTCGTCCGGCACCTGGTCACCGACCCCGTCCTGCCCGGCGAACTCCTCCCCGCGAACTGGCCTGCGCCGGCTCTGCGAGCCGTCTACGCCGACTACCGGGCAGAGGTGCTCGCGGCGCTGTGAGGGGCGGCGCTGTGAGGGGTCCGGCCCCCGTCGAGGGATCGCGCGGAGTGGGCCAGGCGGGGCGTTCCCGGCGGCCGGCCGAGACCAAAACCCCGCGCCGGAGTGCGGAGTTGCTCCGTACGATCGCCTCGTGTGCTTCTACGCGATGACCTACTACAAGCTGCACTACGCGTGTGTGTCGTGCCGTGTCAGCTTCAAACGGCACGCCCATGCCGAGCGGAGCCACCGCTGCCCGAACTGCGCCCGCGCTCTCGTGAGGGCCGGCCACGACTTCGCGCCGCCGCCCCGGCGGGACGTCCGCGCGTGGTCCGCCGTGGCCGCGGTCCTCGACGCGGGCCTGCGCTACGAAGGGCTTTCCGTATGCGGGTGCGGCAAGGAGCCGAAGTACCGCCCACGTACGCGCGCGCAGGTGCGGGCGCGTCGCGTCGTGGCCGTGAGGGAAGGGCTGCCGCTGTCCGAGGCCCTGTCCCGTGCGGACCCGCAGACGCCCTCGGCGGACTGACCGGGCAACCCCGGCCAAGGATGTGGACCTCGTCGCCGACGGGGCGGATGCCCGAGGTGACGAGGCCGGCGCGCTTCCTGTGCCGGGTTCACGGCTCCGCTTCCCGGGACAGGCCCCGGGCCCCGCGGGCGTGACCCTGCGAAACCGGCTGGGCGGCACCGGTGTCTAGGCGGCACCGGTGTCGGCGGCGTCGGCGGCTGTCGAGCGGGAGGCCACCCGTTCGGCGACCGCCGCGGACAGCTGTTGCCGCAGGGAGTCGGGCAGCGGTTCGCCCTGGACGGTGGCCACTGCGGCCTCGGCGAGGTGGTGCAGTTTGATGTTGGCGTTCTGGGAGACCGTGACCAGCACGCTCCACGCGTCCTCGGGACTCAGGCCGAAGGAGGCCATCAGGACCCCGCGGGCCAGGTCGATGACCGGCCGTGTCTGCATGGCGCGCTTCAGCTGGACGACTTCGACCCGCAGATCCTGCTCCGCGTCGACAGTTTCGACGGCGTCGACGGCGTCGATGGCGTCATCGGACAACGGACTCTCCTCCGTGGTGCTGTGCGTCGCGCCGGGCCGCGGATCCTGATCCCGGAGTTCCTTGTCCGAGCCCGCGACGGGCGCGGGCGCGAACAGTGACGATGTGTCCGTGAGGGTGAGCAGCCGCTCGACGGCGGGACTCGCGGACCGGACCACGACCGTCTTGCCGTCCGCCAGCGCGCGACGGCGGACGTGCAGCAGGACGTTGAGGCCGCAGCAGTCGCAGAAGTCGACCCCGGTGAGGTCGAGATCCACGCCGCTGACCGATTCGCCGAGGGCCGTGCGCAGGGCGTGCTGCAGGCACGGGTAGGTGTCGATGTCCACTTCGCCGGTCGCCGTGAGGGTCATCCGCCCACCGGCGGCGTGGGTCTCGATCTGCAGGGAGGCCGCCGGGTGGCCCCGCGCGGTGCCGGACGGCTCCGCGCAGGGGGCGGCGTACCAGCCCCCCAGCTGCGCAGAAAGTACTGGTTCCGACATGGCAGCCGCTCCCCGGACATCCGCCGTCACTACTCCTCCAGATTCCGCGCTCCACTTTCGCACGTCAAGTGATACACGAAAAATCTTTCACCCTTTTGTTTGCGTGAATGACAGGTCGTATGCTGTCCGTCATGGGCGAAGTACCTGAGACACATTCCGGCTGGACGTTCCTCACCAATCACGCCCGGGTGCTGGCCGCGATCGCCGAAGACCAGAACACCCGTATCCGGGACATCGCAGCGCGCTGCCGACTGACCGAGCGAGCCGTTCAGAAGATCATTTCCGATCTGGAGCAGGGCGGCTATCTCACCCACACCCGGCAGGGGCGCAGCAACGAGTACCGCATCGAGCCGGGGACGATCCTGCGACATCCGGCCGACGCCGGTCTCACCGTCTCCGACCTGCTGTCCGTGCTGGCTCAGCACGACGCCCAGCGGGACGCGACACCCCAGTGGATGCGGACGGCGAACGTGCAGGAGCAGGGCTCCCCGGTCGACCAGTGACGTCGCCGGCGCCGTCGGTACTCCGGCGCCCCTCGGCGGCTCGATCCGCACCCGGACACGTACAGGTGTGGTTCCACCCGTACGGGGGACCGGCAGGGGTGGCGGAGACGCGACCCGCACGCGGTCAGGGGACGAGACAGGCCCCGGCGCGGGCCCTTCGAGAGCGCCCGGCCTTCGACGACGCCCGGCCCTTCGCGGGCGGCGGGGTGCGTACAGCGGCGCCTTCCACGTCACTCGGGTGACGAGGAGGGCCGCGCCGCACCGAGTGCGCGGCCTCCGCCGAGGACGGCACTTGTGCGAGGAGCCAGGGAAACAGTCGCCGATGGGCCGGCCGGCCCACCCCGCCGAGATGGCACCCGCCTTCGTCTTCCTCGCCTCCCAGGGGGCGAGCTTCATCACCGCGGAGGTCGTGAACGCCACAGGCGGTACGCCCCTGCCCTGACGGAGTCCGCACCGGCGGGGAGGTGCCGTCCCCGGGACGGGCTCCCTCCCCACGGCCACCCCTGCGCGTGGTGCTTCGCCGGACGACCAGGGGGAACTCGGGGCCCATGACTGAGCACACAGCCGATCAGACGTCGTACTGGATCGAGACGGCACCCCCGGGAACCCTGCACGCACCCCTGGCCGCCGACCTCACGGTGGACGTCGCCGTGGTCGGTGGCGGCATCGCGGGCCTCAGCACCGCCCGGGAGCTGGCCCGCACCGGCCGCACCGTGGCCGTCCTGGAGGCCGACCGGATCGCGACGGGGGTCACAGGGCACACCACAGCCAAACTGAGCGCCCTGCACACCCTCGTCTACGAAGGGCTGCGGCGTACCCGGGGCGCCGAGGCCGCGAAGCTGTACGCGCGCTCCCAGTCCGAGGCGATCCGCCACGCGGCGGCGATCGTGGACGAACTGAGCATCGACTGCGACTGGGAGGACACGGAGGCCTTCACCTACACCCAGGACCCCGAAAGGGCCGGGGAACTGAAGGCGGAGGCGGACGCCGCCCGCGCAGCCGGGCTGCCCGCGGACTACGTGACCGGGACCGACCTGCCGTTCCCCGTCGTGGGCGCCGTCCGGGTGTCGGAGCAGGCCCAGTTCCACCCGCGGAAGTACCTGCTGGCCCTCGCCGACGACCTGCTCCGGCACGGAGGGACCATCCACGAGCACACCAGGGTCATCGGCCTCAAGGAAGGCGAACCGTGCCGCCTCACCACCGAGGCGGGGCCGACGGTCACCGCCAAGGACGTGGTGGTCGCCACGCACTACCCGGTCTTCGACCGGGCGCTCCTGTTCACCCGGCTCTCCCCGCGCCGCGAACTCGTACTGACCGCCCCCGTCGCGGCCGAGCTCGCACCGCACGGCATGTACATCACCCCGGAACACGGCACCCGCTCGCTGCGCACCGCCCCGTACACGGACGGTCAACGGCTGCTCATCGTCACCGGGGAGCACTTCACCCCGGGGACGACCGACGTCGAGGAACGGTTCGCGCGGCTCGCCGACTGGGCCACAGAACACTTCGGGACGCTCACCTTCACGCATCGCTGGGCGACACAGGACAACGACTCCACCGACTCCGTGCCGCTGGTCGGCCCGTTCCACGTGGGCAGCCGTCACACCTACGTGGCGACCGGCTTCGGCGGCTGGGGCATGAGCGGCGGCATCATGGCGGGCCGGCTCCTGTCCGACCTGATCGCCGGGCGGAATCCGCCGTGGAGCGAGCTGTACGACCCCCGGCGGGTGCGCACGGCCGTACGCGAGGCCCCGGCCTTCCTCAAGCACCAGGCCCAGGTCGCCCGGCACTTCGTCGGGGACCGGCTGCCGCCCACGTCGGGCTCGGTGGACGACCTCGCCCCGGGAGACGGAGCACTCGTCCGTATCGACGGCCGGCGCTGCGCCGCCTACCGCGACGAGGGCGGAGAGCTCCACGCCGTCTCCGCCCGCTGTACGCACCTGGGCTGCCTGGTCGCCTTCAACCGCGCCGAACGAGCCTGGGAGTGCCCCTGCCACGGCTCCCGCTTCGACCCGGACGGCCGGATCCTCCAGGGGCCCGCCACCCAGCCCCTCGAACCACGTGACGTGACCGGCACGGACACGTCGGCGGACCCGTCCGCGGAACGTCCCTGAGGTCCTCCCGCTTCCGGCCCGGGAGGGCGGGGCCGGTCCCGGCTGGGTTTCCCGGTGCCGCCGCTGGGGACTCGGCGGGGGAGGCCGAGAGACGGCAGCAACGCGACGCAGACCCGGCCCCGGGCGGGGCAGGACGCAGAAGGAAGATGAGGAGTCGTGACCGCGTACGGCAGCACCCAGGACACCGTTCGTCGCCCCGAGACAGGCTGGGCGCAGGCCCGCCGCCGTGACAACGGCGTACGCATCTGCCTGTCGGCGACAGCCGAGAGGGATCCGAGCCGGACTCCCACGGAGCCGGAGGGCAACATCGTGAGGGGCGAGGACTGAGCGCGTTCTGCCCGACGAAGACCCGACCCCGACGAACACCCACGGGGACAGCCCGGAGCCGGAGAGACAGTCGACTGCCTCTCCGGCTTTTCGCATGCCCGTCCACGGCCCGGATGATCGACTGGTGAGGAGTCGAGCCCAGGGCTAACGTCGATCTAGCGAACGTCGGGGCCCGGACGCCGTCAGGCACAGAGGTCAAACCCATGACTGGAACTCACGCGACATCTTCCGGCACTGCCAAGTCCCCGGAGCGGGGCCACGGGAGTGGTATCGCACTCCTCGTCATCGCCTCGTGCCAGCTGATGGTGGTCCTCGACATCACCATCGTGAACATCGCACTCCCGCACATCCAGAGCTCGCTCGGGTTCTCGACCGAGAACCTGTCGTGGGTGATCAACGCCTACACGCTGACGTTCGGCGGTCTGCTCCTGCTCGGCGGGCGGCTGGGAGACGTCCTCGGCCGCCGCAGGGTCTTCATCTTCGGCGTCCTGCTCTTCGTGCTGGCCTCGCTGCTCGGCGGACTCTCCCAGGAGTCCTGGCAGTTGCTCGCGGCCCGCTCACTGCAGGGTGTCGGCGGAGCCATCGCCTCGCCGACGGCCCTGTCCCTGATCACCACGACATTCCGTGAAGGACCCGAGCGGAACAGGGCGTTCGGCGTGTTCGCCGCGGTCTCGGCCGGCGGCAGCGCGATCGGCCTGCTCGCGGGCGGGCTGCTCGTCGAGTGGCTCGACTGGCGCTGGGTCCTGTACGTCAACGTCCCCATCGGCCTGCTGATCGCGCTCGCGACCCCCCGCTACATCCGGGAGTCGGAACGCATGCCGGGGCACTTCGACATCCTCGGCGCGCTCACCTCCACCGCGGGCATGGTGCTGCTCGTCTACGGGTTCATCCGCGCCTCGGAGGAGGGCTGGAGCGACGGCCTCACCATCGCCGCCTTCCTGGCGGCCGTCGTGTTCCTCGCCGCGTTCATCGTCGTCGAACGCCGCTCGAAGCAGCCCATCACGCCCCTGTGGATGTTCCGCGACCGCAACCGCTCCGGTGTCTACGCGATCATGCTCAGCCTGGCCGCCGCGATGTTCGGCATGTTCTTCTTCCTGACGCTCTTCGTGCAGAACATCCTCGGCTTCAGTCCGCTGCGGGCCGGACTGGCCTTCCTTCCGGTCAGCGCGATCATCGCCCTCGGCGCAGGAGTCGCCTCCCAACTCCTGCCCAGATGGGGGCCCAAGCCGTTCATGACGGTCGGTGCCGTCCTGTCCGCGATCGGACTGGGCTGGCTGACACTGACCGAGGTCGACAGCACGTACGCCGGGAGCATTCTCGGGCCCATGCTCGTCTTCGGCTTCGGTATGGGCCTGAACTTCGTGTCACTGACGCTGATGGCGGTGTCCGGCGTGGCGCCGCAGGAGACCGGAGCGGCCTCCGGGATCCTCAACGCCACCCAGCAGGTGGGCGGTTCGCTCGGCCTGTCCGTGCTGGTCACCGTCTTCGGCACGGCCAGCCGCAACGAGGCCACCGACCAGGTCCGCCAGTTCATGGCGGAGGCGACCCCGGCCCAGCGCCTCGAGTTCCGCAGAACCGGCGCACTGCCGGCGCCATGGAGCGACCAGGTACTGACGTCGGGCATTTCGAGCTCCTTCGTCGTCGCCGCGGTCTTCGCCGTCGCGGCTGCCCTGATCGCCCTGCTCGTCATCCAGGTACGCCCCGACGACCTGGAACGTCTCCAGGGCAACGGCGCCCTGTCCGCCGTACCAGCGCCGGACGGCCCGCAGGGCACGCCGGCCGGCGGCGGCGAGACGGCACCGGACACGTCGGAGCCCCGCGAGGGCCCCGGTCCTCCACCCGCTCACGGCTGAACCCCGCCCGTCGATCCAGGCCGTGCCGGTCGCGGCGGCGGCTCGGCTCAGGAGAGGGACTGTTCGGCCCAGATCACCTTGCCCGCGGGCGTGTAGCGCGTCCCCCAGCGCTCGGCGAGCTGGGCGACGAGGAACAGCCCGCGTCCGCCCTCGTCCGTCGTCGCCGCGTACCTCAGGTGCGGCGAGGTACTGCTGCCGTCGAAGACTTCGCAGATCAGGGTGCGGTCGAGCAGCATACGGACCCGGATGGGGCCGCTGCCGTACCGGATCGCGTTGGTGACCAGCTCGCTGAGCATCAGCTCCGTCGTGAACACCATCTCGTCCAGCTCCCACTCGGCCAGCTGCCGGGTGACCGAGGCCCGCACCTCGCCGACGGCCGACGGCTCCGAGGGCACCTGCCACTCGGCGATGCGGTCGCTGCCGAGGGCACGGGTGCCCGCGACGATCAGGGCGATGTCGTCGCTCGGCCGGGGCGGCAGCAGGGCGTCGAGAACACCCTGACAGGTGTCCTCCGGTGACCGGTCGGCCCCGGCGAGGGCGGTACGCAGCAGTTCCAGCCCGACGTCGATGTCCCGTTCCCGGTCCTCGACGAGCCCGTCGGTGTAGAGGACCAGCCTGCTGCCCTCGTCCAGCTCGAGCTCGGCCGTCTCGAAGGGGAGGCCACCGAGGCCGAGCGGCGGCCCCGCCGGCACCTCGGGGAAGTCGACGGTGCCGTCCGGGCGGATCACCGCGGGCGGCGGATGGCCCGCCCTGGCGACGGTGCACCGGCGGGACGCCGGGTCGTAGACGGCGTACAGGCAGGTGGCTCCGGTCACCGCGGCGTTGCTGTCCTCGCCGTCCTCCGCCACCTCGTCCTGGTCGATACGGCCGACCAGCTCGTCGAGGAGACCCAGCAGCTCGTCGGGCGGCAGGTCCAGAGCCGAGAAGTTGTGGACGGCGGTCCGCAACCGTCCCATCGTGGCCGCCGCGTGCAGCCCGTGGCCCACGACGTCACCCACGACCAGTGCGACCCGGGCGCCCGAGAGAGGCAGCACGTCGAACCAGTCGCCGCCCACCCCCGCCTGGGCGGGAAGGTAGCGGTAGGCGATGTCCAGGGCGCTCTGCTCGGGCAGGTTGCGGGGCAGCAGACTGCGCTGGAGGGTCACGGCCATGGTGTGTTCGCGGGTGTAGCGGCGAGCGTTGTCGATGGAGACCGCGGCGCGGGCGACCAGCTCCTCGGCGAGGGCCAGCTCCTCGTCGTCGAACGGCTCGGGCTTCTCGGAGCGCCAGAAGTTCGCCACGCCCATCACCAGGTTGCCCGCCCGCAGGGGGACCGTGATCAGTGAGTGGATCCCGTACTCCACGACCTGCGCGGTGCGCCCGAGGTCCTGGGCGAGCCAGCCGTGAGCCTCCCTGAGATCGGGTGCGACGACGGCCTCGCCGGTGCCGAGGCTGTGGGCCTGGGGCGTGGAGGCGACGAACCCGATCCGCTCGCCCACCGCGTACAGGGGGGCGTCCTTCCGGATCCCGCTGAACGCAGTACGGCGCAGCGAGGTGCCCGCATCCGGCTCCTCCCCGCTCAGGACGGCCTCGGCCAGGTCCACCGTGGCGTAGTCCGCGAAGCGCGGTACGGCCACTTCCGCCAGCTCCTCGGCGGTCCGGGTCACGTCCAGGGTCGTACCGATGCCCACTCCGGCGTCGTACAGGAGCTTGAGGTGCTCCCGGGCCACCTCGGCCCTGCCGGACAGCGCGCGCAGCTCGGTCGAGTCGCGCAGCGTTGCGACACTGCCCGCCGGGCCGCCCTTGAGGTCGGTGGGCCGCTGGTTGATCGCCAGCAGCCGGTCGCCGACCAGACGCACCTCGTCCGTGGCCACCCGCCCGGAGGCCAGCAGGTCGCCGGTGTCCGTGTCCAGACCGAGCTCGAGGACGTGAAGGCCCTCGGCGTTCTCCGGAAGGTCCAGCAGACGGTGTGCCTCGTCGTTGGCGAGGAGCAGCCGCCCCTCTCCGCCGACGATCAGCACTCCCTCGCGGACGGCGTGCAGGACCGCGTCGTGGTGCTCGTACATCCGGGTCATCTCGAACGGTCCCAGGCCGTGGGTCTGGCGCAGCAGCCGGGTACTCACCAGCGCCGTCCCGCCCAGGGCCAGGGCGAGTGCGGCGCCCGCGGCGGTCAGCAGGAGCGGCAGCTGCCGGTCCCCGACACCTCCCACGTTCTCGGTCGTGATGCCCGCCGACACGAGGCCCACGACCGAGCCGTCGTCCTCCTTGACGGGCACCACGGCCTGCACCAGTGGCCCGATGGTCCCCGTGATCTCCTCGGTGAAGGACTTTCCGGCCAGCGCCGGATCGAGGGTTCCGACGAACGTCTTGCCGATCCGGTCCGGCTTGGGGTGGGTGTAGCGGACGCCGTCGGTGTTCATGACCACGACGAAGTCCACCTTGGACTGCACGCGGGCCGCCTCGGCCCGCGGCTGGAGCACGGCCGTGGGATCGGGGGCACGCAGTGCCTCGCGGGTGCCCGGAGCGTTGGCGAACGTCTCGGCGACGGCCAGGGAGCGGTTGCGCGCCTCCTGGGTGCTGTCGTGGCGTACCTGCAGGATGAGCGCCACCACCGCGGCCGCGACCAGCAGGAGCACGATCGCCACCTGCAGTACGAAGACCTGGCCGGCGAGGCTGCGTCCGCCCAGCGGCAACCGAGGCCCCGCGGGCCCGCGGCGGGGCCCGTCTCCGTGTGCCCCTCGCCGGCCGAGCGGCCTGTGCGGCGTCTGCGGTGTCCGCCGCCCGTGCGCTCGTCGTGGACGGTCATGGCTGTCACGTCTGCGCCGTGCGCGCAGGCCGCCGGGGCGGGGGATCGACCGGGCCCAGGATCGACCCAAGAGTCGGACCATATGCCCATGTCTACACTGCCGGGCGCCAGGAGGCGAGGGGCACCCGTGGTGCGGGGGGCGGAAGGTCTGACCCATGTGGCCCAGACCAATGGCGAAGCCCGCGGGGGACGGGCCGATCACTTCGGGCGGCCGGAGGCGCTCGGGCGCGGGCGCCGGAGCCTTCCCGGCCGTCCGTGACAGGGCGACGCTGCCGCCGGTGTGATCCGGCCGCATCATGGAAGAGGGGGTATTCATAGCTTTTGTGCCTGAATGCACGCGGAGGTCGTCATGCACACCCCGGACCGCTACCGGCTGACCTTCACCCACGGGCGGTCAGGCACTGGCGCAGCCACGGACGAGGTGGTCGTCGAACGGACCGCCTCCCTCGGACCGGGCGGAAACCCGGTCTACTGCGATCCCACGGGAATTCTCAGGGCCGAGATCAGCCCGGCCGGAGAGGTGCGGATGCTGGCCAGCGGCGGCTACCAGTCACCCCGGCCGCCCTCCGTCGAGCCACTGCCCTGAACGGTTCGGGCCCCGGCCGGTCCTTTGCCGGCCCTCGTGCCTCGTACGCGACGGCGGCGGGCGTCGGCGTGATCCGCCCCTGACCTGCGCCGGCGACGGTGCCGGACGACCCGCACCGCACGCCGCGGCATACGGCACGCGGTGCGTGCAGAACCCGTGGCCGAGGACGCACGACGGGTGCGACGAGCGGGACACACCTGTCCGAAGAAACCGTTGGCTCCACGACAGGTGCCCGGTTAGCGTGCCCTTCGGCCGTCCGATCTGGGGGAAAAGACATGGTGGCAGGGCCTGTTGTCGATCTGCGCGAGCGCGGAGGGGACTTCACCCGCGATCCCTATCCCGTGTACGCCGAACTGCGCGCGGCCGGGCCCGTGCACCGGGTGCTCGACCCCGACGGCGAGGAGGTGTGGCTCGTCGTCGGCCACGACGCGTGCCGAGCGGCCTTCACCGATCCACGGCTGAGCCGGGACTGGCGCAAGTCCGGAAACATGGCCCAGATCGTCAACACCGAACAGGACCAGCCGGCCCTCGCCCACATGCTGATGTCGGACCCGCCGGACCACACCCGGCTGCGGCGCCTGGTGGCCAAGGAGTTCACCCCGCGCCGCATCGAGGCCCTGGCCCCGCGCGTCCAGCAGATCGCCGACGAGTCGCTGGACGCGATGCTGGCGGCCGAGGACCGGCGCGCCGACCTGGTCGCCTCCTTCGCGTTTCCGCTGCCGATGACCGTCATCTGCGAACTGCTCGGAGTACCCGCACTCGACCGGGCGGCCTTCCGCGGCTGGTCCAACGAGATGGTGGCCCGTACGAGCCCGGAGGCGGAGGCGCGGGCCTACCAGGAGATGCCGGCCTACCTGGCCGAGCTGATCGCGGCCAAGCGCGCCCGGCCCGCCGAGGACCTGCTGAGCGCGATGATCCACACGGTCGACGACGGCGGCGACCGGCTCTCGCCCTCCGAACTCATCGGGATGTCGGTCCTGCTGCTCATCGCGGGCCACGAGACGACGGTCAACCTGATCGGCAACGGCGTACGGGCCCTGTTCGCGCACCCCGACCAACTCGCCGCCCTGCGGGCCGACGCCGGCCTCCTCGACGGCGCGATCGAGGAGATGCTGCGCTACGACGGTCCGGTGGAGGCCTGCACGGACCGTCTCGCCCTCGCGGATGTGGAGATGGGCGGCGTGACCATCCCGGCGGGCTCCACCGTCCTGATCGCCATGGCCGACGCCGACCGCGACCCGGAGCGCTTCCGGAACCCCGACCGCTTCGATATCCGGCGGGACGCCCGCGGCCACATCGCCTTCGGCCACGGCCTGCACTACTGCCTGGGGGCCCCGCTGGCGCGGCTGGAGGGCCGCATCGCGATCCGCACACTCCTGGAACGCTGCCCGGACCTGGCACCCGACGCGGACGAGGCCGAGCTGACGTGGATGCCGGGGCTGTTGATCCGGGGCGTACGGGAGCTGCCGGTGCGCTGGTGACCCGGTTCCTGCCCGCGAACTCCTAAGGCCCGGGCCGGCTCACCGCAACAGGTGTGTGCGCTACGGAAAGTGACAGGGCGCCGACCCCCGGCCACCGCACGGGGGTTGCGGCGGCCTGTCGCAAAACGGCGAAATCGGCAGCGATACCCCTGTTGTCGGTCGGTCGGATCGTTCCATCCGCAACCAGACCGCGGGAAAACGTGATTGGCCGCACACCGCCCCCGCAAACGCGTGGTTCATGAGAGGTTTCTAAGAACCTGAGATGTGTTTGAACACTCGGGGCTTCATCTCCGTATGAAGCGGGGGATTGCCATGCCGTTCGGCAACGAAGCGTAGGAGTAGATCCTTGGGACGCAACACGCGCAGACGCCCGACAGGCGCACGGCGCGCGACCATAGGGGCGGTCGCGCTGATGCTGGGAGGAGGTGGGCTGGCAGCGGCGAACGTCTATGCCACGGCCTCCGAGAACACTTCGGGCAACCAGCCCAACCAGGTCCTGGCCTCGGGAGCCGCCACGATCGACTGCCCGGACGTCGGCAGCCAGCTGGCCGCGGTACCGGAGGTCGCCAAGACCCAGGTCGACAAGGAACTCGCCCTCCTGGACAAGCAGATCGCCGAGGCCTACCAGCGGCTGCAGAGCTCCGCTGACGCGATCCGGCAGGACAGCGGCTTCGCCGAGAACGCGATCATGAATCCGCTCAAGGACAAGCGAGCGGCCGCGATCGACCGGATCGCCATCGCCATCGACGCCGTGGGAGACCGCCCCGAAGGGCTCGAGGCCTTCGCGCCCTGCATACTCCGCGCCTCCGGCAACCAGGCCGAGCCGGAGAACGGGCAGAACGGCGACGGCCAGGGCGACAACGCGGACAACGGCGACGGCCAGGGCAACCAGGACGGCCAGGACCAGGGCGCCGGCCAGGGTGAGGGTCAGGACCAGGGCGGCGACCAGAACCAGGGCGGCGACCAGGGGCAGGGTGACCAGCAGGGCGGCAACGGCGGCCAGGCCGGGAACGGTCCCGTGGCCGCGGACTTCGTGGACATCAAGACCGTCCAGCCCAACGTGCGGAAGCCGAACGCCCAGGGTGGCGCCTCCAAGGGCACCTTCACCACCAAGTGCGGGGTGAACGCGAACGGGCTGTTCAACTCCGACAACGTGATCGTGGCTCCCGGTGTCAGCAACGGCGCCCACCACTTCCACGACTACGTCGGCAACCAGGCCAACGACGCCTTCGCGAGCGACGAGGACCTGGCGAACGGCGAGACGACCTGCGAGAACGAGGGCGACAAGTCCTCGTACTTCTGGCCCGTGCTGCGGCTGCAGAACGGCGCCGAGGAAAAGGACGCGGCCTCTCCCGGCGGCGGCATCGAGGGCAACGCGGGCGAGATCCTCACGCCCGAGCAGGTCACCATGTCGTTCGAGGGCAGCCCGCAGGGCAAGGTCACGGCCATGCCGAAGCTGCTGCGCATCATCACCGGCGACGCCAAGGCGTTCGTCAACGGCCCCGCCAACGCCAACGCGTCGTGGAGCTGCACCGGCTTCGAGGACCGGCAGCTGAAGGACAAGTACCCCCTCTGCCCCCAGGGCAGTGACGTGGTCCGCACCTTCAGGTTCCAGAGCTGCTGGGACGGCCAGAACATCGACAGTGCCAACCACCGCACCCACGTGGCGTTCGCGGGCGCCGACGGCAACTGCGCGGGCGGTTTCCGCGCCATTCCGCAGCTGGTCCAGCGCATCGTCTACGACGTCGACGCGCCCAGCGTGGCGGACGGCGGCCGGACGAAGCCGCTGTTCGCGGTCGACTCTTTCCCGGAGCAGCTCCACAAGCCGGGCACCGACCACGGCGACTTCATCAACGTCTTCGACGAGGCGCTGATGGGGGAGATGGTGGACTGCATCAACGAGGGCCGAAAGTGCGACGCGGCGTCGGGCGCGGGCGAGGAACCGGCCGACCCGCCGGCGCCGAATCCGGACGACCCCTCGGACGAGGACGACCAGCAGGGCGGGAACGACCAGCCGGGGAACGAGCAGCCCGGTGGTAACGACCAGCCCGGAAACGAGCAGCCGGGCGGGAACGACCAGCCCGGAGGCAACGGCCAGGACGACGAGCCGGCGGACAACGGCGGCAAGGACACGCCGGAGCCCACGGTCAGCAGCACGCAGGAGGCCAAGCCCGCCGACGGCAAGAACGGCGACCGGGACAACGCGGCGCCCAAGGCCGCCACGTCCTCGCCGGCGGCGGCCCAGAACGATCCGGCCACCCCGGCGGACGGCTCGGACGCCGACAGTGCCGTGCCGGGTCCCGAACCCGCGGAGGCGGGCGGGGCGACCGAACCGCAGGCGGTCACGGGTGGACTCGCGGACACCGGGACGCAGCTGTGGCCGGCCGCGTTCGGAGGCCTGCTGGTGATCGCGGGCTTCGTACTGCTCCGCCGTATCGGCAACAGGTCGAGGTAACACCGCTCAGGCACCTCACCAGGGCGGCCGGACTCTGCGCAGGCAGGGTCCGGCCGCCCTTCGTGCTGGAGCGGCGAGGAGTCCCGTCGGTGCGCGCATGCCGCGCCGGGCCGAATGAGCGCGCGCGTCGATGAGTGACTGGATCAAGACCTTCCCGGAACGCGGAGACTCCCGGGCTTCCCGGGCGCGCGGGCCGACCCGTGCTCGCGGTGACTCGCGCCCAGGCGAAGAACACCGGCTGTGTGCAGGCACGATGCCGTCGGCGCCCGCCGGTGACGGCATGCGTCCCGGCGGCTGAAGCGGTCGACGGAGGTCTCGCAGCCGGGCGGGAGAGCAGTGGGAGCGCAACGGATGCGCCAGGACAAGACCGGTACATGTCGGGCTTGTTCGGTATTTCAGGCCCCTTCGCCCGGAGTGTTTCTCGCAGCCGGGTGTGGCCGACACGGCTCGTGTTTGACATATTTGCCTACCGGGTCGGGTGCGTCGGCGCCCGTGCAGGGGGCCGGTCCCGTGGGCGTCCACCCCGGACCCGCCTCACGCATGGCCACCGAACGCCTTCGGCCGGGTACACAGGCAAGGTGGGATTCGGCGGACGCCGCGTGACGGTGCCCGTGCTGAGGTTCACGGGGGAGAGCGGTGCGCACAGGCAAAGCCAAAGAGATGCGGAATCTGATCGGCCAGCTGGTCGACGGGCTGAACCTGCCCGCGCCCACGGACCCCGAGCTTCTGTTCGCGGCGCTGATCACCTCCGTGAGCGAGCTGAGGGGCCGTGAGGTCCGGCTCGTGAAGGAGGAGTTCCCCCACCAGACCGCCAGTGGACTGTGGCTGGACCTCCCCGCCTACGACCTCATCGTGGTGGACAAGCGGGCGACCCCCCTGCACCAGCTGGCGATCTTCTTCCACGAGGTCTGGCACATGCTCAGGGGCGACTGCGGCAACCACGTGGTGGGCAAGGCGGTGGCGGCCCGGATGCTCTCGACCGGTGCCGAGCTCTCCGAACTCCAGGAGCCCGTACGGAAGGTGGCC
Organism: Streptomyces sp. BV286; assembly: GCF_019090165.1. Taxonomy (GTDB): domain Bacteria; phylum Actinomycetota; class Actinomycetes; order Streptomycetales; family Streptomycetaceae; genus Streptomyces. The sequence continues at coordinate 89,698 of NZ_JAHRIB010000141.1, forward strand.
GCCCGCACCGAGTTCGACCGGCGCGAGGAGGCCGACGCCGAGAGGTTCGGACTGCTCGCGGTCACCCGCTTCCGGATCTGGCTGGAGGGAGAACCCGACAGCACGGCCATGGACCGGGGGCGGGTCGCCGGCCGCATCGGTGCGTCGCTGGGACAGCGTCGGCCACAGGTCTGAGCCGTGGACTCCTCCGACTACTACATACCGGCCGTCGCCATGATGGTCGGCCTGGCCGTCAAACTGCCGGGCCTGGTGAAGGACTGGCGCGACCCGCTCGTACGGACCGTCTGCCTGGTGATCGCCCTCGGCGGCGCCGGCTTCTTCTTCGCGGCCCCGCCCACGATCACCGCCGTCAACGAGGCCACCGGCACGGCCAACTTCTCCAGCCCGCTGGTGTACGGCATCATCAGCGCCTTCAGCGCGTCCTGCCTGCTGCTCATAGTCCACTGGCGCGGAGGGCCGCCCGCGTACGTGCGGCGCGTCTCACGCCGCTGGCAGGCCGGGTACGCCCTGGTCATCGTCCTGCTGGTCGTCCTCTTCGCGCTCGGTGACGCCCCGGCGGACCGCCACACCGACTTCGACACCTACTACGCGACGACCCCCTTCATCCGCGAGATGATCCTGCTCTACCTGGTCGCCCACATGACCGCCGCTCTCGTCACGACGGTGCTGTGCTGGCGCTGGGCGCTGCAGGTCGGCGGGTGGCTGCGGGCCGGGCTGTGGATCCTCGTCGTGGGCTGGCTGCTGAACCTGGCCTTCAGTGGCCTCAAGCTGGCCGCGGTGATGGCACGTTGGGCCGGTCAGGACTGGGGCGCTCTCAGTACGACCCTGGCGCCTCTCCTCTCCGCGCTGTCCGCGCCCTGCGCCACCGTCGGATTCCTGTTGCCCCTGGTGGGGCCGTGGCTCGTCTGGAACTGGCGGGCGGCGAGGACCTACCGGGAGCTGGGCCCTCTGTGGCGCGAACTCGGGTACGCCTCGCCCCGGACGCCGCTCGCCGGGCCCATCCCGTGGTACTCGTCGCCCCACGTCCGGCTCACGCAGCGCGAGGCGGGCATCCAGGACGGACTGAGCCTCGTGGGGCCCTGGTTCGACGGCGCGGTCCGTACGCGCGCGCAGACCGAGGCGGCCGCCGAGGGCCGTTCCTTCGACGAGGCCGCCCGGATCGGCCGCGCCGCCATGGTCGCCGCAGCCGTCCGGGACGTCCGCCTGGGCCTGCCCGTCGATCCCCACGCCCTCCTGGACCACACGGAGATCAGCGCGGTGCGCACCGCACCCGCGAGCGTGTCCGCCGCGTTGCGCGTGTCCCCGATCGTCGCGGCGGTCCGCCGCGAGAGCCCTGCCGCCACCCCGGCCGAAGACGGCGAGAAATCTCCCAGATGACCCACCTTCCCCCCACCGCCCGGCCCCGCCCGAGCGCCCTTCGGGCATCGCGGCCCCTTGTCGCGAAGTCACCCTGCCGTTCCCCCGGCACGGGGACACCACCTGCTCGCGCCGGCCTGCCCGCGAGGCCGGAGCGCTCCGGGCCCCGTTCGCCGTCGTCGCCCGGCAGATCCGGGCGCGGGCTGGTCCGCCCGGCCCGACGACACCGGTCGGCGACCGCGGAAGGCCGGTGAACCGTGGACGTCGTCTTCTACATCCCCGGCGTGATCCTTCTCGTCACCGCCGTCTTCAAGCTGTCGTCCATGGGGGGATCGTGGCGTGACCCGCTGATGGTGTCGAGCAGTGCGGTCCTGGTCGTCGGGGCCTGCGTCTGCATCCTGTCCGCGCCGCCCACCATCAGCGTCGTCAACGAACTCGTCGGCATCGCCAACTTCTCCGCCCCGCTGGTCTATTCGGGGATGTCCGCGCTGAGTGCCTCCTACCTCGTCCTGATGATCGCCTGGCGGGGCGGGGAGCCCGGAAGGGTCGCCCACGCGTCCCGCCTGGTGGTGTACGTCTACGGGCTGGTGATCATCGGGATCGTGGTCCTCTTCACCCTGGCCGACGTGCCCGTCGAGCGGACCCGGGACCTTGACACGTACTACGCCACGACGCCGTACATGCGCGAAATGATCCTGCTGTACCTGATCTCCCACACCGCGGCCACCGCCGCCCTCGCGGGCATGTGCCTGGGCTGGCTGCGGAAGGTGCGGGACCTCACCCGGCAGGGCCTGACGCTGATAGCCGTCGGCGTCCTGTTCGACCTGTCGTACCAGTTCGCCAAGTACCTTGCCATCGGGGCCCGTTGGAGCGGCCGCGACTGGGACTTCCTCTCCACCAGTGTCTCGCCGCCCCTGGTGGCGGTCGCGGGCGTCACCGTCGCCGCCGGCTTCGCGCTGCCGCGGGTCGGACCGTCCGTCGCGGACAACCTCCGCGCCTGGAGGCGTTATCGGCTCCTCAGGCCCCTCTGGCTGGAGATGCGCGACCTGCGGACACCGGTGGCCGACACCCACTGGTGGGATCTCCCGGTGGTGCGCCTGGTCCAGCAGGAGATCACGATCCTCGACGGAGTCCTGGTGTGCTCACCCCATTTCGACGACGAGGTCCGCAGGGCGGCCCGCTCCGCCGTGCGCGAAGAGGCGGACCACTCCGCGGCCCGGGCCACGACCCCGGCTCCCGTCCCCGCCGCCTCACGTCCGCCGGGTGGGCGGACGCCGCCGGACCATGCGGAGATCGTGGCCGAGGCGGCCATGCTCGCGGCGGCCAGGGTGCGGGTTGCGGCGGGCCCGGACGCCGACCTCCCGGCGGAGCCGGGACGGCTGCGGTCCGTGGTGCAGCCGCACCTCATGGTGGAGCTCGCGCAGGCCCTCGCGTCCTCACCGGTCGTCGCCGAGGCCCGACAGCGGGCGGCCCGGCAGAAAGTACGCCACGACTGAAGCCGCGAGCGCCCGCCGGGGCGCCGGGGTCGCCGTGCCGTCGGTCCCGCCGCTGAGCGAGCGGGGGCGGCCGAGCCGTGCGCCGGGCGCCCACCGGCTCCGTACGAGTCCGGCGACGTCTTCCCCGGCGAGCGCGGCGACAAGTCGCCGCGGAGCGGGGCCGTATCGCCCTGTACTGCCGAGGTACCGGAGCTGATCCCCTCTCAGGAGGGCTCCCGCGGGGCCCAGTTGGGATTCAGGGCCCCGCGGTGCCCTCCTGGCCCGATCATGGTTCGATCAAAGGGCCGGACCGAGGAGGGTTCCGGCCTGGCGATCCGACCAGCGACCACGCGCAGCAGCGCGACCCGAGTACCGCAGCCATGCGCCGACGACGGTCAACAGAGAGGGCCACCATCCATGCCTGACACGAGCTCCATCCCCGGGCGCAGTGCGATCGTCGTCGGAGGGGGCATGACGGGCATGCTCGCCGCAGCGGTACTCGCCGACCACGCGGACGTCACGATCGTCGAGAGGGACGTCCTGCCGGACGGCCCCCGGCCCCGCAAGGGCCTGCCGCAGGCCAGACACGCGCATGTGCTGTGGTCGGGTGGCGTCAAGGCCATGGAGGAGCTTCTGCCGGGCATCGTCGACCAGCTCGTCGACCGTGGTGCCCGCAGAACCCCCGTCATGGCCGACCTGGTGTCCAAGGCCCCCTCCGGACAGTGGTTCCGGCGCTTCGCCCACGCCCACCACATCAATCTGCTGTGCAGCCGCGACCTGCTCGACGCGGTGATCCGCGCCAGGGTGCTGAAACATCCGCGCATCACCTTGCGCCAGGACACCGAACTGCTGTCGCTGGAAGGCAGCGCCCGCCGCGTGACCGGGGTCCGAATACGGTCGGCGGACACCGAGAGCACCCTCCCGGCGGACCTGGTGATCGACGCGGGCGGACGGGGCAGCCGCGCCCCCGTCTGGCTGCAGGACCTGGGACTTCCGCCGGTGGTGGAGCGCACGGTCGACGCCGGTGTCGGGTACGCCAGCCGGATCTACCGCGCCCCCGGCCGGACCGCCGAGGGATTCCCGATCGTCAACGTCCAGGCCGACCCCCGGCAGAATCCCGGCAGGGGCGGGATCATCGCTCCCATCGAGAACGGCCGGTGGCTGGTCACGCTCTCCGGAACCGAGGGGGGCCGGCCGAGCGCCGACAACGACGAGTTCGTGCCCTTCGCGCTGCGGCTGCCGCACCCCGTCATCGGCGAACTCCTCGCCGACGCCGAGCCCGAGACGGACGTCGTCACCACCCGCAGCACGGCCAACCGGCGGCGCTACTACGAGAAGGCCGCCCGCTGGCCCGACGGCTTCGCCGTCCTCGGTGAGGCGGTCGCCGGTTACAACCCCGTCTACGGTCACGGGCTGAGCGCCGCCGCGCAGAGCGTCGTCGCACTGCACCACATCCTGCAACGGCAGGACCTCGGCGCCCCCGGCACGGCCCGGCGCATCCAGAAGGGCGCGGCACGTCCGGTGGAGAACGCCTGGAATCTGGCCGTGGGCCAGGACGTGTTCTATCCGGGCGCCAGCGACGAGCCGCCCACACGGCTCGAAAAGGCGCTCGCCGCCTTCGTGGACAGAGCTGTCGACGCCGGTTCGCGGAACCCCCACGCCCTGCGCATCCTGCTGGACGTGATGAGCATGGAGAAGCCGCCCGTCCGGCTCTTCCTGCCCGACATGCTCGCCCTCGTCTACTTCGGCCGGAAGAAGCCGCACCTCGCGGGCCCGCCGCTGACGGACCACGAACGCGACGCCGTCACGGCCTGAGCGCCTCTCCGCAGCCCTCCGGGCAGTCTTTCGGGGAGCGGTCCGGGGCAACGCGTCAGGGTGCGGTCCAGGGGCATCGGCCCGGCGTCATCACCCCCTTGACTGGTGACGGCCCCTCTGCGAGGATCGTCACCAGTCAAGCTGGTGATGTCGCGCAGCTCCGAGACGCAGGAGGCCGAGATGCCGCAGGGAGAGAAGGCTCCGGATGCCGCCGAGGCGGCACGCCGCGCCCGGTTCGGCACGCTGCCGGAGAGGGTCCGCCTCGCGGACACCGTCGAGGAGAAGCCGGCCACGGTGGTGGATCCCGCGCGCAACGCGTATGACGATGACGAGTGGCTCGTCCGCAACATCTTCTGACGGGTGCGGGATCGCGCGTGCCGTGATCCCGCGGCGGTCGGCCGACCGGGCCACCGGCCGCCGAGACGCACTCGCGCAGCCGGTGGCCGGGGGCGTCAGTGGGCGGCCGGTGCCTGGACCTGCTTCTTGCGGGCGCGGTACGCGGCGGCCTTGAGCTTGTTCCCGCAGGACTCCATGCCGCACCACTGCCGGCGAACCCCACGCGACCGGTCGATGTAGACGCGGGTGCATTCGGGGTTGCCGCACTCCTTGAGCAGCGGCACCTCCGGGCCGCTCAGCACCTCGACGGCGTGCCGCGCCACGGTGGAGAGGGCTTCTTCCGCTGTCGCCTCCGTATGCCGCCCCGTCGCGGTGAGTTGCGGGGTGGCGGATGGCTTGCGGGCCGCGCCGTTCACGGTGGCGAGTGCTTCGGCTTCGTAGGACTCGCCGAGGCGCCGCGCGGTGACCAGCACGTAGACCGCCTCGCGCAGAGCGACCGCCTGGGCGACGTCGGACTCCCCGCTGGGGGAGAGGGCGTCGACGATCCCGGCTTCGACGTACCAGGCGTCCAGCCGCTCCGGAGACACGAGCGTCTCGGCGCGGAGTGTGCGGCGGGCGCGGAGCGTCGCGGCGAAGTCCAGCGCCGGGTTCCCGCAGACGAAGACGTGATCCAGATTCACGTCACCATCCTGGCAGGTGACAGAGGCCCCTTGCAAGGCTGGTCACCGGTTGAAGAGGTTACGGGGGAGTGGGGGCGGCGAGGGGCGCGTGGTCCGGGCAGGGTCGTTCGCCCGAGCGTCGGAAGCAGGTCCCGATGCGGCCCCGGCGCGGGTGGGGGCCGGTGATCGTCCGTCGTCCGGCCGGCGTGACCCTTGACTTACCAAGACCCCCGCGCCACATTCCTGACTCCGCATCAGAACCGGGACACCATACGTGAGTTGGCTCCCGGGGCACAGCACGCACTCCCATTCCTTCGCCCGGTTGGAGCGCCCTGCCATGGCCACTAGCGCGGACCCCGCAAGACGTACTGATTCCTCCTCCCTGTCCGGCCCGTCGAGGCGCCGGGTGCTCGGCGCGGCGACCGGAACGGGGCTGGCGCTCGCGGCCGGCCTCCCCGGCACGGCCCAGGCGGCCGACCTGCCCCTGCTCGGCACGTACGACGTCGTGGTGATCGGCTCGGGTGCGGCGGGGATGACCGCAGCCCTGACGGCCGCGAAACAGGGGCTGAGCTGCGTCGTCGTGGAGAAGGCGGCCACTTTCGGCGGTTCGGCGGCGCGCTCGGGTGCCGGTATCTGGATCCCGAACAATCCGGTGATCCTGGCCGCCGGCGTCCCCGACACCCCGGCGAAGGCGGCGACCTACCTGGCCGCGGTGGTCGGTCCCGACGTGTCCGCCGACCGACGCCAGGCCTTTCTCGGGCACGGGCCCGCCATGATCTCCTTCGTCATGGCCAACAGCCCGCTGCGGTTCCGCTGGATGGAGGGCTACAGCGACTACTACCCCGAACTGCCCGGCGGTCTGCCCGGCGGCCGGTCCATAGAACCCGCCCAGCTCGACGGCAACATCCTCGGCGCCGAGCTGGCCCGGCTGAACCCTCCGTACCTGGCGGTCCCGAGCGGCATGGTCGTCTTCAGTACCGACTACAAGTGGCTCGCCCTCTCCGCGGTCAGCGCGAAGGGCCTCGCCGTCGCCACGGAGTGTCTGTCCCGCGGCACCAAAGCGGCACTCCTCGGCCAGAAACCCCTCACCATGGGCCAGTCGCTGGCGGCCGGCCTGCGCGCGGGACTGCTCACGGCCAGGGTGCCGGTCTGGCTGAACAGCCCGCTCACCGAGCTGTACCTGGAAAGCGGCAGAGCGGCGGGAGCCGTCGTGACCAGGGACGGCGCGCCGGGCCTGGTGAGGGCGAGGCGCGGGGTGATCGTCGGCTCGGGCGGCTTCGAGCACAACGCGGCCATGCGCGAGCAGTACCAGCGACAGCCCATCGGCACGCAGTGGACGGTCGGAGCCAAGGAGAACACCGGGGACGGGATCCGCGCGGGCCGGCAGGCGGGTGCCGCACTCGACCTGATGGACGACGCATGGTGGGGCCCGGCCATCCCGCTGCCCGGTGAGCCCTACTTCTGTCTCGCCGAACGCACCCTGCCCGGTGGGCTCCTCGTCAACGCCGCGGGAGCCCGCTTCGTCAACGAGGCGGCCCCCTACAGCGACGTCGTCCACACCATGTACGAGCAGCACGCGAACGCCCCGCACATCCCGGCCTGGCTGATCGTCGACCAGAACTACCGCAACCGCTACCTCTTCAAGGACGTCGCTCCGACGTTCACGTTCCCCGACGCCTGGTACTCGTCAGGCGCCGCCCACAAGGAGTGGACGCTCGACGCCCTGGCTCAGCGGATCGGAGTGCCGGCGGCAGCCCTCCGCGCCACCGTCAACCGCTTCAACGGCCTTGCCCGCGGCGGCACCGACACCGACTTCCACCGCGGGGACAGTGTCTACGACCACTACTACACCGACCCGGCGATCCTCCCGAACTCCTGCCTGGCGCCGCTGTGGCTGGCCCCGTTCTACGCCTTCAAGATCGTCCCCGGTGACCTCGGTACCAAGGGCGGTCTGCGCACCGACGCCCGGGCGCGCGTACTGCGCCCGGACGGATCCGTGATCCCCGGCCTGTACGCGGCCGGGAACGCGAGCGCGGCCGTCATGGGGCACAGCTACGCGGGCGCGGGCTCGACGATCGGACCGGCGATGACCTTCGGCTACATCGCGGCGCGTGACATCGCGGCGGGCGCCGGGGCCTGACGTCCCGGACGAGGAGGCCCGCTCAACGATCCTGTCCGGACGGTCAGCTGTGGAAGCGGATGTAGCCGTTGCCGTCGGAGTCGGAACCGCTCTTGGTGTATTTGTGCACGTCGGAGCGGCTTCCGGAGGGCTTGTAGAAGTAGATCGTGTCGCCGGGGTTGTTCCACATGAAGTTGCAGTTGTCGCGGTAGACGACGTTCCGGCCTTCGGAGTCGGTCCCGTTGCCGCCGCGCAGCTTCACGTAGTCGCCGGGCTGGAGGTAGTGGTTCGCGGTGAAGAGGAAGCGATTGCCGGTGGCGTCCTCGACCAGATAGTTCTTCAGGTTGATGGTCGCCGAGGACGAGTAGTTCTTGATCGTCAGGTACTCCTCGTCCGTGTTGCCGGTGGCGCAGTTGTTGGAGTCGCTGCCGGGTGCGTCGTACTGCACACCGCGGATCTTCAGAGCCGACTGGTACTCGGCCGCCTGGGCCGGGGTGACGACGACGGCCAGCGCGCCTACGGTGACGGCCGCGGCTATGACCGGGTGTTTACGCATGAGAAATTCCCCCTCCGGATACCTGCAAGGCACCGGAGCCTAGCCATGTCGTGAAACATCCGTGTTGGGTGCGAGGAAATTACCTATTCCGCTATCGAAACGTGATAAGTGAGGGCACGGTCGAACGGCCCGTGCAGGCTCCCGAGGTGGTCGACCGGGGAAGCGGAAAAAGGTACCTTCCCCGGCTTGTGGGAGCGCTCCCATGCACGCAAGGATGCTTGCCATGCTGTCGCAGCCCGGAATTCGCCCCTACCAACTCGCCGACCGTGCCGGAGTCGCCGCCGTCTGCGTGCGGACCGCCCTCGACGGAGGCGACTCGCGCGACCGCTACCCCGACGAGGAGTTGATGCCGTCCATATTCGCCGCGCCCTACTGCCACCTGGAGCCGGAACTGGCCTTCGTCCTGGACGACGGATCGGGCAGGCCGGTCGGTTACGTCGTCGGCACCGCGGACACGGAACAGTTCGTCAAGAACTTCCGCGCGACCTGGATCCCCCGCGTCGCCCGCCGCTATCCCGAACCGACGACGGCACCCCGTACACCCAGCGAGGAGATGATCCATTTGCTGCACACTCCCGAGCGGATGGTCCTGCCCGCACTCGTCGCGTACCCGGCGCACCTCCACATCGATCTCCTGCCGGAATGGCAACGGCGGGGCTTCGGACGAGCCCTGATGCGCTCCTTCCTGGCCGCGCTGGAGAGCCGCGGCGTTCCAGCCGTCCACCTCGGCATGGTCACTGCCAACACCGCCGCACGGGCGTTCTACGACCGCCTCGGCTTCCACGAGATCCCTGTGCCCGACCCGGGCCCCCTCACCTACCTCGGCAGGTCGACGGCCGCGAACACTCCGTAGCCGCCACACCCGGCCGAGCAGGCCGTTCCCCGGACCGTCCGCCCGGGGGAACTCCTGTCCGACCTGTCCTCTATGCTCCCGCGCATGAGCGAGGCGGACTCCGGCAGACGGGTCATCGACGGGCGGTTCCGGCTGGAGTCGCGGCTCGGCGGCGGCGGGATGGGCACGGTCTGGCGGGCCACGGACCTCGCCCTGCACCGACAGGTGGCCGTCAAGGAGGTGCGGCCCCCGGACATCGACCTCGCCGAGTACGACCCGGACGGCGCGCGGATGCTGCGGGAGCGGGTGCTGCGCGAGGCGCGGGCACTGGCGAGGATCGACCATCCGAACGTCGTGACGATCCACCACATCGTCGACGGCGGCGAGGGCACCTATCCGTGGATCGTGATGGAACTGGTCACCGGCGGCTCGCTCGCCGACCGGCTGGGCCGGGGCCCGATGGACCCCGCGGACACGGCACGGCTCGGGCGCGAGGTACTGGCGGCGCTACGGGCCGCCCACGACGCCGGCATCCAGCACCGGGACGTCAAGCCCGCCAACGTCCTGCTGCGCCCCGACGGCCGCCCCGTGCTCACGGACTTCGGCATCGCGGCGATCCGCGAGTCCACGGCTCTCACCGCCACCGGGTCGATCATCGGCACCGCCGACTACATGGCCCCCGAGCGGGTCGCGGGCAACGACGGCGGATCGGCTTCGGACCTGTGGTCACTGGCGATGATGCTGTACGCCGCGGTCGAGGGCCGTCACCCGCTGAGCCGGGGCACGACGCTGGCGACCCTCGCGGCCGTGCTCTACGAGGACGTGCCGCCGCCGGAGAAGGCCGGACCCCTGGCGGATGTGCTGATGGGCGTACTGGTGAGGGACCCGGCGGCACGCCCGGACGCCGGGACGCTCGACCGGATGCTGGCGGACGTCGCGGACAGCCGCACGGAGCCCACGTCCTACCGGCTCACCCCTCCACCGGCCGGCACCGCCCAGGCCACCCCGCTCCACCACCTCGGCGGGTCCGCCGTGCACCAGGACCGGCCGACACCGCAGGACGCCGTACCCCGGCCGTACGTTCCGTCGGGCCCGGCCGTGCCGGACCGGACGGGACCCGGTGCGCCGACACCCGTCCGCCCGGCGGGGCGAGGCCGCCGTGCCACGGTCGCCCTGTCCGCCGCGGGCACGGTCCTGGTGGGCGTACTGGCGTGGACACTGCTGCCCGGCTGGGGGAACGGCGGCTCGTCCTCCGCGGGTGACGACTCCTCGAACGGAGCGAACGGAGCGAAGGGGAAGCCGTCGGCCAGTTCTTCCTCGATCGACCCGAGCGGCACGTCCCGGCAGACGAAACAACCGGAGCAGCCGAAGCAGTCGGAGGGGAAGGAACAGCCGGAACAGTCGAAGACCACCGGCCTGCTGACCCCGGACGGGATTCGCTCCGCGATCCGGGCCATCGAGAAGGACACCGGCCGCGACCGGTTCGGGGCCTTCTCGGTCTACCCCGATCACATCTCCGCCGAGGTGATGGTCAAGGGCAGCCGGACCAGTTACGACCTCTACAGCTACCGCGTCGACAGCGGAGTGGAGAAGGGCATCATCAAGAACCAACTGTCCGGCGGGGCCCAGCCGATGAGTCTGGACGACTTCGACTGGGACAAGGTTCCCGCGCTGTTCGCCGAGGCCGACAGGAAGCTGAACGTCGACAACGCCACGAGCCGCTATCTGCTGGTCAAACCGCCCAACACGGTGTTCGGCACAGCGGCTTACATGTCCGCCTACCTCAGCGACGAGTACAACAAGGGTGGGTACGTGCAGGCCGACCCGCACGGCAAGGTGACCAAGGTGATGCCTTTCGACGGATAGCGAACGGCGTGCGGGCCGACGGCACATGAGCCGTCAGCCGTCAGCCGTCAGCCGTCAGCCGTCAGCCGTCAGCCGTCAGCCGTCAGCTGTCAGCCGTCAGCCGGTACCGGGGGAGCGGAGTGTCGGGAGGTCATGGCGGCCAGTTCCTCCGCCGTCAGCGGGCCGGGTGACAGGTCGGTCAACAGGCCTTGCGTTTGCAGGAGTTGAGCGACCGCGACGCCCCAGGGCAGACGCAGACCCGCTTGCTCCAGTAGATCCGTGCGGGCCAGCGTCCCGGCAGCCGGGCCGGTGAACACTCCGTCCGGGGTGAGGAGGGCGGCGTCGTCGGCCCAGCGCAGGGCGAGGTCCACGTCGTGCGTCGCCATCACCACGGTGGTACCGCCCTCGCGCAGCCCGTCCAGGGCCGCGAGCAAGCGTTCCTGGCCGTCCGGGTCGAGCCCGGCGGTCGGTTCGTCGAGGATCAGGACGCGCGGCCGCATCGCCACGGCGCCCGCGATCGCGGTCCGTTTGCGCTGGCCGTAGGAGAGCAGATGGGTGGGCCGGTCGGCCAGGGCACTGATGTCCAGCGCGGCGAGCGCCTCGTCCACCCGGGCCCGTACCTCGAGGTCGGTCAGGCCGAGGTTCAGCGGCCCGAACGACACGTCCTGCCCGACGGACGCGGCGAACAGCTGGTCGTCGGGATCCTGGACGACGAGCTGGACGGTCGTGCGCAGCCTGGTCAGGCCCTTGCGGTCGTACCGGACCGGCTGGTCCGCGACAGCCAACTGGCCCGTGTCCGGCCGCAGTCCGCCGCTCAGCAGCCGCATCAGGGTGGTCTTGCCGCTGCCGTTGCGGCCGAGAAGGGCGAGCGCGCGTCCCTCGCGCACCTCGAAGTCGAGGTTGCGGAGCACGGGCGGGCCGTCCTCGTAGGCGTAGGACGCGCCCCGCAGGGCGACCAGCACGGGCTCGCTCATCGCAGCGGCCTTTCCAGTACGAAGGTGAGGGCGGCCACGGCCGTGAGCAGCGCGACGCTGGCGAGCGTGAAGCGTGCGGAGACGCGGGCCTCCGGAACGAGGACGCGCAGGGTGCCGTCGTAACCGCGTCCGGCGAGCCCTGCCTGCAGCCGCGTCGCCCGGTCGAAGGCCCGGACGAACGCGGTGGCGCCGAGCCCCGCCAGCGAACGCCACTGGGCGGCCCGTGTGGTGTGCCCGAGCCGTGCGGCCTGCGCGTCCCGGATCCGCCGCACGGAGTCGAGCAGCAGGAAGCTCATCCGGTACGTCACCAGGGCGACGTCGACGACCGGCGCGGGCACCCCGGCCTTCACCAGGCGCGGCAACAGGTCGGACATGGGGGTCGTGAACGCGAACAGCAGGACACCGAGGGAGGCCGCGGAGGTACGCAGCAACAGTTCTCCGGCGCGTACGGGCCCGCCGTCGGCCGGTGTCAGGAAGCCGTCGGGCCCGCCGACCTGCAGGAGCAGGGGGAGGGCCCCGGTCACACAGAACCCCAGCGGCACCCGGTAGGCGCGCCACAGCCGCCGGGCGGGGACCCCGGCCGGGCCCAGCAGCACACTGAGGGCCGTCAACAGGACCAGAGCGGCGCCCGGCCAGGGCGGGAGGGAGATGGCGAGCACGGTCAGGCCCAGTCCGAGGACGGCCTTGTCCACCGGGTGGCGGCGGCGCCAGCGGCTGCTGTGCGCCGCCGCGTCAATGGGCAGCATGAACGCTCAGATCCGTCCGACCGAGGACTCACCGGTGCCGGCGGGTGTGCTCCCGTGGGTCTTCGCGGTGGTGCCGCCCGGTGAAGTGGTGACCTCCGCGGAGGTGGTGACGTCCGGGGCGGTGACAGGGGTGGAGTCCTGGCCGTCCTGCTGTGCCCGGGCGCGCAGTTCGCCCTGGCGGCGTCCGCGGCGGACACCGAAGTAGTAGGCGAGGACACCGGCACCGAGGGCGGCCTGGAGGGCGAACAGTGCCGATTCGATCTCACCCGACGGCGGCTCGTACAGAGGGGAGAACCAGGGCTCGTAGTCGGGTTCGATCTCCGTGATCGCGGTTTCCGCCTCTGCGTCGGCGCCCGCGAACGGCTCCTTCTTGTGATCGCCGAGGCCGAGAGCCAGTGGCAGGACGGCGAGTGCGACCACGACGAGGAGCAGCAGCGCGTTGATCTTCGTGTTCCTGCTCATCGGGCCACCGCCTCGGTCTCGGTCCTGGACTGCTTCTTGGTGAGGAGCACGCCGAGCCGGGTCAGTTCGCCCTTGCTGGACTGCACCAGGAGCCGCATCACGAGCACGGTGAGAAGGCCCTCGCTGACCGCGAGCGGAATCTGGGTGACGGCGAAGATCGAGCCGAACTTGCCGAGTGCGCCCAGGAATCCGCTGCTCGGGTCGGGGAACGCGAGCGCCAGTTGCACGCTGGTCACGCAGTAGGTGGACAGGTCGGCGACGAACGCGCCGAAGAACACCGCGACCATCAGCGGCACGTCGAAACGCCGCAGGAGCCGGTAGATGCCGTAACCGGCCCATGGCCCGACGATCGCCATGGAGAAGACGTTCGCGCCGAGTGTCGTCAGGCCGCCGTGGGCGAGCAGCAGGGCCTGGAAGAGCAGGGTGATGGTGCCGAGCACGGCCATGATCGGCGGCCGGAAGAGGATGGCACCCAGCCCGGTACCGGTGGGATGCGAGCAGCTCCCGGTCACCGAGGGCAGTTTGAGTGCGGAGAGGACGAACGTGAAGGCTCCGGAGGCACCGAGGAGCAGGGTGCTCTCGGGATTGTCCTTGACCTCACGGGTGAGTGACCGGGCTCCGTGGACGACGAAGGGCGCGGACGCGACGCCCCAGGCGATCGCGTGCGCCGGTGGGAGGAAACCCTCGGCAATGTGCATGGCTCAGCAGACCCTCTCCAGCACCTCGTGGATGGTTGACGTGCCTTGGCCGGTCTCCTGGCTGACGGGTACCACCGCCCGTGCTCCGCCTTCCCGGGTCCGAGGACCCAGTGGCTGCCCGCGAGGGCTGGAGCCGGACTTCCCGATCACAGTGGCGAGGGCCGCACCGGCATCACACCGGATTTCCCGTTCACCAAGGCGTGGTGACAGTAGTGCGCGTACAGGGGTGGTGACAAGCGGCCCTCAGGGGCGCGAGGGTGGTGACGGGGCGCACGCCGATCCCCCCCGGGTGGGAACGGAACGGCGGCCCGGCCGCCCCGCTCATCAGCCGACGCCTCCGGCATGGCGCCTGCCGAAACGTGGGCGGAGGACCTGACGCGGTGGGGCGTACGACTGCACGGCCGCCGGCTGCGGGCCCGGCCGACGCGGTGACCGTACGCGTAAGGGGTGGCGAAGTGCTGCGCAGCGAGGGGCCGTTCGTGGTGACGAAGGAGTACGTCGCCGGTTGCGACGTTCTTGCGTGCGACAGCCTGGAGCAGCACGGCGGACGTCCGGTACGGGCCGGAGCCTGCGCGATGTCTTGACGTGCCCCTGGCAAGGTGACTCTATGGGAGCGCTCCCACTTCCCGAAACTCACGTTTCTTGGCGCTCACTTTCTGGAGTCGCAGTGAGAAGAGCAAGAAGCACGACACGAAAGAACCTCGTCAGCGCCCTGCTGGCCGGGCTGGCCAGCCTCCTGGGGCTCGTCGTCCTCGGCGCTCTCGTTCCGGCAGCCGCGCACGCCCAGTCGCCCGGCGCCCTCGCGACGGGCCTCCATATCGACGACGGCCGCCTCGTCGAGGGCAACGGCAACGACTTCGTCATGCGCGGGGTCAACCACGCCCACACCTGGTACCCGGGCGAGACGCAGTCGTTGGCCGACATCAAGGCACTCGGCGCCAACACGGTCCGCGTCGTCCTCTCCGACGGCCACCGCTGGACCAGGAACAGCCCCGAGGACGTCGCCGCCGTCATCGCCCAGTGCAAGGCCAACCGGCTGATCTGTGTGCTGGAGGTGCACGACACCACCGGCTACGGCGAGGAGGCCGCGGCCGGCACGCTCGACCACGCGGCCGACTACTGGATCAGCCTCAAGAGCGTGCTCGCCGGCCAGGAGAACTACGTCATCGTCAACATCGGCAACGAGCCCTGGGGCAACACCGACCCCGCCGGCTGGACCGATCCCACGATCGCCGCCGTCAAGAAGCTGCGCGGCGCCGGGTTCGAACACACCATCATGGTGGACGCACCCAACTGGGGCCAGGACTGGCAGGGCGTCATGCGCGCCAACGCCCGGTCCGTGTACGACGCCGACACCACCGGCAACCTGATCTTCTCGATCCACATGTACAGCGTCTACGACACCGCACAGGAGATCACCGACTACCTCAACGCCTTCGTCGACGCCGGACTGCCCATCCTCATAGGCGAGTTCGGCGGACCTCCCGACCAGTGGGGCGACCCGGACGAGGACACCATGATGGCCGCGGCGCAGCGGCTCAGGCTCGGCTACCTCGCCTGGTCCTGGAGCGGCAACACCGACCCGATCCTCGACCTCGCGATCGGCTTCGACCCCGACCGGCTCAGCTCCTGGGGCCAACGCATCTTCAACGGCGCCGACGGCATCGCCCAGACCTCCCGGGAAGCCACGGTCTTCGGCGGCGGCAACCCGGGCGACACCCAGGCCCCGACCACGCCCGGCGCCCCCCGTGCCTCCGCCGTGGGCGCCACGTCCGTGACCCTCAACTGGACCGCCGCGACCGACAACGTCGGTGTCACCGGCTACGACATCGTCCGGGTCAGCGGCAGCTCCGAGACCACGGTCGCCGCGTCGGCCGTCACCACGGCCACCGTGACCGGCCTCACCGCGGACACGGCGTACACCTTCGCCGTCTACGCCCGTGACGCGGCCGGAAACCGATCGACCCGCTCGGCGACGGTGAACGTCACCACCGACGAGGGCGGCGGCACCCCGGGCGCCGGCTGCTCCGTCGGATACCGCGTCGTCAACGAGTGGCCGGGCGGCTTCCAGGGCGAGATCACCATCCGCAACACCGGCACCGCCGCCGTCAGCGGCTGGAAGCTCGCCTTCACCTTCGCCAACGGCCAGACCGTCTCCAACATGTGGGGCGGAACCCCCACGCAGAGCGGTGGCACGGTGAGTGTCGCCCCCGCTTCCTACACCTCCACCATTCCCGTGAACGGCTCGGTCACCGTCGGCTTCACCGCCAACAAGGGCGCTGCCAACACCGCTCCGACCACGTTCACGCTCAACGGCACCACCTGCGCCACCGCTTGATCCGGCATGCGTAAGGGGCCGGCGGGGCGCAGTGACCCCGCCGGCCCTCACGCATCGCACACCCTCTTCAAGCCCTCCGGCCCGAGCCTGAGCGGGCCGCCGGGACCGTGCCTCCGGACCTACGGGTCTCCCGCGCCCAGGCCTTTCGGCTGAGGCCGAAGACTGCTCGCCGTCGCACAGGGTGCCCTCGACCCCGCCCCGGCCAACGCGGCCGAGGCCGCGGCGGGTGACGCCCGGTGGACCCGTACGACATCCGCCAACGGCTGGCGGATCGACCCCGACACCACCGCGGTCCACCACATCGAGGGAAGTGCCAGGTCCGTCTCCCACCCTCCACCCCAGGGCTTATCCACTACTGGCCGGCAGTGAGGGACTGTGGCCGCATCACGAGCAGATCGTGCGGGACATCCTCGTCGACTGTGAGGGAACCGTCGTCTGGGGTGGTGACCTGACTCCTGTGAAGCGGTCGCACTTCCACATCGCGGCCCGCCCCGGTGACAAGGTCCTGGCCCGGGTCGCGGCCAGGCTGGACAGCAGCAGGCACACCCCGTCCCGGGCGCAGACCGCCGGCATGGTGGCCGATCCCGCGGCGCCCGCACGCCGCGTCAAGGCCCGCCGCCTCCAGCGCGCCACGACCGGCTGAACGACCCGGCCCCGGAGCACGGGGCGTCGGTCAACATGCCCTGCCAGGCAGGACAGTTGACGGTGTGTCATGTCGCCTGGGGTCCACAGTGTGAGAACTGCGGTACGGGGCGGCGTCAGGGCAGTCGTTCCCCGATGGTCAGGCTGTTTCCGGGACCTGCTCGGCCGAGGTGTCGGCTGCAGCGGTCCCGGACGGCGTGTAGAACACGGAGGACCCCTGCTTGGTGCGCTGCACCTGGCCCTTGGCGACGAGCCCTTCCACCGTGGTGCGTACGACCTTGGGCTTGATCTCGCGGTCGGGGTGGGCCTCAGTCAGTGCCGTGGTGACCTCAGCGGACGAGCGGGGCTCGGACTGCTGGGCGAGGTGGTCACGGATGAGCTCGACGAGCGTGGGCTTGGCGGCGGCCGGCTTCGCGGCGGCGGGATCAGCCGCGGCAGCCTTGGTGGCGGCCTTGGTGGCGGCCTTGGGCGCGGCGGCCTTCACGGCCGGCTTCGCCGCGGGCTTGGCGGCGGCGGGCTTGGCAGCAGCCTTCGTGGCGGTGGCCTTCTTGCGCCGGCCCGCCGTGGCCTGACGCGGCACTGACGGCTTGGGCGTGGAGCCCTTCCCGGTGCTCCGGGCGGCCTGCGGAAGGTCGTTCTCGCCGCCCAGTGCCCGCTGCAGCTCCGCCAACAGGGTCCGGTCGTGCTGGAGCGCGCTCAACTGCTCCTCGAGCGCGGCCACTTCGGCGCCGATTCGTTCCTGCTCCTTGGTGTTGCGCTCGAGGTCCGCGGCCACTTGAGCGGCGTACTGGGTCTTGAGTTCCGTGGTGGCCGATTCGACTTCGGACATGGCAGCTACCTCTCCTCATACATCGGATGGTGTTGGGGCCGGATGCTACTCGCATCATCCCGGCCATGATCCCGAATGTGTCCGAACCACCCTTGTGGGTCCGTGGTTTCGAACATGGCGCTGTGGGCTGCACAGGTGCGGGCAGAACCGTAGGCGCGGGGTGCCGGCCGTCCTCGCCCGACGATGTCTCGATTTCAACCTTCAAGGTGACAAGAGCGGGTGGCCCGCATGCTTCTGCCTGCGTGTTCCATGATCACGCCCCGGGTGTGACCCCTGCGTGGACCCCGGGTGTTCCTGGACCTCAGGAGCATGGTCAACCAGGCGGGTCACCCCATCCGCACCTGTTTCGTTACGACCGACACCCTTGACAGCGTGCGTACTGTTTCGCGACGTTTGATCCTTGTCGAATACTTCGGGTACCGGCTGTCGGGCGGGCCGCGAAGGCTTCGGTGACGTGGGTGGGGAGTTGGCCGTGGGAGCGGCCAGGACGCGTACACCGCGTCCATGGGGGAATGGGGGGCGATCATCCATGCGATCCATGAGCTGTGATTCACGCGCCACACGATGCAGCACGGTGTGCACCTCGACCGGTACGTCCTTCGCGAAGACCGCGGAAGGGCGGTCGATCTGAGGTGGACATCAGCATTCACAGACCGGAGTCACTGAGTGGTTCGCTGCGCGAGGCATGGCACCGGGCGGCGGACGAGTCACCCGGCTACGCCAACCCCTTCCTGTCGCCGGAGTTCGCGGCCGGCATCGGCGGGTTTCGCGGCGGCGCACGAGTGGCGGTCCTGAGCGAAGGCACCGAGGCCGTGGGCTTCTTCCCGTACGAGCGCACGTCCCTCGGTGTCGGACGGGCCGTCGGACTCGGCCTGTCCGACTGCCAGGCACTCGTGCACCGGCCCGGGGTCACCTGGGACGCCCAGGAACTGCTGCGGGCCTGCGGGCTGTCCGTCTTCGAGTTCGACCACCTCGTCGAGGAGCAGAAACCGTTCGACCGCTATGTCACGGGGACGTTCGCGTCACCGGTCGTCGACCTCAAGACGGGTGAGGGCGGGTACGCGCAGTGGCTGCGGGGCGCGTACCCGGGGCTGGCCAAGACGACGCTGAAGAAGGAACGCCGACTGGGGCGTGATCTGGGGGAGGTGAGGTTCGTGTTCGACGAGCGCGACCCCGCGATGCTGCGCACGCTCATGCAGTGGAAGTCCGCCCAGTACCGCAGGACGTCACGC
Organism: Streptomyces sp. BV286; assembly: GCF_019090165.1. GTDB lineage: Bacteria > Actinomycetota > Actinomycetes > Streptomycetales > Streptomycetaceae > Streptomyces. The sequence goes on from NZ_JAHRIB010000141.1 coordinate 108,612, forward strand.
ATGGACCGGTTCGCGCGGCCGTGGATCGTGAACGTCGTGGAGCACCTGTTCCGCGTCCGGGAGGAGCACTTCACCGGTGTCCTCTCCGTGGTGTATGCGGGCGACCGGCCGGTGGCCGCACACTTCGGGCCGAGATCGCGGACGGTGTTTGCGGCCTGGTTCACCGCGTACGACCCCGAACTGAGCTACTACTCACCCGGGTTGATCATGCACCTCCGGATGGCGGAGGCGGCGGGCCGTGAGGGTGTGCGGGTCATGGACCTCGGCCGCGGTGAGAAGGAGTACAAGGACTGGCTCAAGACCCGCGAACTGCGGGTGGGGGAGGGGTTCGTGAGCCGCTCCCACCCGGTCGCGACGGCGCACCGGCTGTGGCGCAGACCGGTACGGGGCCTGCGGAACACGGTCCTGGCCCATCCCCGGTTGAGGGAGCCCGCCGACCGGCTGCTGAAGACGGTCGGCGCACTGCGCACCTCCGGCGGGACGGGCTCCGGGCGAGAGCGCTCAGGCCGGGCGGACCCCGCCCGGACGGGTTCCGACCGGGCAGGGCCCCGCGCACGCTGAGCAGTCGTCTCCGCGGCCCGCCCATACCCGGCATCCGCGCCGAGGCAGTGTCGTCGCCGTCATGCGCCAGAGCACGCGTTCCTCCCTTCCCGCCGCCGGACGGCGAGCGCCTGCCCGGCGGCAGCCGGTCGGTGCACCTCGCCCGGCGGTCGTGAGAACGCGCTGAGCCCTTCGGGCAACCCCTGCACGGCCCTTCCACGGAAGAGGTGACGGATGCCGTACGGATCGCGGCTCGCGGCGATGATGACACGGCGGCTCGGACGGGAATGTGTCTACACCCCCTCGGCGCGGCTGGCGCTGTACCTGGCGCTGAGGCGCTGGTGCAGGCCGGGCGGCCGAGTCCTGATGTCGCCGGTGAACGACGACGTGATCCTCTTCGTGGTCCTCGCGGCCGGACTGCGCCCCGTGCAGGCCCCGGTGTCCGTGTGGGACGGCAACATCGACCCGGCCGCGGTGCCGGAGTCCACCTGGCGGAGCGTCGACGCCGTCCTGACCACGAACCTGTACGGGCTCCCGGACCGGGTCGCGGAACTGAGCGCCCGCTGCGACGCGTTGGGCATCCCCCTGATCGAGGACGCGGCGCACGCCATCGGCACGCATGTGGACGGGCAGCCGATCGGCACCTTCGGAAGGGCTGCGGCGTTCAGTCTGTCCAAGCACGTGGCCGGGATGGCCGGCGGGTTCCTCGCCGTGGAGGACGCGCGTACCCGACGGGAGGTGGAGTTGCTGCGCGACGATCTCCTGGAGCCGGGCCGACTGGCCGGCGACCTGGCCGCGGCCCTGCGACCACTGGCGCGCTCCGCCGTACGAGCTCTCCACCTGGTGCGCCCGGCATGGCGGACGATGCAGAGCCTCGGGATGCTGGAACGCGACGACTACCGCATGGCCCTGCACGCCCCACGACTCGCCCTGAGCTCCCGCGACACGCCGAGCCTGACGGCGTACGAACCATGGGTGCGGGTCGACCTGCACGACTACCGCTCCCGCCACGGAGCGCTGGTCCGGGGTCAGTTGATGCTGCGGACGGCGCTCCTGGACGCCGGTCTCGCCCGGCGCAGGGCCGGTGTCGCGCAGCTCTCGGGCACCGCCTGGGCCTCGCCCGCGCTTCGCGACCGCGCGGCACACCACGGGGCCCTGCCCCTCTTCCGCGTTCCACTGCTGGTCCACGACCGCGACGGGCTGGTGGAACGTCTGGTACGGCACGGAGTGGTGTCCGGCTACATCTACGACCCCCCGCTCGACGACTACGCGGGCGCGGAGTTCGTCGAGCCGTCCCCCGATCCTGCGGCCGCCCGCTGGTTCGCCTCACATGTGCTTCCGGCCGATCCTCTGCTGGCCCGTACGATCACCGGCGCCCTGACGAGGGAAGGGGCGACCACGGCCCACCCTCCGGCCCCGGCGCCGGTTCCGGACACCACACCGCCGTCGCCCCTGGGGCAGTGAGGCGGGAACGATCTCGCGGGGCACATCACCACAAGACCATGGGCCGAGGTGCGACCTGCGCCGAAAGGCCACTCACACCGCCGGGCACGGAGGTCGGCGTCCCGCGCCTGCTGAAACCCGGCCGGTGGGCGTGTCAGAGGCCGTTGTCCGCCGTGTCCCCGAGTGAGCTGTCGGGCTTGCCCAGGGACCATCCGGAGATGTCCGCGAGCCGGCCGCGCCACAGCGGCATGAGCACGGGGCCGCCCGCCCCGACGACACTGGTGGCATCACGCAGGTGAATCCACTGCGGCAGCCGCTCCGGGACCCGGCGCCCCTGCTTGTCGACGACGGCCTGGTCCACCTGCTCCGGGAAGCGTTCCAGCAGCTGTGCGCCGGCTCCGTCCACGCCGTGCAGGTTGCGCGCCCAGTCGGTCGTCCACGCCTTGTGCGAGATCAGATCGCCGTAGAGGAGCCCACCCCCGATGACCAGGGTGATCGGCAGAGCCGCCTCCGGGTCCTGGGCCACCAGCCGTACCAGCATCTGCAGTTGGAGATCCGGCACGTGCTCGGTCACGGTCGGCGCCGCCGACTCGCGGAGCGGGTCCAGCTCGTCACTCACGATTCTGCTCGTCCTTTCGATCCCGTGACAATCGGAACAGGGAGGGGTTCGTGGCGGAGACGGCCGTCACGCGGTGAGGAGGCCGCTGCGCAGCCGGTTGAGCGTGCGGGTGAGGAGACGGGAGATGTGCATCTGGGACAGGTTCAGTTCCCGGCCGATCTCCGCCTGGGTCATCTCCTGGCCGAAGCGCATCTCGATGATGGTCCGCTCCCGCTCGTCGAGGTCCTGCAGCAGGGGGCCGAGCGTGTGCAGGTCCTCGAACAGGTCCATCGCCGGGTCGGCCTCGCCCAGGGTGTCCGCGTACTTGGGACCGCCGTCGCTGGACTCGTCGTCGCCACCGGGAGTGTCGATGGAGCCGGCGATGTAACCGTTGGCAGCCACGAGACCCTCGATCACCTCGTCCTCGGACAGATCCAGGTGGGCCGCGAGTTCCTTGACCGTGGGCGGACGGTTCAGCGCGGTGCCGAGCTCTTCCTTGCTCTTGGCGAGAGCGACACGCAGCTCCTGCAGACGGCGCGGGACGTGCACGGCCCAGGTGGTGTCCCGGAAGAAGCGCTTGATCTCGCCGACGATGTAGGGAATGGCGAACGAGGTGAACTCGACCTCGCGCGACAGGTCGAAGCGGTCGATGGCCTTGATGAGGCCGATGGTGCCGACCTGGATGACATCCTCCATGTCACCGCTGCCCCGGTTCCGGAACCGGCGGGCCGCGAAGTTCACCAGGGAGAGGTTCATCTCGATCAGCGTGTTCCGGGCGTACTGGTATTCGTGCGACCCCTCTTCCAGGGCCTGCAGCCGGTCGAGGAACAGCCGGGACAGCACGCGCGCGTCCTTGGGCGCGACCTTGCCCCCGTCCTCGATCCACGGCAGGTCACCCGTGAGCTCCGGCGCTGCGCTGCCGCAGTCTGTGGCTTCGCGGGCGTTCACGGAGGAAATCACGGTGCCGCCTTAAATAGAAAGCAAGTTGGTCGTCTCCTGCCCGGCTTGCCCGCAAGCATGTGCGCCGTGTCAGGCCGTTCTCGCGCGCGCTGTCCCGTGGTGCGAAAGCGGTGCCCTCCGATGCGTGCGTGACGGGGTCGGACCCTCCGGCCGAACCTCTCGGGGTCAGGGGCACATCTGCCCCTGGGCGGGATCAGGGTGGCTGTCGCGTTTGCCACTCCTGGCTCCGGGTGCAGTCGCGGCCGGAGTACAGTCTGCTCGCCGCGCCCCGCGCCGGACCGGGCAGCGCGGCCTTCCTTGTCTTCTTCGAGTGCCGGCCGGTGACCCCATGACCAGTACGCAGGACCAGCCGGAGACGGCCTCACACCCGCTCGGCACACGCGCCTCGCCGATGTTCGAGGAGCGGTCGGAGCGAATACGGCGGCGGCTGGAGAGACTCATCGGCATCGCCGCGACCGAGGGCAACGCCCTGACCGCGCTGCGCAACGGCGACGAGATCTTCGCCGCGATGCTGGCACGCATCCGGTCCGCGGAACACACCGTGGACATGATGACCTTCGTCTACTGGAAGGGCGACGTCGCCCGCGAGTTCGCGCAGTCGCTCGCCGAGCGCGCCCGGGCAGGGGTGCGGGTACGGCTGCTGCTGGACGGCTTCGGCAGCCGGCTGATCGAGAAGGACCTGCTGGCGGCGATGGAGGAGGCCGGCGTGCAGGTGGCGTGGTTCCGCAAGCCCCTCGCCCTGTCGCCGTTCAAGCAGAACCACCGCTGTCACCGCAAGGTCCTGGTCGTCGACGAGCAGACGGCCTTCACCGGTGGGGTGGGGATCGCGGAGGAGTGGTGCGGTGACGCGCGCAACGAGCACGAGTGGCGTGACACCCACGTCGAGGTCCGCGGTCCGGCGGTCGACGGCCTCGCCGCCGCGTTCGCACAGAACTGGGCCGAGTGCCACGAGGAACTTTTCGATGCCCGTGACCGGTTCGTCGCGCACAGCCCCCAGGGCGACGCCGTGGTGCAGGTGGTGCGCGGCTCGGCCAGCTTCGGCTGGCAGGACATGCAGACCCTGCTCCGGGTGATGCTGGAGTCGGCGGAGGAGCGCTTCCGGCTGGCCACCGCGTACTTCTCGCCGGACGCGTACTTCATCGAGCTGCTGTGTGCGACCGCCCGCCGGGGCGTGGAGGTGGAGATCCTGCTGCCCGGCCCGCACACGGACAAGCGGGTCTGCCAGCTGGCCGGCCAGCACTACTACGAGGACCTGACGGCCTGCGGTGTGAAGATCCACCAGTACCAGCCGACGATGATGCATGCCAAGGTCATCACCGTCGACCGGGTCGCCGCGCTGGTCGGCTCGACCAACTTCAACCGACGCTCGCTCGACCACGACGAGGAGATCATGCTCGCCGTGCTGGACGAGGAGTTCACGTCCACCCTCGACGCCCACTTCGACGAGGACGTGGCAGCCAGCACCCTGATCAGCCCGGGACGCTGGAAGCGCCGTTCCGTGGTGCAGCGAGCCCGGGAAGCGGCCGTCATACCCATCCGCCGCTATCTGTGACACCGGTTCCCCCGGCCGCCGTGCCGACCGGCCGCCCGCCCACCCGCTGAGCCGCCCGCGGCCGGGCATGGGCAGGCGTGCCCGGCCCGGCCAGGTCCTTGCACGACGGTGTTCCGGCCGCTCCGGGGGCGCACGGAGGGCTCACGGGAGCGGAACGTGCACGAGTGTGCGCCTCGCAGCGTCGGCCGGCCGGCCTCCGTGGAGCGCCGACTCTTGCTGGGGGTGGAACCTTGCTGGATCCTCGTCTTCCAAGTGGCGTTGTGCACACGGCCTGATGCGAGGTGGCTGCTGGCGACATGCCCGGCAGACCAGTGGCGCGGCGGGGTTCGTGGCACGCCTGTGCCGGGAGGCAGCATGGTGGAGCGGGACCCGATGTATCAGCGGCGAAGGCTGCGTATTCGGCTCCGGCAAGCACGTGAACAGGCCGGTATGCGCCAGAAGGACGTGGCTGTCGCCATGGACTGGTCGCTCTCGAAGCTTCTGCGCATCGAGGCGGGGACGGTCGGGATCTCCGTCAACGACCTGAAGATCCTTCTCCAGTACTACGGCATCACGGACCCGCAGGACGTCGCCTCGCTGGTGGACATGGCGCGCGTCTCCTACCGGGAGCTGGGCTGGTGGAGCCCTTACCGGGAGGCCATCTCGGCCCAGTTCCAGGAGTTCCTGGGCCACGAGTCCTCGGCGTCCCAGATTCGCAACTTCGAGCCGCTCATGGTACCGGGGCTGCTCCAGACGGAGGAGTACGCCGCCGCGGTCCTCGCCAACTACGCGGAGCCCCACACGCAGCGATTACTGGAGCTGCGCAAGGAGCGGCAGGAGAAGATCTTCCGCACCGGCGAGAAGGAGCTTCACTTCATACTCGACGAGAACGTCATCAGCCGTACGGTCGGTGACAAGCGGGTCATGAGGCAGCAGCTGCGGATGTTGCAGGAAGTGATCTCCCTGCCGCACGTCACCCTGCGGATCATCCCTTTCAGCGCGGGCGTGTATCCCTACTGGGACCTCCCGTACGTGATCTTCGAGTTTCCCGTCCCGGACGACGGCGCGGTGCTGTACATCGAGCGGGCGAAGAACCAGACCTTCATCACCAACGAAGGGCCCGGAGAGCGAGGGGTGTACTCACCCGCGCGATTCCTCGAGAAGTTCTGGCAGTTGGAACAGCTGGCCACCCTCGAGGACGCTCCGCGGATGGTGGACCGGGCCCTCGGCCGCTTCCTTGACGAGCCCAACTGAGGTGCTCGCCCCGAGTTCGCCGAGGGCACGCTTCAATACCTGTTCATCCACCGTCCGAAAGAGGGTGCTGGGCCATGCGGCCGGCGAAGACGGCCCACGACGCGTGGGAGAAATGCAGAAGGGGTCGATCGGGATCCTTGGAGTCCCTTACCCACACGTCATTCGCGCGGGCGACTTCGACACAGTTCTCCGAACCGCTGGCCGAACTCTTGAACCATTCAAGAGGTACTGCTTCAGAGCGCACTGGCGCGACCCTCCATGCTGTGGAAAAGCGAAGAGGACCGCCTGGTCGGCATGGGTTTCGGGAACCGAGCCGGCCGGGCGATCCAGGTGGTGCGCCGTTTATAGCAGTCGCATACACCACGGCGGGCGTCGCAAGGTCTCTATTCGGCAACCGTTTAACCCGCTCGGCGGTCCCGGGTGCGAGCGCCGGGCGTGGCGGGCTGCCCCAACGGGCGGCACCCGAACATCAGTTCCTGTTGGTGGGTGCCGGTTGCCGACTTGCCACCGGTCGTCCTGGCAGGTCGTGTGGGCAGACGGCCGCATGGCACGCGGCTCTGATTCGGCAAGGGATCCATCAAAAAGACACTTGGCACACAGGAATGCATCATCCATACTGGAGGAGTAATCGCTGCGCTTCTTCATGGGCAGTGCGGTGCGATCGACGGCCATCGGTCGCATCAGTAGTCAAAAGCCGTTCCACTGGACTCAGCAGAGCCGGTGGAACGGCTCCTTCCTTTTTATGTGCAAGAAATTTCTAGTGTATTCACCGTTGCGCATGCCAGAATTAATAGTGTCCATCTGTCTCTCGTCGTGCGAGGGGAGGTGTTTATGCGCGGCGATATGGCTGGTCTGATCAGGGATGCCATGCAGGACTGGCACACGACTTTTCGTCTCTGCCTGGTTCTGCTCGTAGTGGCCGCTACGGGACCCCTGACCTTCCTGGTCCTGTCCGTGTTGATGAGCTAGCGATTACATAGCAAAAGGGGTGAAAGCTGCTGAGTGCATTCGCCCCTCCCGCGCCGTTGTCACCGGAGTGGCAACGGCGCCCGTGCTGAGCGCGGACGGGACGGTCAGCTGGGCTTCTCGCCGGTGCGGCAGACCTGGCGGGCGATCTCGCGCAGTTTGACGTTGCGGTCCTGTGAGGTCTTCTTGAGCACCTTGAAAGCCGTGTCCTCGGTTAGTCCGTAGCGCTCCATCAGGATGCCCATGGCCTCGCCGATCTCATGACGCGTCTCCAGGGCGTGGCCGAGCTGCTGATGCGTACGGGCCGCGGAGAAGGCGACGGCCGCGTGCGAGGCGAGTATCCAGCCGGCCCGCCGGGCGGTCTCGTCGAAGGCGTTCGGATCGCGCGAGTACACGTTCAGGGCGCCGAGGTCGTCGTCCTCGGTGAAGAGGAGGAAGCCCATCATGCTTCCCATGCCCAGCTCCCTCAACTTGGGCGTGAAGCGGGGCCAGTTGTCGTTCGGCTCCCGCATGTCCTCGATGGCGTAGATCTGTTGGCGGTCGGTCACGGCGTCGAAGCACGGACCCTCCCGCAGGTCCTGCTGGATCCGGTCCGCATGACGCACCAGATCGCTCGTCGCCGCCAGGGCGTGCACCTCGCCCTGCCGCACGGTGAGAATGCCGGCTTCGTCGCACCCGTTGATCAGCACCGTCGCGTGCTCCACGATGCGGTCCAAGGTGCCCTGCGTCGAGTCCTGCGTCAGCAGGTCCCGTGCCATCTCGGCCACGGCGATCGCGAACTGCTCCCAGACCTCGCCAGGCACCTGCGACATGTGTCACCTGCTCTTTTCGTTGAAGCGCCAGGACTGCCGCTCCCTTGAGGCCCATCTTGCCACCCGTGCGTCCCTGCCGCGTCGGACGTGGATCCTCAGGGGCCTGACCTGCCCGCGGCCGCCAGTGTCGCAGTGTTGTTGGACGTTTCAAGCAGCGCTGTCCGGCGAAACCCCTGGTTTCACCGGCGCGGTCATGGGTGACCCGAAGGGAGACCCCATGCCGAGAACAACATCGTTGCGACCGAAGGAGACTCCCATGGAGGGCTGGCGCGAGTACGCGGAATGCCGCACCGTCGATCCCGATCTGTTCTTCCCCATAGGCAGCACAGGCCCCGCGCTGGTGCAGATCGAGGACGCGAAGTCCGTCTGCCGCCGCTGCCCGGTCCAGGAGGAGTGCCTGAACTGGGCTCTCGAAACAGGCCAGAGCATCGGCGTCTGGGGCGGCAGGAGCGAAGCCGAACGGCGCACGCTGCGGCGACGCGTCCGCGGCCGCGCGTCCAAGGACACCAGCGCGTAGGCAGTCCACGGACACCGACGCGTAGGCAGGTGAACACGCAGGGCGACGCCCGTGGTCCGAGGCACACGACGGCCTCGCCACCGGGCCTCTCCCGCCGTGACGACTCGTCACGGCCGACAGGTGTCGGGCCTCGCGACGGGGGCAGACGGGACTGCTGAAGGAAGCATTCAGCCCGCGCCCGAACGAGGTGAAGCAGTGAGCCTGGAGCAGGACCGAGCGTCCGGTCCCGTCGACGACACGAGCGACGAGGCGGCGGAACCCTCCGAAGCCGAGCGTGACGCCTGGGCGCGGGTACGCCGCTCGGCCACGGGAATGCGGCACCACGAGGCGAAGGCGGCCCTGGAGGACGCCCGAAAAGCGGCTCAGGACGATTCGCTCACCGGCCGGGACGCAACCGCCGCCCAGGCCGAGGTCGAGGAGTGGGAGCGCGTCACAGAGGCGCTCTTCGACCACGCCGGAGCGTACGACGCTGCTGACGACCCCTTCGTGCAGGGTGAACTGGAAGGTCGCGCCCATCACGCGCAGACACCACCCGGCCTCCGTTGAGGGGCGGCTCCGTGGAGGGGCCCGGAGCGGCTCCGGGCCGCGTTGTCAGTGCCCTCCGGAACAATGCCGAGCAGCGAGAACGTCATCGCCCCGGTGATACGCGATCGATACCCGTCCGTCGAAAGGCCGCCCTCACATGACGCCCACTCTCCACCACCGCGCCGTGTCGCGAGCCTCGAACGGAGACCGGTGACCATGCTCCGAGCTCTTCCGCGCACGAACGCCCCGGTGGGGCCCGCAGGCGCCGAGGTTCTGCGTCTCATCACGGTGCAGCGCGTCCCCGTCTGCCTGACCGTGCACTTCAACGGCCGTCGCCGGTACGGCTACTGGCAGGCCGTCAGCTCCGGTCCCGGGTACGGAGGCTGTTATGTGGCCCTGCCCACGGACGAGTGCGACGCGCTGCACGCGGCGGGCCGGATCGTGCTGGGGGAACCGGTGGTCGATCCGGCCAAGACCACCTATCCGGTACGTCCGGCCGTGCGGCGCACACCGTCGGCGGCGGGCGCCCTCCGCCAGGCTCTTACGGCGTGACGCCGGGCCGGGGAAGGATCAAAGGACGATTTTCTTCCCCGGCAACGGGGGTACTCGTGTCGGCAGATTCCATTTCCACCGAGGAAGGCGCGCCGCACCATGGCTGAGACACGAGATGTCGTCCAGTTGATTCTTGATGATCACCGGAAGATGGAGGACCTCTTCCGGCAGATGCGCAGTGTCGAGGCGGACAGGGCGACCGCGCTGAAAGAATTCGCCGACCTTCTGATCGCCCACGCCCTCGCGGAAGAGGCCAAGGTCTACCCCGCTCTCAAGCGCTACAGGAACATCGACGACGAGGAGGTGGAGCACGGCGAGCATGAACACGACGAAGGCAACAAGGCGCTGCTCGCCCTCCTGGAGGTCGACGAAGTCGGTTCCGACGACTGGGACGAGAAGCTGGAGGAACTCGTGGAGGCCGTCGCGCACCACACCGACGAGGAAGAACGAACCATCCTCAACGGCGCGCGCGAGAACGTCGGCATGGAGCGCCGCGAGGAGCTCGGCGCGGACTTCGTCGAGGAGCGGGCGCACCAGCTCAAGGCGGGCTGCGGCTCGGTCGAGAACCTCCGCAAGATCGTGAAGAGCTGACAGGAGCCCGGCCCTTGGGCCGGTAGCGCCGGTGCGGCCGAAGCCGGCTGCACGGAGGACCACCTGACGAACCGGCCGCCGGAGCGCGGCCGGTTTTGTCGTGCCCCGCATAGGAGAGGGCGCGGGCCGGACCTGGCCGGATGCGGCACCAGGGCCGGGCGGTGGCCGGGGGAGCGGCAGCCGGTGAAGCGCTGACCGTGGGAGGCCGGAGCGGAGAGCTTCACTGGCGGACGAGCGGCAGCACGGCGGTGATGCGCTTCCCGCCGGTCCCGAGCTCCGAGATCGTGATGTCACGGGCAAGGCGGCAGACGATGGGCCAGCCGTGGCCACCGGCCCGCATGAAGCCCCGCTCATCGACGTGCTGCTTCGGGGTGGGCAGCTCCTGGCTGCGGTCGCTCACGGACAGCCGGACGTCCCCGTCGTCCAGCGACACCTCGAAACCGGTGACACCGCCGCCGTGCAGCATGGCGTTGGTCGTCAGTTCCGAGGCGACGAGCAGAGCGTCGCCGACGACATCGTCGCCCACGACGTCGCGGCGTCGGGACTGCCGGGCTTCTTCGAGTGCGAGCCTCACCTCCTCGCGTACCTCGGCCGGACTGCGCGGTCCCGGTCGCTGGGACCACGCCGACGCGGACGACGCGGACGACGCGGACGACGCGTCGAGGGGGTGCTGTCGCTGCTCCCCGAGCATTTCGCGCTCCTTCACCTGAAAGGAAGCAGGGCCCGCCGCAAGAGCGTGCGGCGGGCCCTGCGGATTAAGTGATCCTCAATGCCGGAATGCGTCTTTGGTCTTTTCCTTGGCCTGGCGGGCGTCACCCTTGGACTGCTCCGCCCGGCCTTCGGCGGTCAGACGCTCGTTCCCGACAGCCCGGCCGAGGGTCTCCTTCGCCTTGCCCTTGGCCTGCTCGGTCTTGGCCTTTGCCTTCTCGTTCCTGGCCACTGCAGATCACGTCCTCACTGCGCTTCGTTCGTGCTGTCTACAGATACGGCTGACCGGAGAGCGCCGGTCCAAACGCGGCCGTTCGAGAATTCGCCGGGCTTCCCCCAAAAGGCCGGATCACTCCCGTCGTAGGAAGTGGAAATCGAAATCAGATGGCGATGAGGAAGTGAAAGCGGAAGGACGAGTAAAGGATCTTGGCGTGTCCCGTCCCTTGGGGCACGGTCCGAAACCGTCGACAGGCTCAGAGGCGCGAAAGCCTCCGGCCATGGCGCCCGGGACGCCCTGGCCGGCTGTGCCGGAGGAGGTCCCGCGGGCCGAGAGGCGGTCGGGGTGTGGACGGGACGCGGACCGGCGATGTCCAACCTCCCTTGTCCGGGGTACTGACAGCGCGAAATTGGGTCTGTAGATTTCTGCCGTCACGAAAATGCACAACATGAAGCGGGCTGTGGGACCGAGCTGTCCGGTCGCGCCCCGGACTGTCGTGTTCTGTTCCCCGCCGCTGTCGCCCCGTCTGCCTCGTCGCACTGCTTTCGGCGCAGGACCCCTGAAGGACCGGCGCCACCCACCGTTCTCGTACCGCTTCGCCCGGCGTCGTCCGCCGCCGCGTTCGGGGAGCCCGCGTGATTCCAGCACGGCCGTACGACTCGTTCACGCACCGCACTCGTCCACGTCATCCACCAGTGCTTTCCGTCAGGAGGGGCCCATGCAACGGCGCATTCTCGGGCTTGCCGCAGTACTGACCACGATCGTCGCCGCGGCCGGATGCGGGTCGTCGGACTCGGGGGCCGGAGGTTCGTCGTCCTCGGGCGGGGGCAAGACGGCACAGGTCAAGGTCGGCATCATTCCGATCGTCGACGTGGCCCCGCTCTATCTGGGGCAGAAGAAGGGGTTCTTCGGCAGCCGCGGCATCGACCTCGAGATGGTGAGTGCCCAGGGCGGCGCGGCGATCATCCCCGGTGTGGTGAACGGCCAGTTCCAGTTCGGGTTCAGTAACACCACGTCGCTGATGGTCGCCCAGGTCAAGGGAGTTCCGGTCAAGTCCGTGGTCAACGGCGCGGCGTCCAACGGCAAGGTCGGGGGCGACGTCACCGGTGTGGCGGTCAAAAAGGACAGTTCGATCAAGTCGGCCAAGGACCTCGCCGGGCACACGGTGGCGGTGAACACCCTGCAGAACATCGGGGACACCACGGTGCGCGAGTCGGTCCGTGCGGACGGCGGCGACCCGTCCAAGGTCAAGTTCGTGGAGATCGCCTTCGACCAGATGCCGGCCGCTCTGGACGGCGGGCGCGTGGACGCCGCGTGGATGGGCGAGCCCGCGATGACGGTCGCCAAGGCGCAGGGCGTCCGCGTCGTGGCCTCGCCGTTCGCCGAGACGGACCCCAAGCTCACCGTGGCGACGTACTTCACCTCGGCCAAGCTGCAGAAGGAGAACCCCGACCTGGTGAAGAGGTTCACCGAGGCGATGACCGAGTCACTGCAGTACGCCACCGACCATCCCGACGAGGCGCGCCAGATCCTCACCACCTACACCAAGATCAGCGGTGATGTCCTGGAGAAGCTCACGCTGCCCAGCTGGCCGCCGGACATCGACACGGCCTCCCTGGAGAAGCTGGCGTCGCTCGGCGAGCGGGACGGTCTCTTCGGCGACAAGAAGCCCGACCTGGACGCCCTCTTCTCCTGACCGGCCCCGGGCCGGCCGTGACCCGTCCCGGGCCGGCCGTGACCCGTCCCGGGCCGGCCGTGAGCCGTCCCGGGCCGGCCGTGAGCCGTCCCGGAGCCGGCCGCGACGCCGCGCGCAGTGGCCTTCCGCGCCGACTGGCAGGGCGAGTTGACGTGCCCCGCGCCATGCCGGGACGCATGCGTGGCGGCCCCCTCCGGCCGTCCGGCGGCGTTCGCGCGGGTCGTGAACGCCGGAGATGGGACCGCGCCGTCTCCTGCCGCCCCCCATGGGGTGCGAGGCGACCGGAGTGCGGCGCGACCGTGCGCCGCGACACGGCTACTCCTCCCCAGCCGTGTCGCGGCGGCCCGGCCGCGGCCCTCGTGGGATGCGTCTCTCGCGATGCGGACGACTGCTTTCTTGCTCTCGGACACCAGCGGCCTTCTTGCTCTCGGACACCAGCGGCGTGGGGCCGTCCTGAGCGGGGCGCCGTCCGCCTGACGACGGGCCTCCCGGGACCGACCGCCCCGGCGCCCAGGGCCGGTGACCGCTGCGGCGAGCAGGTGCGGGACAACACTGGGATGCTGATGGGGGAGCGCTGCCCGCGATCCGACGAACAGTGGTGGTGAGCGCCATGGCCGGGTTCGAGGAGGAGGGCGGTTCGGGACCGACCGCACCGCGCGCCGACCCTCTCGGCGACCCGTTTCTGCGTACGCGGTTCGCCGTACCGAGGCGCCCGGCGATGTTCCTGCGGCGCGAGCGGCTGGTCGAGCATCTCGATCAGTCCCTCCTGACTCCACTGACGCTGGTCAACGGAGCCGCCGGGGCGGGCAAGACCCTGCTGGTCGCCGACTGGGCCAGGGGGCGGGACGAGTCGGTCGCCTGGCTCACCACCGACGCGGCGGACCAGCCGGCCGGCATGTTCTGGGCCTACCTGTTCCAGGCGCTGCACGCCTGTGGTGTACCGCTCTCCGCCGAGACGACCGACCCTGCCGAGGTGAACGGCGTCGACCACCGGCTGCTGGCACGGCTCGCCGCCGATCTCGGCGCCCGGGACCGGCCCGTGATCGTGGTGCTCGACCAGTACGACCGTGTCAGCGGCCCGGAGATCGCGGAACAGCTGGAGTTCGTCCTGCACCACGCGGGGCGGGGCATGCGCCTGGTCCTCGTCACCCGCACCGAACCACTGCTGCCACTGCACCGCTACCGGGCGGCGGGCGACATGACCGAGATCAGGGACGCGGAGCTGGCCCTCACCCCCGGGGAAGCGGCCGCGCTCCTGGAGATGCACGGACTGCGCCTTCCGGCCCCCGCCGCCGACGCGCTCGTGGAGCGTACCCGCGGGTGGGCCGCCGGTGTGCGGCTGTGTGCCCTGGCCGCGCGGGAGGCCCCGGATCCGGCGACGTACCTCAAGGAGTTCGAGGCGGACCGCTCCACGGTCGCCGACTTCCTGCTGGCGGAAGTGCTGAAGCGGCAGACCCCCGAGACACAGGATCTTCTGCTGCGGGTCAGCGTCCTCGACCGTTTCGGGCCCGCTCTGGCGAACGCGCTGACGGGGCGGACCGACGCCGAATCCATCCTGGCGGGGCTGCACCGGGAGAACGCGTTCGTCGAGGACCTCGGCCATGACTGGTACCGCCTCCACCCACTCTTCGGCGAGATCCTCCGTGCCCATCTGCGGGTGCGCTCTCCTGGCCTGGAACCCGAGCTTCACCGGCTGGCGGCGGAATGGCTGCGCCGCTCGGGATCCCTCGCCGAGACGCTTGGCCACGGCGCCGCCGCGGGCGACTGGGACTTCACCGCCGGTGCGCTCGTCGACGACCTCGCCATCGGCCGGCTCTTCACCGGCCTGGGCCGCGACGATCTGACCGAGCTGTTCGCCCGGATGGGGCCCGGGGCGACGAGCCCGGCCACGGATCTCGTGCGCGCGGCCCGGGAGCTGGCCCGGTGCGACCTGGAGCGCGGCCTGACACACCTGCGCCAGGCCGAGCGAAGCCTCGAACGGGAACACAGTCCGTCGGGGCCGGCATACGCACCGGCGGCCGCCCGGCTTAGCTGCGCCCTGCTGGAAACCCTGGCGGCACGGCTGACGGGTTCGCCCGAGCGGGCGGAGACAGCCGCGAGGGCGGCCGAGAAGCTCCAGGAGGAGGTTCCCGCACAGCTCCTCGACGACCATCCCGAATTCACCGCCCTACTGATGGCCCACCTGGGCTCGACACGGTTGTGGGCCGGACGTTTCGAGGACGCGTGCGAGGCGCTGTCCACGGTGACCGACCGCGCCGTCGAGGCCTCGACGGAGCCCGCGCGCGAGGACTCCCTGGGCGGGCTGGCCCTGATCGACTACCTGAACGGCTGGCTCGGCAGGGCGGAGCGCAAAGCCCTGGCGGCGGTGTCCGGGACGGAGCGGTTCGGTCCGGCACAGCCGCCCGGCTCGGACATCGGGCGACTGGTTCTCGCCGCCGTGGCCGTCGACCGCCACGAACTGGGCCGGGCCCAGGCGTTTCTCGACACGGCGGGCGGCCCGCGCCGGGGACAGCACGACCCCGTGACGGAAGCGGGCCGGATGATCGCCACCGCCCGCCTGCTGCTGGCCCGCGGCGACACGCGCGCCGCGCTCTCGGCGGCGGAGACCGCGGTCCGCGCCGACGAGGTCTCGCCCTGGGCGCAGGGGCACGCGGCGCTGATCGCCTCCACCGCACACCTGGCCGAGGGCCACCCCGAGTCCGCCGCGGAACTGCTGCAGGCGGTGCCCGACGATCAGGTGGCGTGTGCCGTGGGGGCGGCGCGGGCGCACCTCGCGGCAGGCCGGTCCGTCGCGGCGCTCGACCTGCTCGACGGGCTGGGTTCCGAAGGCCGTACGGGCCCCGCGGTGACCGTACGAGCCATGCTGGTGCGAGCCGAGGCCGCGGACGGAGCGGGGGACGGCGCCGCCTCGCGCGCGCTCGTCGCCCAGGCTCTGCGGGAGGCACGGCGCGAGCGGCTGAGGCGTCCCTTCCTCGAAGCCGGGCCATGGATTCGGCCGGTTCTGGAAGCGGCGCCGCTGAGAGGGCTGGCCGCGGACTGGCTCACCCCGGGTTCGTCGCGTTCGCCGCGGCACGCCGGACCGTCCCCGTCCGTGGACCGGCTGCGCCCGCCGGTGATCGAGGAGCTGAGCCGGCGCGAGCGCGACGTGCTCCAGCGGCTGGCCCAGATGATGTCGACGGAGGAGATCGCCGCCGATCTGTTCGTGTCGGTGAACACGGTCAAGACCCACCTGAAGAGCGTCTACCGGAAGCTGGCGGTGAATCGGCGCGGCGAAGCGGTCCGCCGCGCGCGTGAGCTGCGGCTGCTGTGAAGGGGAACGGCCGCGGGCGCGCGTCCGGACGCGTATCACCTCTGCGGGGTGAGGCCGCGCGGGTGCGGCGCGACGGACGATCGTAGGGAAGGGCGCAGCACGCCTGTCCCAGGTCGCCCAGGGAGAGCAGCTCATGCGCTACGAGATCCGCGTCGAAGGACACATGTCGAAGACGCTGGCCAGTTCGTTCCCGGAGCTGGACCATGTGGAGATGAACGGCCAGACCGTCCTGTTCGGGTCCGTGGTCGACGAAGCGCACCTGTTCGGACTGCTGACCCGCTGCCAGTCGCTCGGCCTGCGCGTCCTGGAGATGCGCCAGCTGCCGAGCTGACGCCCCGCACACGGGCCGCGCGGCGCGATTCCGGCGAGCGCGGGGCGGCCCGGTGGCCGGGGATCCGGCGTGATCTCAGAGGCTCTCGGCGTGGATCCTGCCGGAGCGTACGGCGGCGCCCAGGGAGGCGAAGTCCCGCTCGTTCTGGTCGGCGTAGGCCTGCGCGAAGCGGATGAGCGCGCGGTCGAAGCGGTCGCTCCCGCCCAGGTACGCGGCGATGGCCACGGGGTCTCCGGAACGGGCGTGGGCCCGCGCCAGACAGGCACCGCACAGCTGCGCGAACAGGCGGAGGAATCCGGGGTCCATGGTCTCCGGCCGGGCGATGCCCTTCCAGTCCCGCAGCTGCCGTACGTAGAAGTCCCGGCCCACCCCGTCGAAGCCCACGACATGGGTCCAGCCCAGGAAGATGTCACTGGTCGTCTGGATCAGCCGCTGTCCCGCCACCACCCGGCGGCCCTGGTTGTCGTAGTGGTCTCCGCCGGTGTGTGCGGCGAGGACCGACTCCTGGGCCTCCTTGGCCTGCAACAGCAGGGGATCACCGTCGTCCCTGCCGAGCATGAGGAGGATCCAGCAGCGCGTTCCGACGCTGCCCACGCCCACCACCTTGCGGGCCATGTCCATGAGCCGGTAGCGGCGCAGCAGGTGACGGCGCTCGGAGGACAGGGTCCGCGCATACCCGTCCACGACGGTACGGAGCTCCTTCGCCTCCTCGCTCTCGGAGGTGTCCGCGAGCAGGTCCTGGAGCGGGGTGATCAGCGGCGGGTCCGGCGTGATCCGCCTGCCCTCGGCCGTGACCCGGGTGAGTTTCTCGAAGGCCTGGAGGTGGGTGCGGGTCCGGGCTCGCGCCGTCGCCTCGGCGCTCCGGCGTCTGGCCCGCCTGTCCATCGACGAGGCCAGCAGTTCCCGCATCCGGTCGACGTCGTCCTGCGCGTACCAGATGTCGAGGGTGCGCATCCCGGCGAACCTCCGCATCCGCTGCCGGTAGGCCTTCACACAGGCTCCTGCCGCGGTGTCCTGTTCGTCGGCCGGGAAGCCGTTGGCCCTGGCCGCGATCACGAAGCTGGCCGCCAGTCTCTTGACGTCCCATTCGAACGGCCCGGCCAAAGTCTCGTCGAAGTCGTTGATGTCGAAGACCAGATGACGCTCCGGCGAGGCCAGCAGCCGGAAGTTGAGCAGGTGGGCGTCTCCGCAGAGCTGCACCGTCAGGCCGGTGTCCGGGACGGATCCGAGGTCCGTGGCCATGATCGACGCGGCGCCCCGGTAGAAGCGGAACGGGGACTCCAGCATGCGTCCGTAGCGGATCGGCACCAACTCGGCCAACCGGGACGCCGATTGACGTTCGATGACCTCGACGGGGTCGGGCCGCTCTGTCGCCGCCTCGAACCGGCCGTGGCTCGAACGGGGGGTGTGGGTACGGGCGTTCCTGCCGAACGCCGCCCTCTCCCGCGGTGACCGGGAAACCGTGAACGCGACCGGTATGGCCATCGGCGCAACCTCCTGAACCGCTGCCCCCGTACGGAGCACTGCTTGTCCTCCGCCCGCTTTGTCCTCCGCCCGCTCCGGCGGTGGTTTCCGGCCTGCCGCCGGAACGCTCTCCTGCCGGTCATTTCCGGCGTAGACCGTGCCCGTACCGCCGTGCGCAGGCACGTGCCTGCGCCCCTCCAGCTCATCGCCCCCGGGGCGGGCGCGGATCACCCGCCGGGGGTGATCCGGGCCCCACGGCGAGCAGGATCCGGCGGCGCGGGAAGCCCCTGTCCGGCGGGCCGGTCCCGGGCGCGACGGCGATCCGCCGGGGCCGGCCCACGTCCGGTCCCGTTCACCCGGTTCGGGTGAGGCCGTCGGGCGTCTGTCGTGGGCACCCTGAAGACGGCGAAACGGCTGCCGGGCGAACGCCCGGGACGGAGGATGACATGAGTGGGCAGATGCATCTCGCGTACGACTATCCGCTGCTGAGCGTCTTCTGGTCCATGCTGGTCTTCTTCCTGTGGATCATGTGGTTCGTCCTGCTCTTCCGGGTCGTCGTCGACCTCTTCCGGGACGACAACCTCAGCGGGTGGGCCAAGGCAGGCTGGATGCTGTTCGTGCTCTTCCTGCCCTTCCTGGGCGTCTTCGTCTACGTGATAGCCCGTGGCAGGAACATGGGCCGCCGCGAGGTGGCGCAGGCGCGCGCACAGCAGGAGGCCTTCACGAAGTACGTCCGGGAGGCCGCGCAGGACGGAGGCCGGCCGAGCAGCGTCGACGAACTCGCGAGGCTGTCCGAGATCCGTGGCCGCGGTGACATCACGGACGACGAGTTCCGCAGGGCCAAGGAACTGGTGCTGAGCGGTTCCGGCCCGTCGGGACAGACGGACACCGCATCCGCGGGCTCCGGTCGCTGACGGCATCGCACGACACCGAATCGAGGCATCAGGATGACTGCGACACACACCGCGCACGCGCACTCGCACACGGCCAAGCGGCACTGGGCCCAGGGTCTGACAGCCTTCGCGGCGGTCATGCTCATGATCGCAGGCGTGCTGGACATCTGCCGGGGGATCATGGCGATCGCCGAGGACGACGTCTTCGTCACCACCCGCAGTTACGTCTTCGAGTACGACCTCACCGGCTGGGGCTGGATCCACCTCGTCCTGGGCGCTGTCGCCGTGCTCATCAGTCTCGGGCTCTTCCAGGCTTCGGTGTGGGCGAGGGCCGCCGGTGTGGCCATCGCCGGACTCATCATCGTCGCCAACTTCCTCTCCCTGCCGTACTACCCGGTCTGGTCGATCGTGATGATCGCCTTCTCGGCGTTCATCATCTGGGCCCTGTGCGTGGTCCGGGGGGACGATTCCTCCGAGGGCCGGTCGTACAACGGCTGAAACGAACCAGGCGCGGGCCGTCGACCGGCGGCCCGCGCCTGTGACGTGTCCGGCGCCACCCGCACCGATGGCCGTCCCGGCGCCGCTCGTCACCGCTGGGCGGCGTGCCGCTCCGGGCACCGGCCGACCGGCGCCCGGAGCGGCACGCCGTCGACGTCACGACACTCACGGCCGGTTCTCGCGTCGGCCGCGCGAGGGCGACCCCTTCCGTTGCGATACGCTGTATCGTACGATGACACGCATGCCACGCCACTCCCCGTCCCTGGACCTCGCGACTCCGGAGCGCATCGCCGAGACCGCCCTGCGCCTGGTCGACGAGGCCGGTCCCGCGGCGCTGACCTTCCGCGCCCTGGCCGCCCGGCTGGGCATCTCCCTCGCCTCCCTCCAGCGTCGCTGCACCGACCTGGCGGGGCTGCTCGACCTGTGCACCGACCACCTGGCCGCCCGACTGCCCGGGATCGAACCGGGTACCGGCTGGGCCGAGGCCACCGAGGCGCGCTTCACCGCCCTGTACCGCCTGCTGTCGGCGCATCCGGGCCTGCTTGCGCTGCGGGGCGCCCGCCCCTGGCTCGGACCGAACCTGCTGGCCCGTCTCGTCGAGCCGCAGCTCGCCGACAGCCTCGCCGCCGGCATGACGCCCGAAGAGGCGATCGCCGCCTACCGGCGGATCTACCTGCTCACCCTCGGCTGCGCGAGCTTCGTGGACCACCGCGACCCCAGGGCGGCCCAGGCGGCCACCCGTACGGCCCTGGCCTCGCTCGACCCGGAGGACTTCCCGACGCTGACCGCCAACGTGGCCGTGATCCTGCCCGCCGTGACCGACCACGAGGTCTACTACGGAGCCCTGCGCCAGCTGATCCGTGCCGCCGCGCCGCAGCGGACGGTCCCCGGGAGCGGCCCGGGGTGATCACTCGCCGCTCTCGCCCCCGGGCCGCGGCCGCCCGTACCGCGACGCCATCTCTCGGCAGGACGGCAACGGCCGCCGTCGCCCCACCCGCCGCCAAAGGAAGGTAAGAACCCACGTCATGAGCACCGCCCCCTCCCGCGTCTTCAGCAGTGACAACGCCGCCGGCGCCTCCCCGGAGATAGTCGACGCGGTGGCCCGGGCCGCCTCGGGGCACGCCCCGCCGTACGGCTCCGACCCCCTCACGGACGGAGTCCGCCGCCGGCTCTGCGAGATCTTCGAGCGGGACGTCGACCTCCTCCTCGTCTCCACGGGCTCCGCCGCCAACGCCCTGAGTCTGGCCGCGCTGACCCCGCCCTGGGGCAGCGTGCTGTGCCACCGCCACAGTCACGTCAACAACGACGAGTGCGGGGCACCGGAGTTCTACACCGCGGGCGCGAAGCTGGTGCCGCTCGGCGGCGACGACGCCAGGATCGACCCGGACGAACTCCGTGCGGCAGTACGGCACAAGGCCGGAGACGTGCACAGCGTGGAGCCCTCGGTGGTGAGCGTCACCCAGGCCACCGAGACCGGCGCCGTCTACACCCTCGACGAACTCCGCCATCTCGGCGCCATCACCAAGGAGGCGGGCCTGCGACTGCACATGGACGGCGCCCGCTTCGCCGGAGCCGTCGCCGCCCTCGGGTGTGCCCCCGCGGACCTGACCTGGCGGGCCGGCGTCGACCTGTTGTCGTTCGGTGCCACCAAGAACGGCACGATGACCGCCGAGGCGATCGTCGTCCTCGACCGCTCCCTCACCGCGGAACTCTCCTTCCGCGCCAAGCGGGCCGGTCAGCTCGCAGCCAAGGCGCGCTTCCAGGCCGCGCAGCTCGACGCCTACCTGACCGACGACCTGTGGCTGCGCAACGCGGCCCACGCCAACGCCATGGCCGCCCGCCTCCAGGACGGTCTCAAGGCCATGCAGGAAGTCGAGCTCCTCGGGGCGGCGGAGGCCAACATCCTCTTCTGCCGACTGCCGCAGCAGGTCAGCGAGCGTCTGCTGTCCGACGGCTACACCTTCTACCACGACCGCTGGGAGCCCGGCGTCGTCCGGTTCGTCACCTCCTTCGCGACCACCCCGCAGGACATCGACGGCCTGCTGCACTCCATCCGCCGGTACACCGCCTGATCCGTGGACGGCGGGCCGACGGCCGAGCACCTCAGTCGCCGCGATGGCGCCAGTACCAGAAGGCTCCGGCGGCGAAAGCGCAGAAGAAGACCACGGGCAGGATCAGTCCTGGGATGCGGGCCGCGCTCACGAGGTCGCTTCCGTACGGGCGCCGCGTGCGCGCCTTGCTGCCTTGAGGGTTCCCATGTGTTCCCGATTTCGCCGTGCTGCGGTCGCCGGGTCGCGGGCCGGGAGGGCGGAGGCCGGGCGGGATTCGCGATCCGGATGACGTCGGCCCCATGATGACGGAATCAGCCGGCATCCGGCCCGGTCCGGACGCGGCTGGATGTGTGTGCGATCATCCGCCGTCCGGGTCGGGGCCGCCGGGTGACCGGAGGGCGCGATCCGCGGCGGACCGTGCTTCGACAGGCGCGCGGCGGCTGATCTCCGTACGACCGGCAACACGGTACGACGGGCTCGGCCGACGACCCGTGGTCGCGGCCGGTGGCCCATGACCGCGGCTCGCGGCCCGGGGTGGACGAACGACACGAGGAGACATACGCGATGGGTACCGTCGTGCACGTCCCGCAGACGCGGGACATGATCGGGGAGGAGCTCTCCGGTGACGAGGCACTCACCGCGCTGCGACGCTACGGAGGCCGCCGTCTGCTGCTGGACGCGTTCTCCCGCTTCCGCTACGCCGACGGCTTCACCAACGCGCGCTCCCTCGCCTTCCAGGTGGTCCTGGGCCTGGTCCCGTTCACCATCGCCCTGGTCGGTGTCGCCACGACCGTCCACACCGAGAGCGTGGGACGGATCATCGAGCTCACCCTCAGCCGGATCGTGCCCGGCGCCAGCGCGGACCTGGTCGAGGACGCCCTGGGCGAGACGGCGCGCAGTGCCGGGTCCGGCATCTGGGGCGCGCTCGCGATGTGGCTGGGCCTGGCCTTCGCCGTTCTGAACCTGGCCTCGGCGCTGGCCCAGGTGGAGCGGGGCGCCAACCGGATCTACGGCATCGAACGCGACCGGCCGTTCCTCGCGAAGTACGCCCGGGCCCTGCTCCTCGCCCTCGCCGCCGGAATGCCCATGGTCCTGGGGTTCCTCGTCCTCGTCGCGGGCGACGCGGTGGGGGAGTCGGTCGTGCAGGCGTTCGGCTGGTCCCGTACCCCGCTCGACTGGTGGGGGCCGCTGCAGGTGCCGCTGGGCATCGCGCTGGCCTGGATCGCCTCCGCGGTGATCTTCCGCTGGGCTCCCCGCAGGGACCAGCCGGGCTACACCTGGCTCGCCTTCGGCTCGGCGGTCCATCTGGTGCTGTGGGTCACGGCCACCTGGCTGCTGGCGCTCTACGTGGCCGAGAGCGGGTCGTTCGGTGCCGTCTACGGCCCGCTCACGGCATTCGTCGCCCTGCTGCTGTGGGCCAACCTCACCGGCGTCGCGCTCTTTCTCGGCATCGCCTTCGCCGCCCAGCTGGAAGCGGCCCGCGCCGGGATCACCACCGCAGTGCAACCGGACCCGGGCTCCGGCCCCTGACACGAGGAGGCGCGGGTTCCGGCGGACGTTCCTCAGGTCATCGCCCCTGAGCCGCCGGTGTCTCGGTGCGGTGGTCGTAGTACGCCCACAGCCCGACCGCCACGACGGCGGTGCCCGCGACCGCCAGGACGCGCGGTACGCCTGACGTCGTGAAGGCGACCAGGCCTGTCGCGGCTCCTCCGCACAGCATGATCGCGCGGCTCACGAGGCGCTGCCGGGGTGTCTGCGGCTCCTCGCGGTCCTTGAGGTCGTGCAGGGCGTCGTGGGCCGGGTGCCGGGAGCCGCGCCGGGCGCGTGCCCGGTAGGCCAGTGCGTAGCTGATCAGCGCGTACAGAGCGAGAGCCCCCAGGGGCCAGAGCCAGCCGTCGGCGTCCTCGCTCGCTCCACGTGCCAGATACATGACACCTCTCCTCCCGGTTGGCATACCGGATGCCCCCGAAACCCCGGGACACGCAGGAGGCCGGTCACGCGGGTCGACGCCTCACGTGCCGCTGACGGACCGTCACCTTCTGGAGAGGCCCGGCCGAGGGAAAAGAACGTCGCAGAACACTAGGGACCGACTGGACGGTATGTCATTCTACGGGGCAGGACGGGACAGGTGCCGACCAGCGCGCGCGGCCGACAGGCGGCCGCAGACGGACCGCTGTGACGCACCGCCACAGAGCCGACGCCCCGGGAGAACGCGATGCATCACGCCGTACGGTCCCGAGTCGAGCTCGGCCACGGACCGCCGTCCGCGGCGCTGTCGCGTCCCCCGAGGGTCCGTTCCCTGATCGACGCCGACGCCGTTCGCGTACTGCACCGGTCGGCCCGGATCCTGCTGAACAACCTTCCCGAGCTGACCGACCGTCTCGTCGCCGCACTGCGGGAGCGTGAACCCGCCTACCGGACAGCCTTGGACAGCGATCCGACGGGCACGTGGCAGGAGGTGCACCGGTCGCTCCGCCACAGCGTCGGTTCGCTGATCGACCCGCGGAGCACCCGGGACGCGGCCCTGCGCTGCTCGTGGAAGATCGGCGCCTCACGCGCCGAACAGGGACTGCCGCTGGACGCGCTCCTGCACGCCTTTCGGCTCGGCGGGTCCCTGATCTGGCAGGCGCTGGTCGAAGAGACCTCCAGGACCGCCCCGGAGGACGTCCGCCTCCTCGTCCATGTGGCGGCCGACGTCTGGAACTTCGTCGACGAGCACTGCACTCTCGTGGCGGACGTCTACCGCAGGACGGAACGGCAGCAGGCCTGGCGCCAGGAACACCGGGTGCGCCTGCTGACCGCGGCCCTCCTCGACGGCACCAGCCGTATCGCCGACGTCGCCGCGACCGCCGAGGCGCTGGACCTGCCCGAACAGGCGCGATACGCCGTCATCGCCGTCGCGGGCACGCACCGGGGCGGGCGCGCGACCGTGTCCGCCGACGTCCTCCCGGCCGATGCGCGCGTCCACTGGCACGCGGGGGTGGACGTCGATCACGGCATCCTCCTGGTCGGTGACGGTGAGCTGCCCGAGCCGGTGGTGCGGCCGGCCGCGGGCGCGAGGATCGGGGTCGGGCCCGTGGTGGCGGGGCTGGCGGCGGTGGGCGATGCCCGCAGGCTGGCGGACATGGCCCTGAGCATGTGTCCGGACGGCGGGGGCACCGTACGGCTGACCGAGCGGCTCCCTGCGGCCATGGTGATGTCGTGCCCGGAACTGGGCGGGACGCTGGCCGAGGAGGTCCTCGGACCGCTGCTGCGGCTGGAGCCGTCCGACCGCGACATCCTGCTGGACACGCTGGAGGCGTGGCTGGAGTGCGACGGTTCGGCGCAGCGGGCGGGCGTCCGTCTGTACTGCCATCGCAACACCGTCCTGAACAGGCTGAAGCGGTGCGAGCAGCTGACCGGCCGTTCGCTCGCCCGCCCGGCCGACATGGTGGAGCTCAGTCTCGCGCTGACCGCCCGGCGCCTTCTGCGCGGCTGAGGGCGCCGGGCGGAGCCGCACCGCCGTCGCGCCTCCCGGGTCCCCACCGCTCCGTGCACCGGCTCGAAACGCATGGTGCGGTCGACTTCTGTGCGGTCGTGATGTGTCCGGAGGTGTACGTGATGCCCATTTTGTGATCGTTTGAAAGTTACCTCAGGGTATGGCGTGACTTCTCATCTGGCTCCCAGTAGAACCCGTTTCACTCTATGGAGAGTGAGGAGCCGCGCATGCAGGGTGATTCCCCACGTGAGACACGTGCGAGAGGCGTGTCACGTCGAAGATTCATAGCTGGAACCAGTTCTGTTCTCGGGTCGGCCGCGCTCGCCGGGCATGCGGTCCCGGCCCACGCGGCGACCACCGCCGCAGTGATCGAGCCCGGGGCGCACGTACCCGCTCTCGTGATCGGCACCGGATACGGCGGCGCCGTGGCCGCCCTGCGGCTGGCCCAGGCGGGTGTCGACGTCCACATGGCCGAGATGGGCATGGCCTGGGACACCCCGGGACCGGACGGAAAGATCTTCGCCAACACCACGAGCCCCGACTACCGGTCCTACTGGCTGCGCACCAGGACGAAGCAGCCGCTCAGCAACTTCCTGGGATTTCCCATCGACAAGGACGTCCCTCGCCACACCGGGATCCTTGACGCCGAGGAGATGGGCGGCATCATCGTCTACCAGGGCCGCGGCGTCGGCGGAGGCTCACTGGTCAACGGCGGCATGGCGGTCACGCCCAGGCGCGAGAACTTCGGCGCCGTCCTGCCCTCGGTCGACGCCGACGAGATGTACTCCGTCTACTACCCGCGCGCCAACGCGGGCCTCGGGGTGGGCACGGTCGACCCCGCGTGGTTCGAGACCGCCGACTGCTACCAGTACGCCCGGGTCGGCCGTAAGCACGCCCAGCGTTCGGGCTTCCCGTTCGTCTTCGTACCCGACGTGTACGACTGGGACTACATGGAGCGGGAGGCCGCCGGAACCGTACCCAAGTCCGCACTCGCGGGCGAGATCCTCTATGGCAACAACTACGGCAAGAAGTCCTTGCAGCAGACCTATCTCGCCCGGGCGAAGGCAACGGGACGAGTCTCCATCTCAGCCCTGCACAAGGTCACCTCGGTCGCCCCGAGATCCGGTGGCGGCTACACCGTCGTCATCGACCAGCTCAACACCGTCGGTACCACCACGGCCACCAAGACCGTCACCGCGGACCGGGTCTTCTTCGCGGCCGGCAGCGTCGGAACCAGCAAGCTCCTGGTCAGACTCAAGGCCACCGGCGCACTCCCCGCCCTCAACGGCGAGGTGGGCAAGGGCTGGGGCGACAACGGCAACGTCATGTGCGGCCGCGCCAACCACATGTGGGACCCCACCGGCGCCGTGCAGTCGTCCATCCCCTGCTCCGGCATCGACAACTGGGCCGCGGGCGGTGCCTTCGCCGAGGTCGCCCCACTGCCCACCGGCATCGAGACCTACGCCTCGTTCTACCTGTCGATCACCAAGAACCCCAACCGGGCCCAGTTCTCGTGGAACGCCGCGGCGAACAGGGTCGACCTGAACTGGCAGACCGCCTGGAAGCAGCCGTCGATCGACATGGCCAAGACGATCTTCGACAAGATCAACGCCAAGGAAGGGACGATCTACCGCACCGACCTCTTCGGTACCTACAAGATCTGGGGCGACCATCTCACGTACCACCCGCTCGGTGGCGCCGTGCTCAACAGGGCGACCGACAACTACGGCCGCCTGCACGGACATCCGGGCCTGTACGTCATCGACGGCGCACTCGTCCCGGGCAACACCAGCGTCAACCCGTTCGTGACCATCACCGCCCTCGCCGAACGGAACATCGAAGCGATCATCGCCGCCGACCTGTAGCGACGAGCCGGGCGTCCGCACCCGCCCGGTGAACCGGCGGATCCCGTCCCGAGCGAGGAACAAGCCCGGGGCCGACCGCGTGCGCCGGGCGGCCCCGTGCCACGTCAGTGGCCCGGCAGCACACACATGGCGTCGAGCCCCAGCACGTGGTTGAGCCGCCCGAACGCCAGCCACGACCCCAGACTCATGGTCAGCTCCACGATCTCGGCCTGGCCGAAGTGCGCGGTCATCCGGCCCCAGAACTCCTCGTCGAGGCCATGGTGATCCAGGGCGTACCGCTCCGCGTACTCGGCGGCCAAGCGAGTGCGGTCGTCGAACGCGTCGGTCGTGCGCCACTGGAGCACGGCGTCGGCGAACCCCTCCTCGACCTTCTGTCCGTCCCGCTCGGTCCGCCAGTCGAGGCAGAACAGACAGCCGTTGATCTGCGCGGTCCGAAGCCGCGCGGCCTCGAACTCGCGCAGCCCCAGCGTCGTATGGGAGTAGACGGCCAGCGAGAAGTTCGCGGCGGCGGGCCCGATGCCGGGGACCATCTCGCCCCACACGTACTCGATCGGGTTCTTGCCCTCGGGAACGTCGACGTGCATCCGGGACTCCTTCGATCACGCCCCGGCCTCGGCCGGGAAGGGGAGGCGCGGCCTCGGGCGTCGGCGTCATTTCCTGCCGAGCCTTCCGACCGCCGGCCGCAGGGGGACGTCGAGCGCGTCGTACAGTCCGGGCTCCGCGTCCACGAGCCAGTCGATCGCGCCGACCAGCCGCCCGACCGCCGTGGCGTTCCCGCCCGCGGAACGGTTCTCGCCCTCGTCGGTCGCCTCGACGGTGATCTCGATACGGGGGCGGCCCTCGATGATCACGCGGTGCGCGCCGTCGCCGTTGGGCGGCGCCGGCCAGTCGGGCGCACAGGACGGATGGATGCGCGTGACGTGCTCGATGACGATCCGGGGCTCACCCCCGACGAACCCCTGCACCTCGAACCGCACGGCGCCCTGGGTGCCCGCCTCGAAGACGCCCATCGTCCGGGTGCTCACCGTGGTGTCGAGGGCGCGGCGCTGCAAGGTCTCGCGTATCTCGTCGAGTTCGACGCCGAGGGCCCTGGCCATCAGCCGTATCTGCCCGCCCCACACCATCGTCGGGATCGACGGGGCGAGCATCAGCGGCTCGTACTCCATCGGCTGGCCCATCCCGACCAGGTACCGGACCGACTCCTCCTGCTCGTACGTGGAGTAGTCGAAGATCTCCTGGCACCGGATGGCGTCGACGACCGTGCCGAGCCCGCTCATCAGCAGCGGCAGTACGTCGTTGCCCCAGCCGGGGTCCACGCCGGAGACGAACAGCGACCCTCCGCCGTCCGACACGGCGGCGAGCACGGGGTCCCGGAACTCCGGCGGGGCGTTGCGCTGGTCGTAGAGCGGGTACAGCGACGGAGTCACGACCACGGCGCCGCCGCGGATCGCCCTGGCGATGTCGGCCAGGGCCTCGTCGGGCCGGATGTCGCCCGACGCCGCGTACACGACGGCCCGCGGGCCGTCGGCGAGTACGGCGTCGACGTCGTCGGTCGCGGCGATCCCCAGGCCCCGGCCCAGACCGCCGAGGTCGCCCGCGTCACGGCCGACCTTGTCGGGGCTGTGCACGAGGACGGCCGCGAGGTCGAGCGCCGGGTGCGCCTCGACGGCACGGATCGCCGCGCGGCCGACGTTTCCGGTACCCCAGACCACCGTGGAAATCATGCGCGGAGCGTAACCTGACGAGTCGTCAGTTTCCAGAGTCCTGCACCGACCTCCCGGAACGCCCTGCACCGGCCTCCCGGAACCAGGGCGGCGCGACCAGGGCGGCGGGTCCCGGGCGGCCCAAGCGGGAGCGTGTCAGAGGGACTTGAGGTGGTGGACCCCAAGGCGGACCAGGGGTGGCCGCTGGTCCCGGGGTGGCCGTCGTCGTCCGTGCGAACGGCAGGATCCCGGTGTCGGTCGGCAGGGCCGGCAGCGCGCGGGCGGACCGTCGCCCCGCCACCGGGACCCCGGGGCGGCGAGGGGGTCGTAAGGGCCCTGGAGTGGCGGCCCGTCCGTAACGGTTCTTCGGTGGTGCGGGTGTGCCGTTGCCTGGCGGGTCTGTCGTGCTAGTCTTGATCCAGTTGCAGTTGTAGTTCCCGCACACTTCAAGTGCCTCAGACGAATTCGTATTCGTCGGGCACTTTTGTATTTCCGGCGTTCCATTCCGGACGGGGTCAATTGCGGCGACACAGGGGTCCACACAGTGCGGGCCCCCGGGTACTGCCCCGAAAGGGATATGACATGGCTACTGGAACCGTGAAGTGGTTCAACTCGGAAAAGGGCTTCGGCTTCATCGAGCAGGACGGCGGCGGCCCGGACGTCTTCGCCCACTACTCGAACATCGCCACCCAGGGCTTCCGTGAGCTGCAGGAAGGTCAGAAGGTGACCTTCGACGTCACGCAGGGCCAGAAGGGCCCGCAGGCGGAGAACATCACTCCTGCCTGATGCTCTAGCGCGCAAGGCGGCTGGGGTCCCACTTCACGGTGGGGCCCCAGCTTGTTGCGTTCTCAACGGCTTAGGGGGACTGCCCCCGGCCCGCCGACGGTCGGCCCGATCCATACCGGCTCGTGCTCCGGCCCCGGCGCTCCGATTCGCCACGGTCCCCGTTTCCGGGGACCGCCGCCCGGCACCGTCTCCTTCGGTGCGCCGCGTCGGCCCGGTCGATTTGGTTTCGTCTTACATTCGGCTCGTTCTTGCAATTCATCCGGCTCGTGCACGCCGGGAATTCCTCGATACGTGCCATATCGAGGAAGGTTCTTCATGAACCGATCAGCTCGCACAAACGATCGTTTTTCCAATAATCGCAAGGACGGCTACGCCGGTGGCGACCGGAGCGGCCGCTCCCGCTCGCAGGGCCAGGGGCAGGGCCGCCCCGCCACCCGTTCGGGCGGCGGACGCCGTCCCTCCGCGGTGCAGGGGGAGTTCACACCTCCGACGACCATCACCCCCGCGCTCCCCGCGGTGGCGACCTTCGGTGAACTGGGCCTGCCCGCCGAGCTGCTGGAGACACTCACCGGCCTCGGCATGGAGGAGCCGTTCCCCATCCAGGCCGCCACGCTGCCGAACTCCCTCGCGGGCCGCGACGTGTTGGGCCGCGGCCGCACCGGCTCGGGCAAGACGCTCGCCTTCGGCCTGGCGCTCCTCGTCCGCACGGCGGGGCGGCGGGCCGAGCCGCGGAAACCGCTGGCCCTGATCCTCGTACCCACACGTGAGCTGGCGCAGCAGGTCACCGACGCGCTCACGCCGTACGCCCGGCTCTTGAAGCTGCGGCTGGCCACCGTGGTCGGCGGCATGTCGATCGGCAGGCAGGCCGGTGCACTGCGTGCCGGTGCCGAGGTCGTCGTCGCGACCCCGGGCCGCCTCATGGACCTCGTCGAGCGCAAGGACTGCCGCCTCGACCGGGTCGACATCACGGTCCTGGACGAGGCCGACCAGATGGCCGACATGGGGTTCATGCCGCAGGTCACCGAGCTTCTCGACCAGGTACGGCCCGACGGCCAGCGGATGCTGTTCTCGGCCACGCTGGACCGCAACATCGACCTTCTGGTCCGGCGCTACCTCCACGATCCGGTGGTCCACTCGGTCGACCCGTCGGCCGGCGCCGTCACCACGATGGAGCACCACGTGCTGTACGTGCACGGTGCCGACAAGTACGCCACCGCCACGGAGATCGCGGCCCGCGACGGGCGTGTGCTCATGTTCCTCGACACCAAGCACGCCGTCGACCAGTTCACCAAGCACCTGCTGGGCAGCGGTGTCAGCGCCGCGGCCCTGCACGGCGGCAAGTCGCAGCCGCAGCGCAACCGCACCCTGGAACAGTTCAAGACCGGCCACGTCGGCGTCCTGGTCGCGACGAACGTCGCGGCCCGTGGAATCCACGTCGACGATCTCGACCTGGTCGTCAACGTCGACCCGCCCGGTGACCACAAGGACTACCTGCACCGGGGCGGCCGCACGGCCCGCGCCGGCGAGTCCGGCAGCGTCGTCACCCTGGTGACCCCCAACCAGCGCCGCGACATGACCCGCCTGATGTCCGACGCCCGCATCCGGCCGCAGGTCACCCAGGTCCGCTCGGGGGAGGCCGAACTGAGCCGCATCACCGGCGCCCGGACGCCCTCCGGCGTTCCCGTCGCGGGCAGCGCCCCGGTCACGGAGCGCCCTCCGCGCGGCGGCGCCCCCTTCCGGGGCATGGGCACCCGTCCGGGCCGGCCCGGACGGGCCGGCAACGAGTCCCGGCGGACCGCCGAGGCCCGTCAGACGGCCGAGGCCCGCAAGGCCGCCCGCATTCGCCGCGGCGCCTAGGCCGCACACGGCCGGGAGCCGCACCGGCACCCGGCCGCTCGACCTTCTCGGTCCCCCTCCGTCCACGGAGGGGGACCGAGTGCGTGGAGGGTGCGTACGGGGTGCGTACGGATCTCGCGGGACTGCCCGGAGCCCGCACTCGGCGTGGGCTCCGCCGCCCTGTTGCCCGACAGCCTCGGGCCGGTGCCCGGTGCCCGGTGCCCGGTGCCCGGTGCCCGGTGCCCAGTGCCCGGTGCCCGAGGCCCCGTGTCCGGTGGTCCGAGGGCCCGGCGGGCGATGTCGAGCGGCGGGGAGCGCGGGGATCCACCATTCTGGACGCAGATGCGATCACATTGCCCACATTGGGGAAGTCGAGTCCCATGAGCGAATCAGAGTTTCCGCCCGAAGGCCGGCCCGTTGATCTTTACCTCGATCTGTTGCGTGTCCGTATGACCCCCACGGACTATGCGCTGCTGCTGCGCATGGTCGAACCCGTGCTCGAAGCGATGCAGGAACAGCGAGCCGGACCGATCGAGCTGAGTCTGGACGGCGAAGAGGGCGCGAACGTCTCGCAGGAGGTCCGTGACGAGGCGTCCCTCGTCGTCGCGGTCGCCGTCACGGGACGCATGGACAACCAGATCGTCGAGATCGAGACGGAGGAGGGCGGACCCGTGCGGGTCGTGACGGACTCGGGCACCGCGGCCGATCCCGCCCGCTGCCAGGAGATCGCCGACTTCATCGGTGAACGGCACCGGCAGGACGAGGAACTGCGGGGCATCGCCGAGGTGAGTGGCCTGCCCACCGATGTCTGACACGTACCGTGCCTTCGAATCACTGACAGCCGGGGCACGGGCCGGCCGGCCGCTGCCGGGCGAGGAAGCGAGACGGAGACGGTGACGCCGCCCGTGGGCGGTACGCGCCGGTGCCAGACACGTCACACGGCGCGGGTTCTCGGTATGCCCGGAGCGCGGCGCTGCGATCCTGACGCCCGTGTCGATCACCTCCTCCGTGCCGGAACCGATCACGCCGGACGCCCCGGTCGCCCTCCCACGCCCTCTGCTCACCCAGCAGTGGCTGGACCTCACCTTCGTGCACTGGGCCGTGGAGCCGGCGGCGGTGGCGGGGCTGCTGCCGGCGGGCACCACCCCTGACACCCTGGACGGCGTCACCTTCGTCGGCCTGGTCGCGTTCCGCATGCACCGGGTGGGCTGGCTGCGGCTGCCGGGTGTGCCGTACTTCGGCTCGTTCCCGGAGACCAAC
Organism: Streptomyces sp. BV286; assembly: GCF_019090165.1. Lineage (GTDB taxonomy): Bacteria > Actinomycetota > Actinomycetes > Streptomycetales > Streptomycetaceae > Streptomyces. The sequence continues at coordinate 140,997 of NZ_JAHRIB010000141.1, forward strand.
GTGCGGCTGTACTCGGTGGACGCGTACGGGCGGCGCGGTGTGGTCTTCCGGTCCATGGACGCGTCCCGCCTGATCCCCGTGCTCATGGGGCGCCTCGGTTTCCGGCTGCCGTACGTGTGGTCCCGCATGTCCCTGCGGACGCATGGGGACACCGTCGGCTACACCAGCGCGCGGCGCCTGCCCGGCCCCCGCGGCGCCTACAGCAGGCTCGTCGTCAGGCCCGGGGAGCGGATAGCGGAGCCGACCGGGCTCGAACACTTCCTGACCGCCAGGTGGGGGATGCACAACCCGTTCTCCGGCGACACCGGGTTCCTGCCGAACGACCATCCGCGCTGGCCGCTGCACCGCGCCACCCTGGTCACCTGCGACGAGAACCTCGTCCGGTCGGCGGGGCTGCCGTCACCGGTGGGGGACCCGGTGAGCGTGCTGTACTCCCCGGGGGTTCCCGTACGCCTGGGCCGCGCGACGGCGGGCCCGCCGCGCGGGTGAGCCGTTCGGGGGCGCCCGGCGGCCTCAGTGGTGGGGCTCGGAGCGGCGGGTGGCGAGCAGCAGCGCTATGTCGTCGGGGCGGTCGGCGACGTGCCGGGCCGTGGCTGTGAGCCGGTCGGCGACGCCCGCGAGGGAACGGCCTCCGGGGCGGCCGGCGGGCGAACCGGCCCGGGCCAGGGCGACACGGAGTGCGGTGATGCCCTCGTCGATGTCGACGCCGGGCCGCTCGACCAGCCCGTCCGTGTAGAGCGCGAGGATGGCTCCGGGCTCCATCTGCAACTCCGTCACCGGGTAGTGGGCGTGCGGATCGACCCCGAGGACGACCCCGCCGGGGATGTCCAGGACGTGGGTCCGGCCGTCCGGGTAGCGGATGATCGGCGGCGGATGCCCTGCCCGGGCCACCCGGGCCACACCGGTGAGCGGATCCAGACGGATGTAGCAGCAGCTGGCGAACAGGCCGGGGTCCAGGTCGATCAGAAGGTGGTTCGTGCCGCTCATGACCTCGTCGGGCGGGCGGTCACCGAGCGCGAAGGCCCTTACGGCGCTGCGCAGCTGCCCCATCGTGGCGGCCGCCTGGACACCGTGTCCCTGGACGTCGCCGATGACCAGGGCGAGACCGTCCCCCGACTCGACGACGTCGTACCAGTCGCCGCCCACCTCCATCCCCTGCGTGCCCGGCAGATAGCGTCCGACGGTCTCCACCCGCGGGTGTGCGGAGAGGCGCCGGGGGAGGAGTGCCTGCTGAAGACCTCGGGCGAGCGCGGCCTCGGTGTCGTAGCGCTGTGCCTTCTCCATGGCGTGGGCGATCAGCCCGGCGAGTGCCGTGAGCACCGTGCGTTCCTCGGTGCTGAAGCTGCGGGGCCGGTCGAAGCCCAGGATGCAGGAGCCGACCGGACGCCCCGAGGCGATCAGGGGCAGGAAGGCCCGGGAGCCCTCCGTCGCGTCGAGAGCGATGCCCGGATAGGCGGCCGCGAGCTGGCTCATCGACTCGAAGAAGAGGGGGCGGCCACCGGTGAGGGTCTCGACGCCGGGCAGCCGCGCGTCGAGGCTGACCCCTTCGAACGGGGCGAGGAACCCCTGGGGGAAACCCGTCTCCCAGGCCAGGTACAGGTGCCGCTCCTGCAGCAGGTAGATGGCGAGCCGGCGTCCGCCGAAGGCCGGCAGCAGTTCCTGCATCACGACCGCGGACACCTGGCGGGCGGTGACCGCCTCGGTCAGCGCGATCGCGAGGACGATCGGCCGGTACAGGGGAGCCATGGAGGTGACTTCGGCAGCCGGTCCGGCGGTCTGGGGCGCACCCGCCGCCCGGTGTCCTTCGTGCGGGGGCCCCTCGGGCGGGGGCGCGAGGTCGGGGGCAGGTTCGGCCATCCGGTTCGAAGGCACGACGGTGCAGGTCAGGAGGTCGGACCCGGGATACACGGAGAGCGCCAGCCAGTCACCTCCGGGTAGCTCCGGGGAGGCGTTCTCAGCGGGCGGGAGCGGCCGTACGACGTGGAAGTGCACCGGTTCGGAGGACAGCAGGGCTTCGCGCAGATGGTCCTCGTAGGCGGGCCGGTCCAGCCACGGCACGCCCTCTCCGAACGGCCTGCCGAGGAGCTGTGCACGGGGCCGGTCCAGGAGCCTGGCGGCCTGCTCGTTGGCGTAGACGATCAGCCCCAGCCGATCGAGGCAGAACACCCCCTCGGGGAGCAGGTCCGCCGCTCCGTCGGCCGCCGAACCGATGTCCGGATCGAGGACCAGGCCCCGCACGGTGCGCGTCGCCGGTGGTACGGCCGTGTCGTCCAGGTTCCACAGCTCCAGCAGTCGCAGGCTGCCGTCGGCGGCGTGCACCGGCAGCGGAAGGGGCGGCGGTCTTCCCGCGGCCGTCTCCCGCAGAGCGGTCAGGATCTGGTGCGCGTCGGCGGCGGCCACGGCGTCCGCGAGTGCCTGCGGGGTGTCGGTGGACCTCCCCGGCGCCACACCGAGCAGTGCGTGCAGACGGTTGTCCGCGGTCACCACGTCGGACGCCGGGTCCCAGGTGAACCGGCCGATGCGTCCGGCGGGAGGGCGCGCGACCGGAGGCCGTACGCAGAGCGGCTCGCCGTCCCAGGCGACGTCCGGCCCGCCGTCCTCCTCCAGGGTCCACAGCGCCTTGCCCAGGTCCTCGGCCAGCTGCGCCATGCGGTCCCGGTCGGGCAGGACCTCGGTGGTGTCCGACACCGAGGGGCGCAGCAGAGTCAGTACGCCGTACGTCGTCGACTTCCCCGCGACGGGCACGTACAGGGAGCCGAACTGGAACGGCAGACCCGCCGCGAACTGCGGGTAGCGGCGCATCGTCTCCGTGGCGTCCGGGAGCACCACCTGGACGCCGAGCCGGTAGGCGTCCGCCACGGGGAACCGGCGGTCGACGTGCAGGCGCCACCACGGGCGGAACAGGGGTCCGGGCAGGCCGGAGAGCACGGCCAGCCGCAGCAGACCGGGAGTGCTGGAGCGCAGGTAGACGCCTCCCGCGAAGCCGCCGGCCGCGCTGATGGCCTCCGTGGTGATCCCGGTCAGCAGCGAGTCCAGGCGACCGGGGGTCCGGGTCTCGTGCTCGGCTCTCCCAGTCATCGGCCCTACCTCGTCCGTGCGCCGCCCAGGTGGCTGACACAGCAAGAATGCGCCACGAGGCCCTCCGCCTGCACCCGGGAGAACCCCTGCGCGCGTGGATCCGACGAGGCTACCGGGGTGTACGGGAACCGGGGGTGCCCCGTGACGCCTGCGATTTCCCGGTTCGCGCGCCACCTGGCACCGGTATGCACAAGGCGCGGCAAAGGAGGAGGCCGGGAGTCCCTCCTTTGCCGCGCGGGGTGGTCCGCATTTCCGGCCGAAGGAGGGGAACGTGGAACGTGATCAGACAAGGAGTACTCATGACCACGTACGTCATCACCGTCCCCGGCACGTTCGTCAACGGTGTTCCCGACGCCGCGCGCTCCGACATCGAGCGCAGGCTCCGTCCCCGGGACCCGAAGAACACGGATCTTGGCGAGAGCGAGGAACTGAGTCTGCTGACGGTCGAGGAGGGCGGCATGTTCTCCGCCCGGATCGAGGTCGAGGCGGCGGACCAGGCCAGTGCCGAGACCGAGGCCGTCCAGCTGGTTTCCAGGGCTCTGCGCGACAGCGGGTTCCCCGAGGCGGACGCGCCGCTCGGGCCGGCGTTCGTCACCGGCATCGACAGCGACTACTGAGGCGGGAGCCGACCGTGCGGGGCCGGGCGCCGGGGCGTGAGCCGCTGCGCCCCCCTTCTGGCTGTTGAGGGCCGAACACGGGACAAACGCACGTGGATCACCTCTAGGCTCGTGGTCACACATGCTCCGGGGCTTCGGCCGTGGAGGGAACGCGGGCACGGGTGGTTCGCCCCCGGCCGGCCCTACATGCGCGGGAGTGGCGGATGGACTACTACGACCTCGGCACCCACGGTCGCCGCGTGACGACCTCGTCGCCGCAGGCCCAGACGTGGTTCGACCGCGGTCTGGTCTGGTCGTACGCCTTCCACCACGAGGAAGCCGTCGCCTGTTTCGAGGCCGCCGCGGCGGCGGACGCCGACTGCGCCATGTCCCACTGGGGCATCGCCTACGCCCTGGGCCCGAACTACAACAAGCCCTGGGAGTTCTTCGACGGCGACGAGCTCGCCCGTACGGTCGGCCGCACCCACGCGGCTGTGGAACGCGCCCACGAGAAGGCCGCCGCGGCCACCCCGGTCGAGCGGGCGCTGATCGGCGCCCTGCGCGCCCGCTACCCACGGGCGGAGGCGGTCGAGGACTGCTCGGTGTGGAACGAGCCGTACGCCGACAGCATGCGCGCCGTGTACGAGCTCGCCCCGGACGACCTGGACGTCGCCACGCTCTACGCCGACGCGCTGATGAACCTCACGCCCTGGCAGCTGTGGGACACGCGCACGGGCGAGCCCGCCGACGGTGCGCGTACGGCGGAGGCCGGGGCGGTCCTGGAGCGGGCGATCGCCACCGAGGCCGGGGCGCGGCACCCGGGGCTCCTGCACCTCTACATCCACCTGATGGAGATGTCGTCGGCTCCCGAGAGGGCGCTGCCCGCCGCGGACCGGCTGCGTGGCCTGGTCCCCGACGCCGGCCATCTGCAGCACATGCCCACGCACCTGGACGTGCTCTGCGGCGACTACCGGCGGGTGGTGGCCGACAACGGCACGGCGATCGCCGCCGACGAGAAGTTCCTCGCGCGGTCCGGGGCAATGAACTTCTACACCCTGTACCGGTCGCACAACTACCACTTCAGGATCTACGGCGCGATGTTCCTCGGGCAGTCGCGGACCGCGCTGGAGACCGCCGCGCAGCTGGAGGCCTCCATTCCGGAGGAGTTGCTGCGGGTGGAGAGTCCGCCCATGGCGGACTGGCTCGAAAGCTTCCTGGCCATGAGGGTGCACGTCCTGATCCGATTCGGCCGCTGGGCCGACATCCTGGACCTGCCGCTGCCCTCCGATCCACGGCTGTACTGCGTGACGACCGCGATGCTCCACTACGCGCGCGGTGTCGCGTACGCGGCCACCGGCGAGATCGCCGAGGCCGAGGCGGAGCAAGGGCTGTTCCGGGAGGCGGTCACGCGGGTCCCGGAGACCCGGATGCTGTTCAACAACACCTGCGCCGACATCCTCGCGGTCGCCTCGGCGATGCTCGACGGCGAACTGGAGTACCGCAAGGGCCGTCACGAGGCTGCCTTCGCCGCGCTCGAACGGTCGATCGAGCTGGACGACAGCCTTCCCTACGACGAGCCCTGGGGGTGGATGCAGCCCACCCGGCACGCGTACGGGGCCCTCCTTCTGGAGCAGGGGCGCGTCACCGAGGCGGAGGCGGTCTACCGGGCCGACCTGGGGCTCGACGACACGCTTCCCCGGGCCTCGCACCACCCCGGCAACGTCTGGGCCCTGCACGGGTTCCACGAGTGTCTGGTCCGGCTGGGCAGGACCGGGGAGGCGCGGATCGTGGCCCAGCAGCTGAAGGTCGCCGCGGCCGTGGCGGACGTACCGATCGAGGCGTCGTGCTTCTGCCGCCTCGAAGCGGTCACCGGCGGCGCCGTCCCGGGCACATCCGCCGCCACGGCCCCGGGCGCCGGACCCGCCGTCACCGGTACCCCCGACACCGGCTGTTGCTGACGTCACCGGCGGGCACCCGAACCTCCTCCAGTCGCACGGTTCACGCCGCCACGGTGCGGTTCCGCGAAGAGCTGACGCTGCCCCCTGTCGCCCTCGAACGGCTGACCGTACGCTGACAAGTCATAGAACTTCGGGCGTGATTGACTGGGGGAGCCGTCATGTCCTGGGATCACAACGAGCCTCGCGACGGGTTCGTCGTACCGCCGGTGCCACCCATGCCGACCGCGCCGCCGCCCGCTCCGCCGGACGGATGGCGAGCGGCCGCGGTGGCGCTGCTGAACCTGTGCGGACTCGGACTCGGTTACGCACTCGTGCGCCGCTGGGGGCTGATGGCGGCCTGCTGGGTCGCCACCGCGGTGCTGCTCCTGGTGGCCCTGCCCGCCGACCCGGACGGCGTCTCCGGCGGTGTCCTCGGCACCTACCTGGTCCTCCTCGGGATCGCGGCCGTCCACGGCGCGATCGTGGGTTTGCGGACCCGGCTGGTGTGGCCGGCGAAAGCCTGGCTCGCCGCCGCGCTCGGCCTGGTGCTCCTGGCCGTGCCCGCCGGAAGCGCGTTCCTGTACGGGGACGCGCGCGACGAAGCCACCGAGCAGATGCTGCTGGACCGCCTCGAGCGGGCGGACGACCTGGTCCGGGCCGCCGGGAAACAGTCCTTCTCGTCGGGGGAGGCCGACTACCGCCGTGCCCTGACCGTCTACGGGGACCTCCGCGACGACCACCCCGGCTCGCGGGCGGCCGCTCGGGTCCCCGACCGGCTCAAGACGTACTACACCACGGTCGGTTCTCCCTACGCGCGGCAGGACTACTGTGACGCCGTCGTCCCGTTGAAGTACCTGCGCACGGTCCCGCGCACCATGGGCGAGAAGGAACTCGGAGCGCTGGCGAGGTGGCCCGACGACCGGCTGGCCACCTCGCTGTACGAGTGCGGTTCGCAGTCACTGACCGGCGGAGCCGCCGACTGGACGACGCACTACGGCGAACTCCTGGCGGACTTCCCGCAGTCCGAGCAGGCCGCGGGAGTGGGGCCCGCGGTCGACACGGCCGTCGACAAGGCGGTGAAGGAGGTGGGCGGCGGCGAACCCTGCGCGGCCGTGGCACGCCTGGAGAGTCTCACCTCCCAGGTCACCGGGCTCAACGGAGACCGTGCCGGGCTGGCCGAAGCCCTCGACAAGGACGCCGACCGGGCGGAGAGGGGCGCGGACTCCGGTACGTACGCCTGCGGGGTGGACCAGTACCGCGACGGGAGCTTCGCCGAGGCCGTCACCACCATGAACGACTTCGTCAGGGACAACGGGGACCACAAGATGCGGGCCCGCGCCAAGAAGATCGCCATCGCCGCCGAGATCGCCCAGACCGTGCCCGCCGCGGGCAAGCGACTGCCGACGACGGCCTCCGGCGGCGGCATCTCCGTCACCGTGAAGAACGACAGCCCCGACGACATCACGGTGCTCTACACGGGACCGGTGACGGGCAGCTTCACCCTCAAGGCCTGCGGGAGCTGCACCTCCTACTCCCTCGCCGGCACGGTGGGGCTCGGCTTCGAACCGTGCAGCGACAGCGGCAAGAACTACCCGCAGCGGACCATCAGGCTGCCGGCCGGCACCACGTACTTCGTGCACAAGTCGAAGAACGGCCTCGGAAAGTCCCCGGCATCGGACACGGCCAAACTGTCGGCCGGGTACATCTACACGGAGTGCGCCTACACGACGAGTTTCGGATACTGACTGCTGTCACGCCGTCACGCACTTCGTCGAATATCGCGGACCAGTGCAATTGCGTTGCCCGGCGCATATCGATCTTTCGGGCATGCGGAATTCATGTCATTTTGAGGCGTTCGGTCCGAGAGGTCCCGCGCGGCACGGGGTGACGCCGTGCGGGATGGGCACTCCGTGCCTTCCGAGGGCTCGGTGACGGGTGTGTGGATTTTGTGACCCATCCTTCCGGCGGGGGTTACCAGCCGGTCGGCGGGTATGAGTCCGGTAAACTCATGGATCTTGGTTCGGCTTGCGGAAATATCTATTGCACAATAGCTAGGTGAGTCATGAATCTTTTTAATAGAGGTGCTTCGTCCCGTCGCTCGACCACCCTTGTCGAGCCGGCCGACCGCCCCGACTTCCCTCGCCCCGGTCAGCCGGACACCGACCTGACGGCCCTGACCGGGAACTGGGTCGTCGACCCGGCACACAGCAGGATCGGCTTCTCCGTCCGGCACGCCATGGTCACCACGGTGCGGGGGGCCTTCACGGACTACCAGAGCCGCCTCTACTTCGACGGCCGTGACGCGACCCGCTCAGGGGCGGAGATCGTGCTGTCCACCGCGAGCGTCCAGACGGGCGTGGACCAACGCGACAGCCACCTCGCAGGACGGGACTTCCTGGACGCCGCCGCCTACCCGCACATGCGTTTCCTCAGCACCGCCGTGCAACTCGCGGGCAGGGACGTCTACCGGATGGCCGGCGACCTCACCATCAAGAACAGGACGCGTCCCGTCGTCCTCGAACTCACCTACATCGGTCACGTCACCGACCCGTTCGGCTACGAGCGGGTGGGCTTCGACGGCACCACCACCATCAACCGCTCCGAATGGGGCCTGACATACAACTCCAGGCTGGCCGAGGGCGGCGCCATGGTGAGCGAGAAGGTCCGCCTCCAACTCGACATCGCCGCGATCCGCGCCACCCCATAGACGGTTGAGGGCCGGCACCGCCGGAGCGCACCTCGGCGTGCCCGGGCATCGGGCCGGGCCCAGGGCGCCCTCCCCGGGCAACCGGCAGATGCGGTGACGGCCCACGAGCGGGACCCGGCCCCGGTGACCCGGTACCGGACACCCTGATCGGCTGGATGGAGCAGGACCGCGAGCGCCGGGTCCGCCACCCGCGGATGCTGTGGGTGTTCTGACCTCTGCCTCCCGGGAACCTCCATGCCCCTTCGGTACAGCCCCCGCCTGCGCCTTCGACTGGCCACCCTGCTGGTCGCCGTCTCCATCGGGAGCGGGGTGCCGTATCCGGCCGCCGCCGGACCCGGTGACGCGAACACCGACCGCCTCGGCCGGCTGCAGCGACAGCTCGACCACCTGGTCGCCACGCCCGGCGGCCCGCCGGGCGTGGTGGTCCTCCTGCAGAACGGCGACCGACGTCACGTCCTGCGAGCGGGCGTCGCCGACCTGACGACCGGCCGCCCCATCGGCCCCGGCGACCAGACCCGGATCGCCAGTACCGCCAAGGCCTTCAGCGGCGCGGTGGCCCTCCACCTGGTCCAGCGCCACGCACTGGGCCTCGACGACACCATCGGCAGGCGACTGCCCCAGCTGCCGCGTGCCTGGTCACGCGTCACGCTGCGGCAACTGCTCCAGCACACCAGCGGACTGCCGGACTACAGCCGCGATCCGCGATTCGTGCGACTCATCACCGCCGACCCCCGCAGGCACTTCGACTCACGCCGACTGCTCGACTTCGTCCGTGACGAGCCTCTCGCGTTCCGGCCCGGCACCCGGTACCACTACTCGAACTCGGACAACATCGCCGTCGCACTCATGGCGGAGGCGGTGACCGGCCGCCCCTACGAGGCACTGCTCCGCGAGATCGTCTACCGGCCCCTGGGCCTGCGCCGCACAAGCCTCCCGCAGGGCTACGAGATGGCGGAGCCCTTCATGCACGGCTACGCCATGGACCCGGTGGAACCCCCGGTGGACGTCAGCGAGCTGATCGGCGCCTCGGGCGTATGGGCCTCGGGCGGGATCCTCTCCACCCCACGGGACATGAACCGGTTCGTCCGCGGATACGCGAGCGGCGCGCTCACCTCCCGTGCCGTACTGCGGGAGCAGCGCCGCTGGGTGGAGGGCGCCTCCGAACCGGCCGGCCCCGGCCGCAACTCGGCGGGCCTCGCGATCTTCCGCTACGAGACACGGTGCGGGGTGGTGCTCGGGCACACCGGGAACACCCCCGGCTACACCCAGCTGATGGCGGCGACACCGGACGGACGGCGCTCCCTCACCTTCTCGCTGACCACCCAGGTGAACCAGACCACCGCCCCCGAGCTGCTGCGCAAGCTCCGCGCCGTCGAGGAGTCAGCCGTGTGCACGCTGCTCCGCCAGAAGTGACGGGCGCTCACCGCCGCTCCCGCACGACCGCCGGTGAAGCAGCCGGACACCCGGCGAAGGACTACGCGCCGCCGACGCCCTTCGCCGGGCTCCTCACTTCCGTGCCGACGCGCACTCCCTGCGTACCGGGCCCGTGAGTTCCACCGGCCACCGCCGGTGCTCGTACACCCTCCGCGGCGCTGTCGCCGATCAGGTGGGATGCCTGTGGACGTGGCTGCCGGGTACCCGGTCCGTGGACGCGAGTGACGAACACACGGAGGGAGCAGCCGGTGGCGATCAAGGCAATGGGCTGGGCACATTCGTTTCCCATGTCGGGCGGCGTGCGTGCGGGGCGGGAGTGGACCCGCGCACAACTGGAGTCCCTGCCATGGACCGCCGACGAGCCACAGACCGTCGACGACGTCGTCCTGGCCGTGTCCGAGCTGATCACCAACGCCCATGTCCACGCGCACAGCGACGCCTACCTGGTTCTCACCTGGGACGGGGACTGCCTGCATGTGAGCGTCCACGACGAGGACCCGGAGCTGCCGCGGCAGCGGGAGCCCGGGGCGGGTGAGGTGTCCGGTCGCGGAATGGGGATCGTGCGGATGCTCGCCGACGAGTGGGGGATGCGGTGCCAGCGGCACGGCAAGACCGTGACGGCCTGCTTCCGCCCGGCCGGAGCGGACGGACAGAGCGGCAGCTGAGCCCGCGGCGGATCGACCCGCACCGACTGCTCCTGGACCGACTGCTCCTGCACCGACTGCTCCTGCCTGAGGCGTAGTTCACTCCACCCGGCCTTCACCTGATGGAACGCGCGAGGGCCTTGCGGTCGTCCTCTCTGCCGTGCCACCGGATCCGAGTGCCGTCACCGTGACGAGCCGGGCCGGAGGCAGGCGCGCGCGGGGCCATCGCGGCGTCCCGGCTTGCCCCTTCGCGGAGGGACGATCTTGTTAGGGTGCGCGAGTGATCAGGTCAGGCGGGGGTCCGAACGGTGAAGAGACGCTTCTCGACGTGCTGCTGAAGGCAGCACAGGAGGCACCGGGTCAGACCATCGTCCATGTCCGCGGGGACGGCGGCGAGCACATCGTCACCTTCGCCGAACTCCGGGACGACGCACTGCGGGTGGCGGGCGGCCTCATCGCCGCCGGCGTGGCCCCGGGCACGCCGGTGCCCCTGGTCGCCGACCGGGGCGAGGACTTCCAGCCGATGTTCTGGGGCGCGCTGGCGGCGGGCCTCACACCGGTGCCGCTCGCCCCCGACGCACGCCGGGTGGAGGCGGTGTGGGAACTCCTCGGCAGGCCGCCCGTCGTGGTCGACGAGCGCACCGAGCCGCTGGTCACCGCCGTCCACGGCGAGATACGCACCGTGACACTCGACGCACTCCGGGAAGGCCACGCACCTTCGCGGCTGCCCCGGCCCGCACCGCAGGACATCGCGTTCCTGCAGTTCTCCTCGGGCAGCACCGGAACCCCCAAAGGCGTGGAACTCACCCACGCGGGCATCCTCGCCAATCTCCGTCAGATCCAGGCTGCCGCAGCGCTGACCTCGGACGACGTGCTCGCGGGCTGGATGCCGTACTTCCACGACATGGGCCTGATCGGCACCCATCTGGTGCCCATGGCCACGCGCCTGAAGCAGGTGCGACTGGAACCGCTGTCCTTCGCCAAACGCCCGGCCCTGTGGTTCGAGGCCGTGGCACGACACCGCGCGACTGTGCTCTCGGCCGCGAACTTCGCCCTCGCCCTCGTGGTGCGACGAGTACCCCCGACCGCCCTGGCCGGGCTCGACCTCGGCTGCGTACGGGTGATGCTTGTCGGCGCCGAGCCGATCGCCCCGCGGGTGTGGCGGGAGTTCGCCGGGCTGACGGCGTCGGCGGGGCTGGACGCGCGGGCCCCACTGCCGGTGTACGGGCTGGCCGAGGCCACGCTCGCGGTGACCGTACCGCCGCTGGGGGAGATCGCGGCACCGCACGTGCTGGACCGGGCCGCTCTCGGCCGCGGCCGGGCGGTCGCCACCGAACCCGGCCCGCACGCGGTGGAGTTGATGGACCTGGGTCACCCCGTCGAAGGATGCGAGATACGCGTCACCGACAGCTCCGGCAGAACCCTCGCAGACCGGTGCGTCGGTCATGTCGAGGTGAGCGGGCCCCAGTTGGGGCGCGGATACCACCGGGCGCCCGAGGCGAGCGCGGCCACGTTCGCCGACGGCCGGCTCCGTACGGGAGACCTCGGCTTCCTCGCCGACGGGCGGCTGTGCGTGACAGGCCGCCACAAGGACGTGGTCTTCGTCAACGGACGCACGTTCCACGCACCGGACCTGGAGGAGACCGTCGCCGCCACCCCGGGACTGCCCGGAGGCACCGTCGCGGTCATCGGGTCCACCGACCCGGTCACCGGTGGCGAAAGAGTCGTCGCGTTCGTGCAGTGGGCTCGACCGCCGATGGCGACCGCGGCCCCCGTGCTGCGGGCCGCGGCCTTCCGCGTACGGGAGGCACTCGGTCACGACGACGTGCGCATACTGCCCCTGCCGCCCGGGGCGTTTCCCCGCACGACCAGCGGCAAGCTGCGCCGCGGCGTACTGCGCACCCGGTTCGAAGCCGGTGCCTACGCCGCTGTCGAGGCGCGTGTGGCCGGCGCCGCGCCCACGGCCCGTACCGGCCCGGCCGCCGACGGCGGTACGCCGGACCGCCTCGCGCACGAGGCGCGTCCGGCACACGGGCCGACCACGACACCCCGCACGGCACGAGACGTTCAGCGGTCGGTCCTCGGTGTCTGGGCCGGCGTCCTGGACCGTTCCGAAGCCGAGATCGGCCCGCACGAACGGTTCTTCGACCTCGGCGGTTCCTCGCTCAAGGCCATGACGGTGCTCGCCCGACTGGAGGACACCTTCGGCATCACCCTCGAACCCCGCGACCTGCGGGACCACGACACCGTGGCGGCGCTGACGGGACACATCCTCAGCCTGCCCACGGGCGGGGGAGCGGAGAAAGAAGAGGACCGCCGTTCCGATGGGCCGTGGGACGCCCTCGGCCCGGACGGCCGAAGTGCGGAGCCGACGCGTCTCGTCGGCGACGCTCCCGACGTCCCGCTCCCGGGCGAGGCCGGCGGACCCCCACCGCACGCAGGTACGGCCCCCGGCACGAACCGGACCACCGAAGCCCCAGCGGCCGTCGCCGTCCTCGCGACCGCCTGCCGCTTCCCCGGGGCCGAGACGCCCGAAGCGTTCTGGGAGCTCCTCGCCGCCGGAGGCGACACGGTCGGCCCCGCCCCCGAGGACCGACGGACGGGCGAGGACCGAGTGGCGGGCGCCCCCGGGGAGCGCACCCGCCACGGCTCCTACCTGGCGGACCCGGGCGCCTTCGACGCCGAGTTCTTCGGCATGGACGACACGGAAGCACGCGCGACCGACCCCCAGGCGCGGATCTTTCTTGAGCTGGCCCACGAGGCCCTCGAACGCGCCGGATACGCGGGGCCCCGGCGGGCCGACCGCAGGATCGGTGTGTTCGCCGCCACCGGCGAGAGCGGCTACCGCGAGATCCTCACCGAGTCCGCGGACGGCGACCTCGCACGCCACCCCGCCGCCCTCACCGGCAACCTGCCCAACCTGATCGCCGCCCGCGTCTCCCAGATCCTGGACCTGAACGGACCGGCGCTCGCCGTCGACACCGCGTGCTCGTCGGCACTGGTCGCCCTGCACCTGGCCAGACGCAGCCTGTTGGTCGGCGAGTGCGACCTCGCCGTGGTCGGTGGCGTCAACCTCGGCCTGACCCCGACCGGGCACCGGCTGCTGGAGCAGACGGGCGCGCTGTCCCCGACCGGCGTGTGCCGGGCGTTCGGCGCCGACGCCGACGGGTTCGTGCCCGGCGAGGGCGGCGCGGCCCTCGTCCTCGCCCGCCTCGACGACGCCCGGCGCGCCGACGACCCGGTGCTCGCTCTCGTGCGTGGCACAGCGGTGAACAACGACGGCCGCTCCCTGAGCCTGATGGCCCCCAGCCCCCGTGGCCAGCGCGAGGTCATCGCCCGGGCCTACCGCGAGTGCGGTGTCGACGAATCCGCCGTGTCCTACGTCGAAGCGCACGGGACGGGCACCCCGATCGGCGACCCCGTCGAAGCACAGTCACTCGGGCACGCCTTCCCCCCTCGCGCCGACGGGAGCCCGCGCCTGCTGGGCTCGGTCAAGGCGAACCTGGGACACCTGCTCAACGCGGCCGGCATGCCCGCCCTGCTCAAGGTCGTTCTCGCGCTCGGGCACCGGCAGTTGCCGCCCTCCCCGCACAGCAGCCCGCCCGCTCCGTACCTCCAGCGCGTCGCCCCGGGATTCCGGCTCGTCACCGAACACCAGGAATGGCACGCACCGAAGGGCCCGCTCGTCGCCGGTGTGAACGCCTTCGGGTTCGGCGGCACCAACGCGCACGCGGTCCTGGAGGAGCCGCCAGGCGGCGCCCGGTCCACGGCACCGGCCACCGCGCCCGGCGCCCCGTCCGCGCGTACCACCGGGTCGAAGCCGGCCGCCACGACGACCGAGAACGCCGACACGCCTCTCATGTCGACCGGGGGCCCGCACCTCCTGACGCTTTCGGCATCCACCGAGGACGCGCTGATCCGCGCCGCCACCGAGCTGGCCGCACATGTGCGGGCCCGTCCCGACCTCGACGAGGGCGATGTCTGCGCCGGCGTCAACACCGCCCGCGACGACGGCCGACACCGCCTCGCCCTGGTCGTCGACGGCGACCTCGCGAACCGTCTCGAAGCCGCCCGCGAGCAGGGAGAGACGGTGGTACGGCGCCGGCCGCGCACGGTGTTCCTGCTGCCGGGACAGGGAGCCCAGCGGCCCGGCCAGGGACGGGCCCTGTACCGGTCGGCGCCGGTCTTCCGCGAGGTCCTGGATGAGGCCTCCTCACTGACGGGGCCGGTCCGCGGACGCACCCTGGCCGCATGGTGCCTGGACGAGACCGCCGATCCCGCCGCGCTGGCCAGGACGGAGGTCGCCCAGCCCTTGCTGGTCGCGTTCGGAGTGGGACTGGCCTGGCAGTTGGCCGCATGGGGCGTACGGGCCGACGCGGTCGTGGGACACAGCGTCGGCGAGATCACCGCCGCGTGTGTCTCCGGCACGCTGACCCTGGCGGAGGCGGTCGGGTTCGCCGCCGAACGAGGGCGCCTCGTGGGCCGGCTCGCCGCGCCGGGGGCCATGGCGGCCGTCCGGTGCGCCGAGGACGTGGTGGCCGACCTGGTCGCCGCGTCCGGCGGGACGCTGTGCGTGGCAGCTGTCAACGGCCCCGCTCAAGTGGTGCTGGCAGGTGAACCGGACGCCGTCGACCGGGCGGTGGCGGAGCTGACGGCCCGCGGTGTGGCCGCGCGGCGGCTCCACGTCTCGCACGCCTTCCACTCACCGATGCTCGATCCGGTCCTGCGCCCACTGGGGGACGCCGCGAAGGCACTCACGGTCCACCCGGCGGACCTGCCCATGCTGAGCACGGTGACCGGACGGTGGGGGCCGGACCTGACGCCCGGGTACTGGGGCGAACACGCCGTGCGGACGGTGCGGTTCGGCGCCGCCGTGGCCCGGCTTCTCGACGAGGGATTCGACACCTTCGTCGAACTCGGACCGGGTGACACCCTGTGCGGCCCGGTCCGCGCGGTCGCTGCCGCACCCGACGAGGGCGCGTTCGCGCACGGCGCGACGGCCGGTGACGTGGCGGTCCTGCCGGCCCTCGGCCCGTCGAGCCGCGAGGACGACCGGGAAGCCGGGGCGCAAGCCCTGCTGGAGACCGTGGGGCGTCTGTGGACGCGAGGATCCTCCCTGGTCCGCGAGGGGGAGGTGCGGGGAGGCGGGGCCAGGCGGCGGGTGTCCGTGCCCACGTACCCCTTCCGGCGCAGCCGCCACTGGCCGCGGCTGCCTGACACCGCAGCGGTGACGGGCCCCGGCCAGGCGCGTCCATCGGCTTCCCCGCACGTGCCGGACCTGGAATTCGGGCCGACCCCGTCGGCCGTGCCGGAGTCTTTGCCCGAGCCGGATCCTGCCGGCGGACCGGCTTCCCTTGTTGGTACGGAGCCTGGGGCTGGTGCCGCACCCGGACACGTGGATGCGCCGGCGTCGCCGATCGGTCCGGTGTCCGAGTCCCGCAACAGTCCGGTGTCCGCGTCCGGGGCCGTACCCGTGGACACGTCCGGTGCGGCAGTGCCGCGGCGACTCGTCTGGCGTGACGCCCCGCTCATCGCCGAGCCGGGCCCCGCAGTCGTACGGCTGGCCGGCGCCGACACGGAACTCGCTCGTGCCCTCGCCGCCAGGCTCGCCGTACGCGGTGTGCGGGTGCTGACGCGGCACGACACTCCCCGCTCGGCCACTCCGCACGCCGTGGTGTGGCTCGCCGAGGACGGCGTGGACGGGCCTGACCCCCGGCTCTCGGGCGACTCCCGCTCCCCGGGCTCCGCGACGCGCACGGCCATCTCCTCGCTGCGCGAGATGCTGCCGCTGCTCGGCCCGGACTGCGCGCGGCTGTTGGTCGTCACGGCGGACGTGCACGTCACCGGGACCGGTCCCGAGACCCTTCGTCCCGCGCAGGCGCTGCTGCACGGCTTCGCGCTGGCCCTGCCCGACGAACATCCGGGGCTGTCCTGCCGCAGCGTCGACCTGTCCTCGCGGGACGTCCTGGACTCCCGGGCCGACGCGGTCGAAAGGGAGTTGTACGCGCGGATTCCTTCCCGGGAGGGCGGCGCCGTCGCGTGGCGGGCGGGGCGGCGACTGACGCGTACGGCCGTCGCCGTGAGCGACACCGGCACGGCGACAACGGCGTTGGCCCCGAACGGCACCCATCTCATCACCGGAGGGGCGGGCGGCCTCGGGTCCGCGCTCGCCCTCGACCTCGCCGAGCGCGGCACGCCTGAACTCGTCCTCGTCGGGCGTACCGCGATGCCGCCCCGGCACCTGCTCGCGGAACTGCGTGCCCGGGGCGCCCGGGCCCAGTACCACGCGGTCGACGTGTCCGACGAAGCCGCGATCGACTCCCTGGTCGCAGGCCTGCCGCCCTTGGACGGGGTCTTCCACACCGCGGGCACGGCCGTTCCAGGCAGCCTGCGGGGCAAGTCGGACGAGGAGGTCCGAGGAGTCCTCGCCGCGAAGGTGGACGGCACCGTGCTGCTCGCCGAGGCGTTGCGCCGGCACGGCCACGCGCCTGCTGTGTGCGTCGCCTTCTCCTCGGTGTCGGCCGTGCTGCCCGGCCTGGCCGGAGCGCTCGGTGACTACGCGGCCGCCAACGCCTTCCTCGACGCCTTCGCCGCAGCGGAACGAGCCGCGGGCAGGCCATGGCAGGCGATCGGCCTCGGCCCGGTCGCCGACACGGGTCTGGCGAGCGGCGCCCGGGCCCTCGCCCGGCTCCGGGCCCAGGGCCTCGCGCCGATGTCCGCCCGAGCCGCCCTGGCGGGGCTGCGCACGGCCGTCGGCATAGACGCGGCCCAGGTGACGGTGACGGGCCGCGCGGAGGCACCTCCGTCCGGTACCGGCGACCCGGGGGAGGCTGCCGACCGCGACAGCGACAGCGACAGAGGCCACGGCCCCGCCGGACCGGCCGCCGCGACGGACACCGGGCGTCCTGCTTCCGGTACCGGCGACCCGGGGGAGGCAGCTGACCGCGACAGAGGCCACGGCCCGGCCGGACCGGCCACCGCGACGGACGCTGGACGTCCCGCACCGCCCAAGGGCACCCAGGAGCACCAGGGCCATCCGCCCGCAGGCACCTCCGGACCGGACTCGGCCCACATCGCGGACCTGGTGCGCCGACTGCTGGCCGAAGCGGTGCATCGTGCGCCGGAGGACATCGGGGACGACGACCAGTTCCTCACGCTCGGGTTGGACTCGCTCACCGCCGTCGACCTCGCGCGCCGTCTGGAGAGGGAGCTCGGGGAGTCCCTTCCCGCCACCCTGCTCTTCGAGTACCGGACGATCGGCGAACTCGCCGCACACCTCGCCGCGCCTTCGGTGACCGAAAAGAGTGTGCCAACTGCCTTGCCTTCCACGGCACATGACAGTGACGCGGAGGACAGTGGCGACAGCGAGGAAGGCAGGGGCGCGGGCCGTGGCGCGGACGGGCGCACCATTCCCCTCACGCCCGTCCAGTTGGCCTTCCACACCACCGAGACACTCCACGAAGGCAGCACCGCCTTCGCCTACGTACGCCAGACCATCAGCGGGCCCCTCGACGACGAACTACTCGGCCTGGCACTCGCTCACCTCGCGGCCCGCCACCCCATGCTGCGTATGCGCCTCACCCGGGACGACGCACGGCCCGGCCAGTACGTCGTCCCCGCCGAGCCCGTCGACACCGGTCCTCGTTGGTACGAGGTGCGGGACCTGCGGCGCGCTACGACGCCGGCCCGGGACCAGCACCTGGACCGGCGATCGGACCATGGCTCGGACCACGGCTCGGGTCAGGGCTCGGGTCGGGGCTCGGACCGGGACCTCGACCGCTTGGAACTGGACCTGTGCAACCGGCCGTTCGACCTGACCGTGGAAGACCCGGTCCGAGCCGTCCTCGTGCGTGAGAAGCAGGATCTCGCCCACCTGTTGCTGGCCGTCCACCACTCGGCCGCGGACGGATACAGCCTCAAGGTGCTGGGCGAGGACCTCTGGACGCTCTACACCGCACTCACCCTGGGCACGGAGATACCAGAACTCCCCTCCCCGCGTGCCGAGTTCACCGACTACGCGGCAGCCGTCGCGGCCGAGCGGGGATCGGCGTCGTACGCACGGGACCGGGACTACTGGCGTGAACGGCTGGCCGGGCACTCCGCCGCGACGACGGCCCCCGCGCTGCCGTACGACGGCGACCCGGAGGCGCCGCCCGCCCCGCCGCTCACCCATCACCGGACCGGAGTCGACGAGGCGCTCACGACCACCCTTCGGGAGATCGCGGCCCGGCACGACGTCTCGCTGTTCCACTTGCTGTTGGCGGTGTACGGGCGTTGCCTGGCTCGATGGACCGGCCGGCGGTCCGTCGCCGTCAACGTGGCCCGGGCCCGCCGTGAGATGCCGCTCGCAGGCATCGACCGTCTGGTCGGGCCGCTGGCCGACACCCTTCCGGTCTTCGTCACCGTCGACCTCGACGAGCCCGTGACCGTACTGGCCCGGCGGCTGCGGCGGATCTGGCGCGAGGCCGAGGCCCACTCGACCTTGAGCAGCCCCGACTTCGCCCGGCTGCTGCCCGCAGGAGGACCGGTGCCGCGCACGGCCGCGGAGGCGGGGTTCAGCTTCGCCCGCTTCCCCGTGCTGCACGGCTCCGACCGGCCGGTCACCGTGACGCCGACCGCGGCGGCGACCGCCTCCGCCGCGACCCGGCTCGGGCTCCTGTGCTGGGAGGCCGACGCGAGCCTGCGCCTGTCGTGGAACTACCCGGAGCCTCTGTTCCGTCCCGAGACCGTGCGACGGCTGGCGGGCCTGTTCGTCGGCGAACTGCGTGCCGCCGCCTCGGCACAGTTCACGGCATCGCTTCGGACTACCGCTCCGGCGCTCCCCTCGCCCCCCGAGCACGCCGCGCACGGGGCGCTCCCCTCGCGCCCCGAAAGCGCTTCGTCCGCGGGGACGGGCTACGGGATCGTGGACCAGCTGTGCGCCCGGTTCCGGGCCACGCCCGAGGCCGTCGCGGTCGACACCGGCCGGACCACGCTCACGTACGCGGCCCTCGATCACGCCTCCGCCGCCCTAGCGGACCGGCTGCGCGCACACGGCGTCCAGGCCGGGGACCTGGTCGGACTGCTCATCGAGCCGGGCGCGGACACGGTCACGGGCGTGGTCGGCATCCTGCGTTCGGGGGCCGGTTGGGTGCCCATGGACGCCACGCACCCTGCCGCGCGACACCGCGACCAGCTGAGCCGTACCGGGGTGCGCGTCCTGGTCTTCGACGAGGCGAACAGGACGGCCGCCGCCGAGCTGGGCGGAGGAGGGGTGGGAGCTGAACTCAAACTTGGACTCGGACTCGGACTGGGACTTGGACTTGGAGTCGTGGAGACCGGCGGCCCCATGCCGGCGGCGCGGCCACCGGCCCGGGAGCCCGCCCCCGACGACATCGCCTACGTGATCTTCACCTCGGGTTCCACCGGGCGCCCCAAGGCCGTACCGGTCACCCACCGGTCCATGGCCAACTACCTCGCATGGTCGGTGGACACCTTCGGGTACGGCCCGGGGGACCGGCTCGTGCAGACCGCCTCGGTCTGCTTCGACGCCTCCGTACGCCAGTTGCTCGCCCCGCTGCTCGTCGGTGCCACCGTGCACACCCTCACCCGGGACCTGCTGCGCGACCCCGAAGCGCTCCTCGACCGTCTCGTGGAGGACCGGATCACCGTGTGGAGCTCGGTGCCGACCCTGTGGGAGCGGCTGCTGACCGCTGCCGAGCACCGGGCCCGGCAGGACGGCCGTGCCCCGGACCTGTCGGCCCTGCGATGGGTCCATGTCGGAGGCGAGGCACTGCCTGCCGAACATGTGCGGCGCTGGTTCGACCTGCTCGAAGCCGTTCCCCCGGGTGCGGGTGCTGGTGCTGGTGATGGAAGTGGTGGCGGTCCCGGCCTGCGGATCTCCAACCTCTACGGACCCACCGAAGCGACCATCAACGCCACCTGCCACATCATCGACTCCCGCCCGGCGGACGACGTACGGCACCTGCCCATCGGCCTGCCCGTGGCGGGGACCGGTCTGACGGTCGTCGACGAGGACGGGAACCCGTGCGGGCCCGGCGTGGCCGGTGAACTACTGATCTCTGGGACCGGCTTGACCCCCGGCTACCTGGGCGATCCCGAGCTGACGGCGGCGGCCTTCACCGAGCGGGAGGGGCGCCGCTGGTACCGCAGCGGTGACCGGGTCCGCCGTAGGGCCGACGGCGTACTGGAGTTCCTCGGCCGGCTCGACGACCAGGTCAAGGTGCGCGGCCACCGGGTGGAACTCGGCGAGGTCGAGGCCGCTCTGTCGACCCACCCGGGCGTGGCGCGTGCTGCCGTGCTGCTGCGCGAGGGACGCCTCGTCGCGTACGCCGAGATCCGGCACGGGGCGGGCGAGGCCGACCCCCGAGAGGTGCGTGCCTTCCTCTCCCGTGTCCTGCCCCCCTACATGCTGCCCACCCGGATCCACCCCGTGGCGTCGGTGCCCCTGACCGGCAGCGGCAAGATCGACCGCAACCGGCTCGCGCGGGAGGACGAGCCCGCATCGGGCGGACGCCTGACCCGTGCGCGGACCTCGGAGGGTGACGGACCCGATCACGCGGCCTCGCCCGCGACTCCCACCGAGTGCGTCGTGCAGCGCGTGTGGTCCCAACTCCTGCACGTGCCGGAGGTCTTCCCGGAGGACGACTTCTTCGCACTCGGCGGCGACTCCATCATGGTGCTGGAACTCTTCGCCCGGCTGCGCGCCGAACTCCCTGTCCTGCCAAGGCCGACCGCCGTCTACACCCACCGCACGGTGAGCGCACTGGCGGCGGCCATCGATGCCGCGGCCGATGTCGACGCCGGTGACGTGCAGTCCGGTTCGGCCGTTGCGAAGCCGGGACCGGGACCGGGACCGGAGCAGGTTGCAGGGCCGTCGGGCCCCTTCCCCCTCACCCCGTCCCAGCGGGGATTCCTCCTCGCCGAAGCACTCGCACCCGGGGCGGGGTCCGGCTGGCTGGCCCGCTTCCGGCTCCGCGGACCGGTGCGCGGGGAGGTCTTCCAGCAGGCTGTCGACGTCCTGCTGGCCCGTCACCCCATGCTCCGCACCGTCTTCCCCGCAGGTGCCCGCCCGCCCGTGCAGCAGGAGTTGCCGGACTCCCTGCGCCTGCCCGTCGAGACGGAGACGCTGGTCGACCCCGACCTGCTCGAACAACGGGTCGCCGAGGAGGCGAGGCGCAGGTTCGAGCCCTGGGCCTGGCCGCTGTTGCGCCTGCGGTTGTTCACCGTCGGCACCGACGAACACGTGCTGCTCGTGCACGCCCACCACCTCATCGGTGACGGATACAGCGCGGCCCTGTTCGCGCGGGAACTGCTCACCGCGTACGAGCGTCTCGGCCGTGGTCTGCCCGACGGGCTGGCTCCCCTGCATTCCACCTTCCAGGACCACGTGGCCCTCCGCGCCGGGCTGCCTCCCGCCACCGACTCGTACACGGAGCGGTACCGAACCCGCCACCAAGTCCCGTACCCAGCGCCGGTGTTGCGCTCGACCGGGGTCGACCGTGCAGGCGCGCCGAGCGAGTTCCGCACCACGAGTCTCACCCTCGGCGCCGGGCAGACCCGGGCGCTGCGCCGACTCGCGTCGGAAGCAGGCTGCACGCTGTACGCGCCGCTGCTGACCGCGTACTACCGGGCGCTGACGGAACTCACCGGCCGCCGCGACCTGGTGCTCGGGCTTGCCGTCACAGGGCGGGAGGACGGCATGCGAGACGCGCACCGCGTGTTCGGCCCGTTCGCGGAGGCGGTGGAGGTGCGCCCGGCCCTGCCGGACGAGTCGCGCTCGCCCGCCTTCGGCGAGGACCTGCGGCGGATCGCCGACGAGACGGTCGCGGCCCGGACCGCCGGGCCCATGGACCTGCGCTCGGCCCAGGGACTGCCTCGTACCGGCCAGTTCTTCTTCACCTTCCTCGACTTCACCTCGCTGGGAGCGCCTCCCGACGGCACCCTCGTCCTGCGCACGGACGACGCCGACACCGCGCTCGCCCCGCCGCCGGTGGGCACCGACGTGTTCCTCTCGGTGCGTCCGGCCGCGGACGGCGATGGACTGCGGGTCACCGCCCGGGCCTCGGCGGCCGCCCTCGCGGACGACGAACTCGCGCGATTCGCGGCGGAGATGAGCCGACAACTGGCGGACGCGGTGCGGACCGCACCACCCGGGGCCGCGCCGCCCGAGACCGCGCGCACCTCGTCGTCGGAGTCGGCTTACGGCACACCGCGGCCCACGGGCGGCCGGACCAGGCATGCGGATCCGGGTCGCGGAAGCTCGGCCCGGAGCGCCTCCGGCACCGGTCTCGACGCCGCTCTTGTGGGGTATCTGCCGGCACCGCACCAGCTCGCCGCCTTCGCCGGCCTGCCCCGCCACGAGACACCGGTGCGGGAGGAGATACGCGCCCTGCTCTTTCCCGACGGCAAGGCCACACTTCTGGAGGAGACGGACACTCCTCTCGGCAGGTCCGGGTTCGTCTCGCTCCCGCTGTTCGCCGACGAACTCGCCGCCGCCGGTGACCTGTCCGTCAGGACCGCACGCGCCGTCGAGCACGCCGCGTCGCTCGGGGCGCGATGCGTCTCGCTCGCCGGCATGATCCCGTCCCTGACGGGCTACGGCTACGACGTCCTGCGGGAGAGCCCCGCCTCACCGACGGCGATCACCACCGGGCACGCGGCGACCACCGTCGCCGTCGTCAAGACCGTCCATGCCGCCCTCGCCGCGACCGGCCGCGACCTGGCCGAACGCACCCTGGCGGTCATCGGCTGCGGATCCATCGGCACGTCGTCGCTGAGGCTGCTTCTGGCCCGCAGTCCCCGGCCGCCGGGTCGGTTGCTCCTGTGCGATCTGCCCGGCAGCGGCCCACGCCTGCACGCTCTCGCCGGTGACCTGTCCGCCGAATGCCCCGGGACGCGGACGGAGGTTCTCGAGTCCGGCCGGGACCTGCCCGTCGAGGTGTACGAGGCCGACCTGATCGTCACCGCGGTCAGTGGCGCCACCGCTCACCTGGACATCGACCGGCTGCGGCCCGGCACGATCGTCGTCGACGACTCGTTCCCGCACTGCTTCGACACCTCGCGGGCCCTCGACCGTATGAGGGAGCAGCGGGACGTCCTCGTCGTCGGTGGAGGGCTGCTCGCCCTCGACCACACCGAGACGCGGCTGCCTGCCGGGCTTCCGGCGGCCGCACTCGCCGGTCACGCAGTCCGCTCACGGTTGCCCGGCACCCTCGCCTCGTGTCGTCTGGAGTCGCTGCTCCACGCCCATCTCACCGACCCCGGCCGGCCGTCACCGCCCCGCGTGGAACTGCCTCTGATCCACGGCCTGGTCGACCTGCCGCGGGCCTTCGCCCACTGGGACGCCGCCGACGCCGCCGGAGTCAGGGCCGCCCCGCTGCACCTCCTCGACCACGTCGTCACCGCGGCTGCCCTCGACGCCCTGCCCCCGCCACGGTGACGGGGTGAAGGCCCCTGTGGCGCAGCCCGGCGGGGAACGCCGCCGGATGCGCCGGATGCGCCGGATGCGCCGGACGGGCCGCCGGATGCTTCGGGCCGGCTGCTGCCCGTCGGTCCGGCAGGGCCCGGGGCCGCCCTCGCGTGTCAGCGGCTCCGGGGCGTGAAGGCGCCGCCGGTGGCGAAGACCTGCTCGGCGAAGTGCTCGCCGATCAGGCGGTGGGTGGCCGCGTCCGGGTGGAGCTGGTCGGGCAGCGGCAGCTCGGCGGCGTCGGCCTCACCGTAGAGACGGAGTCCGTCGAGGTGGTGCAGGTTCGGGTCCTCCTCCGCTCGCTGGGCCACGATCCGGGCCAGCTCGTCCCGGATGACACGCAGCGTCAGCTTCCCGCTCGCCTTCTCCGCGGGATCGCCCATGGCCGCGAACCGCAGGTGCCCGTTGGACAGGTCCGGGGCGCTGGGGCCCGGAGTGTCCTCGTGCATGGGACACAGGATCGGTGAGACGACCAGCAGTGGGGTGTCGGGATGACCTTCGCGGATGGTGTCGAGGAAGCCGTGCACGGCCGGAGTGAAGGCACGCAGGCGCATCACGTCGAGGTTGACCAGGTTGATGCCGATCTTGATGCTGATCAGGTCGGCGGGGGTGTCCCGCAGCGTGCGGGCGGTGAACGGATCGAGCAGGGCGCTGCCGCCGAGGCCCAGGTTGATCAGCTCCACGTCTGCGAGCAGAGCGGCGACGGCGGGCCAGATGGCGGTGGGGCCGGCGGCGTCGGAGCCGTGGCTGATCGAACTGCCGTGGTGCAGCCACACCCTGCGGTCCGAGTCCGGGGCCGGCTCGACGGGAGCGTCGGTGCGCAGGGCGACGAGCTCGGTGGTCTCGTTGTGCGGCAGCCAGATCTCGACGTCCTTGCCGCGGTCGGGCAGACCGGTGAATCGGAGTGTGCCGACGGGCCCGGAGCGGCGTTCGGTGCTTCCGGTGGTCATGTCGATGGTCAGGGTGTTGCCGGCCCGCACACTGTCCTGTCCGGCGGGCCGGCCGTCGACGAGCAGGTCGTACAGCCCGTCGGGGCGGGGCGGGGCGCCCACGTAGACCCGCTTGGTGGGCAGGGTGTCCAGTTCGATGACGGTGGCCCGGGTGCGGAAGACCAGCCGTACGCCCGACGGCTGGGACTCGGCCATGGCCAGCTGTCCGTCGGTGTTCTGAGCGCGGGCCCAGGCGGGCAGCCGGTGCGGCAGTACGCCGTGCTCGGTGTGCTCCACGTCGAGGGCGCCGCGCAGGAGGGCGGCGGTGACGGGCGTGGTGATCCAGTTGTCCTTGGTGTGCATGGCCTCGACCTGTCGAGTCGGTGTGTCCGGGTGGTTCGACGACGCGGGAGCGTGCCCCGACGGGTGCGCCGGTGTGGGGTCCGGCCGGTGAGCGGCCTGGTCAGGGGGCGGGCCAGTTCCGCAGGAGGGCGTCGAGTGCGTCCATGATCCGGGACCAGGTCTCCTGCGAGTCGGGGGCGCTGTGGCTGAACCCTCCGCCGAGTTCCAGGCTGACGTAGCCGTGGAAGACGCTGCCCAGCAGGCGGACCGCGTGCGTCTGGTCCGGTTCCGTGAGGTCGTATCCGCGCAGGATGGCCCGTGTCATCTGGGCGTGCCTGCTCCCGGCGCCGGCGGCCGCCGCCTCGGGGGTGAGCCTGAGCTGGGCGGCGGCGTAGCGGCCGGGGTGTTCGACGGCGTAGTCGCGGTAGACGTTCGCCAGGGCGGTGAGGGCGTCCTTGCCGGCCCGTCCGGCCAGTGCGGCCGCGCCCCGGTCGGCGAGTTCCTCCAGGGCGAGCAGCGCGATCCGGGTCCTGAGGTCCTGGGAGTTCTTCAGGTGCGAGTAGAGACTCGCGACCTTGACGTCGAACTGTCTGGCCAGCGCCGACACGGTGACCTGGTCGAAGCCGACCTCGTCGGCCAGCTCCGCACCGGCCCGCACCAGACGCTCCGTCGTCAGTCCCACCCGGACCATGAGGTTCCTCCCGTTCGCCAGACTGGATTATGCATTTGCCTAAACCCTTTAGGCAAATGAGCGCGTTCTGGAGGAGGGGTGGGTGGAGGGCGGGCCCGTGGTCCGGTCGGGAGGGACCGCCGGAAGGGCTCGCCGGCGGTCCGGTGGTTCCGCGTGCCGGTCTGTTCAGTGGTCGATGGCGTCGATCAGGTCGCGGGCGCCCTGGCGCAGCAGGGCGACGGCCACGGAGGTGCCGAGGGTGGCGGCATCGAGGCGGCCGGCCCATTCGTGGGCGTTCAGCCGGGTCTTGCCGTCCGGGGTGAACACGCAGGCGTGCAGGGACAGTTCACCGGCCGGGCCGGCCGTGGCATAGCCGGCGATCGGCGAGTTGCAGTGGCCTTGGAGGACGTGGAGGAACATGCGTTCCGCGGTGGCCTCGCGGTGGGTGTCCGGGTCGCCGAGCGCACTGACGACCTCGATGACCGCCGTGTCGCCCTCGCGGCACTGGAGGGCGAGGATGCCCGCGCCGATCGGCGGCATCATCGTCTCGGGGGAGAGGATCTCGGTGATCACGTCGGTGCGTTCGATGCGCTCCAGACCCGAGACCGCGAGCAGCAGCGCGTCCGCCTCGCCGGCCGCGAGCTTCTCCAGGCGCCGGTTCGCGTTGCCGCGGAACGGCACGCACTTCAGGTGCGGACGGGAGGCGGCCAGCTGTGCGACGCGGCGAACCGAGGACGTCCCGATGCGGGTGCCGGGCGGCAGCTCGTCGAGGGTGAGACCTCCGGGGTGGATCAGCGCGTCGCGGATGTCGTCCCGCTTGAGGAACGCGGAGAACACGGTGCCCGCCGGGAGCGGCCGGTCGGCGGGAACGTCCTTGACGCAGTGCACCGCCAGGTCGGCCTCGCCGGCCAGGAGCGCGGCGTCGACCTCCTTGGTGAACGCCCCCTTGCCCTCGACCTGGGCGAGGTCGCCCATCCACTTGTCGCCGGTCGTCTTCACCGGTACGACCTCGGTGCGCACCTCGGGGTGGAGCGCGGCCAGTTCGGCCCGGACGCGAGCCACCTGGGCCAGGGCCATGGGCGAGTCGCGGGAGACGATACGGATCAGTTCAGGAGCGGGCATGCCGTCCAAGATAGACCGTGGGCCTCACGCGCACCGGCAGTCGACGCGCACACCCATCTAGTGTGCCGCGCAGAGGGGTTGAGCCCTAGGACGGGTGTACGAGACGGCCGGCGTCCGCTGCCTTCGACGGACGGATCCAACAGGCGTGCCTCCGGCGGCTGTCGGCAGTGGACCTTCCTCACGGGAGCGCGTCGCCCAGTGCCGGTGTCAACCGCGCCCACGGGTTGGGCAGTTCGCCCGTCACCGGACCGGACACCGCCGCGCCGCGGTCGCGGGCGGTGCGGACGGCGAGCGGGACGAGTGCCTCGGGCACACCGTAGACGAGGTGGCAGAACCGCTCGGGCGCGATCCGCCCGGTCCACGACGGCCTGCTGAACGCCGACACGTACGTCGACCAGTGGCCCTCGAACGTGACGAGCAGGTCCGCGAGTCCGGCGTAACCCGGCGCGGGATGGACGCCCGCGTTGAGCACGACAGGGGACGTGCCGAGCCGGCGGACGGACCGCACCAGCCGTCGGCAGGCGGGCAGCGCGGCCGCTGTCGCGGGGGCCCGGTCGAGGAAGCAGCCGTCGGTCGCGTACCACTCACGGTGCCGGGCGACCTCGGCCACCACCTCGTCCGGATCCCGCGCCCCGTAGTCGGTGTCGACGTAGCCGAGCAGCCGGGCGCCGGCGGCCCGCAACGCGTCGGCCGCGGCGCTGAACGCCGGATCGGGCGCCGGGCCCGGGCCGCTGGCAGGGTTCACCACCACCCCGTAGGTACGGCCGGCCGAGGTGATCAGGCGGTGCCAGGCACCCGGGTCCTCGCCCGGGTGGACGTACAGCGGGATCAGCAGGCTCACCGCGACCGGTCGCCTTCGAGCTGCCGGGAGGAGGGGCCGGGCGGGGCCGTCGCCTCCCAGAGAGCGGTGAGCGAGTCGTCGAGTGTGTGCGACGGCCGCCAGCCGAGCGCGTCACCGGCGGCCGCGATGTCGGAGCACTGCCACGACACCTCTCCCGAGCGGGCGGAACCCCCGTCGCCCTCCTCGATCCGCCCGCGGAAGCCGGCGGCACGGGCCAGCGACCGTACGAGCACCCGCACGGGCACGGCCTGCCCGCCGCCGATGTTGAGGACGCCCGGCAGGGGGCCGGGTGCCATGACCGCGAGCGCCGCCGCCCGTGCCACGTCCCGTACGTCCACGAAATCGCGGTACGCCGACAGGTCGCCCAGCCGGATCACCGCGTCCGGGGCACGGCCGGCCTCGCGCAGCAGTCCCGCGACGCGCCCGGGCAACCCGGTGGACGGGGCTCCGGGGCCCACCGGGTTGCCCACGCGCAGCACCACCGCGTCGAGGCCGGAGGAGGTCACCGTGACCGTGCCGGCGAGCTTGGTCGCGCCGTAGGGGGTGAGCGGGCGGGTGGGAGCCGACTCCGTCACCGGGACGTCCGGGGTGCCGGGGCCGTACTCGGCGGCCGATCCCAGGTGGACGAGCCGGGCGGCGGGCCCCGCCTCGCGCAGGGCCGAGCAGAGGAGGGCGGGGCCGCGGGAGTTGACCTCGGCGAGGGTCACCGCGTCACCGCCGGTGGCGCCCGCGCAGTTGACCACCGCGTCGGGCGCCGCCGACTCCAGGGTCCTCGCCAGCCGGTCCGTGCGGTCGGTGGCGAGGTCGATGCCGAACGTGGCGGCCGGTGAGCGGCCGCCGTCGAGCACCCGCACGCCCTCCAGGGCGCGCAGATACTCGACGACATGGCTGCCCAGGTAGCCGGTGGAGCCCAGGACGAGAATGCGCATGCGGTGGTCAGGCTCCCTTGAGCAGCATCGACTTGCGGGTGGTGAACTCCGCGTTGGCGCGGTCGTAGTCGTCGGGCCGGCCGATGTCGAGCCAGTATCCGTCGAAGTCGTAGGCGTGCGGCGGGTTCTGGTCCCGCAGGAGGTCCAGCACGAGTTCGTCGAAGCCCAGCGGCAGGCCCGGCGTGTATCCGTCGAGAGTGTCCCGCGACAGCGCGTAGACGCCCATGGAGACGCGGTAGTCGATGCTCGGCTTCTCGGTGAAGGCGACGACCCTGCTCGCGTCGGTGGTGAGCACCCCGAAGTCGATGTGCACCTTGCGCGCGTACGTGGCGATCGTCAGCGAGGCGTCCGAACCGCGGTGCCGGCGAAGGACGTCACCGAAGTCGAGGTCGGTGAGCACGTCTCCGTTCATCACGAGGAACGACTCCGGCAGACGCTCCCGCATGGTGAGCAGGGGGCCCATCGTCCCGAGGGGACTCTCCTCCGTGGCGTAGTCGACGGCCATGCCCCACTGTGAGCCGTCGCCGACATAGGCGCGGATGATCTCGCCGAGGTGGCCGATGGCGATGGTGCAGCTGGTGAAACCGGCCGCGCCGAGCTGGCGCAGCACGATCTCCAGGATGGCGTGCTGGTCGCCGATGGGCACGAGCGGCTTGGGCAGCGCGGTCGTGTAGGGCCGCAGCCGGACGCCCTTGCCTCCCGCCAGGATCACTGCGTGCATGGGACTCCTCCTTCGTGGGGACGTGCCGATGGGATGCGCCGGGCGGGTCAGATGTTGTAGATGCCGGTCTTGTAGCGGGCGAGGTTCGCCGGGTCGCGGAAGAACTCCACCGTGTGTGCGAGGCCCTGCTCCAGCGTGTGCGCCGGGCTCCAGCCGGTGGCCTCGCCGAGCCGGGTCGCGTCGGCGACCAGCCGCATCACCTCGGAGTTGGCGGGCCGGATGCGCTGGGCGTCCTCGCGTACGTCGAGGGCGGTGTCCATCACCTTGCCGATCAGCGCGACGAGGTCACCGACCGATATCTCGCCGCCGGTACCGGCGTTGAAGGTCCTGCCCACGACGCGCTCGGCGGCAGCGGTGCCCACCGCGAGGAACGCCTGCGCGGTGTCCTTGACGTAGGTGAAGTCGCGGGTGGGACGCAGGTCGCCGAGGGTGAGGGTGTGCTCGCCGGCCGCTACCTGGCCGATGACGCTGGGGATGACCGCCCGCATCGACTGGCGCGGGCCGAAGGTGTTGAACGGCCGCAGCGTCACCACGGGGGTGCCGAAACTCGCGTAGTAGCTGTCGGCCAGCCGGTCGCCGCCCGCCTTCGAAGCGGCGTACGGGGACTGGGTGTTGATGGGGTGGTCCTCGGTGATCGGTACGGTCTGCGCGGTGCCGTAGGTCTCGCTCGTGGAGGTGTGGACCAGCCGGGGCGTACCGAGGGCGCGGACCGCTTCCAGCACGTTGAGGGTGCCGGTGACGTTGGTGTCCACGTAACTGTGCGGCGCCTGGTAGGAGTACGGGATCGCGATCAGCGCGGCCAGGTGGTAGACGCACTCGGCGTCCTCGACGAGCGCGCGGACGGAACCCGTGTCGCGGACGTCGCCGAGGACGATCTCGACCTGGTCGAGCACGTCCGGAGCCAGGGTCTCCAGCCAGCCGTAGGAGGAGAAGGAGTTGTACTGCGCCATGGCCCTCACCCGGTGGCCGGCGGCGACCAGCGCCTCGGTGAGGTGGGAGCCGATGAAGCCTTCGGCTCCGGTGACGGCGACAAGAGGTGCGGAGGTCAACTCGTGGTCCTTCCGGTCGGTTGCACGTGTGATGTCCGTGCGGCATGAAGGGCGGCCGCCGGTGCGGGCCGCCGTCGTGCGGGTGGTCAGACGTGGGGTGCGGGTCGTCCCAGCAGCCGCAGCGCGCACGCCACGAGACACAGCGCGGCCGCGCCACAGCTCAGCGACAGCACGGCGGCGCCGGGCGGGGGATGGAGCGTGGCCGCGATCGCCGCCCCGCCGCCGGCCGCCAGACACACCGCGGCCGGCGGCCAGGCCACCCCGAAGGCCTGCAGGAGCAGCGCGGTCCACAGCGTCGCCGCGAGCAGCAGCAGCGGAGCCGGTTCGGCGCCGGTGAGCAGCGCGGCGGGCAGCAGCGGCAGCAGATAGGCGAGCAGACAGAGGGCGAGGATGCCGGCCGACCGCAGCAGATAGGCGGCCGGTGTGGCGGTGGCCCGCAGCGCCGCCACCGACATCCCGCGGTACTTGTGGAGCAGCCACTCGGCCGGCCCCATGCTGACCGTCAGCACGATCACGGCGTACGGATGCTGCCGTCCCTCCAGCAGGACCAGCACACCGGCGGCCAGGCCGAACAGCCCGTACGGCAGCGACCGGACCAGCGCAGGGCGGACGCCGTCCGGGACGGGGGCGGCCGCCGACGTGGCCCGGAGCGCCCAGCCCGCCGCGGCGACCGCGCCCGCCAGTGACAGCAGCGGCAGTCCCACCCGCAGGGCCGTGCCCGGCTCCCACCACACGAGCGCCGCCGCACCGCCGATCACGGGGGTGAGCGCGGCCAGCAACAGCCGCTCCCGGGCCAGTACGAGGAGCACCCCCGCCGCCGCGAGATACAGGGACTGTGCCGCCGCCACGGCGACCGCGGTGCCGCCCGAGGCGAACAGCGACCCGGCGCCGGTCGCCGCGACGGCTCCCAGCGGCGCGCCGTGGAGCAGCGTGCGGCCCGCCTCGCGAAGGCCCGTGGCCATGCGCAGATAGGCCCGGTGCCCGAGGGCCTGCCCCCAGGCCCACGAGGCGAGCCCGGCCACGATCAGCACGTCGGTGTCGTGGCCGGCGTGCCACAGCCGTCCGGTGAGCAGGTAGGCGAGCCCCGGCAGGGCGAACAGCGCCCCGCGCAGCGCGCAGCGCACATGGTCGGGACGCCACGGGTCGGCGGGCGCGTCGGGTTCGGGAAAGGTGCGCGGCACCCGGTGGTACAGCGCGGAGGCGAGCGAGAACAGGTTCGGGTGCCCGTACCGCTCCTGGATGACCTCGCCGGTCAGGCCCTCCGATTCCAGCAGTGCGGCCACCTCGTAGGGGTGCACGGCCGGTCCGACGCGGTCGGCCAGTTCGGCGGCCAGGCGGTCGACCGCGTCCTGGGCCACGCCGTGGTCCGGCAGTCTCAGGGCGAGGGTGCGGTCGTCGGCGAGACGCAGGGCCAGCGTGTCGCGTCCCGTGCCGCCCGGTTCGAGGGCCATCGGTCCGCTCATCCGGCCAGGCTCCTCTGTCTCGGCTCCCAAACGCCGCCCTCCGTGGCCGGACGCATGGCCGGGAGGGCCGCCCACGGATCGCGCGGGGCGATCGGACCGAGCGCCGACAGTTCCAGGTAGATGTCCCGGAAGGTGTCGACGGTCTGCCGCAGCGTGAACTGCTCGACGACCCGCAGCCGGGCGGCCTCGCCCATCGCGCGGCGGCGTCCCGGATCGCCCAGCAGGCCCAGCGCGGCGGCGGCCATGGCGGCCGGATCGCGCGGCGGAACGACGAGTCCCGTGTCGCCGACCGCCTCCCGCACGCCGCCCACGTCAGTGGAGACGGTGGCCCGCCCGCAGGACATCGCCTCGATCAGGGTGAACGGGAACCCCTCGCTGATGCTGGAGAGCATCACGACGTTGCCCGCGGCGTAGGCGTCCCTGATGTCGTCGACCCGGCCCTCGAAGGAGACCGCGTCGCCGTGGCCCAGCTCGGCGGCCAGGGACTCGCACCGTTCCCGGTAGGACTCGCCTCCGCGGGGTGTGCCGCCGAACAACCGCAGCCGCGCGGCCGGGAGTTGACCGCGGACAAGGGCGAAGGCCCGGATGAGGGTCTCCAGGTCCTTGATCGGGTCGACGCGTCCGGCCCAGCTGAGCGTGGGCCGCTCCGGCTCGGAGCCGGCCGGCGGGAACGCGCCGGGATCCACCCCGTTGTAGACGGTCCGGATCGACTCCGGGTCGGCGCCGCCCTGTTCCTCCCACAGCCGGTTGTAGCGGTTGCCGGGGGTGATGAGGGAAGCCCGCCGATACGTTTCCTCAGCGAGCAGCCGGAAGAAGCCCAGGACGACGGCCTTGACCGGCCAGCGGTAGGGAGCGGTGCGGTAGCCGAGGTAGCGCTCGCGCAGATAGACACCGTGCTCGGTCAGCAGCAGGGGCACACCGTGCCGTTCGAGCGCCGCGAGGCCGGGCAGGACGGCCAGTCCGCCGCTCACCGCGTGCGCCACGCCCTGTTCGGGCGGTGGTGTGGCCAGTGGGCGCAGGGCGTGCTCCAGCAGGGCGGTGGCGGTGAGCGCGTCGTGCAGGGTCGGCCGGGCCTCGCGGACCGCCAGACCCGGCCGGTTCCACACGGCGGTGAGGATGCCGATCGCCCGGTCGCCGCGGAGGAAGGGGCTCAGCAGCCCGTCGGCCGCGGCCGACGCCATCGCGTACAGGGCCGTGCCGAACCTGTCCTCGGCACACGGGTCGAGCAGCGCGGTGAGGAACTGCTCGTAGGCGGCGGCCAGTTGGTTGCGGCGGCGGCCGCGCGCCGGGCGGCCCTCGGGTGCGGGCCCCCACATGGGGACCGACACGACACGGGAGACGTGGTCGGGTATCTCCCACACGAGGGGTTCGCGTCCCGTGCCGGTGACGGCGATGACGTCGAAGTCGATGTCGGGCATGCCGTCGACGAGTTGGTCGCACCAGACGCTCACGCCGCCGTGACTGTGCGGATAGGTGCCTTCGGTGAGCAGGGTGACGCGCGCCGCGCTGGGGCGTCGCGCGCCGTGGGGAACGTGCATCGGTGTGCTCCACGGCCGAGGTGGGTGGTTGTACCGGCCCCCGCCGCGGGCGGGGGCCGTCGGTCGGTGCGCCGTTCAGCTGTCCGGGCTGTGGGGCAGCTCCTCGCGCACGCCGGCCGGTACGCGGGTGCGTGGGGCGGTGCGGGTCGCGGACGCCTTCTCCGTGACGTCGACGGTCGCGGACAGCGACGGTGTCGCGGCCGGCGCGGTGAGCGTCAGCGGGGCGCCGGTCGAGGTGGTCCAGCCGGACACCTCACCGGCGTAGGCGTCGCCGAAGCCGGAGCCGTCGTTCGTGGTGCCCGTCGGCATGGTGGCCGGTACCGCGATCCCGGCGGGCGCCCGGACCGTCACCGTGTCGCCGACGCGGTAGGCGGTGACCTGGCCGTCGGCGACGGCGGCCTTCCACGCGGTACGCCGCCGCAGCTCGACCCCGATGTCCTTCATCGGCAGGTTCACCACGGGGGCGTTCGCCGTGAACAGGGCCGCGTACCCGTCGAGGATGCCGTCGAGGACCGGGTAGGCGATGCGGTCCTCGGCCAGGTTCGACTGGTGGATGAAGTGCGGCTTGGGGTCGTTGGCGAGTACGTGGCCGAGGCCGATCCTCGTCTCCAGCGGCACGATGTGGTCGGCGTAGCCCGTGGCGGTGTCGAGCGGAGCCGGCAGACAGGTGGAGGTGGCGGGGTTGTCCTCGCAGATGCCGCTGCCGCCCTGGGCCCGGCCGGTGTAGATCCAGTTGTACTCGTCGACCTGTTCCGCGGCCCGGCCGGCGTTGTAGAAGACGTTCATCGGATAGCGGGAGACCGTCGTGGCGGGGCCGATCCCGCGCTGCTCCGGTTCGCGGGAGTTGTCGGAGCCGAGCCACGCGATGCCGTTGTCGGCGAGGGCGGGCGCCAGGTTGGGGTTGTCGACGGGCTGCTGCGGCAGCACCTGCAGACCGGAGTGCTCACCGGTCACCAACTCCGAGTTGTCCAGGGGGAGTCCGGCCGCCTGGCCCCAGACGCGGTTGTCGGCGATCTCGCGGGAGATCGTCTCGCGGCTGACCCACCTGGTGCTGCCGTCGGTGTCGGTGGCGCACTTCCACGGCACCACGGTGGTGTTCTGCTCGCAGCCGAGGAACGGATGCGAGTAGGTGTGGTTGATCCACCGGAACTGCTCGCGGGCGGCGATGAACCGGTCGGTGAGGGGGTCCGCGCCGTTGTTGTCCTCGCGGTGCTCGACGCTGCCCGCGCCGTTGTAGGCGAGGTCCAGGGTGAAGTTCTGTCTGTCCTGCCAGTCGGTGGCGTGGTCGACGTCCGCGGGGGTCATCCGGATCGGGTTCGGCGTGCCCTCGCCCTGGGCGCAGTCCACGTCGCCGGGCGTGCAGTTGAGCTCCGTGTCCCAGCGGTCGTCACCGGCGAACACGTCGTCGACGTGCACCGCGAAGTAGTTGCGCGAGGCGCCGAGACGTACGCCGCCGGTCATCCACTCCACGATGCCGCGGGCCAGTAGACGGAACTGCTGCTGGTACCGGTTGTAGACGAAGGTGACGACGAGTTCGCGTCGCCCGTCGTGCCGGTACTCGCCCACCAGGGAGCCCCGCGACGACTGTCCGGGGGCGGCGGCGTCGACGTAGGGGACGAAGTCCGCCCCCGCGGCGGGCGTCGACAGATAGGCGTAACTCTCGCCCACGTCGGGCGAGTTGTCCTCGAAGGGGACGGAGCCCTCCAGGTAGCCGAACGGTCCCGCCCGGCCGGCCTCCGTGACCTGCGCCTGCACGCCGTCGAGGCTGCCGGCGTAGCCGCCGTCGACCGGGTACCGGAGCCCGGCCTCCGGACGCGCGTAGGTGTACGCGTCGACCTGCGGAATGGCGTACGTCTGCTCGTAGGCCACCAGGGCGGCCATCTCCGGGGAGCCGGCGGCGAACGGGTTGTCGTTGGGCAGGACGACGGCCTGGAACTTGGCGCGCGGTGCGCCGTCCACCGTGTCCGCGAGGAAGTCCGCGTCGATCACGGGCCGGCCGGAGTCCTGGAGGTCGACCTCGGTGTACGGCGTCCCGGCCGTGGTCAGTTCGGCGGCGATGGCGTCGGTGGCCGGGCCACCGTCGCTGACGACCAGGACCCGGAGGTCGATGCGGGGCGCGGCCGTGTCGGCGTGTGCCGGGACGGCCGGCAGGCCGAGCGCGGCGATGAGCGCGCCCACGGTGAGCGCCGTCGTACGTGTGGTCCGCTTCATGCGGTGAAAGTCCCCTCCCGGGCAGGGGTGAGCACTGCTCCGCGGAGCGGACGCACCCCCTCGCGTGACGCCGTCGCCCCCCTCAGACGTAGGTCGTCAACGCTTCGTCGCGTCACATAGTGAGGTCTGTGTGTAGTTTTCGTGCGCCTGCTGCGGAACATGACGGAAAAGAGCAGGCGTCGAACAGACGAAACCGGGGCCGTGGCGACCGTCCGCGTTCGTGGGGGCGCAGGCGGCGGGCCCGCCGCAACCGGTTGCGTGCCGGGCGCGACTTGAGCCGGAGGTATGCGGAGCGGCAGGGTCCGCCGTGCTGGACCGCCAGTGGTCTGGACCGTTTTCGACATCGGGCGGTTGATCGGTTTTCGGTCACCTGTGCCCGAGCGTTGGGCCCCCGGGACGGGCGGTGCGAGCGGACCCGCGGCCGGTTTCGGCGTACGTCGGGCGCGGAGCGCGCGGGTCCGGTTGTGCGGATCGGACCGCCGCCGATGTCGGCGTCGGCGCCGCACCCGGCCAGGGGGCACGAGTGGAAGCCGTTGTTCCCGTTGTGGCCGGAGTCGGGGCGACCTGCGGAGTGAGGGTCCGGCCCCGGCCGGCCGGAATGATGGAGTCCTGTATTTCAGGTCGGGTCGCCGCATCGTCGGCAGGGCCGGCCCTGCCTGCCGACGTGCACGACGACGAGGCGCCGGGAAGTCCGTGCGCCCGGCGCCCAGCCGTCGTGCGGCCTCGCGGACGACGCGGCGCCGATGGCCAATAAGGCATGTACCATGCCGAGTCGGGCCCTCAGCTCCGGTGGTCCTTCGCGGAGGGCCGCGTGACGCGGATCTTCGACTGGCCGTGCGGCAGTATCTCCCAGTCCTCCATGGGGCGCGCCGTCAGTCCGTGCTTCTGCGCCGGCGCGACGAGCGTCTCGGTGCGGTGGTGGAAGACCTCCCGCCGGATGAACCGCCGGCCTCCCCGCGGAGTGCCGCGCCCGATCTCCGGCATGCGGTGCTCGGGGCGCAGGCCGTGGCCGAGCAGGTGGTCGAGCCGGGTGCTCTCAGCGGCCGGGATGGTCCGGGTCGTCCTCGGCGCTCGGCAGGATGTTGGAGCCCTCCGCCCAGTGGTTCACCCAGCCGCAGTACGAGCAGGCGTACCTGTTGTTGAGCCCGCTCACCTGGGCACCGCACTGGCGGCAGTCCGTCGTGGTGATCTCCGCGCCGGTCGAAGCCACGACGGCGTCGCCGGACCCGCTCTCCAGAGGCCACTCCTGCGTCATGGAGGCAGGGTACCCACGGACCCCCGGTCCGCCGGAAGGGCCGTCGCACGCGCGATGTGCGACCGGTGTCGTCCGGTCCTCATGTGCCGGCAGGGGTGGACGTGATCGTGACGGCCATCGTGGCGGTGAAGCCGGTGCCACCGACGGCGAAGGTGAAGGTGCCGGGAGAGCCGGGGTCCGGCGTGGCCCGCTGGACCTGAGCGCCCTCGGTGGCGGCCGCCGCGGCCAGCCGGTCGCGGGTGACGTCCTGGGCCAGCAGCCGGGCGTCGGTGTGGAGGTACAGCTCGGGCCCGGCGGGGTCGGGGATGGCGTGCACGTAGTACTGCTTGGAGAAGACGACGTTGTCGGAGAAGCCGAGCGGGGACGTGTTGCGTTCGCCGACGTAGACGTCGAGCCGGAAGGCCATGCTGTCGTCCAGGTGGGCCGCCTCGGGCTTGCTGGTGGCGTCCACCCAGCCCTCCCAGACCAGCCGGCGCAGGGCTCCCGAGCCGGTCCGGGTGACCTCGGGCCAGCCGGACGTGTCGTCGCCCGCGGCCGACAGCGGCGCCCGGAGTTCCTCCGTCAGGACCGGCAGGGGGTCCGTGAAGTCGCCGCGGTGGAAGGGCCCGTAGCAGTTCTCCGCCTCACTGCTCTGGTGGAAGAGCTCGAAGTCGACGTACCGGGGCTTGATCTTGACGCCGAAGTAGAACTCGCTTCGGCCGAAGACGTCGTAGCCACGGGTGACCTCGGCTTCGTCCAGCCACAGCTGCACGTGGTGGGTGCCGTGGAAGAAGCGCATGGCGATCTCGTACGCCTCGCGGGACGTCACCAGGGAATCCCGGCCGCCATGGCACTTGTGAATGAACGTCCTGGGTGATCCGGGGAGTTGGGCCGAGGACTGTTTGACCAGCCCGTCACTGTGGTTGTACGCGAGGGTGCCCTCGTCGATGAAGGTGGAGAGGCGGTTGCCGAGGCTGGCGGCCTTGGCACCGTAGGTGCGGTAGTCGGTGCCCACCACGGTCAGGATGCGTTCGGCGGGGAAGGGAATGTCCCTGAAGTCCGTCCGGTCCGGGTCGAAGGCGTTCAGCTCCTGGGCCGCGGGGGACACCACGGGCAGGGCGGACAGCAGCCAGCCGGGCAGGAGTTGGAAGGAGATCCCCCGGTGCGGGGTTCCCAGGGTGACGATGCGGTGGATCAGCGCCTCGGGATCCTCACCCTGCGCGGCGATCCGGCTCAGCGCCGCACGCACGGCCAGACCGCCCATGCTGTGGGCGACGATGTCCACCCCGGGGAAGATCTCGCCCGCCGCCTCCGAGGCGTGCCGCATGATGCGGATCAGCTGGACGAGGCCCCGCCCGTACTCCTCCAGGGTGCGGGGCTGGAGATCGTAGTAGCGGTAGATCCACAGCGTGCCGCGCACGCCCTGGCCGAGCAGGCGCTCGGCCAGGGTGGGATCGACGACGACCGTGCCGGAGGTCAGTTCCTCGCCCCACACGGTGCTCGGGGCCGTGGCCTGAACGGGTTTGGGGTAGTAGCCCACCACGTTGGTCGCGTCCCGATAGGTGTAGCGCGGGGACTTCAGCGCCCGCAGGAGGAAGCCCTCGTAGATGTAGTTCTCGCCCCGGCGCTCGGGATAGACCGTGCCGTTGTTGAAGCCCTGATACGCGTCGCGTTGCTCGTCCTGGACGTCGGGGCCGCCGAAGCCCCGGACGAGGATCAGGGGGCGGGGACGGATTGCCATGATCGCCTCCATGAGGCCAGGCTCGTGCCCGGGCAGGTAGGGCGGACGCGATGACGTACGGTCCCGCCGGCGGTGCAGTCCCAGGTGCCTCACCTCCATTCTGGCCACGGATTCCCGATTCCGCAGAGCAGCGGGCGGCCTGGGCCGATGCTTCCGTTCCCGCAGGTCGCCGCCGGCTTCTTCCTGCCACGGGAACCTCCGCATGCGCATGGGGAGCCGTCCCTCGGGGGCCGCCGCGATCCCGGGCTGCGGTATAACCGGATCATGATCTATCACGTCGTGACGCTCGGTGACTGGAGCGCCCGTCCGGAGGCTCCGTACGAGCCCCCCTCCCTCGCGAAGGACGGTTTCGTGCACTGTGCTCCCGACGAGGCGACCACTCTGGCCGTCGTCAACGCCTTCTACCGGAGCGCGCCCCGTCCGCTGCTCGCCCTGCTCCTCGACGAGGCCCGACTCACCGCCGAGCTGCGGTTCGAGGCGGCGGACCCCGCTCCGCCGCCCGGGGTCGGCGCGGACGTCCTGTTCCCCCATCTGTTCGGTCCTGTCGACCGTGACGCGGTCGAGCGGGTCCTGGAGATCCAGTGGGACGACGACGGCCGGGCGGCAGGACTGAAACCCGTGAGCTGACGGCCGCCGGCCCGCAGCCGCACCAAGGCTTCCACGGCCTCCGCGTCTCGCAGTCCAGCGCGGCTCAAACCCCGGCCCGGCCGCCAGGGGGGCCGCATCCCGTCGACCTCACGGAGTCGCCGACATGTCCGACCTCGTCGTTCCGCTCTCGCTCGGCACGTGGCCCACGCCCGTGGAGCCGATGCCCCGCCTGGCAGCCGCCCTCGGCCTCGGCCCCGACGACCTCCTCGTCAAGAGGGACGACCTCACGGGCCTCGGCGGCGGTGGCAACAAGATCCGCAAACTGGAGTGGACGCTCGCCCAGGCACTCGCGGACGGCGCCGACACACTCGTCACCACGGGCGCGCCACAGAGCAACCACGCCCGGCTCACCGCCGCGGCCGCCGCCCGCCTCGGCCTGCGCGCCGTGCTGGTGTTCCCCGGCGAACGAGGAGCGGCCCGGTCCGGCAACCTCGCTCTGGACGCGCTGCTCGGTGCCGAGATCGTCTTCAGCGGAGTGACGGGACAGCGGGCGCTCGCGGATGCCGCCTCGCAGGCATGCGACCGGCTGCGGTCCGAGGGGGCGCGCCCGGCCCTCATCCCGTTCGGCGGCTCCAGCGCGTTGGCGGCCCGCGGTTACGTGCGCTGCGGCGAGGAGCTGGTGTCGCAGGTACCCGGCCTGCGCACCGCGGTTGTCGCGCTCGGCTCGGGTGCCACCATGGCCGGTCTCGTCGCCTCCCTGGGCGCCGAGCGCACCCTCGGTGTCGATGTGGGGGCCGTGGACGACCCCCACCGCCGTGTCGTCGAGTTCGCCGCGCCGCTCGCGCCGGACGTCAGCGCCGACGGTCTGCGGGTCGACCGCGACCACATCGGCAGCGGCTACGCGAGCCTGCCCAGCAGCGTCGAGGAGGCGCTGACACTCAGCGCCCGACTGGAAGGCATCGTCCTCGATCCCACGTACACCGGGCGGGCGATGGCCGGTCTCGTCGCGGCGGCTCGGCGGGGCGAGATCGTCCCCGGGGACAGGACCGTCTTCGTGCACACGGGCGGGCTCCCCGGCCTGTTCGGGCACGCCACCGCTCTCGAATTCGCCGACAGCATCCAGAAGTCGGACTGAGCGGACGCGGCCCAACGGCCACAACGCGGCCGCCCTCCGGGCCGCTAGGGCTGCGGAGTGTGCCAGTCCAGACGGTCACGGTACAGGTGCACCATCACCGTCCAGCCCACGGCGAAGGGCAGGCCGCCCAGGGCGACCACGCCGAAGACCGCCGCCCCTGAGACCTCGAAGACCGCGCCCTCGCCGTCGAGGAGCTGCGCGACGGTCTGGAAGCCGAGATGGAACCCCACCCCGGCCGCGATGTCGCCGGTCGCCACGCGGAAGACGCCCAGCACGAGCGCGAACGTGAAGAACACGAAGAGCCGGTCCGGGGTGGGGGCCACACCGAGCAGGAACCCGAAGAGGGTGAAGAGCACGGCCTGCCCGGCGACCGCCTGCCAAGGAGGCAGCACGGTCAGGAGGTTGCGCTGGAGGTAGCCGCGGAAGACGAGTTCCTCGGGCAGCGCCTCGTACAGGAACACCAGCAGGACGAACAGGGCGGCGACCCCGGCGGTCTCCGCGACGGATGCCCGCGAAGCCACCTCGGCCCAGCCCAGCCACAGGCAGATCCCGATCCCGGCCGAGGCGGGCAGCATCCAGCAGGCCGCTCCCAGGAGCAGCCGCCGCCCGGCCACCCGCGGCGCGGGCAGACCGAGGTCGGCCCAGGGGCGGCGGTCCATCAACCGCCAGGCGGCCAGGACCGCGGGGACGACGAGCGCGGTGGTCAGCAGGGCCCGGGCCGCGTGCGTGGGACGGTCGTAGGCACGGCTGATCGGAGCCCCGTAGAAGACGAACCACCACAGGCCGACGGCGGCGGTGAACACCGTCAGGACACGCCACGGCATGGGTGGACGCGAGCCGTGCCCCGCCGCCGGAGGCACCCGCTCGTCGGCCATGGAACCCCCTTCGCGGCAGCGGCGCGCGTCGTTCGGGACCGTGGTCCCGCCCCACCCGGAAAGACCGGCAATGTCCGAGGACGTGTTTCGTTCGGCGGATCGTGTCTACCGGTAATACATGGTCCAGTCGATGCGAGAGACAGAACGAAAGTACGAGGTCCCTTCGTCCGCCGACACCTCCTGGCTGCCCGAGTTGGATCGCGTGGACGGTGTCTCGGCGGTCGTCGACCGGAGCCCCGAGGAACTGGACGCGGTCTACTACGACACCGAGGACCTGCGCCTGTCCGGCTCCTCGGCGGTACTGCGTCGCAGAACCGGTGGAGCCGACGCCGGGTGGCACCTCAAACTGCCGTTGCAGGGCGACAGCCGCGAGGAGATCCGGTCGCCGCTGACCGACACCGTCCCGGACGCCCTGCTCGACCTGGCCACGTCCCGCACCCGGGGAGCGGAGCTGACCCCGGTGGTCCGCATCCGGTCGACCCGTGAGGTGCGGCATCTCGTCGACGCGGACGGCGCGATGCGGGCCGAGCTGTGCGTCGACTCGGTCCTCGCCGAGTCCCTGCGCGAGAAGGGCCGGCGCGCCACGTGGAACGAGGTCGAGGTGGAGCTGGCCGAGGACGCCGACCCCGCCCTTCTGGACGCCGTGGAGAAGAAGCTGCGCAAGAAGGGGATCGCTCGTTCGCAGTCCCCGTCCAAGCTGGCCCGGGCCCTCGACGAGACCGCCGCCGCCCCGGCCCCGGCGTCCGCTGACCTGGATCCGGACCAGGCCGGCGCGCACGTCCTCGCGTATGTGCGGGAACAGGTCAGCAGCCTCGTGGCCCTCGACCCCGCCGTGCGACGGGACCGCCCCGACTCGGTGCACAGGATGCGGGTCGCCTGCCGCCGTCTGCGCAGCTGTCTGCAGTCCTACCGGTCCGTCCTCGACCGTGACGTCACCGACGCGATCCGGCGGGAGCTGAAGTGGCTGGCCGGTGAACTGGGCGCCGAACGGGATCAGGAAGTGCTGATGGAGCACCTCGGCAAGAGCATCGGGGCCCTGCCGGAGGAACTGGTCCTCGGTCCCGTCGCCGCGCGGCTGCGGGTGTGGAACGTCGTCCACAGCACGGAATCGCGCCGACGCACCCTCGACGCCCTCGGCACGGGCCGCTATCTCGCTCTGCTCGATTCCCTCGCCCTGCTGCTGGAGCGGCCGCCGCTGCGTACCAAGGCGGGCAAGGCCGCGGACCAGGTCATGGCCAAGGCCGTCCGCAAGGAGTACGCGCGGCTGACCGGGCGCATGACCGACGCCCTGGAGCTGTCGCCGGGCCCCGCGCGTGACGTGGCCCTTCACGAGGCGCGCAAGGAGGCGAAGAAGGTCCGCTACGCCGCGGAGGCGGCCCGCCCGGCCCTCGGCAAACCGGCCAAGCGCCTCGGCAAGCGGGTCAAGGCGGTGCAGAAGGTCCTCGGCGACCACCAGGACAGCGTGGTGGCGCGGGGAGCCCTCAGGGATCTGGCCGTGGCGGCCCAGACGGCGGGCGAGGCCGGCTTCACCTGGGGTCTGCTGTACGGCACGGAACAGGCACGTGCGGACACCAGGGAACGGGAGTTGCCCCCTGTGTGGGAGCGCGCCGCGGCCCCGGAAGTACGCGATTCGCTTCACCGGTGACCTGCGGCTGAGCCGCACCCGGGCCGCACCCGGGGCGGCTCTCCCAGCGGGTCGCACGGCGGGCCGTACGCGATACCGGGGACCCAGCGGCTCCGCCGAGCCCTACCAGCGCAGCGGCAGGGAGGCCAGGTGGTCGCCGAGCCGGCCGGCGATGATCCGGTGGTCGCGGAGCGAGGGATGCCAGTCGCAGCCCAGGTGGTCCAGGCCTGCGTCCGCGTAGTACCAGTGGCGCACCCGGTGGTCGCCCCGCCGGTTGCGCTCCTGGACGATCCGCCGGGTGGCCTGGACGAACACAGCGGTGTTGCCGAGGTCCGTGGCGCTGACCACGAGGAACGTCCGGGGGCCGTACGAGGCGCGCAGCCTGTCGAGGAAGCCGTGGTAGGCGCTCTCGTAGGCGGCGGTCAACTCGTCCTCGGTCGCCCAGCGTTCGCCCGCGTGGAGGGGGGTCGAGAAGTCGTTGATGCCCAGCCCGATCACGACGACCTGCGGCCGCCAGGAGTCCGGCCTGCGCCAGACGTCGCCGTCGACGTTCAGCAGGGCCCGGTCGTAGTACGTGCGGAAGTCGGTGCCCGCGCTGCCGCCGTTGTAGTTGCGGACCATGCCCCGTCCGGAGAACGCGTTGAGCTGGTGGTCGGCGTCGAGCTTCCGGGCGGTGAGGGCGCCGAAGGCGAGGTCGGCGCTGCTGTTCCGGTTGACCCCTCCGTTGCCCGAACAGTCGCGCGTGTCCGAGAGGTTGCCGTACCCGGCGGTGAAGGAATCGCCGATGAACTCGATCTGCCGGCCGCGCGCTCGGGGCGCGGCGAGGACCGCGCCTTCGGGAGCGGGCAGGAATCCGCCGAACCGCCCCACGGCCCAGGGGCTTTCCGTTCGCTTTACGAGCCGGACGGTGTGCACGCCGTCGGGGAGGTTCTCGATCCGGAAGGTGGTCCGGCCCGGGGTCACCAGCGTCGCGGCGCTCGCCCCGTCGATGTGCACGTCGTAGTCGTTGTCGGCGTCGTCGAGCACGATGCCCACACCGGTGCCGCGGAAGCGTCCCTCGAACTGGACGCCGGGCCAGGTGTATGCCACGGACCCGTCGGCGGCCCTGCTGACCCGCCCCACCGTGTGGAACCGGGCCCGGGTGCCGGATGCCCGGACGGGAGAAGCGGAGGCGGTGACGATGCCCGCCGCGGCGGCTGCGACCACGGTCCTTCGGGAGAGGTGCGGAGGTGTCTGCATGAAACCGTCCTTTACACCGTGTGGGAGCGCTCCCACTGAAGTGGGATCGAAGTTGCCCGTCACTCGCGACTCCGTCAACCCCTCGCGGCGACTTCTTCACACCGTGCGACACCGGGGGGGCCGACGCCGGACAGGGTCGCCACCGGCGCCGTCGCTCCCATTCGCACGACCGACGTGCCCCGAAACCGGTGAGGGGTGCTGCCGTCGCCGGCAACACCCCCCGATCGGCCCGTTGTTGCTCAGCCCACGATCCGGCCCAGCTCGATGCGGTCGATGTTCGGGGCCCACGCGTCCGCGTTGCCGAAGGTCACCTTGGTGGAGCCCTTCTTCAGGTCGACGGGGACGCCCAGGGTCCAGTAGTCGTCCCAGCCCCAGGTGTTCTTGAAGGTGGCCTTCCGGGGAGCGGAGTCACCCACGGTGATGTCCGCCGTCCGCGACATGATGTCGGTGTTGTAGGAGTGGCCGTTGTCGCGCCGGTCGTTGTGCGCGTAGTGCACGACCAGCATGTAGCGGCCGGACTTGGGTGCCTTCACCGTGAACTCGGCGGTGCTGGACGCGCTGTTGCCGAGCCAGCCGATGTAGGAGCCGGCGGAGGCGTGGGTGGAGTCCACGAGCTTGGCCCCGCCCGCGAGGGTGGCCGAGGCGCCCTCGTAGGAGAGCGTGCCGGTGGTCGAGCCGGCGCCGGAGACGTCGAGGGAGCGGACGCCGGCGTGCTTGGCGGTCACCTGCACGCGGTTGTT
Organism: Streptomyces sp. BV286; assembly: GCF_019090165.1. GTDB lineage: Bacteria > Actinomycetota > Actinomycetes > Streptomycetales > Streptomycetaceae > Streptomyces. The sequence continues at coordinate 185,852 of NZ_JAHRIB010000141.1, forward strand.
GCCCGCGACGAGATACAGCCGCTGAGGACGACCGGGGGCGGCCGTCACGCTCTCGCCGTGCAGGGTGAGCTTCACCGGGGCCGTGGCCTGCGGGACCACCGTGAAGTAGCCGTCACGCGGGGCGTAGACGTCGAAGACCGCCTTGTCGCCCGAGCGCAGCACGAGGGAGCCCGTGCCGGCGCCGGCCGAGGACGAGTAGTCGTACGACGGCTTCCCGCTGATGTCGGCGAGCGTGGCCTCGTACGAGGCGGCGGGCGCCGCTGAGGTACGCGCGGTCAGGTCGATGCGGTCGAGGGTGACCTCGGTGTCACCCTTGGCCAGCGTCAGCACGTGCTCGCCGGCCGGGAGTTCGACGGTGACGTCCTTCTTGGCGCGGTAGGTCCAGTTCTCGGTGGACGGATAGGACACCGTGACCGGGTCCTTGCCGTCGACCGAGAGCTTCTGCGTGGCGGGGGTCCCGGACTGGTTGCCGTACAGGATCGCCAGGTCGTACGTGCCGGACCTCGGAACCGTCACCTTGAAGTCGACCTTGCTGGTGGCCGCGTTGAGCGAACCGACGTCCTTCGTCCCGGAGGCCGCGTAGCCGTTGGCGTTGCTGACGGTGCCCTGGGTGTAGACCTTGCCGTCGGTGATCGCCGCGTCCTCCGCCTCGTACGAGGCGGACCAGGGGACGGAGGTGGCGGCCGGGGTGCCGGAGCCGCCCGGGGTGAGGACGACCCGGTAGGCGGACATCTTGTGCATGCCGCGCAGCGGGACGGTCACCGAACCGTCGGCCGCGACCTTGACCTTCGTGCGGGTCAGGACGCGCGGCGCCGGGTGCTGGCCCTCGTAGCCGGACCAGGCGGACTCGGCGACGGTCGCGGTGACCGTACGGCCGAAGACCGACCGGGAGACGTTCTCGACGACGACGTCGGAGTCACCCGCGGAACCGCCGAGCAGGACCTGGGCCTGACGCCGCTTCTTGTCGTACGAGGCCAGACCCTGAAGGGTGTCCACCGCGTTGGCCTGCGGCGGCGTCACCTTGACGGTGTTCCCGGTCAGACCCGCGTACCAACGGAAGAACCACCAGCCGCCGTTGGGGATGTTCGAGCGCACCACGTTGCCGTCGAGGTTGCCGGCCGCGTCCCAGTAGGCCTGGTTGGCGTACACCTTGTTCCGCTCGAACATCGCGACCCACTGCGCGAGTTGCCCAGGCACGGACAGGTCGCGGCGGTTGGCGTACTCGTCGATGTTGATCTTCAGCGGTGCGATGCCGAGGTTCTTCTCGATCGAGCGGTAGTTGTCGTAGTTCCCCTGGAAGTTCTTGAGGGAGCTGGAGTCCAGCTCGTGCCAGGTCATGATCTGGGGGAGGACGTTCTCACGCTTGGCGAAGGCGAGGAAGTCGGTCAACAGCCTTGTGTGGTAACCGGATTCGTTCGGGCCGGCGATCCTGGCGTCGGGATCGATCGCGCGGATCCGCTGGTACACCGTCTTCCAGTCCTTGAGGAACCGGTCACGGTTGGCCTCGTACTGCGCCTGGTCGGAGGTGCCGAGGTTGTACCAGATCTGGTCGGGCTCGTTGAAGGGGATGTAGACGAAGTGCTCGCTGTTCGGGTCGGCCGACACCTCCTTGACGATCTTGTCGACCTTGGGGAGGTAGTCCGCGATGCCGAGATCCTCGTACGGCCACTTCGCGTAGATGTCCTGCATCATCACGTTGATCTCGCCGCCGCCGTTGCGGAAGAACGACTTGGAGACCGTGAGCGCGTCGCCGTTGGGGTGCTGGGCGCCGCCCTCCGGCTTCTGCGAGATGCTGGTGATCTTCAGGGGTTCCAGCATGGCGTCACTGGGCACGCCGTCGTCGCTGAGCCCGTACAGCGTGCCGTTGGCGCCGCGCATCACCGGGCCTTCGGACGCGGTGAGGTCGACGCTGAGGCGCTGCGGGTCGGCGGCGGCGGTCGCGGTCCCCGCCACGGGGAGGGTGCCTGCCATGGCGGTGACTCCAAGTACGGCTGCGACAAGGGCGGTTCTCGTGCGGGACATGGGGCGCGATCCCGAACGGGTGGGGGTGCTCACGCTGTTGGACCTCCAGTCATTTGACGGCTCCACTGGTGATGCCGGACACGATCTTTCGCTGGGCCACCAGGAAGAGGGCGACCATGGGCAGGCTCATCACCACGACGTACGCGAAGACGAGATGCCAGTTGTTGAGGTAGAGCTGTGCGCTGGCGACCTTGTAGAGGTTGAGTGGCAGGGTCGCCCTCTCTCCGCCGCCGAGGACGAAGAAGGCATAGAAGATGTCGCTCCAGGCGTAGAGCATCACCATGATCGTCGCGGTGGCGATGACCGGTCTGAGGAGCGGCAGCACGATCCGCAGGAAGATCCGCAGCGGCTTCGCGCCGTCCATCCGCGCGGCTTCCTCCAGTTCCAGGGGGATGGCACGGATGAAGCCGGTCATGAAGAAGATCGACGTGGAGAGGTACATCCCGGTGTAGACGGCGATCATTCCGGGCCGCGTGCCCGCGAGGCCCAGTTGCCGCAGCTCCATCACGACGGTGATGACGGCCGGCGGCAGCAGCAGCCCGCTGATGCACAGTGCGTACGCCGCCGAGACCAGCTTCGACTTGCGGCGCGCGAAGACCCAGGCCGCGCCGGCCCCCAGGATCAGCACCAGGGCGACCGAAGGCACCACGACGAGCAGGGAGTTGAGGAAGCCGCGCAGCATCTCGCCCTGGCTGACGGCCTCTTCGTAGTTGCTGCCCGGCTGCCAGTGCCGCGGCAGGTCGAGGTTGGGGGTGATCGCTTCGGCCTGCGGCTTGGCGGAGGTGACGGCGACCAGCCACAGGGGGACGCCGACGGCGAGTCCGGCGAGCAGGACGACGAGGGCGGGACGGCCGTACCGCCAGGCGGGATGCACGGCGGACGCGCCACGCACGGCGGACGCGGAATGCACGGTGGCGCTCACAGCAGTTGCTCCCTTCGGCGCAGCCCGACGACCAGCGGTACGGCGACGGCGACCACGACCAGGAAGAGGACGAGGCTCATCGCGGAGGCCTGCGCGTACAGGCCCTGGCCGAAGATCCGGAACATGTAGATGTTGAAGACCTCGGTGGAGGCGGCCGGTCCGCCGCCCGTGGTGGCCTGCACGATGTCGAAGGTGTTCATCGAACCGATCAGTGCCGTGGTGACGTTGAAGGTGACAGCGGGCGCCAGCATCGGCCAGCGCACCGACCGGAAGGTCCGCCACGGCCCCGCGCCGTCGCACTTGGCGGCCTCCAGCATCTCGCCGGGGATTCCCTTGAGGCCCGCCAGATAGATCAGCATCGACAGCCCCATCCACTTCCAGCCGTGGATGACGGAGACCAGAACGAGCGTCCACGTCGTCGAGCCGAGCCAGGGAATGTCGGTGCCGAGAAGGCCGTTGACCGCGCCGTCCTGGTCCAGCAGGGCCTGGAAGACGTACCCGGTCGCGAGCGCCGAGATGAGCACCGGCAGGAAGAAGACGGCTCGGAAGAACCGGTTGAAGCGGCTGTCCGCCTCCAGCAGCAGGGCCAGCGCCAGCCCGAAGCCGTTCTGGAACACCGCTGCCAGCAGGGCGTACACCAGGGTCGTACGGATCGCCCGGAGCAGGGAACCGTCGTCCGCGATGGTCTTGAAGTTGTCGAGGCCCGTGAAGGCGATGTCCGGGTGGTACGAGGACCAGTTGGTGAACGGGTAGTAGAAGTTGAGCAGGTTCGGCACCAGGAAGAAGGCCGCGAAGACGGCGACCGCGGGGAGTGCGAACCACCAGGGGTGGTGGACGGCGGCGCGGGGCAGCCGTCCCACCTTCCTCGCCCGGCCCTTGGCGGGCGCCGGCTTCTGCGTGCGCGTGCGTATGGCAGTGTCCGCCATCGGAAATCCTTGCCCGTCGGGTCGGTCGGGTCTAGAAGCCGGGCGCGCCCTGGGCCTTGGCCACCTGCGCGAACTGGCTCTGGATCGCCTGCGCGACCTGCTGCGGGTTCTTCTTTCCGTAGATCATGTCGGCGAGGTACAGGTGGGTGTCGGGGGCGACGATCGCCTTGGCCTGGAAGACGCCGATGGCCGTGGGCAGCGCCTTGACCTGGGACATCGACGCCTGGGGGAGGCCGTCGGGGGTCGGCACGGACGGCTGGACGGACGGAATCTTCATCGCCTTGATGTAGTCGGCGTAGTCCGGCCCGAGCCAGAAGGCCAGGAACTGGCGGGCGGCGTTCTGCCGCTTCTCGTCTCCGGTCTTGAACGCGACCACGCCGTTGGTCTGGTCGGGGGAGTACATCCCGGTGGCGGAGGAGTTGGCGATCGGGAACCAGCCGATCTTCTTGTCGATCTGAGCCGTGGAGTACTTGGCCTGCAACTGGCTCTGGAACGAGGTGACATTCAGGACCATGCCGGACTCGCCCTTCCAGAGGGAGTCGGCCTGACCGGTGAAGGTGCCGGTCTTGTAGTTCTTCTGCGCGAGCCCCGCGTCGAGCAGCTTCTCCTTGTACTTCTTGATGGCGCCGACGACGACCGGGTCGGTCCACTTCTTCTTGTTCTGGTTGAGGTCCGCCCACCACTGCTTGTCGAGGTCGGTGAGCTGGACCTGCATCTGCCATTGCATGGGCCACTTGTCGCCGCCGGCCTCGTAGAAGGCGGCGGCGTCGGTCTTGTCGGTGACCGTGTGACCGAGCTTCAGCAGCTCGTCGTACGACTTCGGGAAGTCCTTCTCCGTGATCCCGGCCTTCTTGAAGACGTCCTTGTTGTAGTAGACGCCGAGCATGGCGGGGCTGGTGACGATCGCCGCGTACCGCTTGCCGTCGATGACACCGAGGGACTTCTCCGTGTCACCCAGCTTCGACACCCACTCCTCCCCGTCGAGGGTGAGCAGGTTCTGCTTCGGCTGGATGAACGGCAGCGTGGAGATGGACGGCTGCCAGAACATCAGGTCCGGCTTGTCGCCGGAGGCGAGCTTCGTCGGCACGTTCTGCTCGTACAGGTCCGGGATCGCCTGGGTCTCGACCTCGGCGCCCGTGGCCTTCTCGAAGGCGTCGACCACCTGCTTGGGGGCGTTGAGCGTGTTCTGCGCGGTCCACATGGTCAGCTTCACGCCGTCCAGGCGGGCGGCGGGGTCGACCTTGGCCTGCTTGGCACCCGAGCCGGAGTCCCCGGAACCGGAGTCGCCGACACTGGGGTCGCTGCATGCGGTGGCGGACAGGGCAGCGGCGCATATGAACGCCAGCGCGGGCAGGGCTCTTGTCTTCATGACGTGCCTTTCACGAACGGGCTCGGGCAGGGGCATCTGGAACGGTCCTGCTGAAGAAGTGCGGGCGGGCGCCTCGCGCGGAGGGCGCCGGACTCATGCGTGCTCGGGAGGTGGCCCCGAGCTCTCCCGCACCACCAGTTCCGGTACGGAGACGGGGTGCGGGGCGATCTGCGCGGACTCCTCCAGCACGCCGTGCAGCAGCCCGAACGCGGACCGCCCGAGGCCGGTGAAGTCCAGACGCACGGTCGTCAGCGACGGGGTCAGGAAGGCGGAGTGCGGTGCGTCGTCGAATCCCGCCACGCTCACGTCTCCGGGCACGGCCCGGCCCTTCTCGTGGAGGGCGCGGATCACCCCGAGCGCGAGATCGTCGTTGCCGCACAGGATCGCGGTGACGCCGGGATCGCCGGCGAGCCTGCGGCCCGCCGCGTGGCCGCCCGCCGGACCCCAGCTCCCCTGCACCGGGCGGGGCTGCGCAGCTCCGGCCTCCTTGAGCGCCTGCCGCCAGCCGGTGGTACGGGCACTGGTGCGCCGGGTGCTGGACGGGATGGCGACGTAGTGCACGGTCCGGTGGCCGAGGGAGAGGAGATGGCGGGTCGCTTCGTAGGCGGCCTCGCGGTCGTCCGTCCACACCCAGGGGCGGTCGCCGCCGGGCGGGCTCGCGGGTGTCTCCACCACGCCGACGACCGGCAGACCGGCGGGCACCGCGCCCAGGGCCCGTACGCCGGCCGGATCGTACGCGATCACGATCAGACCGCCGCCGGCGTCCGCCGACCGCTGCACCTGGGCGGTCACGTCCGCCTCGTCGGCTTCGTCGGCTGATTCGAGTACGCCGATCCCCACGGTGTACGAGGCGGCGCGAGCGGCCTCCTCGATGCCCTGGAGGACGGAGGCGTAGCCGTAGTGCGTGGTGTTGGAGGTCAGCACGGTCACGGCTCGGGTGCGTCCGCTGGCCAGGGCGAGCGCGGTGGAGTTGCGCCGGAACCCCAGTTCGTCGATGGCCGCGAGCACCCGCTCCCGGGTGGACGGCTTGACGCTGGGGTGGCCGTTGATCACCCGGGAGACGGTCTGGTACGAGACCCCGGCGGCGGTGGCGACATCTCGGATACTCACCGAGCGCCTTGTGTGACCGGTCACATTCATGCCAGGATTGTGACCGGTCACATGAGGCGCGTCAAGAGACCGTAATCATGAATTCACGCGGCAGACTCAGACCGCCGTCAGCGGCGGTCACCGGGAGGGGAAGACGTTGACCGTTACGTCGGACGCGGCGGGCACGGCCCCCAACGACTCGCACCAGAAGGTCACTTGGGGCCACCGGGCACTGGAGGCGGAGCTCGCCACCGGCCCCGACGGAACCCTGCGGCTGGTCCGGCTGGCCCACCCCGGCGACCCGGTGTCCCAGTCCGCCGAACCCGACGCGCCACTCCACCTCGTGGAGCTCACCGCCCTCGGCCACGGGAGCGGCTGGTCCGGGCCGCGCTTCACCGGCACGGCCCTCGGCGCCCGCCTGCGGTACCGCACCCACACCATCGAGGAGCGCGACGGCTGGACCCGTCTGACCGCCGAACTCCACGACGACAGGACCGGGTTGACGGCCTTCGTCGAGCTGTCCTCGCCCGTCGGCCTGCCCGTGCTGCGCTCCCGCGTGCGACTGCGCAACGACGGACACGAGGCGCTCGTGGTGCAGTCCGTCAGCAGCCTGCTGCTCGGCGCCCTGCCGGCGCCCGACCGGCTGGACGTCCACCGTGCCCGCAACGACTGGCTGGCGGAGTGCCGTTGGTACGCCGAGCCGCTGAGTGCCTCCGTCGCCGACATCAGTGTCGACGTCCACCAGCACGACAGCCGGGCCGCGCTCTCCCTGACCGGGCGCGGCAGTTGGTCCAGCGGCGGACATTTGCCGATGGGGGCCCTCACCGAACGCGACGGCGGCCGGACCTGGTTGTGGCAGGTGGAGTCCCCGGCGGGCTGGCGCTGGGACCTGGGCGAGCGTCACCACGGTACGTATCTCGCACTGAACGGACCCACGGACGCGGAGCACCAGTGGCGGGTCGAGTTGGAGCCCGGCGCCGAGTTCACCACCGTTTGGGGGGTCCTCGCCCTCGGCTCGGGACTCGACGACGCGTTCGGCGCCCTGACCTCGTACCGCCGTGCCGTGCGCCGCCCGCACCCCGACCACACCGCGCTGCCCGTCGTCTTCAACGACTACATGAACACGCTGATGGGCGACCCGACGACGGAGAAGCTGCTCCCGCTGATCGACGCCGCCGCCGAGGCCGGCTCGGAGTACTTCTGCATCGACTCCGGCTGGTACGACGACAGCACCGAGGGCTGGTGGGACAGCGTCGGCGAGTGGCTGCCGTCGTCACGCCGTTTCCCCGGAGGCGGCATCCACGCGGTCCTGGACCGGATCCGCGAGCGCGGCATGGTGCCCGGGCTGTGGCTGGAGCCCGAGGTCGTGGGAGTGCGCAGCCCGGTCGCGTCCGAGCTTCCGCCGGAGGCCTTCTTCCAGCGGGACGGTGTGCGGCTGAGCGAACAGGGCCGGCACCAGCTGGACCTGCGGCACCCGGCCGCCCGGGCGCACCTCGACAGGACGGTGGACCGGATCGTCGGCGACTGGGGGGTGGGCTACCTCAAGCTAGACTACAACATCCTCGTCGACCCCGGCACCTGCGGGCCCGGTGACATCGCCCCCGGGGCGGGCCTGCTGGGCCATGCCCAGGCGTATCTGGACTGGCTCTCGGAGGTGCTGGACCGGCATCCGGGCCTGGTGATCGAGAACTGTGCCTCCGGTGGGATGCGGATGGACGGGGCCACGCTGGCCGTCACCCAGCTCCAGTCCACCAGCGACCAGCAGGACCCCCTGCGCTGCCCGCCGATCGCCGCCGCCGCACCGACGGCGGTCCCGCCCGAGCAGGGTGCCGTCTGGGCCTACCCCCAGCCGGATTTCGACGACGACCTCATCGCGTTCACCCTCGGCGGGGCGATGCTCGGCCGGATTCACCTGTCGGGCCACCTGGACCGGATGCCGGAACACCGGCTCGCGCTCGTACGGGATGCCGTGGCCGTCTACAAGACGGTTCGCGGGGATCTGGCCGAGGCCCTGCCGTTCTGGCCGCTCGGCCTGCCGGGATGGGAGGACCAGTGGTCGGCGCTGGGCATGCGGGTGCCCGACGGCCGCACGTCGTACCTCTCGGTCTGGCGCCGCGGCGGGGAGAGCGGGGTCCGCCTTCCCGTCGGGCACCTGGCCGGACGCGAGGTGCACGCGGAGATCCTGCACCCGTCCCTGCCCGCGTCCCGCTCCGCGGCCTCGGCGCTCTGGGACGGGAGCGGCGTCCGGGTGTCGCTGCCCGGCACGCCCGGGGTGCTGTTGATCCGTCTGACGTCGACCGCGTAGCGGCGACGGCGGGGGAGCGGACGGGCCGTGGTGACGCCCGCCCGGCCCTCCTGCGCCGGGCCCTGGAGGGTCCGGCACAGGTGTGCGTCGACGCTGTCCGCCCGGTCCGCGACGAGATCCGGCGCCGCGTCGAGTCCCCGACCGCCGGGAGCGACGCCACGCGGGAGAGCCGACCGGCCGTCCGCTGCCGGACGAGCGAGCCGAACCGTCTTTCGTGGCTCCTGCATCCGCCCGTCCGGCACGTCTCCGGAGCCGTCTCCGGAGCCGGGTGCGTGCCGTGGCGGGAATACAGCCGCGGCAGGCCCTGTTGTACCGCACGTGAATGACATGACCCCTTCAAAAAATGGCCCATCGGCCGGATGGGTCCCAAGGGGGAGCGAGAGGAGAACCTCGTGGCTACCAGTGGTGCGCGTCCGGTGGTGACGTTGAGGTCCACGGCGGGGACCGGTGCGACTTACGTGACGCGCAAGAACCGTCTCAACGACCCGGACCCGCTGGTCCTGCGCAAGTACGACCAGGTGGCGGGTAAGCACGTCCCGTTCCGCGAGGAGCGATGAACGAAGTCGTCGCCCTCCGGTGGACGACCGCAAGGAAGGAAACCCCATGAAACTCGGCATTCATCCCGTCTCCCGCCCGGTCGTCTTCCGTGACCGTGCCGCGGACGCCACGTTCCTCATCCGCTCGACCGCCCGCTCGGCAGCGACGATCGAGTGGCGGGACGGCAACACCTATCCGCTGATCGACGTGGAGGTCTCGTCGGCCGGTCACCCCGTCTACACGGGGACCGCGCGGGTCGTCGACAGCGCGGGCCGCGTGGAGCGGTTCGAGCGGCGATACGGCCGCACCGCATCGGCTGCCCGGTGACGTTCGGCCGGTGCCCGAGCAGGAGGGGAGTGCAGGCATGAAGGTGCGCAAGTCGTTGCGCTCGCTGAAGTCCAGGCCCGGGGCGCAGGTGGTGCGCCGACGGGGCTCGGTCTTCGTGATCAACAAGAAGGACCCGCGTCACAAGGCCCGCCAGGGCTGACGCGTCTTGGGCGCAGTGCCGGGCCCGGCCACTTGAGAAGTGGCCGGGCCCGGTTCGCGTTCCACGTGCGGCCGGATTGACGGATTGACAACCGTGCCCGCTGGGCAGGGAGCCAGGGAATGTCATGTCATGTGCACGACTACCTTCCCCCCACAAGGAGGTCGACCATGCACGTCCGCAAGCTGACAAGTGGACTCACCGCCGCCCTGGCGGTGACCTTTTCCCTGATGGGCAGCCAGGCCGTGGCCGCTCCGGCGCCGGTCGCGGAACGCACGGCCGCCGCCCGGATCCTCACCTACGACGCCAGCGGTTCCGCGGAGTTCAGAACCGCGGTCGACCGGGGCGCGGCGATCTGGAACAACAGCGTCGACGCCGTCGAACTGCGCCCGGTCACGACCGGACAGCGCGCCAACATACGGGTCCTGGCGGACAACGGCTGGCCCCGCGCCCAGACCACCTCACTGGGCAACGGCACCGTCTACATGGGACGCCAGGCGGTGAATCAGGGGTACGACACGATCCGTATCTCGGCCCACGAGCTCGGGCACATCCTCGGTCTGCCGGACCGCAAGCCCGGTCCCTGCTCAAGTCTGATGTCCGGCTCCAGCGCGGGAACCGCGTGCACGAACCCCAACCCGAACGCGGCGGAGAAGGCCGAGGTCGAGGACAACTTCGGTGGCCTCCTCACGCGGACGGCCGGAGCGGCGCCGCTCGGCGTCGTGATCGTGGACTGACACGCGGAACTCCGGAACTCCGGAACTCCGGAACTCCGGAACTCCGGAACTCCGGAACACGGAAGCCGAAAGCCGGTGGAGCAGTCGTACGCCCCGGAACCCGTGTCGGGTTCCGGGGCGTACGGGCGGAAATCCAGGCCCTTCCGGGCGGCAGCCAGACGGCATGGCCTCGCCGTGGTCAGAAGGGCAGACGGCCACGGGTGCGACGGCCGGCCGAGCCGCTGCGGCCCACCGCACGGGAACTGGTGTGGAACGGCTTGCTGAGCCATCGGCCGAGAGGGCCGGGAGCCTTGCTGCCGGCTCGCGCACCGGCGCCGAGCGAGCGCTGAGTGCCGCGTTCGGGGTGACGTGAGATACGGGGGACGAGAAAGGCCAGTACGGCCAGCACGACACATACGGCAACGATGGCGACAACTATCACGGGCGGACTCCCTGTCGATCGGTCAGGTGAGTCACGAGTGCCCCGGCACGGCGCGTCCATGTGGACTTTGATGCCGACAGGCCGAGTCGACCGAGCCGTACGGGGACTCGTTGCCGTCAGCCGTCAGCCGTCCGGCTGTCGGCGCCGGGGTGTGGGTCGTCAGACGGTGTCCGGGTCGCCGAGGAGGGCGAGCCGCGCGGTGATGTGCTTGCCGACCGGCTCCCTCTGGACCTCGAAGCCCTCACAGATGGCCATGACGATCTCCAGGCCGTGCTGACCCACTCGTCCGGGGTCCGCGGCCCGGGCCACCGGCAGTACCGGATCGCTGTCCCAGACGACCACCTCGAGCGTGCCGCCGACGATCCGCAGATCCAGCAGGACAGGCCCCGGCGCGTACTTCAGCGCGTTGGTGACCAGCTCGCTCACCACCAGCTGGGTCAGGTCCACCGCGCGAGCCGTGACCGGCAGGCCGTGTACGGACTGGGCCCGCGCGAGGAAGTCGGCCGCGAGATGGCGGGCCTCCGCGATGCAGAACGAATCGCCTTCCAAAGCAACAGTGGTCTGTATGCGGCCACGCTGCGGCGCCATTCGGCCTCCGCCCCTGATCAATGATTCCATGCAGTCCACCCTCACCCTGTGCTTGGCCGCATCTACCCCCTCTTTCCACATGTACGCATCCGTCTTTCGCGGAAAGGACCGGACCAGGGCTTCAGGCCGCGGGCCTGGGAAAACGTGTCGGTGAGCCGCAACGGCCCGGGGCGGAGACGGAAGATCCTCCGTCTGGGCCGAGTTCTGGCATAGCCCCGGAAGTTGCGGGTAGTGGCCCCCTGTCGGCGGGAAAGCGGACGTGGAACCTGGGGAGGTCAAACGTCCGCTTTCCCGCCTCTTTGCGCTCCGGCCGTGTGGTGATCCGTGCCACGACCGCGGTGGTGACCCGTTCCATGGCAGGGGGAGCCGGTTCGACGGCCACCTCGTCGCCGGCGATTGCGGATCCGTTGAACGCAGGACATGACCCACTGCGTACTCCTGAGGACTGGGAGCCAGGGTTCGACGAGGGATGGGCATGGGCAACGCGGGCGCCGCTGCGAATGAGTTGGTTGCCGGAAGGTATCGGCTTCAGGAGGTCGTCCACCGTGAAGCGAACTGCGTCTGCTGGTACGGGGAGGACACCGAGTCCGCGCGTCCGCGGCTGCTGACGCAGACGCAGCTGCCGCCCGATCCGTCGGAGGAGTCGGCCGGGGCGGCCATCACACGGATCATGCGCGCCTCCGAGATCATGGCACTGCGCTGGCCGGGCAAGGCCGCGAACGTCATCGACGTGGTCGAGGAGTCCGGCAGCCTGTGGACGGTCGTCGAGTGGATCGACGGCATGCCCCTGGGCGAGTTCCTCGATCAGTACGGCGCACTCGAATGCGCGCGGGCCGCCCGCATCGGGCTCGACCTGCTCGACGTGCTGGAGGCCGCGCACAGCGAGGGCCTCGTACACGGCGAGCTGAGCCTCGGTCAGGTGTTCGTACGCGACCACGGCGGTGTGGTCGTCTCCGGCTACGGTCTGGCGGGCGTGGCTCCGCCGGCACGGATCTGCGCCCCGGCGTACGCTTCCCCGGAACAGGCCCGTGGCGAGTCCTACGGTTTTCCGGCAGACCTGTGGGCCCTGGGCGCGCTGCTCTACACGATGACCGAAGGGCGCCCGCCCTTCCGTGACCGCGGCAGGCCCGAGACGACCCTCAAGGCGATCGTGCGGTTGCCGCTGCGCAGCCCGCGGCGCGCCGGCCCGCTGGCCGACATCATTCAGGCACTGCTCCGCAAGGACGCCCGTGAACGGCCGACCGGCCCCGCGGTGCGAGAAGTCCTCAGAGACATCATCAGTGAGAACCCCGGAGCGGCTCGGGCGGCGAATCCGCAGTCGCGGCCGTCGGCGCGCGGACTCCTGGGCAGAGCCGGGGGCAGACAGAACCTCGGCCGTGCGGCGCTCGTCGGGGCCGCGGTCGTCGCTGCCGTCGCGGTGACGGTCACCGCCCTTGCCGTGACCGGCGACAGCTCCGACGACGACTCCTCCGTACCCGACGCGGCGCCCTCCCGCACGGGGCCCGTGATCCCCACCGGGGCGGCGAGCGAGGTGAGCACGCCGCCGCCCGGAAGGGAGACTGCCTCCGCGTCGCCCTCGCCCTCCCGCTCGTCCGCTCCCTCTCCCTCCCCTTCGCCCTCCGCCACGTCGACGCTCCCGCCCGGGTTCCGTGTCTCGAAGGCACCCGAGGGTTTCGCCGTGGCTCTCCCCAAGGGCTGGAAGCGGCTGAGCGCCGACCGTGCCGAGGACCGCTCCTACCGGGTGGTCCTCGGCGCCGCCGGCGACCCGCGGAATTTGACGGTCACCTACAGCACGCGCGTGGGCTCCGACCCGGTCGCCGTGTGGCGGGACACCGTCGAGCCCGCGCTGCTGCGGCAGGGGTCCGGGTACGACAGGCTGGGCGCCATCCGTGCGACGACCTACCAGGGCCGCAAGGCCGCCGACATGCAGTGGATCGAAGAGCCCGAGGGCACGCGGGTGCGCACGTTCGGACGCGGGTTCCTCATCGGGGGCGGCCAGGGCTTCTCGCTGCGCTGGACGACTCCGGAGGCCGACTATGACTCCCCGGCCAATCAGCAGGCGTTGAAGACCTTCCTTGCGACCTTCCGCGGCTCGGCGGGCTGATCGGGTCCGGGACGGGGAAGGGGCGGAACGGGCGGAGTCACGGACGCCGCCGTCGTAGCCGGGTGGCCTGGGGCGCGTCGGCCCCGCCCCTTGTCGTGGACGGCTGACGTCACTCGCCGCCGGGGTTCTCCGAGTCCTCTGCGTACGGGGCCTCCCAGCGCAGCAGGTCCCCCGGCTGGCACTCGAGCACCTCGCAGAGCGCGGCGAGCGTCGCGAAACGTACCGCCTTCGCGCGGCCGTTCTTGAGTACGGCCAGGTTGGCCGGCGTGATCCCCACGCGGTCCGCGAGCTCGCCCACGGACATCTTCCGCTTGGCCAGCATCACGTCGATGTCGACGGTGATCGGCATCAGATCACCTCTTCCAGCTCGGCCTGCAGCTGCGCCGCCTCGACGTCACGGGCGACGGCCTGGGCGAGCAGCATCCGCAGGACGAGCACGACGAGCGCGACCCCGAGGACCGCCACGACGGCCCCGCAGATCAGCAGGACCACGCCGGGGGCGACGGCCTCGCCCGGCGCGAGGAGGACCGCGAGCCCGAACAGCAGGAAGGCGGCCGCCACGACCGCGCCGATCACGATGTGCACGTACCGGAAGGCGGCGGGGGAGAAGACCGTCCCTCGCCGCACCATCGTCACCAGCCGCCACACGCAGACGAGGACGACCTGGGCCGTGACGACGCCCAGGACCGTGATGACGAGGAACGGGGTGCGCAGATACGCGTAGTCGCTGTTGAGCTCCCTCATGTCCGAGGCCAGCAGCGGCACCATCACCGTCTGGACGAACAGCGAACCAGCGATCAGCGCCACGAGTACGACGCGCAGCGCAAGCACTGTCAGCTTCCCCATCACCACTCCCTCGATCGACCAGCGATAGAAATCTATCGAGAATCGATAGGTGAGGCAAGGGGGTGGATCGCAAGGGTGGATCGCAAGGGGGTGGATCAACGGTGCGCGATGCGTTCCACCTCGCCGAGTCGTGCCGCGCCGAGGCGGCCGGCTTCCAGGGAGAGCAGCCACGGGAGCAGTTCCGGTGAGGCGGGCAGTTCGGTGTAGAAGCCGAGGCGCAGATCGGCGAGTTGCTCCTCGAAGAGCCAGCCGTCGACCGCGTCGCGGAGGTGACGGTCCGCCGACTCGGTACGGGTGTCGGCCCATACGGTCAGCCACGGCCCGAGGGTGCCGCCGCTGACCGCGACGGTCTCCAGCACGTCGGTGACGGGACCGGGGTACTCGTGCAGCGTCGCTCGCCACCAGCCGCGCCACACCTCCTCCAGGGCCTCCCGCTCGGGCCCCGGCCAGTCGCGCCACCGGGCGGCGACGAGCCGCGAGGCGACCAGGCCGTGATCGACGTGCAGCCGCCCGGTGACGAGGAGCCGCACGATCCTCGGTGTCAGCCGCCGGTACAGGGTGGGAAAGTCGTCCCAGTGGCCGGCGGACCGGGCCGCGACGGACGCCACCAGATCCTCCGGCACGAGATGCGGGGGCCCGGCCAGGACCGCGAGGTCGTCCTCGGGGTAGCAGTGGCCGCAACCACCCGCAGCGAACGGCTGATCGACGAGTGGTGCGAAAGCGGTGTCCAGCGCGTCGAGTGCGTACCGGAGTCGCTGGTGGGGATCGGTCATCGATACCTGCTGCTGAGGACCTCGTCCGGCCGGCCGGAGAAGAGCGCGACGCTATCAGGACCGTGGTGCTGCCCGGTCATCGGGATGCGCGTCAGCCTTCGCTCCGCCGCCGGAGGGCGCCCGCCCGCGGCTGCGGTCCATCTCCCGCCATTCCGGCCGCAAGCCGGTCAGGTTCGTGGTGAGGAAGTACGCGACCCCGCCGACCAGCAGCACCGGCACCGGTCCGGCCATGGCCACCGCCGCTCCGGCGATCAGCCCGCCCAGGGGGATGCCGGACCATGCCATGGCGTCACCGAGGGCGTTGACCCGGCCGAGCAGAGGGCGTGGCACCCTCTCGAAGAGGACGGCTCCGATGATCGGGTTGAGGAAGCCGGCGCCGAAACCGCTGACGGCGAAGACGGTCAGCACGGCACCCATCGGCGCGTCGGCGGCGAGGACCAGGAACCGTGGCGCCCCGGCGACCAGGAACCCGATGAAGAACACCGCCCGGCGCGCAGCCGGTGTGCGACCGCCGTCGCCAGCAGGCTCCCGCCGATCGCCGCGGCTCCCGCGACCGCGCTCATGAGACCGATCGCGGTCGGTCCGTTCCCGGATTCCCGGGCCCAGACGGGAACGAGCACCGCGGCGAACGCCGCGTCCAGCAGATTGGTGACGCCGACCATCATGATGAGGGCGAAAAGCAGTGGGTCGCCGCGCAGGAAGGCCCAACCCTCGCGGAACCGCTGCCAGTAACCCGGTCCCTCTCCGTCGCGCGACGAGGCGTCCTCGGCGGAACGGCCCACACCTCGGGGCAGCATCAGTGCGATGACCGCCGAACCGGCGGCGAAGCAGGCCGCGTTGACCAGCAGGCCCGTCAGAGGGCCGACCAGCGCGACCAGGGAGCCGCCTACCGCGGGGCCCGCGGTGGAGGCGAGCCTCTCGATCACGCCGGACAGGCCCGTTGCCCGTTCCAGCGGTACCCGGCTGTGGTCGGCCGCCTCCGGCACCATGACCTCCTTGGCGAGGTCACCGGGGCCCCGGGCCGCTCCGATCAGCGCCACCAGGACCAGCAGCAGGGGGAAGGAGAGCAGATCCAGACCGTGCAGAAGCGGAACGGCAGCGGCGGCGGACGCGCTGGCCAGGTCGGTGGTCCAAGAGATGACGCGCGGGCCCACCCGGTCCACCAGTGGCCCGGTGAGGGCCTTGACGACCACATAGGGAGTCATCTCGAAGAAGGCGACGAGCCCGGTCTGAGTGGCGCTGCCGGTCGTGACGAGCACGAACCAGGGCAGCGCGATGCCCGAGATCCGAGTGCCGGTCAGCGAGACCGTCATCGCCGTGAGTACGCCGACCAGCGGCCGTAACGACCGTCGGCCAGGTATGGCGTCCGTACTCGAGGCGGTCCCGCTCACGGTTTTTCCGGTGCCGCCGCCTCGTCGGTCTCCGCAGGGTCTGCCGACGGCGAGGGTGCATCGGGCTCGGGCAGCAGATGAGTGATCACAGAGAACCGCTCGGCGCCCTTGGGGGCCGACACCGCGGCCTCCGGCGTGTCCTGGCGGTACCGGCTGACGACTCCCCGCAACTCCTCGTAGAGGTCGGCAGCCTCCTCGGGGGTCAGTCGCAGGCCCCAGTCGCTGATGTCGAAGGTGTCCCGCCACACGCGGGGCATGGTCTGGAGCTCGTTGAGGGCCCGCTCCGTGCGCGCGGTGTAGGTGGCGGCTACGGACCTCAGATAGACCAGCGTCGTCTCCGGCTCGCGCTCGGCCAGGTCGCGGTCGTTGAACCATGTCTTGCGATGCACCGAACGCCACCAGCGCTCACGCGCGTTGCCGCGTTCCGTGTCCTCCTCGACGAGACCCGCGCCCGCCAGTTGGCGCAGGTGGTAGCTGGCGGTGCCGGAATTGATCTCCAGGCGCTCCGCGAGCCGGGTGGCCGTCGACGGGCCGTGCTTCCGCAGCAGTCCCACCAGCCGCACCCGCAGTGGATGCGCCAGAGCGCGCAGACCCTTCGCGTCCAGAACGACCGTGTCCTGCTGGGTATTTGGGCGCTGCGGCGCCGCGTCGGCTTCAGTCATACCGAGCACCCTAGACCGCAAAGAGTTCTTCGCAAAGAGTTGTTCGCGAAGAATTCTTTGCGGTTCTGTGGCTCGTCCTGTCGTGCTCCCGGCCCGTGGAAGCCGGGATGTCGCACCCTCCTGGCAGCATGAACACCGTGACGGGGACCGGGGGTTCAGAGTTGACCGACCAGCTTCTGCGGGGGCGCCTGGCGCGCCTGCTCGACGGTGTCCGCCCCTGGGACGAGCAGGAGCGGGCGCATCTCGCCACGGCCGCGGAATGGATCGCGGGCGGGGCTCCGCTGTACCGGACACGGAAACCCGACGTGCCCGCGGTCCACCTCGTGAGCTACTTCGTGGTCCTCGACGAGATCAGAGAAGAGCTCCTTCTGGTCGCGCACCGCAAAGCCGGTCTGTGGCTGCCCAGCGGCGGTCATGTCGAGCCGGCGGAGGATCCGTGGGACACGGTGGTGCGCGAGTGCCGGGAGGAGCTGCACATCGAGGCTGTTCCGTCCCGGGTCGCTGGGGCGGTGCCCTTCTTCCTGACCGTCACGCGGACGCGGGGGCAGGGCCGGCACACGGATGTGTCGTTGTGGTACGTCCTGCACGCGGACGTCGGCAGCGTCACGTCGTTCGACGAGGGCGAGTTCGAGACGGTCAAGTGGCTGTCCCTGCCGCAGGTCCTCGCCGAGCCCGGGGACACCCTCGATCCCCACATGCACCGGTTCACCCGCAAGCTCATGGCGGCCGGCGCATCCGGCGGCGCCCACACCTGAGCGGGTGCGTACGGCGTCTCCTCGGCCTACTTGGAGTCGACGCGTCCGAGCGGGTCGGGGCCGGTCGTCAACGCGTCACGCGCCGTCTGCCACGCGGCATCCCCGGGCCGGAGTGCCGAGCGGAGGTAGGCCCAGGCGAGCCGTGCGACCGCGGCCACCCGCTCGGGGTTCTCGTCCGTGGTCTCGGCGACGTCGTATCCAGCGACCCCGCCGAGCCCGTGCTCCGCGTCGAACAGGGTGAGCAGGGACTTGGGGCCCGTGGAGAGGGTGTACGGATCGGCATACCAGTCCGCGCCCGCGACCGTGAGGTGGGTGGCGGTGTCCTTGTCGCCGGCGACCACGAGCGCGGGCGTCGTCATCCTGGAGAAGTCCGTGGTCAGGAGGAAGGGGAGGCTCTCGGCCGCGGACCCGGTGAGGGCGTCGCCGCCTCGGCCGGGCGCGGCGAGCAGCACTCCGGCCTTGATCCTGGGCTCGGCCAGGTTCACCTCCGTGCCGTCGTCCGGATCGGTGAGCCGGGCGCCGAGCAGCAGGCTCGCGGTGTGCCCGCCCATGGAGTGCCCGGCGACGGCGACGCTGCCGTGGTCCAGGCGTCCGGAAAGCTGCGGAACCAGGGACTCGATCACGTCGAGCCGGTCGAGGATGCGCCTCATGTCCTCGGCTCGCGACCGCCAGAAAAGGGGTGCTCCGGGGGTGGCGGGATCCAGGCTCAGCGTCCTCGAACTCAGATGGGTGGGCTGGATCACGACAAAGCCGCGCGCCGCCCAGAAGTTGGCGAGGGGGGCGTAGCCGTGCAGCGAGGAGAGGTGGTTCGAGTAACCCTGTCCGTGCGAGAGGAGGACGACCGGCAGGTCGCTCCCGGTCACGGGCGCGGAGACCCGTATCTCCAGGTCCACGGCCCGGTCGGGAGCCGACAGCACCACCGGGCTGACGGAGAGAACGGGAGTGGGCGGGGTGAAAAGGTCGGCTGTACGGGTCGGTTCGCTCATGATGCGGTGTCCAATCGATGGCCTTCGCCGCACGCCGGATGTCTCGTCGGCCGGCGGCGGGTGAGGCGGGCGGGAGCGCCCGGTTTCGGTCGCGCCGAAAGCGGAGCGTTGTTCCGTTTACGTTACGGAACACGGTTCCGGTTTGTCAATCGCGCCGAACCCGTACGCCGGACCCGTCACCGGCGGTGGGCAGCCGTGGTGTGATGGCGCCGTGAGCCGCGCCGCAGAGGAGACCAACCGCCGCATGCTGCGGGCACGCGACGCGATGGACCGTGCCTACGCGCAGCCGCTCGACGTCCCCGCTCTCGCCCGGATCGCCCATGTGTCCCCGGCGCACTTCACGCGCACCTTCCGTGCCACCTTCGGCGAGACGCCGCACCGCTACCTGCAGCGCCGCCGCGTCGAGCGGGCGATGTTCCTGCTGCGGGAAACCGGCCGCAGTGTGACGGACATCTGCTTCGAAGTCGGCTTCGGCAGTCCGGGAACCTTCAGCCGGACGTTCAGCGACATCGTCGGCCGCTCGCCGCGGGCCTACCGGCAGGAAGCCGGTCGCTCGGCGGACCCGACCGGGCCGGCGTCCCGGGGCGTGCCGACGTGCTTCACGATGGCGTGGACGCGGCCGCGTGCCTGACCGTCCGCTCCTGGCGGCCGGTGCACTCACCGCCCCGGCGGCCCCGGCGGTCCCGGCCTTCGCGTTCGCCGACTGAGCAGTTTTGGATAAGTTTTCGTCCGGTCCCCTCGGTAGCGTGACGCACATGTTCACCGCAATCACGCACTCGCAGATCTACGTCCTCGACCAGGACGAGGCCCTCGACTTCTACGTCGGCAAGCTCGGCCTGGAGGTCAACGCCGACGTCGACCTCGGCTTCATGCGCTGGCTGACCGTCAGCGTCCCCGGCCACCCGGAGCGTCAGATCCTGCTGGAGAAGCCGGGACCCCCGGCGATGTCGGAGGAGACGGCACAGCAGGTTCGCGAACTGGTGACCAAGGGCGTCATGGGCGGCCACCTCATCCTCAGCACGGAGGACTGCCGCAAGACCTACGAGGCGCTGCTGAGCCGGGGCGTCGAGTTCACCGAGGAGCCCACCGAGCGCCCGTACGGCATCGACTGCGGCCTCCGCGACCCCTTCGGCAACAGCATCCGCCTCACCCAGCCGAAGGCTGAGGCCTGAGGCCGGACGACTGAGGCCTCTTCGGCGGCCTGCCGCCGAGCGCCCATCGGCCTGCACCCATCGGACCGCGGACTGCGGACCGAGTGGGACGGCGGCCGGGCCTCCGCGTACCGACGGCTTTGTGACGCTCAGGCCTTCTCTCCGGGGCCCGGCGCCTCCTCGGGGTGGCGGCCCGGACCGTCGCCGAGGGGCGACAGGGGCGTGGGGGAGAGGTCCGTCGGTTCCTCGCCGCTCTCCAGCAAGGTGTCGGCGGCACCGATGATCTGCGGATCGGCCGTCCCCACGGCCTCCTCGTCCTTCGCCGCGTAGTCGCAGCGCAGGAGCAGATGGCGCATGGCCTCGAGGCGGCCGCGACGCTTGTCGTTGCTCTTCACCACGGTCCACGGCGCATAGGGCGTGTCGGTCGTGCGGAACATGTCGACCTTCGCCTCGGTGTAGGCGTCCCACAGGTCGAGGGAGGCCAGGTCGGTGGGGGACAGTTTCCACTGCCGGACGGGGTCGACCTGGCGGATGGCGAACCGGGTGCGCTGCTCGGCGCGCGACACCGAGAACCAGAACTTGACCAGCACGATCCCGTCATCGGTGAGCATCTTCTCGAAGACGGGCGCCTGCTCGTGGAAGTGCCGGTACTGGGCCGGGGTGCAGAAGCCCATGACCCGCTCCACACCCGCCCGGTTGTACCAGGACCGGTCGAAGAAGACGATCTCACCTGCCCCCGGCAGATGGGGGACGTAGCGCTGGAAGTACCACTGCCCCGACTCCTTCTCGGTGGGCTTGTCCAGCGCCACCACGTGGGCTCCACGCGGGTTCAGGCGTTCGGTGAAACGCTTGATGGTGCCGCCCTTGCCCGCCGCGTCGCGTCCCTCGCACACCACGACGATCCGCTGGCCGGTCTCCCGCACCCACTTCTGCAGCTTCAGGAGTTCGATCTGCAGGATCCGCTTCTGCCGCTCGTACGCCTGCCGGCGAAGCTTCTTCTCGTACGGATAGTTCTCGCGCCAGGTGTCCAGCGGCTTGCCCTCGCCGTCCAAAAGGACAGGCTGCTCGGGCCGCTCCTCGTCCACCAGCAGTCCGGCGAGCAGACTCGCCTCGACGGCGGGGTCGGCACCGTTCGCGGCGGCCGACGCCTTCTGAGGATCAACCACAGGTGGTCCCTTCGTAGCCCGGCAGCCGCTCGCGCCGGTGGATCGGCGCACGGGTCCCGCCCCCGTCAGAATGGCATGCGAGCGCGCGCCCGGCGTCCTGGCCCGGTCACGGTCGTCCATCCTGTGGCTGCTCACCCGCCGGTTACCCCGATGCCATGAACAATCACGGCGGTCCGCCGACCTTCGGTGGCGCACGGCTCCGCCGGGGTGGCCGCCCTCGCCAGGGCAGTCGCGGCGCGTCCCCCTATGAGCCGAGCGGAATCGGCCATTACGTGCCCGGCT
Source organism: Streptomyces sp. BV286 (assembly GCF_019090165.1). GTDB lineage: Bacteria > Actinomycetota > Actinomycetes > Streptomycetales > Streptomycetaceae > Streptomyces. The sequence continues at coordinate 207,368 of NZ_JAHRIB010000141.1, forward strand.
TCCGGACCTTGTGCAACTCCTGTCACGCCGAGCGGCTCTAATTCAGTAAGGGACGACCACCAGCTCGGGAACGTACATGGGGGAACCATGCTCAAGTTCCACTTCACGGACGCCGACATGGCCCGCATCCGGATGGCGGCAGGTCCGGACCCCCTGTGGGAGCTGCTGCTCAGCCTGCACCTGCTGAGGGGAACCGAGGGGTCGGTCGTGTTCGGCGCGTGGAGACGGCACGTCCGCAGCCGTCTGCCCGGCACCACCCGGCTGCTGTTCGACCTGGCACCGCCCCGTGGGTATTCAGCCGATTTCCTCACGCCGCTGCCCGACCGGGGCGAGTTGGAACCGGGGATCGACGCCGTCCTGTCGACCCCTCGCCGTCGGCTCAGACACGACGTCGCCCGGCTCGCCGCGGTCCGGCCCCTGGGGTCGCGAACCCTGTCGCTGGCCGAGGCGGGCTCCGACGCGATGCTCTGCCTCGGCGCGGCCCTGCGCGGCTACTTCGACGTGGCGTTGCGGCCGTACTGGGCGCAGGTGGGTTCCTCGATCGAGGCGGACCGTGCCGTCCGGGTCCGGTCGATCCTGGACGGGGGCACCGAGGGCATGCTGGCCGCGCTGCACCCTTCCCTGCGCTGGCAGCCCGGTGTCCTGACCGTGGCCAGCCCCCATGACCGCGACATTTACCTCGACGGGCGCGGCCTGCTGTTGCTGCCCTCCTTCTTCTGCTGGCGGGCCCCGATCACGCTGCGCGATCCGGAGCTTCCTCCGGTGATCGTCTATCCGGTGAGCCACGACCTCGGGTGGTCGCAGGCCGATGCCGGTCGGGTCCGCGACGCGCGGGAGGCGCTGAGCACCCTCCTGGGGAGGACCCGTGCCGACCTGCTGGCGGCCGTCGCCGACGGCGGCGGATCCACCAGTGAGCTGGCCCGGCGGCTGGCCGTCTCCCCGGCGTCGGTCTCCCAGCACGCCGCGGCGCTGCGCGACTCGTGCCTCATCGTCACGCACCGCCGCGGACAGAGTGTCCACCACAGTGCCACCGCGCTCGGGAGCGCGCTGCTGGACGGCCACCGGAGCATCCCGCAGCCGTCCCGCCCGTCACCGGCGCTCACGCGCCCGACGTGAAGACCCCCGCGCCCGTCCCGGGGATGCCCGCCCCCGCTTGATACGGGCCGCGGGACGACCATTCGACAATGCCACGCCCGCACCGGTTCTCCTGTGGATCACCTACGCAACCGCGTACAACCCTCGGCACGTGTGCGCGGTCGTAGGGTCAGGAGATGAGCCCTCCGGCCCATCCGCAGGCCTAGAGAAGGACTTTCGTGCGCCCCACCAGATTCGCACTGACCGCGGCTGTCGCGGCGGCCCTGGCAGGCAGTTCGCTGCTGGCCGCCCCCGTCGCCACCGCCGCTCCGGCCGGACTGGCCGACGACTTCAACGGCGACGGACACCGTGACCTCGTCCTCACCGGCGGCAGCCACGGCGACGACGGCCGGGTCACCGTGGTCTACGGCACGGCGGGCGGACCCGGCACGCGCACGCAGATCCTCCATCAGGACTCGCCGGGCATCCCGGGCGTGGTCGAGAGCGGCGACGCCTGGGGCTCCGCCGCGGCGACGGCCGACCTGGACCAGGACGGTTACGGGGATCTGATCGTGGCCTCGCCCGGCGAGAAGGTCGGCGAGGTGGACAAGCGCGGCGGACTCACCGTCGTCTGGGGCGGCAGCAGCGGCCTCGGCTCCGGCACCGTCTTCCACTCCCCGTACACCAACAGCGGTACGTACGGGGACTGGTTCGGACAGGCCCTGGCCACGGGGGACTTCGACGGGGACGGCGACCAGGACATCGCCTCCGCCAGCCAGAGCGACGCCGGCGCGGTGGTCCTGAACGGTCCCTTCACCCGCGGCGGAGAGCACAGCGGCCACGTGGCCCTCGGCGACGCGTACGGCTACCTGAGCGTCGAGCAACTGGCCGCGGGCGACGTCGACGGCACCGGTGCCACGGACCTCTACCTCATCGGCGACGACCTCGGAGACGACGACTCCAGCCATGTCTTCGGGTTCCTGCACCGCGGCGGAGCGTCGTTCACGCAGCGGGCCGGATCGGTGCGGGTCCCCGACGACGGCGGCGGTTCTGTCGACGGCACGGAGCGCACCGTCGTCGCGGACTTCGACAAGGACGGCTACGGCGACCTCGCCTTCGGCCGCGGCTACGAGAACACCGACCGAGGCCGCGGGTCGGTCGTCGTGCACTACGGAAGCGCGGGCGGCGCGGTACAGCGCGTCGAGACGCTCACCCAGGCCACGCCCGGCGTCCCGGGAACGGTCGAGGACGACGACGGGTTCGGCGCCGTGGTCAGCGCCGGTGACGTCAACGGCGACGGGTACGCGGATCTCGCCGTCGGGTCTCCCGGTGAGGCCCTCGGCACGGTCGACCAGGCGGGGGCGGTCACCGTGCTGCGCGGTGGCTCCGGCGGCCTGACCGGCACCGGAGCGGTCGCCTTCGACCAGGACTCCGCGGACGTGGCCGGAGCACCGGAGAGGGAGGACCGTTTCGGTTCTGCCGTCAAGCTCGCCGACTACACACAGGACGGCCGCGCGGAGCTGGCGGTCGACACCAACGAACAGCTCGACAACACCCGGTGGGGCATGGTGCACCTGCTCAAGGGCTCGGCGTCCGGCACCACCACGACCGGCGCCAAGCACTACACCGTCGTCACCCTCGGCCTGTCGTACCCCGACCTGGGCGGGCCCTTCGCGAAGTAGGAGGTCCGCGCGTACGCCGACGGCGGCCGCGGCGGTCCTCACCCGTGACGCGCCACCCGACACCGGCATCGGCGCATTCATCTGAGCGGCCGTCATGTCGGGCTGGCATGCTGTCAGTTCTTCCACCGTCCCAGGAGGCGCCATGCCCGAGCCGTCCGTCCTCGCCGCGCTGGTGTCCGGGCTGCGAGGAGGGTTCATCGAGGTCGTCGACCTCACGGCGCCGCTGTCGTCGTCGACCCCGGTCATCCAACTGCCGCCCGAGTTCGGCCAGACGGCGGTCTTCGAACTGGAGGAGATCAGCAGGTACGACGACCGCGGGCCGGCCTGGTACTGGAACAACTTCCGCAGCGGCGAGCACACCGGCACCCACTTCGACGCCCCGAACCACTGGGTGAGCGGCAAGGACCTCGACGATGTGGCTTCCGTGCCGGCGGGCCGCCTGATCGCGCCGGCCGCCGTACTGGACTTCACCGCGCAGGCGGCGCAGGACCCCGACTTCCTGGTGGAGGTCGAGCACGTGCGGGCCTGGGAGGCCGAGCACGGGCCGCTGCCCGACGGCGGCTGGCTGATGCTGCGTACCGGCTGGGACGCCCGCTCGCACTCGCAGGAGGAGTTCCTGAACGCGGACGGCGACGGCCCGCACACCCCCGGCCTGTCGGCGGAGTGTGCCCGCTGGGTCGCCGAGGAGTCCCCGGTGCTCGGCCTCGGCGTCGAGACGGTGGGCACCGACGCCGGACGCGGCCACTCCTTCGATCCGGCCTTTCCGTGCCACTCCTACCTGATGGGCAGCGACAAGTACGGGCTGACCCAGCTGCGGAACCTCGCGGTGCTGCCCCCGACCGGCAGTGTCGTCGTCGCCGGACCGCTTCCCATCGTCTCCGGCTCGGGGTCTCCCGCCCGGGTGCTCGCGCTGGTCGAACGCTCGTGAAGGTCGCGGAGGCCGTCGGCCGGGCGCTGTGCTCTGCCGGGGTCGGTCACGTCTTCGGCGTCGTCGGATCGGGCAACTTCCATCTGACCAACGCCATGGTCGCGGCGGGCGCGCGCTTCGTCGCCGCGCGCCATGAAGGCGGTGCGGCCACGATGGCCGACGCCTACGCGCGCACGAGCGGCACCCTGGCCGCCCTGAGCGTCCATCAGGGCCCGGGCCTGACGAACGCCATGACGGGTGTCGCCGAAGCGGCCAAGAGCCGCACTCCGCTGCTGGTGCTCGCCGCCGAGGTGACCGAGCCCCGGTCCAACTTCCACATCGACCAGGAGGCGCTGGCGCGAGCGGTGGGCGCGGTCCCGCTGCGGATCACCTCGGCCGAACTCGCGGTGGGGCAGGCCCGCGCCGCGGTGGAACGAGCCCTGCACGAGCGGCGCACCGTACTGCTCAACCTTCCCCTGGGCGTACAGGCCCTGGACCTGCCCGAAGGCTTCCCGGCGCAGGCCGGGCCGCCGTCGGAACGGCCGGCGGTCGAGCCGTCGGCGGACGACGTGGCGGCGCTGGTGCGGGTGCTCGAACGGGCGCGGCGGCCGGTGTTCGTCGCCGGCCGTGGATCACGTTCGCCGGGTGGACGGGCCGCTCTCGAAGCTCTCGCCGAACGCCACGGGGCGCTGCTGGCGACTTCGGCCGTGGCGCGTGGTCTGTTCCACGGCAGTCCGTGGTCGCTCGACGTGTCCGGAGGGTTCTCGTCGCCGCTGGCGGCCGAACTGATCGGGGCCGCGGACGTGATCGTCGGCTGGGGCTGCGCCCTGAACATGTGGACGACGCGGCACGGCCGCCTGATCGGTGCGGGCACGACCGTGGTGCAGGTCGACGACGACGCGTCGGCGCTCGGTGCGCATCGCGAGGCAGGGGTCGAGGTCACCGGTGACGTGGAACGCACCGCGCGGCGTGCGCTGGAGGCGGGCGGTGAGCCGCGGCAGGGCTACCGGACCGCCGGCACGGCTGAGGCCATCGCCGCGCGTGTGCGCTGGCGGGACGTCCCGTACGACGACATGAGCACCCGCGAGAGGATCGACCCGCGAACGCTGAGCATCGCGCTCGACGAGCTCCTTCCCGCGGAGCGTGTCATCGGCGTGGACTCGGGCAACTTCATGGGCTATCCGAGCATGTTCCTGTCGGTGCCGGACGAGAACGGCCTGTGCTTCACCCAGGCGTTCCAGTCGATCGGCCTGGGACTGGCGACCGCGATCGGCGCGGCCCTGGCGCGGCCGGACCGGCTCGCCGTGGCGGCGCTCGGGGACGGCGGAGCCATGATGGGCGCCGCGGAACTGGACACGGTGCGCAGGCTCGGACTGCCGATGGTCGTGATCGTCTACAACGACGACGCCTACGGCGCTGAGGTGCACCACTTCGGTCCGGACGGATATCCGCTCGCGACGGTCGAGTTCCCGCCGACGGACATCGCCGCGGTGGCCCGGGGCCACGGCTTCGAAGCGGTGACCGTGCGGACCCGGGCCGATCTGCGGGCCGTCGAGGACTGGCTCGCCGGGCCGCGGTCCGCGCCCCTGCTCATCGACGCGAAGGTCGTCGCGGACCGGGGAGCCTGGTGGCTGGAGGAGGCGTTCCGCGGGCATTGAGCAGGAGCACACGGCCGCACCCCCGCACCGGTTGTGCGGGGGTGCGGGGTGCGGCCGTGCAGGAACTTCGCGAGCCGTTCAGCTGTCGGGTGTGCCGGTCGGACGTGCGCCGCCGGTCCGGGCTTCCAGCGCGCGCAGTACGGCCACCATGTCCTCGCCACCGTGGCCCTGCTCGACGGTCTCGGCGAAGAGGGTGTGGCAGATGTCGAGGAGCGGGGAGGCGAGGCCCGCCTTGCGGGCGGCTTCGGCGATGAGCCGGTTGGTCTTCAGGACGTCCGCGGCGGCGGCCTGGACGGTGAAGTCGCGGGCGAGCAGTTTCGGCGCCTTCGTCCGGGACACGGCGCTGGCCATGGGGCTCGCCTCCAGCACCTCCCCGAGCAGACGCCGGTCGAGGCCGTGCCGGTCGGCGAAGTGGAACGCCTCGGCCAGCCCTGTCACCAGCGTGATCAGGAACAGGTTCACGGAGAGTTTCATCAGCAGCGCGTCCGGCACCGGCCCGCAGGTGAACGTCTGCCGGCACATGGGGGCGAGCAGGGGCCGTACGGCTTCCACGGCGGCGGAGTCACCCGACAGCATCCCCACCAGCTCGCCCTGTTCGGCCGGTACCCGCGAGCCGGAGACCGGGGCCTCCACGTACCGGCCGCCCATGGCTCTGATGTCGTCCTGAAGACCGGCGGAGTACTCGGGCGAGGTCGTGCCCATGTGGACGACGGTGTGATCCGCGACGTGTGCGGCGAAGTCGGGGGTGCCGCGTCGGAGGACCGTGTCGATCGCCCTCTCGTCAGCCAGCATGAGGATCACCGTGCCGGCTCTGTCGAAGACCTCGGCGGGGTTCGCCGCGACCTCGGCTCCGGCGGCACGCAGGGGCTCGCACCGGCCGGGGGTGCGGTTCCACACGACGAGGGGCGTCCCGGCGCGGCCGAGGTTGAGCGCCATGGGCTGTCCCATGACTCCGAGACCGACGAATCCCACGTACACGCTGTACCACCTTGCCCGGACTCGGACTCGGACCCGGACCAGGACTGGGCCGCGGTTGAGGTCGGTCGGGTGACCGACTATGACAGCGGTCATAGTAGCTGCCCCTATGACGGCGGTCATAGGGTGGTGTGGCGGGAAGTTCCCGGACGGCGGTGGAGGTCGAGGATGGCAGCGGCAGAGACGTCCGGGCACGGGCCGCGCGAACGGATGGTCTTCAGCGCGGCCCAGCTCATCCGGCGTGACGGGGTGACGTCCACGGGGATGCGCGAGGTCGCCACGTACGCGAAGGCGCCGCGGGGGTCCCTGCAGCATTACTTCCCCGGCGGCAAGGAACAGCTCGTCAACGAGGCCGTGGGCTGGGCGGGACGGTACGCGGGCAAACGCGTCGCCCGTTTTCTGGCCGCGCTGCCCGATCCGGCGCCGAGCGAACTGTTCGCGGCGATGGTGCGTCAGTGGACCGAGGAGTTCGAGACCGACGGGTTCGACCGTGGCTGTCCCGTGGTCGCTGCCACGGTCGACTGCGCGGAGTCCGTCGAGTCCACGCGGGAGGCCGTAGCTGCCGCGTTCGCCGCCTGGACCGGTCCGGTGGCCGGTGCGCTGACGGACATGGGCGTGCCCGAAGAGCGGGCCGCCGCGCTCGCCACGCTCATGATCAGTGCCCTGGAGGGGGCGATCCTCATCGCCCGGGCCGAGCGGGACGTGCGCGCGCTGACAACCGTTGCCGCAGAACTCGGTCCCGTCCTCGACGCGGCGGTGAGAACGAACGGCTGACCTTTGGGGAGGCGCCGCGGCCGACAAGGTGACCGACCATCGTGCCGTCCGCGAGGTTGCACAGGGGGAGCCGCGGATCCTCGCGAGTGCCGCCCCCGCCCCCCCCCGCGACCGCTACCGCTGCGGTAGCGGGCGCCGGGCCCGGTCGGCGGTCGTCAGGGCCGCGTCCATGGCGCGCAGCCGACGGTTCTGGCTGGTGCTGTTCGCGATGCTCCAGCCGAGGAAGACCACGGTGAACAGCGCGAAGCCGATGGTCTGGCGGGTTCCCGAGGTCAGGGCCGTCAGCACCGTCACGGAACAGAAGAGGGCAGCGAGGAAGACCAGCGCCGCCACACGGTGACGCGTACGGTGCAGGCGCTGGTCGACCAGGCCGCGCATGGCCTCGCGCTGTGCCGGGTCGACGGGAACGTCACCCTTGCGCAGTTTCCGGTCCAGCACGACGAGACTGTCCGTGCTGCCGGCGGCACGCTTCTCCTTGCGTCGTGCGACGAGGACGACGGCGATGCCTCCGGTCGACATGAGGGCCGTACGCGCCACGACCGAGGCCGCCGACGAGCCCGGGAACAGGAGCATGACCAAGGCGCTGGCGCACAGGATCGACAGCGCGAACTGCAGCCACAGGTGTTTGCCGAGAAAGGCGTTGACGCGTTCCATGCTCTGTCACTCCTGCCCTTCGGTCAGAGTCGGGTCCGCCGGCGGACCGCCGTGAGGCGCAAGGTCAGGGCGACGGCGAGGAGGACCCAGGCCACTGCGCTGTAGACCCAGTTGCCGGTTCCGCTCACGGCGCCGTAGGCGCTCCACACGGCCCACAGGGCCAGGACGGTGAACAGCGCGGTCCATGCGATGTCCAGGAGCCGGACGCGCAGTTGCCCGCGCTGCTTGGTGCCGCGTTCGAGGGTGCCCAGCTCGGACGGCTGCGGTGTGCTGTCTCGCGGTGTCACGACTCGTCTCCCTTTCCACCCGTGCCCGCACTTCCATGCGTGCTCGTACGGTGATTCCGCGCGTGCTTGTACGGTGATTCCGCGTACCCCGCGTTGTGTGCAGCAACCGGTCAAAGTGTCGACGGCAAACGGAAGTTCGGGCTCCGGGCCGCTCGGTGAGCCGTCCGACGCGGTACCACCGGGACGCGGGTCTCCCGGCACCGGCTTCCTGAGCCCGACAGGTTCGAGGAAGTACGGGGCAAGAGGAGTGGACATCGCGATGGCGCAGGTCACGGCTGTGAGCCGGAACAGGACGTATTCCTTCGGCAAGCCGAACCGTACGAGCATCACACTGATCGCCGGCCTCGGAGTCGAGGACGACGTCCATGCGGGGGAGACCATCAAGCACCAGTTCCGCATGACGTACGAACCGGATCTGCCCAACCTGCGCCAGGTGCACCTCATGCACGAGGAACTCTTCGACGAGCTGGCCGCCAAGGGTTTCACCGTCACCGCCGGTCAGCTCGGCGAGAACGTCTCCACGCGGGGGATCGACCTGCTCGGCCTGCCCACCGGCGCGCTGCTGCACCTCGGCGAGGAGGCTGTCGTCGAGGTGACGGGCCTGCGCAACCCGTGCTCGAAGATCGACATGTTCCAGCGGGGCCTGCTGAAGGAGGTCTTCGAACTCGACGCCACGACAGGTGACTTCGCGTTCAAGTCCGGGATCATGAGCGTGGTCCGGACAGGGGGAACCGTCCGGCCCGGTGACACTGTCGGCGTCGAACTTCCCACCGGGCCGCACCGCCCGCTGGAGCGTGTCTAGCACTCCTGCCGTGGACGGCGAAGGGGCCGGTGGCCCGCCGGGCGACGAACCCGGCGGGCCACCGGCCCCTCGTGGGCGCAGGGACCTACCGCTGCGTCAGATCCGCCTCGGTCGCCCGGAACCGGTGCAGGCCCTCCTCGGAAGCGACCCGTTGGAAACCGGCCTTCTCCAGCACGCGGACCGAGGACGGGTTGGACGGCTCCACGGAGGCGTGCACGGTGTGCACCTCTGCCGCGGTGAGCGCGAACTCCGTCAGGGCGCGGGTGGCCTCGGAGGCGTAACCGCGGCCGCGCCGGGTGGCCACGATCCCGTAGCCGATCTCGATCTCGCCGTCGGCGGGCGGCCAGAACAGGCCGATCGAGCCGACCACCAGCCCGCTCTCGCGCTCGACGACCTGCCGGTGACCGAACGCGCCGAGCCACTCCTGGTGCTCCGCGAAGAGACCGACGATCACCCGGTCGCCTTCCGCGGGGAAGTCCTCGGCCCAGTGGGGCAGTCGGCCGCTCCGCAGGACGGCATCGGCCTCGGCGGTGGACCACGACCTCAGGACGAGGCGGTCGGTGACGAGCTGATCCGCGTCGGTCGACGAGAAGGAGGATGAGGAGGAAGAGAGAGAAGAAGACACGTGACACTCCTGGTCGTTCGTGCGACCCGGCCCACGCTCAACGGCGCACGGACCGGACAAGGGCATGCGGAACACGGCCGACGGCAGCCATATTCATCAACCTCCCCTGTCACACGGTGATCACGAGACCTTCGCGCAGCCGACGCTAGTCATGACTCCACGGGCCCGGCAACCTCATTTCGCGCCCCCTCGGCTCAGGTGCGCACGAACAGACAGAAGGGGTGGCCCGCGGGGTCGAACAGGACCCGGACGTCGTCCTGGGGCTGTACGTCGGCCAGGGTCGCGCCCAGGGCGGTGGCGCGCGTGACCGCCGCCGGCAGGTCGTCCACCTGGATGTCCACATGAAGCATCATCTGCTGCTCCTCCGCAGTGGACGGCCACCGCGGACGGACGAATCGCGGCTCGGTCTGGAAGGACAGGCCCGCTCCGCCGCCCGGCGGGACGAGCCTCACCCAGTCGGGCTCGTCCTCCTCCGCGGGCCAGCCGAACAGGCCCTGGTAGAACGTCGCCAACTCCCGGGCATCCGGTGCGTCGAGCACCGTCGAGGACAGTGTGAAGTTCGGGGGCGTTTTCATGTCGTCACGACTACCCGCCCTGCCTCGGGTGACAACGGACGCGAACCGTCGACATCGCGAACGCCGGCCGCGAGCCGTCCGACCCACGACGCGCACTTCGCGCGGGCGTCACCCGGCGCACCGGACATCAGCACACAACGGCGCCGACACGCCGGGCTGTCACGGCCCGGGAAGCAGCATCACGCCCGCAGGGCGAGTCCCTGCTGCTCCAGCGTCTCCGACAGGATGCGGACGGCCTTCGGGCCGACGCCGTGGAGCGCCAGAAGTTCGGATTTCGTGTGCTGCGCCACCAGTTCGAGCGTGGTCAGACCCGCGCCGAGGAGCGCCTGCGTGGCCGGCCTGCCGATTCCGGCGGGCAGGTCGCCGTCGGGATCGCCGGCCGAGGACTCCGCGGCGGCGAGTGCCGCCGCGAGCCGCTTGGGGGCGCGGCTGGACCACGACGCGCGGACCAGGGCGTTGAGGTCCTTGCCGTCGATGTCGGCCAGCGGAACGCGGAAGCCGATCCGGGTGCCTGCCAGGACCAGGAGTTCGCCGGTCGGGTGCGCGGCCGCGGCGGCGGCGGCGGCCGCGTCGTGCGGCAGACGCAGCCGCACATGGCCGTCGTCGTCCATGGAGACGAAGCCTCTGCCCCGGACCGAGAAGGCGACCCTGCCGTAGCGGGCTCCCTCTTCGACCTCCGGGAGGGCGAGCGCGGACTTGCGCAGGTGGGCCAGGACAGTCATGGGCCGAGTCTTGCACGCGCTCACCGGCGCCCGCCCGGCGTTGAAGTGAGTCGCGCTGAGAGGCATGGACGCCTCCGGGCCCCCGCGCCTGCCGGAATTGTGCACTTTATCTGTTTAACATGCGGTGATCCACTTCCTGTGGCCCTGCCGCACGTAGCTCGTGGGTCCCCTTGTGCCATCAACCGCGAGAGGAGGCCGCCATGACCCCGGCAGGCCGTCGCAGAGCGCTGACGTCGGACACCTCTTCACGACACGACCCCGAATCGCGGGCCGCAGCACGGCATTTCGGGCGCCGACGCTTCCTCACGGTCACCGCAGCGGCCGCCGCCCTCGCCTTCAGTACCAACCTGCCGGCACGGGGGGCCTCGGGCGTGGCCGAACTCGACGCGGCGAGGATCCCCAGCGATCCGTTCACGCTCGGCATCGCCTCCGGAGACCCACTGCCGGGCTCCGTACTGCTGTGGACCCGGCTCGCGCCCGTCCCGTACGAGCCGGGCGGCGGCCTGCCCGAGCAGTACGTCGTCGTCGAGTGGGAGGTGGCCTCCGACGAGCGCTTCAGCCTGCCCGTCCGCAGCGGCACCACCATCGCCCATCCCGAGTACAACCACAGCCTGCACATCGAGGTCGACGGCCTCGAACCCGACCGTGTCTACTACTACCGCTTCAGGACCGGCGCCTGGATCAGCGAGACCGGCCGTACGCGCACGGCACCCGCCACCGCCTCCGCCGCCGCGAAGCTCACCTATGCGGCCGTGGCCTGCCAGGCCTACCACGACGGGTACTTCACGGTGCACCGCCATCTCGCCCAGGACGACGTGGACGTGGTCCTCCACCTCGGCGACTACCTCTACGAATACGCCGTGAACTCCGCGGGTGGCGCGCGCGACTACACGGACCGCAAGCTGCCCGACTTCTTCAACCGCGAGGTCATGACCCTCGATGACTACCGCCTGCGCTACGCCCTCTACAAGAGCGATCCGGACCTGCGGGCGGCCCACGCGAGACACCCCTTCGTCGTCACCTGGGACGACCACGAGACTGAGAACAACTACGCGGGCGACATCAGCGAGAACAACGACCCGCCGCAGGAGTTCCTGCTGCGGCGCGCCGCCGCCTACCGGGCGCACTGGGAGAACCAGCCCCTGCGCAGCGCGCAGATGCCCAGCGGCGCGGACATGCGGCTCTACCGACGGCTCCAGTGGGGCTCACTCGCGCAGTTCGACGTCCTGGACACCCGCCAGTACCGCTCGGACCAGGCGTACCGGGACACCAAACACGCACCCGGGCCCGAGTCGGACGACCCGGCGCGCACACTCACCGGGGCGGCGCAGGAAAGCTGGCTGATCGACGGCTGGGGTGCCTCGCAGGCCCTGTGGAACGTCATGGCGCAGCAGGTGTGCTTCTCGCAGCGCAAACTCGAACTCGGCGCCGAGGCGAAGATGTCCATGGACGCCTGGGACGGCTACCGGGCCTCGCGTCGCCGGGTCCTCGACGGAGCGAAGGCGGCCGGGGTCGAGAACCTGGTGGTCATGACGGGGGACGTGCACGTCGGCTACGCCTTCGACATCAAGGAGGACTTCGACGATCCGGCGTCAGCGACGCTGGGCACGGAGTTCGTGGCCACCTCGGTGGCCAGCGGCCGGGACGGTGTGGCCAGGCCCTCCAACTGGGACACGTACCTCAAGGCCAACCCGCACCTGAAGTTCTACGACGGGCGGCGCGGCTACGTGAGGGTCGCGCTGGACCGCCGGACGGCCCGGGCCGACTTCAGAACCGTCTCCGCCGTGACGACGCCGGGCGCACCGATCACGACGGCCGCGTCCTTCGTCACCGAGGCGGGCAACCCGGGCATCGAGCCCGTCTGACGAGGGCCGGCCTCCTCACCGGCCCCGTGCTTCCGGCCCGTCGAAGGACATCGGTACCCGGTGTTCCGGTGCGTCGGCATCCGGTACTGCGCCGGGCGGGCCCCTCAGGTCCTCCGAAGCGCGGAACCGGTAGGAAGTGGACATTTTCTGCACCCATGTCGGCAAGGTCTAGGTTCTCGACGCCTTCTGCCACCAACACCGAGGAGTCCCCCCGATGGCCCACAGACACCTGGGCAGAGCTGCCTGTGCCGCTCTCACCGCGCTCGGCACACTCGTCCTCACGGGGCTGCCGGGGGCCGCGGCCGTCGAGCCCCCGGCGCCCGCGCCGGCGCCCTCCTCGGCCGAGACCCTCGGTGCCGACAGACCGTCAGCGACGGTCCTGCGCGCGTTGCAGCGTGACCTGCGGCTGACGGGTGCACAGGCCAAGGCGCGACTGGTGAACGAGGCGGAGGCCGGCACACGGGCGGGTCGGCTCCAGAACGTCCTGGGCAAGCGCTTCGCGGGTGCCTGGGTGCACGGCACGACCTCGGCCGACCTGACCGTCGCGACCACCGATGCCGCGGACGTCTCCGCCATCACGGCAGGCGGAGCGAAGGCGGCGGTCGTCAAGAACGCGATGGGGGACCTGGAGGCCGCCAAGACGAAACTGGACGCCACCGCCGGCAGGGCCCTCGACACACCGGTTCGCTACGTCGACGTACGGACCAACCGGGTGACGGTGCAGGCGACGAGCAGCGCGGCCGCCGACACCCTCGTCGCGACCGCGGGGATCGACCGGGGGCTGGTCGACGTCAAGGTGTCGGAAGACCGCCCGCGCCCCCTGTACGACGTCCGCGGCGGTGACGCCTACTACATCGACGAACAGGCCCGCTGCTCCGTGGGCTTCTCCGTGACCAAGGGCGACCAGCAGGGCTTCGCCAGCGCCGGGCACTGCGGAAAGGCCGGGGCCAGGACCACCGGCTTCAACAAGATCGCCCAGGGCACCTTCCAGGCCTCGGTCTTCCCCGGCCAGGACATGTCGTGGGTGGGCGTCAACAGCGAGTGGACCGCCACCTCCGCGGTCAAGGGCGAGGGCGACCTGAACGTACAGGTCGCCGGTTCGGTGCAGGCCCTGGTGGGCGCGGCGGTCTGCCGGTCCGGGTCCACCACGGGCTGGCACTGCGGAACGATCGAGCAGCACAACACCAGCGTGAGCTACGCCGAAGGCGTCATCGACGGAGTGACGCGTACGACCGTGTGCGCGGAGCCGGGTGACTCCGGCGGCTCCTACATCTCGGGCACCCAGGCCCAGGGCGTCACGTCCGGGGGCTCGGGCGACTGCAAGAGCGGCGGAGTCACCTTCTACCAGCCCGTCAACCCGCTGCTCAGCGCCTTCGGTCTGACACTCAGGACCGCCCCGGCGCAGAGCGGCATGCCCGCCCCGGAGGACACCCGGACGAGTGGCTGGGCCGCCGGTCAGGTCTACGCGGTCGGAGCGCGCGTGACCTACGACGGTGTCACCTACCAGTGTGTGCAGGCGCATCAGGCGCAGGGAGTGTGGCAGCCCCGCCTCACGCCGGCCCTGTGGCAGCGGCTCTGACGGTCACGAGGTCGGTGCGGCGCGGGCACCTGCCCTCGGCCAGGACTCGCGCCGCTCCGTGGCAGCGGCCACCGTGCCCTTCACCGACCGGGCCGGCCCTTCACGCCTCGGCCAGCAGTGCGTACGCGGTCGTCACGAAGGTGTCGCGGGCACGGAAGCGGCGGGTGCACAGGGCGGCCAGTGCCGTTCCGGTGTCGGGCCGGAAGCCGAGGAAGGCCTGCTGACCGAGTGTCGCCCCGCAGTGGAAGTACAGGGGGCCGTGTCCGGAGGGGTGCTGGAACCAGGCCATCGTGTGCACGTGCCGGTGTCCCGGGCCGCGCCTCAGCACGGGCCGGCGTACCGCGCGCAGCGCCTCGGACAGCGGCCGGTCCGAGGGCTCCAGGTGGGCTTCGAGGAACGTGAGCAGGTCGTGCGGGGTGGCGCGGACGGCACCGGCCGACTGGAACCCGCCGACGGACAGCGGGGGTGTGGGCGTCGTGCCGTCCCTGCGATGTCCGACGGCGTCGGTGTCCGGCCCCCCGGGCCGAAGGGCGGTGCCGCTCAGGCGCAGGGGACCGAGTACACGGCCGGTGAGCAGGTCGTCCCAGGGGGTCGCGGTGGCCGCGGCCAGGGCGTGACCGAGCACGGCGACACCGAAGTTGGAGTAGTGCCAGCGGGTGCCGGGCCGGCGGCGCTGCCGTCGGCGCAGGAAGGCGTCGACCACTCGCTGCTCCGGGTAACCGGCATAGGGGTTGGTGCGCCAGGTCGGCAGGGCCCGCAGGAAGAAGTCGGCGGGCAGGGCCGGCAGCCTGGCCGTGTGGGTGACCAGGTGAGCGAGGGTGACGGGATCCAGGCCGGCCCTACGGGTCGGGTCCAGGCAGCCGGCGGCCGGCTCGCCCGCGGACAGGACACCGGTCTGTGTCAGGTGTGCCAGGAGCAGGCCGGTGAAGGTCTTGGAGGCCGAGCCGATCTCGTAGCGCAGCCGGTCGCGGGGAACGGGCGGGAGTGGTCCGGTGCCCCCGCAGCGCACGGTGCGGTGACCGCCACGGGAGAGGGCGAACACGACGTCCGGTGCGTCCACGGTACTGACGGCGTCGACGAGCCGGCGCCGCGTCGTCTCGTCGTCCGGTGGCGTCTTCGCCACCGGACGCCGGGGCGCGAGGCCGTCGTCGACTCCGCCGACGCCGAGCGGGTCACCCGGCCAGGGTTCGGGGCGCGCGGTCATGCCGGTGCGTGCGCCAGCCGCGCCAGGGCGCGGGACGTGGCCAGTACGGAGGCGAAGGCGGCGACCAGCGTCGGATGGTAGACCAGGTCGAACAGCTCGTCGGGGTCGCCCTGGGGCATCGTCCGCACAGCGGGCATCGCCCCGTCGGCCTGCTGGGCGGCGGCGAAGCCCTCCCAGGCCCGCTCGTCGAGGGTGGGGCTCGGCAGACAGGCGTCGACGACGAGCAGTTCGCCGAGCAGGTCCCAGCGCTCCAGGTCGAGCCAGTCGTCCAGCCAGGCCGGCAGCCAGGTGGCGAGATAGCCGGCGAGCCGGGGCGGCAGGCCGTCGGGATCCTCACCCCAGTCGGTGAGGTGGAAGACGGTGTGGGTGACGTCGTACGCGATGTGTCCCTCGACGGTCCAGGGTTCCGGGGTGCGGCCGAGCCATGTCCTGCCGACGACTTCGGCTTCCGGTGGCCGGGGCGGCAGCCCGAAACGCCGCTGGAACGCGGAGAGTCCGAGGCGGCGTACCGGCGGCATCTCGTACGCGGCGAAACCTTCCAGCCGCTGGTTGAGCAGGAGGGCCTGCTCGATCCCGGGGTGGCTGTAGCCCAGTTCCTTGAAGGGGAGATACACCTCGAACGGAATGGGGGAGAGGGGTTCCACCCGCTGGCCGTGGACCAGCATCCGGCCGCCGTCCAGCGTGTGACGCCAGGCGTGGTCGAGCAACTGCCGGGCCAGCTGGGCCTGTCGTGAGCCGGCCACTCCTTCGCGGAACAACACCTTGCAGACGAGGGCCAGTTCGCCCACCGGTTTGAAGCGTTCCAGGAATCCCACTTCCGGATCGACGTCCAACTCCAGCCGGAACCCGTCGCGGTGGGCGTGCAGCCACTCCAGGGCTCCGGTCCCGACGGTGTGGATGAGGCGGGTACTGGTCATCTCGACACTCCTTGCCGACCCTGTCCCGGGGGCGTCGCGTACGGGATCGCGCGCACCGTCTGCGTGGGCGCGCCGTCGCGGGTCTCGCGCATACGGCCTGTTGTCAGCACCGCGGCGAAGGCCGTCATCAGGGTCGAGTGGTAGCAGCCGACGAAGTCGTGCGTGGACGGCCGGCCGGCCGTTCCGGGGCCGACCTCCGGGACGGCGCCGGACGCGTCCTGTGCTCGTGCGAGTTCGGCCCAGGCCTCCCGCAGCGTCGCGACTGGCGGTGGGCCCGGCAGGCTGCTCGCCACGGCGAGCAGTTCGCAGCTCAGATCCCACTGCTCGTCCTCCAGGCAGGTGTCGAGCCAGGGTGGAAGCCAGTGCCGCAGGTAGTCCGCGATCCGCGGGGGAACGCCCTGTGGGGTCAGGCCCCAGTCGGTGAGGTGGAAGATCACATGGGTGAGCGTGTAGCCGGCGGACCGCTCGAACGTCCACGGCTCCGGCATCCCGCCCAACCAGGTGCGACCCAGTGCCTTCTCCATGTCGTCGTGTTCCGGGATGCCGCTGCGCCGCTCGGAGTTGAGGACGCTGAGCCGCCGGTTGGGTTCCTGCTCCGTCACCTGCCAGCCCCGGGTCCGGGCGATTGTCGCGGTGGCCTTCTCGTATCCGGTGTGGCGCAGCCCGGCCGACGCGAACGCCGCGTAGATCTCCAAGGGGTATGTCGCGAAGGGTTCGAGGCGGTGCAACTCCAGGAAGAGAGCGCCGTGTCCGGTCTGCTGCCATGCGAACGCCAACAGGTCGGAAGCGGTCTCGTGGAGCGGTTCGGCCGGGTCGGTGTGTCGGCGGACGCAGACGCACACCTGCGCCAGTTCGCCGAGCGGCTTCCAGGTGAGGTTCACGTTGCCCTGCTCGGCCAGGGCGTCGTCGCCGAGGGCGAAGTCCGCGCGGTGGGCGGACACCCAGGCCAACGCGGCCCCGCCGATCGTCCGGACGTCGGGCGCGCTCACACCCGCGCTCCGGTGCGCATCAGCTGCGCCGCCCGGACCTGCAGCGCCACGCGTGGATCGTCGCCGCCCATCTGCGCCACGAACTCGAGTCCGGTCTCCAGCCCCAGTGTTTCCGGCACCTCGTCGAGCAGGACCAGCCAGCGGCCCGCTCCGGCCGCCTGGAGCCAGTCGCGGCGGCGGACGGCCCGGACGAATCCCCGGGCGATGTCGACGGGGCGGCTGCGTGCCACCCGGGTCACCGCGCAGTCCCCGGCGGGGACCGCGAGCGGGGCCAGCACGGCGAGTTGATGGGTCAGCGTCTGCCAGGGGACGTCGTCGAGCCAGACCGTCCGTGGCTCCGCTTCGTGGCCCGGCGCGCCGTCGAGCGACGCGTCCAGCCGCAGAAGGGTCCGTCTCATGGCCCAGTGGCTCCATGCCGAGGTGGGGGAGGCGTCCGCGGGAGGCGGGTAGGCCTGCACGGCCCGGCTGAACACGGCGAGGTCGTCGGGTGCGGGAGGGGTGCGGCGCAGCACGCTCGGCAGGGCGGCATCGGCTCCCACCACGCGCACGGCGGCGAGGGCCAGACCGTCGGCCGCCTCGGCGCCGTCACCTCCCATGACGCTGCCGGCCAGCCGGAACGGGCCTCCGCTCCGGAGAGCGGAGACCAGTTCCGAGGTGAGGCCGTGCACCGCGCCCGCCAGGCGGGTCGAAGTGCCTGACTGCTCCATGTGACGCTCCCGTCAGCCCTTCTTCGGTCGGGGTGTCGGAGGCGACAGCAGGAGGTTGGTCGTCCCGGACGTCAGGGCGAGGGCCGCGCACTCGCGGCTGTCGCGGTAGGTGCCGTCGGCCTCGATCGGGTCGAGGGCCGCTTCGACATCCACGCCCTGCATGTCGGTGAGCTCGTCGGTCAGAAACTCGGTGGCAGACATACCACTATCCCCTTTACGAGAGAGGTGTTCTGTTCACCAGTACATGTGACCTGTTTGGGGCGACTTATTCATAAAGGTTGGATATGTCTGATTCGATACGGCCTTCAATCTTCTCCACGCGAGTAGTTGAACTCCCGAAGATTGAGGAGGCAACCGCGGTGCGGGCAGCGGCGGCAGCCCCGAAACGGCCGTTCTGACGGCAGGTCAGCGGACGTCGCGCACCGAGAAGATGCCCGGCCCGCTGACCCCGTACAGCACGTCGCCCACCAGCAGCGGCGGTGTCGAACTCGGCGTCAGCTCCTCGAAGGAACGGCCCTGGGTGTCGAACGACGGATCGGTCCGCCCGATCTCCTTGCCGGTGCGCGGATCGAGGGCGAGGATGCTGGTGTCCGGCATGTTGACGTACAACCGGCCGTCGTGGATGGCGGGTTCGCTGAAGACACGCAGGTCGCGCGAGCTGGTCCACAGCGGCTTCCCGCGCTTCAGGTCGAGCGCGAGCAAGGTCTCGTTGCCGTAGTCGAAGACGTACAGGACGTCGCCGTGCACCAGCGGCGGAGCCTCCGGTTCGACGCTCCACGGGAAGTCGACGCGACGGGTCTTGCCGCTGTCGAGGTCCTGGACGAAGAAGGCCGCGGAGCCGCCGGTGTCGCCCTCCCACTGCGCGTAGTACGCCGTGCTGTCGTGGATGGTGGCCAGCCACAGGTCGCCCTTGGGTGCTTTGACCGTGCTCAGCGTCCTGCCCGTGCGGGCGTCGACGCGGGCGATGCCGCCGGAGCCCCCGCGCAGATCGGCGTAGAGCGTTCCGTCGGGCCCCTCGTCGAACGGGCTCGACGAGGTGGAACTGAACTCGCGTCGCCACAACTCCTCACCCGTGCGCGGTTCGTACGCGGCGTAGCGTGCGTTGTGGGAGGGGCCGGGCTCGTCGAGTCGTACGAGGACGACGCCGCTCCGGTGGGCGAACGCGCCCACCGGACCGTCCAGATGCCACAGCCTCTTGCCGGTTGTGCCGTCGAAGGCGTCCAGGCCCTCGGTGCGGTCGGCGCTGTTCACGAAGACCACTCCGTCGTGGACGTCGGGCGGGCGCACCGAGAAACTGCTGACCTTCTTCTTGCTCATGGGCTTCGTCCAGTCCAGACGGCCCGTCACGGGACTCAACCGCATCAGCGCGACCTTTTCGGACGAGCAGAAGACGCCGAGCGCGTCCGGTGTGCACGCCGGGCCGATGGCGAACGGATCGTCCTTGCCGGCCTTCAGCTCGTTGTGCCACGGCTTCCAGCCGGACGGCACCGAACCGCCGGACGCGGCCCGCGGATCGGCCGCGCCGACCGAGCTCGCCGGAGTGTCACCCACCAGGGCCGCCGAGACCGTACCCGCGACGCCGAGGAGCATGACGACGGCGAGGGCGATCCACGTCTTCTTGCGGTGCCACCTGCGCCCGGTCCGCCCCACCGGCTCGACGGCCGCGGTCTGCGTCGGCGGCCGCACGGTCACCGGCGTCAGGGACGGGGCCGCACCGGACACTCCGTCAGGCAGCTCCCGCGGCAGCACGGCGAGCGCGTCGAGGACCTCGGCGGACGTCGGCCGCCCGCCGGGCTCCTTCTCCAGGCAGGCCGACACCAAGGGGCGCAAGGGCTCGGGCAGTTCACCCAGCTCGGGCTCGCTGTGCACGGTGTTGTACGCGGCGAGATAGGCGTTCTCCGCCTCGAAGGGGCTGCGCCCCGTGGCCGCGTACACGAGCACCGCACCGAGCGAGAACACGTCGACGGCGGAACCGACCTCGCGCGGGCTGCTGAACTGCTCCGGCGCCATGAACGGCGGCGAGCCCATCACCATGCCGGTCTGGGTACGGACATCGCTGCTGGCCGCGCGCGAGATGCCGAAGTCGATGACGCGCACCACCCCGTCGTCGCCCTCGCCCTCCAACAGCACGTTGCTGGGCTTGAGGTCCCGGTGGACGACCTCCGCGCGATGGATCTCCCGCAGTGCCTCGGCGAGTTCGGTGCCCAGGCGGCGCAGCGCGGGCCAGTCCAGCGGACCGGATTGGGCGACCTGCTCGGCGAGCGTGCGGCCCGCGACGAACGTGGTGGCCATCCAGGGCCGTTCCGCGTCCGGGTCGGCATCCACGACCGGAGCCGTGAACGCACCGCTGACCCGGCGGGCGGCCGCGATCTCCTGCCGGAACCTGGCCCGGAACTCGGCGTTGTCCGCGTACCTCGTGTGGACGACCTTGACGGCCACGGCCCGGCCCGAGACCGACCGGCCGAGGTAGACGACACCCATGCCGCCGCTGCCGATCCGCGACTCGATCCGGTAGCCGCCGACAGACCGCGGATCGTCCTCGCGCAGGGTCACCGCTTCTCCTTCACCGGTTCCGGCCTGGACGGCACAGGCCCGGACCGTTCTGGCATGGACCGCTCACTCTAGTGGCCGACCCGCCCCTCCATGGCCCGTGCCCCGGATCCGGTCGGCCCCGCGAGCGGTGTGCCCGGACGGCCGGGTGCCCCGTCCCGCGGAGAGTCTGCGGGCACCTTGCCCGCGCCGAGGGGTGGGCCGACCGCTCGGTATGGGCGTAACGTCCCGTATGGGTGCGGTCGTGTCCGACCGGCGGGGTCGCACCGTGCTCCGGGGGACCTGACGTCCGCCCGGGGCATCAGGGATCCGGCCCGCGTTGCGGGAGGTGCCTCGTGACCAGCACGGGTGATCCGGCCACCGACGCCGGCGAACTGGACGCCGCGTTCGCGGAGACCGTGCGCCGCACCGGCGCGTCCATCGGGGCCCTCTACCTGCTCGCACCGGACGAGCCGGTGCTGTGCCTGGACGTCCTGTGCGGTGCTCCGGCGGAGTTCGCCGCCCCGTGGGCTCGGGTGCCGCTGGCGGCACCGGCCCCGGTGGCCGACGCCGTCCGGCACGGCCGGATGGTGTGGCTGGGCAGCCAGGACGAGATCGTCCGCTCCTATCCGCGCACCGCGATGGCCCTTCCGTATCCGCTGGCGCTGGTTGCCGCACCGGTCATCGGCGTCCGGCTGTGGGGCGCCCTGCTGCTGATGTGGCCGGCGACCCGGCCGCCGTACATGACCGGGCGGGAGCGGGGCCACATCGAGTCCAGCTGCCGGCGCCTGGCCCGGCTGCTGGAGGAGGACGCCGGACGCGGCGGGGCTCCGGACCGTGGCGGCGGGCCGCGGGTCGTGCAGGCCGGGACCGGCCGTACGTCCGTGAGCCCGGCGTCGGCCGCCGCCGACTTCGTCGAGCGCCTGCCAGGCGGCAGCTGCGCCCTGGACCTGGAGGGACACTTCACCTACGTCGACTCCGGTGCCTGCCGCCTGCTGGGCCAGGACGCCGGACGGCTGCTGGGAACACTGCCGTGGCAGTCGCTGCGCTGGCTCGACGACCCGACCTACGAGGACCGGTACCGGGCCGCGGTGATCAGCCGCGAGCCCGTCTCCTTCACCGCGTGCCGGCCCCCGGACCAGTGGCTCGAGTTCCACCTCTACCCGGACGCCAGTGGCATCAGCGTCCGTATCGTTCCCAGCGGGGCGCAGCCGCCTCCCTCACCGGCGTCCCGCCGGTCCGCGAGCACCGTCATACCGGCCCGCGCGGGGCAGCTCTACCAGCTCACCCACCTGGCGGCCGCACTGACCGAGGTCGTCGGAGTCCAGGACGTCATCGATCTGGTCGCCGACCAGATCATGCCCGCCTTCGGTGCCCAGGGCCTGGTCCTGTCCACGGCCGACGCCGGACGGCTCAGGATCAACGGCCACCGGGGCTACGCCCCCCACACCATCGAGCGGCTCGACGGCCTGCCCCTCGACACCGACTTCACACCGGCCGGGCGGGCTCTCAGCAGCGGTATCCCCGCGTTCTTCTCCGACCCGGACGAGATGCGGCGCATCTATCCCGAGGCTCCGCAGATCAGCGGCAAACAGGCCTGGGCCTTCCTGCCGCTGATCATCTCCGGGCGGCCGGTCGGCTGCTGCGTGCTGTCGTACGACGACCCCCGCGAGTTCCCGGCCGAGGAACGCGCCGTCATGACGTCACTCGCCGGGCTCGTCGCCCAGGCCCTCGACCGCGCCCGCCTGTACGACGTCAAGCACGATCTGGCCCACGGTCTCCAGCAGGCACTGCTTCCCCGCACCCTCCCCGCGGTCACCGGTCTGCGGGTCGCCGCCCGCTATCTGCCCGCCACCCGCGGCATGGACATCGGCGGAGACTTCTACGACCTGATCCGGCTCGGTGACACCGCCGCCGCGGCGGTCATCGGGGACGTCCAGGGCCACGACGTGGCCGCCGCCGCCCTGATGGGCCAGGTCCGTACCGGCGTCCATGCCCACGCGACCCGCGGCGCGACCCCCGGCCAGATCCTCTCCGGAACCAACCGGCTCCTCACCTACCTCGGCCCCGACCTGTTCACCAGCTGCCTCTACGCGCACCTCGACTTCGCGCGGCGGCGAGTGACGCTGGCCAGCGCGGGTCATCCGCCGGCTCTCCTGCGCCTGCCCGACGGCGCCACGCGGCCGCTCGACGTCCCGCCCGGACCACTCCTGGGGGTCGACCCCGACGCCGAGTTCCCCGTGACCGAGATCCCGCTCACCGCCGGGCTGATGCTCCTCTTCTACACCGACGGCCTCGTCGAGACCCCGGGGACCGACATCGAGGACTCCATCGCCCGCCTCGCCCGGCATCTCTCCCAGGCGGACGACCGGGACCTCGACCGACTCATCGACGATCTGCTGGCACGGTCCGCCGCCGGCGAGCGGCGGACCGACGACATCGCGCTCCTCGTCCTGCACGACGACACGGGCCGCTGACCGCAGACGTGACGCGGCGATTCGGGGGCCGCCGTGACCGCCGGGCGCCGGATGAACCGAGGCCTGGTGAGGACCTGACCGGGACGGCCCCGCACCGGACCTGACCGGTTCCTGCCGTGGGAGAACGCGAACGGGCGACTGCCGCACACCTGTGTGGCAGCCGCCCGTCGACGGTCGCAGGCTCAGCCGTCCCGAAGGCGTCGCGAGCCCGGCCGCGTGTTCACGGAGCCGCCCGCTGCGGGTCCCGGGCGGACGTGGGCACCCGCACGGCGCCCATGACGAACCCACTGCGCACGCGGGCGGGCATGCGGGTCAGCGGGATGCGCAGATCCTGTACGGGCACGTCGTAGTCCAGCCGGGCCAGCCGTGGCGCGAGGGCCGCCAGCAGCGCGACCGTCACGTCCTCACCGGGGCACCGGTGACCGGCGGCGCGGTCCCCGCCGCCCTGCGGAACGAGTTCGTCGCGAAGCGGCGGCCGCCCCAGGAAGCGAGGCGGGTCGAAGGCGTACGGCTCCTCCCAGAGACCGGGATCGTGGTTCTGTCCGTACAGGTCGAGCAGCACCAGGGTGCCGGCCGGGATCGGTTCCTCCCGCCACCGCAGATCGGTGACGGCCCGGCCGCCGAGGAAGGGCGCGAAGGGGTAGAAGCGCCGCAGTTCGTGAGCGAAAGCGACGTCGTACGCAGGATCGCCCTCGCGCAGCCGTTCCCGGACCTCCGGACGGTGATGCAGCGCATGACCCGCGAAGGCGATGAACCAGCACACCGCGACCGTCGGACGGATGACGTTGAGGAGTTCGACCGCGGCGGTACGCGCGTCGAGGACCTGTCCGCCCGGGTCCCGGTGCCGGACGATCGCATCCAGTGCCGAGCCGGCCGGTGCGACGGCGGTGCCCTCCCGGATGTCCTCGACCAGCCGCTCCAGCCAGGCCTCGCTGTGCGCCCGCGCACGGCGCGCCCGCCAGTGCCGCGGCCCGGGCGAGGCGAATCCGTCGACCATGGCGACCATGTCGCGGGCCACCGCGGCGGTGTCGTCGAGGGGGACCCCGGCCCACCGGCAGACACCGCTGGTGAGGATCCGGCTCGCTTCGTCGAAGAGGACGACCCCGGGGCGGCCGGGCCAGGACCCGACGGTCTCGTCCCACACCGCGGCGACGGAATCGACGAGGCCGGCGACCGCTTCCGGGCCGGTGAGCTGGGAGAGGAACATGTCCTTTCGTACGCGGTGGGCCTGTCCGTCGAGCGTGTGCACGGCTCCGTGGCCGAACAGGGTGCTCAGCACCGGGCCCGGAAGCGCCGTCCGCCGCTCCACGTGACGTTCGTCGTAGAAGAACCGCACCGCTTGCGGGCCGCGCAGGGCGACGGCGTGGTGTCCCATCAGCCGGGCGCGCACGACGGGACCGTCGGTGCGCTGCCACCGGCCTGGCAGCCAGCCGTACCCCTGGGCCAGGAGGGCGGGTGAGCTGTCGATGATCGGTGCGCGGGGGCTCGGATTCATGCGCCCCGAGTGCCCTCGGGCTCGGGCCTCGAACGGGAAACTCGGCACGGACCGTCATGACCGGGCGGCCGGTGGAGGCGGGACCTGTCAACGGGGGGACAGCCGCACTCCGTTGTGCGGTCCGGACGACGACTGCCGGGTTCCGGCAACGAACCGCGCGTCGCAGGGCGCACTTCGCGCATTACGGTTCCCTGGCCACCACAGAAGAATGTGCGGGTGACTTCCGCGAAGACAGAGGTACCGCGTCCGAGGAACCGTGGACCAGTGATCGGCGCCGGAGCCGTCGCCGCGGTGTGCGCGCTGGTGGCGGCGTGGCTGCTGCTGATCACCACCCCCGCCGCGATCAACGAGGGGACAGCATTCGAGGCCGCGGTCAGGTGCGAGCCGGTCGGCGAGGCGTCCGACGAGGCGTCCGGCGACTGCCTGCGGACCGTCGGCGCGCGCGTCGACCGCACCGAACAGGTGGAGGGCCGCAAGACCCCCTCGTACCGGTTGTACGTCGACGAGCCGGACGGCACCACCGGCCGCACCACGCTCGGAGGCAGCCCGGCAAAGTCCCCGGCCGCCACCCCGGGAGCGAGGGTCGAGGTCACGTACTGGCGGGGGCAGATCCGGTACGTCGACTTCGAGGCGGGGCGCAAGTACACGCACGCGGATCCGCGGGACGACTACAAGCTCTTCGCCGCCTGGGGTCTCGCGGTCGGCCTGTACGGCACGGGATTCCTGTGGTGCTGGTACTGGCTGACGCGGCGCGCCCGCCTCGCGCGGAGGGCGCAGCCGTGGCAGCTCGTCCTGTTCTTCCTGGCTGCCACCTGCCTGGCCGTCGTCGGCGGATTCGCCCCGTGGGCCACCGACGACATGGGGGCGGCGCTCCTTCTGGTCGGGCAGGCGACCGCGGTCACCGTGGCCGTCTGCTCCGTGGCAGCCGTGTTTCTGTGGCGCCGTCAGGGCGGCGACGAGACCATCGACGTGCCACCTTCCGTGCCCGCGGAGGAGAAGCACTTCGCGGGGCAGATCCTGGGCGAGGTGCCCTATGCGGACCGCGGCACCCACCTGGTGGCCGGCGCCGGATACCTGGCGAGCACACCCGGACACGCGGGCATGGCCCACCGCCGGTCCGTGCCGGGCTCCCTGACCCCGATCCGCGTCCGCCACCCCTACTGGACGGACCCGTCCTCCCCCGCGTACGAGGGCCGGGCCTGGGTCCTGGAGTGCGAGGACGACGGCGTACCGGTCCTGATCGTCACCCATCGCAAGCACATGCCGTGGGTGGTGGGCGCCCTGGCCCCGCGGCCGTGACCGTGGCTCGTCAGGACGGCGGCGGTAAACCGGGTGCGGTGGGGTAAAGGGAGATCGATCAGTCCCCGTTGAGAAGGAGCCGAGGATGACCGACGACGCCTACCTGTTCCTGCTTGACGACCCGGCCGTCTCGCTCGGGGTGCCTCCGGCCGCCGTCGGTGAGCTCGCCTGTATGGAGACTCCGGCGGTACGGGCGTGGCTGGACGCGCAGGGGAGCACACCCACCGCGCCGGAACTGCGGTTGCTGCCGCCGGAGGAGACGGGCGCCGTCCCCGAGGGCGCGGAGCGGCTGCCGGTGCCGTTGAGCGACGAGGAGCTGAGCCGTGTGCGTCGGCGGCTCGTCCCGGAGTCGCCCGCCGGACTGGAAGAGGAGCTGCTGGCCTTTCGTGACTGCGCGGACGGCCGGGACGGCCTGATCGGACGGGCGCTGGCGGCGGGCGTGCCGCCGCACCGCATCGTGGAGCTGACCGGGGTGGACCCGGCCACGGTGACCGCGGCGGCCGGCGGCTGACGACGGGGAGCGCAGGCGCGGTACGGAGGGGCGCCGTGGAGGTCCCGCTTCAGGACTGCGGCATCGGGAGGGCGTACACCTTGTCGAAGTGCTGGGCGATCAGCGGCGCGGTTCCGGCTCCGCCGGGTTCCGTGCCCTCGGCGCAGGAGAGCTGCCAGTCGTTGATGCCGGTGTCCCGGCCGTCGGTGAAGTTCCAGAGCAGGTCGCCTGTCCGGCCGTCGATCGCGTAGAAGCCGTCCTTGTTGTGCGCCGCGGTGACGAACACCGTGCCGCCGCCCGTCACCAGGGAGTTGTCCAGGTCCAGCGGAGGGGTCTCGCGGAACCAGCGGCCGGAGCCGTCGGCGGCGTCGAACGCGGCGACGCCGTGCGGGCTCCTCGTCGTGCAGTACACGGTGCCGGCCGCGGCGGCGACGGAGGCGAATCCGCCCCACTTCTCCCTGGCCCGCCAGCGCGGCGAACCGGACTCCAGGTCCACGGCGAGGAGTTCGCTGTCAACGGCCAGGACGGTCCGGTCGAGCACCACCGGGGCGGTACGGGTGTCCGAGTCGGAGTTCATCTGCTGCCGCCACAGGACTTCCCCGCCGCCGCTGCCGGTGCCACGGGCCGTGAGGCGGTGGAGCCCGTCGAGGTAGATGAACCGGCGGGATTCGAGTACCGGTCTCAGTTGGAGGCCGATGTCTTCCTCGCTGATGGGGATGACGTCGGCCCGGCGCGCGCGGAGGTCCGTGCTGAGGACGACGTTCGTGGAGGTGGCCGGCCCCCGCGAGCCGTCCGGGCGTGCCTCGCGGTTGAAACGCAGCCCGGAGATGGAGACCCGGCGTTCGTCGAACCGGCCGAGGAGGGTGTCGAAGCGGAAGTCCGTTCCGAAGTCCAGCGAGAAGCGCTCGGTGCCCGTGTCCGGATCGACGCCGAGCACGGTCGCGCCGGTGCCGAGCGCGACGACCTCGTCCGAGACGAGGAGAGCGGGCGTGGGGGACTGGCTGATGCCCTGGTAGGTCCACCGTGGGCGGGTGCCGTCGTCGAGGCCGAGGCAGATCAGTGCGCCCGACTGCGTCTTCAGCACGGCCGTGCCGTTGTGGAAGAGCGCGGGTGCCTCGACGAGCGGAGCGCTCTGGTAGGTCCACAGCGGTTCCGGCGCCGGGCCGGCGGGCCGGGCGACCGCTGACGCGCGGTCGTCGGGCCCGCCGAGCAGGGCGGCGATACCGGTACCCAGGGCGGCTGTGCCGAGGACGCCTGCCGTGAGGACGGTCCGGCGGGAAGGGCGCGACGCGCGCGGCCGTCGTGCGTGGTGGGTCACCGGCGCGGGCGGCTGCTTGCGCCTCGGGACGGTCGTCGGCTCCTCGGGGAAGACCACGCGGTGGGGGCTCTGACGCTCCGTGAGGAACCGGTCGACGGCGAGAGGCGGGACGGTGCGGCCGTCACCGGAGGACCCGGCGACCGGGCCGGGTCCGGGAGCGGGTCCGGCTCCGGGGCCTGAGCCGGCCGTGGCGGCGTGGGCCGGTTCCCGTTCCATCACGTCCGCGGCTGGCGCGAGTCCGAGGTCCAGGTCCATGAGGGCGGCTGCCCGGCGGCCGACCGAGGAGGCCACCGCCTCCGGGAGCCAGCCGTCCCAGTCCAGCGTGTCTTCGCCGCCGGGTGCGCACGCCGCCGACACCCGGTCCGGGGTGGGCCGGGCCGCCGGGGACTTGTCCAGGCAGAGCCCGATGATCCGGTCCAGCGGGTCCGGTACGCCGGTCAGGTCCGGGATGCCGTGCACCACCTGGTACAGGAGGGTGGCCGCCGAGGAACCGTCGAAGGGCGCGTTCCCGGTGGCGGCGAACGCCAGGACCGATCCGAGGCAGAACACGTCCCCCTCCGGGCCCATCGGGTCACCCGTGGCGTGCTCGGGGCACATGTACCGGGGGGAGCCCAGCAGGACGCCGGACAGGGTGAGTTCGTAGCCGTCGGTGGCGCGGACGATGCCGAAGTCGATGACCCGCGGGCCCTCGGCGGAGAGCAGCACGTTGGACGGTTTGAGATCGCGGTGGACGAGTCCCGCGGAGTGCACGGCGATGAGGGCCTCGGCGAGCCCGGCGCCGAGAGCGAGTACGGACTTCGGTGGCAGCGGCCCGTACTCCTCGACCGCGTCGGCCAGTGTCGGTCCGAGGATGTGCGTGGTGGCCAGCCAGGGCACGGGGCCGTCCGGATCGGCGTCGAGAACGGTCGCCGTGTATCTGCCGCTCACCGCGGCCGCCGCCTCCACCTCGCGCCGGAAGCGGATCCGGAAGACCTTGCTCGCGGCCAGTTCCGGGCGGATGGCCTTGACGGCCACGGCCTGTCCCTGGTCGTCCCGGGCGAGGAAGACCTCGCCCATCCCTCCGGAACCGAGTCGTGCGACAGGACGGTACGGCCCCAACTCTTCAGGATCCGTGGGACGAAGTGGCTCCATTGCCCTCAGCTCGCGTGTTCCTCGTCGGATGCACCTGGGGTGAGACTAGGTGCTGGCGGGACAGTTGGGGTGTGCAACCGAGCAACCTATGGCCATTACTTGACGTTTCAGATAGAAACCGTACGGCCGGTCTTCAAAACCCCCGGACGAATCGGAACTTTCGCTCCCGACCGCGCGTACGCCCACCCCGGAACGCATGGTTCCGGCGTGCGGGAAGGTGTGCCGGGCCGCAGCCTGGATACGCGAGCCGAGAGGTTCCGAGTGCCGTGGGAAGGTCACGAAGAGCATGGGCAGCCGACATCACAGCGCGGACGAGGACGACGGGGCCACTCGCCCCGGGAACGAGAGCGCCGCCACCCCCGGGGCGCCACCCGAACCGGCCGGGCGCCCGCAGCCGGAGAGCGGCGCCTCCGCATCACCCGATCGCCACCACTCCGAGGTGATGCTGAGGGTGAACGGCAAGCCGCACACCCTCACCGTCGACCACCGCTCCGTCCTGCTGGACGTACTGCGGGAACACCTCGGCCTGACCGGCGCCAAGAAGGGGTGCGACCACGGCCAGTGCGGTGCCTGCACGGTCCTGGTGGACGGCCGCCGCGTCAACGGCTGCCTGCTGCCCGCGGTGGCCATGGACGGCTACGACATCACGACGGTGGAGGGACTCGCGGACGGTGCCGGCGAAGCCCTCCACCCGCTCCAGCAGGCCTTCCTGGACCGCGACGCCTTCCAGTGCGGCTACTGCACACCGGGGCAGCTCTGCAGCGCCCTCGGCGCCATCGCCGAGGCCGAGGCCGGTCACCCCTCCCACGTGACGGACCCCGGGACACCGTCCGGGCAGCCGGTTCCCCTCGGACCGGACGAGATCCGGGAGCGGCTCAGCGGCAACCTCTGCCGCTGCGGCGCCTACCCGAACATCGTGCGCGCCGTCGAGGACGTGATCCGGTGAAGCCCTTCGCCTACGCACGCGCCGCCACCGTCGAGGAGGCGGCCGAGCTGTACGCCGCACATCCCGGCGCCCGCTACCTCGGCGGCGGCACCAACCTGATGGACCTGATGAAGCTCGGCGTGGAGGAGCCGGCCACCCTCGTCGACGTCAGCCGGCTGCCCCTCGACACGGTGGACGAACTGCCCGACGGATCGGTACGGATCGGCGCCACGGTCCGCAACAGCGACCTCGCCGCCCACCCCACGGTGCGTGACCGCTACCCCGTGCTCTCCCAGGCGCTCCTGTCCGGCGCCTCCGGACAACTGCGCAACGCGGCCACCACCGGCGGCAACCTCCTCCAGCGCACCCGCTGCCCGTACTTCCAGGACACCGGGAAACCCTGCAACAAGCGTGCGCCCGGCTCCGGTTGCGGCGCCCGGGACGGCGTCCACCGCGACCACGCGGTGCTCGGGCACTCCCCGGCATGCATCGCCACCAACCCGTCGGACATGGCCGTGGCCCTGGCCGCCCTGGACGCGGGTGTCGAGCTGCTCGGGGCCGACGGCCCACGGACCGTTCCCGCCGCGGAGTTCCACCGGCTGCCAGGGGACCGGCCCGAACAGGACACCGAGATCCGCCCCGGTGAACTCGTCACCGGCGTGGTCCTGCCGAGCGCGCCGGCCGGGCTGCCCTCGCTGTACCGCAAGGCCCGCGACCGGGCCTCGTACGCCTTCGCGCTCGCCTCCGTCGCCGCGGTGCTGAGCGTGGAGGACGGCGTCGTCCGGCACGCCGGCGTCGCCTTCGGGGGCCTGGCCCACCGTCCCTGGCGGGCCCGGCACGCGGAACAGGCACTGCTGGGCGCCGCCCCCACCACGGCGGCGTTCGAGCGGGCCGTGGACCTCGAACTCGCCGCCGCCGAGCCGCTGCGCGACAACGCCTACAAGGTGCGGCTGGCCCGCGGTCTCGCCGTCGACGTCCTGGAGCGGCTCGCGCCGCCCGGCAGCAGCTGAACCGGAACCTCAGGAGGAGCAGCATGGCCGACACCGGCACCACGCCGGGCGCGCCCGCGGAGCGCCGGGAGGGCAGGGAAAAGGTCACCGGCAGCGCCCGGTACGCCGCCGAACAGAGCGTCCCCGGCCGCGTCCACGCCTGGCCGGTGGCCGCCGGGATCGCCCGGGGCACGGTCCGTACCGTCCACACCGAAGCCGCCCTGGCCCTGCCCGGCGTCCTCACGGTGCTCAGCCACGACAACGCGCCCCGGCTGGCACCCGCGGACGACCCCACACTCACCGTCCTGCAGAACCCGCGCGTGCCGCACCACGGCTGGTTCGTCGCCCTGGTCGTCGCCGAAACCCTGGAGGCGGCCCGGGCCGGCGCCGCCGCGATCCGCGTCGACTACGACGTCGAGGAACACGACGCGATCCTGACCGACGGCCATCCCGCCGGCTACGCGCCCGACGAGGCCAACGGCGGTCATCCCGCGCACCGCGAACAGGGCGCCCCCGAGGCGGCGTTCGCGGCCGCGGAGGTGCGCGTCGACACCCACTACCGGGTTCCGCCGCTGCACAACCACCCCATGGAGCCGCACGCGGCGACCGCCCGCTGGGATGACGGCCGGCTCGTCGTGCACGACTCCAGCCAGGGCGCCACGACCGTACGCGCCACGCTGGCGGCGCTGTTCCGGCTCTCCGAGGACGACATCACCGTCATCAGCGAGCACGTCGGCGGCGGCTTCGGGTCCAAGGGCACCCCACGCCCCCACGTGGTGCTCGCCGTGATGGCGGCACGGGCGACGGGCCGCCCCGTCACCCTCGCCCTGCCCCGGCGGCTCATGGCCGCGGTCGTCGGCCACCGGGCGCCCACCCTGCACCGGCTGCGTCTGGGCGCCACCGCGAACGGCGTCCTGACCTCGTCCCTCCACGAGGTCACCACCCACACGTCCCGCATCAAGGAGTTCGTGGAGCAGGCCGCCGTACCCAGCCGGGTCATGTACGCGGCACCCCACCGGCGCACCTCCCACCGCGTGGTGCCGCTGGACGTGCCCAGCCCGTCCTGGATGCGCGCACCGGGCGAGGCACCCGGCATGTACGCCCTGGAGTCGGCGATGGACGAACTCGCCGTCGCGGCCGGCCTGGACCCGGTGGAACTGCGCATCACCAACGAGCCGGACACCGAACCCGACAGCGGCAAACCGTTCAGCAGCCGCCACCTGGTCGAATGCCTGCGGGAAGGCGCCCGGCGCTTCGACTGGGCCCGGCGGGACCCCCGCCCCCGGGCCCGCACCGAGGGCCCGCTCCTCGTGGGCTCGGGCGTGGCCGCCGCCACCTATCCGGTGATGGTCAGCCCCGCCCGGGCGACGGCGCACGCGCTGCCCGACGGCCGGTTCGTCGTCCGGACCAACGCCACGGACATCGGTACGGGCGCCCGCACCGTCCTCGCACAGATCGCCGCCGACGCCCTAGGCGTCCCCCTCGACCGGGTAGGCGCCGAGGTCGGAAACAGCGACCTTCCGTCGGCCCCGCTGGCCGGCGGTTCGTCGGGTACGGCGTCCTGGGGCTGGGCCGTCCACGAGGCGTGTACGCGGCTCGCGGCCGCCCTGGCCGGGCACACCGGGCCGCTGCCGG
Source organism: Streptomyces sp. BV286 (assembly GCF_019090165.1). Classification (GTDB taxonomy): domain Bacteria; phylum Actinomycetota; class Actinomycetes; order Streptomycetales; family Streptomycetaceae; genus Streptomyces. The sequence continues at coordinate 239,652 of NZ_JAHRIB010000141.1, forward strand.
ACGAGGGGCTCCGGGCGCACGCCGACACGGCGGGCAAGGCCGACGCCGGCAGCGACTACGCACGGCACGCCTTCGGGGCCCACTTCGCCGAGGTCACGGTCGACACGGTGAGCGGTGAGGTCCGGGTACGGCGCCTCCTGGGTGTGTACGCCGCCGGACGCATCCTCAACTCCCGCACCGCGCGCTCCCAGTTCATCGGCGGCATGACCATGGGCCTGGGCATGGCGCTGACCGAGGGCAGCACCGTGGACGCGGCGTCCGGTGACTTCGTGGAGTCCGACCTGGCCGCCTATCACGTCCCGGCGCACGCCGACGTCCCCGACATCGAGGCGCACTGGATCGACGAGGACGACCCCCATCTCAACCCGATGGGCAGCAAGGGCATCGGCGAGATCGGCATCGTCGGTACGGCGGCCGCCATCGGCAACGCCGTCCACCACGCCACCGGCGTCCGCCACCGCGAACTGCCCCTGACCCCGGACCGGATTCTGGCGGGCTCGGCGGACCCCGCCCCCGGCCAGGGGACGGCGGGGCGGCCCGGGTAGGCGCAGAGCCGGCCCCGACTGGTTACATGAGCACCACAGTCGGGTGGGACGAAGGGGGTGGGCGCATGCGCCGGAGCGAGGACGAGGTCCTGGCCGAGGAGCTCGGCGCTCTGGCCGCGAGCACGGGAGCCGCCGGTGGCCTGACCCGACTCGTGGCCAAGTGGATGAAGAAGAACGTCCACGAGATCGATCTGATCGTCCCCCTGCCGTTCGAGGACGCCGTCCGACGGGTCGTCGAGGTACTCGCACGGGAAGGGCGAGCCGCGGACGTCCCGATCGCCGACGCCGTCAGGGACCGACAGCCGATCCGGGTAGTCGTCGGCGCCGGATACGGCGGCATGAACCCTGTCGTCGTCACGGCGCTGGTGACACCGGGGGACGAGGGCGGCTCCGGGGTCAGCATTCGTGCGGTGGCCAAGGAGGGCCTGGTCAAACAGCGGGCGGGCGAGAAGACCGCCAAGCGCCTCGCGGCGTTGCTGAGCACATAGCGGGCAGAGCGGAGCATTGGCCGGGCAGACCCTGCCGATCCTTACCCCGGCAGGGTGAGGCACCGATCGTCGGCGGTCCGCATACTCGGCTGCATGAACAGGCACGGGCATCTCGCCGACTTCCTCCAGGCACGCAGGAGCCGACTGCGCCCCGAAGACGTGGGGTTGCGGACCTACGGCGAGCGACGCCGCGTGCCGGGGCTGCGGCGGGAGGAGCTCGCGATGCTCGCCGGCATCAGCGCCCCCTACTACACCCGGCTGGAACAGGGCCGGTCACGCAACGCCTCCCGCGAGGTGCTCGACGCCGTGGCGAGCGCTCTGCGACTGGACGAGTCCGAGCGTGCCCATCTGCACGCCCTGGCCCGGGCACCACGGCGGGGCGGGCCCGGCGGCCGGCCGCGTACCGAACACGTCACGCCGGCGACGAGAGCCCTGCTGGCGGCCGTCCAGAACACGCCCGCGCTCGTCATGGGCCGTCGTAGCGACGTCCTGGCCTGGAACCGGCCGGGCCACGGGCTGTTCGCCGGACACCTCGACCCGGACAGCCCCGACGACCCGGGCCGGCGGCCGAACATGGCCAGGCTGGTGTTCCTCGACGCGCACACCCGTGACCTCTACGCCGACTGGCCCGCCAAGGCCAGAGCCGTGGTGGGCAATCTGCGCCTGACGGCAGGCCGCCACCCGGACGATCCGCTGCTGGCGGCACTGATCGGTGAACTGGCTGTACGCAGCAGGGAGTTCGCCACGATGTGGGCCGATCACCGGGTCCTGGCCTGCGACGTCGCCGACTACGAGATGCGCCACCCCCTGGTCGGGACACTGACCGTCACTCAGCAGACACTCCAGAGCCCGCAAGGACGCGGGCCGTCCCTGGTGGTGGCCACCACCGACGGAGGTTCCCCCTCCGCGGCGGCCCTGGCCCTGCTCGCCCACACCACCGCGCCGCGGGAAGCGGACCGGCCGCGCCACGGCGCCGAAACCCGAACCGGCTGACCCGAACTTCTCCGCCGACCGGTGGCCGCCGCGGTGTTCTGCCCGTCGGCCCGGCCCGCGGTCGGCCGCCGCCACGCACACCGGCCGGCAGTACTCCGGCGGCCTCCCTCAAGGCGCCTCCTCGACCACGGCACCGCGCCGCGGCTGCCGTACGCCCGAAACCAGTGAAGGAACCATGTCCCAGCGACGCATCAGAAAAATCGTGACGGCTCTCGCGGTGGCCGCTGCCACCCTCGCGTCGGCCGCACCGGCCGACGCCACGTCCGCCCGGGGAACGCTGACCGATGTGCGGATCGCGACGCACTTCGACCTGTCCTCAGGACAACTGCCGGAGAACATCGCCCTGTTGCCCGACGGCACCGCAGCCGTCACCTTCGCCGCCAGTCGCCAGGTGGCCCAGGTGACTCCCCGGGGCGCGACGCGCGTTCTGGCGACGCTGCCCGCACCCGCCGACGGCGGAGTCCGTACACCGGTCCTGGGCTTCCCCCTGGCCACCGGCATCGCCCGTACCTCCGACGGCACCGTGTACGTGCTGTACGCGACCGGCACCGCCGACCTGACGGGGCTGTGGCGGCTGCGCACCGGGAAGGCCCCGCAGCGCATCGCCCCTCTGCCCGCGGACGGCCTGCCCAATGGCCTGGCGCTGGACGAGCGCGGCAAACGCTTCTACATCACCGACTCGGTGCTGGGCACCGTGTGGACCGTCCCCGTCACCGGCGGCACACCCACGGCATGGTCCACCGCTCCCGAACTCGCCTCGACCGGCTTCCTCGGGGTCAACGGCGCGAAGCTGCGCGGTGGCGCGCTGTGGGTGACCAACCTCGACCGGGGCACTCTCCTGCGCATACCGGTCCGCCCGGGAAACCGCGCGGGCAGCCCGCAGGTCAGGGCCTCGGGCATGGCCGGTATCGACGACTTCGCCTTCACGGGCCGCGGCGACGACGTCCTCGCCGCCCTCAACGGCCCCAACACGGTCGAGCACATCCGGTCCGACGGCACCAGGACCACCGTCCTGGACGGCGCCGACGGACTGCAGAACCCCACCTCCGTCGCCCTGCGCGGCAAGGACGTGTACGTGCTCAGTGCCGCCTACACCACGGCCACCGACCCCAACCTGCTGCGCGCACGCCTCAGCCGCCGCGAGTAGGACGTTTCCCGCTGTCCCGCAGGACGCCGAGCGCGATGACCAGGGCCGCCGCTGAGGCGTCGGCGGGTTCGTCCACGTAGCGGCGCACGTCGGCCGGGTCCTGCGGCAGCGGCATTCCGGTGGTCATGCGAGTTCGCCGATGACGGGCGCCGCGGAGAGCACAGCGGTCACGCCGGACCAGGACCGGCTGACACAACGTCCGCATCCCGCATACCGCTTCCCGGCCGCACGGATCACGTGTGTCACGGCGGACACCGGCCCTGCGGCCTTGCTACCGACCCGGGTCCGGGGCCAGGTCCGCCGGCCCCTCGGCCGCTCGCGGACGTCGCGGCACCAGTGCCACCGCCAGGGCGGGGACGGCGGCGAGGGCGAGCCATGGGACGGCGGCCGGCAGGCCCAGGTCGATCAGGGACCCCGTGGCCGCGCTGCCGACGAGGACGATCAGGCCCGAGACGGAGGAGAGCGCACCGACGTAGAGACCCAGCCGGCCCTCCTCGGCGAGGTCGGGCACCCAGGCACGGGCGGCGGGGACGACCAGCATCTGCCCGAGGGTCAGCAGGACGACGAAACCCGCGGCGGGCAGGAGCCCCGCGATGCCGGTCCAGCCGGCCGGGCGGGCAGCGGCCACGACGGCGAATCCGGCGGCGATGAGCAGCAACCCCGCGCGCAGGGAACGCCGCAGGTCCAGCCGGTCGCCCGCCCACCGGGTGACGGGCAGTTGGGTGAAGACGACCAGGAGGGAGGAGAGAGCGAACAGCCACGACAGCGGAGCCTGGGAGCCCGCCGCGCGCTGCACCTCGTCCGGCAGGGCCAGATAGAGCTGGTTGTAGGCGAGCAGATAGCTGCCGTAGGCGCAGCACAGGGCGAGGAAGCGGCGGTTGCGCAGCAGCGCGCCCACCCCGCCCTTGCCCCGTACGGGAGTGCGGCCGGGGATGTGCTGCGGCATCAGGCGCGCGTGGCCCGCCAGGACCAGGACGAACACGGCGGCACCGGCGAGGCAGGCGGTGCGGAAGTCCACGGCGAGCAGCAGCGCGCCGAGCAGCGGGCCGACGAACGACCCGGCCTGACCCGCCACCGTGAACAGGGCCAGGACCCGGGTGCGCGGGCCGTGTCCCTCCTCCTCCCGGACCACAGCCTGCCGGGCCACCTCGGACTCCACGGCCGGGGAGAACAGCGCGGCCGCGAAGCCGATCACCAGCACCGAGCCGATCACGGCCCAGGTCGCTTCCGCGTATCCCAGCCAGGCGAACCCGGCGACCCGCAGCGCACAGCCGGCCAGGACGACCGGGCGCACCCCGTACCGGTCGACGAGCCAGCCGCCGACCACGAACAGGCCCTGCTGGCTGAAGGTCCTCAGGCCGAGGACGAAGCCGACCAGCCAGCCCGCCATGCCGATCGCTGTGCCGAGGTGCTCGGCGAGGAAGGGCAGCACGGCGAAGAAGCCGATGTTGAAGGCGAGTTGCGTCAGGATCAGCAGCCGCAGCAGCGGTGACAGGGTCTTCCACGTTCCCCAGGTGCTTTCGCGGGGGGACTTCGAGGGCCGGGCGCGGGCGGTACGGCGGTTGCGAGCGCGGGATATCAGATCTGTCATGGGGTGTCCGTGGGGGAGACGAGTACGGGGGTCCGGTCCGGGGCGGACATGGACGACGGTTCCTGTGGGTCGGGATGGCCGGAGCGTCCGGCGGAGGGCGCCCCGGAACGCCGGAGCCGTTTCGGGAGCCGGGGACGGCGTACGCCTCCTGCCGCGGTCACCGCCAGGGCTCCCAGCACGGCGAGGACGGCGGCCGGAGCGAGGACCGCCCAGGGGGCGCGTTCCACGTAGGGCTGGTTCTCGGCGAGGAGAAGGCCCCACTCGGGGGACGGAGGCTGGGCGCCCAGGCCGAGGAAGCCGAGCGAGGCCAGGGCGAGGGCGATGCCGGGCAACCGGAGCAGGGCGTGGCGGGTGACGGGCGGCAGGACGGCCGGAAGCAGCTCGTGCGTGAGCAGGTACCGGCGTCCGGCACCGAGGGCGCGGGTGGCGGTCAAGTGGGTGGTGGCCCGCTCCTGTTGGAGCAGCGCGGAGGCGTGGGCGGCCAGCGGTGACCAGGCGACGACGGCCACGGCGAGCGCCGGTGTCCAGGGGCCGCTGCCCGCGGCCCCGGTGACGAGGAGCGCCGCCAGGACGGGAGGTACGGCGTTGACGGAGTCGACCAGGGGTCCGGACAGCCTGGGCAGCATTCCCAGCAGTACGCCGAGCACCAGGGCGACGGCGGTCACCGCGAGGGCGATGGTGAGGGTGCTCAGCGCACCGTGCGCGATACGGGCCAGGACGTCGCGGCCGAGCGCGTCGGTGCCGAACGGATGCGCGGCGGACGGCGCCCGGAGCCGGACGGCGGTGTCCAGGGCGAGCGGGTCGCGCGGCAGCCCCAGACCGATGACCGCGAGGAGGAGCGCCGCGTACAGCAGAGGAGTCGTCCGGGGCGCAGGGGGCCCGGGCCGGTGCTGGGAGTGCAGGGCGCCGTCGCGCAGCGCGGGTCCGATCAGCCACCGGGCCGCGAGCCGGGCAAGCACCCCGGCGGTGGCCGCGAGCAGAACGAGAGCGAGCGTGCCGGTCTGCAGCACGGGCAGGTCCTGGGCGAGGGCGGCGCGCAGGGTGAGCCGACCGAGTCCGGGGATGTCGAAGATCTGTTCCACGGCGACCGACCCACCGGTCAGTCCGACGACGAACAGGCCCAGGTTGGGCAGTAGTCCGGGGACGCAGCGGCGCAGCGCCTGCCGGGCCAGCGACTTGGGCGGAACCCCGCGCGCGGCGGCGGCCAGTGCCCACGGCTCGGTGAAGGCACCGGGCAGCAGATCGTCCAGCATCCGCCCCAGCACCGCCCCGGCGGGCAGTCCGAGGGCGAGGGCGGGGAGCACCATCCACTGCGGGCCGTACCAGCCCAGGGCGGGCAGCCAGCCCAGCTGTACTCCGACCACCGAGGCGAGGACGGCGGCGAGGAGGAACTCCGGAAGTGCGGCCAGCACGGCCGACGCCGAGCCGCCCGAGGTGCGTTCGCCGAGCCGGCGCCGCGAGCCCAGCCACAGGGTGCGGGCGCACACCGCCGAGGCCGTGCCCGCGGCGATCACCAGGGCCCCTGCCATGAGCAGCAGGGAGACGCCGAGGGCTGATGTGACGGACGGGAGCACGTCGGCGCCGGAGATCCACGACCGCCCGGCGTCGCCGCGCGACAGCCCGCTCAGCCAGCCACCGAGGAGCCTGAGCGGGCCCTCGTCCAGCCCGAGTTCGTCGCGTACGGCCTGCAGTGCCCCGGGCGTCGGGTCGCGTTCCGACGACCGGGCCTTGAGCACGGTCAGGGCCGGGTCCGTGCGGGACAGCCACGGCAGCAGGCCGATCCCGCACACCAGAGCGGCCGCGAGCACGGCCCGCCACAGCAGCGTGAGCCCGCCGCCCCGCGCGAGGCGGCGCAGGGCGGCGGTGCCTTTGACCAGGAAGCCGGGCATGTCGTTCAGCGCCGGGTCCCGGTGCCCACGAAGGAGCGCTCGTACGGGTCGAGCAGGATGCCTCGCACCGAGGAGCCGATGCCGGTGACGACCTTCAGGTGCACCAGTGGGACGACCGCGTCGGTGCCGAGAAGGGTGGCTTCCGCCGTCATGACGGCGTCCTGTCGCTCGGCGGTTTCGGAGACGCTCTGGGCGGCGTCGACGGCCGCGTCGACCTTCTTGTCGCACAGCAGGGACAGGTTGTAGGCGCCGTCGCAGGTGTAGTCCGAGGCCAGGGCGGAGACCGGGTCCCCGGTGTCGAGAAGTACGTTGCGTGAGGCGAGGAAGGCGTCGAACTCACCCGCCAGGGCGTCGCTCTCCAGGCGGGAGTAGTCACGCACCCGCAACTTCACCTTGAAACCGGCCTTCTCCAACTGCTGTTGCAGCACCTGGGCGACTTCGGGCAGCTCGGCCCGGTTGGTGTAGGTGGCCAGGGTGATCGACCTGCCGTCGGCCGAGGCGGCCTTCGCCCGTCCGACGGGCTCGATCCGCTTGCCGGCGGCCCAGGTCAGTGCCGGGCCGTAAATGCCCTGGGCGGGCTCGGCATGACCTTCGTAGACGTCCTTGGCGATGACGGAGGTGTCGATCGCCTCGCGCGCCGCCGCCCGCAGTCCAGGATCGGCGAACGGGCCGGACCTGGTGTTGAGATGGAGGCTGGTGTTGCGGGCGGTGTTCGTCTCGTGGACGGTGTCCTCGTCGAGGGAGGCGACCTGCGCCACGGGCAGGGCTTCGGCGGTGTCCGCCTCGCCGGTGCGCAGGGCGTTGGCGCGGGCGGTGCCGTCGGCGATGAACTTCGCGTCGACGCCCGACACTTGGGCGCGACCGCCCCAGTAGTCGTCGAAGCGGTCGAGGGTGGCCGCGGTGTCGCCGGATATCTTGGTGAGTTCGAAGGGGCCGGTGGCGGTGCCGACCGGGTTCACGGTGCCCTTCTTCCCGTAGGCCTTCGGGGAGAACACCGCCAGGTTCGGGTTGGACAGCCGCAGCGGCAGGACAGGGTCGACCGCTCCGGTGCTGACGCGGACCTGGTCCCTGCCCACGGCCTCGGCGCTCAGCTTCACCCCGGACAGCACGGCGGGGGCGGGGTCGGCCTCGGTCACGTGCGTGAGAGCGGAGGCGACTGCCTGCGCGGTGACCTCGCCACCGCCCTGGAACCTGGCGTCCCGCAGCGTGAACAGCCAGCTGCGGTCGTTCTTGTCACGGCTCCACGACTCGGCGAGGGCGGGAACCGCGGTGCCGTTGGCGTCCAGCCGTGTCAGCCCCTCGGCGACGCCCAGCCGGGACAGGTGGAAGGCGTCCTGGCCGTACGGGGAGAAGTTCTCCGTCGGCGTGAAGGCCATCGCCATACGCAGACGTCCGCCACCGGAGCCGGACGAGTCCGAGGACGGCGCGTCGTCGCCGGAGGCGAAGCAGCCGGAGAGCAGCGGGGCGAGCAGCAGGCCGGCTGCCAGTCGACGGCGGGGAGATCTCATGGTCCTCGTTCTTGTCTTCTTGTCCTGCCAGGGCGGATACCTGGCGACAAGCTACACGAACATGATTGTCATTTAAATCGTAAGGGTGCCAGGTCACAGCCTCCGCGCCTCGCCGAGATCGACCCGATGCTCTCTCCTGTGCAGGTGGCATGCATCTGCACATCCTATGCAGTAAGGCCTTTCGGTCCCGCGTCCGCCTCCAGCAAGCCCGGCGACGGCCGGTCCGGAGAGGGAGGAGGGGCACGAGGACGGCGTCGCATTGCTTCGCGTCGCTTCGCTTCGCACAGGATTCGGACGGCGGCGGCATGATGGCCGGTATGCGCATCCGTATCGACGCCGTCGACCTGCCCGGCCTCACCCGCCCCGCTCCCGCCGACGGGAACGTCCCGGCGTACGACAACCTCCACGTCGCCGTCCAACGCCGCGACCGTCCCGGTGAACTCCTCGAACCCCAGCCCGGGGACGCCGAGTCGGCGACCTGGACCCTGGAATGCACCGCGACGGCGTCACCGACAGGCACCGACGTGAAAGGCCCCTACGTGCAGGACCGGCTGGGCCGGCGGTTCATCTACCTGTCGTGGGGCACGGTCGACCGGGCGGGCCTCTTCACGATGTTCCGGCGCGCCAAGCTCATGCTCGACGTCGTCCCCGCCGACGTGCTCGCCGCTGCCGCCCACGAGGGCCTCCTGGTGGCGCGCCTCGGGTTGACCGACGCACAGGGCGGACCCCTGTGCGCACGGATCGTTCCCCCGCACGTCACATGGACCGCCGAACGCGCAGACGCGGAGAACTCCGCCCACGGAGGGTGAACGCACCGAGGGCCGTCGGCTCGCCTTCGGTGCCGGGCCCTCCTAGCGGGATCCGCCCGCTCCGAAGTTCGTCGTCGCGAAGGACGTCTGGTCACGGGACGTGGTGCCGTCGGTGATCCACCAGTGTGTGGGGTGCTGGCCGTAGAGGCCGAACATCGCGTCGGACGCCCAGTTGAGGATCAGTTCGTCCTTGCCGTCGTCGTCGAAGTCGGCGGCGCCCGCAGGCCGGGCGTGCCGCCACTTCGCGGGCGTCTTCCGGTTTTCCGTCCTCGCGGCTCCCTGGCGCAGTACGGGAGTACGCCGCTCGCCGTCGATGAACGTGGCCCCCACGTACGTGGCGACCAGGATGCCGTCACGGCCGTCGCCGTCCGGATCGGCGGCCACGATGCCTCCGGGCCCGTAGTAGTTGGACCGGCCCTTCGGCACGTCGGGCAGTCGGTACGTGTCCGGCGCGGCTCCGCTGCCGGGGTGCACCGTGAGGGTTCCGTCCACCTCGGGCGCCTCGGTCTCGTAACCCGGTTCGTTGTTACGGCTGCGGTCGTCCCCGATGGCCACGTCGCGTTGCCCGTCGCCGTCGAAGTCGCCGAACGCGTGGGCGTTGCCGAGGCGCAACTCCTTTCCCTTTCCGGCGAGGGCGGCGCCACGGCGGGCCGGATAGTAGGTGTTGCGGGACTGCTCGCCGTCGCTCGCGTGATGGAGCAGCAGGGAGGTGGCGCGTGGCTCGCCGGACGGGTCGATGTCGTCCGCGACGAGGTTGCCCCACTGCCAGGGCAGACCGGTGTCGGTGCGGGCCGGCGCACCGGCTCGGGTGAAGGGGCCGTACAGCAGCACCATGGACGAGTGGTTCTGCGCGAGTGCCGCGAGGTCATGGTGCCCGTCCCCGTCGAAGTCGCCGCGGACGACGGACTCCACACCCACTGCGGACGCACTCTGCGGCAAGCGCACCGGGGTCGCTCCGGATCCCGCCTCGGGTCCGCCGGGACTGCCCCAGGTGACGTACGGGGCGGTGCGCCGAGTGGACACCTGTGCGTCGGACACCACCTCGCCGGCGAAGGACGTGACGAAGTCCGGGAAGCCGTCGCCGTCCAGGTCGGCGGTGACCACCGAGTCCGCGGCGACATGGTCGCGGCTCGTGGTGGCGGCCGGGTTCTCGGGAGGCTCGGGCAGGCCCAGGTCGGGGCGCCCGTACACGGTGCGTGTCGAGGGATCGAGCCCTTCGGCCGATCCGTAGACCACCGCGACCCGGTCGTCGCCGCCGGCATTGTTCGGGTCCTTGCTGAGGGACACGGACACCACGAGGTCGCGGAACCCGTCTCCGTTGATGTCGTCGGGGTCCTTCGCCCCCTCCCCGGCCACCGGCGGCCTGCTCTCCGCCGGAGGGCTGGGCACCGCGGCGGACGAGGTCGCGCCACCGGAAGGTGACGGTTCCCGGCCCGCGTCGTCACTGCCGCATCCGCTGAGCGGGGCGAGGACGACACAGACGGCGCAGACAGCGAGGGCCGGCAAGGCGGTGCGAGACTTCATGCGCTCAGCCTCACACTCCGGCCCTGCCGACTCCAGTGTGCGGAGCGACTGTTGCCCAGTCGTCGATCACGGGGCGGGCGCCGTGCCGACCGCCTCGGACCGTCCTGCCGTCCCATGCGCCGCCCTTGCCTGCTCGGGCCGGTGCAGTCATCCGCGACCGCAGGAGCGGCGCCTCGCCGCCGGCGAAGCTGCGGGCTTTGGCCGAGGCGCCCGGCGGGGACTGCGCCTATGCCTGAGCGCCGACAGTCCAGCATGCCGCGGTGAAGCGGACCTCCGCACCGTGCACGTACGGGTCGAACGCGGCGCGGACCGTTGCGACGACACGTTCACGGGTGGACTCGTCCGCCTCGCGCAGGACCAGGCCGAGCGGGCCGAGACGTGTGAAGTACCGCACCAGTTCGCTCTCGGGCAGAACGCACGGTACGTCGACCGGTTGCAGGTCGACCCCGGTCCAGCCGCTCTCCTCCAGGATGCCGCGGACCCGGTCCGGATCGGCGAACGCGAACTGGCCCGGCTCGTCCGGGCGGCGGGCGGGAAGACTCGGCATGAAGGGCGCCGCGGCGCGTTCTGCCGTCGTCATGAACGGGTTCTCCGCAGGGGCACGCCACGTGATGAACCTGAGTTTGCCCCCGTCCCGGGCCGCCCGCCGCAGGTTGGCGAAGGCCCGGACGGAGTCCTTGAAGAACATGACGCCGAAGCGCGAGATCACCATGTCGAAGCTCGCGGGCTCGAACGCGTGGTCCTCGGCGTCGGCGAGTACGAAGGAGGCCTGTGCGCCCTGGCGCTCGGCACGTGCCCGGGCTGCGGTGACCATCGGCTCGGACACGTCGACGCCGACACAGCACCCTCGCGCGCCTGTCCGCTTCGCGACGGCGAGCGTGGTGCTGCCGGTGCCGCAGCCGACGTCGAGCACCTGACTCCCGTGCTCGGCGACGACAGCTTCGACCAGCAGGTCCTCGAAGGGCCTGAACAGGCCGTCCAGTACGGCCTGCGCATCGACCCAGGCATGGCCGGCGGGACCGTTCCAGCGGGCCGCCTGCTCGTCGTCGTTCCTGCGTGTGATGTCCATGATTCGTCCCCTGTGGTTGCCGTGACCGGGCGGAGGTGACACCGTCCTACTTGAAGCCGACTTGAGGTCAAGAGGATGACAGAGCTGGACATCGCCGAGGTGGCACACCGCGCCGGGGTTCCCGCCTCGACGCTCCGGTACTACGAGGAGAAGGGCTTGATCAGCCCGGTCGGCAGACGTGGCCTGCGCCGTCAGTACGACCCCGGTGTGCTGGAACGCCTGGCGCTGATCGCGTTGGGGCGCACAGCCGGGTTCTCGCTCGACGAGATCGCCGGCATGTTCGCGCCGGACGGACAGCCGCGCATCGACCGGCAGTTGCTGGCCGCCAGGGCGGACGAGCTGGACCGGACGATCCGCGAACTCGGCGTCCTGCGTGACTCCCTGAGGCACGCCGCGGCCTGCTCCGCGCCGAGCCACGCAGAATGCCCCACCTTCCGCCGTCTCCTCAGGGCCGCCGCGGCCGGCACCGTCGGACCGCCACGCAAGAGAGCCCCGCAGCCGCCGTGAAGGCCCCCGCGGCGGCCACGGCCTCCCCTACGCGCGGGGCACGGCCTTCGTGGACGTACCGCGGACGGCGTGTCCGGGATTCCCGGGGAGTTTCGTCCTGCCCCATTGCCCGCTCGAATGCGGGGCACACGCACCCTTACGGGTGTCGCGGCACGGGACGCCCGGAGCACTGGAACCGGGCGGCGCACGAGGCATCCGAGAGGGATCGCCGGCAGCGCCGGCCTGGTCCGGATGGGCGCGACGTGCGGGGTTGACGGGGATGAACCTCCGCGCGATGACCGGATGGAGGTGTGATGTCCACGCAGACCCACCGCCTGACCATCAGCGAGATCACGGACTGCGAGCACTGTGCTGTGCTGCGGGTCAGCGGCGAACTCGACCAGAGTTGCGAGGACTACTTCCTGGGCACCCTCGCCGCCAGTGTCGATGCCGGACATCAGCACCTGGTGCTCGATGTGACCGCCCTCGTCTTCTGCGACTCCCGCGGGCTGAACTGCCTGCTCGCGATCCGGTGGCTGCTGAAACGCCGGGACGGCATGCTCATCCTGGCCGGGGCGGGACGCCGGCTCAAGGAGCTGCTGGTGCAGACGGGCAGCACGGACCTGTTGCCCGTCCGGCGGACGGTCGGCATGGCACTGCTGGACCTGCCCCCGGCCCACCGCCCCACCTGGCCTCCCACTCCCGACCACGACGAGAACGCGAGCAAGGAGTGACCGGCTCGGGGCTCTCGGCCGGGCACAAAGAGGCCGGGCTCACCACTACGGGGGGAAGTGGCGGGCCCGGCTGGGGTACAACCTGCCACACACGGGCGCGCGGGACGCGGTTCTTTGCCTGGCAGGCAAACAAACGCCCTCTGCGGCCAGGAGAAGAACTTCTCATCCGGCCGGCTACCAGGGGGAGTCGCTGAAAGGGCTGCCGCACTGGCCCTACGCACGCCCCGTCGACCAGGCGCTCACCGGTCGGGGCATGCCACCGGCCACCGTCCGCGTGGAACGCGTCGGCCGGACATGAGCAAGCATGGGCGGGCTGTCGCGCGTGGGCGCCCCTGCGGCCACGCCTCAGTCCTCCGTCGTAGCGTGTGTGCGTGTCCCAACTCATGCAAACCTATGCGTACTTACGCCCTTCGGCCCTGCACGATTCCACAGCCGGACGCACCCTCGCACTGGAGACCTCCGGCGGTGCCACCCCGGCCGGAGAGGCAGCGAACCCCCGGTTCTTCAGCGGGTTCCTCACCGCGCCGGCCGCCGCGGCGACGGCGCTGCTCACGGTCGCTGACGTGGCCGCCGCCCGCTACTACCGGCCGAGCGCGAATGCCTCGCTCGACCCGGTGGTGACGGCAGACGGCGACCGGCTGCGGTTCGAGTCCTTCTCCGGCTGCTGTGGTGTCTACGCCCGGCTCGACGTCCTCGCACCCGGCCTCGACGGTGACGGCGTCGGGCACGGCACCACGAACGTGGACGTCAACCTGCCGCTGCGGCGGGCGCTGGCCGGGCTCGGCGGGCTCGAACCCCTCCATCTGGCCGTCGGACCGGAGGAGTTGACGGTCAAGACCTTCGGCGGCGAGTTCGTGGAGAAGAAGGTCCCGCTGCCGGAACGCTGGCTGCGCGGCTTCGCCGAGGCCCACGTGCTCGCAGCAGGCTTCGCTCTGCGGGCCGAGGTCCCCGCCGTGGAGGCGGCCGCCGTACTGCAGGCGCTGCCCCGGCCCACCCAGCGGTCCGAGGCCCGTACGAGCCGCTGGGTGGTGCCCGCAGGCCGCACCCTGCGTCCCACGACCAGGCCGGCGCCGGGGGCCGTGTGCCTGCCCGGGCCCGAGCGCCTGCTGACCCTCCAGAGGGTCCTGCGGCACGCGACGGCCGTACGGATGTACGCGCCGGCCGTCCCAGCCGCCGTGGACGGGGCCGCCGCCGTCGCCTGGGAGGTCGAACTGCCCGGCATGCGACTGACGTTGATGCTCTCCCAGAGTGCTTCGCGCGGCTTCTCCGGCGAGGGCGGAGTGCTGAACGACCTCGCCTCCGGGCCCGCGGCAGAGGACGCGGAGCGGGTCGCCGAGCTGCTGGCCTGGGAGCCGAGGATCGATGTCACCGAGCTTTCGACGCAGGCCGGTCTGCCGGTCGGCCGGGTGCGCGCCGCGCTGACCACGCTGGGGACATCCGGCCAGATCGGCTACGACCTCGCCGAGGAGGCGTACTTCCACCGCCGGCTGCCCTACCGTGCGGGCGCCGCCGAGAAGCACAACCCTCGGCTGCGGGGCGCGCGGGCACTTGTCGCGGACGGGGCGGTGCGGCTGGAGGGGCCGCTGGCCCGGGTCGGGAAGGGCGACGACGTCCACGTGGTCCGCGCCGATGACGCCTCCGATCGGCTGAGCTGCACCTGTTTCTGGTGGGCGAAGTACCGGGGTGGGCGCGGCCCCTGCAAGCACGTGCTCGCGGTGGGCATGGTGCGCGGCGCGGCGGCGGACGCGCGGACGGACGTCACAGGGACAGCGGCGACGACCGCGGCACGATCGGAGACGGCACGATGACACTGGTCCAACTCGCGGAAGCCGGCGACGTCGGCGGAGTACTCCGGGAGCTCGGCAGCCTGACGCCGGACGAGCGCGCGGCACAGGCCGAGGCTCTGGAGGCCCGGCGTGCGCCGATGCGAGCCGGCTGGTACCACGTCGTCGAGGAGCAGAGAACCGCCCAACTCGCCGCCGAACTCGGTTGCCGAACCGACCCCGTGACCGCAGCCGACTGGATCGTGCGGCCCGAGAACGGCGCCGAATCGCTCTTCCTGCCCCTCGGCGGCGCCTGGATGCTCGACGTCGTGAACCTCCACCCCGTCGCCTGGCGGGCCGAGTTGGCCGCACGACTCGCCGACCGGTCGACGCCCGGGAAGACCGTCAGGTCCGACCTCATCGAACACCTCGTCCACGACACCGGCTGTCCTGTCCCGACCTCCGCCGGGTTCATCCAGAGCTGGCTGCGCTGGCGCGACAACACCTGGAAGCACCCCACGCACCTGCGCGGCGGCCCCCGGCCGGGCACCACCTTCCTGGAACGGCTGCGTACGGACGACCTGTCACCGACGCTCCTCCCGCTGGCGCTGGAGCGACCGGATGTGTACCTCGGCGTGGAATCGTTCCACCACCTGCTCACCACCAGAGGCCGCTCGTACATCAGGGAAGACACCACGCTCGGGGTCTTCATCAGCCTCGCCGAGGAGGGCCTGGTCGACCGCGCCGCGCTGATCCGGCGCGTCTTCACCGACCTGGCCGCCGGCGAATCATGGGGGTCGAACGCCGCGGTCGCGCTGACGGAACTCGCCCTCACACCCGCGGAACACGCCTCCAGGACGCGCGAACGCGTAGCGCTGGCCGACACGTTGCTCACCCGGCTGCTCCAGGACGGCACACGCGTGGAGACCGCGCCGCCGCTCGCGTACCTGCGCGCCCTCGCCCTCACCCCGGCCGAGAACGCGCTCGCCCTCCGGGACCATGTGGCACTGCTCGACCTGTCGTCGCCCGTGGCCTCCTACGCCCAGGAGGTCCTGATCGGCCTGGACGAGGCCGGGCTGCTGGAGCCCGACGTGTTCACCGAGGCATGCGAGCGCGTCCTGCTCCGGCCGGAGAAGAAGCTGGTCCGGGCCCAGCTCGCCCGGCTCGACCGCGCGGCCCGCACGGACCCCGGGCGCGCCGCCCGCACCGTTCTTGACGCGGCGACGGCCCTCGGTCACCGGGACGTCGACGTACAGGAGCGCGCCCTCGACGTGATCGCCCGGCACCTCAAGGACGCCGGCGACTTGGTACTGCCCGACCTGCGCACGGCCGCCGCACGGATCAACCCCGCTCTCGCGGCCCGGGCCGCCGATCTCTTCGGCACCGCGGCGGACCGCCGCACCGGCCAGTACGCCGACGTGCTGCCCGCCGTGCCCGAGCCGCGCCCGGTGCCGGGGCCCATCGGGACAGCCGTCGAGGTCGCCGAAGAGCTCGCGGCGGTCGTCGCGAACGACAAGGACGTGGTGACGTTCGAGCGGGTCCTGGACGGACTGGTCCGCCATGCCCACCTCGACCGGGCCGCGCTGGCCCAGGCGTTGAAGCCGGTCATGCGCAGGGAACCCCGTGAGACCCTCGACTTCACCCAGTCCGACGTGTACGACGTGGCCAGGGCGCTGCGGGGCGACGAGCCGAGGAAGTACGACTTCACCGCCCGCCAGGGGCGCAACTCCTCCTCCCCGGCGGGGGAGTTGCTGCGGGCGCGCCTGGCCGAGGCGATTGGCATCATCGAGGGCGACGCGCAGCCGTTCCTGCTGTCCGTGCCGACCGATGCCACGGGTGCACTGGACGCCGCCGTACTCGTGCGGCGGCTCGAGGTGCTCGACGGGCTCGGCATCACGCCCGCACCCATCGACCTGGCCCAAGCGCTGTTGCGCGTCACCCCGACCGCCGACGAGACAGCGCTGGGCGCGGCCGGGCAGCTGGGGTCCGACGCCGGGCAGCGGTTGGCGCGGTGGCTGCGCGAGGGCGGTCTGCCGCACTGGGATTGCGGTCGTACGGGCTGGCCGGACGCCCATGCGGGCAAGTACCCGACGGAATGGGCGAGCCACCTGCCCGCCGAGCCGGCCCCCGGCGTCCCGCTGCTCCCGGCCGCCGCGACCCTGATCGGGCCGCACCGCGACGGCGTCCTCCACAACCCGATGGTCCCCTTCTGGCTGGCCCAGTTGCCGCACCACCGAGAACTCGTGCTGGCCCGCGACTACTTCAGGTACCGCGCGTCCATGCGGGGCTGGGCCCACGCCCTGCCCTTCGCCGCGGAGTCCGGCGGCCCGGCGGGATTCGCGCTGCACCTGGCACTGGCAATCACCCTCACGTACGACCAGCAGGGCGAGCGCGACGCGGCGGTGGACGCGCTGCTCGTGCTCGCCGCGCGGGGAGAGTTGGACGCCGGCCTGCTGGGACAGCAGCTGGCCGAGATGCTGCGCGGCAAGTGGATCGAGGCGAACCGTGTGACCGCCTCCCTGCGGACGGCGGCCGACACGGGCGCGTACGCCACTGTCTGGTCCGTGCTCGAAACCGCCCTGCCCCACCTGCTGCGCGACCCCGTGGTCCGGGGCACCGGAGCCCTGCTCGCCCTCGGCGTCGACTGCGTCTCCCGCTGCGCGGCGAAGGGCGGGATACCCGAGGTCACAGCGGCCGCGGGGCGCAGCGGATCGAGTCAGGTGGTGAAGAACGCACGGCTGCTGCGCGAGGTACTGGGCTGACCGGCCCTCCCTCGCGCTGTCCGTGGTCCGGGAAGCTGGTGCGGGCCTGTTCGCCTACCTCCGTGAGGCGGTCTTGCAGCGGATCAAGAACGGACCAACACCACGACGGTGATGTTCTATCCACTGCTGATCGGTGTGGGCCCGGCACCTCTGCGGGCCCACACCGGCAGGCCGGTGAGCAGCGGGCACCCAAAGGAGGCGAGGCCCGTTGTTTCTCCTGGTCCTGGCCCGACTCGGGAGAGCTAGGTCGCGTCGGGTATTCCCAGGGTGACCAGGAGGGCTGAGGCGAGCTCCTCCGCGAACAGAGCCGATCCGGTGAGCGTCTGTCGGATTGCCTGCTCGTCGGGCGTCAGGCCTGCTGCGGCCGACCACGCGAGGGCACCGGTGACGGCGGGTTCGACGGGGAAGTGCTCCAGAGGGATCTCGTAGCTCTCCGCCATCTCGCGGTTGAGCAGGCCCTCCCAGCTGCTGCCATCGGGCGTGACAGCCTCGACGAACCCCACATCGCTGTCCACGAAGGACACCATGACCGCAGGCGTCTTCGTGCTCTGGACGAGATTCACCAGGCTGCGCCTTCCGGCGTCGGCGAAGTCCGTCACCTGCCAGCCCTCCGCCAACGTCTCCGTGTCCTCGATGCCCGTGAACCCGGCCGCCCGGATCAGCTGGTGCAGCTCCCCCGTGGACCGGGTCGTCAATGATCCGCCTGAGTTCCCCATGGTCAGGAAGCTAGCGGATGCCTCTGACAATCCGGCTCGTGGCACAGAGACACCGACAGGGCAGGCCGCTGCGGCGGACCCTGGTGAGTAGAGGGGGGCGGGGGTGTTCGACCGGGTCGAGGTCCCATCGCACGCGCATCGGGTGGACCGGTCGTCCACCGGGCCTTTCGGGCAGGACCGAAAAGGCTGTTGCCGCGGATGAGTATCGGGAAGCATCGCGATCGCGGGCAAGGGCGCTGCGGGACAGCTGCCTCTGCCCGACGTCCGGCGAGGGAGCGGCCCTGCTGCGGGTCACGTCGTCGACGCCGCAAGTGCCGCCGTCGTCGCACGTCCAGGGAAGCCGTGCGGTTCGCCGCCACTCTCGACCAGGAGACTCTTGATGCACACGACGACACGAGGCAAGGTCGTGTTAGCCCTGGGATGGTTCGTCCTCGCGGTGGTTCTGCTCGCGACCGCCACCCCACCGGCGCGTGCCGCGAGCCCAGCAGAGGCGGCCGCACCGGAGATTCCGGCAGGCGTGAGCGCGGGCGTCGCCGTCTACGACCGCGAGACCGGGACCTTCACCGAAGAGCACAACGCGCACATGCAGTTCCGCGCCGCGTCGGTGGTCAAACTACTCATCGCGCTCGACCACCTGTGGGACCGGGGTCCGTCCTACAGCCTGCCGGCGGACGACCGGTCCCGGCTCGACTCGATGCTGCGTGCCAGCGACGACGACGCCGCCAACCACTACTGGTCCAACAACGGCGGCTCGGCGATCATCGACCGCATGTCCGCCCATCTGGAACTGGAGGACACGGAGGGCCCGCCCGCCGGCTACTCCGGGTACTGGGGTTACACGGCACTGTCCGCGGCCGACACCGTGCGGATCTACCGCTGGATCCTGGACCGCGCGCCGGCCGCCCTGCGCGACATCGTCATGAGCAACCTGCGTGCCTCGACCCGGTGCGGCAAGGACGGCTTCGACCAGCGGTTCGGCGTCCCGGCGTCGTTCCAGGCTCCCTGGGCGGTCAAACAGGGCTGGTCCGGCTTCGGCGACACGAGCGACTGCAGCAACACGACCGCGACCGCGACCACGGCCGCCCGGCGATCGATCCCCGCAGAGGCGTCCGATGTCAACCTCTCGCGGCCGGCACTGCACAGCACCGGCACCACGGGACCCGGCGACCGCTCGATCGTCGCCGTGTTCACCCTGCACCCGCAGGGTGCTTCTTTCGGCGCCGCCTACACGGACACCACCCGGCTCGTACGTTCCCTGAACGTGCCCGGCGCGGTGAAGCGGACCGGCACATGGTTCGGCACCTGGGGATCGAAGGTGCAGGTCCGCGCCGACGCGACGACCGCCTCGAAGGCGCTCACGACCCTTCCCGCCGGGGTGGAGGTACAGGTCGGCTGCCAGAAGCGGGGACAGCAGGTCAGCGTGCCGCCCTACACGAACGACTGGTGGGCGTACCTGCCCCTTTACGGTGGTTATGTCACCAACATCTACATGAGCTCGCCGGACAACGAACTGCCCGGTGTGCCCCTCTGCTGAACCACCGCACGCGACCGCCCGACGACCGACGAGAGGAAACCACTGTGCGCAAGCGCGTCCTGAGTGCGCTGGCCGGCGCCGCCGCCCTCGCAGGAGTGATGAGCATCGCCCCGACGGCCACCGCCGAGGCCAACCCGCCCGGCTGCCCGAAGGGATACTTCTGCGCCTACTCCGAACCGGACCAGCGCGGCACCCTGCTGATGAAGACCGCCGGCGACTGGTCGGGCGAGATCCACAGCGTCGGCTCCGTGTTCAACAACGGTTATGTGTATCCCGGCGGAGACCACGTCGACCTGGTGTACGGCTACACCACGTCGGTCCGTCGCGTCTGCCTGCACTACAACCCGGGTCCCGGCGAGTACAAGGCGAACATCATCTACGCGACGATCGGCAGTGTGAAGTGGCGGGGTGAGTGCTGAGGCGACGTCACTGACAGGGCGGCGGCGGTCCGGCGTACGCGGTCGGTACGCCTCAGCCGCCGGCCCTGGCCCCGCCCGCCCCGTGTGCCTCCTGCGGTCTCATCCGACGTCGAAGAGGTTCGGCAGCCGGAGGCGGTGGCGGGTGCGGTCGTGGCGTTTGAGGGCCTCGAACTCGGGGGCCCGGTACAGCGGGGTGACGGTGCACCGCTCGGCATCCGAACCGACCTGGTCCAGCAGGGCGTTGACGGCCTGCCGGGCCGAGGTGTTGGCGCCCTCCATGGTGGCCAGATCGATGGGCACGGCCACGTAGTCGCCGGCCAGGAAGAGGTTCGGGATCTTCGTGGCCGACCGGGGGCGGTGGTGGAAGGTCCCCGTCGGGTGGATGAGCAACTGTTCGTCGTTGACCGGGTTCGGGGTGCCCAGGCCGTCCACGGCCGGGTCGAGGAACCAGGAGTGCAGCACGGAGTCCTTGAGTACCGTACGGCCGCTGTCGTTCAGCGCTGCCTTGAGCTGCGCCCAGACCTCGCGGGCGACTTCGGTACGCGTGCACTGCTTGGCCGTTCTGCCGTAGAGGATGCCCGGCCGGTCCCACTCGGAGACGTCCACCGACAGGCAGTCCGCGACCGTGCCGTCGCCGAAGTCGGCGGGGAAGTCGTGGCTCGGCCAGTGCTGGGCCTGGGCGATGGCGGTCAGGGACCAGGGGGAGTCGATGAGGTCCAGATGGCCGTGCAGGATCGGCGTGCGTTCCGTCAGGTAGAACTGGATGCCGGTCATCCAGTCCGTCTCCAGCAGGTCGCACTCGGCGAGTTGGGGGTCGGCGGCCCGTACGGCGGCGTTCCAGGTGCGGCGGGCGTGCTCGACCGGCATGGCGGAGACGTAGTGGTCGGCGGTGACGGTTCGGCGGACCCCGCCGGGGCCCTCCATCACGGCCCCGGCGATGCGGCCCGCGTCCATGGGCAGGTTCTGTACGGTCCAGCCGACCTGGAACTCGACCCCGAGCGACCTGAGATGCGTCACCCAGGGATCGATCCAGGCCTCGTTGGTGGGCGCGTTGAGGATCCGGTCCAGCGGGCCGTCCGCGCCCCGTCCGAGCATGTTGAACGCGAAGGCCTCCAGCAGGGTGGCCACCGTGCGGGTGCTGGCCTCCTCCGCCTTGGTGGCCACGATGTTGCGGGTGATGCCGACGGCGAGGATGCGCTGGTAGTCGTAGGACATCCGGCCGGCCCGTACGAACTCCCACCACGGCATCCGCTCCCAGACCTCGTCGCGGCGTTCGTCGCAACTGGTGAGGAAGACGAGGAAGCGGTTGGCGAAGTAGAGGGCCTCGTGGAGGGGCAGGTTGAAGGCGGTGTCCAGGACCGAGGTCAGGGCGCGGCGGATCTCGTCCGGGGTCAGTTCGGCCGGTGTGCTGCCGGGCCAGGGCAGCGGGATGCGGATGTCCTCGCGGCCGCCGGAGCGGGCGAACAGCATCTCCTTGGGGGCGACGAGGTTGTCGTGGACGCCGCCAGGGTTGCCGGGGAAGGGGATGCGTCGCATGGTGTCGGGCAGGTTGTGGTAGATGCCCGGGATGAAGCGGAAGCCGTGCTCCCCGGGCAGGGGGTCGCGGCCGCCCGTGGCGCTGTCCGGTACGTCCATGCTGCGGGCCTTGCCGCCCAGTGCCTTGCGTTCGTAGACGGTGACGCGGAAGCCGCGTTCGGCGAGTTCGTGTGCGGCCGTGAGCCCGGCGACACCCCCGCCCAGTACGGCCACGGTCTGCGGGGCGGCGGCGTCCTGCGCCGCCGCGGCCTGCTGGGGGCTGCCGAGGGCGACCCCGCCGGCGGCCGCGGCCGTGCCCAGGAAACCTCTGCGTGTGGTGCCGCTCATCGCTGCCCCTTACCGCCGGTAATCATTGGCGCACGAGGATATGAGCGACGCATCGATCCCGGAAGTCGGCCGACTGAACTCGGATCACTTTGGCTTGATGCAGCATCAAGCGGCGTCGCGGTGTGCCGCGGCGGGCGGTGGCAGGTCGTCGGGTCCCGACGTGCGGCCTCCTTCGGAGTCGTCGACCTGTGGCGGTACTCGTCCTGGCTGTGTGTCAGGCCGGGGTCCGTCGCGACGGACGGGGCGTCGAAGCAGAGCTCGCGATCTCGTTGACATGCCCAGGACACGTGCTTAGCATTCGGAAATCAGAAAGCGCTTTCTCCCTTCAGTTTCCCGCTCCTGTACGAGTTCACGTTCCTGCACGCCCAGGAAGGTCCGCCCGCTCGCCCGGAGAGGAACCACATGAGGTCGTCCTTGCACGTCCCGCGCGGTGTTCCCGCACTCCTGCTCGCCCTGCTGCTCGGCGCAACGGCGGTCCCGGCCGGCAGCGGCAGTGCCGCCGCCGGGACGTCGGCACCACTCGCGGAGGCGAACCCCACCGGCTTCGCCTCGGTCGACGCACTCGGCCAGAACGGCACCACCGGCGGAGCCGCGGGGCCGACCGTGACCGCCACCACCACCCAGCAGTTCCTCGAGTACATCGACACCACGGGCCCACTGGTCATCCGGGTCCAGGGCACGATCGACATCACCAGCAAGCAGGGTGTGCGCCCGAACAAGACCATCGTCGGAGTCGGTTCCTCGGCCGTCATCAACGGCGGTGGCCTGGACTTCTACCGCTCCCACAACGTCATCGTGCGGAACATCAGGTTCACGGCCGCCGAGGACGATGCCGTGAACGTGGGCCAGGAGTCGCACCACATCTGGATCGACCACAACGAGTTCGTCGCGCCCCTCGACGGGGCGATCGACGTCGTCCGCGGTTCCCAGTACGTCACCGTGTCGTGGAACTGGTTCAACAAGACCGACAAGAGCATGCTCCTCGGGCACTCGGACGGCAACGGCAGTCAGGACGCCGGGAAGTTGAAGGTCTCCATCCACCACAACTTCTTCGACGGCTCCCGGCAGCGGCATCCACGGGTGCGGTTCGGTGAACCGGTGCACGTCTACAACAACTACTTCAAGGGGAACGCCCTGTACGGCGTCGCGTCCACCATGAACGCGGGCGTCCTGGTCGAGGGCAACCACTTCGAAAGCGCTCCCCACCCCTGCTACTCCGCCAGTGGGTACGACGCGTCCGGACCCGGTCGGCTGGTGCAGCGCAACAACGTCTTCACCGGCTCCGGTCCGTGCGAGACCAACGGCACGGTCGTCGAACCGCGCACCTACTACCCGTACACGCTGGACCCGGCGGCCGACGTCCCCTCGCTCGTACGGGCCGGGGCGGGCGTCGGAAAGCTCGGCACCTGAACCACCCCCGACGCGGGCAACCGTACGAGACCCCACCTGACGCAGCCCCCGGGGCCCCGGCTTTCGGGGCCGCACCCCGCCCGCGAGGCGATGCGAACGCAACCCTCCGCCTCCCACAGCCCGCCCCCCGGCGGACAGACCGCACGCCGTCGTCCCCACACTCCCGACGGCCCGTCCCCCCACAGGAGAGTTCCTCCATGAGTCCACGGCAGACCCCGGAAAGCACCGAGCGAACGACCGTCTCCTGGCGCCACAAGGTGCTCGTGGCCGCACTGGCGGCCGCGGTGCTGGCCGGACCCGGCATCGCGCAGGCCGCCCCGCAGAACGTGTCGGCGCCACGCGAACAGGTGTCGGCGGCCACCATCACCTGGAACCTGGAAAGGGCGAGCAACCCCACCCAGGAACAGCGGACGGCCTACGACCTCATCACGGCGGCGATGAACGCCGCGGTGGCCCGGTACAACAACCTCAGCGACCTGGGCAAGAACATCACCGTCCGCTACGACCCCGGTGTGCCCACCGCCGACGGCAACCTCAACGGAACCATCCGCTTCGGCAACCGCGGCTACATGACGGAGAGGACCGCGCTCCACGAGATCGCCCACACCATCGGAGTGGGCACCAGCTCGGGCTGGTCGTCCCTGTCGAGCGGCGGTACCTGGCGCGGCGCGCAGGCCACGGCACTCGTCAGGAGCTTCGACGGCTCCAGCGCCAAACTCTCCGCCGGAGGAGGCCACTTCTGGCCCTACGGCCTGAACTACGGCAACGAGTTCTCGAACACGGCGGCCGACCGGCACGTCCAGATCGTCGCCGCCATGGTGCGCGACGGCCTCTGATCCGGTCGACCGCCCGACGCCTGGGGGCGCCGACCCGTCCCCGGGCACGGCGGGCCTCCCCGCCACAGCCGGCGCACGAGGCTCATCGAACCGGTGACGGGGCGGCCGGCGGGTCGGCCGCGGCGTCGGCGTAACGGCGCGCCAGGTGCGCGAACGCGTCTCTGAGCTCGGACGGGCCCACGACCTCGATGTCGGCGTCGAACCGGCCGACGGTGGCGGCCAGAGCGGCCCATGACCACGAACCCAGGACGAGGCGGCAGCTGTTCGGGCCGAGAGCCTCGACCACTCCGTCGCTCATGTGGCGGGAGACTGCCGTGGCGGGCAGGCCGAGGATCACCTCGCCGCGGCAGGGCCAGTCGCCGTCGGAGCCCTCGGAGCCCCGGAACCTGCCGGTGACGAAGGCGGCCACATCCTCCGCGGGCAGTTCTCGTGGGGAGAAGCGCGGTCCTGTGGGGATGCGCGGGGTGATCCGGTCGGCGCGGAAGGTCCGCCAGTCCTCGCGGTCCAGATCCCAGGCGACGAGATACCAGCGCCCGCTCCTCGCGACGAGATGGTGGGGCTGAACCCTGCGCGGCGGGGCCGGGGCGGCGCTCTCGCCGTCGGCATCCGGAGGGGAGGCCGGGGCGTAGTCGAAGCGCAGCACCTCGCAGGCATGAACGGCGGCGCTGAGCGTCATGAGCACACTGCTGTCGACCTGTGGAACCGGTCGCGCCGCGGGCCGCTCCACAGCGGTGATCCGCAGGGTGTCGATCCGGTGCCGCAGCCGCGCCGGCATGACCTGCCGCACGGTGGCCAACGCCCGTGTCGCGGCCTCCCCGATGCCCGCACCCGTGGCGATCTGGAGCGCGACGGCGAGGGCGACGGCCTGCTCGTCGTCGAACAGCAACGGCGGCAGCGCCGTACCGGCGTCGAGCCGGTACCCACCGTCGGGTCCCTTGAAGGCCATGACGGGATAGCCCAGCTCGCGCAGACGGTCGACGTCACGGCGCACGGTGCGCGCACTGATGCCCAGACGCTCGGCCAGCAGCGCCCCGGGCCAGTCCCGGCGCGCCTGGAGCAGGGAGAGCAGTGACAGCAGTCGCGCTGACGTCTTCGGCATGGCCTCATGTTGTCCCCAGTAGCGGACACATCCTGACCGCTTCCCCTGCGACTGTCGTCCCGTGCCTGGCAACGACACCGTCCACGACCAGAAGGATCCGATCACAGTGACCGTCACGACCACATCTCCCCCCGCTGTCGACGCCGAGCGGGCCGACCTGCTCGCCGCGCTCACGACCGCACGAACTGCCCTGACCAGCACGACTCAGGGACTCAGTGACGAGCAGGCCGCGGGCAGTCCCACTGTCAGCGGGCTGTGCCTGGGCGGACTGATCAAGCACGTCGCGTCCATCGAGGAGGGTTGGATGCGTTTCGTGGCCGAGGGGCCCTCGGCGATGCGCTACGACCTGCCCGAAGGCGTCACCTGGGCCGATCTCGCGGCTGGGACCGCGCGGGAGGTTCCGCAGTGGGCGATCGACCACCAGGACGGCTTCCGGATGCTGCCCGGCGAGACGCTGGCCGCAGTCCTCACCCGCTACGAGCAGGTCGCCGCCCGGAGCGAGCAGATCATCGCCGGCGTCCCGGACCTGTCGGCGACGCATCCGTTGCCGGAGGCGCCCTGGCACGAGCCGGGAGCGGTGCGCAGCGCACGCCGGGTGCTGACGCACGTCATCGCCGAGACCGCCCAGCACGCCGGGCACGCCGACATCCTGCGCGAGGCCCTCGACGGCCGGAAGTCGACCTGAGAGGCATGAGTTCCATGACCGTTCTCGGCCCCCGGGCCCTCAACCGAGCGACACTGGCCAGGCAGCTGCTGCTCGACCGCGCCGACGTACCGGCCCTCGACGCCGTCGCGCACCTCTGCGGCCTGCAGGCCCAGGAGCCGCAGGAGCCGTTCGTCGGACTCTGGTCCAGGCTGCGCACGTTCGACCCGTCGGTGCTCTCGGATCTGCTGACCGGGCGGAGCGTGGTGCGGACCCACCTCATGCGTCGCACCGTCCATCTTGTGACCGCCGACGACGCCCTGGCATGGCGGGGCCGCCACGCCGCCATGCTGCGTCAGCGGGTGCTCGGCACCTACCGTCGCGAACTCGCCGGGGTGGACCTCGACGAACTCGCGGCGGCGGGCCGGGCGGTGATGGCGGACGGCGAGCCCCGCTCCATGACCGAACTCGCGCGGGCGGTCGCCGATCGCTGGCCCACAGCGGGTCCGCGTCCCCTGGGCGAGATGCTGGTCGCCGCACTCCTGCCGATGGTGCAACTCCCTCCGCGCGGCCTCTGGCGCACCAGGGCCGGAGTGCGCAACGCCCTGCTCTCCTCCTGGCTGGGGCGCGAGATCGACCCGGCCCCGGACGAGAGCAGCGATCCGGTCGGCCAGGCACTCGTACGGCGATACCTGGCCGCGTTCGGCCCCGCCGCCTCGGCCGACCTGCGCGCCTGGTGCGGCCTCGCCGGACTGCCGGCCGCGGTCACCGCCCTGCGCGAGGAACTCGTCTCCTTCCGCGACGAGCGGGGCCGGGAACTGCTGGACCTGCCCGGCGCGCCGCGCCCCGATCCCGACACGCCCGCCCCGGTACGGTTCCTGCCGGCGTTCGACAACGCGATCCTCGGCTACCAGGACCGGAGCCGGATCATCGACGACGCCCACCGGGGCCTGTCGGTCGCGGGTGAGCGCGTCGTCCTGGTCGACGGCCGGGTCGCGGCGACCTGGACCGTGGCGGAGGGCGTGGTGAGGGTCGTCCCGCTGCGTGGCTTCTCCCGGGCCGACCGTACTGCCGTGGCCGAGGAGGGCCGGGCGCTGGCGTCCTTCCTCTGCGACGGCGCGAGCGACCACGAAGCGGCAGCTCACGCGACCGTCAGCATCCTGTGAGCAGACACGGGTTCGAGCCGAGGAGAGAGCTTGGGCAGGTGACATCCGGATCGGCCCCGGCCCCGGCGTCGGCGTCGGCGTCGGCCATAGGGTCCGTACCCGTCCAGGACCGCTCGGCGCGGTGGAAGCGGCCTGGCGCTGATGCCCTGTCCATGCCCTGTCCTCCCACACGAGCAGTCGTCAGGACTCGTGGAGGGGAGTCGCGCCGACCCAGCGGTGGTAGGCGTCCACGTCGACGTTGCTGCCGCACACGATGGTGACGACGTGTCGGCCGGCGAAGCGGTCACGGTCTTCGAGGATCGCTGCGATGCCGAGCGCGGCCGAAGGCTCGACGACGAGGCCGGCGTGGTCGAGGAGCATCCGCATACCGGCGGTGATCGACGCCTCCTGGACGAGGACGGCGTCGTCGGCGACCAGGAGGAGGTCGTCCAGGACAGCCGGGATGGGACGCCGGCCGGCGACGCCGTCAGCGATGGTGTCGGTCGAGTCGGTGGTGACGACACGTCGACGGTGCCACGAGTGTGTGAGGGCCGGTGCGCCCAGCGGCTGGACGCAGATCACCTCGACCGCGGGAGCCAAGGTCTTCACCACATGACCCACGCCGGTGGCCAGCGCCCCACCGCCGAGAGCGATCAGAACGGCGTCGAACGACGGTGCGGTGTCCAGCAGTTCCAGGCCGATGGTCGCGGCGCCCTCGCAGGTCTCGATGTCCAGGCTGTCCTCGACCAGCCGGATGCCTTCGTACCGTGCGATGGCCGCCGCCCGCTCGCGAGCCAGCTCGTGGTCGCCGTCCACCAGCTCCAGCCCGGCGTCCAGCGCGCGGATGCGGTCAAGCTTGGCCCGCGTCGCGAAGCGGGATGCCACGACGGTGACGTCGAGTCCCCGGCCGCGACCGGACCACGCGAGGGCCTGGCCGAGGTTGCCCGCGCTCGCGCACACCACCGCCCGCGAGGCGTTGTCGGCCAGCCGGCTCGCGACCAGCTCGGTGCCCCGCGCCTTGAAGCTGCGGACCGGGTTCGCCGTTTCGAGCTTGATGCTCACCGTGCACCCGAGGCCGGACCCCAGCGCCTCGCAGCGGTACAGCGGGGTGTCGAGAAAGACCGGGTCGATCACCCGGCGAGCCGCCCGGATCCGAGCGGTGTCAAGACGCGTCTCCTGCACGACACGGCAGCGTAGCGCCACCTGCGCCAATCCGGTGAGCAACTACCAGGAAGCGCGGGTTGGTTGGGGTCAGCTCTGTTCCCCGCCCGCGAGCGCCGATGCCGTGGCTCGCACGAAGGCCTCCGGGTTGTCCAGCATGATGTTGTGTCCGCAGTCGGGTACCGCGACCACCGACACCCCCGCTTCGGTGAGCTCCGACGTGCCCGGGAACGTCGCCAGGTCCGCCTCCGGCAGCAGGAACGTACGGGGGATCGCAAGGCCGAGCAGCAACTGTCGCATGGTCGGATCCGTCCCCCGGATGAGCTGGTGTGCACTCCGGTGCAGGGCTTCGCGGCCGGCCAGACGCATCGTCGATGCCCAGTGCGGCCCCACCCGGTCGAGTACCTCCTGCCAGCCACCGGCCAGGAACTCCTCCTCCGTGTACGCCGCGATGCCGCTGGAGCCGCCGGCCCCGGGGACCCGGGGCAGCGGATCGAGGTTGGCGTCCACCAGGACCAGGCGTGCGACCAGCTCCGGATGGCGTGCGGCGAGCACGATGGCCACCGAACCGCCCATGCTGTGCGCGATCAGCTCGGCACCCGTGACGCCCGCGCCGGTCAGGACCGCGGCGAGCGCATCGGCATGTGATTCCAGCGCGTAGTCGAAGTCCGTCGGCCGGTCGCTGATGCCGTGACCCAAGAGGTCGACCAACAGGGAACGGCGACCGGCCAGCAGAGGATGAACGGCGACCTCCGTGAAGTAGGCGGGCGACGTGGCGCCCAACCCGTGCACGTAGACGCGCGACGGCTCCTGCCCCGGCAGCTCGACCCAGCGGATGTGATCGCCCTCGGGCGTTACGGCGACGCTGCGCACAGTCTGCTCCCTGCTGGCCAAGATCGGTGGAGGGACGAGAGTAGCCACGGGTGCGTACCGGCCGCATCAGAAGCGGGTCCTGGGCCTTCACGCCCGGATCGCGGCGTCCCTGTAACGCAGTGGACCGGCTCGACGCCGTCGGCGTCGAGCCGGTCCACTGCCACCGGGTCCCCGGCGCGTCCCGCCGGGTGGCCGAGCCGTCCGCTCGGCCAGGCGGATCAGTCCGTACCGAACTCCATCGCGGCGCGGTCCAGCAGCACCTCGTCCTCGGAGACCTCGCCGCGGGAGGCGATGGCCTCGGCGCCGCCCTGCGGCATCTCCGGCATGCTGCCGATCAGACCTGTCGCGGCCGCCTGGGCGGCGCCGATGGCGGGGCTGCCGGTGCCGATCAGGCCGAGCCCGGCGTACTGCTCCAGCTTGGCGCGCGAGTCGGCGATGTCGAGGTTGCGCATGGTGAGCTGGCCGATCCGGTCGACCGGGCCGAAGGCCGAGTCCTCGGTGCGCTCCATGGACAGCTTGTCCGGGTGGTAGCTGAACGCCGGGCCGCGGGTGTCGAGGATCGAGTAGTCCTCGCCGCGACGCAGCCGCAGCGTCACCTCGCCGGTGACGGCGGCGCCGACCCAGCGCTGCAGCGACTCGCGCACCATCAGCGCCTGCGGGTCCAGCCAGCGGCCCTCGTACATCAGGCGGCCGAGGCGCCGTCCCTCGTTGTAGTACTGGGCGAGGGTGTCCTCGTTGTGGATCGCGTTGACCAGGCGCTCGTACGCGGCGTGCAGCAGGGCCATGCCGGGCGCCTCGTAGATGCCGCGGCTCTTGGCCTCGATGATGCGGTTCTCGATCTGGTCCGACATGCCCATGCCGTGGCGGCCGCCGACGGCGTTGGCCTCCATCACCAGGTCGACGGGGGAGTCGAACTCCTTGCCGTTGATCGTCACGGGGCGGCCCTGGTCGAAACCGATCGTCACGTCCTCGATGGCGATCTCGACCTCGGGGTCCCAGAACCGCACGCCCATGATGGGCTCGACGGTCTCCACGCCCGTGTCCAGGTGCTCCAGGGTCTTGGCCTCGTGGGTGGCGCCCCAGATGTTGGCGTCGGTGGAGTAGGCCTTCTCCGTCGAGTCCCGGTAGGGCAGCTGGTGGGCGACCAGCCACTCGGACATCTCCTTGCGGCCGCCGAGCTCGGTGACGAAGTCGGCGTCCAGCCAGGGCTTGTAGATCCGCAGGTGCGGGTTGGCGAGCAGGCCGTACCGGTAGAACCGCTCGATGTCGTTGCCCTTGAAGGTCGAGCCGTCGCCCCAGATCTGGACGTTGTCCTCGAGCATCGCCCGGACGAGGAGGGTGCCGGTGACGGCGCGGCCCAGCGGTGTGGTGTTGAAGTAGGCACGCCCGCCCGAGCGGATGTGGAACGCCCCGCAGGTGAGCGCGGCCAGGCCCTCCTCGACCAGCGCCGCCCGGCAGTCGACCAGGCGCGCGATCTCGGCACCGTACGTCTTCGCACGGCCGGGCACCGAGGCGATGTCGGGCTCGTCGTACTGGCCGATGTCGGCGGTGTAGGTGCACGGAACGGCGCCCTTGTCGCGCATCCACGCGACCGCGACCGAGGTGTCGAGGCCGCCGGAGAAGGCGATACCGACGCGCTCGCCGGCGGGAAGGGAGGTGAGGACCTTAGACATAGGAAGAGTATGCACGACATCGCATGATCATGCAAAGGGGTCCTCGGGCGGGGGTGGAGGGTGGCGGCTCAGTCGAGTGCCGCGGTGGCTTCGACCTCGACCAGATGGTCGGGAACGTCCAGGGCCGCCACTCCGATCAGGGTGGCCGGCGCCACGGGGGTGAACCCCAGCTTCCCGGCGGCCCGCTCGATGCCCTCCAGGAGCATCGGCATCTTGTCCGGGGTCCAGTCGACGACGTAGACGGTCAGCTTCGCCACGTCGGCGAACGATCCGCCGGCCTCGGCGAGGGCGGTGCCGACATTGAGGTAGCACTGCTCGACCTGGGCCGCGAGATCACCCTCACCGACCGTGACGCCGTCGGCGTCCCAGGAGACCTGCCCCGCGACGAACACGAGTTTCGCCCCGGTCGCGATCGCCACTTGCCGGTACACCGGAATCGTCGGCAGTCCGCTCGGGTTCGCCAAGGTGATGGCCATGCCGTGTGCCTCCTTCTCGTGAGCTGTCCCGGGCCCGGTTCCGTGGAACCGGGCACCAAGTCGCTCTCTTGTGGTTACTGGAGAACCGTAGGAGAGTGACCGCTGACATGGAAGAACGCACTTTTCAGTGACTGGGGAACCCGATGGTGACCAAGCAGTTCAAGGGCTCGCCCGCCGAAGCGGACCTCACGCGCGCGGACTCACTGGCGCGGGAGCTCTTCTCGGACATCGCCAACAAGTGGGCGCTGCTGATCATCGAGGTCCTCGGTGAACGCACCCTGCGCTTCAGCGAGTTGCGCAACGAGATCGAGGGCATCAGCCACAAGATGCTCACCCAGAACCTGCGCATGCTGGAGCGCAACGGCCTGGTCGAGCGGGAGGTGCACCCGACCGTCCCGCCGAGGGTCGACTACACCCTGACCGAGCCGGGGCACGCCCTGCGGAAGACGGTCGACGGGATGTGCGACTGGACCCACCGGTACCTCGGTCACATCGAGGAGTCCCGCCGCCGTTTCGACGTCTGACGGCCCGGCACCGGCCGTTCTGTCACGCGCTGGGGGAGAGCCAGGGCAGCGGATCGGCGTAGTGCCCGTCGAGGATCACCTCGAAGTGCAGATGAGGGCCGGTGGACAGGCCGGTCGAGCCGACCAGGCCGAGGGGCGTTCCGGCTTCCACCGCCTGACCGACGGAGACCTGAAGGGACAGCAGGTGGCTGTACGTCGTCTCCAGCCGCTTGCCGCCGATGCTGCCGTGGTCCACCACGATCCGGTTGCCGTACGCCTTGGTCATCGCGGCGAACACGACCCGGCCCTGCGCCGCCGAGGAGACCTGCGCACCCTGGGGCGCCGCGAAGTCGACCCCCGTGTGGACCTTGGTCACCCCGGTCAGCGGATGCTGGCGCGCACCGAACGGCGAGGTGACGGTGAGGGTGCTCACGGGCGCGGCCAGCACGGCGCCCGCCGCCCGGTTCGCGGCGCCGCCGGAACCGTCCGGGTCGAACGCCCGGTAGCGCGACGACAGGGACTTGGTCTCGGTGACGTAGGCCTCCGCCTCGCCGGGTACGCGCCCCGCCTTCCGTACGGCGTCCGTGCCCGACGCGTACGCGGCGAGGGTGAGATCCACCAGATCGCCGGAGACGGTCCCCTCGGTTCTGAGATCGGTCACCTTCCGGGCGAGGGAGCAGTCCTGTCGGGCGAGGGCCGCCATGGCGTCCGCCGGATCGCGGGGGGAGGAGCGCCCGTCGCCGTCGCCGTCCTTGCCCCAGGTCCGCCAACCGGCGTCCGTGAACGCGGCGATGCCCTTCTCGCCCGACAGCGCTCCCGCGTCGTTGTTCCAGCCGGAGAGGCGGTCGATCTGGGCGGCGAGGAGAGACGGCGTGACGACCGTGCAGGCAGACGCCGCCTTGCGGAGCCAGGGAACGTACGAGGCGTCGACGCGGGCCGTGGCGGACGGAACGTGATTCTCCCCCTCGTCCCAGGGGGAGGACAGACCGCCCGTCAGTGCCAGAAAGCCGGCCACCCCCATCAGGGCGAGCAGCCCCGGCAGCACCAGCAGGGTGAAAGGGCCCGGGCCACGCCGGGGGCGCTTCACGCGCTGCCCCGGCTGTTGCGCGTCCGTACTCCCGTCGGCCTGCGCCGGTCCGGTCGAGAACTCCTGGCGCCGGCCCTCTCCTTCGCCGCCCGGCCCGGTCGCCTCCGTCTCGTCCAGCCGGTCGTCGATCACCGGCGAACTCCCCACGCGCTCGCGGCGGATCCGAGGAAACAGAACGCCGACGGCGGTGTCACGAAGGTCATGGAGCTCACGGCACGACGCTAATGGGCGGCCCTCCGGCCGGCACGAGGCGCAGAGGCACATGGGCCTGCCCGAACGGGCAGAGTTTCACGTCCGCCGGCCACCTGGCCCGTGCGTACGGCGACGACCTGGGCAAGTACCCGCTGCGCCGGGCGCGTTGAGAGGCTCGCCCGAAGAGCACACCCGCACCCGAGCGAGGGGGTTCCGGTTCCGGGGGCCGGGTGGTCAGTGAGTCGACGGGCCGGTCAGGGCGTCCAGTTCCGCCGCGTAGAGCAGTGCGGGGTCGAAGCCCATCCCGGTGAAGTGGCCCGCGAGTTCCAGGGACAGGGTGCCGTGCAGCCGCGTCCAGAAGGTCAGGGCGCGGTGGAGGACGGCGGGCGGGGCGGGGTGGCCGTCCGCCCACTCCCGGTGTTCTTCCAGGTGCGAGTCGAACGTCGTCGCCGGGGCGTCCGAGGGCAGCGCGGCGCAGGCGTCGAGCAGGGTCGCCATGATGTCGCGCGCGATCGTGGTGACGTCGTCCGGGGCCTGGTAGCCGGGGACGGGGGTGCCGTAGACGAGGAGGTAGCGGTGGGGGTCCCGCAGGGCCCATGCGCGTAGGGCGTGCGCCAGGGCGGGCGCGTCGGGTTCTGGGGCGGCGGCCGCGCGGAAGGTGTCGGCGAGGCTCTGGTAGGCGTCCCGGACGAGCTCGGTGATGAGTTCGTCGCGACTGGCGAAGTACCGGTAGAGCGCGGGTCCGCTCATCCCCATCCGCTTGGCGATCGCGTTGAGGGAGAGCGCGGAGGCACCCGCCGTGGCCAGCTGCTCCCACGCGTGCTCTTTGATCTCGGCCCGCACCTGGGCGCGGTAGCGCTCGCGCGGGGTCTGCGTGCCCGTGTCCGCCATGGCCTGCCGCCTGTCCGGAGTCGTGTTTCTACAGCTTCAAGAAGTAGTTAGAAGCTATCACGCAAGCTATTGACGATGACTCTCGCGATGCGTTACAACTTCTAACGAACGCAAGAACGCCTAAGTCGAAGCGCCGCCCAATGGAGGTCGTCATGAACGCCGAAGGACTCATCGAGGTCGTACTGCCGGGCAAGGTGGAGCCGGAAGGTCTTGAGATCCGGCACGGAGCCGTCCCCGCCGCGGGACCGGGTCAGGTCGTGATCCGGATGGAGGCGACCGGGGTCTCCTTCGCCGAGCAGCAGATGCGCCGAGGCCGCTACTACGACCAGCCGGTGTTCCCCTTCGTGCCGGGCTACGACGTGGTCGGCACGGTGCTGGCGACCGGCGAGGGCGTGGATGCGGACATGGTCGGCACCCGGGTGGCCGCCCTGCTCAAGGTCGGCGGCTGGGCCAGCCACGTACGTGTCGACGCGGCGGACGTGGTGGAGGTGCCCGACGGGGTCGGGGCGGCGCAGGCCGAGACCCTGGTGGTCAACGGCATCACCGCCTGGCAGATGCTGCACCGCAAGGCACGCGTCCGTGCGGGGCAGACCGTCCTCGTGCACGGAGCAAACGGCGGCGTCGGCTCGGTACTGGTCCAGTTCGCCCGGGCCGCGGGGGCGAAGGTGATCGGCACGGCGTCCGCGCGCCATCACGACGCTCTGCGGGAAAGGGGCGTCGCCCCCGTCGACTACCGCGACGAAGACATCGCCGCGCGGGTCCGCGAACTCGCCCCCGGCGGGGTGGACGCCGTCTTCGACCATGTCGGCGGCCGGGGCCTCGTCGACTCCTGGCGCCTCCTCGCACCCGGCGGAACGCTCGTCTCCTACGGCAGCGCATCCACCCGCGACGACGAGGGATCCAAGCAGTGGCCCGTCCTCAAACTCCTCGGCCGGGTGTGGCTGTGGAACGCCCTGCCCAACCGGCGCCGCGCCTACTTCTTCAACGTCTGGGCCGGCCGCGCCCTGGCCAGGAACCGGTTCCGGGCGCGGCTGCGCGCCGACCTCACCCAGGTCTTCACAGCCCTCCAGCGCGGCGACGTCACCGCCCAGATCGCCGCCCAACTGCCGCTCGGCCGCGCCGCCGAGGCACTACGGCTGGCTGAGTCCGGCACCGTCGTCGGCAAGGTCGTACTGAACCCGTAGCGCCACCGCGGCCACCTCGACGCGCACGCGGTCCGCCACCGGGCCGCCGCGACGCTCCCTCTGATCAGCCACCGTCACCCACCACGAGAGGCACCCCATGCCCATCATGCGTACCGCCCTGCTCACCGTCTTGCTCGCCGTCGCAGGCGTCCTCGGCGCGACGGCGCTCGCGGCCCCCGCACAGGCCGCCGTGCATCGCGGCAACTCCTCCGAATGCCGCGGGGAAGGCGTCGACCCCACCGCCCGGATCCGCTACGCGTCCGACGTCGTCATCGACGCGCCGCTGCGCACCGTCTGGAACCTGCAGACCGACGTGGAGCGCTGGCCGTCCTGGCAGTCCCCGGTCACCGCCGGTGAACGCCTCGACTCCGGCCCCCTCCGCAAGGGTTCACGATTCCGGTGGGCGACCCCGGCGCCGGCCACCCCCACCACCCCCGCGACCATGCTGGAGATCACCTCCACGGTCAGGCAGCTCCAGCGTCACGACTGCGTCGTGTGGAGCGGCCCCGCGATCGGTGAGGGACTGCGGATCGACGAGGGTGTCCACCTGTGGACGTTCGAGAAGGTCAAGGGCGGCGTCCGCGTGCACACGGAGGAGACCTGGACGGGCGCCCAGGTCGAGGCGGACGTGACCGCCGCTACCGCGGCCCTCGGCTGGGGCCTCGAAACGTGGCTGCGCGACCTGAAGACCGCCGCCGAGGCGGACACCTGTGACGCACCGCGGGACACCCGCCGCTGACCCGGAACGCCGGCCCCGAGGTGGTGCGCGGGTCGACGGTGGCGCTCAAGTAGGCCCGCGGGAGGGGGCGTTCAGGTGTGGCAGGCTCTCC
Organism: Streptomyces sp. BV286; assembly: GCF_019090165.1. Taxonomy (GTDB): domain Bacteria; phylum Actinomycetota; class Actinomycetes; order Streptomycetales; family Streptomycetaceae; genus Streptomyces. Next base: position 275,495 of record NZ_JAHRIB010000141.1, read on the forward strand.
CCGTGACTATCGATCAGCTCGGAACCCTGCACGGTCTGCCCGTCTTCGACTTCCCCGCTCCCGGTGAGGAGCGCGGCCCGTTGCCCCCGGCGGGCGAGGTGGCCTGGAGGCTGGCCCGCGACGAAATGGTCACGGGCGTGGAACCCTTCGAGACCTGTTGGTACCGCTTCCTCGACGCGGTGGATCCCGCACAGGTCCGGGCTCTGGTGCTCGGAGCGGGTGCCTACGGCTCCGAGCTGAGCGGGGGCGATCCCGAGGAGACCGTCGGCCGGCTCGTGGCCGCCGCCGACCGTCTCAGCGGACTCGAAGCCCTCTACCTCGCCGACCTCACCCACGAGGAGTCCGAGCTCTCCTGGATAGTCCAGGGTGATGTGACACCGGTCCTGGCCGCCTACCCTCGCCTGCTGGAACTCGGCGTGCGCGGCTCGGGCGGCGGTTTCAGCGGTGCGCCCGGACTGGAGCTGACGCCGGTGCGTCACGAACACCTCCGTGTCCTGCGCCTGGAGAACGGAGGGCTGCCCGGCGAGGTGGCCCGGGGCCTGGCCGCCAGCGACCTGCCCGGCCTGCGGCGCCTGGACCTGTGGCTGGGCGAGGAGGCCTACGGCTGCAGCACCACCCTCGCCGACCTGGCTCCCTTGCTGGACGGCGACCGCCTGCCCGCCCTGCGGCACCTCGGTCTCCAGAACAGCGAGATGCAGGACGAGATAGCCGCCGCCGTCGCCGGCGCTCCCGTCGTCGCCCGGCTCGCGTCCCTGCACCTCGGCCTGGGGACCCTGACCGACACAGGCGCCGCGGCCCTCCTCAGCGGTCAGCCCCTCACTCACCTGGAGGAGCTGGACCTCAACCACCACTACCTCTCGGATCCGCTCATGCGGCGCCTGCGTGAGGCCCTGGAACCGTTCGGGGTGAAGGTCAATCTGGACGGACAGGAGCAGCCCGGCGAGGACGGGGACCGGTACATAGCGGCCGGGGAGTGAACACCGAACCGGCGGGGCGAGAAGCCGTCGGGGATGACGTCCGTGGCCCGCTTCGCGCACGGCGCCCGCACGGTGGCGTACGAGGCTCGGGCGCCCTGTCAGGAGGCGACGGCGGCACCGGACTGCGGTTCACCGGTGTCGGGTTCCTGCGGCGGCTCGCTGAGCTGCTCGCGCAGGTAGTTCCAGACCACCGCGATCAGCGCGGCGACCGGGACGGCGAGCAGGCTGCCCACGATGCCGGCCAGGCTGCCGCCGAGGGTCACCGCCAGCAGGATCACAGCCGCGTGCAGACCGAGCCCGCGGCTCTGGATCATCGGCTGGAACACGTTCCCTTCGAGCTGCTGCACGACGATGATGATCGCCAGCACGATCAGCGCGTCCGTCAGACCGTTCGACACCAGGGCGATGAGCACCGCCACGAAGCCGGCGAACAGGGCGCCCACGATCGGCACGAACGCGGAGACGAAGGTCAGCACCGCGAGCGGGAGCACCAGAGGTACGTCCACCACCCACAGACCGAGACCGATGAGGACGGCGTCGATCAGACCGACGGCCGCCTGCGAACGCACGAACGCACCCAGGGTGTCCCAGCTGCGCGCCGCCACGATCGGGACGTCGGTGGCGAGTCGGCCGGGCAGCTGACGGGCGAGCCACGGCAGGAACCGCGGCCCGTCCTTGAGGAAGAAGAACATAAGGAAGACCGCAAGGACGGCGGTGACCACACCGTTGACCACGGTGCTCACGCCGGTGACGACCGTGGTGACCATGCTGCCTGCGCTCTTCTGGATACGGGCGACGGCGTCGTCCAGGGCGCCCGCGATCTGGTCCTCGCCGATGTTCAGCGGCGGGCCGGCAGCCCAGTCGCGCAGTTCGCGGATGCCGGCCACCACCCCGTCGGTCAGCTCGCCGGACTGGGAGGCCACCGGGACCGCGATCAGGGCCGCGACGGCCGAGGCCACGAGGAGGAACAGCACGGTCACGGCGGAGGCCGCCAGCGCGGGACGCCATCCGTGCCGTCGCAGGAAGCGAGCCAGGGGCCAGGTCAGGGTGGTCATGAGCAGTCCCACTATGAGTGGCCAGACCACGGACCACATCCGGCCCAGGAGCCAGAGGGTCACGGCGGTCATCACCAGGACCAGCAGCAGATCGACGGAAACTCGCGCCGATGCGCGCAACGCGGCGCGGGATCTGGCGGAACTCAACGAGGCAGACATGCGATCACCCTATGGGGACCTCACCGCGCTTCTCCGCGCCCCTGCCAACCTTGCGGCACCGGGAATGTGTTGGCCGCGGTCACGCGGCGGTGAAGCGGGTGGTGGACGGGTGCCCGGCCGGACCGTTCGCCGCGGCCGGGCACCCGCACAGGACCCACCGGACTCAGCGGGTCACGTGGTGAAGCGGTGGGTGCCCGAGCCGACCCGGTAGACCGCGCAGCCGTCCTCACTGCGCAGGAACGTCGCGGGGGTGTGGGTGACCGCCTTCGGCTCGGCCGCGGGGATCCACACCTCGGCTGTCGTGTTGGCGGGCACTGAGCACGTCAGGTCGAACCCGCCGGAGCGCTGTCGCCACCGGGTGGAGACGGGGCCGCGGACCGAGGCGAACGTGGCGCGTGCGGAGGTGACACCCCCGCCCGGACGAGGTCGCACGACGATGTGCCGGTAGCCGGGGCGGCCCGCCGCGATTCCGGCGATGTTGGTGTACATCCACTCGCCCACCGACCCGTAGGCGTAGTGGTTGAAGGAGTTCATGTCCGGGGTCTGGAAGCCGCCGTCGGGCCGGACGGAGTCCCAGCGCTCCCACATCGTGGTGGCGCCCTTGTCGATCTGGTAGCCCCAGCCGGGGTAGGACCGCTGCTGGAGCAGACGGTGTGCGACATCGGTGTGCCCCGTGTCGGTGAGGACGGGCAGCAGCCTGGGCGTGCCGAGGAAGCCCGTCGACAGGTGCCAGTCCTTGGCCTCGATCAGCGCGACGAGCCGGTCGGCGGCCGCCGTCCGCAGTTCTGTGGGCAGGAGGTCCATCGACAGGGCCAGTACATAGGCCGTCTGCGTGTCGCCCTTCACTCGGCCGTCGCTGGTGACGTACGCCTTCTGGAACGCCGTGCGTATGCGTTCGAAGAGGCCGGTGAAGGGGGCGGCGTCCTTGCCGAGTTCCTCGGCGATACGGGCCGCGAGGTCGGCGCTGTGGGCGAAGTACGCGGTGCCGATGACGTCCTTGGGTGTCTCGTCGGAGACGTTCAGCCAGTCGCCGTAGCCACTGGCGGGACGCAGCAGGTTGCTGCTGTTCCGCTCCAGGTACTTCAGCCAGGCCTGCACGGACGGCCAGGCGTCGTCGAGGACCTGCAGGTCGCCGTACGCCTGGTACAGGGACCAGGGGACCGTGACGCCCGCGTCGCCCCATCCCGCGACGCCGTCGCCGAGCGCGCCGACCGTGGGGGCCACGTCGGTGAAGGAACCCTCCGCGGTCTGCGCGTCCCGCAGGTCCACCAGCCACTTGGTGAGGAAGCGGGCCGACTCCATCGTGTACGCGGCGGTCGGAGCGAAGACGTTGATGTCGCCCGTCCAGCCCAGGCGTTCGTCGCGTGCGGGGGTGTCCGTCGGGACGGAGAGGAAGTTGCCGCGCTGGCCCCAAGTGATGTTGCTGTGCAGCTTGTTGAGCATCGGGACGTCGGTCTCGAAGTCGAGGGTGAACGGCGCCGACGTATGCATGACGCGACCGGTGACGGCTCCCGCGGACGGAGTACCGGGGAATCCCGTCACCTCCACGTAGCGGAAGCCGTGGAAGGTGAAGCGCGGCTCGTACGTCTCCTCGCCGCTGCCCTTGAGGACGTAGGTGTCGGTGGCCGCGGCGGTGCGCAGGTTCGCGGTGTAGAGGGTGCCGTCCGGGTTGAGGACCTCCGCATGTCTGAGGCGAACGGTGGTCCCGGCGTCTCCGGACACACGCAGCCGTACCGATCCGACCATGTTCTGGCCCAGGTCGAAGACGAAGACACCCGGCTCGGGCTCGGTCACCCGCTTGACCGGGAGCTCCTCGGCCACGCGGACCGGACCGTCCGGCTGGGCCACGATCAGAGGGGGAGCGGCGTCACCCGCGGCGCGCACACCGGGCCAGGCCCGGTCGTCGAAGCCCGGCGATGTCCAGCCGGAGGTCTCCTTGCGTGCGTCGTACGTCTCGCCGCTGAGCAGGTCGGCGGAGACGATCGGTCCGGGGGCGGCCCGCCAGTGGGTGCCCGAGGTGACGCGTTCGCTCGTTCCGTCGGCGTAGTCCACCTCCAACTGCGCCAGCAGAGCCGGGTGTTCGCCGTACTGGTGGGGACCGAACATGCCGACGTTGCCGGCGTACCAGCCCGGCGCCACGTACGCGCCGATGGCGTTGGCGCCCGGCCGCAGGAGCGTGGTCACGTCGTAGGTCTGGTACTGGACGCGTTCGCGGTAGTCGGTCCAGCCGGGGGCGAACTGGTCGCGGCCCACGCGGCGGCCGTTGAGGTGGGCTTCGTACAGGCCGAGGGCTGTCGCGTACAGGCGGGCGCGCGCCACCTTCTTGCGTGGGAGCCTGAACTCGTGCCGCAGTTGATGGGCGGCGAACGAGGCGGGGACGACCTTCCCCCACGGCCCGGCTCCCCAGTCGGCTGCCTCCTTCGCCGCCGGCCAGCCGCTGTCGTCGAAGTCGGCCCCTCGCCAGTCCGCGGCGGGTTCCTCGTCCGTCGACCTCCAGGAGTCGTCGGTGATGATCCGCTGTTCGCCGGTTGCCGTGCGCAGGCTGAGGACGGCGATCAGGCCGGCGGGCCCCACGGTCGCGTTGGTGGCCTCGACCGCCAGGACGTTTCTGCCCGGACGCAGCGGGGCGAGCACCTCGACGACGGCGGGGCGGCGCCACCCCTGGTTGTCCGTGGCGAGGTCGGTGCGGGCCACCTCGGTGCCGTTCACGGAGACGGCGTACACGTTGTCGGCGGTGATGGCCAGGGTCGCCGCCGTTACCGCCACCGGGAGTTCGACGACGCGGCGGAACCAACGGGTGGCCGCCGGTGCGCTGGTGGCCGGCTCGCCTTCCGGGAACCAGATCCAGGCGCTGCCCTCGAAGGACGGGGCGTCCGTGAGGGCCGCGGGAGCGGAGACCCAGTGTGCGGACCACTGCGCGGCGTCCACGAGACCGGTCTCCCACCACGACGGCTCGCTCCAGGCCGAGGCGTTGCCGTCGCCGTCCCACACACGGACGGACCAGAAGTAGCGTGTGCGGGGCTTGAGCCGAGGTCCCGCGTAGGGCACCAGGACGGACTCGGCGGACGCGATCCTTCCGCTGTCCCAGACGTCCGGGTGGGTGAGGCGCGTGGCGCTGGAGGCCACGCGGACCCGATAGCCGCTCTGCCGCGCGCCGGGCTCGTCCGATGTCATCGGCCAGCTCAGCCGGGGGCGTTGTACGTCGATGCCCAGGGGATGCCGCACGTACTCGACGGTCGGCGCGGTGACGCGCAGGGAGCCGCGGTGCGTGCCTGCCCGGGCCGGTGGGGAAGCCGGTGCGGCCACCGCGGAACCGGCGTCGGTGGCCGCGGCGGCCACGGTTGCCGCCGTACCCGCCAGGATGTTCCTCCTGCTGATCACGGGGACTCCTCAGATAGGAGATATGAATCGATTCACGCCGGTGAACGTAGAGGCGTACGGGGTGAGGGTCAATGAGTGTGGGGCATCTTCTTGACGATCCGTCGGACAATGGCCGGAGCCCTTATGGGGTCCGAGGTGTCAGAGCCGTCGTGGATTGAACGGTTTCAATGAGGCGAGCCGACGCAGCGGGGGGTGCGTCCATCGCTCGTCCGGCGGTGCGGCCGGCAGGTGAAGCAGAGGACCGGAGCACCGGATCGCGACCGCGCGCCTGCCTGATCCGTCACCGGGCCGGCCGGCGCGCCCCGTCGTTCCTTCGCTGATGTGGCCTGGGGTAGGGTCCCCAAGGTTTCCGGCTACCGGCTGAAAGGGCGTCGGTACAGGGAGTGTTGGAGGGCGGCGAGACGATGGAATCCCGGTCGGGCGAGGGCGGATCCGTGGATCTGGACGACACGCGGTTGGAGGCGATGACGCCTGAACCGCTGCTGACCCGGGACTACGAGACGCGGCCCTCCCTCGTGTACGAGCGGCTGAGGCAGCGGCACGGCCCGGTGGCTCCCGTCGACCTTCTCGGGGTGCCCGCCTGGCTGGTCCTCGGTTACCGGGAGGCGTTCGACGTGCTCCAGGACGACGACGCGTGGCCGAAGGGGCTGGAGAGGTGGCGGGCCCGTTCGGAGGGCCGGGTGCCGGCCGACTGGCCTCTCGGACCGTCGCTCGAGGTCAACCACGTGCTCATCCAGGGCGGTCCGGGGTACCAGCCGCTGCGGACGGCGTGGGACCTGGCCCTCAAGCCGTTCCAGGACCCGCGCCACCCTCAGGCGAAGAGGCTCAAGGCCGCTGTCACCGCCTACGCGGACGAACTGATCACCCTGGTCGGACAGGCCGGCGGGACCGGACTGGCGGACTTGTCCGCCCAGTTCGCGAGGCCGCTGCCGCTGATGGTGGCGAGTCATCTGCTCGGATTTCCCGGTTCGCAGGGCGACGACGCGCTGATGGACATGTGGCGGGTGCTGGACGCGGGACCGGACGCGGAGCCCGCCCTGGAACGGCTGCTCGCGACGCTGGCGGAGCTGGCGGCGGCGAAGCGGGAGAAGCCCGGGGACGACTTCCCCTCCTACCTGCTGGCGGCACACCCCGACCTCTCGCTCGACGAGCTGGCCAGGGAACTGTTCATGCTGCTGGGCATGACGTCCGACCACGTCGGCATCCTCGTCTCCAACACGGTGGTCGAGGTCATCTCGGGTGAGGGCGGCGTACGGGCCAGCCTGTCCGCCGGGCTGGTCAGGGAGTCCATGAACCGGGTGGTCATGCGGAAGCCGCCGCTGGTGAACTTCGTCCCGCGGTTCGCCGCCAAGGACACCCCGCTCGGCAACTACACGATCCGGGAGGGCGATCCGGTATGGGTCTCCTCCGCCGCGGCGCACGCCGACCCGCTCTTCTCCGACAACGTGTGCCCGAGCACGACGGTCAGCACCCGGGCACATCTGTCATGGGGCGCGGGCCGTCGCCAGTGTCCCGCGCGCGAGCTGGCGTCGACGGTCGCGGCGGTCGGTGTGGGCCGCCTGTTCGAGCGGTTCTCCCATCTGGACCTCGCCCTGCCGGTCGACCAACTGCCCTGGCGCTCCTCGCCCTTCATGCGGGGCCTGCGTTCGCTGCCCGTACGGTACGAGCTCGCTCCGGTGTCCGAGCGCCGGCGGGCACCCGACGCCGCACCCGAGACCGCCGAGACGGTGATCCCGGACCCGTCCGCCCGGCAGCGCTCGTCACTGTGGCGCTATCTGACAGACCTGATCCGCGTCGGCCGCTGACCCCCACGGCGGATGCCCCCGGTTGCGATGACGGCCTGTCCACCCGGGGCATCTGCCTGTGAGTAGGGCCCTGCGCGGTTCGAGGGGTGCGAGGACCCTCCTGACGGGTAGGGCGAGGGCCCGTCGGCACGGTGACGGGCGATCAGGCCGCTCGGTCGAAGAAGGGCAGGAGGGCATCGGGTGACTCCGGGCCGGTCAGAGCCTGTTCCGTCCAGATGCACTTGCCGGTCGCGGTGTGGCGCGTCCCCCACCGCTGGGACAGCGCGGCAACCAGTTGCAGGCCCCGGCCCCCCTCGTCGGTCTCGGACGCCCGGCGGATCCGAGGCGTGGTGAGGCTGCCGTCGGAGACCTCGCAGATCAGGGTGCGACTGCGCACCAGGCGGAGCTGAACCGGCCCCTTGGCATGGCGCACGACATTGCCCACCAACTCGCTGGCCAGCAGCTCCGTCGTCATGGTCAGCTCGTCGAGGCCCCAGTGGGACAGCTGTTCCCGGACGTGCCTGCGCGCCTCGCCCGCTGCCTGTGGTTCCGGGGAGAGCGGCCAGGCGACGACCGAATCGGCGGGCAGCCGGCGTACGCGGACGACGAGCAGGGCCGCGTCGTCGGCGGACTGCTGCTGAGCGGGGAGCAGGCCGGCGGTGAGCTTCTCGCACAGGAGGTCCAGGTCGTCCTTGGAGTCCTCGCCGAGCAGGCGGGCCAGCTGGGCCATACCGGTGTCGATGTCACGGCTGACGGACTCGACCAGCCCGTCGGTGTAGAGGACGAGGAGCGCGCCCTCGGGCAGCGGGAGTTCGACGCTTTCGAAAGGCGGGGAACCGGCTCCCAGCGGCGGGTTCAGCGCCACCTCGGGGAAGTCGACCGTTCCGTCGGGGCGGACCACGGCAGGCGGCGGGTGCCCGGCGCAGGCGAACGCCCAGACGCCGGTCGTCGGGTCGTAGACCCCGTAGAGACAGGTGGCGTACGAGTCGTCACCGAGCTCGGCGACGATGTCGTTGAGGTGGGCGAGGATCTCGTCGGGCGGCAGCTCCAGATCGGTGAGGGTGTGCACGGCCGTGCGCAGACGTCCCATGGTGGCGGCCTCCGGCGTGCCGTGGCCCATCACGTCGCCGATCACGAGGGCGACCCGGTCCCCGGAGAGCGGGATGATGTCGTACCAGTCGCCGCCCACGTCCATGCCCTGCTGGGCGGGCAGGTAGCGCGCCGCGGAGGTGCAGGCGGGCACCGAGGGCAGCGCCCGGGGGAGCAGGCCGCGCTGCAGTTCCTGGGCGCGGACGTGTTCGGCGTCGAAGAGCCGGGCCCGTTCCACGGCCTGGGCGACGAGACCGCTGAGCGCGACCAGGAGGGTGCGTTCCTCGCCGGTGAAGGCGCGCGGCCGGTCGAAGCTGATCACGCACACGCCGACGGGGTGGTCCGAGGCGATCAGGGGAAGGAAGGCCCACGCCTGTTTGTGGCCCGCCGCGGGCTGGCCGGCCTGCTTCGGGTAGCGCGACGCGTACTCCTCGGGCGAGGAGAAGAACTGCGGGGTGCGGGTGAGCAGTGCGTCCGTGACCGCGGTCCGGCCCGAGACGGGCAGGTGGTCCACCCGGTCGACGAACTCCCGGGAGTAGCCGACGCTGCCGACGACCCGGGTGTGCTCGTCCTCGATGACCTGGATCATGAGCCCGGCGGCGCCGAACGGTGGCAGGACGTGCCGGGCCACCGCGTCCACCACTCCCTGCGAGCCGATGGCCCTGGCGAGCGCGGCCGTCAGTTCTCCGACGCGGGCGGCCCGTTCGGCCTGGGCGTGGGCGGCGGCCTCCAGCTCGGCGTCCCGCATCCGCTTCTCGTGGATGTCGGTGAAGAAGACGGCCAGTCCCTCGGGAAGCGGTACCAGCCGAAGGTGGGACCAGCGCCGGGTCCTGGGTGCCAGGATGTCCAGCCCGGTGGGGGTGGACCCGGCGGCCGTCTCCTCGCAGAGGGACCGCAGACCGGGTACCCGCAGCGCGGCAAGATCCCATACGAGGTGCCCGATCAGCTCCTGGCCGCGGCCGAGGACGCGTTCCGCCTCCTTGTTGAGGAAGGTGATCCGCCACTGGTGGTCGAGGGTGAGGAATCCGTCGCTCATGTGACGCAGGGCCCGGCTGATGGCGTCACGGGCGCTGCGGGACCCGGTGGTGTCCCAGAGGGTGCCGACCATGCCGACGGGCCGGTCGCCGTCCGCGAGCTTGACCTGTCCGCGTACCTGGACCCATCCGACGGTGCCGTCCGCGCGGTTCATCCGGTACTCGGTGCCGTACGGGCTGTGGTCACGGATCGCCTTGTCGACCTCGGCGGTCACCAGGGGCCGGTCGTCGGGATGGACGCGGTCCAGCCAGGTCTCCGCCCGCCGGTCGAACTCCTCCGGCAAGAAGCCGAGCACGGTCATCGCCGCCTCGTCCAGCTTCACCTCGTCGGTCGCCATGACCCACTCCCAGGAACCGACGCGTACGGCCTCCAGCGCCTGTTGCAGGAGCGGGCCCGGCGGATGCTCCGGCGGTGCCGGCTCCTTGGGCAGGAGAGGGCGGCCCAGCCGTTCGGCGACCCAGCCGGCCACGGACTCCAGGAAGGACCACTGTCCGGATTCGGGGGTGTACGAGGTGCCGGTGACGACGGTGAGCGCGCCGGGCGGTCCGTCGGGCCCGGGCAGCGGGACGGTGGCGAGACCCCGGCCGCACTCCGCGCCCGCGGAGGTGGTGCCGCTGGAGGGCTCGCCGTGCGAGACCGCCGGCAGCCAGATGCGGGCACCTTCGCGTACGGCCCGGACCGGAGGGAGTCCTCCGTCGTCCGGGATGCGCACCCAGGATTCCGTCATGGCCGGGGGCAGACCGCTGCTCGCGACCAGATGCAGGCCTCGCAGGCTTTCGGGGCCGCCCATATGGACCATGCCGCCGATCCCGCCGAGTTCCGCCACGGCGTGTTCCAGGGCGAGACGGATCGCCTCGGTCACCGTGACACCGTCGTCGATCGTACGGAGAATGGCCATTCGCCCATTCATGAGCTCAATATACAGAGAGCCCATAAATCAAGTGATGTGATGCGGAATATCGTTCCATCGCCCATGAAGACGTTTGTGGTGGGTTTGCCGCACGATCCTGCGGCGGCGCCGGGGTGGTGATCGTTCGTGCAGGGCGCCGCACGCCGGTGACACCTTCCCGGCCGCCGCCGACGTGCGGTCCGGGGTTCAGTAACCGACGCGGAACGTCGCGTCCTGCTGCTCGGTGGACGTGGAGACCGGATCGATGCGCAGCACGTAGTTGGAGTGGCGGATGTAGCGGGTCGGGTTGTTGTACGAGCGGAACGACGCCCAGCTGGAGTCCGCGAGGCCCGCCGTGCGGTGGAAGGTGGCGTCGCCCGCGAACGTCGACGTGCCGTCGTTGACGTCGAGTTGGAGCTGGTAGTTGTAGTGGCGCAGGTAGCGGGTGGGATGGCTCACCGACTGGAAGGAGACCGCGGAGCTGTCGGCGAGGCCGGGGACGAGCTTCCACTGCGCGTCGGTCCAGAGGTCGAACGGGTAGGTGTCGATGCGCGCCGCGTAGTTGGCGTGGCGGACGTAACGGGCCGGGTAGTTGTACGACTTGAGCCGGTTCCAGCCCGGCGCGCCCCACTTGGTGAGCAGGTTGTTGTACTCGGTCGTGGTGATGGTCGTGATGCCGCAGTGTTTGGAGTTGACCGGCTGGGTGTAGGTCTTCTGGTCGAGCGCGGTCCAGGTGCCCGAGGCCAGGTTGGTGGACTGCCAGGCGTAGAAGACGCCGTTGGGGGTGTACGTGTCTCCCCAGAGGTACCAGTTGCTGGAGGTCAGTGACTTGAACACGGTCGGGGCCTCGGTGCCCCCGTGCGCCACGCCGGTGCTGAACTCGGTGAAGCTGCCCGGGTTGAGTGACGTGGACCGCGCGGCCACCAGTGTCTGGTTCTTCTTGAAGAAGAGGTAGTTGACCCCGTTGACGCCGACGGCCATGTTGCCGTCGATGACGTCGTAACCGGGGTCGAAGAAGACCTGAGGGGCCGAGGCGGTGACGAAGTCGCTGGTGTAGTTCACCATGATCACGTTGTGGCCGCTGGAGTTGACCGAGGAGTAGATGACCGCGTACTGGCCCCGGCCGGCGTCCCAGAACGCCTCGGGGGCCCAGCTGTGGGTGGTCATGTCGTGGAGCTTGAGGCGGCGGTAGCCCGTGAAGGTGCGCAGGTCGGCGGAGTCCCAGACGTGGATGTACTGGCTGTTGTACGCCCAGTCGGTGCCCTTGAGGTCGGTGGCCATCGCGACGAAGGTGCCGTCCTGCTTGCGCATGAGGAACGGGTCGCGCAGGCCGAGGGCGCCCGCCGTGGGGGTGACCACGGGATTGTTCTGGTTGAGCGGCGTCCAGTTGAGCGAGTCGGGGCTGACCGCGAGATGGAGGCCGTAGTCGGTGCCCGCACCGAGGCTGGTCGACTCGGTGAAGTAGCACATCACGTACGCCGAGTCGGCCGCGTGTGCGGTCCCGGCGCCGAGGGTCAGTACGCCGGACACGGCGAGGGGAGTGGTGGCGGCCATACCCAGGAACAGGCGTCGGGACGGCTGAGGTCTTGCGCTCATCTTGCTCTCCAGGCGGGTGCGGGGGTGCGGGGCGGAGTGAGCGGTGGCGCGGTGTGTGCGGGAGGGGGCGTCGGGCACGCCCACAACCCATCGAGGATCGATATTTCGAACGTGGTTCGGAAAGTCGATCAGAAAGTAGAGGGGCCCCTGGGTGCGCGTCAATCACTCTGTCGATGCTGGGGTTTTCCTGTGTCTCCAGGTGGAGGACGCGGAGGATCTTCGCGAGCGGGCCGCGGTGTCGCGCCGGACTGGATCGTGGTCGGATGGGAAGGGACTCCACTTCCCGCATCCGGGTACACAGCAGTCCTGGGGAACGACCTCTCGTCCGTCCGCAAGCGACCGAGCCAGGCAGGAAGGGGGCCCCGTGGCACACGATCCGCTGCGTGACCGCACGGTGGTGGTGACCGGAGCGGCCCGGGGACTGGGAGCCGCCCTGGCACGTGATCTGGCCGACCGGGGCGCCCGGCTGGCGCTCCTCGGGCACGAGAAGGAGGCCCTGGAGGCGTTGGCGGCCGAGCTGCCCGTCCCGGCGGTGGCCTGGGAGGTCGACATCACCGACGACGCGGCCATGGCCGACGTCGCCCGCGAGGTGCGCGTACGCCTCGGCACGCCGTCCGTGGTGATCGCCAACGCGGGCATCGCCGAGGGCGGCCCCTTCGCCGAGTCGGACGCGGCGACCTGGCGCCGGGTGGTCGACGTCAATCTCACCGGCAGCGCGATCACCGCGCGCACCTTCCTGCCCGACCTGGTGACCACGGCGGGCTACTTCCTGCAGGTCGCCTCACTGGCGTCGATCGGCGCGGCGCCGATGATGAGCGCCTACTGCGCGTCGAAGGCGGGTGCCGAGTCCTTCGCCCACTCCCTCCGGGCCGAGGTGGCGCACCAGCGCGTCGCGGTGGGCATCGCCTACCTCAACTGGACCGACACCGACATGATCCGCGACGCCGACGAGCACGCCGTGCTGCGCGAGCTGCGCACCCACATGCCGCCGCCCGCCCGCCGCGTATGGCCCGTACAGAAGGTGGCCCCCCGGCTGGTGCGCGCGATCGAGCGGCGGCGCACCGCCGTGTACGTGCCGTCCTGGCTCCGCGCCGCCCAGCTGGGCCGTGCCGTGCTGCCACCGGTCGTGATGCGCCTGTCACGCCGGACACTGCCCCGGCTGGCGGCACGGGAGCCGTTCCGGCCGACGGGGCTGCTCGGCGCCGGCGGCCGGGCCGACCGGGACGGGCGCGGGGCTCCCCGTACGCCGGAGGAGCGCTGCTGAAACGACGCCGTCCTCGGTTGAACTCCGGATGCGGGGGGACTCGAAGTCGGCACTCCTTTCCCGTGGGTGCCAGACGAGGGAGGCAGTCGTGGCCGTACGACACAGGCTGATCAAGAAGAGTCCCCGCGAGGTGTGGGCCGTCCTCGCCGACGGCACCCGGTACGCGGACTGGGTCGTCGGGACGGCGTCCTCGTATCCCGTGCGCGGACAGTGGCCGAAGGTGGATGCCGCCATCGCGTACGAGGTGCGGGTCGGCTTCTACGGCTTCACCAACGAGACCGTCGTACGGGCCTGTGACGAGGGGCGCGAACTGGAGCTGGAGGCGAAGGCCGGTCCTCTCGGCACGGCCCGTATCGCGATCGAGCTGCGCCCCTGGGGCGAGGACACCCTGGTGGTCATCGACGAGCATCCGCTGCGGGGTGTCGGCGGCACGCTGCACAACGTCGGCGTGGAAGCACTCATCCAGCTGAGGCACCGGACCATGCTCAAACGCCTGGCGGACGTGTGCGAGCACGGGCGGGGCCGGCCCGAGCCCGTCCGCGCGGAGCCGAAGCCCGCATGACCCGGACAGTACGCGGGACGGGGCCGGCCGGCCCCGGTACCCCCGCGACGGTGAAGCCGGTGCGGCGAGACGGGAGGCGTCCATGCCGGACGCGGTAGTCATCGGAGCGGGACCCAACGGGCTCGTCGCCGCCAACCTGCTGGCCGACGAGGGCTGGAGCGTCGAAGTCCTGGAGGAGCAGGACGAGCCCGGGGGCGCGGTCCGGCACGACCACGGGGTCGACCCCGACTTCGCGAGCGACCTCTTCAGCTCCTTCTATCCGCTGGCCGCGGCCTCGCCCGTCCTCGCCGGACTGCACCTGGAGCGGTACGGGCTGCGCTGGAGCCATGCGCCCGCGGTACTGGCCCACCCCCTGTCCGACGGCAGGTGTGCCGTCCTCGGCCGCGACCTGGATGACACCGCCGCGTCCCTGGAGGCCTTCGCGGACGGCGACGGCGACGCCTGGCGCGAGCTGCACCGGATCTGGGAGCGGCTGCGGCCCGACCTGCTGGAAGCACTGTTCACGCCCTTCCCGCCGGTGCGGGCAGGCGCCCGGCTGGCCATGCGCCTGCGGGCCGCCGGAGGCCTGCGGATGGCTCGCTCGCTCGTGCTGCCGGTGCGGCGCCTGGGGGAGGAGGAGTTCCGCGGAGAGGGCGGCAGGCTGCTGCTCGCGGGCAACGCGCTGCACGCCGACCTCGCCCCCGAGTCCGCGGGGAGCGGTGGGTTCGGCTGGCTGATGTCGATGCTGGGCCAGACGTACGGCTTTCCCGTACCCGCAGGTGGTTCGGGCGCTCTCACCGCGGCACTGACGCGGCGGCTCCAGGAGCGCGGCGGTGTCCTGCGGTGCGGTGAACGTGTCAGCCGTGTCGTCGTCCGGCAGGGGAGGGCCGTGGCAGTACGCACGGCCGGCGGTGAGACGGTGTCCGCGGGCCGGGCCGTGCTGGCGGACGTGTCCGCTCCCGCCCTGTACGGCGATCTGGTCGACAGCGCCGACCTGCCGCCTCAGGTGCTGGCCGACCTGCGCCGGTTCCAGTGGGACTTCGCCACCTTCAAGGTGGACTGGGCCCTCGACGGCTCCGTGCCGTGGCAGGCCCCCGGCGCGGCCGGGGCGGGCACCGTGCACCTGGCGGACGGCGTCGACGAGCTGACGCGGTTCGCCGCGCAGGTCGCCATGGGGCTGGTCCCGGACCGGCCGTTCTCGCTGTTCGGGCAGATGACGACCGCGGACGCCACCCGCTCGCCCGCGGGCACCGAGTCGGCCTGGGCCTACACCCACGTCCCGCACCGGATCACGGGCGACGCCGGTGACGAAGGGCTGGCCGGGACCTGGGACGCGAAGGAGCAGGAGCTCATGGCCGACCGGGTCGAGCGGCAGGTCGAGCGTTTCGCGCCCGGGTTCCGTTCCCTGATCCGGGCCCGCCGGATCCTCGCCCCGCCCACGCTGCAGGCCATGGACGCCAATCTGTACGGGGGTGCCATCAACGGCGGCACCACGGCCCTGCACCAACAGCTCGTCTTCCGGCCCGTACCGGGGACGGGGCGCCCGGAAACCCCGGTCAAGAACCTGTACCTGGCATCCGCCTCGGCGCATCCGGGAGGCGGTGTGCACGGGGCCCCTGGTTCCAACGCCGCCCGGGCCGCCCTGCGCAAGAACCTTCCCACCGGTCTGAGCCGCGCCCAGGGCCTGCTGGCCCGCCGCAACCGAAAGGGAGAGCTCAACCTGGGTCCTGGCACCTGATCGAACCGGCTTCCCCCTCCCGTCGGCCATCACGACGGTGAGGGGGGATCCCGGTCCTCGCCGAGCCAGGTGGTCAGGGCCCACCACCAGTTGAGCGTGCTCAGGGGTTCGGAGAGAGGTCCGGACGTGAGGTCGGTCGGTGTGTGGCCGGTGATCTGCTGCAGGCGGCCGAGCCGGTACCGGACGGTGTTGGGGTGGGTGAACAGGGCCGTCGCGGTCTGGTCCAGACGCCGGCCGTTGTCCAGGAACGTCAGGGCGGTGAGGGCGAGTTGGCGGTGGAAGCCGTCCGCCCGGTCGAGAGCTCCCAGGAGCCGGGTGCTCAGGTGCTCGCCCATGAGCGGCTGGTCGGCGAGGGCGATCTCGGCGGCCAGGTCGGTCAGTTCGTACAGGCCGTGACGTCCTCGCCGCACACCGATCTCCACGGCGCGCACGCACAGGCGGTACAGCGGCCGGATCTCCTCCAGCGGAGCGGCCGGTGAGACCACGACCAGAGCCGACGTCGGCGTCTCCCGGCCTTCGGGCCTGCGGTGGCACAGGCCGGCCAGCCGTCCCTCGACGAGGCCGAAGACCGTGCCGGGGCCGGAGAGACCGTCCGTGAGAAGGCGCGCGGACGTGGGATCGTCGGCGCCCGTGACAAGGCAGTGGAACGGCCCGCCGCCGGGCCGCATCCCGGCTCCGGCCATCTCCAGAGGGGACGGCACGACGCCGCCGACCAGCAGCCTCCGGAGCACGTTCGTGCGGACCTCGGCCGTCTCGTGCGGTGTGGCCCGCTCGGCGGCACGGTATCCGTTGATCACATGGCGTTCGACCGCGTCGCCGTACTCGTTCAGGCGCAGGACGACGTCGAGAACGGTGCCGTCCGCCACTCCCGCCGCCCGGCAGCGGTCGACGGTGATCTCCACCGCGCGGTTGAGGGCGGCTTGGACGCCCCGCAGGACCGCGGTCATCGCGACGCCCTGGCCCGCCCGGTCGGCACCCAGCAACAGGGCGGCTGTGAAGTCCTGTTGCTCGATCCCGTCGAAGGTGGCGAACCACTCGCCGGCGGCTCGGATCATCGCGGTGACGTGGGAGAGGCTCTCCGCCTCGGTGAGCCGGGCGACTTCGGGGGAGTGGGCCCGGGCCGCGCGGACGAGTTCGCCGCACACGTCGCCGTCCACGGCCATCGTCCGCAGGATCTCCGTCACCGGCTCGCGTTCGTGGACGACAGTCATGGTCCTTCTCCGTCCGCGCTGTTGCCGGGCCACAACGAAACCGTCGTCACGTTGGTCCCCGGCCACTACCACATTGCTGTGACGACCTGGTTCCCTGTGGGCTACCGACGGTAACAGCACGGCCGTCGCAGGAACATCCCCGGTGTCTCCCGCACCCCTCGCACCCCTCCGGAAGGCAGCCCATGGAGAACTCTGCGGCCTCGGCCGAGATCACGCGCCGTCGCGCCCTGACAGCGACGGGCGGCGCGGTCGCCGGTGTGGCCCTCGCGCAGGCGACGGCTCCGGCCTTCGCCGCCTCGGCCGCCTCCGCCGACGCGGACGCGATCGTCGTCGGCGGCGGACTCGCCGGACTGGTCGCGACGGCGGAACTGGCCGCGGCGGGACGCAAGGTGCTGCTCCTCGACCAGGAACCGGAGTCGAACCTGGGCGGGCAGGCGTTCTGGTCCTTCGGCGGCCTGTTCTTCGTCAACTCCCCCGAACAGCGGACGATGGGCATCAAGGACTCCAAGGACCTGGCCTGGCAGGACTGGCTGGGCACGGCGGGCTTCGACCGCGGCATCGACGACAAGTCGGGCCAGGACTACTGGGCCCACAAGTGGGCCGAGGCCTACGTCGACTTCGCCTCCGGGGAGAAGCACGACTGGCTCCACAGTCTCGGGATGCAGTGGTTCCCCATCGTCGGCTGGGCCGAGCGCGGCGGCGGCCTCGCGGACGGGCACGGCAACTCGGTGCCCCGCTTCCACATCACCTGGGGCACGGGCCCGGCGGTGGTCGAGCCGTTCGAGAAGAAGGTCCGGGCCGCGGTCGAGGACGGCAAGGTGACCTTCAAGTTCCGGCACCGCGTCGACGGGATCGTGACGTCGGGCGGCACCGTCACCGGCGTACGCGGCGCGGTCCTGGAGCCGAGCTCCGTCACTCGCGGCAAGCGCAGTTCCCGTACCGTCGTCGGCGAGTTCGAGCTGCGTGCCCCGGTCGTGATCGTCACCTCCGGCGGCATCGGCGCCAACCACGACCTCGTACGCCAGAACTGGCCGGCCCGTCTCGGCACCGCGCCCAAGTCGATGATCACCGGCGTGCCGGCATACGTGGATGGCCGGATGCTCGCGATCACCGAGAAGGCGGGCGGCCGGATCGTCAACCCCGACCGCATGTGGCACTACACCGAGGGCCTCAAGAACTACGACCCGATCTGGCCCGACCACGGCATCCGCATCCTGCCGGGCCCGTCGTCCATGTGGTTCGACGCCACCGGCAAGCGGTTCAGCGCACCCGACATGCCCGGCTACGACACCCTGCACACGCTCAAGTCGATCACCGACACCGGGTACGACTACTCCTGGTTCGTCACCACCCAGAAGATCATCGCCAAGGAGTTCGCGCTCTCCGGCTCCGAGCAGAACCCGGACCTCACCGAGAAGAACATCTGGATGCTGCTCTCCCGCGTCTGGCAGACCCCGGAGCCGATCGAGAAGTTCAAGAAGAACGGTGTGGACTTCGTCGTCGCCACGACGCTGTCCGAACTCGTCCGCGGCATGAACAAGCTGACCGGGGACGGCCTGATCGACCTGGCCGACCTACAGCGGCAGATCGACGCGCGCGACCGGGAGATGGACAACCCCTACAGCAAGGACCTCCAGGTCATGGGCATCCGTAACGCCCTCGCCTATCCCGGGGACACCATCAGCCGGACGGCCGCCGCCCACAAGATCATGGACCCGAGCGCCGGGCCGCTCATCGCCGTTCGCCTCAACATCCTCACCCGCAAGACCCTCGGAGGCCTCCAGACCGACCTCTCCGGCCGCGTCCTCGACGCGTCCGGCACCCCGGTCGCGGGACTGTACGCGGCCGGAGAGGTCTCGGGCTTCGGCGGCGGCGGTGTGCACGGATACCGCTCCCTGGAGGGCACCTTCCTCGGGGGCTGCCTCTTCTCGGGCCGCGTGGCGGGCCGCGCGGCCGCCCGGGCGACCGGGACCTGAACCGACGAGCCCGCGAGGGCTCGCCGGCGTGGCTCTCGTTCAACTCGTCGTGCGGCGGCGAGTTGAACGGGACCCGCCACCAAGGGCCGGCCGACGCCCGTCTCGAAGAACTTCGTCCAAAGACCGCTCAGTTCCCGGACGAACTCCGGTCTGTTCTGTGGAAGGCAACCAGCCACGAACGACCGACAGGAGACCGTGCCATGAGCGTCACCGCGTCCCAGAAGCAGTACACCGCCCAGTCCGTGTCCGGACCGACCCGATTCCTCGCCACGCGGCCCGTCTGGCAGGTCGGTGCCCTGGCCGTCGTCGCCGGCGCTCTCGTGACCGAGGCCTTCGCGCTGGTCGCCAGGGGCGCCGGCGTGCCCATGGAAGCGGCCAGTCCCGGGGAGACGGAAGCCGCCGCGATTCCCGTCGGCGGCTTCGCCGGGGGCGTGGTGTTCTGGTCGATCGCCGGGATCGTCCTGGCGGTGGCCCTCGCGCGCTGGGCCAGGCGGCCCGCCCGCACCTTCGTGGTGACCACCGTCGCACTGACCGTGCTGTCCCTCGCCGGTCCGGCCGTCGCCCCGCACACCGCGCTCTCCACACAGGTCGTGCTGGCCGTCTCCCACGTGGTGGCCGCCGCCGTGATCATTCCCCCGCTGGCGCGGCGCCTCTCCCACCGGCACGGATGACCGGGGCGGCAGCCGGGGCGCGGCATCTCGTCCGCTCCGGTGCGGGACTACCTCGGTGCGGCCGGACGACCCTCCGGTGCCGTCGCCCGGTAATAGGACGCGACGGTCGGCTGACCCGTGTAGTTGGGGCCGGCGTGCGGGTCGGCACCGAGGTAGGCGAACGGCAGGACGACCTGGCGGCCACCCCGCAGACTCAGCCGGTGATGGCGGGCGGAGTACCGGAAGCCCGCAGCGCGCAGTGCCGCCAGGACCGTGCGGGAGGCGTCGGTGCCGTCGGGCCGCCGCAGGGTCGAGGGATCGAGATGGGCGACGAGCAGGCCGCTGTCCGTGAGCCAGGAGGCGGCCCGCTCCAACAGGCCCAGCCGGTCGCCGATGTAGTGCAGTCCGTGGACACAGGTGATGAGGTCGTAACGGCGCTTCGGGGACCATCGGCCGAGGTCCGCGGTGACGAGTTCGAGGCCGTCGGGCACCGGCGACGACCGCAGCGGGCCGACCAGGTCCACACCGGTGAGCCAGGCCCCGGGAAGCTGTCGTGCCGCCGAGCGCAGGGCGAGGCCCTCCCCGCTGCACAGGTCCAGCCAGGACGCGGCCGGTCCCTGCCCGGTGAGGAACTCGGCGGGATCGAAGCCCAGTTCCCGCGCGTAGCTGTTGACGCCCGCCAGGCCCCGCTCGCGGTTCATGGTGCTGTTGGCCACCACTGAATGGCCGGTCAGCTCGTCGTCCTCGAACAGCCGGGGCGGCGGTTGGGCCCTCGGCGGCGAAGTACCGTCACTCATCGCGCCATTGTCCGACACGGCGGTCAGTCCCGGGCTGCGCCGGCTGCGCCGTCCTCCTCCACCGGTGGCATGAAGGCGCGCAGCCAGCGCTCCGTCTGCGAGACGTGGGCCTCGGCGGCGCCGGCGGCCGCGCCGGGATCGCGGTCGGCGATCGCGGTGGCCAGGACGCGGTGATCCGCGTCGCTCTTGCGCCGCAGCTCCGGGCCCTCCGGGAGGGTGAAGATCTGGTACTTGCGGGAGCGGGCCCGGAAGACCGCGAGCAGGGAGGCGAGGGTGGGGTTCTCGGCCGCCTGGGCGATCTCGGCGTGGAAACGGTGGTCGAGCTCCGAGGCCTCGGTGGGGTCGGCGGTGGCTTCCATCGCCTCGATGAGGGCGAAGAGCGACTTCACCGTCTCGGGTGTCCGGCGTGCGGCGGCCTTGGCCGCGACGTGCGCCTCCAGGACCCGCCGGATCTCGTACACCTCCAGCAGGCCGGGCAGCGGCAGGAGTTCGAGCGTCAGGGAGAGGCTTCCGATGACGTCCTCCGGCCGGAGCTGGGACACGTAGGTCCCCGAACCGTGCCGCGGCTCGACCACGCCCAGGGCGGCGAGCATCCGCACTGCCTCGCGCAACGGGCCCCGTGAGACGCCGAGTTCCTCGCCGAGCTCGGCCTCGGGCGGAATGCGCTCTCCCGGACCGAGACGCCCCGTCGCGATCATGTGACGCAGGCCGTGGAACGCCTTGTCGACTGCGGACATCCGATTCCTCCCCTGACGGTCCGGCGGCATCACCGTAACCCCTCGGGCACTCTAGCGAGTCATCTGATGTCTCAGACGTGTCGACCGAAAGTCATCTGATGACTACCGCTGCAGAACCCTTGCGTGGGCCGAAAATGCCATGCCAGGATGCCGAGTCATCATACGTGTCTCGCCGGGAGTCTGATGTCTGGCGGACATCCGGGTTCGGTAGATGTGGAGTGACGTGAGCGAGACCGAGGTCACCACCGCCCCACGCCCCTTGCTGCTGGCCGACGGCCGACCTGCCTCCCGGGCATGGTCGTTGGACCCCGTCATGAAGCACCTCAACCACGGCTCGTTCGGGGCGGTCCCCTTGGTGGCGCAGGAGCGGCAGAACGAGTTCCGCGCCGAGATGGACAGCTCACCGGTGGTGTGGTTCCCCGCGCTGCCGCAGCGGATCGCCGACGCGCGGGTCGATCTCGCGGCCTTCCTGCACGTGGCCCCCGACGACGTCGCCCTGGTACCGAACGCGAGCGCCGGCGTCAGCGTCGTGTTCGCCTCGCTGCCGCGCCGACGAGGCGGCGGGATCGTGGTGACCGATCACGGCTACGGCGCCGTGACCATGGGCGCCGAGCGCCTTGCCCGACGCTGGGGCGGCGAGGTGCGCACCGCCAGGGTCCCGCTGGACGCGGACGAGGAGCAGGCGTACGAGGCCGTGATCGCCGAGATCGACGAGGCCACGGACCTCGTCGTCGTCGACCAGATCACCTCCGCGACCGCACGCCGGCTGCCGGTGGAGCGGATCGGCGCTCAGGCCCGGCGGCGGGGTGTTCCCCTGCTGGTGGACGGCGCACACGCGCCCGGCCTGATCGAGGCGCCGCTGGACGGCCTGACCTGCGACTTCTGGGTCGGCAACCTGCACAAGTGGGGTTGCGCGCCCCGCGGCACCGCAGCGCTCGTCGCCCGCGGCGCGCTGCGCGAGGAGCTCTACCCCCTGATCGACTCCTGGGGCGCCGCCGATCCCTACCCCGACCGCTTCGACCAGCAGGGCACGGTGGACACCACCGGCTATCTCGCGGCCACCACGGCCCTGGAGTTCATCGAGCGCACCTGGGGCTGGCAGACCGCCCGCCAGTACATGGACGACCTGGCCGGCTACGCCGAGCGCGTCATCGGCGCCGCCTTCGCCGAACTGACCGGTGTCTCCGGCGCCGTCGACGTGGGCATGCCCGTCCCCGGCATGCGGCTGGTACGGCTGCCGGCGGGCCTGGCGGGCAGCCGCGTGGAGGCCGACGCGCTGCGCGACCGGGCGGCCCGCGAGCTGGGAGTGGAGGCCGCGTTCACCAGCTTCGGCGGCACCGGCTACATGCGGCTGTCCGCACACGTCTACAACACCGCCGCCGACTACGAGTACTTCGCCGAGGACTGCGTCCCCCTCCTCGGCCAGTGGGCCAGGGCGGCCCACGAACACCCCGGGCTGTCGTAGGCGCACCCCGCGTCCGCGCGACGCCCTGACCGAAGCCGCAGCCAGCGCGGCCGTAACCACGGAAGAGGTCGGCACGATGAGAACAAGGACGGCAGCTCTCGCCCTCGGCACAGCCGCCACGATGGTCCTGACCGGCTGCTCCAGCATGAGCGGCTCGCAGGCCGACGGCACGGTCACTCTCAACATGGTCGAGAGCCTGACGAACCCCGCCCGCACGGACCTGCTGAAGGGCCTCATAGGGGACTTCGAGCAGCAGAACCCCAAGATCAAGGTCAACCTGGTCTCGCCGCCCACCGAACAGGCCGACCAGAAGATCCAGCAGATGCTCCAGTCCGGCAGCGGCGTGGACACCCTCGAAGTGCGGGACACGACGGTGGGGCCCTGGTCGAACAACGGCTGGCTGTACGACATGAAGCCGGACCTCAAGGCCTGGAAGGGCTGGGAGGCGATGACGGAGAACGCGGTCAAGGCCTCCGAGGACGCCGACGGCAAGACGTACTTCGTCCCGTACGGTTTCTACGGCCTGAGCGTCTTCTACCGCACCGACCTCATCAAGGAGGCCGGCTACAGCAAGCCGCCGGCCTCCTGGGACGAACTGCTGGAACAGGCCTCCGCCATCCACGATCCCGGCAAGCGCCGCTACGGGTACGCCTTCCGCGGCGGAGCCAACGCCCAGGGCAACGCCACGGCCATCATCGAGGCGTACGTCGCCGACGAGATCGACCCCGCCGACGGCTTCAAGCTGAAGGACGGCAGCACGATCTTCTCCGCGCCCGAGGCGCTCGACGCCATGCAGACCTACCTGAAGCTCTTCAAGGACGCGTCCCCGAAGTCGTCCGTGTCCTGGGGCTACCCGGAGATGGTCGAAGGATTCTCCAACGGTTCCACGGCCTTCCTGCTGCAGGACCCCGAAGTGATCGCCACCGTCTCGGAGTCCAAGTCCATCAAGAAGGGCCAGTGGAGCACCGCCCCGCTGGTGGCCGGTCCCAGCGGCAAGACCGTCCAGCCGCTGGCCACCGCCGGCTGGGGTGTCGCGGACGGCAGCAAGAACAAGGCCGAGGCCGTGAAGCTGGTCGAGTTCCTCTCCGAGGGCGAGGCGTCGACGAACTTCACCAAGAAGAACAGCCTGGTGCCGATCCTCAAGTCGGCCACCGAGGACCCCTTCTACAAGACCGGCCCGTGGTCCAGCTACGTCACCATGACGAAGAACCCGGACACCTACCTCAACGTCAGCCAGCCGCGTGGCGTCGCCTGGTGGGCCGAGTGGCAGCAGAAGGCCGACGCCGACGTCCAGAAGATGGTGCTCGGCAAGACGACGCCCAAGGAACTGCTGGCCGGCTGGGACACGTACTGGACCGAGAAGCGGCAGCAGGAGAACTAGCCATGCCCACCGCGTCCGAGACGACGGAACCGACCGAACCGACGAAGCCGACGGAACCGACGAAGGCACGGCGGACGGCAGCGGCGGGGGCCTCCGGCAACGGGGGCGCCCGGCCCGTCCGCACGGTGCAACCAGGCCGCCGCAAGCCGGAGTTCACCGCCCGGCGCGGCTTCCTCATCGCCCTCTTCATGGCTCCGGCCGCGATCTTCGTGGCGGTCTTCACGTACTACCCGATGATCGCCGGCAGTCAGATGGCCTTCCGCAACTGGAAGCTGACGGACCTGACCGACACCTCCTGGGTGGGACTGAAGAACTTCCGGGACGTCTTCGCCGACCCCGCCTGGGGAACCGTGCTGGGCAACACCGGCATCTGGGTGTTCGGTTCGATCGTGCCCCAACTGGTGATCGGCTTCGCTCTCGCGCTGTGGCTGCGCAGGAAGTTCCGCTTCCGGGGCCTCTACCAGGCGTTGATCTTCTTCCCGTGGGCGATCTCCGGCTTCCTCATCGGCATCCTGTTCCGCTGGATGTTCAACAGCGAGTTCGGCGTCGTCAACGACCTGCTCCAGAAGGCCGGCCTGATCGACGAGCCGGTGGCCTGGCTGGCCGACCCGGAGACGGCGATGGTCGCCGTGGTGGTCGCCAACGTCTGGTACGGGGTCACCTTCTTCACGATCATGATCCTGGCCGCGCTGCAGTCCATCCCCGAGGAGCTGTACGAGGCGGCCGCGCTCGACGGCGCCGGCAAGGTGCGCACACTGTTCCAGATCACCATTCCGTACATCCGGGTCACGCTCGCCCTGACCGTGCTGCTGCGGATCATCTGGATCTTCAACTTCCCCGATCTGATCTTCGGGATGACCGGCGGTGGACCGAACAACGAGACGCACATCGTGACCACCTGGATGATCAAGATCACGCAGCAGGGCGACTACGGCAGGGCCTCCGCGCTCGGCCTCATCGTCGTCGCCACCCTGCTGGTGTTCGCGGTCTTCTTCCTTCTGGCCACACGCGAGAAGCGAGAGGTGAAGCCGTGATCGGCAAGGAGTCCACGGCGGGCCGGGCCGCCAAGTTCACCTTCCTGGGGCTGTGGCTGGTCTTCACCGTCTTCCCCCTCTACTGGATCACCGTCACGTCGCTGAAGGCGCCCGGCGACATCTTCGCCTTCCCGATCGCCTACTGGCCCGAGCACTTCTCGCTGGAGAACTACAGCGGGCTGTTCGGCAAGGCCGACTTCGGCGTCTACCTCACCAACAGCCTCATCATCGCCACCGTCGCGGGCGCCGTCGCCACCGTCATCTCGATGCTGTCGGCGTACGTGCTGGCCCGGTTCGAGTTCCGCACCAAGTCGGCTCTGCTGATGGCGGCCCTGGTGACCCAGATGATCCCGACGTTCATCGCGCTGGGGCCGCTGTACCTGCTCATGACCGACCTCAAGATGGTCGACAACCGGCTCGGGCTCATCCTCGTCTACATCGCGGTCTGCATCCCGTTCTGCACGGTGATGCTCCGCGGCTTCTTCGAGAACATCCCGGACGCGCTGGAGGAGGCCGCCATGATCGACGGCCTGTCCCGGTTCGGAGCGCTGTTCCGGGTGCTGCTGCCGGTGATGCGGCCCGGGATCGTGGCCGCGTTCATCTTCAACTTCGTCAACTGCTGGAACGAGCTGTTCCTGTCGGTGACGCTGATGAACAGCGACGCCAACAAGACCGTCCCCACGGCCCTGAACGGGTTCATCTCCAGCTTCAACATCGACTGGGGCTCGATGTCCGCGGCGGCGGTGCTCACCATCCTGCCCACGATGGTGCTGTTCGCCTTCGCCAGCCGCCACATCGTCCAGGGCCTGACGGCCGGCGCGGTGAAGGGCTGACGGAAGAGCGGGAGGGGACGACGCGTCCCGGACGTGTGCGGCGGTCAGGCCGATGACTGCCTCGCCGGGGCGCCGTCGGCCCTGACGCGGCTCACGGCCCCGGGGATGATCTTTTGCGCGCCATGGGAGTGGGAACGGCATGGAGCAGACCGATGATCACATACTCTACCGTGACGTCACGGTAGAGATCGCCGTCTGCCGTCCCCGCACGGACGGCAGGCACCGCTGAGGAAGGGCGCCCGAATGAGCAGTGTGCACATGCAGATCGGCGAGGTCGCCGCGCGGACGGGGCTGTCGTTGCGCTCCATCCGCCACTACGAGATGACCGGTCTGGCTACCCCCTCCGCCCGTTCCCAGGGAGGCTTCCGCCTCTACACCGAGGGCGATGTCGCCCGTCTGACGGTCATCCGCCGTATGAAGCCGCTCGACCTCACGCTGGATGAGATGCGCGACCTGCTGGATGCCACCGACCGTCTCGACTCCGGCGAGGAGCTGACGCCGGGCGCGCGGCGGGCTCTGCTGGAGCGCGTCCGCGGTTACGAGCGGGGCGCAGCCGAGCAGGTGGAGAGGATCCGCACCCAACTGGCGCAGGCGGAGGAGTTCACGCGGTCCCTGCGTGTGCGCCTGCACAGGGACCGGGTCACCACGGCTTGAGCGGCTGACGTCTTCGGCGCCTGCGACCAGCCGTATGCCGGTCGGTCGGCGGTGGCGACGCCCCGTGGGCGGTCGCCGGGCCGGTGGATCGTCGCGCCGCACAGGTGAAGGGCCGT
This sequence comes from Streptomyces sp. BV286, assembly GCF_019090165.1. GTDB lineage: Bacteria > Actinomycetota > Actinomycetes > Streptomycetales > Streptomycetaceae > Streptomyces. Next base: position 301,857 of record NZ_JAHRIB010000141.1, read on the forward strand.
CCGGTGAAGGACCGCCGTGAAGGGCTCCACGCGGGCGGAAGTCCGCGGTGGTGACCGTCAGTTCCGCGTGCCGTTCCTCGCCGTGGCGTGGAGTTGCTCCAGGGCGTCCAGGACGACGGTGTTCCAGTGCCAGGACAGCCAGCGCCCGGAGTCGACGCCCGTCTGCCACAGTGCCGCCAGCTGGGCGCGGGTGAAGCCGGCGAGGGGCTGTTCATGGTGCGAGGACACCATTCCCAGCGGCACGCCCGCCCGGTTGACGAGCGGAACACTGTGGGCGGCACGGCTGTTCGCCTGCAGGACGGCGTGCCGGGAGGCCTCGTCGAACACCGGCGCGGTGGCCACGTCCCGCACGGTGACCTGCCGGCGCTCGGCGGCCGCCTGCGAACACAGGGTGGTGGAGGCGTCCACGAAGGCGAAGAAGTCCGTGAAGTACTTGTTGAGTCCGGTGTGCCGGGCCAGGCGCAGCCGGCCGCTCTCGGCCAGCTGGACGTTGCCCATGGGCGTCTGAGTGATGGTCAGCACGCGGTGCAGGACCGCTTTGAGGACGAGGCCCTGACTCGTGTGTCTGTCCCGGCCGCCGGGCAGGAAGGGAAGTCCGGGCGGGCCGTAGCGGGGCCGGTTGGGAAACCACAGTTCCGCGTCGTGGTCGGGGGCAGGCGTGCGTACGACCGCGTCGGCGAGCGTGGCGAGCTTGATGTTGCACCGCTGGGAGATGTCCTTCAGCAGAGCGAACGCCTCCACGGTCGAAGTGAAGCCGTAGCGCTTGACCAGTACTTCCTGAGCGCGGGCCACGCCATGGTGGCCGTACAGGCGGTTGCGCTGGTCGAGATCGTTCTGCGGCCACCGCGATGAGCCGGAGCCGGAGCCGGAGCCGGGGCCGGCGTCAGGACCAGTGGCCGGGCAGCCTTCTTCGGCAGGGGGCTGGGACAACTGATTCATGCAGGGTGCTTCCCTCCGGGCGCAGGCAATGACGCGGAGGCGCTCGGCTCAACCGAGCCGCCGCCGCCGTACCTGCTTCCCAAGCACTGCAACCGAGCCTAACCGGACGCTCGTCGAACGAACTGACGATCCCGCCGTCCCTGGTCGCTGTGAGACCGCTTGTGCAGACGGTCAGGAGACTGCGTCACGTCGTCACGTCGTCACGTCGTCACGCCGTCATGTCGTGCGGGGCGGCTGCCGGAGAATGTCCGCGGTGATGTCGGCCAGGGTCCTCCCGGTACGGAACGCCTTGGCGCGCATGACGGCCAGAGCGTTCTCCGGGCTGAGGCCCCGCCGCGAGACCACCAGGCCGACGGCGCGACGGACGTCGAACCAGTGGGCGCGGACGACCTCTTCGGGTTCCCAGGCGGGGGCTTCCCGGCCGGTGATGAGCAGGTCACGGTTCGGCAGGAGAGCGGCGGCCACCGCGTCGGCCGCGTGCGACGCCTGAGCCAGGATGCTCCTGTCGAGCGTGTGGGATCGAAGGCCCAGCAGGTCGATGGACCCCAGGACGTAGTCGCCGAAGTAGAGGGGGAAGGCGTACACCGAGGTCACCTGAGGCAGCTTCTCCCGCATGCTCGCTCCGAAGAGGGGCCAGGGTGACAGCGCGTACCGCAGGTCGTCCACCAGCACGGGCTCGCCGGTGGCCGCGGCGCTGACGCAAGGGCCCTCGCAGACGGTGAACTGGATCTCCTCCAGCAGCAGCGCGGTGTCGTCCGAGGCCGCGAGCATCTGCCGCGACGGCGTGTCGGTGAGCAGCGACAGGGTCGCTCCATCGACTCCCAGCGTCGCGCACAACGCCGTGCACAAGCGCTGCGGGACCTCCCTGGCGGGTGCTCCCTCGACCGACTTCGTGACCAGCCGCGCCGCTTCCATGTCTTCGGTCGTCATCTGCTGCTCCGGTGCGGGGGCGGCCCGTCCTGGACCGCACACTGGGTGCTGTCGGTCGTGCATGCGCGGCCGGCCGGGCGTCGGGTCGGCGACGCGGTGTCGTAGTGGTGTGCCATGGCTGCGGAGTACCCAGCGAAATGTCCGTGCAACACGATGGAGCCGACTGCCTTGCGGACGTCGTGCATGGCGTTCAACGCACACCAGCGAGGACCGGCCCCGGACCGGAGCGGACCTTCGCGTCCTGACGCGAGCGACGAGCCCGGGCGCGTCCGCCGGCCGTGTACCAGCCCACCCCCAGCACCACGGCGAGGGCCGCCTCCGCGACATCGCCGCCGTAGTGCATCAGCTGGGCGCCGCTGTGCAGGTCGGCGGTGGTGAAACCGGTGCCGGGCGGTGGGACGGCGTACAGCGTCCTGGCCGGCAGTCCGTCCGTGGGCGGCGCCGGCGGCCTGCCCGATCCCATGTCCCCGCGAGCTCGCGGCCACCCGCTCCCCGGTGGCGCCGGTTCTCCGGCCGCGCTCAGCGTGTCATCTGGTTGCCCTGAGGTCTGGGTGACTGCCCGCGGCCGCCGTCCACAGCAGTTTTCCGGCGGTCACCGGCGGACGCTGCCCGCACCGGTGTTACGACGGGTGAGCAGCACGGCCAGTGCGATCATGCCGACGCCGAGAACGAAGTGCAGCCAGTCGTCGGCCGTGTTCAGGGGTACGAAGTTGGCGGCGCTGTGATTGTCGATGATCAGGCCGTACAGCCACAGCACCAGGTAGACGGCACCTCCGGCGAGCAGGAAGGTGTTGGCCCCGGACGCGCTACGGGCCAGCACGAGGCCCGCCACGCCGAAGGCGAGGTGGACGAGGTTGTGCAGGACGGAGACCTGGAAGATCCCGAGAAGCTCGGCGCCCGAGTCGTGCGAGGCGAACTCCATCGTGCCGAAGTCCGTGGTGATCCCCGGGACGAACCCGAGGATGCCGACCAGCAGGAACACGGCTCCTACCAGGAACGCCGCCTGCTGTACGGGGGTTTTGGTCGCAGTGCGGGTGTGCGTCGTCATGGCAGTCCAGCCCTTCTGGGGACGGCGCTTCGGTGTGCGCGTGCGGCGCGAGTACCCATGCCCTGCGGTACAACCCTGTCGAAGCGACGGGTTCGGAACGGCGGCACCTTGGCGCCACGGCCCCCGACGGGACCGCCTGCCGGGCGATGCGGTCGACGCACCCATGACCACGGGTCTTCCTCGGTCCTGACCTCGGCGGGCAGGCGGGCGGCGGATCGCGGGCGGCGCATCGCGCGCGTCACCGCAGCGAGCGGAAGAACTCCCTGATGTCACCGGTGAGTGTCCCGGGCTCCTCCAGCGCCGCGAAGTGGCCGCCGCGGTCCACGTCCGTCCACCGCACGATGGTGTTCTCCCGCTCGGCGTACCGCCGGATGCCGACGTCGTGCGCGAAGACGATCGCCGCCGTGGGGACACCGGAGTTCGCCTTGGGCGCGCCCCAGGCCGCCTGCTGGGCGTAACCGACGTAGGCCGCCGACGCCGCCGTGCGGGTGAGCCAGTAGAGCATGACGTTCGTCAGCAGACGGTCGCGGTCGATGACCTGCTCCGGAAGGGTCGGACGGGGATGGGTCCATTCCCGGAACTTGTCCATGATCCAGCCGAGTTGGCCGACGGGGGAGTCGGTGAGACCGTGGCCCACGGTCTGCGGGCGCGTCGACTGGATGGCGATGTAGCCGAATTCCTCCCGCATGAACGCCTCGATGCGGCCGATCCGGTCCCGTTCGAGATCGGTGAGGGCCGCACGCTCCGCCTCCGGCAGCGGCATCGGAGGCATGGGCCCCGGGCCGCCGTTGACATGGACGCCGATCACGCGGTCCGGTGCCACCCGCCCCAGTTCCGGGGCGACGGCGGCGCCGATGTCACCGCCCTGGGCGCCGTACCGCCGGTACCCGAGGCGCCGCATCAACTCGGCCCAGGCCCGGGCGATCCGAGTGGTGTCCCAGCCGGCGTCCGACGTCGGGCCGGAGAACCCGAAGCCGGGCAGGGCCGGGATCACCACGTGGAAGGCGTCCGAAGGGTCTCCGCCGTGCGCGCGGGGGTCGGTGAGCGGGCCGATCAGGTCGAGGAACTCGACCACCGAGCCCGGCCAGCCGTGGGTGAGGATCAGAGGGGTGGCGTCGGGTTCGGAGGAGCGCACATGCAGGAAGTGGATGCGCTGGCCGTCGATGACGGTGGTGAACTGCGGGAACTCGTTGAGCTCCCGCTCCGCCCTGCGCCAGTCGTAGCCGTGGCGCCAGTGGTCGGCCAGTTCGCGCAGCCAGGACACCGGGACGCCGGTGTCCCAGCCGTCGCCCGGCAGCGGAGCGGGCCAGCGGGCCGCGTCCAGCTTCGCGTGAAGGGCGTCGAGCTCCGACTGCGGGATGTCGATCCGGAAGGGGTGGACGGCGTCGTGCGCTGTTGTGGTCATGAGGACAAGGCTAGGAGGCAAAGAGGACAGCTTCCGCCCTAGCTGCCTGGAATACTTTCCGCATGCTGGAAACCTCCGCGCGGCTGCTGCGCCTGTTGTCCCTGCTCCAGACACCGCACGACTGGACGGGCGCGGACCTCGCGGCCCGGCTCGGCATCGACGTGCGCACGGTCCGCCGCGACATCGACAAGCTGCGCGCCCTCGGCTATCCCGTCGACGCGACGCCCGGCGTGGCCGGATACCGGCTCGGGGCGGGGGCGGACCTGCCGCCGCTGCTTCTGGACGACGACGAGGCGGTCGCCGTCGCGATCGGTCTGCGTGCGGCGGCCGGCGGTACGGTCTCCGGCATCGAGGAGAGCTCGCTGCGCGCGCTGACGAAGCTGCGGCAGGTGCTGCCCGCACGGCTGAGGCACCGGGTCGACACGCTGCGGTCGGTCACCGACACCATGCCCGTCGGCGGCCCCGCGATCGACGCCGACGTACTGATCGCCCTCGCCACGGCCTGCCGCGTCCACGAGCAGCTGCGGTTCGACTACACCGGCCGTGACGGCACCCCCGACGTCCGCCGTACCGAGCCGCATCGGCTCGTCCACACCGGCCGACGCTGGTACCTCATCGCCTGGGACCTGGACCGCGACGCCTGGCGGACCTTCCGTGTCGACCGGCTCCGGCCGCGCATCCCCACAGGTCCGCGCTTCACTCCGCGTCAGGCCCCCGAGGCCGGTTTCGTCGAGCACACGGCGCGTGGGATCTCCACCTCGGCCTACCGGTACCGGGGCCGCTTCACGCTCCATGTGCCCCTCGCCGTCGTCGCGGACCAGATTCCGCCGACCGTCGGCGTGCTGGAGTACGTCGACGACTCCACGTGTTCCCTGACCGCGGGGTCGGACTCGCTGAGCGAACTCGCCCTGTACGTGGGTCTGCTGGGCCATCGCTTCGAGGTGCACGAGCCCCCCGAACTCGTGCGCCACATCCATGAACTGACGGCCCGCCTCACCGCCGCGGTAGCTGTCTCGCCGGACTGAGAGGGGCGGGTGGGTCGCGCCGAGCGCGAGGGAGCCGACCGCCACACCGGCGCGGCCCAGGGTGCTGTACTGCATGACCGTGAAGCGTGACGGCGATGCATGGCTTGGTCGCCGGGTCCCCGCTCTGGCATCATGAGCAAACGGAACCTCGTTCCGGAAACGATACGGAACCTGGTTCCACTTCGGCAAGTCCGATGACGGAAGGAGCGGCGTGGTGAGCGGCAGTGACGAGGGCGCAGGGCACGCGGCCCAGTCCAAGCGGAAGGACGCCCGGCGGAACAAGGAGGCTCTGCTCGACGCGGCCGCCTCGGTCTTCGTCACGTCAGGTGTGGAAGCGCCGGTACGCGACATCGCGGCCGAGGCCGGCGTCGGCCTCGGCACGATCTACCGGCACTTCCCGACGCGGGCGGACCTCATCATCGCCGTGTACCGGCACCAGGTCGACGCCTGCGCCGAGGCCGGTCCCGCCCTGCTGGCGACCAGCGCGACGCCGCACGCCGCGCTGGGGCAGTGGGTGAACCTCTTCGTCGACTTCCTGGTCACCAAGCACGGCCTCGCCGCCGTGCTGCAGTCCGACAACGCCGGTTTCGACGCGCTGCACGCGTACTTCCTCGACCGTCTCGTGCCTGTCTGTGCCCAGTTGCTCGAAGCCGCGGAGGCCGCGGGCGAGATCGACCCCGGCCTGGAGCCCTACGTGCTCATGCGCGGCGTCGGGAACCTCTGCGTGGGCGCGGGAAGCGACCCCCGCTACGACGCACGCCGCCTGGTCGACCTCCTCGTCGCGGGACTGCGCCGACCGCGCTGACTCGGCGCGGCCCCGGACCCCTGGCAGGCTCCGGCTCACGCGCTTCCGACCTGCTGGCCTGCGGGTCTGCGGGCCTTCTGCGTAACGGTCGGCCCGCGACATCCGGACGACCGCGAGGCCTCCCGCCAGATCCACCGATGTCCTGTGCGGCGGAGCCCCGTCCTCTTGTCCGTCGCCCCGGAATCCGCCGGTGGTGTCAGTGGACGGAGAAGCCGCCGTCGACGTGGATCGCCTGGCCGGTCACGTACGCCGAGGCACCGCTCGCCAGGAAGACCGCCGCGCCGGCGAAGTCCTCCGCCAGCCCGTTGCGCCCGGTCAGCGTGCGCGCGGCCAGGGCAGCGACCTTGTCGGGATCGGACGACAGGCGCCGGTTCAGCGGCGTCATCACGAAGCCCGGAACCAGCGTGTTGACGGTGACGCCGTGCGGGGACCAGGCCTCCGCCTGCGAGCGGGCCAGCGATTCGAGCGCTCCCTTGGACACGCCGTAGGCGCCGCTCTGGACGAAGGCGCGGTGGGCCTGCTGGGAGGTGATGTGGATGATCCGCCCGTGACCCCGCTCGGCCATGGCCGGGCCGAAACGCTGGCCCAGCAGGAAGGGGGCGTCCAGGTTCAGCGCCATGGTGCTGTCCCAGACCTCTTCGCTCAGCTCACTCATGGGCGGCCGCAGATTGACCCCGGCGCAGTTGACGAGGATGTCGGGCTCACCGAAGACTCCGACTGCCCGCTCGGCGATCTCCCGTACGGCGGTACGGGTGCTCAGGTCGCCGCTGACCCAGGCCGCGCGGCAGCCGAGGGCGGTGAGCTCCTCGACCGTGGCAGCCAGTTCCGCTTCCCTGCGCGCCACGATGACGACGCTCGCCCCGGCGCGGGCGAGGGCCTCGGAGACGGCACGGCCGATGCCGGAGCTGCCGCCGGTCACCAGGGCGACCCGTCCGGCCAGGGAGAACAGTTCTGCGAGGTAGGGCTGCGAGGTCATGGCGAAACCCTAGAAGGGCGCCACTTGGAGCGGACCGGCGGGGCGCGGTCCGTCCCACTCGGTCACTTCGTCCCTCTCCTCGCGGCGAGGTCGCGGTACCGCCGTGCGACCGCGTGGAACGCCTCCTTGGGGCGGGTCGTGCCGTCGCCGGCCACGGCCACGACTCCGAAGCCGGCCTTGTCGAGGTCGGCGCGAGGGTCGTCGTGATGCGGGAAGTCGGGCATGGCGAAGGTGAAGACGAAACAGCCGTGTACGCCCTCCGCGTCGTACTGGTCGATGAGTTCCCCGAGGTACCGGGCCTGGACGGTCTCGTCGCGGGGATGGAGGCCGCGGATGCGCGGCGGATCGGCGAACCAGTTGACGATCCAGAAGGAACCGGCTCCCCGCTGGTCGGCTCCGGTGAAGGCGCCACACCCGAACTCGGTGACGACGACGGGTTTGGCGTGGTCTCGGACCAGATCGCGCAGACGGTCCGCGTAGGTGGCGTGGTTGCGTCGGGAACGGTAGAGACTGACGCCGACCACGTCGAACAGCGACCAGTCGACGTGTTCCCAGCCGGCCGCCGCATAGGAGACCGGCCCGTCGAAGCGGCGCCGTGCGACGGTCACGGCGGCCGTCAGCAGCTCGTGGAGACGGCGGTCGATCCTGCGGCGCAGCACGCGCCGGAAGCGCACGATGAGCTTGAGGCGCAGGAACGACCGCGGCCCGGGGACGATGCCGGGCGCGGTGTGGGAGAACTCGCTGCCGACCAGCAGCGTCACCCGGTCCGGGTGTTCCCGGCGCAGTCCTTCGGCCGCCTCGGCGACGGCGTCCAGGTTCTCCAGCAGCCTCGACCGGGGCACGTCGGGGACGTGGGGCCGGAGGCAGACGTCGAGTCCGGTGGCGAGGGCGACCCGGGCGGCATCGATCAACCGCTTCCCGTCGTCGCCGATGAGCATCACCGTGGTGCAGTGCAGTTCACGGGCGATGACCTCCAGGTCGCGCCGCATGTCGTCGGTGCTCGCCCCGCCGACCAGGTAGGAGATGCCGCGCACGCTCAGCATGTGCTCGGCTCCTCGGGAACGGATTTCGCGGGCATCGGGCTCCTTCACGTGCGACGTCCAGGGTCCGGGGTCACCGGTGAGGTCGACGCTAGGGGGACGGCCGACCGTGGGACATCCGTCTTCCGTTCACGAGCGGCCGACTTTCGGCTGGAGGAGATGCAGGAAGATGCAGGAAGGCGTTTCCTCAGGTGCCTCGGCCCGTGCCGTTCACCGAGTGGCGCGCTCCGGCTCCCGGCGTACGGCGCCCGGGTCCCAGCCCTCGTGGGGAACGGAGGCGAGCAGCAGCCGCGTGTACGGATCCCGCGGGTCGCTCAGTACCCGGGCGGTCGGGCCGTGCTCGACCACGGTGCCGCGCCGCATCACCACGGTCTCGTCCGTGATGTGCTGGACGACGGCCAGGTCATGGCTGACGAAGACCAGGGCGACCCCCGTGTCGCGGCGGATCTCGCCGAGGAGCTGGAGGATCTGCGCCTGGATCGACACGTCGAGCGCGGCGACCGCCTCGTCGAGCACCAGGATCCGTGGACCGACGGCGAGTGCACGGGCGATGGCGAGCCGCTGCCGCTGGCCGCCGGACAGCGCGTGCGGCCTCGCGTCCGCCTCACGGCTGCCGAGACCGACCTGGTCGAGCAGTGAGCCGACACGGGCGTCCACCTCGGAGTGACCGTGCAGGCGCAGCGCCGTGCGCAGACACTGACGGGACGACAACCGCGGGTCGAGTGACACATAGGGGTCCTGGAAGACCATCTGGATCTCCCGCGCGCGGGCCAGCCGCTCGCGGCGGCTGCGAGGGGAGCGCCCGTGGGCCCGGTCCTTCCCGTCGACGGTGATCGTGCCGGAGTCGGACCGGATCAGGCCGACGAGCATGCGTGCCACGGTGCTCTTGCCGGAGCCCGACTCACCGACGATGCCGACGGATCCGCCGCGCGGCACCGTGAAGGACACCTGGTCGGCGGCGGTCAGCCGGCCACCCCCGGGCAGCCGGTAGGTCTTGGTGACGCCGTCCACCACGAGGAGTGGCGGATCGGTCGGCGCGGGTGGAGGTGTGCCGTTCACGAAGTACTCCTGGCGGCCGGTGCGGCCTCGACGGCCGGTTGCACGGACAGTTCGGGACGGTGGGCGGCGAGGACCGGCAGATCGGACAGGCGCCGGCACGCCGCTGAACCGCCCCCCTCGGCGGGCACCGGCTCCGGGAGCCAACTCGCGCACGCGGGCTCGGCGTACGGACATCGCTGGGCGAAGGGACAACCGGTGAAGTGCTCGGCCATCGACGGTGGCCGACCCGGGATCGGGCGCAACTCCCGTGTGGTGTCGCCCAGTTCGGGCGAGCAGTCGAGCAGGCCCCGGGTGTACGGGTGCCGGGCTCCGGTGAAGAGACGGCCGGCCTGCTGCTCCTCGACGAGCCGGCCCGCGTACATGACGTACACCCGGTCGCAGTAGGCGGCGGCGAGATGCAGGTCATGGGTGATGAACAGCAGTCCGAGGTCCCGCTCGGCGCGCAGTTCGCGCAGCAGCGTGAGGATCTCGGCCTGGGTGGTGACGTCCAGGGCGCTGGTCGCCTCGTCCGCGAGCAGCAGGCGTGGCTCGGCGGCGAGGGCACCGGCGATGACGACGCGTTGCAGCATGCCCCCGGACATCTCGTGGGGATGCTGTCGGATGCGCTGTTCCGGGTCCGGCAGACCGACGGTGTCGAGGAGTTCGACGGCGCGCCGCCGGGCGGCGCGGCGGTCCATTGAGCCCGCGCCGACCAGTCGTTCGACGAGGAAGTCACCGACCCGGCGGACCGGGTTGAGCGAGGAGCGGGGGTCCTGGTGGACCATCGCGACCGTCCTGGCCCGGTGCTCGCGCAGCCGGGAGCCGCTCATCGTCAGCACGTCGGCGCCGTCGACGAGCACCCGTCCGGTGGCCCGCGCCTCGTCGGGAAGGATGCGCAGGACCGCTTTGGCGGTGGTGGACTTGCCGGAGCCGGATTCACCGACGAGTCCGACGACCTCCCCGGTACGCACTCTGAGTGAGACGTCCGCGAGCAGTGGCCGGGCGGCGCCGGGCAGGTGCGCGGTCAGGTTTTCGATGTCGAGCAGCATGCGCACTACCTCCTGGCGCCGAGCCGGTCGGCGGCCCAGACGCCGACCACGTTGAAGGCCACCACGACGGCGGCGATGGCGGTACCCGGCACGAGCGCGGGGAGCAGGGCGTTCTGGACGATGGCGGCCTGGCCCTCCTGCACCATCAGACCCCAGTCGGAGCTGGGCGGCTGGGCACCGAAGCCGAGGTAGCTGAGGGTCGCCAGGGCCATCAGCGACTCGCCGAACAGCACCACGAGGTAGCCGACGACGGAGCGGGCGAGGTTGGGCACGAGGTGGGCCACGCAGATCCGGGTGCCACTCATGCCCTGGACGCGGTAGGCGTCGATGTAGGCCTTGGACCGTTCGGCCAGTGCGACGCTGCGCGTGTACTTGGCGATCGTCGGGGCGTAGGCCAGTCCGAGTGCGACCACGGACGTGGTCATGCCGGCGCCGAACACCGCGATGATCAGGACGACGAAGAGCAGTCCGGGAAAGGCGTACATGACGTCGGTGATCCGGGAGACGAGGGTGTCCACCCATCCGCCGCGCCACGCGGCGACCGTACCGAGGGTGACCCCCAGCACGGAGGCGAGCAGCAGAAGCAGCAGCGGGGCGATCAGGCTGGTGCGGGCGCCGTGCAGCACCCGCGAGAACAGGTCCTGACCGGACGTGTCGGTGCCCAGCGGATGGGAGCCGCTGGTACCGGCCAGCGAGGACGACAGGTCGACGGCGTCGGGTGCGTAGGGCGCGATCAGCGGAGCGAGGGCGGCGGCGAGCACCACCAGCAGGAGGAAGGTCGCGGCGGCGCTCACGCCCCACGGTCGGCGGGCCCGTTTCCCGGTGACCGGGACGGCGCCGGCCGGGACGGCCTCGGCGGGGAGGGCGGTCATGCGGTGCTCCTCGTGGCTTTCAGGCGGGGGTCGAGCAGCGGGTGGACGAGGTCCACGACGGTGGTGACGACGATGTAGCAGGTGACCATCACGAGCAGGACGGCCTGCGCGACCGGGAAGTCGTGGGTGTTGATGGCACCGACGAGCAGGGAACCGATACCGCTCAGCCCGAAGACGGTCTCGACGGCGACGGTGCCGGCGAGCATCCCGGCGGTGACCAGACCGCACATCGTGACGATCGGCCCCAGGGCGTTGCGCAGGATGTGCCGCCGGATGATCTGCCGTTCGGGCAGTCCCGCCGAGCGGGCCACCGCCACATGGTCCGCGGAGCCCGCCTCCACCATGGCCTGCCGGGTGACCCGGCTGATGACGGCGAGCGAGCCGAGGGCCATGGCCACGGCGGGCAGGGTGAGGTGGTGGAGGGTGCCGGCGAAGCCTTCGCCGCTGCCCGTCACGGGGAACCAGCCGAGCCGGACACCGAAGAAGGCGACGAGGGCGATGCCGGCGACGAAGGACGGCACGGACGCGGCGAGCGTGGTGCCGCTCACGACGGCCGAGTCCACCCAGCCGCCCGGGCGCACCGCCGCGAGGATGCCTGCGCCGACCCCGAGCACCACGAACAGCACCGTGGCGTATCCGACGAGGACGAGCGTCGTCGGGAACCGGGACACCAGCAGGTCAAAGACCTGGTCGCTGTACTGGAACGAGCGGCCGAGATCGAGGTGGAGACAGTCCCACAGCCAGCGGCCGTACTGGCTGACCAGGGGCTCGTCCAGGTGGTACTGGGCGCGGACTCCGGCCAGCCGTTCGGGGGTGAGTTTGTCGCGGCCCCCCGCCAGGAAGACAGCGGGGTCGCCGGGAGCCGCGTAGACGGCGGCGAAGATCACGAACGATGCGGCCAGCAGGGTCGCCAGCAGTCCCGAGAGCCGCCGGCCGATGGCGACGATCATGTGGTTCAGCCCTTCTTGGCGCCGAGCTCTGCGGCCCAGGGGGAGTAGAGGTACGCCATCGAGGCGGGCGGGCCGGTCAGCTTGCTGCTCAGGGTGAGGACGGTGGGCGTCTGGGCGACGGGGATCCACACGGCCGCGTCGGCGAACTGCCGCTGGATGTCCACGACGAGGGCGGCGCGCTTCCTGTCGTCGATGGTGCGCAGCGCTTCCTCGACCTTGGTGTCGTAGCCGGCGCTCTTGAACCCGACCCAGTTGTTGGAGCTGTCGGACAGGGCGTTGTCGTAGAAGCCGATGGGGTCGCTCTTGGAGATGTACCAGTCGGCGACCAGGACGTCGAAGTCGGCGCGGGCCCCCTTGTCGCCGTAGGCCTCCTGGTAGGCGGAGGACGGGAGGGTCTTGATCTGTCCCTCGAGGCCGATCTTCGCGAGGGCGGCACGTACGGCGTTGGCGATGACGAGGCGGCCCTGGGTGCTGTCGGTGCCGATCACGATGGGCCCGTCGGGGGCGGCCCCGGCCTTCTTCACGAGCTCCTTGGCCGTGGCGATGTCCTTCTCGTCCGGTGTCGCGGGGGCTTCGGTGAGCTTCTTCTGGGCGGCGGCGAAGGTCGCCTTCTCGTAACCCCACGATCCGGAGCCGACAGGGGTGGCCCATGGCTCGGCGAGTCCGCCGTAGCCGGACTTGGCTATGCCGGCGCGGTCCAGTGCCAGGGAGAGGGCCCGGCGGATGCCGGGGTCGGCGAGCCCGCCGCGCTCGGTGGGCATGAGGGCCAGGGTGGCGGTGCTCGGCCCGTAGTGCTGCTCCAGGCCTGCCTTGCCGCGCAGGGCGGCGGCCCCGCCGGGGGTGTCGGCGTAGGCGCCGTCGGCCGCACCGGTCGTCAGCGCGTTGACCATCGCGCTGTCGTCGGCCCAGTGGAAGACGACCTTCCGGGTGAGCGGTTTCTGGCCCCAGTAGCTGTCGGAGGCGGTCAGGGTGATGGAGTCACCGGACTTCCAGCCGCTCAGTTCGTACGGGCCCGAGCAGGCGTCGCCCTGGCCGGGGGTGCCGAAGTCGTCGCCCGCCTTCTCCACCTGTTCGGCGTTGTAGACGAGGCCGGCGTCGCCCGCGAGGGCCTTGGTGAACAGGGCGTCGGGCTGCTTGAACGTAACGGTGATCTCACGGTCGGCGGTCTTGGCCATCTTGTCGACGTTGCCGAACTCGTCGGACTGCTCCATCTCCGGCTCGGCGTGGCGGCGCAGGCTGAACAGGACGTCGTCGGCGGTCATCGGCGAACCGTCGTGGAAGGTGACGCCCTCCCGCAGGGTCAGCACGAGGGTCTTCGCGTCCGGTCTGCTCTCCTTCGCGACGAGGGAGGGCCGCACCGACATGTCCGGCTGGAGCTGGTAGAGGCGCTCGCACACGTTGCTGAGGACGGTGCGGCCCGCGGTGCCGCCCTGGGTGTCGAGGTCGAGGGACTCCGGCTCGTCCGCCAGCAGCCAGTTCACGGAGGCGACGGCACCGGTGGCCTTGGCGGTGGTCGGGGTGAGCTTGAGCTTGGAGGCGTCGACGGCGGCACCGTTTCCGGTGGGGGACCCGGTGTCGGCGCCGCTGCACGCGGCGGTGAACGTCATCGTGCCGGCGAGGGAGGCAGCCGCGATACAGGACTTGAGCTTCATGACAGTGCTCCTGGACAGGAAGAGCGGGAAAGGGGTGTGGTGGGGGGAGTCCTTCAGTTCGGGGCGTGGGGACCGTCGTAGAGGTTCCAGGGAAGGTGCTGGTAGTCGCGGTCGCACGGAGTGCCCGCCGTGACGTGGTAGTCGCCGGAGGTCAGGTCCACACAGGAGGACACGAGCGTCTTCCAGTGCTTGACCTGCGGCTCGCGCGCATCGGAATGGGTGCACAGCGACTCGGGGAAGCCGAAGTGGTCCGACATGGCCTGCTTGACCAGCTTTCGGGTCTCGTCCGGGCCGGTGGCCTCGCGCAGCCGGCGCAGGCCTTCCTCGGCGCGGGGCACGCGGACGAGGGAGTCGGGGGACAGGGGCCGGTATCCGGCGGCCAGAGCCGCCGGGACACCCGCCTGGTAGTGGTTTCCGTGCACGAGCAGGCCGTCCGTCGGGTACAACCAGCCGTGGCCGGCCGGTGTGGTCTCCAGGTCGACGGCGAAGCCCTCCCGGCAGGTGAGAAGAGCGTTGCTGGCGATGTGGGCTCGGGTGCGGCACAGCACGTTCAGGGCGTCGGTGATGCTCGCCTGGTCCAGAACGCTGCGCCGGATCACGGTCTGGGGCAGACCGACGGTCTCGTCGAAACGGCCGCCGAGGCCGTTGGCGTTGAGAGCGATACCCGCCGAGTTCGCTCCTTGCCGGCCTATCTGTCCGGCCTCCACCTGCATCAGCAGGGTGGGCCGGGGCGGCTGGACGACACGGAGCATGACGACGGTGTTCTCGACGCCGGCTCGCCAGTCCCAGTTCTGGCCCGCCCAGACGTGGCCGTCGCCGCTGGCCGCCCCGTAGGCGGCGAACGAGGTGCAGCCCTCGGCGGGCTCCTCCTCGCGCATCCCGCTGAAGGAGTCGTCGTAGATCACCTCGCCGCGCGCGTTGAGCGCCAGTACGTCGAGCAGGTCGACGCCCGCGCCGTCGGCGATGCCCTGCATCTCCTCCACCAGGTGGGGCGCGTAGTCCTGGACGGGTCCGAGCCAGCGGGCCGCGCGGGCGGTGACCTGAGGCCAGGTGAGACCCGAGGAGGTGCCGATGGCTTCCGCGTAGTAGCCGAGGGCGGCTTCGAGTTGCCCGGCCACGGCCTCCCCGTACTGCCGGCCCCTCTGGGACGGCGTCCCGGAGATCTCGATGACCGGAAGGCTGTGATTCATGAAGGGACTCCCTCGGAGACACATGTGCCGTAACATTCGTTCCGAAAGTTCGCCTTCCTGGAACGCGATGCTCAGAGAGTAACGTCGGTGACGTAGGAGTCAATAGCTGTAATGACGATTTCAAAAACGGGCAGTGCCGCCCCCGGAGGACTCACCCGCCTGCGGGCCGCCGTCCGCGATCAGTGGGACGACCTGTCGGCCTCCGAGCAGACGGTCGCCCAGTACCTGGTCAGTGCCCCTGCGGAACAGCTGATGTTCGCCAGCGCACAGCAGCTGGGGACGGCCAGCGGCACCAGTAACGCGACCGTCGTACGGGCGCTCCAGCGCCTGGGCTACGCGGGTCTGCCGGCCCTCAAGCGGGAACTCGCGGCCGATTTCACGGCGACCACCGCTCCCGACGTCCGGCTGGCGCAGCGCATCGCCCACGTCGGCAGGGACCTGGAGAACATCCGCAGGGACATCTTCGACGAGACCCAGGAGCGCATCGACCAGTGCCGGCGTCTGACGGGGACCGAAGCGCTCGAACGGGCGGTCGCCGCGCTCGCTGAGGCCCGTGAGGTGTTCTGCTACGGGGCCGCCGCGTGCGAGCTCGGAGCCCGTCACCTGGCGCGGGCGCTCGGCCGTATCGGCCGCCGTGCGCGCTTCGCGGGCGAGACCGGCTTCGCGCTCGCCGACGCGCTCCTCGCTCTGGGGCGGGGGGACACCGTCGTGATCTTCCAGCCCGGGCGGCCGCTGCCCGAGCTCACGGTCCTGGTGGAGCGCGCCCGCGCGGTCGGCGCCAAGGTCGTCTTCATCACCGACGAGCTGCGGGAGGCCTTCGAGGACCGCGTCGACGCCGTGCTGATCGCGCCCGACACCCCGACCGGGATCACGAACGAGTCCCTGACCGCTCTGGTCATGGTCGATGTGCTGGTGCTCGCCCTGACCGCCCTGGACGAGACGTCGGCGGTCGAGCACTCCCATCAGCTCAACGCCCTGCGGAGCCTGCTGCCGGGCGAGCAGGGCAACCGTCGCGGCTGATCCCCGATCGACGCCGGGCGGCTCCGGCCGGGTCCGGGGCCGCCGTCACCCGGTGACCGGTGGGGTCATGGTGTCGCCCCGCCTCGAACGCCCGGCCGCAGAGCCCCTGTTCAGCCGGACACGGGCGGGCGGGCGCCGACGGCCGGGTGATCAGCGCATCGAGCAGGTCCTCACCGGCCGGGGTCGGCCGGTCATCGGTGACTCAGTACGTTGACCACCCTGCCGTTGGGGTCACGGACGAAGAAGCGGCGCACCCCCCACTCCTCGTCCTGCAGGGGGTGCACGATCTCCGCGCCGCTCTCCCGCACCGCCGCGTAGGCCGCGTCCACGTCGTCCACCTCGACACTCATGTCGGGCACGACCGGCGCGGACCTGTCGTGGGTCATGAAGGTGACTTGCGCCGTGGGGTTGGAAGGAGAGGCCAGCGTCATGACCCAGCCGAGGTTCATGACCTCCTCGAACCCCAGGAGCCCGTAGAAGTCGCGGCTCTCCTCCATCGCCTCTGATCGGATGTCGGGCATGACTCGGCGGACGGACATGGATGACTCCTGGCGCGGTCGGGAGCGAACGTTCTCATTGTGTCCACCCGCTCGTGAGGACGACGAGCTGTCGGGTCGCCCGGGTCATCGCGACATAGCGGTCGACCGCTCCCTCGATCCCCGTGCCGAACGCCTGCGGATCGATGAGGACGACCAGGTCGAACTCCAGCCCCTTCGACAGCTCCGGGGTCAGTGACCGCACGCGGGGTGTGTCCTGGAACGTGGGATCGCCGATGACGCAGGCGATCCCGTCGGCATGCGAACCGAGCCAGCTGTCGAGAACCGAGTCCAGATCCGCGACGGATCCGTGTACGACGGGAATGTCGCTGCTGCGGATGGAGGTCGGCACGTTGGCGTCCGGGAGGGCGGCCCGGATGACCGGCTCGGCCTCCGCCATGACCTCTTCCGGCGTCCGGTAGTTGATGGTCAGGGAGGTCACGTCGACCCGGTCGAGCCCGACCCGCTCGAGCCGTTCCCGCCACGACTCCGTGAACCCGTGCCTGGCCTGGGCGCGGTCCCCGACAATGGTGAAACTCCGGGACGGGCAGCGCAGCAGCAGCATCTGCCACTCGGCGTCGGTCAGTTCCTGTGCCTCGTCCACGACGATGTGCGCGAACGGGCCGGCGAGCAGATCCCGCTCGTCGGGGGCCAGTTCGGACTCGTCGACCAGGCTGACCCGGGCGTCCTTGCCGCGCAGCATCGTCACCAGCCCCTCGCCGTCGTCACCGTCGGCGCCTGAGTCGGCGGCGGCCACGATCAGGTTGTCGACGACCTGCGTCATGCGCTCGCGCTGGGCGGCGAGGGTCGCCTCGTGCCGACGCCTGCGGCGGGACGCCTCCGGATCGCCGAGCCGCTGTCGTGCCGCGTCCAGGAGCGGCAGATCGGACACCGTCCAGGCCTGCGTGTCCGCGCGCTGGAGGCTCCGGATCTCGTCGGGGCCGAGCCAGGGAGCACACATCCGCAGGTAGGCGGGCACCGACCACAGGTCCCCGACGAGGTCGGTCGCTTCGAGCAGAGGCCACGCGCTGTGGAGGGCCCCGGTCAGCTCCCTGTCGTGCAGCAGCGACTTGCGGAACAGGTCGGGCGAGACGTCACCGTCGAACTTGTCCATGAGGATCGTGACCAGCTCCTCCCAGACCTGGTCGCGCGCTTCGTTGTGCGGGGCGCCCGGTCCCGGTGCGCGGAACGCCTCGGCCCAGTCGTCCGCGCTCAACCAGATGTCGGACCAGGGAGTCGTGACCGTCATCCCCTCGGTGGGGGGCGCCTCGTAGAACCTGACAGCCGTCTCGATCGCCTTCACCATGTCCGCGGAGGACTTCAGCAGGGCCACGTCCGGGTCGGGCTCGGTCGCTGCCGCGTTCCCTTCGGCGACGAGGTCCCGCAGGGTGCAGGTCTGCACGCCCTCCTCACCGAGGCTGGGCAGGACGTCGGCGACGTAGGCCAGGTAGGGCTGGTGCGGACCGACGAACAGCACTCCGCCCCGGCGGTGACCGAGACGGGGGTCGGAGTGGAGGAGATAGGCGGAACGGTGCAGGGCCACCACGGTCTTGCCCGTGCCCGGTCCGCCGTCGACGACGAGAGCGCCGCGGGATCCCGCGCGGATGATGGCGTCCTGGTCGGCCTGGATGGTGCCGAGCACGTCGCGCATCCGGGCCGACCGGTTGCTGCCGAGGCTGGCGATGAAGGCGGACTGGTCGTCGAGCGCGGCGTGGCCGACAATCCCGTCCTGGGTGAACACCTCGTCCCAGTAGTCACTGATGCGGCCGCGGGTCCAGCGGTACCTGCGGCGGCTGGCCAGGCCCATCGGGTCGGCGTGGGTGGCTCCGAAGAACGGCTCGGCCGCGGGGGAGCGCCAGTCGATCAGCAGCCGGCGCCCGGTGCTGTCGGTGAGGCCGAGTCGCCCTATGTACAAGGGCTCGGGGTCGTCCGCGCCGACGATGTGTCCGAGGCACAGGTCCAGGCCGAAGCGGCGCAGGGCGCGCAGACGACCGGTCAGGCGGTGGATCTCCGCATCCCTTTCCATCGCGGCCCGGCCCGTGCCGCCGGGCGCCTTGAGTTCGGCGTCGAGGCGGCCGGACAGTTCGGCGATGGTTTGTTCGAGGCTCTCCGCCATGGCCGCGAAGTGCGCGTCGTCGCCGGCGATCAGTGCCGGGTCGGCCTTGGGGAAAAGGTGGCCGGGGAGGTCGAACGCGCTGGTGGTCAGAGAGTTCATGCCGTCAACTCCGGCCTGCGGTCGGGTCCGTGCCACCGGCTCGACGCCACCGCACGGCCCGTCATCCGACAACAAATCATGCACTCCGCGAATCTCCTGTTTCTCAGGCTCCGGCTTACGGCCAGTGATTCTGCGGTACGACCCGGGCCTTGTGGCAAGCCCCCCGGTGCGCTATAAGTTAAGAGTGGCAAGGGAATGATTTATCTCCCTTGCCTTTGTTGTTGGCTGTGAGCGGGTGATCGTGCACGGGCGGGCAACAGCCCGCCGCCGGTCCCGCGGCCGAGGTGCCCCCGGCCGTCAGGCTCCTGTCGGCACCGGCCTTTCGAAGAACGTCTCCAGCACCACCGTCGCGCGGGTGCCGCTCACACCCTCGATCTCGTACAGGCGGCGCAGTACGTCCTGCAGTTGCTCGGTCGTTCCTGTCCGGACCTTGACCAGGACCGAAGCGCTGCCCGCGATGATGTGGGCCTCCTGCAGCTCGGGGATCGCCGCGAAACGCTCGCCGGAGTCACCCATCCACGCCGACGAGTCGACCATGACGAAGGCCAGCACCCCGCTGCCGACCGCGCCGGGGTCCACCTCGACGGTCGTGCGCCGGATCACCCTCGACTCGCGCAGCTTGCGCACCCGCTCATGGGCCGCGCCGGCGGAGAGCCCGACCTCCTTGCCCAGGGCGGCGTACGCCTGCGAGGCGTCCTCCTGAAGGAGGTTCAGCAACTTCCGGTCCACAGCATCCATGACGCTCTCCACCAAACCAGTCCCATGAGTTCCTTGCGTAGACCATACGGCATCCTGCAATACTCGCTCGTTACAGGATGCTGTTCAGGATCCGAGCCTTGGAATCGACTGCAAGGAGAGCGGACATGGCCACCGGTCGCCCCGCGCTGTACGAAGTACTCGACGACAGGTTCCGTACGGAGAAGTGCACCGCGGGTGATCTGCAGCTGGAGACGCTCCACGTGGGCTCGCGCTGGGCGGAGGGGCCGCTGTACATACCGGCCTGGCGCCAGCTGATCTGGAGCGACATCCCGAACGACCGCATGCTGCGCTGGGACGAGGTGAGCGGTGCCGTGAGCGTCTTCCGCTCGCCCGCGGGGCACTCCAACGGCAACACCCTCGACCGCGAAGGCCGTCTGATCACCAGTGAGCAGGGCAACCGCCGGGTCACCCGCACCGAACACGACGGCTCGGTCACCGTGCTCGCCGACCGCTACCGGGGCAAGCGCCTCAACAGCCCGAACGACGCGGCGGTGAAGTCCGACGGCTCGATCTGGTTCTCGGACCCGGACTTCGGGATCACCAGCGACTACGAAGGCGTGCGCGGCGAGAGCGAGATCGGCGCCAACAACGTCTACCGGATCGACCCCGGCACCGGCGAGGTATGCCTCGCGGCCGACGGCTTCGGCGCTCCCAACGGGCTGGTCTTCTCACACGACGAGAGCGAGCTCTACGTCTCCGACACCAGGGCCGGCCAGATCCGCGCATTCCAGGTGCGCGCGAACGGCACCCTCTCCGAGGGCCGGGTGTTCGCCGAGATCAAAGGGGTGGAGGGCGGCCACTTCGACAACCTCCGCTTCGACGACCAGGGCCATCTCTGGGCCGCGGCCATGGACGACGGAGTGCACTGCTACGCCCCTGACGGCACTCTCCTCGGCCGCCTCCTGGTGCCCAACACGGTCTCCAACATCCGCTTCGGCGGCCCGAGGCGCAACCGCCTCTTCATCACCGCGAACGACACGCTCTACTCACTGGTCATGGGGGTCACGGCGGCGCCCGCGGCGCTCTGACCCGTCCACGCGCCCGCCCGCCCCGGGGCCTGGGTCGGGCGGGCGCGCGGACCGGTGCTAGCGGGTGACCACGTTGAACACCGGGTAGGTCCGCGGTTGTACGTCCGAGAGGCCCAGTTCCTGGAGGATGGGGACGAGCGTCTCCCCGAACTGCTGGAACGCCTCCTCGGACTCCCAGACGTCCACGACCAGCCAGCCGGTCTCGGTGGGGGCGGCCGTGTGCGAGATGAGTCCGGCCACCGGCCAGTCGGCGGGGCTCTTGACCGGGCCGGGCCGGCCGGCCACCTTTTCCGCGCTCTGCTCGTACTTGGCCTGGGTCATCCCGGGCATGTCGAGAACCACGACGATCGCCATACTGAGTTCCCTTGCGAAGAGGTGCCGAGTCTTCCGGCCAGTGGACCACCCTTGCGAGCCGCCCGCGCGCCGGTCCGGCCGGACGGAGGGCGGCCCGGTCGGGCGGCCCCGCGGGACTCCTCGGTGGCACACGCGGTGAACGGCCCACCCCCCTTGTCCGTACCCCCTGTCGATGTCATGCCCGCTCGCGCAGGACCAGCCCGGATACGGAGAGGCACGTGCCACAGCAGCCACCACGAGGACGTACCGTCCGCACTCTCGTCGCCCGCCCGGTGCGCGGCGCGGCCCTCGTCGGCACCCTGGCGCTACTGCCTCTGGCCACGGCCTGCAGCGGGGACGGGGGCGGTGCCGCCGAGAGCAAGCAGACGAAGACGTCCGCGAGGTCCGCCCCCTCGGCGGGTGTCGTGGCCCCCGCGAAGGTCGAGGTGATCGCCACCCTCACCGGCTGCAAGGTCAAGATCCGAACCGACGCGGAGGAACTGCGGGAAGGCGTCTGCCGCACCGCCGCGGGCGACTACCTCATCACGACCTTCCCCGCGGAGAAGTACAAGCTGACCTGGCTCGACAGCGCCGCCATCTATGGAGGCAAGTACCTCGTCGGCCCGCAGTGGGCCATCAGTGCGAAGCCCAAGATGCTGGAGCCCCTGCGGGCGAAGGTCGGGGGGACCATCCAGGACCTGGATGCCCTGCGCACGGCGAGCCCCGCCCCGAGCGCCTCGTAGCGCGGGCCGTGTCCTCCCGGTGAGCCCGGCGCGGAACGGGGGCGACGCCGACGGGCCGGCCGGTGGTCCGGAGAACCCGGAGAATGGGCGCGCCTTCGCGGGGAGCCCGCACCGCCCGCCGGAAGCCCGGGTGAATTAAAATTCACCCGTGATCTAAGACAGCTGGTGAATAGCCATTCATCTACTATGGTGAATGGCTATTCACCATGCCATGTCTCATGCCCAGGGAAGTGCCCATGCAGGATCCGCTGCCCGTGGCGCCCTCCACTGCCGTCGCGTCCGCCCCCAGGAGAGGACGGCGCGCCCGCCTGACGGTCCCGGTCCTCGCGTACGGCGGAATCCTGATGGCCGTGATGCAGACCGCCGTCGTGCCGCTGCTCCCCGGCCTGCCGCGACTGACCGGCTCGTCCGCCGCAGCGGTGTCGTGGACCGTCACCGCGACGCTCCTGGCGGGCGCGGTGCTGACCCCGGTACTGGGCCGCGCCGGTGACATGTACGGCAAGAAGCGCGTCCTGCTCCTCGCCCTCGCCCTGATGACGGCCGGCTCGGTGATGTGCGCGCTGACCTCGGACATCCGGGTGCTGATCGCGGCACGTGCACTGCAGGGCGCAGCCGCGGCCGTGGTGCCCCTGTCCATCAGCATCCTCCGTGACGTACTGCCGCCCGAGCGCACCGCCTCGGCCGTGGCCCTGATGAGTTCCACGGTCGGCATCGGCGCGGCCCTCGGACTGCCGCTCGCCGCGCTCATCGTCCAGTACGCGGACTGGCACACCATGTTCTGGGTGTCCGCCGCGCTGGGAGCGGCGGGTCTGGCGCTCGCCTGGTGGGCGGTGGACGAGTCGGCCCTGCGGCACCCGGGCCGGTTCGACACCCTCGGAGCGCTCGGCCTGGCCACGGTGCTCGTCTGTCTGCTCCTGGCGGTCTCGCAGGGCGGTGAGTGGGGCTGGACCAGCGTGCCGGTCGTCGCCCTGTTCGCGGGCTTCGTGCTCGCCCTGACCCTGTGGTGCGGGCAACAGCTGCGGGCCGCACGGCCGTTGGTCGACCTCAGGCTGGCCGCTCTTCCTCAGGTGGCACTGCCCCACCTGACCGCCCTGCTCGTCGGGTTCGCCTTCTACGCCAACTCCCTGGTCACGGCCCAGCTGGTACAGGCCCCCACAGACACGGGATACGGCCTCGGCCTGTCGATCGTCGGAGCGGGACTGTGCCTGCTGCCCAGCGGCGTGATCATGCTGTTCCTGTCACCGGTCTCCGCCCGCATCTCGACGGCACGCGGCCCACGCGTGACGCTCGCGCTGGGGGCCGTCGTGATCGTCTTCGGGTACGGGACACGGATCGTGGACAGCCGCCACCTGTGGGTGATCATTCTGGGCGGAGCCATCGTGTCGGCCGGCACGGCTCTGGCGTACTCCGCTCTCCCCACCCTGATCCTGGGAGCCGTACCGGCCGAACAGACCGGCTCCGCCAGCGGCGTCAACGTACTGATGCGGACCATCGGCCAGGCCGTGTGCAGTGCCGCCGTGGCCGCCATACTGGTGCACCACACCGGTCCGGTCGGCGGAGTGTCCCTGCCCAGCCTGCGCGGTTATCAGCTGGCCTTCGCCCTGGCCGGGGCGGTCGCGCTGGCCGGGTGCGCGATGGCCCTGGCGATACCGGGCAGGAGTGAGCCGCACAAGCCCGGCCGGCCGTCGCGGCGGCGCCGCGGACGGGCCGCGGACACGTTGCTGGAGGGAGCAGGAGAGTCATGAGGTCAACGAAGTCCGCCGACACCGTGCCGGACCGGACGGGTGTGGCTCAGGATTCCGGGGCCGCGCCCGAGAAGGCGACGGACGGCGGCCCGGGGCGCCGGGACGCCGAGGCCACCAAGACGGCGATCCTGCGTGCGGCCCGCCACCTCCTCGCGCGTCATGCCCACGGGGACATCACGCTCAAGGCCGTGGCCGAACGCGCAGGTGTCAGCCCGCCCCTGATCATGAAGTACTTCGGCAACAAGGAGACCCTCTTCGCACACGTGATGTCCTTCGCGCAGGACGCGGCCGCCCTGCTGGACGCACCACTGGCGGACCTCGGGAGCCACATGGTCCGCCACGTACTCGTCAGCCAGACCGAACAGGGCGCGGACCCGCTGCTGCGCATCGTGTTCGCCCCTCTCCACGGCGGCCAGGGAGACACGCTCCGCGCCAACTTCCGTACCCAGGTGGTCGACCGGCTCGTCCGGCGCCTCGACGGCCCCGACGCCGCCCTGCGCGCCGAGCTCGCCGTGAGCATGCTGCTCGGTCTCGGAGTGATGTTCGGCATCGCGCGCGGTGAAGAACTGCGTGCGACACCGCTCGACCTCATCGTCGAACGGTACGGACCCGCGGTGCAGGCGAGCCTCACGTCGTGAGCGGGGCACAGTGATCGATCCTGCGACGCATGTCGTCACAGCGGCCCAATGACACAATCCAGCCATGGACGCGAGCACAGAGGTGGACGAGACACAGGCGGGCCGGGTGGTGCCCGGCGCCGCGCCGGACCAGCTTCTGCAATGGGCCATGCGTCCCGCCGAGCCGGCGGACGTGGAGGCGATCGTGGAGTTGCGTGCGACGGTCATGCGCCCTGACCTTGAGCGGCTGGGCCGGTTCGACGAGTACCGGGTCAGGCAGCGGCTGCGGGACTCCTTCTCCGCCCGGCACACGTCGGTCGTTCTGGTTGGAGGCGCCTTCGCGGGCTGTGTCGCGATGCGGCCGGCCGAGGACGCGCGATGGCTGGAACACTTCTACCTCACGCCGGGTGTGCAGGGCCGAGGGCTCGGATCCGCGGTGCTGCGAACGCTGCTGGCTGGCGCTGACGCCGACGGCGTGCTCGTCCGCCTGAACGTCCTGCAGGGCAGCGCCGCCCGGCGGCTGTACGAGCGCCACGGGTTCACCGTGGAGGCCCAGGACCCGGTCGACATCTACATGGTGAGGCTGCCGTACACCGGCGCCCTCGAAGCGTGACGAGGACAGCCGGGAACGCACGGGCCCGTTGCAGGTGGCGCCCCGGCCGGCCCGTCCGGATGCGTCGGACGGGCCGGCCGGGGCATTTCCGTCTCCGGCACCCCCGGTCGGCGGTGGGGTCGGTTACGGCGTGACCTGGTTGCCGCCGAAGGTCACCACGAGGCGGCCGTCCGCGGCGAAGGACCACCTGAGGGCGCCGCCGTACGAGGAGCACCGGGAGCCGTTCGTGCCGGACCAGAACTGGTTCGAGCTGTCGGTGTTGCCCACGATCCTGTCGTTCGTCCCGCTGCCTGAGCGGCACGACGTGTTGCCGCGGAACACCGAACTGCCCGCGTCGAACGAGTAGTTGCGCTCCTCGTTGTCGATGCTGACGTTGTCCGACACCGTCATGCTGCCGAGGTTCCTGTTGTAGGTGAACCCGTGCTTGCCGTTGTTGTAGGCGATGTTGCGCCGGATGACGTGGTTGACCCCGATGTCCTCGCCGCCGAGCTTGTAGCCGTTGCGGTCGCCGTTGCCGGCCTGGCCGCCGTTGCTGAGGGTGCCGTTGTCGAGGGCGAGGGAGTCCTCGATGGTCACCGGGCCGATGGCTCCCGTGTCCGACTTGGTGTAGAGGTCCCAGCCGTCGTCGATGTTGTTGTGGGCCACCGCGTAACGGAAGACGTTGCCGGGGCCGGAGGTGAGCTTCGCGGCGAATCCGTCGGCGTCCTCGCCGTCCGAGTCGGCGTTGTCGTGCGACTCCGCGCCGAGGACGAGGTTGTTGGACGGCCACTGTTCCTTCGGGGTACTGGACAGCATGCGCGAGAGCTGCAGACCGGTGTCCCGGTTGTACCGGGTCACCGTGCGCTCGAAGACGTTGTTGCTGCCGCCGACGAAGATGCCGTTGTCGCCGGCCCGCTCGACGACGATGCCAAGGACGTGCCAGTACGATCCGTTGACGGCCAGCCCGCGGTTCGCCGTGTCCTCGCTCTGGGCCGAGAAGTTCAGCACCGGGGTCTCACCCGGGTAGGCGGAGAGTTTCGTCCGGGCGCTCGCGGTGCCGTTGTTGCCCGCCGGGATGGTGATGGTCTGCGAGGGCCGGTAGGTCCCGCCGCGCAGGTAGATCGTCCCGCCGGGTGTGATGCGGGTGATCGCCGAGGTGAGTGTCGTCGGTGCCGCCTGGGTTCCGGCCGCGCTGTCGATGCCGCCCGGTGCCACGTACAGCGCGCTGCTCGACGGTGGCGGGGTCGTGTCGCCCGTCTCGACGTCGAGGTGGTCGATGTTGGGCAGGCCACCCGCGTTGGTGGGGCTGAAGCGGATGGTGTTGCTGCCCGCCGTCACCGGCACGGTGAGCGTCTTCGTCGCCCATGTCCCCCAGGCGCCGGTGCCCTCGAACGAGACCGAGGTGGCCGCCGAGCCGTTCACCGTGAGGTTCGCGGGCCGCGCGGCGGTGGTTCCGTTGGCGAACCGGACCTTGAGCGTCGCCGTTCCTGACGCGGCTGCGGTCACGGTGAACTGCGCGTGGGCGCCGGTCGCGTTGGTGCCGTTGCAGAACCCGCTGCCGGTGTGGCCGGCCCAGTCGGAGTCGATGGTGCCCGTGCAGATCGCCGGGGAGGTCTCGGCCTCGTACCGGGTGGTCGCGGCGTGAGCCGTCGTGCCGGAGAGTGCGACGAGTGTGCCGGCCACGAGGGCGAGGGACGCTGTCACTGGTCTCGGTTGCATCGTTCGTCTCCAGGTTGCTTGGCTCGTCCGACCGGAGTGCGGTGAACGAGTGCCGAGGAACTGTGCGGTGGGACGTTCAGTGCGCCCGAGCTGCCGGTGAGGTGGTGCCGGCCCGTGGTTCCGGGATCTCGAATGTGGCAAAGTGCGGGTTCGAGTACATGAACCGGCCGCATGGTGGGGACACTGCCTCGCAAGGGAGAAAGCGCTTTCCCGGAAGTTAGAGGCTTGCGGCGTGGGGCGTCAATAGACGTGTACGTGATTGGTGTCCATCAGCATGAACGAGGGTGGCGCGGAGCCCTTGCTTCCTCGCCCGACCGTGGGATGCCCTCCTGGCGGGCTCACGAGGCCGGTGGAGACGCCGGCCCGGCAGGACCCTTCCGCCAGACGAACACCTCGGTGCTCGGCAGCCGTTCGGAGAACAGACCCGAGGGGGACGCCTCCCGCAGCACCCGGCGCAGGTCTGCCTCGAAGGCGTCGCGGCGCGGGCCGAACAGGTGCGGAGCCGAGAACGACATGGAGAACACCCCCGCGACGACGTCGTCACTCGTGCGTTCCAGCGCCTGCCCGCCGGGGACGACATGACGCTCGCGGCCGGCGAATCCCGCCCGGGCGAACACCGAAGCCTCACCACCGGGTGTTCCCCGCGGCAGCACCCCCCGGCCGGCCCGCCGGACAGGCCCCAGGTAGCGCCTGACCAACTCCTCCACGTCCGCGCCGGGCACCGCCGGATACGGAAGCCCGTCGACCGACCTCGTCTCCGACTTGAGGTCGGAGATGTGCACGAGCGCCCCGCCGGGCCGGAGCATGTCCCGGACGGTCGCGGCCACCGGCTCGCGGTCCATCCAGTGGAACGACTGGCCGAAGGTCGCGACGGTGAACGTGCCGAGACCGGCGGGCAGATCCTCCGCCCGGGCCCGCACCCACCGCGCCTTCCCGGTCAGGGCACGCCCGGCGGCTTCGCGGGACGCTTCGGCGATCATCCCGCGGTCCGGGTCCACACCGACGATCTCGCCGAACAGGTGCGCCAGGGTCAGTGCGAGGGTGCCCGGCCCGCATCCCACGTCGATGAGGCTTCCTCGTCCGTCGAGCCCCAGGACCTCGGCCAGCACGTCCGCCAGCGCTGGGGCGTACGGCAGCCTTCCGCGCCGGTAGTGGGCCGCCGTGCCCGCGAACAGCGTCTCGTCCCATTCCCAGTCGGCGGACATGTCCACCCACCGCCTCTCGCAGACATCAGGTTCGATCCGGGTCCGCGCCGGAGCGGCGCAGCCGCCCGGTGCGTGGCGCGGGGTCCACCTTGCCGGGTCCGGTCGCTGCCGGGGCTGCCGGGGCTGCCGCGGACGTGCTCAGCGCCTTCACCGGCCCTTCTGTGCGACCCGCCTGCCCAGCCCTCCCGGGCGGTCCGTCAGCTCATCAGCCCCGCGGCGAGGGTTGCCCCCAGCTCCCGACACGCCTCGATGTCCGCCTTGTTCGGCTCGCCCGTCACGGTCACGGCGTCGGCGGAACGCTGCCAGCCCAGGCCCTTGGTGATCGACTCGATGCCCCGCACCGCTCCGGTGACGTCGTTGCCCCCGTGGACGTAGAAGCCGAAGGGCCGGCCTCGCGTCGCGTCCAGGCAGGGGTAGTAGACCTGGTCGAAGAAGTGCTTCAGGGCGCCGGACATGTAGCCCAGGTTGGCCGGAGTGCCGAGGAGGTATCCGTCGGCGGCCAGCACGTCGGCGGCCGTGGCGGCCAGCGCCGCTCGGCGGACGACACGTACGCCCTCGATCTCCGGGTCGTTCGCGCCGGAGACGACGGCTTCGAACATCGCCTGGCAGTTGGGCGAGGGCGTGTGATGCACGATCAGCAGGGTGGTCACCCCCGAACCCTCCCGCGGGGACCCTCCGGGCCGCAAACGGGAGCGACGGCCGCCGGCGCCGTTCCGGTCGGTGCGTCAGCCGCTCGCCGTGCCTTGTCGCAGACGTCGTACGGACGGTGGCGACGCCCACTCGCGCAGGTCCGCGGGGGTGAGGTCCGAGGGTCGCCGAGGTCTTACGGGCCTGTGACGTCATGGGCGCGTGGCTGCCCCACGATGCGCTGGTGGTCCTAGCGTCGTGTCCATGCGAGTACTGGTCACCGGCGGAGCCGGGTTCATCGGGTGTCATGTCGTCGAGGCGCTGACCGCGCGGGGGCACGAGGCGGTCGTCTTCGACCTGCGCGACGGTCCGGACGTGCGCGACGCCGCGGCGGTCGCCGCTGCACTGCCGGGCGTGGACGCCGTCTGTCACCAGGCGGCGATGGTAGGACTCGGAAAGGGTTTCGGTGACGCGGTCGACTACGTGTCGCACAACGACGTCGGTACGGCGGTGCTGCTCGCCGCCATGGCCGACGCGGGAGTACGGCAGCTCGTGCTGGCCGGGTCGATGGTGGTGTACGGCGAGGGCTCCTACACCTGCGAGTGGCACGGGGCCGTGCGACCCGGCCCCCGGACCGTGGCGGACCTCGACGCGGGGCGGTTCGAGCCCCGGTGCCCGCGGTGCGAGGAGGCGTTGACGCCGGGCCTGGTCGGCGAGGACGCCCCGGTCGACCCCAGGAACGTGTACGCGACGACCAAGCTGGCCCAGGAGCATCTGGCGGCGGCATGGGCCCGGTCCACGGACGGCTCCGCGATCTCGTTGCGCTACCACAACGTCTACGGGCCGGGCATGCCGCGCGACACCCCGTACGCGGGGGTCGCGTCGTTCTTCCGGTCGGCGCTCGCCCGGGGCGAGGCCCCGCGCGTCTTCGAGGACGGGGGCCAGCGACGGGACTTCGTGCACGTACGTGATGTGGCGGCGGCGAACGTGGCCGCGCTGGAGGCCGGACCCCGGGCCGGATCCCTGGTCGCGTACAACACCGGCAGCGGCGAGCCCCACACGGTCGGCGAGATGGCGCAGGCGCTGGCCTCCGCGTACGGCGGTCCTGAGCCCGTGGTGACGGGGGAGTACCGGCTGGGGGACGT
The DNA here is from genome assembly GCF_019090165.1 of Streptomyces sp. BV286. GTDB lineage: Bacteria > Actinomycetota > Actinomycetes > Streptomycetales > Streptomycetaceae > Streptomyces. Next base: position 331,060 of record NZ_JAHRIB010000141.1, read on the forward strand.
ACGCCACATCACGGCGGACTCGGCGCGGCTGCGAGGCGAGTTGGCCTGGAAGCCCGAGGTCGGCTTCGAGGAGGGCATGCGGGAATTCGCGACGGCCGGGCTGCGCGGCGCGTAGCGCTCTGCATGCCCTGGTCGGGCTCTCCCGCAGCCCCGACGTCCGTGTTTCGTAAGAAGCCGGAGTCCGTTACGTCTCTTGTGTCTTCGTAGGGTGAAACACGTGATGACCTCTCCCGCAACGCGATCCGAAGCGGCGACGACCGCGGCGTCCGTCGACGTGGTTCTCCCCTGTCTCAACGAGGCCGAGGCCCTGCCCTGGGTGCTCGACCGCATCCCGTCCCCATGGCGTGCGCTGGTGGTGGACAACGGATCCACGGACGGCTCACCGGAGTTGGCCCACAACCTCGGCGCGACCGTCGTGCACGAGAGCCGTCGCGGCTTCGGGGCCGCCTGCCACGCCGGGCTGACCGCGGCCACCGCGGACATCGTGTGCTTCTGCGACTGCGACGCCTCCCTCGACCCGTCCCTGCTCGTGCCCTTCGTCCGCGAGGTGGAGCGGGGTGAGTCCGACCTCGTGCTCGGGCGGCGCCGCCCGCAGGGCCGTGGCGCCTGGCCCGCGCACGCCCGGGCGGGCAACCTCGCGCTGGCACGGATGACGCGCCGCCGCACGGGGCTGCGTCTGCACGACCTCGGACCGCTCCGTGCGGGCCGTCGCGAACAACTGCTCGGCCTCGGGCTCACGGACCGCCGCAGTGGCTATCCGCTGCAGATGGTGGTCCGCGCCGCTGACTCCGGCTGGCGTGTCGTGGAGCACGACGTGCCGTACCTGCCACGCACCGGTGACTCCAAGGTCACCGGCACCTGGCGCGGCACCTGGCAGGCGGTACGGGACATGAGCCGGGTCCTGGCCGAACCACCCGTCTCCCGCGACGGGGCCGCCAACGGCTCGATCGCCGTACCTCCAGGAGGAACCTCCCAGTGACCACACTCCTCGTCATCGCCAAGGAACCGCGGCCGGGACGGGTCAAGACCCGCCTCACCCCGCCGTTCACGCCCCGGGAAGCTGCGGCGCTCGCCGAGGCGGCGCTCGCGGACACCCTGTGTGCGGTGGCGGCCGCTCCCGCTCGTCGTCGTGTGCTGGTGCTCGACGGCGCTCCGGGCCCCTGGCTGCCGCCCGGCTTCGACGTCGTCCCGCAGAGCGCGGGAGACCTGGACGAGCGACTGGCCGCCGCCTTCGACGCCTGTGACGGACCCGCTCTGCTCATCGGCATGGACACCCCACAGGTGACCCCGGAACTGCTCACCGTGGACTTCGCCGGCTGCGACGCGTACTTCGGGCCGGCCGAGGACGGCGGCTTCTGGGCGCTGGGCCTCGCCCACCCCGACCCCGGGCTGCTGCGCGGCGTGCCGATGTCGACGCCCACCACGGGCGCCGTGCAGTTCGAACGGCTCGTCGTCGCGGGCCTGCGCGTGCGTGAGCTGCCGCGGCTCCGGGACGTGGACACCGCCCGTGACGCGGAGGCGGTCGCCCTGGCGGCCCCGGAGAGCCGGTTCGCCGCTGAGCTGGGGCGTCTTGGGGCGGCTGCCCGTCGATGAGCACCGCACACGAGATCACGTCGCCTCGGGAGACCGGCCCCGATCGTCCCGCGCCCCCCGCACGCCTCGAGCCCTTCACGCCCGTCGGCATCCCGCGTCCGTGGGCCGCCGACCCGTACTCCGAGGCACTGGCCACCGGGCGCGGGCCGCTCTTCCTGCGTCGCACCGACGGCTGGCTGATGCCGCTGGAGGTGGAACGCTGGTGCGCCACCGCCGACACGGCCGACATGGTGGTTCTGGACCACTGCGAAGGGGCCGTCCTCGACGTGGGGTGCGGACCGGGGCGGCTCGTCGCGGAACTCGCGGGCAGGGGCCGGCCCGCGCTCGGCGTCGACGTCAGCGAAGCAGCCGTAGCCCGCACCGTGCGACTCGGCGGCCAGGCGCTGCGGCGCTCGGTCTTCGAACCGCTCCCCGGAGAAGGGCGCTGGGACACCGCCCTTCTCATCGACGGGAACATCGGCATCGGCGGCGATCCGTCGGTCCTCCTGCGACGCATGTCCCAACTCCTCAACCAGGAGGGCTTGTTGATCGTCGAGACTGTTCCGGACGGCGACGTCGACGAACGGGTCACGGTCCATGTCGTCCACCTGGCCGCCGGTACTCACGGCACGGCCGGCCCGCACTTCCCCTGGGCCCGTCTCGGCACACCGCCTCTGCTCCGGCTCGCGACCCGTGCCGGCTGGCGCCCGGAGCGTCAGTGGACGGCCGGCGGCCGCTCCTTCGTCGCCCTGCGCAACCGCAGTGACCTCAGCAGGAGCAGCACCGCCGAGCCGCCGAACAGCGCCGCCGTGATCAGCAGCCAACGGGACAGGAACCCGTCGCCGGACACAGTGGTGGCAGAGCGGTAGCGGTCGGCCACCTGCCCGCTGATCAACGGAAACCAGATCAGCAACAGAAGACCGGAGAGCGCCGCCGGGACGCGTACGAAGACCGTCCAATCCCGGCGGCCGGCCACGCCCAGCACTCGCGTGACGGCCCGGTCCGCGCCCGCGTACAGGGGCAGCAACACCAGGTCGTGCACCAGCGCCGCGCCCACGAACCACAGCACGACCGAGAGCCAGTCGTCCGCGAGCAGCCGCACACCCGCATACCCGGCGAGAGCGAACGAGCAGGCCAGGAGCAGGAGTTGCAGCGGGCTCCCCACGTACCGGCGCACCGGAAGCCGTCGTGTCGCACGTCGTCGCATCACAGGTCTCCGAAGGTCATCCGCGCCACCCACTTGGTGTTGAGGACACCGGGCGCGGCCGGCACGATGATCCGCGCCGGATAGCCGTGGTCCGCGGTCAGGGGCTCACCGTTGACGAACAGGGCGAGCAAGGCGCGCGGGTCGCGCACCTGGTTGTCGCGCAGAGCGGCCCGGCGGAACGACCCGTGCCGCTGGAGCGACTCCACCAGTACGTCGGGCGCTGCGCCGGGCTCGTAGCCGACGAGGGCCGCCAGGTCCCGCAGACGGACACCCCGCCACGACTGGTCGGACGTCGACCACCCCTCCACGCAGGCGATGGGCAACGCGGCGCTGTGCAGGGGGAGTCGGGCGAGATCCGCCCGGCTCAGGCGTACCGTCCGTCCGTTGCCCTCGACGACCAGCCGCCAGGCCTCGTCACTCGTCTCCGCCGCGCCGATCCCACGCGACGCGGCCGTCTTGTTGATCTGGAAGCCGCCGGGCCCCGAACCCGGTTCGGGGCCGCCGTGCGGAGCGAGCACAGCTGTCTCCCGCAGGGGTCCGTCGAAGCCCCGCCCCGCCGTCGTGACGAGCAGGAGCAGTGAACCTCCGCCTACGAGGCCGAGGGCCCCGCGGCGCGAGACGGTGGGTGGGTCGGGAGCCGGGGAGACCAGCTCGCAGCCCTCCTGGCTGCCCTCTCCGCGCAGGTGCCGCAGATTGCGCAGCGCGGCTGGCACCCGCAGCACCGCGTGTGTCACGAACGCCGCGAAGAACACCCAGGCCCCGTAGAAGTGCAGCGGATAGAAGGAGCCGGGGAAGAGGTAGTCGAGCTGGACGTTCAGCACACCCGTGACGAACACGAACAGCGCACCCCCGACCAGCAGAAGCAGCGAGATCCGCTCCAGCGCGTGCGCGAGCGACCGCACCGGCGGCAGGGTGAACAGCTTCGGCAGGACCGACCACAGTTTCGCCAGCAGTACGGGGATCAGCACGATGCCGAGAGTGACGTGGACGCCCTGGGTGAGTCGGTAGAGCCAGGGCGGGTCGGTCGGCCAGGCGAACAGGTAGAAGCCGAGCAGACCCTTGTCCGGGGTCTTGTCGTTCACCGGCGACAGCTCCGGGTTGTAGGCCGCGTACGACAGAAGGCCCGTCAGGAACAGCACCGTGATCCCGACGAGCAGCACGATGCCGAGGACGGAGGTGAACCAGGGGCCACGCAACGGGCTGCGCCAGAAACCGGGGGAGGTGGGGAGTCGATGGTCACGCATGTCCCGACCGTAGGCCGGGAGTTGCCGAGGACAGGGCCCGCGACTCATGACGAAACGCTGACGTCCGAGGTCTCCGCAGCCCCGTCCGGCCCTCCCCGGCCTAGCGTGCCGGTGTGAACCGCGATCTTCTCCGCGACCTGTTCGCGGCCCTGGCCGCAGCGCTGCTCGTCACGACGGCGGCTGTGATCGGCACCGTCATGGAGCACCGGTACGGAACCCTTCGTGTCAGGTGGCCACCCCTGTACGCCTACTGGGAGCCGCACGCCGGCCCGGGCACCCCCGCCGCGATCATCGTCGCCGTCGCCGTCGTCGCGTACGGGCCGCGCGTCGCCGCCCGGCTGCCCTGGCGGGCCCTGCTGGTCACGGCGTGGGGTACCGCCCTGGCGTGGACGTTCTCGCTCGCGCTGGTCGACGGATGGCAGCGAGGCGTCGCCCGGCGGCTGACGACCAAGTACGAGTACCTCCAGGTCATCGACCCCGTCAACCGCTTCCATGACATCCCGGCCGCCCTGCGCGACTTCACCCACCACATCCTGATGCACGCACCGGACGCCTGGCCCGCGCACGTCGCCGGGCATCCCCCCGCGGCCACCCTCACCTTCGCCGTCCTCGACCGGGTCGGCCTGGCGGGCGGGGCGTGGGCGGGCGTCTGGTGCGTCACCGTAGGGGCCACAGCGGCGGTGGCGGTCCTCGTCACCGTGCGCGCACTGTGCGGAGAGGCACTCGCCCGCCGGGCCGCGCCCTTCATGGTCCTGGCCCCGGCGGCCGTGTGGATGGGCACCTCCGCGGACGGGTACTTCGCGGCGGTCGCCGCCTGGGCCGTCGCGTTCCTCGCCGTTGCGGTCACCGGACACCGGCCGCGGTCGGCAGGCCTCGCCTCCGGGCTCCTCTTCGGCCTCACCGCGTATCTGTCGTACGGGCTGACCCTGCTCGCGGTGATCGCCGGCGGCGTCCTGCTGCTCGGCTCCCGAAGGCTCCGGCCGCTCCCGTGTCTCATCGCCGGATTCCTCGTCGTGCCGGCCGCGTTCACGTTCGCGGGCTTCAACTGGTGGGAGGCGTACCGGCTGCTCGTCACCCGGTACCACCAAGGGGCCGGCGGGATCCGGCCGTTCGGGTACTGGGTGTGGGCGAACCTCGCGTGCACGGTCCTGGTGATCGGCCCGGCGACCGTCGCGGGCCTGCGGCGGGCCGGCACGGCTCCGGTGCGCAAGGGCTTCCGCAGGTGCCTGCGCTCGGTCGCCGTCACCCCCGACGCCCGGCTTGCCCTGCTCGTGGCCGCCGCACTGCTCGCACTCCTCACCGCCGACCTCTCCGGGATGAGCAAGGCGGAGACGGAACGCATCTGGCTGCCGTTCGCCCTGTGGCTGCTCCCCGCGTGCGCGTTCCTGACCCGGCCCCGTGCCTGGCTCACCGCCCAGGCGGTCCTCGCCCTCCTCGTCAATCATCTGCTGCTGACGGGATGGTGACAGCGGGAGCCCGGCCTGCCGCGAGATGGCGCACCACGCGAACCACGCGGACCTCAGGTCCTTACGAAACAAGGACGTCGCAGAGGGGTCGGCGCACCCGGGCGCGACGGGTGACAAGCTGCGGTCATGCAGCAACCGCACGAAACCCCGGGCTCCGGCTCCGCTCCTCGCGGACACGCGGGCGCGCCCCGCGTCCTCGTCGTGGACGACGACCCCACCGTCGCCGAGGTCGTCTCCGGCTATCTCGACCGCGCCGGGTACGAGGTCGACCGGGCCGAGGACGGGCCGTCGGCGCTCGCGCGGGCCGCCGCGCACCGGCCGGACCTGGTGGTACTGGACCTGATGCTGCCCGGCATGGACGGACTGGAGGTGTGCCGCCGGATCCGGGCCCGCGGACCCGTGCCGGTCATCATGCTCACCGCCCGCGGTGACGAGGGCGACCGGATCCTCGGCCTGGAAGTGGGCGCCGACGACTACGTCACGAAGCCCTTCAGCCCTCGTGAGCTGGTGCTGCGGGTCGAGTCGGTCCTGCGTCGGACCCGGCCCGCGCCCGCCGCCCAGCCCGTGCACGCGGCGGGTATCACCGCCGACCCGGCCGCCCGCCGCGCCACCAAGAACGGCACCGAACTCGGCCTCACCCTCCGCGAGTTCGACCTTCTCGTGTTCCTCCTGCGCAACCAGGGCCGCGCCTACAGCCGCGAAGAGCTGATGCGTGAGGTGTGGGGCTGGGACTTCGGCGACCTGTCCACCGTCACCGTCCACGTACGGCGGCTGCGGGGCAAGGTGGAGGACGACCCGGCCCGCCCCCGGCTGATCCAGACGGTGTGGGGAGTGGGCTACCGCTTCGACGTCACACCACACGAGGAGGCGGTCTGACCGTGCTCGACTTCCTGCTGATCGGCCTCTTCGCCCTTCTCGGCGCCGTCGTGGCCGGGCTGCTCGGCGCGGGTGTGCTGTGGCTGATCCGGCGCCGCTCACTGACGGCGTCCCTCACGGTGGTCGCGGCGGTGGCCGTGGCGTCCATGCTCGCGGGCACGCTGGCCGTGGCGTGGGCCATGTTCCTGAACTCGCACGACCTGACCGTCGTCACCATGGTCGTCGCGATGGCGGCGGTCGTCTCCCTGGCCACCGCTCTGCTGCTCGGCCGCTGGGTCGTCGCCGGCAGCCGGGCGATCACCGCGGCCGCCCGCTCCTTCGGCGAGGGCGGTCATTTCGCGGCGCCCGCGGGCTCGGCGACCGCTGAGCTGTCCGAGCTGAGCCGGGAGCTGGCCATGACCAGCGCGAAGCTGGCCGAGTCCCGGGACCGCGAGCGCGCCCTGGAGACATCGAGACGCGAACTCGTCGCGTGGATCTCGCACGACCTGCGCACTCCGCTCGCCGGGCTCCGTGCCATGTCCGAGGCACTGGAGGACGGCGTCGCCGCCGACCCCCAGCGCTACCTCCGCCAGATGCGGACGGAGGTCGAACGCCTCAACGACATGGTGGGCGACCTCTTCGAGCTCTCCCGCATCCACGCCGGGGCGCTCGCTCTCTCCCCGGCCCGTATCTCCGTGTACGACCTCGTCGGCGACGCCCTCGCGGGAGCGGACGCCCTCGCCCGCGAGTACGGGGTATGGCTGGTCGGCGACCGCATCGAACCGGTACCGGTCGAGGTGGACGGCAAGGAGATGAGCCGGGTACTGGGAAATCTGCTGGTCAACGCGATCCGCCGGACCCCCTCCGACGGTACGGTCGCGGTCGCCGCCGAGCGTTCCCCGGAGGGTGTCGTCCTGTCCGTCACGGACGGCTGCGGCGGTATCCCCGAGGAGGACCTGCCGCGGGTCTTCGACACCGGCTGGCGTGGCACGCACGCCCGCACCCCACCGGCCGGTGCCGGCCTCGGCCTCGCCATCGTCCGGGGCATCGTCGAGGCACACCGGGGTCAGGCGGCGGTGCGCAACGTCCCGGGCGGCTGCCGATTCGAAGTGACACTGCCGGTGGCCGGGGCCTGATGACCTGGAACAGGTCCAGGGAAGGGGACCGGGCCCTCGGGTCCGACGGCCTCGACCGGACGCCGCCGTCGGGCGAGGCCGGCCGGGATCACGGCGGGCCGTCAGGTCCACGGACGCGCCATGAGACCGGGACACGTGTGGGCGGCGGATGGAGTGCATCCGTCGCCCACACGTGTCCCGATCTCAGCCGTGTGCCTCGCCGACCGTGGTCGCGGGCGGGGACCGCGGCTCAGGGCAGGGGACTCACTGGCACTTGCGGCCGGTGTTGATGCACTGGACCATCTTGTTCATCAGCTGCTCGTCGAAGACGTTGACGAAGTCGCCGTGGTCCGTGACCGGCTTGTGCATCTGTTCCGGGAAGCCGTCCACCGCGTAGAACGGGCTGGTCCGGCCGCCGTCGTCGAGACTGGGAGCGTCCACGTCGTACACGAGCCGCTGCACGAGCTGCGGAACGGCCTTGAAGCCACTCGGGCAGGCACCCGACTTCGGATCGGCGAACGCGACGTGGGTGCGGTGGTTGGCACTGTCGGCGTTCTGGCCGTCCCAGCAGCTCTGGAACTTCGACGTCCGCACCAGGCTGCTGCCCTCGGGACACACCGGGTACTTGTCCGTGAGCTGGCGGTCCTCGAAGCCGGTGCAGCTCCAGGCCGCGTTGGCGTTCGCGGTGCCGTTGGTGAACGCCTTGGCGTCACCGGTGATGATCCGCAGGAACCTGGGCATGGCCACGACCCGGCTGCGGGCGTTGCCCACGTAGTCCAGAGTCACTTCCGATGCCGTGAGGATCCTGCCCGTGTTGCCCTCGGCGCCGCCGCCCTGCTGCGCGGCGTCGAACTCCTCGGTGCCGTCCTGCAGGCGAAGGACCGGCCAGTAGTAGGAGGACCTGTCACCCTGGTTCTGGCATGTCGTCGCGCCGCCCGCGAAGTCGTCGTTGTCGGCGAACGCGTCGTTCGCCTGGTTGCCGACGTAGTCGTGCGTGTGGTGCGCGCCGTTGTCCACACCGGGGGCGACGATGACGTTGTCGGAGTTGTACAGCTTGTTCTCGTTGACTCCGCACCGGGTGGTGAAGGTCCCGCGGGATGCCTGCTTCGACCGGCGGGGTGGCGCCACGTTGGGCTGGACCGAGGTGATGTCGACGAAGTCGGCGGCGACGGGCCCGTTGCCCGCGACCTGACCTCCGTCGGCGGGCTGACCCTGCCCGCCACCCTGCTCCTGCCCCTCTCCCTCTCCCTGGCCCTGCTCCTGGCCGTTTCCGGTGCCGTCCTGGGAGCCGGGGGCGCGCAGCGTACAGGCGGCCAGTGACCCGAGGCCCTGGGGCTTGTCCCCCTGCCTGCCGATGGCGACCGCTATCCGGTCGATCGTCGCGACCCGCTTGTCCTTGAGGGGATTCATGATCGCGTTGTTCGCGAAGCCGCTGTCCTGCTGTATGGCCCGAGCCGAGCTCTGCAGCCTCCGGTAGGCCTCGGAGATTTGGGTGTCCAGTGCGGCGAGTTCCCTGTCGACCTCCGCACGGGCCTGGTCCGGCACTTGCCGCAGTCCGCTGCCGACGTCGGGGCAGTCGATGGTCGAGGCCGCCGACGCGGCGGCCCGGCCGACCCCGCCCTGTGACTGCTTGACGGTGTTGCCGCCCGATGTCTCATGGGCGGAGGCGTAGACGTTGACGACCACCAGCCCGCCCGCTCCGAGGGTGAGAGCCGCAGCGGCGGCCATGACCTTGCCGCTCGTGGTCTTCGACCGTTTACGTGTGTTGGGCCGCATGGTTCTCCTCCGAACTCCTCCGGGTGATACGCCACTTCACGGCGCGGATCAGGTCCAGGAAGAAGTCGACGCTTGTGTCGAGGTCCTGTTCAGGAACCAGAGTTGTCCATGAGGCTGCCGGGACGGAGGGATCTGATCATCGCGTCAGGGTCTCGTAAGAAGTCGGAGGGTGACCGCGTCGTGCGGGTGCGGGTGCGGGTGCGGGTCCGGGCTCCGGCCGGGGCGGGGCGGGCGGACATACGACGCGGGGCGACCGGGGCCATCGGCGCAGGTGCCGCGGCCGCGACGGCGCGACGGAAAGTGCCCGGCAGCCGTCGCCGCCGGGCACTTCGATGCCGCTTCAGGAGTGGGTGCGTCAGACCTTGCCGGCTGCGAAAGCGGCCGCCTCCTCCGCGTCGTCGCGGTAACTCAGGTGGGCCAGAGTGTCGTTGCCGCCGCTTTCGCAGACCGGGTCGCCCTGGGCGCAGACGTCATGGGTGCGGTCCGCGTACGTTCCGGTGACGCTCTTTCCCAGTGAGCGGATCGGATTGCCGAAGAGGAGCACCGCGGAGACCTTCGGCTCGACGTCGTCGGGGAGGGTGGCGGTGATCGTGCCGCCGACCGGCGAGCCGGCGCTGCTGATGCCGATGGAGTTGTCCACCACGTTGGCGCCCTGAGAGTAGCCGACCAGGATGAATTTCTGCGCCGGGCAGGAACTCGCCTGGGCCTTCACGTGATTGACCAGATCGGTGTTGCCCTGGGCGCTCGAGCCGAGGCTCAGATCGGCCGGATAGTCGACCTTGTGGCTCGTGAGGTTCTTGCCGGTGAGGCGCTTCTGCAGCGCGGCGAACACCGGGTCGCCCACGATCGTTCCGAGGGTGCCGGGCTCGAACGTGCCGCGGGCCGAGACGACTTCGATGTCGGAGCAGGCGGCCGACGCGCCCGGGGCGGTCAGGGCGATCACACCACCTCCGCCGGCCAGGAGGGCGGCGGCCGCGGAGAGGCGTACCACCGGTCGTCGCCGCTGACGGTGGGCTGAGGACTGGCGCATGGGGTTCCTCTGTACGTCGTGCGCGGCCGACCGTACGAGGCGGAGGATGCCGCGCTGTCATTGGGGTTCCCCAGAACGTAAGTGGCCGTGGGTGTAAGGCGTTAGAGAGGCGATGACAGTACGCGGGTGCAATCTCTTGCCGAAAATGAGTACAGCTCCGCCGCCGGTACGGACCAGACGTGCGTGGGGGCGGGCCACCGTTGACCGGCCCGTCCCCACGCACATCGACCCACTGCTTCTGCGAACTGCTGCTCCTCGCGGCGGTCCCGTCGGCCGTGGCGCCTAGGCCGGGCCCAAGCGGTCGGACGGGCCGCCGACCCCGGACGTCAGGGACCGGCGGACCGCAGCCGCGGAGGCGGCGGGGCGGCCGACGCGTCCACGCCCCCGGGCCGGCCGGGCTCGGCCCCCGCCCGCAGAGCGAGTTCCAGTTCGAATCGGCTCTGCGGATCGCGCAGACGGTCGCCGAACAGTTTCTCCAGCTGACGCAGGCGGTAGCGCACCGTCTGCGGATGGATGTGCAGGCGCGTCGCGACGGCGACGCTGTTGCCGCTCTGCAGCCACGCGAGCAGCGTCTCGGCCAGCCGCTCGCGCTGCGGCGTCTGAACCTCGTCTAGCGGTACGAGAATGCGGCGCGAGACCCTGCGCAGCAGTGGCTCGTCGGCGTGCAGCAGCAGCGTCGGCAGGTGATCCGCGCACCGTACGACCCCCGTCTCCAGGGGCAGCACCCCGCTGCGTACGAGATCCAGGGCGCGCGTCGCCCAGCGCAGCGAGTCCCGGGCCTCGGTGAGCGGGACCGTCGGTCCGATCGCGGTCGGCTTGTCTCGGAGCGCGAGGAGCGACGGACGCCCCGACCAGGCACCCGATCTGTCCGGGTCGGGGAGCAGGAGGCGGGCCGGGCGGCTGTCGGTGTCGGCCAGCACCCCGGCCGGCAGCAGCAGCCGTTCCTCTTCGTCGGCCTGCGCCGAGTTGTCGAAGACCAGCACGGCGACCCGGCGGGGCACCGACCACCGCGCGGCGTGAGCGAGTTCGCGTGTGGCCTCGGGCGAGGCCGGGGACTCGGCGAACAGCAGGTCGAGAAGCCGTTTTCGGCGGCGTGCCAGCTCGCCGTCGTTGCGCAGCCGCTCCTCCGTGTAGCCGGCCGTGGCGGCCTCGGCGATCTCGTGCATGTGCAGGATCGCCGCCTCGCCCAGCGCCGCCACCACGTGCGAGTCGAGCTGCAGTTGCTCGGCGAGCAGCCCCATCCGCCGCCACGCCACCCGGCCGCCGAGCCGCAGGGCGGTCTGCAGGGTGTCCAGACTCCGCCCTTCGACCGCCTCGCCCCGGCCGATCTCCTCGTACGCGTGGGCGACGCGGCCCCAGTCGCGGCCGGGCTCGGCGATCCGGTCGATGAACAGGGCGAGGGCGTCCACGACGCCGGCTCTCAGCGTCCGCACGTAGATCTCGTCCGACGGGCGTGAGTACTCCGGAACGCCCTCCCGGACCTCGCGCTCCACCTCTTCGGAGACCTCCTCCAAAGACATGCGCATATGTCCGGTGATTTCTGCCGCGAGGGCGCGTGGTACGGCGGCGAAGGGATCCATCCTGGACATTCCTTCCGCGGTGTACGGCTCGGCCGTTGACACCGTTCGGTACGGATATGGACCGGACTTGTCTCGCGAGGAGGGCATCCGTTCTGAGATCGGCTGCTTTCGCTCGGTCACGACGAGTGCATGAGGCGCTTCCCGCGAGGGCCGAGCGTGAGCGTGCGAGGTGGCAGGAGAGTGCGTGGTCCGCGAGCCGCCCTCGTGCTGCGAGCCTTGTCCCCCTGCACAGCGGTCACATCCACCGCGTACCGTGGCTGCATCACAACGGGAGGTCACACACATGTCCGCGCTACCGCACGAGCCGAGCCCCGAAACATCTTCGGACCCGTACGGGTTCGAAAACGTCGAGGGCCCGCAGACGCTCGCCGAGCTGCGCGCCGCTCTCGAGACGATCAGTCCGGAGGTGGTGACCGCCTTCAACGCCCGGCTGGACGCCGCGACGTTCGGTGCGGACCACATGGAGGTCATCGCCAAGGCGCGCCGGGCCGTGGCGTTCCAGGAGCGGGCCCGGGCGGCGGCCGCCGAGGCGGCAGCCCAGGAGGCGGCGGCCGGGGCGCAGGAGGTCGACGACCCCTGGGCCGCACTCGACGTGCGGGACAGCAGCTCGTGACCCACTGATCGGCACCGTCGTGTTCCGCCTCTCCGAGAGGTTCGCCCGCCTTCCGGAAATGGCCGAAAGGCGGTCAGTACGTGCTCGGCCGCCGTCGTCGGCCCCGGCTTGTCGACCGGGTCAGTGTGCCGTGTCGCCGAACGTCCGCAGGATCTGCTCGGCGGCGAGCGTGGCTGTCAACTCGCCGTCGCGTACTCGCTGTTCGAGTTTCGGTGCGAGGGCGCGTACGGCGGGATCGGCGTGCAGGCGGCCGAGCAGCTCGTCGCGGACCATCGTCCAGGTCCAGTCGACCTGCTGGTCGCGGCGCTTCGCGGCGAGCCGCCCGGTGGAGTCGAGGAGCGTGATGTGCTGTTCGAGGCGCTGCCAGACGGTGTCCAGGCCGGCCGACTCGCGGGCGCTGCAGCTCAGCACGGGCGGGGTCCAGGCCGCGTCCTTGCCGTGCATCAGCCGCAGGGCGCCCGCCAGCTCCCGTGCGGCGGCCTGGGCGTCGCGTGTGTGCGGCCCGTCGGCCTTGTTGACGGCGATCACGTCTGCCAGCTCCAGGACGCCCTTCTTGATGCCCTGGAGCTGATCGCCTGTGCGGGCCAGCGTCAGCAGCAGGAAGGAGTCGACCATGTTCGCGACCGCGGTCTCCGACTGGCCGACGCCGACCGTCTCCACCAGCACCACGTCATAGCCCGCCGCCTCCATCACGACGATCGACTCGCGGGTCGCCTTGGCGACCCCGCCGAGGGTGCCGGCCGTGGGGGAGGGCCGGATGAAGGCCGCCGAGTCCACGGCCAGGCGTTCCATCCGGGTCTTGTCCCCCAGGATCGAGCCGCCGGTCCGGCTGGACGACGGGTCCACGGCCAGCACCGCCACCCGGTGCCCGAGCGCGGTCAGCATCGTGCCGAACGCGTCGATGAACGTCGACTTGCCCACGCCCGGCACACCACTGACCCCGATCCGCCGGGCCCGCCCGCTGTGCGGGAGCAGCTCGGTGAGCAACTGCTGTGCCAGCGCCCGGTGTTGGGGGCGGGTGGACTCGACGAGGGTGATGGCGCGCGCGATGAGCGCCCTCTTCCCGTCGAGCACACCCCGGACATAGGTGTCGAGTTCGATCACAGGTCGTGCCCGAGGTCGGTCGCGAGACGCTGGACGAGGTCGTACGCGGCGTCGGGGATCACCGTCCCCGGCGGGAACACGGCGGCCGCGCCCATCTCCAGCAGGGTCGGCACGTCCTGAGGCGGGATCACTCCACCGACGACGATCATGATGTCCTGCCGGCCCTCCGCCGTCAGTTCCTCCCGCAGTGCCGGTACGAGGGTGAGGTGTCCGGCGGCGAGCGACGAGACGCCCACGATGTGCACGTCCGCCTCCACCGCCTGGCGTGCCACCTCGCCGGGCGTCTGGAACAACGGGCCGACGTCCACGTCGAAACCGAGGTCGGCGAAGGCGGTGGCGATCACCTTCTGGCCGCGGTCGTGGCCGTCCTGACCCATCTTGGCGACCAGGATGCGCGGGCGGCGCCCCTCGGCCTCCTCGAAGGAGTCCACCAGCGTGCGGGTGCGGTCGACGGACGGGGACTCGCCTGCTTCGTTGCGGTACACGCCGGAGATCGTACGGATCTGGCCCGCGTGCCGCCCGTAGACCTTCTCCAGGGCGTCGGAGATCTCCCCGACGGTGGCCTTGGCGCGGGCCGCGTTCACCGCCAGCTCCAGCAGGTTGCCCTCGCCTCCGGCCGCCCGCGTCAGGGCGTCCAGCGCGTCCTGGCACGCCTGCGGGTCGCGCTCCGCGCGCAGCCGCCGCAGCTTCTCGATCTGCTGGGTGCGCACGGAGGAGTTGTCGACCTTGAGGACGTCGATCTGCTCGTCGGTCTCGACGCGGTACTTGTTGACACCGATCACCGGCTGGCGTCCGGAGTCGATCCGGGCCTGGGTGCGGGCCGCGGCCTCCTCGATGCGCAGCTTGGGAATGCCCGCGTCGATGGCCTTGGCCATGCCGCCCGCCGCCTCGACCTCCTCGATGTGCTGCCAGGCCCGCCGCGCGAGGTCGTGCGTGAGCTTCTCCACGTACGCGCTGCCGCCCCACGGGTCGATGACCCGGGTCGTGCCCGACTCCTGCTGGATGAGCAGCTGGGTGTTGCGGGCGATGCGCGCCGAGAAGTCGGTGGGCAGGGCGAGCGCCTCGTCGAGGGCGTTGGTGTGCAGCGACTGGGTGTGACCCTGGGTGGCAGCCATGGCCTCCACGCACGTACGGGTCACGTTGTTGAACACGTCCTGCGCGGTCAGCGACCAGCCGGAGGTCTGCGAATGGGTGCGCAGGGAGAGGGACTTGGGGTTCTGCGGGTCGAACTGCCGCACCAGCTTCGCCCACAGCAGCCGCGCGGCCCGCATCTTGGCGATCTCCATGAAGAAGTTCATGCCGATCGCCCAGAAGAAGGAGAGCCGAGGCGCGAACGCGTCGACGTCCAGGCCGACTTCACGCCCCGCACGGATGTACTCCACGCCGTCCGCGAGCGTGTACGCCAGCTCCAGGTCGGCCGTCGCGCCCGCCTCCTGGATGTGATAGCCCGAGATGGAGATGGAGTTGTAGCGCGGCATCCGCTGCGAGGTGTAGGCGAAGATGTCGGAGATGATCCGCATCGACGGCTTCGGCGGATAGATGTAGGTGTTGCGGACCATGAACTCCTTGAGGATGTCGTTCTGGATGGTCCCGGCCAGCTTCTCCGGCGGTACGCCCTGCTCCTCCGCCGCCACGATGTACAGCGCGAGGACGGGCAGCACGGCACCGTTCATCGTCATCGACACGGTCATCCTGTCGAGCGGGATGCCGTCGAAGAGCTGCCGCATGTCGAGGATCGAGTCGATGGCCACACCTGCCATGCCGACGTCACCCGTCACCCGCGGATGGTCGCTGTCGTAGCCGCGGTGGGTGGGCAGGTCGAACGCGACCGACAGGCCCTTCTGGCCGGCGGCGAGGTTGCGCCGGTAGAAGGCGTTGGATTCCTCGGCCGTGGAGAAGCCCGCGTACTGACGGATCGTCCAGGGCTGGTTGACGTACATGGTGGGGTACGGGCCGCGCAGGAACGGCGCGACGCCCGGATAGGTCCCCAGGAAGTCCAGACCCTCCAGGTCACGGCCGGTGTAGAGCGGCTTGACGGCGATGCCCTCCGGGGTCTCCCAGAACGTCTCGTCGCCGCCGGACGCCGCCTTGACGGCCGTACGCCAGTCGTCGGTCGCGCCGCCGGAGGTCGGCTTCCCCAGCTCGATTCCGGAGAAGTCGGGGATTCCCATCAGGACACTCCCATGCGGTCGAGGGTGGAACAGAGCACGGCGACGGCGTCGCAGCCCGCGAAGACGTACGCGTCGACGTCCGTGTACTGCCCGGGGCGGCCGGCGAGGAACACATGCCGGGCGCCTGCCGCCTTCAGGTCGTGGGCGGTGCTGTCGGCCTGCTCCTCGTACAGCGCGTCGCTGGAGCACAGGCACACCTCGGTGGCCCCGCTGTCCTCGAAGGTGCCCTCCGTGACGGGTTCGATGCCGCCGGCCTGGAAGAGGTTCGAGACGAACGCGGTGCGGGCGGAGTGGGCCGCGGCGGGGCCGATGGTGGCCAGGTAGACACGCGGCCGGGCTCCGGTGGCGGCGAGGTGCGCGTCGGAGCGGGCGCGCAGGGACTCGTACGCCTCGTCGCGCCGTACCTTCGGCAGGCCCCCGGACGGCGGCTCGGGTGCGGGTTCACGCCCGACCGGTCGCTCGGCGAGGTTCGGGAACTCGCTGACCCCGGTGATGGGCTCGCGCCGCTTGGCGAGCTTCGCGGTGCGGGCCTCCCAGGTGTTCGCCAGGTCCTCGCCGAGACGGCCCGAGCGCAGGGCGGCCGCCTGACCGCCCTGCCCCTCGATGTGCCGGAAGAACTCCCAGCCCGCGTGGGCGAGTTCGTCCGTGAGCCGCTCCACGTACCAGGAGCCGCCTGCCGGGTCGATCACCCGCGCCAGATGCGACTCCTCGACCAGGATCGTCGAGGTGTTGCGGGCGATACGGCGCGCGAAGGCGTCCGGCAGCCCGAGGGCGTGGTCGAAGGGGAGCACGGTGACGGCGTCGGCGCCGCCCACTCCGGCGGCGAGCGTGGCGATGGTCGTGCGCAGCATGTTCACCCACGGGTCGCGGCGCGACATCATCACCGGTGAGGTCACGGCGTGCTGCACCTGCGCGCCCGCCCCGGGCGCCGCGCACACCTCGGCGACGCGCGCCCACAGCCGGCGCGCGGCGCGCAGCTTGGCGATGGTCAGGAACTGGTCGGCCGTCGCCGCGAACCGGAACTCCAGTTGCGCACAGGCCTGTTCGACGGTGAGCCCCGCCTCCGTCAGCTTCCGCAGACAGGTGACACCGGTCGCCAGGGAAGCGCCCAGCTCCTGCGCGGCCGAGCCTCCCGCCTCGTGGTACGGCAGCGCGTCCACCGTCAGGGCGCGCAGCCCCGGGTACTCCTCGGCGCACTGCCGGGCGAGAGCGGCGGCCGGTGCGAAGTCCGACGCCTCGCCGGTACGTGCCTCATGGCCGAGCGGGTCCGCACCGAGGCTGCCGCGTACGGCCTCCTTGGCGATGCCGCGCTCCTCGTACAGTCGCAGCAGCTCCCGCGCGGCGGACTCGGTGTCACGTCCCGCGTCGAGGACGACGGGCGCCAGGTCGAGGTAGACGCCTTCGAGGACCCCCGCGAGCGAGGACACGGGGAAACCGCCCTCGCCGACGACCAGCCAGAGCGAGGTGACGCCGTTCTCCAGGTCCGCGAGCACCGCGCCGGAGTCGGCAGCCGTGTGCCGCTGCCGTACGCCCCAGCCGCCGACGGTGTTTCCTTCGGGGCGGCTGCCCCGTACAAAGGGTGCGAAGCCGGGAAGGCCGGGATCAGGGGCGTCGTCGAGCGCCGTGTACAGCGGGCGGGTGGTGAGCCCGTCCTCCAGCGCGGTGGACAGGGCTGCCTCCGCCGTCTCGTCCGAGACCACCTTGCCCGACTTGCTCAGCACGCCCGCCACCAGGCGTCGCCACTGCTCATGTGTCGCGGAAGGGAACTCGGCGGCCAGCGAGAGCCCGTCATTGGGCAGGACCGTCATGCTGGGATGCTAGGGCAGATTCGTCGGGACACAGCAGAGGCAAGGGCTGTGACCTTGCCCTCGCGGCCTTCGTGATCTCCGCCTCACCGGCCGCGCTCGACTCGACGAGGACGGGACGCGGCCACGATTCGGCGCGTCGATCCGTAGCGGGCTCCGGCCGCGTCCGCCTCCTGGGGCGAGGTGCCGACGGATGCCATACGTGTGACGCGCGCCATACGAGCCGAGAGGAACTCGGACCCCGGCCCGCCCGACCACTGAATCGGTACGGTGCGATCCGAGTGACGCCGTACGACGTCACCTGGAGAAGCGGTTGATGGACGAGTCCCGGCGATCCTCGACACCCGGCGCGGCCGCGTTCCTGCGGAAGGCGGTACCCCCGCCCGCGCTCTGCGGCTTCCTCCTGCTGCTGGCGCTGATCTTCACCGGCGCGTACGCCGCCGGAGGCTCCGTCGGACCCGTCGCACCCGGAATGCACGGCCCGGGCACGAGCGGCAGCGGCACCGGAGAGGCCGAGGACACCGGGGACATGGGCGGCATGGACGGCATGCACGAGGAAGACCGCTGATGGGCGCGGAACCAGCGGCCGTTCTGGTGATCACCGACCTGGCTGTCGGCGGTATGACCTGCCCGGCCTGCGTGAACCGTGTCGAGAAGAAGCTCGGCAAACTGGACGGGGTCACGGCGAGCGTCAACCTGGCCACCGGCCGCGCCCGCGTGACCCATCCGGCGGACGTCGGTACCGGCGAACTCGTCGCGACCGTCGAGAAGGCCGGGTACACGGCCACCCTGCCCGAGCCGCCCCGGCAGAGGAAGCAGGGGCCCGCGGACCACGACGAGCCCGAGGACACGCGGCCGGAGCGTGACCGGCTGGTCGTCACGGCCCTGCTCGCGCTGCCCGTGCTCGTCCTGTCGATGGCGCCCGCTCTCCAGTTCCGCAACTGGCAGTGGCTGTGCTTCGCCCTCACCGCGCCCGTCGTCGTGTGGAGCTCCCGGCCCTTCCACGTACGGGCGGTACGAGGACTGCGGCACTCCACGGCGACCATGGACACCCTGGTGTCGCTGGGCGTGGTGGCCTCCTTCGCCTGGTCGGCGTACGCGCTGTTCCTCGGAGGGGCGGGCGACCCCGGGATGCGGATGCCGTTCACGCTCGTGCCCTCCGCCCCGGACGGCGTCGCGCACATCTACCTCGAAGCGGCCGTCGGCGTACCCCTGTTCGTGCTGGCGGGCCGCTTTCTCGAGGCGCGGGCCCGGCGGGGGACCGGGGCGGCGTTGCGCTCGCTGGCCCAACTCGCCACCAAGGAGGTGTCGGTACGCGAAGACGGCATCGAACGGCTCGTCCCCGTAGAGGAGTTGCGCGTCGGACAGGTCTTCGTCGTGCGGCCGGGGGAGCGGGTCGCCACCGACGGCGAGGTGGTAAAGGGCAGTTCCGCCGTCGATCTGTCCCTGGTCACCGGCGAGAGCGGCCCGGCGGAGGTGGGGCCGGGTTCGGCCGTGGTCGGCGGGGCCGTCAACGCCGGCGGAATGCTGTTCGTACGGGCCACGGCCGTCGGCGCCGACACGCAGCTCGCCCGCATCGCACGGCTGGTCACCGAAGCGCAGGCAGGCAAGGCGCGCGCCCAGCGGCTGGCCGACACGGTGGCCGGAGCGTTCGTGCCCGCCGTACTGGCGTTGGCCGTGACCACGCTGGGGTTCTGGCTGGGCGCCGGCGCCGACGCGCAGTCGGCCGTCACCGCGTGCGTGGCCGTCCTGGTCGTGGCCTGCCCGTGCGCGCTGGGCCTCGCCACCCCGACCGCGCTGATGGCCGCGACCGGCCGGGGCGCCCAACTGGGTGTCCTGGTCACCGGCCCGCAGGCCCTGGAAGGGCTGCGGCACGTCGACACGGTCGTCCTGGACAAGACCGGCACGCTGACCTCCGGCCGCATGGGCGTCGCCACGGTCACCGCCGTACCCGGCGGACTCGGCCGGGACCCGGTGCTGCGGCTGGCGGGGGCCGTCGAGCAGGGCTCGGAGCATCCGCTCGGCCGGGCGATCGTCGCGTACGCCTGGCGGGAGCCGCCCGGCGGACAGCTGCCTCCCGTGAGCGGGTTCGCCGCCCTGCCGGGACGCGGGGTGCGCGGCAGGGTCGACGGGCGGCTCGTCGAGGTGCTCGCTCCGGGCGACGAGGTTCCCGCCGCGCTCGCGAAGGCCCTCACGGCGGCCGAAGCCGCCGCCCGCACTCCTGTCCTCGTGCGGGTGGACGGCACAGTGGAAGCCCTGATCGAGGTGGGTGACGTCGTACGGCCCGGCAGCTATCGGGCCGTCGAGCGGCTGCGGCGACTCGGGGTCCGCCCCGTTCTCGCCACCGGGGACCGTGAGGCCCCCGCACGGGCCGTCGCGGCCACCTTGAACATCGACGAGGTGCACGCCCGCCGCACACCCGAGGACAAGGCCGGTCTCGTAGAGGACCTGCAGAAGCAGGGGCTTCGGGTCGCGGTCGTCGGCGACGGCGTGAACGACGCCGCAGCGCTGGCCGCCGCCGACCTCGGCATCGCCATGGGCGGCGGCACGGACGCGGCCATCGGAGCCGCCGACGTCACACTCGTCCGCGGCGACATCGAAACCCTGGCGGACGCGATCCTCCTCGCCCGGCGCACCCTCGCCACCATTCGGGTCAACCTCGCGTGGGCCTTCGGATACAACGCCGTGACCGTCCCGCTCGCCATGGTCGGCCTGCTCAACCCCATGGTCGCCGCGGCGGCCATGTCGGCCAGCTCGGTGCTGGTCGTCGCCAACAGCCTGCGCCTGCGCGTCTGGCAGCCCTCGCCCACGGCCCGAAGGCGTACCCGATGACCGACCTCGCCCTCTGGCGGCCGACGCGCCGCCGGCTCACCGACACACTGCTCGCCGCGCTCGCGCCCGTCGCCGTGTGCGCACTCGCCCTCGGCGGTCTGAGCACCTGGACCGCACTCGGCCACGCGGGAAGCCCGGCCCGCGTCACGGTCACCGACGGCCGGGTCTTCCTGCCCACCGGGGACACCCCGGAGACGGCGGCCTTCTTCAGGATCACCAACGACGGAGGCTCGGCGGACCGGCTGCTGAAGGTGACGTCCGCCCAGGCCGACGGAGCCGCCAGGCTCAGCAGCCACCGCATGACCGGTGCCCGGTCGGCCGCCGCCCGGACGGTGGCCTCGGTCCCCGTCCCGGCAGGCGCGAGCATCGCCATGTCCCCGAGCGGCCTCGACGTGATCGTGCCGGCGAACGCGGACTGGCAGGCAGGTGACCTCGTGACCTTCACCCTGCACTTCGAACGCGGCGGACCGGTGAAGTACCCCGCCGTCGTCGTCCGCCCGGGCCAGGACGGAACCTGACCCGGTCACGCCCCCAACAGGCATAAATCCAGAGGCCGTTCGGCCCCGGCCCGGGCAGGATGCCCTCCATGAACGCTGCCCTGTGCGGGCTCGCCGCCAACCCCGCCCTGCCGCCCGAACTGATCGACCGGCTCATCCCGGTCGCGGACGACGACATCGCCGCGGAACTCGCCGGCCGCGCCGACCTCAGCCACGCGCAGGCGGTTGCCCTGGTCGCCCGCTTCGAGGAGAGCGCCGTACCCCTGGCCCATGAAGGCTGCCTGGCAGCCGACGACATCGATCCCGTGGCACAGCCGACGGCCGCCCTCGCCTGGCTCAGCGAGCGTGCAGGCAGGCCTGAATGGGCGCGTCTCCTCGCGGCCGGCCCGGTCTCCGAGCACCGGGAGAAGCTGGCCGCCTGTCCCGGCCTCCCGCCCGATGTGGTGGAGTCGCTCGCCGCCGACCCGGACGCACAGGTCGTCGCCGAACTCGCCCTGTGGGCCACGGCGGACGTCGCCGCCACACTCGCACGGCATCCGCATGCCGAGGTCCGCCGCGCGGTGGCGGCCAACGGGGCGACGCCGCCGCCCGTGCTGGCGGCACTGATCACCGGCGAGGGACAGCCGCCGGTCTCGCGCTGTGTGGTCTGCGAGCATGAGGAGACTCCGTTCACGCACGACCCGCACTGCCCGCGGCTCCACTGCGATCTGCCGCCGGGCGCCTCCTGCGACGGAAGCCACGAGTCCTCCGTGCACGACACATGGCAGGCGGCACTGGAGAACGCGGCCACACCCACAAAAGCCGTCGTCCATTTCGTGGACCATCCCTCGATGCTGCTGCGCAGGGCACTCGCCGCCCGAACCGACCTTCCCCCGGAGGTGAGCGCACGACTGGCCGATGATCCCGTCCCGGCCGTCCGGGCCGACCTCGCCGGGAACCCCGCGATCGACGACGTCCTGATACGCGCACTCGCCGATGACCCCGACCCTGACGTGCGGCGCGGTCTCGCGCACAACCCGAACGTGCCGCTCGACGTGCTCGTCCACCTGGCCGGCGTCACGAGGATCGGCGCCACCCTGTTGCCCCGGATCGCCGCCGCCTCGCCCGCCGAGGTGGGTGAGCTGGCCACGTCACCGAACCCGGCCGCC
Organism: Streptomyces sp. BV286; assembly: GCF_019090165.1. Taxonomy (GTDB): domain Bacteria; phylum Actinomycetota; class Actinomycetes; order Streptomycetales; family Streptomycetaceae; genus Streptomyces. The sequence continues at coordinate 353,075 of NZ_JAHRIB010000141.1, forward strand.
CGGGTGCTTCTGGCCCAACGAGACGACCTGCCGGCCCGGGTCCGTGACGCGCTGGTCACCGACCCCGACGCGAAGGTCGCGAAGTCCGCGGCTGCACAACCGGGCCTGTCCGAAGCACAGTTGAGGGACGCGGTCCATCGCCACGGAGTCCAGGTCGTCGCGAAGGTCGCGACCAACCCGGACGCGAACGGCGCATTGCTGGAAGACCTGACGCGGCACGAACCACCGGTCCGGAAGGTGTTCAAAGCGGTCGCCCGGCACGACAACGCGACCGGCCCGGCGCTGCTCGCCTGCTTGGCGGACAGCCGGGCGAGGCCCCTGGCCGCAAGCCATCCGGCCCTTCCGCCGTCGACGATCGTGGAGCTGCTCTCCGACACCGATCGGCAGGTGGTGGAGGCGGCCGCCGCCAACCCGTCGCTGCCGCTCACCGTGATGTCGGACCTGGTGCCTCGGCTGTGAGAGGGACGGGTGTCGGGTGTTCGTACGCCGCTGCCGACCGGGCCGACGCCGTCTCCGAGAAGCTGCCACGGCGATCGTCGTCGGCGGCCGCGCTCGGACCGGCCCCGTCTGTGTCCTCCGGCGTGGAGGCCTCCGCCGGGGTCTCCCGCCGCCCGGCGCGCGGGGCGTGCCGCCCAGCGGCGTCGCGCCGGGCGTCGAGCAGAGCCCGTACGCCCAGGTAGACCAGGTAGGCGGCGCCCGCCAGCTTGATCGCGGTGAACGCGTAGGCCGATCTGGTGGCGATCACCGACAGACCCAGGGCGGCGGCGCACATGTGGACGCAGAGCCCGGTCTGCGCGCCCAGGGCGGCCGCTCTGCCCAGCGCGGGCCGTCGAGCGGCCGCCCGCACGATCACCAGGAAGTCGGGCCCGGGCACCAGGTAGGCGAGCATCACCACGCCGAGGAATCCCACGAGATCGACCGACATCGTCCAGCTCCGTCCTGCGGGCCCGGCGGTCGGGCATACGTCCGATGTCCCGTGTGCCACTCTCACCATGTGTCATGCGGCCGGTCCGGCAGACGGCCCCCGAGAGCTGAACGAGGGCCGCCGCGGTGGTGTGCCTCGGTCTACCCGGACGTCGTGAAGCGGGCCTGCCACAGGTCGCGGAGCAACGCGATCTCGGCCATGTGGTGGATGAATTCGAGGTTGTCCCCCGACAGCACGCTGATGAAGGGTTCCTCGGAGTGGGAGCCGTACGGATAGCGGGAGAAGCCGACCGTGTCGAGCTGCTCGTCGGTGACGGTGTCGAGTCGGGCGCGCCAGCGGTCGATCTCCTCCCAGAACCGCTCGACCGCCAGCGCGGCGGAGGGGGTGAAGTCGACCAGCAGCTTCGGATCCTGCCGGCGCTCGCCGAAGGTCCACTCCCAGGCGCCGGCGAACTCGAAGTGCAGGTGAGCCAGCCGCCAGGCGATGGTCGTGACCGGCGTCCTGTCGGGCCCCGGCGCACCGGTGTGGGCGAGGATCTCCTCGACCCGCTCGGCACTCACGCTCCAGTCCTCGGCGATCTTGGTGACGCTCATCCCTCCGGCGGCCTGCCGGGCGACCTCCGCGTACTCGTTCGCCGGGATGTCCGGGGCGCCCAGGTCGAGCACCCACTCGCCCGGCCCGAAGGCCCTGGGTGTCGCTGCCTCGTTCCGGCGCCGGAGCGACCAGCAGTCGGGCACGGGCTCCCACAAAAACTCTTCGTCGCTGAGCCCCGTCAGGCGCACCTCGGCCATCTCCCTGGCACGGTCGAACTGGTCGAGAAGCAAACCCAGACGGTCGGTCCGCACGCCCTCGATCTCCATGCCCGGCTCCCTCGTGATCGTGTCTCGTACCTCGTCGTGCACAGGCGGAAGCTAGTGGCTCGGCTCACGGGGCGCCACCGAATTCCTCCCGCACACGCGGCGTGGCAGCACGCGTGCGTGCTCGTCCTTCTCGGCAAAGCCGCGCTTCAGCCGCGCTGGAACCGGCGGCATGCTTCCTCGTCGGCCCGGTCATTGGCCCGGTCATTCCTGGGCGTTGGCCGATCGAACGACGGTCAGACCGCACCGGTACGGCTCGTCGAGCTCCCCGTCGGGGAAGAGACGCGCCAGCACGGCACGGTTCGCGCCGAGGAGCTCGGCCCGCTCTTCGGGGTCCATGACCACGAAATGCGAATGCGTGCCGAGGTTGCCGATGTGCTCCTCCACCGTGATCCGGCGCGACCACGTGATCTCGCGGGTGGTCACCCGCACCGGAAACGAGGTGAACAGCTCGGCCACGGTCGTCGGGTAGCCGCGGGTGAAGGGCGCAAGGCGGTCGTCCTCCGCCTTGACCCAGTCGACGCGGGAGTCGGCCTGGTTCCACCACAGGGCCAGTACGCCGTGAGGGCGCAGCACACGCAGTGCCTCGGGAACGGAGCGGGCCGGGTCGGTCCAGTGCCAGGCCTGGGCGTACGTGATGACGTCGAAGCTGCCGGAGGCGAAGGGCAGTTGGTTTCCCTCGCCCCGCATCAGCGGGACGGCCGGCTCGGCCCGGCGCAGCTGGGATGCCATACCGGCGCCCGGCTCCAGGGCGACGACGTGGGCGCCCCGCTCGCGCAGCAGCCGGGTGGCGATTCCGGTGCCGGCCCCGCAGTCCAGCACGTCGGCCCCGGACAGCGCCCGGCCGGCGAGTTCCTCGAGAGCGTCGAAAAGAGCCGGCGGATAGCCCGGGCGGACGGCGGCGTACTGCGTGGCGACAGCGTCGAAGGACAGGGCGCGGGCGAGGTCTGCCTGGGATGCCATGCCTGCGATCCTCCCCGGCGGAACGCGGAGTTGCCAAGGGTGTGCCTTCTCGGGCGGTTGGGGCGGTGGCCCTGGGACTGCTGGCCCGGGACTGCGGTCCTGGCCCGGTCAGGCCGTGCGGGCGCGGAGACGGCGCAGCATGCGCGGGTCCTCGAAGCCCACCGAGCGGGCGGCGGCGTCGATCGTCGTGCCGTGGCTGATGAGGTGCTGGGCGCGTTCCAGGCGGAGGGCCTGCTGGTAGCGCAGGGGGGTGAGTCCGGTGGCGCGGGTGAAGAGGCGGGTGAGGGTGCGTTCACTCACCCCGGCGGCCGACGCCAGAGCGGCGAGGCGGAGCGGCTGGTCGAAGCGGGCGTCGATGAGGTCCTGCGTGTGGTGCACGGTGTCGTCCAGGTGGGAGCGGTGCCGGAGCATCGCGCTGGACTGCGGTTCGTGGCCGTTGCGGCGGGCGTAGACAACCATCTCCCGGGCCACCTGGGCGGCCACGGCAGGGCCGTGCCGGGACGCGACCAGATGCAGGGCCAGGTCGATGCCGCTGGCGATCCCGGCCGAGGTGATCACTCGGTCGTCGGAGGTGAACAGGACGTCACGGACGACGACCGCCCGTGGGTGGTGTGCGGCCAGCTCGTCCTGCACGTCGTGGTGCGTGGTGCAGCGCCGGCCGTCGAGGAGCCCGGCGCGGCCGAGCGCCTCGGCTCCGGCGCAGACGCTGGCCACCGTGCCGCCCCGGGCGTGGTGGTCCCGCAGAACCCGCAGGGACGCGGCGCCGATGGCAGGGCTGTCGGGCTGCGTGCCCGTGCGCCAGCCGGGCACCATGATCAGGTCGTCCGGCCCGAGTTCGGGCCAGTCGAGCCCGGCCACGAGTGGCAGGCCCTGCGCGGTGGGGATCTGTGGCCGCTCGGCCACGTAGGTGAGGGTGTAGGGGTGCCCGAAGTCGGCGGCCGTGGAGAAGACCTGGGCGGGGCCGGCCAGGTCCAGCAGATGGACTCCGGGCACCAGGAAGAAGACGATGTGGCTCACGATTCGGTCATCATGCCCGAAGTGCTGCCGCGGCCTCCAGTTCGTCGACGGTCGCGATGGTGGCGAAGCGTCCGGCGAGGGCGTACTCGGTGCGCCTGATGACCTCTTCGGCGGACAGGGTGCGCGGATCGGCCAGCAGGTCGGCGACGCTCTGCTCGGCGGGGGCGTCGCGGTGCGGGATGGGGTTGGTCGCGGTGGCGTCGGTGACGAAGGTGACCTGGTAGCCGAGGTCGCCGGCGACGCGGGTGGTGGTCTCCACGCACTGCTCGGTGCGGATGCCGCAGACGGTGAGCTCGCGGACTCCGCGCTCGGTGAGCACCTGCTGCAGGTTGGTGGTGGTGAAGGCGTTGTGCGAGGTCTTGTGGATCAGCGGCTCCCCGTCCGCTCGTTCCAGCTCCTCCATGAGCCGGACATGACCGAGGGCCGGGTCGAAGACATTCCCGGAGCCCGGCTCGGAGTGCAGTACCCACACCACCAGGTCCCCGGCCCGCCGGGAGATCTGGACCAGCCGGTTCACCTGCTCGGAGATCTTCGGGTCGGAGATCGTCGCCCACAGGGGACGGGCGCGGAAGGACTCCTGGACATCGATGACGATCAGTGCTCGGGTCATGCCCCAAGCCTGTGCCGTCCGGTCGGTGCGGGGACAGGCCGCATCGGGTCCGGCAGCGGACCGATCCGGTCACTCGGGGCCGTGCACATGAGGCCCTGCCCGCCTCGTGCCGACCGATTGCGGTGTCGAGTGAAGGAGGCCCATGAAGGGCAGGCCCCGCCAGGGCGGGCGCACTACTGTCGCGAACATGAAGGTCCGTCACAAGGCGCGCGCGATACTTTTCGACGGCAGCCGACTGGTGTTCCTGCGCCGGGGATGGCCCGGCTGCCTCCCGTACTGCACTGCCGTCGGCGGGAGCGTCGAGTCCGAGGACGCCGATCTCGAAGCGGCCCTGCGCCGCGAGGTCATGGAGGAGATCGGCGCCACGATCGGCCCGGTCACCGAGGTCTTCACCTTGACCGAACCGGGCGGGACGACCACCGTCGTCCAGCACTACTTCCTCGCCGACGTGCTGGATATGGACCTGGGCCGCCGCCACGGCCCCGAAATCGACGATCCAGACACCGGAGTTCACGAACCGGTCCGGGTCGCGCCGGACATCCCGGCCGTCTCGGCACTCAACCTCCAGCCGGCCGAGTTCGCCCGATTCGTGCTCGACCATGTCACGGCATGGGACGCCCGGTGACCGACGCCGATTTCAGGTACCAGTAACGGCACTTGGGCACCGGAGGGGGCGGTACGGCCTCCGGACCGACAGGTCACGGCTGCCCCGGCCGAACGCGTGTGCTCGGACCGATCGGGCGGCTCGGCCCGCCGCCGGCATGCGGAGTGCGGCCGGCCCGGGCGCCGAGACCTGTCGGGGTTCGACGCCCGGGCGTTCGTGCGGGGCAGGGCCGCTACTTCTCCGTCAGCGGTGTGACGGTGACCTGGTCGATCACCGGCGCGTACGGGGAGCGCTGGTCGTACTGGTTGTGGGTGTCGCCGTCGAAGTCCGGCAACTCGTCGGCTGTGAAGGTGAGTCGGTTCGCGCCCTTCTTGAGCGTGACGGGGACGGTCAGGTCCCGGAAGCTGTTGAAGTGGAAGGTGGTCGGGAACAGGATCCGGCGCGCCGGTTCCCCGTTCACGGCAAGGTCGGCATGGCGTGCGATCGGGTCGGGGTTGTAGTGGGTGGCGGGTGCCTGTTCGGCGTTGGAGTAGCGGATGGTCACCGCGTGCCGTCCGGCCCGCCCGGCGACGACATCGAGGGTGAGGGCGTTGGCCTTTCCCTTGCCGATGTCGGTGACCGACCTGCCGCCCGTGGCGAAGGTGTACGCCCCGGTGGCCTTGGCGGCGCCGCTCAGCGTGCCGGCCTCCGCCTGGTACACCTTGGGCACCAGGTTGCCGCTGGACGGCGCGACCCGCAGCCGGTCGAGGACCAGTTGACCCGAGGCACCGGTGACGGTGACCTTGTTGACGCCCGCGGACAGGAACATCCGCACGACGTCCGTGCCCTTCCTGGCGGCTCCCACCTTGGGGATGTCGAGCTTCTCGCCGTTGAGGGACACCTTCGCCCGGCCACCGCCGAGGTGGTCGAGGGACACGGCGGCCTCACCGTCGGCGGGGGAGTGGACCCAGAAGGTCGCGGAGGCACCCTTGGGCAGGGGGGCCGCACCCGGTCCCGAGACCTCGGGATAGCTGTAGCGGGGCCGGGTTCCGGCGAGGGTGGCGTACTCGGCCTCGTAGATCGCGGGCCGTGTCACGTTCTCGTCGCGCAGTGACAGGTCGATCTTGTCGATGATGGCGTCGCCCTTGGTGACGCCGAGGTCGGGGTCCTGTGCGGCCAGCGTGATCTTGTGCTTGCCGGCGGTCAGCCTGACCGAGGTGTCGGTGTGGCCCCAGACCACCCACTTGTAGCCGAGCGGCAGCCGCAACTCCTGCGGAGAGCCGCCGTCGACGCGCAGGAAGACGTTGGTCGGCCCCTGCTCCTTGACGAGGTCGTACAGGTTGTAGGAGTTGGCGAAGACGCTCAGGTCGTACGTGCCGTCCCGCGGGACGTCCACGTCGAAGGAGAGCACGCCGTCGGAGCCGGTGCGCAGCCCGCCGACGTTGTAGTTGCCGGACGTCGCGAACTTCCCGACGTCGGAGGGTGTGCCTTCGGGTCCGTTCCTGGAGTAGCCCCTGCCGGTGTAGGTGGCGTTCTCCGCCTCGTAGGTCCTGCGCCAGCCGACGGAGGGCTCGGCGGGTTCGCCGCCGTTTCCGCCGGGGGAGAGGATGACCTGGTAGGCGGACATCTCGTTCATGCCGGTCATGGGGAGGGTGACGGTGCCGTCGGCGCCGACCCGGACCTCCTGGTCGGCGAGTCGCAGAGGCTGCGCCGAGTCGCCGACCTGCCCGGTCCACGGGATCTCCTGGACGGTGGCGTGGACCGTCCTCCCGAACAGCTTCGTGTCGACGTTGTCGAAGACGATGTCGGCGTCACCGGTCTTGCCGCCGAAGATGGCCCGGGACTGCTTCTTCTCCTCGTCGAGTGTGGCCACCCCCTGGAGGGTGTACTGCTGGTTGGGGTGCGGGGCGGTCACCCGCACGGTGTGGCCGGTCATCTGGCCGTAGGCGTTGAACAGCCACCACTGGCCGTTGCCCTTGTTGGCGTCGACGGCCGAGTCGTTGAGGTTGCCGTCGATGTTCCAGTAGGCCAGATCCGCGTCGATCTTGGAGTCCTCGATGGCGGAGACCCACTGCACCACCTGACCGGGGACGGAGAGGTGGTAGTTGTGCCCGTACTCGTTGACGTTGATGGGCAGCGGACCGATGCCGGTCTCGCGCTCCCACTGCCGGTATCTGGCGACGCTCGTGCGGACCGCGGCGGGGCTGGACAGTTCGTGCCAGGTCATCACGTCCGGGACGACGTCGTTGGCCTTGGCGTACTGCAGGAAGCCCTTGACCTGGTCGTAGAGGACGGAGGTGTTCGGGCCTGCGATCCGCGCGTCCGGGTCCAGGCTTTTGATGAGGCGGTAGGTCTCCTTCCAGGCGGCGAAGAAGTCCTTGGGGTCCGAGAGCCAGGAGGTCTTGTCGTAACTCCAGTTGCCGGTGCCGAACATGTTCCCTTCGGGTTCGTTGAAGGGGACGTAGACGACGTGGTCCTTGTAGTCGCCCATGGTCAGGACCTGCCGGACCTGCTTCTTGATCTTCTCCTGGAAGTCGGCGAGCCTCGCGGGACCGTCGGCACCCGGCCACTCGTACGGGAAGCCCCGGTAGATGTCCGTCATGTAGATGTAGACGTCCTTGCCGCCGGAGTCCACGAACGGAGGCAGGATCTCCAGCGCGTCCGCGCCGGGGTGCTGCGGGCCGTCCTGCGCCTTGGTGGACACCGTGCGCAGGTGCATGCCCTCGATGAGGTTGCGGCTCGGTGCCCCGTCGCCGTAGACCCCGTACAGCGAGCCGCTGGCCCCGCCGTGGAAGGCGCCGGTGTCGGTGCCGAGATCGATGACGAGCCGTTCCTGTTCCGCTGCCTGTGCCATGCCGGCGGACGGTACGGCAAGCATGGTGGTGAGGACGGCCGCCACCGCGGCGCCGGCTCCGGTCGTTCTTCTTCTGTGTCGCACTGAGGTCTCCGTGGATTCCGTGCTTCTCGGACACTGGATCTGATGCGCCTCGTACGTTCGGGGCCGGTGCGTTCAGCGATCCGGCGCCGTCCTGTCGGGGAGCGGTTGTCGGGGAGCGGTTGACGAGGGTCGAACCGGTTCGACTCCGCGCGGCGCGACCGGGGTCGCGTCAGTTCGGTGACGCTCGGGCTCGCGGGCTGTGGGCTGCCGGTCGGCCTCGGCGAGGCCGACCGCGTGCGGGTGCGGCAGGCGTTCGGCAGCACCCTCCGGCCGGAGGGCGCACAGGAGTCGGGGCGCTCGGCAGCGCTTCGAGGCAGGTGTGACGCCTCGAAGGATGTGGCGAGTACCCGATACTTCGTCGAACCGGTTCGGGGAAGCTAGCACCGAGGAAACCTGTCAGCAATACCCTCGCCATGGATCTCCCGGGCCGTACGGAGTCGGTCGCCGGGCGGGAGGTGGGGCGTTCCCGCATATCCGGTGCGAGGGCAGACCTGCCCGTGAGCAGGGACGTGGCCGAGCGTGCAGGGTGTTACGTGTCTGTATGTCGAGGTTCTCGGCCGTTGCGAGAAGTTCGGCGCGAGGCGTTGACACCCGCCGTGGTTGCTCCTACCTTCACTTCACGCGAACCGGTTCGACGATCGGTACCAGTCCGGTCTTGTCACTGCGAAGTATCGAACCGGTTCGACCCTTCCGGCGAGGAGCCTCGTGAACATCGGTGAGATTGCCAGGCGGGCCGGTGTCTCGCGGAGCACCGTGTCCTACGCGCTGAGCGGTAAGCGCCCCGTGTCCGAGGACACCCGCCAGAAGATCCAACAGGTCATCGACGAGCTGGGCTACCAGCCCAACGCCAGTGCGCGGGCCCTCGCCAACGGCCGGACCAACACCATCGGTCTGGTCTTCCCGCCGGCCGGGAACCACTACACCGGCATGCAGCTGGACTTCATCGGCAGCGTCACGGAAGCCGCCGCGGCCTACGACTACGACGTGCTGCTCTCGCCGAGCGGCGCGGACAGCGACCGCTCGTTCCAGCGGCTGCTGGGCGAGCGCAGGGTCGACGGCGCGATCCTGATGGAGATCCGCCTGGAGGACGACCGGCTCGATCACCTCGCCGCGGTGGACTTCCCCTCCGTCGCCATCGGCCGCACCGCCAACCCGCAGGGCAGCTGGTGGGTGGGCCTGGACCACACGGCACTCGCGGCGGCCTGCGTGCACCACCTCGCGGACCTGGGCCACCGCAGGATCGCCTTCGTCAACCGGCCCGAGCAGCTCCTGCGGGCCGGGTACGAGTCCGCGCACCGAGGGCTCGAAGGCTTCACCAAGGCCGCCGCGGAACGCGGGCTGACCGTCCGGACGTACTGCTGCGGGGACGACGCCGCCTCCGGTCTCGCCTGTCTGGAGCGGATTCTGCACGACGACCCCGCCACCACCGCCCTGGTCACCTTGAACGAGGCCGCGCTCGGCGGCCTCTACCGAGGGCTGGCCGCGGCCGGGCGCCATGTGCCACGCGACTTCTCCGTCACCGGCGTCGTGGCGAGCCGGTGGGCCGAGACGGTGACCCCGCAGCTCACCGCGGCCGACGTGCCGGCGGAACAGATGGGCCGCCTCGCCGTCGAGTTGCTCGTCGAGCGGCTCGACCACCCCGGCACCCCGGCTCGGCACCACCTGCTCGCGCCGCCGATCTCGTTGCGGGCGAGCACCGCGCCCGCCGGTACCAGGCCGGCCGACCCGGCCCCCGACTTCGGTCCCTCCACCACTTCCTGACCGCCACCCCCGCGCACTCCGCTTCACCCTCCCGTTCCCGTCCACGCCCCACGTCGGCGGCCCGTGCGGCCGACCGTCCGGTCCGGCGGGCCCAGCCGCCACAACGACCCCTCCCAGGGCACACGCGTGCCGATCCCGGGGCACCCCTGTGCCGAAAACCAAGAGGAACACGCCATGAACAGATCTGCCGGCCGGCGTCTCACCGCCGCAGCCCTCACCGTCGTAGCCGTCACCACCGGCGCCACCGCCTGTTCCCCGGGCGGCGGGAGCGGCAGCTCCGCGAAGGCCGCGGACAGCGGCACGTACACCGTCTGGGACCCGTATCCGCAGTTCGACAAGAGCTCGGAATGGGCCGGGCTGCTCGACGACTGCGGCACCAAGGCCGGCGTGAAGGTGAAGCGGACGGCCTTCGACACCAGTGACCTGACCAACAAGGCACTGCTGGCGGCGCAGCAGGACAACTCCGCGGACGTCCTCGTCGTCGACAACCCGGTCGTGTCGACCCTCGCCGAGGCAGGCGTGCTGACCACCACCGACGACAACAAGCTGGACACCTCGCAGGTGGACCCCAACCTCCTCGCCGCGGGACAGACGGACGGAAAGACGTACGGCACACCGATCGGTGCGAACACCCTGGCCCTCTACTACAACAAGGCGGTGCTGAAGAAGGCCGGCGTGGACATAGCCTCCGTCACGGACTGGAAGACACTGACCGCGGCTCTGGCGAAGGTCGACGAGGCGGGCAAGAAGGGCATCACCTTCTCCGCGACCGGGACCGAGGAGGGCAGCTTCCAGTTCCTTCCGTGGTTCTGGGGCGCGGGGGCCCAACTGACCGAACTGGACTCGGCCGAGGCCGTCTCGGCGCTCTCACTGTGGAACGACTGGCTGAAGAAGGGCTACGCCCCCAACTCGGTCATCAACAACACCCAGACCACCAGCTGGCAGGAGTTCGCGAGCGGCGACTACGCGTTCGCCGAGAACGGCACCTGGCAGCTCGCGGGCGCCGAGAAGGCCGGCTTCGACTACGGAGTCATCCCTGTCCCGGGTGCCAAGGGCGGCAACGCCGCGGCCCCGACGGGCGGTGAGTTCGTCACCGTCCCGGTGCAGGGCGAGACGGGCCGCTACGCCACCTCGCAGAAGCTCGTGTCCTGCCTGACGAGCGCGCAGAATCTGCTCGCCACCGACACCACCCTGTCCTACGTCGCCCCCACCGCCGCGGTCCAGGACAAGCAGGTGGCCGCCGACGCCAAGCTGAAGCCCTGGGTCGACGCGGTCAAGGCGGCCAAGGGGCGCACCAGTGACGACCTCGGCACCAAGTACCCCAAGATCTCCGAGCAGTTGTGGAAGGCGGTCCAGACGGCCCTCAGCGGGTCGGCGTCACCCAAGGACGCGCTCGGGTCCGCACAGTCCGCCGTCAAGTAGCCGAATCCCCGACCCGCCGATGAAGCACACGACACAGCTGCCGGACCGACCGCCCGTGCACGAACGCGCCGGGGCGGCGGCCACCGCCGCGGCCCCGGCACACACCACGACCCGGCGCCGCCCCGCCTCCCGGCAATGGGCCGCCTGGGGATTCCTCACCCCCGTGGTCCTCTACCTCACCCTCTTCTACGCCTATCCGCTCTACCGCAACATCGATCTGAGCCTGCGCGACTACACGGTCCGTTCCTTCGTCCAGGGCGACGCACCCTTCACGGGCCTGCAGAACTACCTGACCGTCTTCGACGACCCCACCTTCGGCCCCGCGCTCGTGCACACCGTGGTGTTCACCACCGTGTCGCTGGTCCTCCAGTACGCCATCGGCCTGGCCCTCGCCGTCTTCTTCACCCAGCACTTCCGTCTCTCCGCGACCCTGCGGGCTCTGTTCCTGGTGCCCTGGCTGCTGCCGCTCATCGTGTCGGCCTCGACCTGGTCGTGGATGCTCAACAGCGACTCGGGGATCGTCAACGCCGCCCTGCACGCCGTCGGTATCGGCCCGGTGAACTGGCTGACCTCACCGGACTGGTCACTGACCTCGGTGATCCTCGCCAACGTCTGGATCGGCGTGCCGTTCAACCTGGTGGTCCTCTACAGCGGCCTGCAGTCGATCCCGGCCGGCCTGTACGAGGCAGCCGCCCTCGACGGGGCGAACGCCTGGCAGCGGTTCTGGCGCATCACCTTCCCGCTGCTCCGCCCCGTCTCGGCCATCACACTGCTGCTGGGCCTCGTCTACACACTCAAGGTGTTCGACATCATCTGGATCATGACCAAGGGCGGCCCGGCGGACTCGTCCACCACCTTCGCCACCTGGTCCTACCAACTCGGCTTCGGCAACCTGCTTCCCGCCTTCGGCCCCGGGGCGGCTGTCGGGAACCTGCTCGTCGTCGCCGCTCTGGTCTTCGGCCTGATCTACATGCGGGTCCAACGAAAGCAGGGGCTGTCATGACAGGGGTTGCCGCGACCCGACGCGACCGACGCAGCCGTACCTGGTGGAAGACAGCCATCGGCCTCCTGCTGACCGCGATCATGCTCTTCCCGGTCTACTGGATGCTGAACGTGTCCTTCACCCGCGACCAGGACATGCGCAAGAGCCCGCCGGACCTGTTCCCCGCCCACGCCACCCTGGAGGGCTACCGGGCCGTCGTCGACCAGCAGTTGCCCCACCTCGGCACCAGCCTCGTCATCGGCCTGGGCACCGTCGTGCTGACCGTGGCTCTGGCGGCCCCCGCCGGATACGCGCTGGCCAAGCTGCGCCCGCGAGGCGGTGGCCTGCTCGGCTTCGTCCTGCTGGCCGCCCAGATGATTCCCGGCATCATCATGGCGATGGGCTTCTACGCCATCTATCTGAGCCTCGGCCTGCTCCAGTCCGTGCCCGGCCTCATCGTCGCCGACTCCACCCTGGCCGTCCCCTTCGCCGTACTCATCTTCACCGCCTTCATGTCCGGCATCCCCGGTGAACTGCTCCAGGCGGCCAGGACGGACGGAGCGGGCCCCGTACGGACCTTCTGGTCCATCGTCCTGCCGATGAGCCGCAACGCCGTCGTCACGGTGTCACTGTTCGCGTTCCTGTGGTCCTGGTCCGACTTCGTCTTCGCCAGCACCCTCGCGAGCGGCGGCGCCCACCAGCCGATCACCCTCGGCATCTACCAGTACATCGGCAACAACAACCAGGAGTGGAACGCCATCATGGCCACCGCCGTCGTGGCCTCGCTGCCGGCCGCGGTCATCCTTGTCCTCGCCCAGCGCTACGTCGCCGCCGGTGTCACCGCCGGAGCCGTCAAGGACTGACACGGTGGCGAACACCCCACCAGCCCCTGCCCGCCAGGACCGCCGCGCGAGCGCGTCACCCCACCACGGCAGCCGGCCACCTCCGCTCAAGAAACGAGTAACGCCTCCATGACCGCCGCCCCGCCCGGCCCGGCCTTCTCCGTCCACGACATCCCGTTCAGTGCGCACGGATCCTGGTTCGGTATCTCTCCCGTGCTCGCGGAGAAGGTGCGCGCCGAGGACCTTCACCTCGTCTCGCACCAGAACGGCATGCACGCCGTCCTGCGTTTCGTCCCGCTGGAGCCGACCACGGGTGACCGGGCGCCGACCGACGTCCGGGCCACACCGAGCCGGCTCACCTGGACCGGCACGGGCGGGCACATCGAACTCGCCTACGAGGCGCCGGACACCGTCCGCCTGCGCGGTGAAGGACTGGGCCTGCGTGTCACCGCGGCCGCGCACGCCCTGACCCCTTTCAGCGGGACCTACTTCTACCGCGACCCGGTGGACGGCGCCCACATGTTCACCTCCTACGAGACCGGACGCCGGTACCGCCTCACCGCGCTGGCCGGCACGGTGACCGACGTGTCCGGCGGCCAGGCCCTGGGCGCCGCCGACCGGGGTCTCACCGTTGCGGGCGAGGCGGACGGGGCATGGGAGATCGCCGTCGAGGAACTCGACAGCGCGCGACACCCCTACAGCTCGTCGTCGACGTTCGGGCAGGTGGCGGAGGCCGCGCAGCGCTCGTTCACCCAGTTCGTCGACGCGGTGGCCCCGTGGCGCACGTCGGCCACTCCGGCAGCCGAACTCGCCGCCTACGTGGTGTGGTCCGCGACCGTGCGGCCTGCGGGCCTGGTCACCCGTCCCGCGGTGCTGATGTCCAAGCACTGGATGGACAAGGTCTGGAGCTGGGACCACTGCTTCAACGCCCTCGCCCTGGCCCCCGGATCGCCGGATCTCGCCTGGGACCAGTACTCACTGCCCTTCGACCACCAGGACGACAGTGGCGCCCTCCCCGATTCGGTCACCCACTCCGAAGTCCTCTACAACTTCGTCAAACCCCCTGTCCACGGCTGGGCTCTGGGCCATCTGCGCCAACGGCTCCCCGAACCCCTCGGCAGGGCCCAACTGGCCGTGGCGTACGACAGACTGGCCCGCTGGACGGACTTCTGGCTCACGGCCCGCCGCGCCCCCCGAGCCGCCCTGCCCCACTACCAGCACGGCAACGACAGCGGCTGGGACAACGCCACCTCCTTCGACCCCGAACGGGTCGTCGTCACCGCAGACCTGTCCGCGTTCCTCATCCTCCAACTGCGCGAACTCGCCGGCCTGGCCGCCGAACTGGACCGGCCGGACGACGCCCGCCGCTGGACGCGTACGGCTGACGCGACCCAGGCCGCGATGGTCGACCAGCTCTGGAACGGCGAAAGCTTCGTCGCACGCGGTGTCCACAGTGGTGACACCTGGACCACCGCCGGCCTCCTCGACCTGATGCCCATCGTGCTGGGCGAGCACCTGCCCGAAAGCATCAGCGGCGTGCTGGCCACCCGCATCGAGGCCCACCTGACCGTGCACGGACTGGCCACCGAACTGCCCGGCTCGCCCCACTACCGTGCCGACGGATACTGGCGCGGCCCGATCTGGGCCCCCGCGACCGTCCTGATCGAGGACGGCCTGCGCCGCGCCGGTCACCCGCACCTGGCGGACGAGATCAGTACCCGATTCCGTGCCCTGTGCGAGACCTACGGCTTCGCGGAGAACTTCGACGCCCTGACCGGGACGGGCCTGCGCGACCGCGCCTACACCTGGACCGCAAGCTGCTACCTCCTGCTCGCCGAAGCCCACGAACTCCGCCGCGGCGAGCCTGTCGAGGCTGCCCGGACCCCCGCGGACGACGCGACAGCCGTGCACGACGGCGTCGGGGTGCCCCGCGGGTAGTGCCTGCGGTACCTCGGCGTGCGCAGCGCAGGGATCCGCGTCAACGACCATGCGCTGCACGGTGACGGCACTCTGTAGGACACAGCGCTCGTGGTTGCCCGATCGCCTCACCGATCGGACAACCGGCCCCGGACGAGCCACAACCATCGGTTGTGCAGGCCTAAGGTGAACCAGTGGACACCAAGGCACTGCGATCGTTCGTCCGGGCGGCCGAACTGGGCCGACTGCGGCACGTGGCCGACGAACTGGGCGTGACGCAACAGGCCGTATCCAAGCGGATCGCCGCCCTGGAGCGTGAGCTGGAAGTCCGTCTGTTCACGCGTACGGCCCGAGGGGTGGAGCTGACGCTCGACGGTCAGGCGTTCCTCCCTCACGCGCGGAGCATCGTCGCCGGCGTCGAGCGTGCCGTCACCGCGGTCAGGCCGGGCTCCCGGGCCCTTCGGATCGACGTTCTCGGCCTGCGCAGCGCCCAGGCCGTCGTTCTGCACGACTACTGGCGGTCCCACCCCGAAACGCACCTCGACGTGGTGACCCTCAGGGTCGACGACCCGCGCAGAGCGGCCGCGGCCGTCCAAGCAGGCGACATCGACGCCTCGTTCCGTACCGTCACCGACCCGGAAAGCCTGCCGCCGGACCTGCACATGATGCACGCGTTCGACTCGCCGCTGGAACTTCTCGTCGGCCCGAGGCATCCGCTCGCCTCCGCGGGGACACTGACGCCGGCCCACTTGCGCAAGCACCGGATATGGGTACCGGGCATCGCGCCCCACAGTGAATGGGCGGAGTTCTACGACCAGCTCACCACCGCGTTCGACCTGCGCATCGACGCGGCGGGCCCGCACTTCGGCGACGACGTACTCCTCGACACCCTCGCGGACTCCTCGGATGTGGCCACCCTCGTCGGGGCACGCGACCGGTACATCTGGCCGACGAGCCACGACCTGCGCCGCATTCCCCTCGTGAATCCGACCCTCGCGTACCCGCTCTCCCTCATCGTCCCAAGAGCGAATCCGCATCCAGGGCTCCGTGGAATCGTCACCCACCTCACCGGCCTGCCGAGGCTCCCGGAATCGGCCTGGCGTCCCTCCTGGGCGCCGCCACCACCACGCGGCAGCGACGTCCCCGACGCCCTCAGGTCCCGCGCCCGGCAGAAGTGACCCGGAGGCCGCTGCTCACAGCGGCCTCCATCAGGGCCCAGTGCGTCTCGTCCAGTCACCGTCACATCAGAAGGGGCCGTGGAATGTCCAACGACCGTCTCATGCGTATCCGAAGCGCCGAGTTCCAGGCCATGGCCGAGAGGGTCCTGCAGGTCACCGCGCTCACCTCCCGACTGAACGTCCTGCCCTTCGAGGACGAAGAGGGCAAGGCCGAACTGTTCGAGCAGATCCTCGGCAAGGCGCTGCCGCCGAGAGTCACGATCTATCCGCCCTTCTTCACGGACCATGGCCTGAACCTCGACCTCGCCGAGCGCGTCTTCATCAACCAGAACTGCACGTTCCTGGACTACGCAGGCATCCGTGTCGGCGAGCGCGTGATGATCGGACCGAAGGTCACGTTCATCACCGGTGGTCACCCGGTTGATCCCGAGGAGCGGCGGTTGTACCTCACCGGCGCACCCATCGACGTGGCGGAGAACGTGTGGATCGGTGCCGGTGCCACGATCCTGCCCGGCGTCAGCATCGGCCGTGACGCCGTGGTCGCCGCCGGCGCGGTCGTGGCCGACGACGTTCCGCCGGCAAGCCTGGTGACCGGCAGCAAGGCGACCGTGCACCGGACGTGGTGACAGCCGAAGTCGGGCGACTCCACAGCCCGTACCACGGCGGTCGGACCGGAGGGGGCCGTACCTCGCATCATCGCGAGGGACGGCCCCCTCCGGTCCGTTCCGGCGGAGCCAGGGCCCGCGGTCACACGAAGGCGCTCTGCCCCGTGATCGACTTGCCCACGATCAGGGTGTTCATCTCACGCGTGCCCTCGAAGGAGTAGATCGCCTCGGCGTCGGCGAAGAAGCGTGCGATGTCGTAGTCCAGGACGATGCCGTTGCCACCGAAGATCTCCCGGCTCCAGGCGACGACCTCGCGCATCCGGGAGGTGACGAACGCCTTGGCCAGTGACGAGTGTTCGTCGCGGAAGACCCCGGCGTCCTGCAGCCGGGCGAGCTGGATCAGCATGCCCCACGAGGCGGTGATGTTGCCCAGGCTCTTCACCAGCAGGTCCTGCACCATCTGGAACCGGGCGATCGGGCGGCCGAACTGCTCGCGCTCCTTGGCGTAGTCCAGGGCGAGTTCGTAGGCGCCGACCATCACACCCAACGCCTGCCAGGCGACCCCGCCGCGGGTGGCGCGCAGGATCTCCGCGACGTCGCGGAAGGAGTTGATGTTCTGCAGACGGTTCACCTCCGGCACCCGTACGTCGGTCAGGGTGATCTCGGCGTTCTCCACGATCCGGAAGGCGATCTTGCCCTCGATCTTCTCCGCGTGGAATCCGGGGGTGCCCTTCTCGACGACGAACCCCTTGACGTGGTTGTCGTCGACGTCCCGCGCCCACACCACGACGTAGTCGGCGAAGGTCGCGTTGCCGATCCACTTCTTGGCGCCGTTGAGGACCCAGGTGTCGCCGTCGCGCTCGGCCGTGGTGCGCATGCCGCCCGCGACGTCGGACCCGCCGAGCGGCTCGGTCATGGCGAACGCGCCGATCTTGTCCATCGCGGCCATCCGGGGCAGCCAGCGGTCGCGCTGTTCCTGGCTGCCGCCGGAGTGGATGGAGTACATCGCGAGCCCGTTGTGGACGCCGAAGAACGTGGCCACCGAGGCGTCGGTGCGGGTCATTTCCATGGCCAGCATGCCGCTGAGCAGGTTGCTGACGGCGGGGCGGTGTTCGCCGTAACCCTCGTAGGGCAGTCCGGCCAGCCCGCTCCCACGGAAGATGCCGATGAGCTCGGTCGGGAACCGGCCCTTGCCCCAGTTCTCGTTGACCAGTGGCTTGACCTCGTTCCGCATGAGGGCGCGGGCGCCGAGAAGTATCTTGCGCTCCTCGTCCGGCAGCAGCGACTCGTAGTCGTAGAAGTCCGCGACCAGCTGGTCGTCGAGCGGTTCCGTGGTGGTGGTCATCTCAGTTCTCCTCCTTGGCGGTGTTGGCGGTCCTGGCCGTCCTGTCGGCGCTGTCCAGCGCGGACAGGACAGCGAGTTGCCTGCGGTCGCGCGTCTCGGTGAGTTCCGAGTACGTGGAGGAGCCGTAGGCCCTTTCCACGGCTTCGATGAGCCGTTCCTGTTCCTCTTCGTTCTGCGACGGGGTGCCGAGCTCGGCCCACATCTGTTTCATCGACCCGCCGATGTGCTCGGCCATGTGCCGGTAGCCGCCGGGGCCTCCGCCCAGGTGCGAGCCGAGGAACGGCCCGACCGTCGACCAGCGGATGCCCAGCGAGTTGGTCATGACCCGGTCGAGGTCCTCCGGGGTCACCACACCCTGTTCGACGAGGTGGACGGCCTCGCGGCTGAGCGCGTTCTGCAGGCGGTTGCCGACGAACCCGGGGATCTCCTTCCGCTCGACGACCGGGGTGCGGCCGACGAAGGTGTAGAAGTCCACCGCGGCCCGGACGGCGTCCTCACTGGTGCGTTCGCCGGGGACGACCTCCACCAGTGGGATCAGATGCGGCGGGTTGAACGGGTGTCCGATGAGGATCCGGCCGGCGTCGTCGAGTTCCGTGGTGAAGGCGGTCGACGGGATCGCCGACGACGAACTCAGCAGCAGTGCGTGCGCCGGCGCCTCGCGGACCAGGGTGGCGAAGAGGTCCTTCTTGAACTCGACGCGCTCCGGGCCGTTCTCCTGGACGACGTCGGCGTCCCGGACCGCTTCGGTCACGTCGGACGCGATGTGGACCCGGTCGGCGAGGCCCTCGACGTCCAGGCCCTGGGCGGCGAGGTGCGCGGCGAAGCCGGCCAGGGCCTCGGCGACGGCCTCGGCGAGGTCCGGCCGGGGGTCGCTCACCCGGACGGTCAGCCCGTGCCCGGCGAACAGTGCCGTCCACGACAGTCCGATGGTGCCGGCTCCGATCACCGCGGCCGTGCGGAACTCGCGCGTCGTCAACTCCTGTGTCATGACGCCCTTCCTTCCAGGTAGTCGTGGACCGGCTCGACTCCGCCGAGCGTCAGGTCGGTGAGGATGTGGCTCGCGGAGACGATCTCCAGGACCGGCAGGTCCGCCAGCGGGGCGAGTACGTGCTGGAACAGCTGGAGCCTCGCGGGGCCGGTGTAGGCCCACTTGACCGTGAGGTCGGTGATCTCGGTGCGGACGAGTTCCTGCACCCGAGGCGAACCGTCGTAACCCGGGATCGTCTTGAGCATGAACGTCGGCACGGTGATCTGTGCCTCGGCCTCGCGCCGGTCGAGCTCGTGGTGCTTGTATCCCATGGTCGCGGTGGCGACCCGCAGCGTGCCGTAGTCCAGTGAGCCCACGAGCACGCCGTGGTCGACGTGGAGTTGCGGTGCGCCGATCGTCTTCGGGTACGCGCTGACCTCGCGGCCCGACGCGGTCGCCGGGAAGTTGTCGAGGTACATGGCGTGCAGGTACTCGCCCTGTTCGCCGTCGAGGGTGACCTGGATCGCCTGGCCGGACTCGGTGTACGGCCCGTATCCGCTGACGTCGCCCATCCTCATGACCTCGAACCGGACCAGCGGTTCGTCGATGGTCAGGGGCTCGGGGACGACGGCGCGCAGTGCGTCGGCGTCGGTGCGGTACACGATGTTGAGGTATTCGCGGTCGGTGAACCTCGGGACCACCGGCGCGAAGGCGGGGCTGGTCAGCGGAGTGGTCATGCGACGCCGGACTTCTTCGATCCTCATGTCACTTGCCCGTCCACCGCGGGGCGCGGCGCTCGGCGAAGGCGGTCATGCCCTCGCGGACATCGGCCGAAGCCGTCAGAGCGGCCATCTCCCCGCGCTGTACGGCGAACGCGTCGGCCTCGGGCACTCCGTCGGCGGCGCGCACGATCCTCTTCACGGCGGCCAGCGCGAGCGGGGCGTTCAGCGCGAGCTGTTCGGCGAGTCGCAGCGCCACGGCGGTGGCGTCGCCCGTGCCGGTGACCCGGTTGACCAGGCCCAGTTCGCCGGCCCGGCGGCCGTCGACCGGTTCGCCGGTGAGCAGGAACTCCATGGCCAGGTGGTACGGGATCCGCTGGGGCAGGCGGATGGCTCCGCCGCCCGCGGCGATCAGGCCGCGCTTGACCTCGGGCAGCCCGAACCTGGCATCCTCGGCGGCGACGATCAGGTCGCAGCCCAGTGCCAGTTCGAACCCGCCGCCCATGGCCCAGCCCTCGACGGCGGCGATCAGCGGCTTCGTCGACTCGGCCTCGGTCAGGCCGCCGAACCCGCGGCCTTCGATCTCGGGCGACTCGCCCCGCAGGGCTGCCTTGAGATCCATGCCGGCGCTGAACGTGCCCTCGGCGCCGGTCAGGACGCCCACGCGGAGCGCGGGGTCGGCTTCCAGGCGGTCCAGCGCGGTGGCCAGTCCGGTGGCGACCGCGGCGTTCACGGCGTTGCGCGCCTGCGGACGGTCGATCGTGATCAGCAAAGTCGAACCGAGCTGTTCGGTGCGTACTTCGGTGGTACTCATGCCGTTCTTCTTTCTGACTGCTGAAAGCTGACTGCACTGCTGGCAGTGGTCTCGTGCCTCTGCCGTTCGCTGCTTGCCCGTCGCGGTGAGGAGCAGGTCAGCGGGTGGCGAGCTCGGCGAGAACGTCGACGGTGTCCTGGCCCGGGACCGGGGCCAGGCGGCGGATCGAGCCGGGCGTCGCGGAGAACCGCACAGGGATGCCGACGGTGCGGATCGCACCCTCGGTCGGGTGGTCGACGGTGTCGAGCAGGTGTCCGTCGCGGACGTACGCGTCCTCGTGGGCGTGGTCCAGCTCCAGGACCGGTGCCATCGGGATGCTGTGCTTGGTGCAGACCTCGGTCCACTCCGCGGTGGTCAGCGCCGGGGCACACTCGTCGATCAGCCCGGCCAGCGCCTCGTGGTCGGCGCTGTCGATGGCCTCGCCGTTGACGCGCGGGTCCGCGGCCAGATCGGGGCGACCGGCGGCGGCGAAGAAGTCACGGAAGTTGTGCGGGTTGTAGGGGATCACGCACGCGAGACCGTCCTTGGTACGCACCGCCCGGTGGCCCTTCGTCATCGACAGCGGGAAGCCGGTTGAGCCCTGCGCGGGCTCGTACACATGCCCGGACAGGTGCTCGACCAGGTTGAAGGCGATGAGCGTGTCCGTCATCGGGATCTCGATCTGCTGGCCCTGTCCGGTCCGGCTCCGGTGCACCAGCGCTGCGAGGACGCTGTAGGCGATGGTCAGCGACGAGACCTTGTCGCCGAGGATGGTCGGCAGGTAGACCGGCTCGCCCAGCGCGCGGTTGGCGATGTCGACCAGGCCGGAGGCAGCCTGCACGGTCTCGTCGTAGGCGGCGTTGCCGACGCGGTCGGAGTCGCTGCGGAAACCCTGGGCGTGGGCGTAGACCAGGCCCGGGTTGCGCTGGGCGACGTCTTCGTAGGCCAGTCCCAGGCGGCTGAGCGCGTCGGGGCGCATGTTGGTGATCAGCACCTGCGCGGTGTCGATCAGGTCGAGGGCCTGGGCGCGCTCGGTCGCGTCCTTGAGGTTGAGCGTGACGCTGCGCTTGTTGCGGTTGACGTTGAGGTTCAGCGGGGTCATGCCGGGGGTGGTGCGGTACTGGCCCACACGGACGGTGTCGGCCGGCGACTCGATCTTGATGACGTCGGCGCCCAGGTCCCCGAGGATCTGGGCCGCGTACGGGCCCATGACGACGGTCGAGAGGTCGATCACGCGTACACCGTCCAGAGGGCCGGTGGCGGTGGTGGTGTTGCTGGTGTCCGTCATTGTTCGTCCTTTCGCACCTTGCTTCGCTGCTCTGCGATCGAAGTTAGTTGCGAAGGGAGAAAAACGGAATGATCTTGTTGCGAACATTGGTATGTCCGCAGCGGTCATACCAATATGGGAAGAACTTTCGGGGTAATTCCGTCCCCGTCCCGGTCAAATGCTGAGGGGTTCGGAGAAGACCTCACGGGCGGCGTCGACGAGCTCTTCGAGGTCGCCTCCGTGGGCGCGGTCACGGTGCCAGAGCAGGGCGGTGTCCAGGCGGGGGTGGAAATCCGTGATGGGCAGAACGGTCACGTTCTCCATCCGGTAGCCCTGCATGGGGCTCCTGGCGTCGAGCATCGAAAGGGAGAATGCCAATCCGCAGGAGATTATTTCGGCGGCTCCACCAAAACCCGTGTGAGCGAGTTTGATGCGTTTCTTGATTCCGAGCTCGGACAACTGACGGTCGAGCTGGTCGAAGTACGCCGGAGTGATTTCTGCCGGAGAGGCGACGTAGGGGAGGTCGGTCAGCTCGGCCAGAGCGATGGAGTCCCGCCCGGCGAACCGGTCGGCGGGCACGACCGCGCCGAGCCGCTCCGACATCACGGCCAGTTGCTCCAGAGCCGGGTCGGCCACCGGGAGCCGGGCCAGCGTCAGCGCGAGCCTGCCCTCGCGCACAGCGGTGACGAGGTCGGCGGTGGCGCCGGGCCAGCGTTTGACCTCGAACCGCTCCCGGACGAGCCCGGCGAGGGTGTTGATCCGTTCGCGCAGTTCCGGATGCACGCCGGCGGGGACGCCGAGGAACACGGTGCTGCGCTGCGGCCGAGTCGCCTCGCTCAGCCGCCACGGGATGGAGTTGACCTGCTCCAGTACGTCCCGGGCGATCGGCAGCAACGCGGCGCCGGCCGGGGTGAGCATGACGTGGTGGGTGCTGCGGTCGAACAACCGCTGCCCGATCTCGTTCTCCAGGTCCTTGATCCGCTGGCTCAACGGGGGAGTCGACATGTGCAGTCTGCGCGCTGCGGCGGTGAAGTTCAGTTCCTCGGCGACGGCGACGAAGTAGCGCAGGTGCAGCATTTCCACAGGGGCAGCCTACCCTCCGGGCACGGTGCGTGATCTTGCGCGCGGGGCCGCGGATCAGAGCGCGGTCCCCGCGCAGCAGGTCTCGGACCGGTGGGTCAGTCCAGGTCGGGCCAGCTCAGAAGCCTCTCCAGGGTGGCGCGGTCACCCTCGCTCCGTAGCTGGTCCAGGGGGAGGCGGCCGTGCAGGACGAGCAGCAGGTCGCTCGCCGGTCCATGGAGGTGGGCGGTTGCCCCGTCCGGGTCGTCGACCACGGTCGAGCCCGACTGCGTCAGGTCGATCAGCCATGACGCACCCTCGGTGGTGTGCAGGCCGATCCGGGCCGGCTCATGTGGCCAAGGGCTGGCCGTTCCGTGGCTGACGCCGATGAACTCGGCTATCCCGTCGAGTGCGACGACCGCGGGGACGGGCTCGGGAGTTCCGGTGGCCAGCTGGGCGTCGAAGGCATGGACGGCAGCCTCCTGGACCTGATGGCGCGCCACGGCGCCGGTCGTCATCGGGACGCCGGAGCCGTCCCACCACGTCCAGCAGCCCGCCGCGGGATCGACGGATCGCAGGGCGGCGATCAGCTCCTGCGTGGCTGAGGCCGAGCGCGCCAGCAGGTCGGACGGCGCTGCGTCATCTGCCGGTGCCACGGTCGGGGGCTTCTCGCTGGGGCCGGCGACGACCGCCGCCGCCCAGAACCGCTGCACCTCGGTCAGGTGCTCGACGAGTTCGCGCAGCGACCAGTCGGGGCAGCTGGGGACACGGACGTCCGGGTCGGGGAATGCGGCGACGCTGCCGCGCAGCGCGGCGGAACGGTCCTCGACAAGGTTCAGAAGCTCTTCGTAGGCAGGTGTCTGCGGCATCCCCGTTTCCTACCACCCGGCACTGACAACGGCCCTTGGTCCAGGAGGACGTCGACGGGACTGGAATCGGCACGGAGGCGAAGGCGGCGTTGCGGACCGGCCCGGTAGGCCGGCCCGGTAGGCCGGCCCGGTAGGAACGGGGAAGCCGGGCCCGGCGAAGGGGAACCGGGCCCGGCTTCAGGTCATGTCAGCGGTTCCAGCCTGATGTTGCGGAACCTGACCTTGTTGCCGTGGTCCTGCAGACGGATGGCTCCCGCCGCCGGTGTCTCGGATCTGCCCGAAGCGGTGGGGCCGTCGAGGGCGATGTCGTCGTGCACCTTCTGGCCGTTCCACACCACGGTCAACCGGGCGTCCTCGGTCTTGGCGCCGCTCTCGTCGAAGCGGGCGGCGCGGAAGACGATGTCGTAGGTCTGCCAGGTCTCGGGAGCCTTCGCCGCGTTCACGTCGGGCGCCTTCTTCAAATAGATGGCTCCGGCTTCGTTGGTGTCCAGGGAGGTGTCACCGTAGGAATCCAGGATCTGCAGTTCGTAGCGGTCCTGGATGAAGATTCCGCTGTTCCCGCGGTTCTGCCCGGTGACGTCGGAAGGCAGCAGCGGAACGCGGAACTCGACGTGCAGCTTGAAGTCCTGGTACGCGTCGATGGTCCGGATGTCGCCGCAGCACACCTCCATGGATGACTCGTCGGAGAGCGGCCACTCCAGTCGTCGGCCGTCCGTGTGCTGCCACTGCGACTGTGAGGCGGCGCTCCCGTCGAAGAGTGCGAGCGGCGCGCCCTGCCGGCGGACGGTGATGAGGTCGAGGTTGACATGGCCGCTGTCACCGGCGTCGTAGCGGTAGGAGATGGTGTTGTCTCCCTCGCGCAGCGCTATCGGTTCGGTCCGCGTGGACCACGAATCCCAGTCACCGGTGGAGGCGAGCCGTATCTGCCGCAGCTTCTTCCCATTGGCGTACAGGGAGACCGACTTGGTCCCCTGGAAGGGGTTCGGGCCGTTGGAGTAGCGCAGGTTGACGTCGTAGGTGCCCGCTCTGGGGACCTTCACGTCGAAGGTGGTGGCTGCCTTGCCCTCCGTGTTGTACCGGTCGACGAAGCCGCTGCCGGAGTGTCCGACGTGATCGGTGTTGATGCCGGCCGTACCGGTGAGACGGGCCTCCTCGGCCTCGTACTGGGTGGCGGCGGGCGGCTGCTTGCCGGGCATGGCGTTGAGCGTGTACCAGGCCTCGGTGTTCCAGAGGGATTCACCGGACGTGGAGGTGAAGGGACGCGCGGACCGCAGGTGGACGACCCGTCCCGGCTTCAGGTTGTCCAGCCGCAGCCGCACGGTGAGCCCGTCCTTCGACAGCTCGGCCGATCGCACGGGGAGCGTCTCCTCGGCGATCTTCGGGCCGCCGTAGGCAGCGGTCGGTGTGTACCGCCATTGCTCGGCCCGGTAGCGTTCCGCCAGCTTCTCGGCCGTCTTCTCGGACACCGGCTGGGTGTAGGTCAGGTCGAAGCCGCCGGGCACGGCACGCATCGTCTTGATGTCGAAGGTGTTGCCGCCGTTGGGCGTGAGCTTCTGCAGGCCGAACTTGAGCTTGCCCTCCTGCCCCCAGTTGCCGTCGGCGCCGAGACCGCCCGCGTAGACCGAGCCGTCGGGCCCGAGGGTGAGGCGGTTGACCCCGGCCTCAAGTCCCTGCGTGTAGCGGAAGACGGCACCCTGGTACTGGCCCTGCACCTTCTCCAGGTACGCCCGCTGCAGGCCGCCGTAGGTCACGTCGCCGATCAGCATCTGCCCCGCGAACCTGCCCTTCTTCAGATACAGCGGTGTGGAGGGCGAGTTGGCGATCTCGTTCTGGGGCAGCCACAGCACCGGACTGGTGGGTGTGGAGGCGTCGAAAGGACCGGACGGCTCGGTGTAGTGATTGAAGAAGCGGTCCTGCTTGACGTGGACCAGCTTCGACGAAGGAAGCCACCCACCCTGGTTGTCAGTGGCGAAGAGTTCACCCTCCGGACCCCAGCCGATCCCGTTGGGGGTGCGCAGCCCGCCCGCGACCGGGCTGATGCGGCCCGTCTTCTTACTGACCTTGTACGTGGTTCCGCGGTCCGGCGCGGGCTGCGGGACCGTGGTCGCGCCGCCCAGATCGATGGCGACGGAGAGGTTCACGTAGAAATAACCGTCACGGTAGAGGAGGCCGAAGGCGAACTCGTGGAAGTTCCCTCCGTACGGCCAGCTCGCGACGGTGCGGTACTCGTCGGTGACGTCGTCACGGTCCCGGTCGACGAGCCGGGTCAACTCGTGTTTCTGCGAGACGTACAGCGAACCGTCCACGTACTTGATACCCATGGGTTCACGCAGTCCACCGGCCACCTTTTTGACGGTGACCTTGTCCTTGCTGGTCGCGCCGGTGACGTTGTCCAGCAGGTACACCTCACCGGCAACGTTGTCAGAACCGCCCCAGGTGCTGATCGCCAAACGCCCGTCGGGCAGCCAGTCCATGCCGGTGACCTGTGGTTCGAAACCGTCGGGCCGCAGATCGGTGAGCGTCAGGTCGGGTCGGACGGACGTGAGGGGGAGGCCGTCGCCGGGGGAGTCGCCGCTCGCCTCGCAGTCCTTGCGTCCGGGGGCGGTCACCCGGACGACGTCGGCATCCGTACTCAGCGCTTCGCGAGGTACGACCGTGAAGTCGCCCTCACCCGGCGGCTTCCAGGCCAGTTGCAGCTGCTGTCCGCCGTCACGCTCGAAGTGATCGATGCGCAGAGGGTGCAGCCCGGCGGTGAGCGAGACGGAACCGTCCTTCGGCTCCGCGCCGTGGAGCCCGTCGTGGTCGATCACCACGGAGTCGTCGAGGGACAGCCGGGAGCCGTCGTCGCTGGTGAGACGGAACTCGTAGGTGCCGTCCCGCGGCACGACCAGGTTGCCGGTCACCTCGGTGACGAAGCGGTCGGAGAAGCCGCCGAAGTCGTCCGTCGTGGACCAGTCCACCGTCGGCTTCAGCGAGTCGTGGTTGGGGGTCTGCCCGGGTTTGAGGGTGCACAGCTTGCTCAGCGGGGTCTGCACGTCGAAGACGCGCAGCGTGACTCCGGGGTCCTGCGGCGGGATGTCCGACGGGGCGGCCGTGGACGCCGGGGCGGCCCAGAGGCCACCGGCCAGGACGGCTCCGGTCAGCAGGGCGGGGAGAAGTCTTCGGGCACGCAGGAATGGATGGTGGGACAACGGTCCTCCATGATGCGGGACCGGACCGTGCCGGATTGCGTTCCGGTCATCGATGTGACTGCGTTGCGCCGCCAACCTAGAGGTCTTTCGCTCAGCATGTCCATACTTTGTCATCCAAGTGTTCAAAGTCTTTCGCGGAGACTGACATTGCATCAGTTGTCCTTGTGGGACGTTCACTTACGTGGTCGTCCGGGGTTCCTCGCTTTCGTCCAAGCGCCGACGATCTTTGTCCATGGACGCGCCCGCCGCCGACGGGTGAGGGTGAGCCATGAGCGAATTGAGAAGCAGGGACACGGACTTCCCGCCGACCGGGCGCCAGGTTGCACAGCCGCACGGCAGTTGACCCGCGGATGCCCGCCGGGCTGGTGGCGCTCGCGCTCGGCGGGTTCGGTATCGGTCTGACGGAGTTCCTGATCGCCGGACTGCTGCCGCAGGTGGCATCGAGCTTCGCGGTGTCCGAGGCGGCCGCCGGCCGGCTCATCTCCGGGTACGCGTTGAGTGTGGCGATCGGTGCGATCGTGCTGACCGCGGCGACGGCACGACTGCCCCGCAAACAGGTCCTGGTCGGCCTGGTGGCCTTGTTCGTGATCGGCAACCTGCTGTCCGCCGTCGCGCCGGACTATCCGGTGATGATGCTGGGGCGGATCATCGCGGCGCTGTGCCACGGTTCGTTCTTCGGTATCGGCTCTCTGGTCGCTCGCAGCCTGGTCGCGCCGGAGAGGAAGTCCCGTGCGGTGGCGGTCATGTTCGCCGGGCTGACGCTCGCGAACGTGCTGGGTGTTCCGTTCGGTGCGCTGGTCGGTGAACGCTGGGGCTGGCGTGCGGCGTTCTGGGCGGTCACCGTCATCGGCGTGCTCGCGCTGGCGGGAATCGCCGCGCTCGTGCCCGGCGGGGGCGCGAAGCAGGACCCGGCGGTGACGGGCCGTGCGGGCCCACGGGCACCGAGCGGTCTGCGGGCCCAGGTCCGTGCCTTCCGGTCGTGGCAGGTGTGGCTGACCCTGACGGCCACCGCGCTCGGCTACGGCGGGATGTTCGGAGCATTCAGCTACATCGCCTACACGTTCACCGAGGTCGGCGGCTTCACCTCCGCGGATGTCGCCTGGCTGCTCATGGTGTACGGCGTCGGCCTGGTGGTCGGAAACCTGGTCGGCGGGCGAGCGGCCGACGGCGACCGGGACCGCGCCCTCGTCATCGCCCTGCTCGGACTCAGCGTCACCCTGGCTGTGTTCGGACTGCTGGCAGGCAGCGGCATCGCGTCCGTGATCCTGGTCTTCGCGATGGGGGTGTTCGGGTTCGCCGGTGTGCCCGGCATGATCACTCGCGTCACCGACTTCGCCCACGGGGCGCCGCTGGCCGCCGGCGCCAACGTGTCCGCGTCCAACGTCGGCAACGCACTCGGCGCCTGGCTCGGCGGTCTGGCCATCACCGCGGGCCTCGGCTACAGGGCGCCGCTCTACGTCGGTGCCGTACTCGCCCTGACCGCCGTCATCGTCATGGCCGTCGCCGCTCAACTGGCCAGGCCCTGCGCGGTACAGGCCGACCGTTGACGGTCCTGCTCCCCTCTTCGTACGGCTGGGAGCACTCACTGACCACTGACCACTGACCACTGACCACTGACCAGTGACCACTGACCACCTACCAGTGACCTGTGGGTCTGTGAGCGGGCCGTGCCGGGGTGGGACGTGGCGGTCGAGTCACCCCGGCTGGGCCTCATCGGATGCGATGCGCCGGCTTGGTGGCGGCGTTGAGCAGGTACTCCAGGGGTCCGCGGCGGAAGAAGCGGGACCAGACCGTGGCGAACACGATCGCCCCGAGGACGAAGCTGATCAGCGTGACCCAGGATTCCTCGTCGTGGGTCGCGCCCCACGAGGGCAGCCAGCCCTGTATGACGAAGTGGCCCACGTAGGCGGTCAGGGACATGGTTCCCACGGCGATGACCGGTTTGGCCGGGCGGCGCAGTCGCGGCAGGCGGTCCATGGCCACCGTCGCGCCCACGATCACGAGAATCGCGACCCCCACGCTGCCGATGATGTCGAACGTGGTGCCGCTGTGCGGCCCGGCCGTCAGCAGCGACGAGGCCTGGGGCTCGAACGACCCGCCGTCGGGGGGCATCGACCCGGAGCTGCCGGACATCGACCCGGAGCCACCGGACGACGACCCGTCTTCCGCCGTGCTCCTCAACGCGTCCTTGCCGGCGAGCAGCAAGGACATGCCGTACGCGGCCACGGTGAGGACGGCGCCGAGTGCGGCCAGGCGCCACTGGACGGCGGTCCGGGACAGGTCGAGGCGGGCCAGCGCCATACCGGCGATCACGAACGACATCCACGTGATCGTCGGGTAGAAGCCGGTGAACAGCAGATCGAGTACGCCCACGTTGCTGAGCCGGTGGAGCGGGTCATAGGAGTTGATGCTCTGCCGGACCGGCTCGGTCAGCAGTGAGTTCAGGGCGAACGACAGCTGCGGTGTGACCAGGGCGAGGGAGGCCGCGATGATCGCGAGCGTCTTGGCCCGCAGTCGTACCAGGGGCAGCGCCAGCAGGAAGTAGACCCCGTAGAAGCCGAGGATGATTACTCCGCCGTATTCCATCGCCATCACGGTGCCCAGCGCCAGCAGGACCACGGCGCGGATCGCGATCCTGGCCTTCGCCTGCCGGCCGGCCAGGCCGGTCTTCGGCTCGCGGCGGCCGGCGAGCAGCACCAGTGAGAACCCGGCGAGGGTGGCGAACAGGACCGACGAGTGACCGTCCGCCATGTAACGGACCCAGCTGGCGACGCCGTCCGTGGCCGACAGCGGGGGGCCGATGTGCACGACGTACATGCCGAACACCGCCAGTGCGCGGGCCAGGTCCACTCCGACGAGGCGTCCCATCGAGGGACCGGGCGTGGCCTGCGGGGTGGACTCGGGGGAAGTCCGGGGCTGCGGAGGCGAGTTCTCCTGCGGAGCTGATGTCTCCTGCAGCGGTTGCATCTTTGTCATACGGAGAATCTCGCGTGGACGTCAGGGGGCGGAACATCCGGCAGTCTTCGGTACCGGCCCCGCCGGTCGGCGTGGATCACCCCGCTGACCGGCGGAGTTTCGCCCGGCGGTTCGGCGCGGGCGGGCGATGGCCTTTGATGCAGCCACTCGGCGGGGGTGGACCCGACGGTTGCCGGATGGGCGGGGGCGGGCCGGGCTTCCAGGCTGGAGGCAGGACGTGTCCGAACGGTCGGCGCACATCCGCTCCGCCAGGGCGGCGGGGCTCGTCCCCGAGCCGAAACCCACACCTGCTCACGCAACTGGTGTGCCGGACCGCTGATGCGGTGCTTGGCAGACCGCAGAAGAGAGGATCTTCGTGAACACCGCACCCGCCCCGGTGATGGATGAAGCATCGCTGTCCGCCCGAGAGACGGTCAGAGCACTGTGCGGCTATGTGCGGCCGTACCGGTGGGCCGTCGTCCTCGGTCTGCTGTGTTCCCTGGTCGGGGCCGCCGGTGGACTGCTGCAGCCGCTGGCCACCAAGGTACTGGTGGACCGGCTGGCGACCGGTGAGACCATCGCCGGGATTCTGATCGCGCTCACCGTGCTGGTGCTGCTGGGCACGGCGGTCGAGGCGTTCGGCGCGTATGTGCTGGAGCGGACGGCGGAGTCGGTGGTCCTGGCCGCACGGCGCACCCTTGTGGGGCGGTTGCTGCGGCTGCGGATCCCGGAGTGGGAGCGGATCCCGCCGGGGGACCTGATGTCCCGGGTCACCTCGGACACCACGCTGCTTCGGGCGGTCAGCACCCAGGCGGTCGTCTCCGCGGCCACCGGCGCGGTGGCCTTCGTGGCGGCGATCGTGGTGATGGGCTTCCTGGACGTTGTGCTGCTGGGTGTGACGCTCGGCGTGGTCGTGCTGGTCGGCGGGGCCGCCACGCTGGTGATGCCGAGAATCGCCCGCGCCACCGAACGGTCGCAGGAGGCGGTCGGGGAGATCTCCGTCGCGCTGGAGCGGGTCTTCGGGGCGTTTCGCACGGTGAAGGCGTCCGGTGCCGAGGAGCGGGAGACCGCCCGGGTGGAGGCGGCGGCACAGCGGGCGTGGCGGTACGGCGTGAAGAGCGCGAAGTGGGAGTCCGTGGCAGGCGCGGCGGACGAACTCGCCGTACAGCTGGCCTTTCTCGCGGTGCTCGCGGTCGGCGGGGCACGGGTGGCGTCGGGGGAGATCCCCGTGTCCACCCTCATCGCCTTCCTGCTCTACCTCTTCTACCTGATCGAACCGGTGTCCAAGCTGGTCGACGCCATGTCCGACTATCAGGAGGGGGCAGCCGCGATCTCCCGCATCGCGCATGTGGAACGCCTGTCTGCGGAGCCGACCGTCCGGCGGAAGAGGCATCTGCCCGGGCAGCGGGCAGCGGCGTCGGGTCCCGCATCGGTCCGCTTCGAGGACGTGTCCTTCCGCTACCGTCCGGGCCGGCCCTCCATCCATCAGCGGGTGAGCTTCGAGGTACCGGGCGCGGGGCTGACGGCCTTCGTCGGCCCTTCCGGGGCGGGCAAGTCGACGGTGTTCGCACTCATCGAGCGGTTCTACGAGGCCACCGGCGGGCGGGTCCTGGTCGACGGCAAGGACGTCCAGGACTGGTCCCTGCCCGAGCTGCGGTCTGCCATCGGCTACGTGGAGCAGGACGCTCCGGTGCTGGCTGGCACGCTGCGCGAGAACCTGGTCTTTGCCGCGCCCTGCGCGACGGACGTCGACATCCGCGACGTCCTGGCCCGGACGAGGCTCGACACCGTCGTCGCGCGCCTGCCTCACGGGCTGGACACCCCGGTCGGACACCGCGGCTCACAGCTGTCGGGCGGTGAACGGCAGCGCGTCGCCATCGCCCGGGCCCTGCTGCGCAAGCCGCGGCTGCTGCTGTTGGACGAGGCCACCTCGCAGCTCGACGCCGTCAACGAACTGGCACTGCGGGAAGTCATCGCGGAGGTGGCCCGTGAGAGCCCCGTGCTGGTGGTGGCTCACCGCCTGTCGACGGTGACCGGCGCCGACCGGATCATCGTCATGGAGGCCGGCCGGGTCCGGTCGGTGGGCACCCATGAGGAACTGATGGCCCAGGACCGGTTGTACGCGCAGCTGGCGGCCACCCAGCTCCTGGCCCCCGCGCGACAACCCACCCCCCGCAGGGTGGTCCGGCCGTCCGGGTTCCCGAAGACCGACCGGGACCTGTGAGGCGGGCCGACATACATTGTGCCGATGGCCGACTACCTGCCGCCCGGCGGCGCTGTGCTGGACACGGACGACCTGACTGCCCGGTGGGCGCAGGCCTGGCAGCCGGAACAGGTCGCGGAGCGGTTGGACGGGGTCCGTACCCCCTGGTGTGTTGCGGCGGGGTGGGCGCTGGACCTGTTTCGCGGGGAGCAGTCGCGACAGCACGGCGACCTGGAGATCGCGGTACCCGCGGCGGACTTCCCGGAGATCCGGGACCGTCTTCCCGAGTACGCATGGGATGCGGTGGGTTCGGGCCGGGTCTGGGCGGAGGCGGGCGCCGAGGTTCTGGCGGCCACGCACCAGACCTGGCTCCGGGATCCGGCAAGCGGGCGCTTCCTGTTCGACGTCTTCCGGGAACCGCACGACGGCGGCACGTGGATCTGCCGGCGGGACGAGAGCCTGCGACTGCCGTACGACGTGATCATCGAGAGGACGGCGGGCGGGATTCCCTTCCTGGTACCGGAGTTGGTGCTGCTGTTCAAGGCGAAGGCGCCGCGGCTCAAGGACCAGGCGGACTTCGACGGGGTCCTGCCGCTGCTGGGCCGAGCACGGCGGGCCCGCCTCGGTGAGTGGCTGGACCACGTGCACCCCGCACACCCCTGGCTGTCGCGGCTGCGGTGAGATGCCGCGGTGGTGAAGTACCGGGCACGGTGAGGCAACAGGGGTGGCGAGGCGCTGGGCGGGCCGGGGTTCAGGTGCGGCGGGCGGCCCACACGGTGCGTTCCGTACGCACGTTCAGGTCGGGGCGGCGCAGGATGCTGTGCGGGCTGTCGGTGTCGAGCAGTTGGTCGAGAGCGGCCACGTCGTCGGGTGTCAGGACGGATGCGGCACGGCCGCGCAGGTGGCGCAGACTGCTGAGTGCGTAGCGTCCCACCGCGCCGGTGTGGGGTGGGCCGATGTCGACGGTGACGGTGCGTCGGTCTTCGACGGTGAAGCCGGCCCCCGTCAGCTTGGGTCCCCAGTCGGCGCCGCGGTGGGAGGTGTGCTCCGCGTGCTGGTGGGCGACTGCGGCATGGCAGCGCTCCTCCAGGCCGGGAGCTTCCTGTGGGGCGTCCTCGGGCAGGAACCGAGGGAAGCCGGCGAGTTCGACGACGGCGAACAGCCCGCCCGGTGCCAGTAGGCCGTGGACCTGGCGCAGGGTGCGGTCGGGGTCGCGCATGTGATGCAGAGAGGCCGATGCCCAGACGAGGTCCGGTGTGCCGAGCCCGGGCCACGACGTCGCGTCGAGGTCTGCCTGCACGAGGCGCACGCGGTCGGTGACTCCGGCTGCGGCTGCCTTCTCCCGCAGGCGGTCCAGGTGCGTGGCTGAGAGGTCGGTGGCCGTCACCTCCGCCTCGGGAAATCGCTCGAGCAGGGCGAGGGTGCCGGCTCCGGTCCCGCAGCCCAGATCCACGATGCGGCGAGGGTCGTCCCCGACGGGCAGCCAGGCGGTGATGGACGCGATGTGTTCGGCGAGCACTTCCGCGTCCAGGTCGAGGATCTCCGCCTGGTCGCCCGTGTCGTGCTCTCGCTGGTGAACAGGGTGTGCGCCGTGGTGCGCCGCGTGGGGCGTGGGGTGGTTCATGCGTGCACGCTAAGCGGGCCGTCCGTACGGGGCCCGGTGCGTTGCGGAATGCGCAAGGCGATGGCCGGCTGTGCTGCGGAGCACGCAAAGGATCAGGACGAGGGGCGGTTCGCCTTCGTCTTCGCGTCGCTGTCGCCGCGCTGGTGGCCGCGGCGGGCGTCGCGGTCGAAGATGCCCAGGATCTCGCACGGTCCGCCCTCGGCACCGATCGCGTGCGGGAGCATCGTGGGGAACTCCGCCGCCTGGTTGGTCTCGATCCGCAGGCGCCGGTTGCCCAGGAGCAGGATCGCGGTGCCGGACAGGACGACGAGCCATTCGCGCCCCGGGTGGGCGCGCATGCGTGCGGGATTGTCGGGCGGCGGGTCGGTCATGCGCTGACGTACGACGGTCATGCCTGGCTCCGCCTTGATGGGCCAGCGCATGAGGCCGTGGGCCCCGTCGATCATCGGGTTGGAGACGACGTCGTCCGTGCCGGTCTCGACCAGTTGGTCGAGGGAGGTGTCCAGGGCTCGCGCGAGGGTGACGAGCTGGTCCAGGGCCAGACGGCGCTGACCGTTCTCGATGCGGCTGAGTGTGGACTGGCTGACCCGGGCACGGCCGGCCAGTTCCTCCAGGGACCAGCCCTGGGCCACCCGCAGGGCACGGATGCGCTTGCGTACCAGGCTGTCCAGCTCACCATTGTCTTGCGTCATGGGCAACATCGTATGCCTTGGCGGCAAGGCGCGCTTAGTGTCGTCCGTGTGCGGCCCTCGGCGACCGGGGTGGCAGCCTCCGCGGTCGCCGGCCTCGCCGACGCCGTACACCTGGCGGCACCGGAGAAGTACCCGGCCGGTCCTTCCCCCCTCAGCACTTCTGGCGCTCGAGCTCCGGCCCCGGCGCCGATTCCCGCCTGTCCCGTTGCCCTGCATGTTCCGCATGTCCCGCCGAGAGGAATCCATGAGTACGAACCCATCCCCCCGGACGAGTGCCGACCCGGCCGGTGCCCCCGACGAGGACGTGCCCGACGAGCGTCGGCGGCGCACGATCCTGATCGCCGTCTGCATCGCGTTGATGGCCGTCGTCGCATCGGTGTCCGGGCTCAACGTCGCCCAGCCCGACCTCGCCGTCGCCTACGACGCCTCGCAGAGCACGGTCCTGTGGATGATCAACCTGTACACGCTCAGCCTCGCCGCACTCCTGCTGCCTCTCGGCGCGATCGGCGACCGTCTCGGCCGCAAACCCATGCTGCTCACCGGCCTGAGCGTCTTCGGCGTCGCCGGCGCGGTGGCAGGCCTGGCCCCGTCCGCCGAGGTCATGCTCGCCGCGCGCCTCTTCAGCGGAGCGGGCGCGGCGATGATCATGCCCATCACTCTCGCCGTCATCACCTCGACCTTCCCCCAGGAGGAAAGGGGGCGAGCGATCGGCGTGTGGACCGGCGTGGCCGGCGGGGGCGGTGTCCTGGGCATGTTCCTCTCGGCCGCCCTGGTCGACGTGGCGAGCTGGCGGTGGCTGTTCGTCCTGCCCATCGCGCTCGTCGTGGTCGCTTTCGCCATGGTGCTGCGATCCGTTCCCAACTCCCGTGAGAAGTCCGGGCACGACTTCGACACCGTCGGTGCGCTGACGTCCGTCGTCGCGGTGGCCGGGCTCATCTTCGTCCTCCAGGAAGGCCCCGAGCACGGCTGGACCTCCCCGGCGACACTGCTGAGCCTGGCCGTCGGTGTCTGCGCCGCCATCGGCTTCGTGGTCTGGGAACTGCGCCGCGGGGACGCCGCGCTCCTGAACGTGCGCCTGTTCGGCGAACGCGGTCTGGCGGGCGGCTCGATCACACTCCTTGTGGTCTTCGGCGTCCAGGCGGGTGTCTTCGTCGTCCTCTTCCCGTTCCTCCAGGCAGTCCTCGGCTGGTCGGGACTGCTGTCCACCCTGGCGCTGATGCCCATGGCCGTGCTGATGATGGCGGCCTCCGGCCTCGCTCCGCGGATGGCCGCACGCGTCGGCCCGCGGGCGACCATGGCCACCGGCATCCTCCTGGCCGGGGCGGGCCTGGCGCTCATGGCAGCCATCGTCTCCGTGGCCGGCGGCTACCTGTCCGTCCTCCCCGGCATGCTTGCCATGGGCGTCGGCATGGGCCTGTCGATGACACCCTCCACCGAGGCCATCACCAGCGCCCTTCCGCGAGAGCGCCAGGGCGTCGCGTCCGCCCTGAACGACGTCACCCGCGAGTTCGGCACCGCGCTCGGCGTCGCGTTGCTCGGAGCGCTCCTGTCCTCCGGCTACCGCAACGCCATCGACTCCCGGCTCGCCGATGTCCCCCAGGGGTCGGCCGACACCGCGCGCGAGGGCGTCGCCAACGCTCTCGCCGCCGCGAACGAGGCGGGCCCCGACGCCGAGGCGCTGATCCGCGCCGCCCGGGAGTCGTTCGTCGACGGCTGGCAGCACGCCATGTGGGCCGGAGTGGCCGTCATGGCCGCGCTGTTGCTCTACGTACTGGCCCGAGGACCCCAACACCCCACCCACACACCGGCGGACGAGCCGGAACCTGTCGAAGTGATCGCCCCGTAGGCCCGAAAAACCGGTGGAGCAGCACCGCTGTAGGCCAATACCGTGCTGCCGAACCGAGTTGTCCGGGTAAGGACGTGCCGTTGTACACCGTGTGAGACCCCCCGAGTGCTGATTCGTCGCGCGTCGCGCAGTTGCGCCGCGCTGCTTCTTGCTGCGGACTTCTCACTGGAACCGGTGTACTTCTGTGCTCAAGAACTGGGTGGTCATGCCCACCTGCCTGCCCCTCGTGCTGCGCCGTTGCCACGCGTGCGCGTCCGACCGCTTCCGGGCAAGCGGAAAATTTCGCGTCAACGCACACCACAAGCTCATCGATGTCTGGCTCCTCGTGCTCTGCACCGGGTGCGGGGACACGGCCAAGCTCACGGTGCTGGAGCGGACACACGTGCGCTCCGTACGGCCCGACCTGCTGGACCGGTTGCATGACAACGACCTCGGTCTGGCAGCCGAGTTGCTTCAGGATCCGGTCGTGCGGCGCCGCAATCGCATCGCCCTCGACTGGGACGACGCCTGGCGCCTCGACACAGGCGGATCGGATCACCTGGACCACGAGGTGATCGACGTATCGGTCCGCTTCGCGGCGCGAATCCCCGTCAGGCCGGTGCGACTGATCGCCGAAGGCTGCGGCCTCTCGCGGGCCGAGGCCGAGAGACTGATCACGGAGGGGAAGCTCGTTTCGGCGGTCCGGCTGAGCGGCAAGCTCTCCGGCGACTTCACCTTCACACTCAAGCGCTGAGCCGCCCCGGAACCCGGGGAACCAACGGCCAGGGGCCTGTCCGGCACAGCACGCCGGGCAGGCCCCTGCGGCCGTTTCCTGCGGGCCTCCGAACCAGTGTGCACTCGTGCGCCCCGTCAGCGGCCCCGGTGGGTGTTGAGCCGGGCGGCTTGGCGTGTCAGGTGGTTGCGTTCGGGGAGGTTGGGTGCCTTCTGGGCCGCCTCGGCGTAGAGGCGCGCCGCCTTCGTCAGGTCGCCGTCGCGCTCGTGGAGGTACGCCGCCACCGCCGTGTGGCGGGGCAGGGAGTCGTCCAGCGCCGCGAGCGCCGCGAGGCCGGCGCGCGGTCCGTCGGCCTCGCCGACGGCCACCGCACGGTTGAGCCGGACGACCGGGCTGTCCGTCAGGCGCACGAGCTCGTCGTACCACTCCACGATCTGTACCCAGTCGGTCTCCTCGGCGGTGGGCGCGTCGGCGTGGAGTGCCGCGACGGCTGCCTGTGCCTGGAACTCGCCCAGCCGGTCGCGGGCGAGAGCCGCCTGAAGGATCTCGACCCCCTCGGCGATCGACTTGGTCTCCCAGAGGCCGCGGTCCTGCTCGGCGAGAGGCACCAGACTGCCGTCGGGCGCTGTCCGGGCCGCCCGCCGGGCATGGTGGAGCAGCATCAGGGCGAGCAGCCCGGCCACCTCGGGGTGGTCGATCGCGGCCGCGAGCTGCCGGGTGAGCCGGATGGCCTCGGCGGCGAGGTCGACGTCACCCGAGTACCCCTCGTTGAAGACCAGGTAGAGGACGCGCAGCACGGTGGCGACGTCCCCCGGCTGGTCGAACCGCACGCCGGAGACGGTGCGCTTGGCCCGGCTGATCCGCTGCGCCATGGTGGCCTCGGGCACCAGATAGGCGTGAGCGATCTGCCGGGTGGTCAGCCCGCCGACGGCGCGCAGCGTGAGCGCGACCGCCGACGACGGCGTCAGTGACGGATGGGCGCACAGGAAGTAGAGCTGGAGCGTGTCGTCCGTCGCGGGCCCGGGAACGGGCGCAGGTTCCTCGTCCACGAGGTCCTCACGCCTGCGGCGGGCGGTGTCCGCCCGCGTCGCGTCGAGGAACCGGCGCCAGGCCACGGTGACCAGCCAGCCCTTCGGGTCCCGCGGCGGATCGGCGGGCCAGACACGGACCGCCTCGACCAGCGCGTCCTGCACGGCGTCCTCGGCCGCCGCGAAGTCGGCTCCGCGGCGGACGAGGATTCCGAGCACGCTCGGTGTGAGGCTCCGGAGCAGGACCTCGTTCACGTGAGAGGTCACTCCGTG
The DNA here is from genome assembly GCF_019090165.1 of Streptomyces sp. BV286. Classification (GTDB taxonomy): domain Bacteria; phylum Actinomycetota; class Actinomycetes; order Streptomycetales; family Streptomycetaceae; genus Streptomyces. Next base: position 391,218 of record NZ_JAHRIB010000141.1, read on the forward strand.
ATGGTGGGCGGCGTGGTCAGGAAGGGGCGCAGCTCGAGCCACTCGTGGATCGGCTTGCCGCCGGCCCCGGGGGCGGCCGACAGCTCTCCGGCCAGCTCGACGGCCCGCTCGTAGCTGTCGACGTCGATCACCATCCAGCCGGCGATGAGGTCCTTGGTCTCGGCGAACGGGCCGTCGGTGACCGGCGGGCGCCCCTCGCCGGCGTACTGGACGAACGTCCCCTCGGGGGCCAGCGCCTGACCGTCCACGAATTCGCCCGTCTCCTCGAGCCTGGCCGCGAAGTCCTGCATGTACTGCATGTGGGCCGAGATCTCCTCAGGAGTCCACTGCTCCATGGGGACGTCGTTGACCGGGGCCGGGGCGCCGCGGTAGTGCTTGAGCAACAGGTACTTGGCCATGGTGTTCTCCTCGGTCCGATGCGAGCCATTGTGGTCGCGTTCACAGCAGGGACGGAGCGGGCCACGGGTTCTCGACATCGCCGGCCGAAGTTTTCTCGAATTCTTTTCGGCTGTCTCGGGTGAGCCCCGGCAGGGGAGGGTGCCGGCCGGGAGTCCGACGCCGCCGACCTGCGTGAAGACCCGCTCGGCCCACCGGTCGTCCGCGTAGGGGAGGGCTGCCGCCGTACCGGTCGAGCAGCCTGACGAGTACCACTGGCCGGTGCGGACCGTACGCGCTCGACGTGGTCCGACGGGAGTCGGTAACACCACCTCACAACCGTGGCGTACGACCCGGGCCGGGGCCTGCCGCGGGCGTGACCTTCGCCGGCACACCCCCGCAGCCCTTAGCAGTGATAACCGTCCGGACACTCGGCGAACAGCACGCCGAAAACCCAGAAGAAGAGCACCGGCAGGCTGGACACGGCCCCCATGACGATGAAGCGCCGACGGGCTCGCCGCCGACGCCCGACGAGTGCCACCGCCAGTCCCGCGGCGGGCGCGACCACCATGCTGAGCAGCGCGGTCAGCCCGAACAGCCGACCCCACTCCTCCCGCACCTCAGGGACACCCATGGCATGGGCGACCGCGGGAGTCAGCAGGATGACGGGAGCGGCCACCCACCACCACGACAACCCCGTGATCACCCGGTCCACCCCCGACGGCGACCGGTCGCCGGACGGCACAGCACTGGGGCGCAGGTCCGGTGTGACATCGGGAGGTGGCATGCCAGAAATCATATTGCCCCCATGCGTCATGGAGTTGGGGGTGACCCGAGCTCCTTGCCGTACCAGATCTCCATGTACTCGCCCGTGCAGTACGCCGGGATCTCGTCGTAGCCGTGACGGACGTACAGTGAGCGCGCCTCGGTCAGGTCGAGGCGCGTGTTGAGCACCATCCGGCGGGCTCCGAGCCTGTGCGCCTCGGCCTCCAGCAGCTCCAGCAGGAAGCTCGCGCCCTTCTTCCCGCGGAACGCGGGGCGCACGTAGACGCGGGTGAGTTCGGCGCGTGCGGCGTCCAGCATCAGCACCCCGCCGCAGGCGGCGGCCTCCCCGCCGTAGCGCCCGACGACGAACCGGCCCGTGGGCGGGGCCAGCAGCTCGACACCGTCGTCGGCCAGACCCTGGTCGATCTCCTCGCAGGTCGCGGGCCTCTTCCAATAGCGGCTCGCGACCTCGGCGTAGTAGTCGCGGCGCAGACCGGTCGCGTCGGGTGAGTCGACGGCTTCGGGTGCCAGGCTCCAGGACGTCATGATCCTTCTATAGCTGACGAGTACAGCCCGGCGGAAACGCATTTCGGTGCGAGGGCCGTCAACGCGGTCGTCCGTGTCGAGACAACAACAAGCGGACAGCTGAGCCCAGTTGGGTGTCATGCCGGGCACCGGCCTGATCGCGGCGGACCGCTCCGGACGATTGCGGCTCCCGGACGGACGGACCCATACTGTGGCTGGCCGTACGGGGGGAGAGCGGCGAGTTGAGTGGGAGACGTGCGCCTACCGCCATACGTGCGACGGTGCACCATGGACTGGTGCTGGGGGCCGCGGGGCTTGCCGTGCTGCTCGCCGCCACCGTCCTGGCAGCGCTCGCGGCGCTCACCGAGAGAGCCGTCGAAGGCGGGGTGCAACGGCGGCTCGCCCGGGACCCGGAGGCCGTGGTCGAGGTCTCCGGGGCGTACCGGACCCGTGGTGCGGGGGAGGTCGATCGCCTCGTACGCGCCGCCGTCGACCGTGCCTTCGGTGGCGTACCGCATCACACCTGGGCGGCGTTACGGGCCCCGGCCAGTCGTTCCTCGGCGCTCACCGTGACCGAGGTGGACGGCCGTCGGCGGGACGCTGCCGCCGTGACGCTCCTCGGTCTCCAGGAGATGCAGCGGCACGCGGGGCTGGTGGCGGGACACTGGCCGCGGGCAGGCGGCTCGGGGATCGTCGAGACGGCGCTCAGTGATGTGTTCGCCGCGGAGCTCGCGGTGCGGCCCGGTGACGAACTGCGGGTGCAGCCCGACAGCGGACGCGCGGTGACCTTGCGGGTGGCAGGGCTGTACCGGGCGGGCGACCGCAGTCCCGCCGTCTGGGCGAACCTGAGCCCTACCTTCGCCGCTCCCGAGTCCATGGCGCTGGTGCCGCGCGAGGCGCTCGCGGCGACGCCTGCTCTGGCCAAGGACTCCGACGCGCTGTGGCTGGGTGTGCCGGACACCCGTGGGCTCCGGCTCGATGACATCGGGCCGCTGCAACGGCGTGCCGACGCCTTCTCCGGCAGTGACGTCTCGCTGTCCGTCTTCCGTGGTGGGCCGGTCCTGGCCGAGCTGGATGCCCGGTCCACGCTCGACAACGCGCTCGACGACCTGAGCACCCCCATCGCCGTGGCACGGGCCGGCCTGTACATCCCGGCCACCCTGCTCGCCGCCCTGGCGGCCGCCGCGCTCGTCCTCACGGCGCGTCAGCTCGCCGAGCACCGCCGCCCCGAACTGGCGCTGCTGGCCGCCCGTGGCGCCGGAACCACGCGGCTGGGTCTTTCGACGGCGGCACAGTGGGCGGCCGTGGCGGTGCCCGCCGGTGTGGCCGCGCCGTACCTGGCGGGACCGCTGCTGCGCCTCCTCGACGAGGCCGGGCTGATACCCGGCGACGTACCAGCGACGGCGACGCTGGCCGTCGGCTGGGTCGCCGCGCTGCTCGCCGTCCTGGTGCACGGCGTCGCCCTGCTGGTGCCGACCGTGCGCACCGTGCGGGACCGGCACGCCGTGCGCAGGCTCCGGCTGCGCCTCGGACGGTTCGCGGGAGCGCAGCGGCTCGGAGCCGACGTGGCGCTCGCCGCCGTCGCCGTGCTCGGCTGGCTGCAACTGCGGCAGTACCGCTCGCCCGTCACCGGCGGCGGCGTCGACCCGGTGCTGGTCCTCGCACCGGTCGCCATGACCTGCGCGGCCGCCTTGCTCGTCCTGCGGGCGCTGCCCCTGGCCGCCCGGATCACCGATCCGCTCGCGCGACGCGGCACCGGACTCGTACTGGCTCTGGGCGGCTGGCAGATCGCGCGGCGGGCCGCGCGGCACGCCGGTCCCGCACTGCTGGTGACGCTCGCCCTGGCCGTGGCGGCCCTCAGCAGTACCGCACTGGCCATCCTGGACCGCGGGGACCACGACCAGGCGGTCTTCAAGGTCGGCGCCGACCTGCGGATCGTCCCCGGGCAGCGCCTGCCGCTCGCGGAGCGGCGTGCCGCGTACGCAGCGCTGCCCGGCGCCGGGGCCGTCACGCCCGTGGTCGAGGCGAACGGATACCTCGGCCAGAGCTGGCTCACCGTCACCGGCGTGAACACCGCGACCGGTCCCGCCCCGGCCCTGCGGTCCGACCTCGGCGACCGGCCGGTGGCCGAGCTCGTCGCCCCACTCGGCCGGAACATACCTGCCTACGGGCTGCCGTTGAGCGGCTCGGCACGCGAACTGCCCTTGCGCGTCCGGCTCTCCGCCGACGGGCCCGGCACCCCCGTACCGGTGACGCTCACCGTCCACTTCGTGGACGCCGACGGGCTCACCCGGGCGAGCGAGGCGGTCATCGAGGACACCGGTGGCGCGGTCCGTACCGTGCGGTTGAAGGTCCCCGTCGACGGTGAAGGCGCCCGCATCGTCCAGGTGGGTCTGAGCATGACCGGAGAGACCGTACGCCGCACCTACCGCCTGTCCGTCGACGGTGTGCCCGGCCTCACCCGGCCCGCGGCCTGGCGTGATCTGCGCACCGACGCTCCCGACCGGAAGCTCGCAGGATGCCCCGACGCCACGCCGAGGCGCTCGCCCCGGAGCGCTCCGGGGCCGGTGCTGTGCTCCGACCGCCCGGCGCCCGGCACGCTCCTGGACGCGGTCCTGCGCGGTCCGGACGTCACCCTCAAGTACCCGACCTGGAGCGTGCGGCTGGGCACCGACCGTGCCAAGGGGCGTCCGGCCGCGCCCGCGCTCGCCGACCGCACGCTCCTCGCGTCCGGCGTGGCCCGGGTGGGAGACACGATCACAGTGCAGCGCGCCGGTGGCGGCACCGCCCGCATCAAGATCGTCGGGAGGATCGACGCCGTGCCGGGCGCCGACCGCGACCGGCCGCGGCTGTTGGCCGACTCCCGGGCCATGGCCGCCCAGTTCGCGCTCGGCGGCACGCTGCCCGTCGCCGAGTCCGCCTGGTGGGTGGCCGCCGACCGCGGCGACGCGACGGCGGCACTGAGAGCCGTGCGTGCCGACCCCCTCCTCGGCGCGGCCGTCGACGTGCCGCAGATGCGGGCCCGGCTGGCCGCCGATCCACTGCGGCAGGGCGCGCGCGGGGCACTCACGCTGTGTCTCGTCCTCGCGCCGGCGTTCGCCGTCGTCGGCTTCACCCTGCACACGGCACTCTCGGCGCGGGCCAGAACACGGGAGTTCGCGCTGCTGCGGGCCCTCGGGGTGCGGCGCGGGCAACTCGCCGCGTACCTGTGGACGGAGCAACTCGTGCTGGCCGCGGTGGCGGCGGTCCTCGGCACCCTGCTGGGCACCGCACTGGCCGCGACGATCATGCCGGTGGTGACCGTCGACGACACGGGAAGGCCGGTCTACCCGGGACTGCTCACCGACGTGCCATGGGTGCGGGTGGCCCTCACGGCGAGCGCCACGACGCTCATGATCTGCGCGATCGTGTCGGTCGTCGCCCGGTTCCTGGGACGGGTCGACCTGGCCCGTGTGCTGCGCGCGGGGGAGGACCGGTGAAGCGCCCTGCGCGCGGGGGAGGACCGATGAAGCGACCGTCGCGACCGTTCCACTTCGTCGCCGCGCGCGAGGCACGCGCCGACCTGCCGCTGCTGGTGTGCCTCGTCGTCCTGGTGGCGCTGCTCACCGCCGTCGCCGCCGCCGGCCCCGGGCTCCTCGACCGGCTGGCCGGGCGCGCGTTCGCCTCCCGGCTGGCGCAGGAGCAGCGGGCGGAGCCCGGCATGCTGCTCAGCGCGCAGTTCGAGCCGGCGCAGGACGCGGACACCGAGGCCTGGGCGAGCGACCTGGCCGAGGACCTGGTCCCGGTCACCGACGTGATCGTGGACGCGGCTCCCGGTGACCTCGACGGCGGTCTCGTACACGACTCGACCCGCGTCGACCTGCCGCTCCTCGAGGCCACGACAGCCGCCGGGAAGGTGGGGCTGGGCCTGACATACGCCTCGGACGCGCCGGGCCGCAGGGTCTACGTCGAGGGACGGCCGCCCGACCAGGACGGCGAGAGAGTCGAGATCGCCGTCTCCACCCGGACCCGTGACGTGCTGGAACTGCGGCTCGGACAGCAACTCCCGCTCACACCCGGCGCGTTGGACAAAGTCCATGCCACAGCCGTCGTCGTCGGGTTCTTCACGGCGGACGGGACCGGCCCCGACAGCGCCGACGCCGGGGCCCGGCTGTGGCGCGAACAGCCCCTGCTGACACGCCCCGCCAGGCAACCGTCACGCAGCGCCCAGGGGCTCGACTGGGAGGCCCGCGCCCTCGTCGCGTCCCGTACCGTCACCGCCCTGCAGAAACAGGCCGGCGCCACGCTCACCGTCACCTGGGGGATGCGCCTGGACCTCGACGCACGCACCGCCGCACGGTTCGCCGACGACCAGGGACTACGCGATCTGCAGCGCCTGCTCGCCCAGTACCCGGACGACGCACGATCCGTCTTCTGCGGCGACATCGCCGACTACGGCGGCATGTACTGCGAGATCGGCCCGCACACCTCCTCCACGCTGCGGCACAGCACCCACCTGCCGGACGCGCTCACCGACTTCGGCCGACAGTGGCGCCAAGGCCGTGTCGTGATCTCCTTCGCGCTCGCCTCCCTGCTCGTCGTCGGCCTGCTCACCTCAGCCGTTACCGCGCTCCTCGCGGTACGCCGCAGCCTCGACGCCCATCGGCTGAAACGCGCCCGCGGCGCCTCCGCGGCAGGCCTCGCCCTGGGCAGGGCGGCACAGACGGCACCGGCCGTGTTCCTCGGCCTCGCCGCGGGAACCGCCGCCGCCCGATCGCTGCCTGGCCCCTCTCCCGCGTACCGGTACGGACTGCTCGTCGCCGCACTCGTCTGGCTGCTGCTGCCCGCACTCACCTGGCGTGCCCTGCGCGACCCCGCCATCCGCGCCGGGCACGAGCCGGCCCCGCACGCGGCAGGACGCCGTCTCGTCGCCGAAGCGTCGGTGCTGCTCCTCGCCGCGGCCGGAGTCCTCGCGCTACGGGCCCGTGGCACCGTCGCCGAGGCCGGCCCCGACCCTCTGCTCGCGGCGGTGCCCGCGCTGCTGGGACTGGCCACCGTCACGGTCCTGGTGCGCTTTTACCCGCTGCCGGTGCGGATCCTGGCGCGCTGGTCCGCACGCAGGCGCGGCGTCGTCCCCCTCATCGCGCTCTCCCGGGCCGCGAAGGAGGCCCCGGCGCGCGCACTCGCGCTGCTGGTCCTGGTGGTGACGCTGGCCGGAGCGGTGTTCGGCGGCCTGGTGGCCGGGACGCTGACGGACGGACGCCTTGAGGCCGCCGCGTGGCAGGTCGGCGCCGACGCCTCCTACGTCGGCGTGGGCCGCGACCCCGACATCGCCGAGCGGCTGGCCCAGGTGCGCGGAGTGCGCGACGCCGTCCGTGTCAGGCAGCTGCGCGTCGACCCGACCAGCGCGACCAGCGGCGACCGGTACGGCATCGCCAGCCTCGTCGGCGTCGACGGCACACAACTGCGGGCGGCGGCGCCCGGCTCGGCGGCCGCCTGTTCTCTCGACGCCGCCGGCCTCACCCGCCCACGGTCCGGCACCGACATCCGCGTCCTCGCCACCGGGGCCCGCGCCGGCGACCGGCTCACCATCACGTCGCACGGCAGGAAACTGCGCCTGAGCGTCGTCGGAACCCTCCCCGAGGACGTGTTCCATGACGCGGCGCTCGGCCCCGTCCGCCGCACGACCCCACCACGTGAACGCCTGCTGCTCGCCGACAACCGCGACCTCACGGCCATCGCGGAGAGCGACTTCGAGGAAACCTCACTCCTGCTGTACGGCCCGAAGCTGGACGCGCAGACGATGCGGGCCCTCGTGCCACGCGCCGCGAACGGCGCCGCCGCCGGAGACCTGCGCATCCGCTCCGAAGAAGAGGCCGAGGCAGCGGCCGACGACATGATCGACGTCCTGACCGCCGCGCACACGGCGTGCACCACGCTCGCCGTGCTTCTCGCTCTGCTGGCGCTCGTCCTCGAACTGCTGCTGTCCGCCCCGGCACGCGGCCGAACCACCGCCTACCTGCGCACCCTCGGCCTCGGCGACCGGGCCACATCGGCGCTCCACCTCCTGCAACTGCTGCCCTTGGTACTGGCGGCCGTGGCGGGCGGAACAGCCCTGGGGCTGGCCCTGCCCGCGCTGCTCGGCCCCGCTCTGGACCTGCGCGAGTTCACGGGCGGACCCGCCGCCCCGACCCCACGCCCCGACCTGCTGCTCACCTCGGCCCTGGGCGTGGGCCTGGCCGTCCTGGTGGTCGCGGCGGTGGGCGTGGAGACCTGGATCGGACGACGCCGCGGGCTCGGCGCGGTCCTGAGACTGGGGAGAAACGGTGACTGACCCGCTCGGCAGCGACCTGCGGCAACTGGAGGAGCGAGCCCGCGACGCCCAACGCCCACAGGCGGAGGAGGGGCTCGTCGTGTGCGACAACCTGGTCCGCGTCTACCGGACCGACGAGGTCGAGGTACAGGCGCTCCAGGGCCTCGACCTGGTCGTCGAGGAGGGCGAGTGCATGGCACTCGTCGGCGCCTCCGGATCCGGCAAGTCGACCCTGCTGTCCATCCTCTCCGGCCTCGACCTGCCCACGGCGGGCCGCGCGCGGGTGGCCGGGCACGACCTGCTGGCCCTGCGGCGCCGCGAACGGCTCGGCTACCGCAGGCGAACCGTCGGCTTCGTATGGCAGCAGACAGGACGCAACCTCCTGCCGTACCTGACCGCGCTGGAGAACGTGGCACTGCCGATGAAGTACGCGCGCGTGCCACGCCCCAAGCGCGCCGCCCGAGCCGCCGAACTCCTCGACGTCCTCGGTGTGGCCTACTGCCGCGACCGGCGGCCCGCCGAGCTCTCCGGCGGCGAGCAGCAGCGTGTGGCAGTCGCGGTCGCCACGGCCAACGCGCCGCGGGTGCTGCTCGCCGACGAACCCACCGGTGAACTCGACACCGCGAGCGGTGAGGAGGTGTTCGCCGCGCTGCGCCGCGCCAACGAGGAACTCGGCGCCACCGTCCTGGTCGTCACCCATGACCCCCTGGTCTCCGGGCAGGTCCGCCGCACGGTCCGCATCCGCGACGGCCGTACGTCGACGGAGACCCTGCGCGGGCCCGGCGGCGGGGGCGCGCAGGAATACACCGTCCTCGACCGCGCGGGCCGCCTCCAACTGCCCCGGGACTACGTGGAACGCTACGGTCTGCGCGGCCGGGTCCGGCTGACCGGTGAACCGGACCACGTGGGCGTGTGGCCCGACGCGACCGAACCCTCGCCCGGTCCTGACTCCTCGCCGTGACCGGCGGGCCGTCCGGCCGGTTCACGCACGGCGGTCCGCACGGCCAGAGACCGTACCCCCACCGAGATCACGGGCCGACGGCGTGCCACGGCCGAGGGTCGCTGCTAGAGCTGCCGCAGATGGTCTCGCAGTGTGCGGGCGACCTGCGCCAGAAGGGCTTCGGCACCGGGCTGGGAACTGGCCGGAACAAGTGATTCCGTCAGGGCGGCGATGGCGAAGGCCTGACCGTCGGAGTGCTCGACGACACCGATCTCGTGACGGAGATTCAGGAGCGTGCCGGTCTTGGAGGACCAGGTGGTGGCGTCGGAGCTGAAGTCGGGGGCGAGCCGGTGCCGGAGCACGTTGTGGGACATCAGGTCGCGCACGTGCGCGGCCACCTCGGGGTGGATCTTCGACGGTGTCCACAGGGCCTGGAGCAGTTCGACCCAGGCCCGCGCGCTGCCCGTGTTGGCGCGGGTGGTGTCCAGTTGCGGCACCCGGTGCCCGCGGCCGCTGGTGCCGGCGTCGATGGCGAGGGCGTGGGCGAGATCGACGTCCGCCGGGTCGAAGCGCTCGACGGGCGTGTCCATGAGTTCGTACATCGTGTGCCGGACGGCGATGTCGCGCAGGCCGAGGTCCTGGAGGATCTCGGCGACCCGGGCGGGCGGGGTGAGCCCGAACAGCGCGTCGGCCGCGTGGCTGTCACTCAGGCAGGTGCTCAGGTAGAGCAGGTCGTCGACCGCGATCCGGGCCGGGTGACGGAACCGGCTCAGTCCGATGGGGCCCGCCGTGGTGATCCGCCCGGGTGCCACGTCGAGGGGCGTCGCTCCGTCGAGTTCGCCCCGCCGCACGCGTTCGAGGGTCGCCACCGCCAGCGGGACCTTGACCAAGGAAGCGGACGGCAGCCGGGTGTCCGGCTCGATCCCCAGCTCCTCTCCCGTGTGCAGGTCCCGCACGAGCAGACAGCCGTGCAGGCCACCGTCGCGCAGTTGCCCGCGCAGTTCGTGCAGTAAGGCTTCGGTGCTCAAGTCCTGGCCCTTTCCGGGGTTGCCGCACCCAGGCAGCGGGCGACGGCATCGCCCAGGCGCGCTTCGATGAGCTGTGGGTTGCCGTCTCCGGCGGAGGCGAGGGCGAAGCCCCGGCCGATCGCGATCTCGCCGATGGGCCGCCAGGCGAGGTCCAGTTCCTCGGCCTGGGCGGGGGAGCACAGCAACAGGTCGCGGGAGCACAGGACTTCCGCCGCGGCAGCCGTCAGACCGGGCGCGGCGACGAGCTGGGCGGGCCGCAGGCCGACCGCGTCACGCAGCCGCGTCAGCGGGTCGCGGATGTGCGGCACGTCGTCCTCCGGCTGGATCCAGACGCGGCGGGCGGTGCCGGTGGTCGCTCGTCCGACCCGCAGTGTCTCCAGATAGACGCGCTTCACGCCGGGGTCCCGGGCAGCGGCGAGCCCGAGCGGCACGGACCATCTCGCGTCGTCCGACGGCACCGCGAGCAGGGCGGCTCGCACCTGCTGGGCGTGGAGGAGCTCCGTGCGCTGGGCCGGTCCGGCGACGCGCAGATCGAGGGTGATGCCGTGGCCGCGTGCCTCCGCGACGAGGCGGGCGAGGCCGGCCGTGGAGCAGATGCCGGGCACCGCCAGCCGCCACGGCTTGAGCTTGGCGGCCTCCGCCTCGTGCAGCAACACGTCGGCAGCCTGCACGAGTTGCCTGGCCGTCGGCAGCATGTCCCGGCCGAAGGCGGTGAGTACGGCCCGTCGCGAGGTGCGCTCGAACAGGGGCTCGCCGAAGCGTTCTTCCAGGGCGGCGACGCGACGGCTGGCCACCGACTGGGACATCCGCGCGGCGGCCGCCCCGACGGTGAAACCGCCGTGCTCACTCACGCTGACGAACGCACGGCACGCTGCCACCAGATCCACAGTCGGAACCCTATGCGAGATCCACCACCCGTTTCCCATGCGGGATCGGCATGGAACGGATCGTTCGCGTATTGGACCGCATGGCCGCCCGCCGGTGATGGTGATCCCGAACTCATGACCACCCAGGAGGCTGGACCATGCAGACCACGCAGCACACCCATGCCCGCCGCACCCTTCGCGGTGCGCTCGCCGCGCTCGCACTCGTCGTCCCGCTCGTAGCCTGCGGCCAGGACGGTTCCCGGGACCCGGCCGCCTCGTCGCCGTCCCGGTCCGCCGTGAACACGGTCCCGGTCGCCGCGGCGACCGCCCCGTACACAGGCGAACTCAAGGAACTGGAGCGCAAGTTCGACGCCAGGCTCGGCGTGTACGCCATTGACACCGGCACCGGGCGCGAGGTCGCCTACCGGGACGGCGAGCGGTTCGGCTACCACTCCACGTTCAAGGCGCTCGAAGCCGGCGCCGTGCTGCGGAAGTACTCCCTGAGCGGCATGGACAAGGTGATCAGGTACTCCAGCGACGACCTGGTCGCCAACTCACCCGTCACCGAGAAGCACGTCTCGACCGGGATGACCCTGAGTGAGCTGTGCGACGCCGCCGTCCGCTACAGCGACAACACCGCCGCCAACCTGCTGTTCGAGGCACTCGGCGGTCCCGGGCGTCTCCAGTCGGAACTCAGGAAGCTGGGCGACAAGGTCACGCAGATGGACCGAATCGAACCCCACCTGAGCGACTGGGTGCCGGGCGAGACGCGGGACACGAGCACCCCGCGGGCGCTCGCCAAGGACCTGCGCGCCTACGTACTCGGGGACGTGCTCCGCAAGCGCGAACGAGCTCAGCTCACGACGTGGCTGAAGACCAACACCACCGGGAACGAGGTCATCCGGGCCGGGGTGCCCGCGGGCTGGGTGGTCGGGGACAAGACCGGCAGCGGCAGTGGCTACGGTGCCCGTAACGACATCGCCGTCGTGTGGCCTCCCGACTCCGCTCCCATCGTCATGGCGATCCTGACGAACCGCGGCAAGGCGCAGGACGTCCACGACAACAAACTGCTCGCGGAAGCGGCGTCCGTGGTCGCCGAAACGCTGTCCTAGCCAGACGCGGGGCGGCCACGCCCGCAGGGCCGTCCGCCCGCACCGGGACCCTCGCCGCCGCGGCCTTCACCCGGCCGAGGTGACGCGGAAGGACGTCAGGAAGGTGTCGAGAGCCTGCTGGTTGGCGGGGGTGTTCCACTCGTCGGCGGGAGTCGTCCACCTGATCGAGTAGCCGAGCTCGGTGTCGACGATGAGTGCACGGGCGAGCGTGCGCGTGCGATCCGTGCCCTCGTCGGCGAACCACTCCAGATCGGCCGCCCGCGCACCGGAGTGCTCCACGGGCTCGATGTCGCCGATGCGGTCGAAGCCGGGGTTGAGGCGCCGCAGTGCGGGTTCGGCGCTGCGCCAGACGGCGACGGGGTCGGACGAGGGGACCCTGCCGAAGGTGACTCTCAGCGCACGTGGATCGCCCGAGGCGCCGAACGTGACGCTGAAGGCATTGCCCGGCCGCCCTGTGTCCCGCACACGCTCCCACCCCGAGGGCAGCTCGATCGAGAACCCTTCCGGCGCGTCATAGCGCTCGGTGGCGGGCGGTGCCTCCTCCCCGGGCGGGTCGCTGGGGGAGGGGGGCGGGGGCGCGGCCGGGTCCGCTGACGCGGACGGGGCACCCCCGGTCGGGGTCGCCGAGGGGCGAACGGGCGTCGGGACTGCGGGAGGAGGCACGGCGGGGGAGCCGGACGCGACGGGCGGGGCGCCGCCGGCATCGGACGCGTCCGAAGTCGGCCCGCTGTTCATGGCGAGGATGACCGGGACGGCCACGACGGCCAACGCGGACCCGGCGATGACGAGAATGACGGGCCGTCTGCTCCTCCGCGGCCGTTCCGGCCCCGGCGAGGCCCCGTACGCTCCCCGCAGCCTGAACGCGTACGGCGGTACGGCCGTGTCCTCACTGACCATGCGTGTCAGCGCCTTGCGCAGGACCGGTTCGGTGAGCCGTTCCTGCGGGTTCTCGCGGAGCAGTCCGTGAATGGTCTGCCGCAGACGGCCGGCGGGCACGCCACCTTCCGCGGCTGCCTCCTGCTCTCTTCGAGCTGCCCTTCCCGAGTCGCCGTTCACGGAGACCTGAAAGCCTTCGACGTGCCCGGGGCGTGTGGAGGGAGGACGCCCCTCGACCATGGTGTGGAGCAGCGTTCCCAGAGCCCACAGGTCCGTCGAGGGTTCGACCGCCTCGCCGCGGGTCTGCTCCGGAGACGCGTACGAGGGTGCGGTCGCCCTGAGGGACCGGGTCGCTCCGCTCAGTCCGAACCCGGTGACCACCACCCCGCCGTCCGTCGTGACGAAGACCTGGTCGGGGCCGAGGTCGCCGTGTGTGACGCCCGAGCGATGCGCGGCCGCGAGCACGTCGAGGATCTCCAGGCCGACGCGGGCCGCCCGGGGCTGATCGAACGGGCCGCGTCCGCTGATGAGTTCACTCAGGGACGAACCCTCGATGGGTTCCATGACCGTCCACAGCCGGCCGTCCTGTTCGGTCACGTCAAGAACGGTGGCCACCCGCCCGGGGGCGGCGGCCTGCACGGCGTCGGTCTCCCGCAGCACCCGGGCCGTGGTCTGCCGCGAGGTCTCCTCGCGGAGAACGGCGGGCAGTCGTGCCTCCGCGATGTACACCGGCCGACCGGACGCCATGTCCTGGCCGTGCCAGCCGACCCGGAACTCCTCCCGGTGCAGGATCTGGAGCGGTCGATACCTCCCCGCGATCATCTCGGTCGTAGAGGTCTGCGCTTCTGACATGCTGATCCTTCATTTGCGCACGGGGTTGCACCTTCACCATGAGTACGAACGCGAAGCGGGTCGGTGTTCAATCAATCCAGCCCGCGATTTCCGGCGTCGCGAGATCGATGCTCCGAGACGCGATTCCACCGAACGACGCTTGGTTCGGGGCCGACCGCAAAAGCGCAGCCCTCGGATTAGTCCGTGAAACAAGGGGCACACGAACGTGATGACGTCCGGGCAAGCTGTGCTGACCCGCGGCCGAGGGCTTGGGCCGCGAAGACGAATGCCTCAGTCTTCCCTCTCCGGAATTCGCCCGGCGCCGTTCGGGTGAAGAGGAGGAGTTCTCAAGCGAGTTGTGTCATGGCGGCGGAGAGTGGACTGCCGGTGTCGGCCCGGTAAATGAAAGCCTTCGTATGCCGTGTCAATGGCGTACGCGTCTGCCGGGAGCCCGGGCTTCTGGCGCGCGGGTCCTCATCCGACGGCTGTCTCCACCGCGTTAGCATGCGGGGCATGTCCGAAGAGTTGTCCCGTCCGGAACCGTTCACCGTGCAGACCGACGCCGCGGTGCTCGAGGACCTCCGCGCGCGGCTGCGTGCGACCCGCTGGCCGGATACGCCGGAGGACGCCGGGTGGTCGCTCGGGACCGACATCGCCTACCTTCGTGAGCTCGTCGCCTACTGGGCGGACGGGTTCGACTGGCCGGCGCAGGAGGCGGCGCTGGCCCAACTGCCCCGCTTCCGCGTCACGTTGGGCGGTCTGGGAATCCACTTCGTGCACGCCCGGGCCGTCGCGCCCGCGGGCCCGGTCCTGCCGCTGGTCCTCAGTCACGGCTGGCCGGACTCGTTCTGGCGCTATTCCAAGGTGATCCCGCTTCTGACCGACCCGGGCGCGCACGGCGCCGATCCCGCCGACGCGTTCGACGTGGTCGTTCCCGACATGCCGGGCTACGGATACTCCGACCGCCCCACCGGTCGGCCGCTCGACTCCATCGCCGTCGCCGGACTGTGGGCCGAGCTCATGGACGTACTGGGCTACGCGCGGTTCGGCGCGGCCGGCGGCGACATGGGCAGTCACGTGAGCCGCTACCTCGCGCTCGACCACCCCGACCGGGTCGTGGCCGTCCACCGCACCGACGGGGGCCTGCCCGTCTTCTCCGGCGACCCGGCCGACCTCACGCCCGAGGAGCGCGCCTGGTTCGAGGAGGTCGCTGCCTGGGGTACGAGCGAAGGGGCCTACGGTGCCATGCACCGCACGAAACCCCAGACCGCCGCCGTCGGTCTCACCGACTCGCCGGCCGGACTGGCCGCGTGGATCGTCGAGAAGCTGCATGCGTGGAGCGACTGCGGCAAGGACATCGAGCAGAGCTTCACGAAGGACGAGATCCTCACGAACGTCACCCTCTACTGGCTCACGGAGACGATCGGCTCGGCGATGCGCATGTATCGCGCGAACGCCGCGATCGCGCCCGAGCAGCTCACCCGCCGGGTCGAGGTGCCGTCCGGGTTCTCGATCTTCCGCGGTGACGTGGTCCGCCCGCCACGGGCGTGGCTGGAACGCACGGCCAATGTCGTACACATGAGCGAACCGGCGCGTGGAGGGCACTTCGCACCGTTCGAGGAGCCCGAGCTCTACGCGGAGGAACTGCGCGCGTTCTTCCGCCCTTACCGGGCGGCGGCGACGTGACCTCCACCCTGCATGCACTGTGGACGCCGAAGTCGCAGCCGGACGCCCCGCGACTGACTGACTCCGTCGCTCTGTCGGCGTGATGTGTTCGTACGCGGTGACGTCGCGGACGGGTGCACCCGGACCGCCCGTATGAGAACGGGCTGCCCGCGGTAGGCATGCTGTGTGCAGACCTTTCTTCCGTATCCCGACTTCACGCAGTCCGCCGAGGTCCTGGACCAGGCGCGCCTGGGCAAGCAGCGGGTCGAGGCCCTCCAGGTGTTGCGCGGCCTGACCGTGCCCGGCTACGGCTGGCGGCACCATCCCGCGGTACGCATGTGGACCGGCTACGAGGAGGCCCTGGTCCGCTACGGCCTGGACGTGTGCGCCATGTGGGTCGCCGAGGGGCGCGCCGACACCTGTGCCAGCACGATCGTCACCGACTTCACCCGGTACCGGCCCGGCGCCGCCGTTCGTGTCCAGGAAGATCTGGCCGACGACGGTGAGCTGCCGCCCTGGCTCGGAGACCCCGCCTTCCACCGCAGTCATCAGTCGGCGCTGGTGCGCAAGGCGCCGGAGGTCTACGCCCCGTCCTTCCCGGGCGTTCCGGACGACCTGCCCTACGTCTGGCCGGTCTCCGACCGGGGCTGACCCGGCTGGTGCCGCGTCAGGTCCCGTGGACGCGGCCGGGCGCCAGGTCCGTGATACGTTCGGCCGCGCCGTGCACGACGACGACTTGAGGAGGTGAGACCGATCAACGCTGTGACGACAGGTCGGGACTCCCTCCGCCGCATGGTCTAGGGAGCGCCCGCACAAGGCCCCCGAAAGGCAGTGCAACGCCATGCGCTTCAGCTTGACCTCCCAGACGTCGACCGACGGCGTCACCGACCAGTCCTTCACTCTCGGCGACATCCCCGGCGTGCTGTTCACGCAGGACGCCGCCGTCGGCCCCCGCCCGCTGATCCTGATGGGACACGGCGGCGGCCAGCACAAAAGAGCCCCCGGCGTACTGGCCGGCGCGCACCGCTTCGCGGCCGAGGGCTTCGCCGTCGCCGCGATCGACGCTCCCTACCACGGCGACCGGCCGAAGGACGAAGAGTTCCTGAGGTTCGCGGGCGACATGCGAGCCCGTATGTCTGCCGGAGAGAACCCGGCCGAACTGGTCGCGGCCATGCACGAACTGCTGGCCGGACAGACCGTCGCCGACTGGCAAGCCGTCCTGACCGCGCTCCAGGAGCTCGACCACGTGGGCGACAGCCCGGTCGGCTACTGGGGTGTGTCGATGGGCTGCGGGCTCGGTGTGCCGCTCCTCGCCGCCGAACCCCGGGTGCGCGCCGCGGTGTTGGGCCTGCTCGGCGTGCACGGCCTCGCCGAGACGGCCGCCCGGGTCACCGTGCCCGTGCGGTTTCTGCTGCAGTGGGACGACACGCGGGTGCCCAGGGAGGGCGCCCTGGCCCTGTTCGACGCTCTGGGCTCGCCCGACAAGACGCTGCACGCCAACCCCGGGGACCACGGGGAGATCCCCGCGTCCGAAACCGACAGCGCGCTGCGGTTCTTCGCCCGGCACCTCGGACAGGGCCGCTGACCCGCGGCTCGCGATGCGCCGGCCGGGGTCGTTCCGGTCGGCGCGTTCGGCCGGATGGTCGGGCCCGTGCGTCGCCCGTGCCGGCGCGGACGAGGCCGGGGCCGCCCCAGCGGATCGGTACACCCCGGTCGGCGACCGGTAGCTCATGCCACGCGGTTGCCTTCGGACCCTCTGCCCACTCGCGTCGGAACGTCGACGGGATCCCCGGTGCTCGTCATCTCGCCCTGGGCTCCGGGCCCGCAAGGATTCTGGCCTCGATCCGCTCGTAGTCCTTCTGGCGCCGCCGCGCCTCACGGCGTCCCGAGAGCAGCGTGCCGAGCAGGCCGAACGCGAAGCCGGCCGGGATGGACAGCAGGCCGGTCGTGGTGAACGGCAGCCAGTTGAAGTCGGCTTGGGGAAAGGCCGCCATGGGTGTCCCCGACACCAGCCGGGTGCCCGGCATCAGCAGCAGGACCGTGAGCGAGCCGCCGATGAGCGTGCTGAGCAGACCGGCGCGGGTGTAGCGGCGCCAGAAGAGGCTGTAGATCAGTGCCGGGGCGATGGCCGAGGCGGCCAGGCAGAAGGACACCGTCGCCAGTGGCTGGAGGCTGCGGTGCTGGATGAGACCGGCGAGCAGGATCGTCGGGATGCCGACGGCCAGCGCGGAGACGCGGGCGACGGTCATCTCCCGTACCGGTGAACGGCGGGTGGAACGGCTCGCGTAGACGTCGTGGGCCAGGGAGTTGGCACAGGCCAGGATCATGCTGGCGACCGAGGCGAGCAGGGTGAGGAAGATCGCCGCGGTGACCGTGGTGAACAGGAAGGTCTCGGCCCGGGAGACGTGTGTGCCGAAGACCGCCCGTGAGCCGAGGAGGTAGGCCGTGTTGCCCCGCGGGTCGGCGGCGGCGATCCCGGCCCGTCCGATGAGCGCGGTCGCACCGATCGCCACGATGGTCATGACCAGCATGAACAGCGCGACCGACGACACCGCCCAGGACATCGAGCGGCGTACCTGACGAGCGCTGTCCGCCGTGAACATGCGCATGGTGACGTGGGGCAGGCAGGCGCCGCCGAGCACGATGGCGAACTGTGTGCTGATCATGTCCAGAGCGGCGTGCGGGCCTCCGGCGAACTGCAGGCCGGAGCGCAGGAACGCCGAGCCCACCCCGCTGCGGTCGGCGGCCGTGCGGAACATCGCTCCGGGGTCCCACGCGAAGGCGCGGAGCATCAGGAAGGCGACCACGGCCCCCGAACCGAGGAGCATGACCATCTTCAGGATCTGGATGAGAGCGGTGCCCTTCATCCCGCCGATCGCCGCGTAGGTGATCATCAGGCCGCCGACTCCGACGACGCATCCGGTCTTCATGGTGGTGCTGGTGAAGCCGAGGACGAAGGCGAGCAACTGTCCGGTGCTGGCCAGTTGGACCAGCATCATCGGCATCAGAGAGGCGATGGTCACGACGCAGATGGTCACGCGCACGGACCGTCCGGGCATGCGGTGGGCGAGTGCGTCGCCCGGGGTGAAACGGCCGGTGTTCCGCAGGGGTTCGGCCAACAGGAACATCAGGAGCAGCAGGGACAGAAGGGTGCTGAGGGCGAGGACGACGCCGTCGTAGCCGCACAGCGCGATGACACCTCCGATGGTCAGGACGGTGGCTGCGGAGATGTAGTCGCCCGCGATGGCGAGGCCGTTGCGCATCGGGGACAGCGAGCGGTACCCGGTGTAGAACTCGTCGAGATCGTCACGGTCCGGGCCTGCGATGACGCAGAGCAGCAGGGTCACGGTGACGACGGTGCAGAAGGCGACCAGGGACCACGACTGCGCGGTGCCGCTGAAGTCCGTCATCGGCCCGGCTCCCTCTCGGCGAGCAGGGCCGTGCGCTGTCGCATCCGGCGGGCGAGTGGATCGACGTACCGGCTTGCCGTGTACTCGAAGAGCGTTATCGCCAACCAGGTGACGGGGAGTTGGACCAGGCCGAGCACCATGCCGGTGGACAGGCCGCCGGTGACGGGCTTCGTCATGAAGGACGGGGCGAGAGCGGAGAGGACCAGGAAGAGGGTGAAGTAGCCGAGGGCCGCGCAGGTGGCGATCCGGCGTTGGCGGCGGTAGGCGCGGCGCAGGATGCGCAGGTCCCTGTGGTGTCCTGGAGGTGAGGGGAGCGCTCCGCGCCCGGGTAAGTGATCTTCGGCGGTGGCCCAGGCGGGTCGGGCGGTGGGGTGCCTGGCGCGGTACGGCTGGACTGTGTACGCATCCGAGGGGTTGTCGGACATCCCGGTTCTCCTAGCGCGGCAGGGGTCCGGTACGTGCACGGACCGCAGGGAGGTTGGGAAGAACTGTTCGAGTGCTCGCACGCTATTCGGCGGATCTGGGGAGCGAGGGCTTTTGCGCGATCTGGCTCGTTTGCGCGTGTCAGTGGCGCCGACCTTGGAGTTCGGGCCCGCGAACCGGTGACGCGTGGGGGTGAAGGGGCGAGCGAAGCCTCGCGGGAGGCCTTCGGTGCTTCCGGAGGAAGGGCTTTCGGCCCGTTGGGGGTGGTGCTGGGTCGCTGGTCCCGGCGGCTGGCGCTTCTTGTCCCCGTCCGCAGCCGTCGCGGCCGGGGTGAGGGCCCCGCCAACAGCCCTTCCGTCATGGGGTTCTCCCACACCTAGGCATATCGTCGATCTGACGATATCGTGACGGTGTCGCCGACCGCCAAAGGGAAGGCGAAGTCATCGATCGCCCCTGCGGCGAGCCGCACACCGCGCGCATCGCCCACCGGCACTCGTCGAAAGGCCCCCATGGCTCCCGCACGCCGTAGCTCCGCCCTGCCCGGAAGCGGGACCACGACCGTTCGTCTCGTCCCGCAGGACCCCGAGTGGCTCCACGACTTCTACATGACCCACGATCTTCTGCTCGCGCCCTATTACGCGGCCTGGTCCGCCAGGGAGCGTGGCGTCGGCGAGCACATCGCGCCTCCCTGGCCGGCCGGGCTCGAAAACCTCACCCGTCTCGACGCGCCCGCCTCGCTGGACGCCTGGAGCAACATCCACCGGGCCCTCCCGCCGGTACTGCGCAGCCGCAGGATCCTGCACGCCACGCAGGACCCCGTCCGCCGCAGCGGCCTGCGCGCCCCGGACGGCAGGCGCCTCGTCCCGCTCCACCCCGTCACGGTCGACGAGGCGGACCTGCGGGCGCTCACCCGTGTACGTCGCGCCATCCGTGCGGGGGCGAAGGCCAGTCCGTCGATCCTGGTGACCCGCCGTGCCGACGGCTCGGCGGACATCGAGAGCGTGGCGAGCCCCGGCGACTACCGAGGCACCGTCGACCGGACCGTGGCGGTCCTGGCACTCACCCCTGACGAGGACGTCGAAGCGCTGGCCTCGGTCCTTGCCCCCGAGGGCCCCGAGCCCGTCGACACGGGGACGCGTCGCGTCGACCTGTCCGACCAGGAGTACGCGGCCTACGAACGCTTCGCCGACCGGCTCGCGGCGGCGGCCATGACAGGCCAGTTCCCGGGCGACCGGGCGTTGTTCAGGGAGCGCTACTGATGACAGGTGCTGTGCCCGGCGGCGCGCCGGCGCCCACACCGGTGTGTCAGGGAGGCGTGCCGCCGGCCGCTGCCGGGCACCGGCACGTCAGCGCCGCCCTCGACTCGCCGCCAAGCCGATCCCGATGACGGCGAGTACGACGACGGCGATCACGAACCATGTGGGCATGGCGCCGAGGCCCTTGTAGGCCAGCGATGCGGCGTCGGTCGTCAGCATCTGGGTCTCCTCACTCGTCGGGTGTTTCGCAATTGCCCCGATACGGGACCGGCATGCTCCGGCCGCAGCACGGCAGCCCTCGGTTTTCCGTGGAGTGGCTCGGCACGCGGCGGGAAGGGTGGGCCCCTTGGGTGTTCACCGCGCCGGTGAGCCGCCGCCCGCCGCGTCAACAGTGAGCGGCAACGTGTACCAGACGGTTTTGCCGCGCGGGTGCGGGCGGGTGCCCCAACGGCCGGCGAGGGCGGTGAGGAGGGCGAGCCCGCGACCGGATTCGTCCGTCGTACCGGCCTGCCGTAGGTGGGGCGGCGTGGAGCTGTGGTCCGTCACCTCGACCGTGAGCTCGGTCGCGGAGCGGTTCACCCCGAGGGTGAGAGGGCCGTGTGCGTGGACGAGCGCGTTGGTCAGGAGTTCGGACGTGAGCAGCCGGGCCGTGTCGATCACATCGGCGGGCAGCTTCCAGGAGGTGAGGGTGCTGGTGAGGAAACGACGCCCGGCCGGGACCGCGTGCGGACGGGGCTCCAACTCGGTGCGGGCGCAGGCCGGGGGAGGCACGTGGATCAGCAGCAGCGTCACGTCGTCGTCGTGGCCGTCGTCGGCCGGCAGGAGAGCGGTGAGGAGGTCGTCGGCGGCCGGCTCCAGTACGGCGGGGGAGGACCCGTGGGTGTGCAGGGCGGTGTCGAGGGCGTCGGTCAGCAGGCTGATCTGGTCTTCGATGTCGGTGCGCGGGCGCTCGACGAGCCCGTCGGTGTACAGCGCGAGGGTCGCGTCGGCCGGCAGGGTCCGGCTGGTCTGGTGGTGCGGGAAGCCGCCGACACCCAGCGGAACGCCCACCGGCAGATCCAGCGGGTGAGCCGGCCGGCCCGGCGCGGCGAGCAGAACCGGCGGATGGCCCGCCGAACAAGCGGTCATCTCCCCGGTGTTGTGATCGATGACCAGGTAGCAACAGGTCACCATCTGGTCGGGAAGGTCGCACACGAAGGCGTCCAGGGCGCTCATGAGCCGCGCCGGAGGGAGGCCGGCCTGGGCCAGAGCATGGGCGGCGGCGCGCAGTTGCCCCATGACAGCGGCGGCTTCCAGGCCCCGGCCCATGACGTCCCCGATGACGATGCCGGTGCGGCCCGAGCCGAGGGAGATGAAGTCGAACCAGTCACCGCCCACCCCGGCGCCCTGTACGGAGGCCAGATAGCGTCGCGCGCTGGGCAGCTCCTTCACCGCGGGCGGGCTGCCCATGAGGCTGCGTTGCAGGGTGTACGCGATGTGGTGCTGTTGCTCGTAGCGGGCGGCGCGTTCGGCTTCGGCCCGCTTGCGGTCACTGATGTCGCGGATGGTGAGGGAGACCAGCAGCCCTTCCTCCGTCTCCAGCGGACCGAGGCTCACCTCCACGGGAAACTCGCGTCCGTGGCTGTCGCAGGCGGCCAGGTCCATCTCCGAGGCCATCGACGGGGCCTGCGGACCGGCCAGGTACGCGCGCAGCAGTGCGGCCTGCCGTCGGCGCACACGGGCGGGGGCCAGGTCGTGCACGTTCGATCCGACCAGATCCCTGCGCGGGTGGCGGAAAAGGACTTCGGCCTGGGCGTTGGCCATCACCACCGTTCCCCGGCCGTCGCTGATCAGCGTCGCGTCCGGAGCGCACTCCAGTAGGGCGCGGAAACGCTGCTGGGCCTGTTCGCTGTGCTGCTGGGCGAGGATGCGCTCGGTGGAGTCGGTGGAGATCCCGCACACCGCGTACGGCGCACCGGAGGTACTGGTCAGCGGGAACAAAGTGGTGAGGAAGTGGTGCGGGCCGTCGTCGAGACGGAGAGTGTCCTGGCGCTGAAGGCTGCGGCCGGTGGTCTGCACCTCCAACTCGGCCTTGCGCAGCGGCTCCGCGCTCGCCCTGGGAAGTACGTCCTCGATACGTCGTCCGAGGATGTCCGCGCGCCCGGCGCCGGTCAGCCGCTCGAAACCGGCATTGACGGCCAGGTAGCGGCCGGCGCAGTCCTTGATGAAGATGGCGGCCGGCGTGTGGTCCATGAACAGTTGCAGCCAGGCGTACTCGCGGATGCGGTCCTGCACGTGATCGTGGGCGATCTCCGCGCGGCGTCCCACGGCCAGGGCGATGAAGCCGACCACGGTGAGGACCACGGCGTGGGCGCAGGCCACCAGGGCCGTGCCCATGCGGTTCTCGTACAGACCGGCGTCCTGCCCCATCAGGCGGAGCCAGCCCAGAACGGGAGGCACGACCAGGGCCGCGGCGGCCATCCATCGGCCCTGGAGTCCGGTCGTACCCGGATTCATCAGCAGCACCGCCAGTCCCCGGCCCGGCCGCGCCAGGAACGTCGCCACCCCCAGCAGCACGAGAGCGAGCGCGGTGTGCAGCGCCATCCGGGTGTAGTCGGCGATCTGGCCCAACTGCGGCACCTGGTAGACGAACCCGTACACCCGCAGCAGTCCGAGGACGAGGACGACCAGCGCGCACACCTGTGACAGCCGGATGCCCCAGGTACGTCCCCGGTCGAGTGTCAGCTGGGCCAGACCGGCCAGGAGCAGAGCCAGGGCGGTGTTGGGGGACATCCGGCCCGGCGGTTCGCCGGCCGTGTCCGTGCCGGAGGGGAGGAGGAGCTGGTCGATGCCCGGTCCGGTGTCCAGGAGGTACTCGGCCAGCGTCAACAGACCGATGGCGAGGGCCAGTCCGGCGCCGGAGCGGCTGAGGCGGACCAGTACCGGAGTGCCGGGGCCACGCAGTGTCAGCAGCAGCGACGCGGACAGTGCCAGCAGCGCGACAGCGGTGTTGGGTTGCATCGACGTCTGCCCCGCGACGACGCTCTTCAGCACCTCGATGCCGAAGGCCCATCCGGCCAGACCGCAGCATGCGAGCAGCGCGCAGGAAGCCGCCGCGGCGCGGGCGAACGTCTGGCCGCTCGCACCGGTCGCCACGCCCGGTCGCGTCACCCTTGCGTCCCGCGCCGGTTGATCGTGCACACCCAACTGCCACGGGGGCTCCCCGCCCCGATGGCCCGTCGCCTCAAGCACTGCCCACCACACCTGCCGATCAACGCTTCCGCACGCCGGTCTCGGCTTCACTGCTCCGGCGCGTGGCCGTGCTCCTGCCCGGGCGGGATTCCTCGCCCCTGGTGTGCACAACTGACCAACGTAGGCCCTGTCACGGAGGGTGGCCGCAGGCTCCCGCGAACTGATCACACAAGGCGGCGAAGTTGCCAAAAGGGGATCGGAGGCGAAGGGCGGGCGAGGCACAGCGATCACATCGGTTCGACGGACACTCAGGGCATGAGCCCGAGTGGGGCCGGGTTCTGCTCGCCCGAGTGGGCTGCGTGCCGAGGAGCCAGGTGCAGGCCGCCGTCGGTGGTCGTCGTGTCGAAGGCCCAGCGTGCGCCCTCGGCAACCAGCAGCAGAGTGACGGGGCCCTGGGCTCTCATGTCCTTGAGCGCCGTGTACTTGCGCCGGTGGTTCGGCTTCACCGGTTCACGCTCGTCCAGGCTCAGGCGAAGCAGCGAGGCCAACAGGCCCAACAGGCTGTCCGGCCCATGGATCCTGGCCTTGGCCTCCATCGCGATCACCGGAGCGCCATCGGTCTCGACCACGGCGTCGAACTCCCCCTTCTCGAAGCAGATGTCCGTCCCGGCAATGTGGTGGACCGAGATCAGCTCGGCCGCGGCGGCGAGCTGGATCAGATACTCCAGGTTGAGCGCGACGCCGGGGCCGCTGCGGCTGAAGAGGGCGTACCGGCCACCGGAGGCCTTCCGTCGAAAGCCCTGCGGCACGACGAACCCGGCGGAGTCCGTGTGCAGCACCCGGGCGTCCAGCGCTGCCAGAAACCCGGCTGCCTCGTCCGGCCCCAGCCCTCGCCGGAACTCCCCCAGGTCCGGCGAAAGGACGTCCGCCCGCACCGCGGCGAACCCGATCGCCCAGGCCCGCAGCAGCGCGTCCAGCCGCGCGACCGCTCCTGGGCAGCGGGCTTCAGCCGCCCGGGTCAGGTCATCGGACTGCCTGAGCATCCCTTCCCACCAGGCGTCGCCCAGTGCGTCCCGGACCGACTCGGCATCCCCCATGGCTCTCCTCCTTGAGTCCTCGGCGGCATCGCCGTGCCCGCGTAGCGAGAAGAGTACGGTCGGCGCTCGAAGTCGTGGCAGGAGTCGTCGGCGAAGGGGAGACCCACGGCCCCGAGGGACGGGCGACAGGCCGGGTCAAGGCTTCGGCTGTGCGTGCCGGGCGCGATGCCGCGACACCGCTTCGGTGTTTCCACAGCGCGCTGAGCAGCAGCGCCGGCCGGAGTCTCGGGACGGAACACTCGCGCCGGCTGATCCCGCCAGTGCCGAAAGCCCTCCACCTGGATGTCCTCGACCTCCGGCCGACGGATCCCGTGCGCTTCGAGCAGGGTGTGAACGCTCGCCGTGCCCATCTCCGGCAGATTGATCAGATCGGCGGACAGCACCGCTCCCAGGCGGCCGTAGTGGTTCTGCTGCACGTCACCTCCTGCCGGCTCACGAAACCGCGCGCTTCGCGGACCGCCGTTTCCCGCTCCGGCCGCACGGGACGCCACCCGGGCCATCCGCGAAACGGAAAGATCGCCTTGACTCTCCTTTCGGCCTTGACTCTCCCTTCGTGGGAGACCCGAGGATGGAACCCATGCACGTCGGTGACGAAACGTTCTGGAGTATCGGAGACGTCGCCCGGAAGACCGGGCTGACGGTGAAACTGATCC
Source organism: Streptomyces sp. BV286 (assembly GCF_019090165.1). Taxonomy (GTDB): domain Bacteria; phylum Actinomycetota; class Actinomycetes; order Streptomycetales; family Streptomycetaceae; genus Streptomyces. Next base: position 416,503 of record NZ_JAHRIB010000141.1, read on the forward strand.
GGCACTGGTCCGACACCGGGGTCATCCACCCGGCCTGCCGGACTCCTGCCGGCTACCGGATGTACGGCACGGAAGCCCTGGCCCGTCTGCAGTTGGCCCAGACACTGCGAGGGCTCGGTCTGGGCCTGGCGGCCATCCGGGACGTACTGGAACGCGAGGACACCTTGTCGGAGGTGGCCGCTGCGCACATCGACGCGCTGGAGGCGCAGATCCGCGCGCTGCGGTCGCAGCAGGCGGTGCTGCGCTCCGTCACCCGCCGCGACACCACTGCCGAGGGACTCACCGTCATGACCGAGCTGGCGCGCATGTCCGCCGCCGAACGCCGCACCATCATCCACGACTTCGTGACCGAAACCCTGGGGGAACTGGACGTCCCCACCTATCGACGAGGCCTGTTGGCAGCCACCCCCGACCTGCCTGCGGACCCCACCGACGAGCAGGTCGACGCCTGGCTCGAACTGGGCGAACTCGTCCGCAGCCCAGGTCTGCGCGAGGGCCTGCGTCGCATGGCCCACTACGCGGCCGAACACCATCCGGGCGAGCACGGGGACGGCGCGGCACGGGCGGCGGAACAGGTGACGGACGACTGGCTGCGCAGGGTGGGGACGGCGATGCGGCAGGGCATCGCCCCGGACTCACCGGCAGCCGACCCCGTCGTCACCGCCGTCGTCGCGACCTGGCTCCCCACCCAGGCCACCCAGGGCGCGACCCTTGTCGACGACGCACAGGCCAGGGCCCTGCTCCTGCGACAGCTTGAAGTCGCCTCCGACACGCGCATGGAGCGGTACTGGCAGCTGCTGTGCATCATCAACGGCTGGCCCGTACGGCCGAGTATGGCCCCCGCCGGCCGATGGCTGACGACGGCTCTGCGGGCCAATCCCGAGCCGGGTGCGCGCGCCGCTCAACTCGACGCGGTGTACGACGCCGACGACGACGCGTGGGAACCGCTCGGCGTGCTCCACGCCTGCGAAGAAGCTCTGGACGCAGTCGAGATGCTCGTCTCAGCGGTGCGGCGGGACCAGTTCGACCGGCCGACTCCCTGCGCCGACTGGGACGTACGCACCCTGCTCAACCACATTGTCTGGGAGAACCTGCTCTGGGCAGGCCTGGCCGACGGCAGGCCTCGCTCCGACTTCACCGCGGACCACCTCGGTGACGACCACCTCGCGGCATTCCGTACCGCATCCCGAGCCGCCCGGTCGGCGTTCTCGCGACCGGGCATGCTGGAACAGCGCTACGGACCCGCTCCGGGGCGTCGGCTCGTGGAGCAGCTGGTGATCGAGATGCTGGTCCACGGCTGGGACCTCGCCCGGGCCGTCGGGCATCCGTCCGGCATTCCGCAGCACCTCGCCGAGGTGGCGCTGCCCGTGGTGCGGGAGGCCTACGGTGATCTGCCCCGCACGGCCGCCGGTTCCTTCGCCCCGGCGCAGCCGGTACCCGACAGCGCCGGTGCGCTCGATCGTCTTGCCGCCTACCTGGGGCGAACCGTCCGCTGACGAACACGCCTGGGACGTGTCAGGGCCGCCATGCTCCTGCGGGCCGGACAGCAGGACTCCTGAAGTTCACGCCGACAAGGCCTGACCGCTGTCGTCGGCGTCCTCCGCGCAGGCCGCGGCCAGGTCGTCCAGGGACAGGTCCAGCGCGTGGGCCAGGGCCGCCACGGTGAAGAAGGCCGGAGTCGGGGCCCGGCCGGTCTCGATCTTGCGGAGGGTTTCGGCGGACACCCCGGCAGCCGCTGCCACGTCCACCATGCTGCGGTCACCGCGGACTTCGCGGAGCAGGGCCCCGAATCGTTCACCACGTCGCCGCTCTTGCGGGCTCAACGGAACTCTCACCATGACCGTGATACTAATACCGGTATAAGTATTGGACGCCATCGCATCGCAGGGAGTCACGACACATGGTGGAGATCAAGACCGACACGGCACTGGAGGCGATGCGTGAAGCGGGACGCGTCGTGGCCGAGGCCCTTGCGGCCGCACGCCGGTCGGCGGCCGTGGGGGTCCGCCTGCGTGAGCTGGACGAAGCCGCCCGCACCGTCCTGACGAAGGCCGGGGCGAGCTCTCCGTTCCTGGGCTACCAGCCCTCCTTCGCCCCCACCCCCTTCCCCGCCGTGATCTGCGCCTCCGTGAACGACGCCGTCTCGCACGGCATCCCCGGCGACTACCGTCTGCGCGACGGCGACCTGGTCAGCATCGACTGCGGGGCCGAACTCGACGGCTGGACCGGCGACGCCGCGATCAGCTTCACCGTCGGCACTCCCCGTCCCGCCGACCTGGAACTCATCGCAGCCACTCAGGAGGCTTTGGACGCCGGAATCGCCGCCGCCACCGTCGGCCACCGCATCGGAGACATCTCCCATGCCATCAGCACGGTCGCCCGCAAGGCCCGCTGCGGCATGCCGTCCGACTTCGGTGGTCACGGCATCGGCCGTCAGATGCACGAAGACCCCCACGTCCCCAACCACGGACGACCCGGCCGCGGTTACCCCCTGCGCCACGGGCTCGCCCTCGCCATCGAGCCCATGCTCATGGCAGGAGGGCGCAACGACTACGGCACCGACCACGACGGATGGACCCTGCGCACGATCGACGGCAGCCGCGCCGCCCACATCGAACACACCATCGCCATCACCCGGGACGGCCCCCGCATCCTCACCCTGCCCTGACCTGCGACCCGTGCGCCCTCCGGCGGTCGCGGCCGTGTCAGCCTCCGCCGTCGAGGTCGTCGCGCCGGCGGAGCACCCGCAGCTCGGAACCGGCGAACTGCATCTCGTAGAGCTTCCCTCGCGCGTTGTCGAAGGGGCGGTGGAGGATCATCATCAGCCGGCCGTCGAACGTGTGGAACAGCATGCCGTGACCGCTGTCGTCGCGGACCAGCGGACGGTGCTGCTGCCACGGCCCGGCGATGTCGCCCGACTGTGAGACGGCCCAGGTCTGCACGTAGCCGCCGCTGACGGTGCCGTCCTCGCCGGCCACGTTCTTCTCGTACGTCGACCACAGCATGAGCAGGGAACCGTCAGGGGTGCGGTACAGCTGTGGGCCGTCGGTGACGTAGGGCGCCAGCTGATGCGGTACGCCGGCGGGGATCTGCTCGCCGAGCCAGAAGGCGTCCGAGCCCTTGAACAGGAAGAGCGGATCTCCGATCGTCCGGGACAGGTCGGGCGCCAGCCGGATCGCCTCGACGGTTCCGTCGACGGTCTGCAGCCACTCGTGCGCGTACACCATCCACGGCTGTCCGGAGGGGTCGACGTAGAGCGTGCCGTCGAGGGTCATGAGGTTCTCGGGCGGGGTGGGACGTGCCGGGTCGACGACGGAGAAGGGGCCCAGCAGGGAGTCGGAGACGGCCGTGATCGTGCCCCGCATGTGGTTCGGGAGCTGGAAGGGTGTGCCCCATGGGCCGGGTGGTGGCACCGCGAGGGGCCTGTTCTCGTTGTGCAGCGTGGTGAACAGGTAGTACCTGCCGCCCCACTCGTGGACCTCCGGTGCCCAGCCGCCCTCGGTCGCCCACAGCGACTCCTGTTCCGAGGTCAGGAAGACCACGACCGGGCGTCTCCAGTCCCGGAGGTTCTGGCTGCGGTAGACCATCGTGCCGACGCCGTCCACGCCCGAAACAGCCGGGTCGTTCGACGTGTAGAGGTGGAAGGTCCGGCTCTTGTCGTCGGCCACGATGAACGGATCGTGCAACGGCATGTCGGGCAGCCGCATCAGGTCGGTCTCAGTCACGGCGAAAGAATACGTCGGTGCGGTGAAGCGATGATCGACATGTCGGGCCGCTCGGCGGCGGGGTCGTCGCACCGGGCGGTCATACTGGGCGGCCGTATCGAGTCACCCGATCCGGCGGCGGTGCATGGCGGCAGGGGTGCCTCACGCCTCAGGTACGGGCGTCGCGCGCACGAGTCACTGGTTCGGCGATGTGAACGAGGATCACGTACGCGTCTATTGACGTGCTCAGAGCAAGCCTTTTACGGTCGCTTCGGAAAGCGCTTTCCCCTCGTCCGTGTGCCGCCGCATCCTGGAGACGATCATGCGCCCGAAGCCCGTCACCCTGTCCACCGGTCTCGCCGGACTCCTGGCGGGCGTGCTCGTCCTCTCCTCAGGGGCGGCTGTGCACGCTGCTCCCGCACAGCGTGCCGTCGAGGGTGGCAGTCAGGTGCAGGCGACCGACCTGTACGTGGCGACCAACGGCAGTGACAGCAATCCGGGGACGCTCGCAGCCCCGCTGAAGACCATCCAGCGTGCGGTGGATCTGGCGCAGGCGGGGGTCACGATCCAGATCAGGGGTGGCACCTACGCGCCGAGCACCAACATCCAGTTGATCAAGAGCGGCACGGCAGGTCAGCCCATCACTCTGCGCGGCTACAACGGCGAGCGTGTGGTCATCGACGGCGAGAACATGCCGTACACGCCGGGTGCGGTGGACTCGACCATCCCGCGTGCCCAGCGCGGCGCGGTCCACATAGAGGGGGAGCACTGGCGGCTGGTCGGCCTGGAGATCATTCACGGCCCCTACGGAGTGTTCGGTCTGGACACCGGCTCCAACGTCTTCGAGCGCCTGGTCACCCGCGACAACTACGAGTCCGGGTTCCATCTCCAGGGCTCGTCCGGCAACAACCAGATCCTGAACCTGGACAGTCATGGCAACCGTGACCCACGGAAGAACGGGGAGAGCGCCGACGGACTGGCCATCAAGGAAGGCTCCGGCAGTGGCAACGTGGTGCGTGGCGCCCGGCTCTGGAACAACGCCGACGACGGCCTGGACTTCTGGATGTTCGCCAACTCGCCGATCCTCGTCGAGAACAGTCTCGCGTGGGGCAACGGCTTCAACCGGTGGAACCTGCCCGACTACCAGGGGGACGGCAACGGGTTCAAGATGGGCGGCAACGCCGTCGCCGCCGACCACACCGTCCGCAACAGCATGGCCTGGGACAACTCCGCAGGCGGCTTCGTCGACAACAACAATCCGGGCAGGATGAAGATCGACCACTGCACCGCATGGCGTCACCCGAAGACCGGCTTCAACTTCAACCGTTCCTCCAGCACGCTCACGAAGAACCTCGCGGTGGACAACGGAACCAATGCCTCGCTGGGCTCGACCTCCACGGGCAGCGGCAACTCCTGGAACCTCGGTGGGAGTTGGTCGTTCGCCGGCACCGACGCGCGTGCGATCACCGGGCCCAGGACAGCTGCCGGAGCCATCCCCTCCTCCACGTTCCTGCGTCCCGGCAACGGCGCGGACGTCGGCGCACGGCACTGAGATTGATGCCCATCGCCTCCGGGCGTTCGGCAGACCCCGTCGCATGCCTCCTGCAGAGAGCCTGCTGTCCATCACGTACGAGAGTCAGCCCACGGCGACGCTTTCGACGCCTTCGGTGAACTCCGGCCAATCGCTGGGGCAATTCCCGTGATGGCATGGACAGTCCACGGCTTTCGTCGCGCAAGCTGTCACTCGGACCATGACCGTGTCCCTCGCCGGACCGCCGGCCCCGACAGTTGAGGAAGCGCCTGTGACCGCGACGCACCGCACCAAACGGAGAGCCGCCGCCCTCGCCTCGAGTGCCGCGCTCGTCACTCTTCTCGGAGCATTTCCTGCTGGAGCGGCCGCGCCCGGCCTTCCGGTCGTGACGGCTGTCAGTGAGACCGCCCCTCTCTTCGACGACGAGGCGGGCGGCAACTCCGACGCCGACGACCCGGCGATCTGGCGCAACGCCGCCGACCCCGGGCGCAGCCTCGTCGTCGCCACGGCGAAGGAGGGCGGCCTGCGGGTCTACGGTCTGGACGCGCGGCTGGTGCAGTCGCTGCCCGCTCCGCGCCCGCCGGGACCGGGCGACGCCCCGGGCCGATTCAACAACGTCGACCTCGTCGCCGGCCTGCACACCTCGACCGGCCGGGCCGACGTGGCGGTGGTGAGCGACCGGGGCAGCGACCGGTTGCGGATCTACCGCATCGACCCGTCGAAGCCGGGCGGTCCGCTGACCGACATCACCGACCCGGCCGCCATCCCGGTGTTCTCCACAAGCCAGGACGAGGTCAACGACCAGCGGACCACGTACGGACTGGCGACCTGGACCGACAAGGCCACCGGCCGTACGTACGCGCTGGTCAGCCAGCGGGAGCGCACCCGGCTCGCCCTCCTCGAACTGACACCGTCCGCGGGCGGCACCGTCGGCTACCGCACGGTGCGAACCCTCGACCTGCCCGCCTCCTTCCGTCTGCCCGACGGCACGACATGGCGCCCTTGCGCGGAGCCCGGAGAACTTCCCCAGTTCGAGGGCATGGTCGTCGACCCGGCCACCGGCACCCTCTACGCCGGGCAGGAGGACATCGGCATCTGGCGGCTGCGCGCCGACCTCACCGGCAGGCCGGTCCTGGTGGACAAGGCGAAGGAGTACGGGGTCCCCGGCGTCTACGACGAGGAGACCGAGGAGTGCACGCCGGGCGCGGACCCCGGGCACGGCGGCAGGCGGCTGTCGGCCGACGTCGAGGGCCTGACCCTGTTCCAGGAGAAGGACGGCGACGGCTACCTGCTCGCTTCGAGCCAGGGCGACAACACCTTCGCCCTGTACGACCGGGAGGTGCGCGAGGACAACGAGTACGAGGGCGGCTTCCGGATCGGAGCCGCCACCGGGACGCTCGACAGTGTGGAGGAGTGCGACGGCGCCGCCGTGCTCAACGCCCCGCTGGGGGAGCGGTATCCGCGGGGTCTCCTCGTCGTCCAGGACGGCCGGGAAACGCCGGGCGTCCCCGACGGTGAGGGTGGCACGCGCACGGCCACCGGCTTCAAGTTCGTCGACCTCGGCACCGTGGTGGACGCGGCCGACATGTGACACCTCACGTACGGCCGCCGGGCACCGCCCGGCGGCCGCGCGCTCAGGCCTTGGGGGTGAGAAGGCTGCCCAGCGCGGCCACGACCGACGGCTCGACGCGGTAGTAGACCCAGGTGCCGCGACGCTCGGAGGTGAGCAGCCCGGCTTCCCTGAGCTTCTTCAGGTGATGGGAGACGGTCGGTTGCGAGACACCGACGTCGGAGATGTCGCAGACACACGCTTCACCGCCCTCGTGCGAGGCGACCAGGGAGAACAGGCGAAGCCGGACAGGATCGCCGAGTGCCTTGAACATCCGCGCCGTCGTCTCCGCCTCTTCGGCGGTGAAGGGCCGTTCGGCCAGTGGCGGGCAGCAGGGCGCCACGACTTCGGGAGTCGTGGGCTCCAGCAGGGGCAGCGCCTTGACGTTCGACATGTGTCTATGTTGACACATGTCGAAGCAGGAGCGCGAGCCTCACCCCGTGATGATTCGATGAATGTCTATGTTGACGCTTGTCGAATCAGGTGTAATGCTGGCACCGCAAGCCATCGACGAACGTCGAAGCAAAGGGGAATCCCGTGAGCACGCCCACCGCCGACCACCTGCCCGTCGTGGTGATCGGGGCCGGTCCGATCGGCCTGGCCGCCGCCGCCCACCTCGTCGACCGGGGCATCGAACCACTGGTGCTGGAAACCGGCCCGTCCGCGGCCACCGCAGTGCGCGACTGGTCGCATGTGCGTCTGTTCTCCACCTGGGCCGAACTCGTCGATCCCGCCGCCGAGAAGCTGCTCGCGCCCACCGGCTGGGTCCGCCCCGACGCAGGCACGTATCCCACGGGCGGTGACTGGGCCGAGCGGTACCTCCAGCCGCTGGCCGATGCCCTCGGCGACCGGGTCCGTTACGGCACGACCGTGACCGGAGTGGCCCGCGCGGGCCGTGACCGGATCGTCGACTCCGGCCGAGACGAGCAGCCCTTCACCGTGCATGTCACGCGCACCGGCGGTCACGAGGAGCGCATCACCGCCCGCGCCGTCCTCGACGCCTCCGGCACCTGGTCCGTACCCAGCCCCATCGGTGCCGACGGCCTGCCCGCCCTCGGCGAGAAGAGCGCCGCCGAGCGCATCTCCTACCGGGTGCCCGACCTGAAGGACCCGGCGGTCCGTGCCCGATACGCGGGCAGGCGCACCGCGGTGGTCGGCTCCGGAGCGTCCGCCTTCACCGCGCTCGCCTCCCTCGCCGACCTGGCGAAGAGCGAGGAGGACGGTACGCACGCGGTGTGGATCCTGCGCCGGGGCATCGGCGCGGGAACGTACGGCGGGGGCGAGGCCGACGAGCTCCCGGCCCGGGGCGCCCTCGGACTGCGCGCCAAGGCCGCCGTCGAAGCCGGCCACGCGTCCGCCGCCACCGGTTTCCGCACCGAAGCCGTCGAGCGCGACACCGACGGGCGCCTGGTGCTGGTCGCCGAAGACGGCCGCCGCCTCGACCCGGTCGACGAGATCATCGTCCTCACCGGCTTCCGCCCCGACCTCTCCTTCCTCTCCGAGATCCGCCTGGGCCTCGACGAGCGCCTCCAGGCACCGACCGCGCTGGCACCGCTCATCGACCCGAACGTCCACTCCTGCGGCACCGTCTACCCGCACGGCGTGAACGAGCTGTCCCACCCGGAGCGGGACGTCTACCTCGTCGGCATGAAGTCCTACGGCCGCGCCCCGACCTTCCTCGCGATGACCGGCTACGAGCAGGTCCGTTCCGTCGCCGCGTCACTCGCCGGGGACCAGGAGGCCGCCGAACGCGTCGAGTTGACCCTGCCGGAGACCGGGGTCTGCGGTGGCGCAGGCGTGTTCGACGACCCCGACGCGGCGCAGAGCAGCGAGGGAGGCGGATGCTGCGCGCCGCCCGCCACCCTGCAGATCAGTACCGGCACCCCGGCCCCGTCCGGCGGAGGCTGCTGACACGTCACCCCGCCCCGCACCCGCCAGGAGGCTCGCCATGACCCGCGTACAGCTCGCCCTCCGCGTCCCCGACCTCACCGCGTCCATCGCCTTCTACACCAAGCTCTTCGGTACCGAGCCCGCCAAACTCCGCGACGGCTACGCCAACTTCACCGTCGCCGAACCTCCACTGAAGCTCGTCCTCATCGAAGGCACTCCGGGCGAGGACACCCGCATGGACCACCTCGGTGTCGAGGTCGAGACGTCCGAGGCCGTGCGCGCCGCCACCACCCGGCTCGCCGAAGTCGGGTTGGCCACCACCGAGGAGAACGACACCACCTGCTGCTACGCCCTCCAGGACAAGGTCTGGGTCTACGGCCCAGGCCGGGAACCCTGGGAGGTGTACGTCGTGAAGGCCGACGCAGGCACCCTGGCTCGCAGCCGGACAACACCTGCTGCGCAGACCCCGCCGACGACCTGACGCGTGCCGGGAGGGGCAGCGGAAATCCCACTCGGTGCGACGGCCACTGGGCACCACTAGGAATCTGCCAGCCACGCCAGCAAGCGGCCCCGTGACCAGCAGCGGCCGATCGCCTCGGCGCGGGGGCCGGGCGGTCGAGCAGCGCCAGGCCGATGATGCTGTGGCCGGAGGCGCGGCGGTCGCCGAGGGTCGGGATCGTCGGCGCGACTCCGACCCCCTCCGCCGACACCCATGCCACCGCCCGGCCGGCCGCCGCCTCTTCGAGGCGGTGCAGGAAGCGCAGGCGGCTCTCGGGCCGGAAGCGTGACAGTGCCCATGTCGTGGTGACGACAGGCAGGGCGTCCTCGGGCACCCGGGCGACAGCGTCGGCCATCATCTCGACCGGGTCTCCCCGCATCAGCAGCGGAGGGGCTGTCGCGGCCAGTGCCATCTCCGCTTCGAGCCGCGTGATCTGCTCGGGCTGGTCGGGCGACAGGCAAGCGCGCAGCCATCGGGTCGCTTCCTGCCGGGCAGAAGGTCACTTCACGGCGTTGTCCAAGTGGGTGATGACGGCCGGTACGTCGTCACTTTCGGTACTCCGGATCAGCTGGAGGGCGGGCCGTACGAGACCTCCCGGCCGCGCGATCAACCGTGCGAGCACGGCGGCCCGGACCTCGAGCCGCTCGATCGTGGCTTCGCGTTCCTCCTCGTTCTGTTGGGCGAGCAGGACGGCGTTGTACCAGGCCTCCTCGCGGGACTGACGGATACTGAAGTCGAGGATCCGCTCGTCGGTGCGGGCTCCGAGTTGATCCAGCAGTGACATGAGTGGCGACAGAGCGCCGACCGACTCCTGCACCCGCAGCACCACCCGCGCGAGGATGTCGTTGATCAGCAGGAAGTCGCGCCGCAGCGCGTGGATGTCCTCGCCCGGGCTGGTCCGTGCGGCGGCGATGGCGAGATCGAGGTTGATGTGCGCGTTCACGCCGAGCAGTAGATGCTGGACGATGACGGTGTCGGTGTCGTCCAGCAGCCCGAACGCCTCGCGCCAGCAACGCGGCCCACTCCGGTCACGCCGCCAGGCGTCGTACGCGTCGAAGTAGCGGTTGCCGAAGTGTGTGTCGAAACGGTCCATTCGCGCGCCGTCGTCGAACAGCCCGTCGTGTATGGCTGTGCGGACCTCCACGGTCACCTGTCGGTACAGCGCTGCGAAGTACCCGACCCGGTCTCCGGAGTGGCCCGCCTCCCGCACGATCTCGGCGAGCCCGTTCACGACCTCGTCGATGTTTTCTGCCGCCATCCCCAACTCCCCTTTCGCGGAGCCTCGTTCGGCCCGCGCTCTGCTGCTGTCCGCCGTGCCGATCAACAGCCCCGTCCTATCACCGCACGCCGGAAAGAGGCCCCGCCTTACAGGAACCGGCACCTCGAACCGGCACCTCGAACCGGCACCTCGAACCGGCACCTCGAACCGGCACCTCGAACCGGCACCTCGAACCGGCACCTCGAACCGGCACGGAGAGTCCCGCTGGTCGCAGGGCCATGACGCACACCACATCGGTCCGGGAACGGGATGGCCCGTCGCGCATTCGGCGGGGGACGCTCCTGGGTCGCATCGGTCCGTCTGGAGTGCGCAGCTGAAGCCGTCTTCGTGGCGGCTGGCTGACGAAGCGCAGCGACTGCGGCGGTCGAAGTCGGCGGGGAGGAAGTAGCACCGCGCTGCTCACAGGGGCCTGCACAGCCTCGGCGCGGGCACGTACTCGCGACTCGCGTTCACTCCTGGGAATATCTGACTAGTCAGGTACTGTTGGTCCGGTGAACCGCTCGCATCCGGCGGGCACCACACCCTTCTGCCGAGGTACCCGATGAAACTGATCTACGTGTTCGACGCCTACTGCGGCTGGTCCCACGGCTTCTCCACGACTCTCCGCGAGGTGGTCGCACGCCGTCCCGAGCTGCCGGTGGAAGTGGTTTCCGGCGGCCTGTTCACCGGATCGCGCCGGGTGCCGATCCGCGAGTTCGGCTACGTCCAGGGCGCCAACGCCAAGATCGCGGAGGTGACAGGCGCCGAGTTCGGCGAGGGCTACGAGCGGCTGATCGCCGACGGTTCGTTCGTCATGGACTCGGAAGCCGCAGCGCGTGGCCTCGCCGCCCTGCGCCAGGCCGCCCCCGGCCGTGCGGCGGAACTGGCCATGGCACTGCAGCACGCCTTCTACGTCGACGGCCTCAGCCTCTCCGATCCCGCCACCTACCGGGAGGTCGCCGAGCGGGCCGGTCTGGACGCGGACGCCGTGGTCGCCGCCTTCGCATCCGCCGGCACCCGGGCCGAGGCCGACGCCGACGTGGCGCGCGCTGCCGAACTGGGTGTCAACGCCTTCCCCACCCTCATCGCCGTCGACGCCGACCGCGCGACCGTCCTGGCGCGCGGCCAGGCCACCACCGACGAAGTGGAGCGGCGTCTCGCGGCGTTCGCCCCCACCCGTTCCCACTGACCGACACCCCGACCGCCCCCTCCACCCGCGAAGGAACCACCATGAGCACACTCGACTTCAGCATCCTCGACCTCGACTTCCCGGCCGGCAGCAAGAACAAGACCGCCACTCTCGTCACCGGCGAGACCGAGGCCCTGCTGGTCGACGCTGCCTTCACCCGTGCCGACGGCCACCGGCTGACCGCCGAGATCCTCGACTCCGGCAAGAAGCTGGTGACCGTCTTCGTCAGCCATGCGGACCCCGACTTCTACTTCGGCGCCGAGGTCATCGCCGACACCTTCCCGGAGGCCAGGTTCGTCGCGACCCCGCTCGTCATCGAGCACATCAAGGACTCCTACGAAGGCAAGCTCAAGGCGTGGGCGGCCCTCGGTGTCAACCTGCCCACCCGCCTGGTGGACCTGGAGCCCCTCACCGGGGACCTCACCCTGGAGGGCCACCGCTTCGAGCTCAAGGGCGGCCCGGCCGCGCTGCCCGACCGCCACTACCTGTGGCAGGCCGAGGAGCGCGCCGTCCTCGGCGGCGTCCTGCTGTTCCAGCAGGAGCACGTCTGGGTCGCCGACACGGCCACCCCCGGCGACCGTGCCGCGTGGATCGACCTGCTCGACGAGATGGCCGCCCTGGACCCGCGGCTCGTGGTGCCCGGCCACCGCCTGCCCGGCACGGCGGCGGACGCGTCCGCCATCACCGCCACCCGCGACTACCTGGTCGCCTTCGAGGAGGAGCTCGGCCGGGCCGCCGACGGCGCGGCCCTGACCGAGGCCCTGGTCAAGCGCTACCCCGACAACGGCATGCTGATCGCCGCGCAGATCGGCGCGAAGGTGGCCAAGGGCGAAATGAAGTGGGGCTGACCATGAGCGAGTTCGCGACCTCCACCGCACCCGCCGATGTCGTACGCCGCCAGTACCTGGCCTCCGCGGCAGGCGACCTGGAGGCCCTGCGGGCCACCCTCGCCCCGGACGTCGAGTGGACCGAGATGGCCGGCTTCCCCCTCGCGGGCACCTACCGCACCCCCGACGGCGTCACCGCCAACGTGATGGAACAGCTCGGCAAGGCCTGGACGAGCTGGACCGCCCACGACGACACCTACGTCGTCGACGGTGAGAACGTCGTGGTCCTGGCCCGCTACACCGCCACCAACAACGCCACCGCCAAGGCGATCGACGTCCGTGTGGCGCACCACTTCGTCGTACGCGGCGGACTCATCGTCCGCTTCGAGCAGTTCGTCGACACCGCGCTGGTCCGCGACGCGATGACCGGCTGACCCACCCTCACCATCCGTACGCCGCGGCGCACGCGCGTCTCGGCGTACGGCCCCACCTGAGGACGCTTCTGTGAACCCGACCGTCGTGCTGGTGCACGGGGCGATGCACACCCCGTGGATCTTCAACCCGCTGCGCGGGCGGCTCACCGCTCGCGGCATCGCCTCCCGCGCCGTACAACTTCCCAGCAGTGACCCGGACAGTGCCGTCGCTCAAGGGCTGGCAGAGGATGCCGCGGTGGTTCGCGCGGCGATCGAGGCCGTGGACGGGCGCGTCGTGCTGGCCGCGCATTCCTACGGCGGTGTCCCTGCCACCTGGGCCGCCGCCGAGACGGACCAGGTCGCCGAACTCGTCCACATGGCCGCGTTCGTCCTGGAACCCGGCACCTCGATGATGGAGTGGATGGGCGGCGACTTCCCGCCCACCTGGATCCACTCGCCCGACGGCCTCGCCGTCAAGGCGGGGGACGCCGAGGAGTCGATCTTCAGCGGGGTCGATCCCGCGCTGGCCGCCGAGGCCGTCAAACGCCTCAACTGGCAGGGCATGCGCGCCTTCACCGAGACACTGGGTGGCGCGCCGACCCAGGTACCGGTGACCTACGTCGTGGCCACCCAGGACCCGGCGCTGCCACCCGCGGTCCAGGAACAGTGGGCCGCGCGCGCCGCCCACAGCGCGCATGTCCCCTCGGGGCACTCACCGCATCTCTCCCATGCCGACGAGGTCGCCGACGTCATCGCCCAGGCGGTCGCCCGGGCCGACACCGGCGGGTGACCTCGGGGCGTCCGGGGGCGGCGCCCCCGTTCCGGTGACGGTGCCGCAGGCATGCCGTGATGCCGCGATGCCGTCACGGGACGACGGCCCGTCATCCGGCGCGCCCAACGGTTCAGCCCGGGCAGCGCTCACCGGCGCTTCCGCGCCTGCAGCCGCCCGGGCTCTGCGGTGACGACCGAGTCAGGTGCCGAGCGTGCCGAAGAAGGCACGGACATCGGTGACGAAGGCTTCCGGCTGCTCCAGCGCCAGGAAGTTGCCGCCGCGCTCCAGCTCGTTCCAGTACGTGATGTTGTGATCCCGCTCGGCGAAGCGGCGGATGGCGATGTCGCTGCTCAGGGCGACGGCCACACCGGTCGGGACGGTACCGCGTGCCTTCGGAGCCCAGGCGGTCGCGTCGTGGGCCGTCTCGTAGTACAGGTTGGCCGACGAGCCCGCCGTGCCGCTGAACCAGTAGACGCTCACGTTCGTCAGCAGCCGGTCCCGGCCCACCGCGTCTTCGGGGAGCTCGGACGCGGCGTCCGTCCACTCCTTGAACTTCTCCACGATCCAGGCGAGTTGACCGACCGGCGAGTCGTGCAGACCGTAGGCGAGGGTCTGCGGACGCGTGGACTGGATGGCGTTGAAACCCATCATGTCCTGCTGGAAGTTCTCCAGCCGCGCCAGTCGCTCCTGCTCCGGTGCGGTCAGTCCCTCGAACTCGGCCGGATCGCCGGAGGGGAAGGTGAGCAGGCCGTTGACGTGAATGCCGACGATCCTGTCGGAGGCCTGCCGCCCCATCTCGGCGGCGATCCAGGCACCACCGCCCGTCCCCTGCACGCCGTAGGCGCTGTAGCCGAGCCGGTCCATCAGCTCGACGAACGCTCCCGCTATGCGGCCGGTGTTCCAGCCTGCCTCGCCGAGGGGACCGGAGAACCCGGTACCGGGCGTCGAGGTCACGATCACGTGGAAGTCCTCCGCCAGCGGCCGGATGACATCGGCGAACTGCACGAACGAGCACGGCCAGTCGTGCAGCAGAAGCAGCGGAACGGCCGCCGGGTTCTGCGAACGGACGTGCAGGAAGTGGATGTTCTGCCCGTCGATCTCAGTGGTGAACTGGGGGAACTCGTTGAGCTCTGCTTCCGCCTTGCGCCAGTCGAAGGCGTCCGCCCAGTACGCGACCAGGCCCTTCAGATAGTCGGTGGGAACACCCCGGCTCCAGCCGGCGCCGGGAATCTCGCTGCCCCAGCGCGTACGGGCCAGCCGGTCGCGCAGGTCGTCGAGCTCGTCCTGCGGAACCTCGATGCGGTACGAGTGGATCCGGGCGTCGGTGCTGCTGCTGGTTTCCATGGACAGAACACTATTCTCGATATAGGCACGATGCGTTCCTAATGGCACCACAGGCTGGACTTCATGCTCGACACCTCGGCGCGGTTGCTGCGCCTCCTCTCCCTGTTGCAGGCTCCGCGAGCCTGGCCCGGATCCGAGCTGGCCGAGCGACTGGGGGTGAGCGGACGCACCGTGCGCAACGACATCGACCGACTGCGCGAGCTCGGCTATCCCGTGGACGCCACCCGCGGCGCCGTGGGCGGCTACCGGCTCGGTGCCGGCGCGGCCATGCCCCCGTTGCTCCTCGACGACGACGAGGCAGTCGCGGTGACGATCGCGCTGCGCACCGCCACGGAGGGTGCCGTCCCCGGCACCGAGGAGACCGCGCTGCGGGCGTTGACCAAGCTGGAGCAGGTACTTCCCTCGCGGTTGCGCCGACGGGTGCGGGCCCTGCACGCGTTCACCGTCACCGTGCCGGCCGACCGGCCCGCCCCGACCGTCTCCGCGGACGTGCTCACCACGCTGGTCTCCGCCTGCCGTGACCGCGAACGGCTGCGCTTCGACTACCTCGACCACGCGGGCACGCCCACCCTGCGCGTCGTCGAGCCCTATCGGGCGGTGAACTGGGGGCAGCGCTGGTACCTGGTGGCCTGGGACGTCGCGCGCGAGGACTGGCGGACCTTCAGGATCGACCGGATCCGGCCGCGAACCCCGACCGGACCGCGCTTCACCCCGCGAGAGCCTCCCGGCGGCGACATCACGGCGTACGTCTCCCTGCGGGTGTCCAGTGCGACGTGGCGCCACCATGCGCGAGTGACCGTCCACGCCCCGGCGACGGCGGTGATCGAGCAGATCAACCCCGCGGTCGGAACCGTCCAGGCCCTCGACACCGACACCTGTGTCCTGACCACCGGAGCCGACTCCGTACAGAGGCTCGCCGCCTATCTGGGCATGCTCGACTTCGACTTCGACGTCACCGAGCCGGCGGAACTCGTCGACCACCTCAGGCGGCTCGCCGACCGCTACTCCCGCTCGACACCGCCCGTCCGGCAGAGCGAGAGGACCACGGCGGGCCCGCCGGGACCGGCATGAACCGGATCCGCCGGACGGAAATCTCGCGCCTTCCCACCGGGCCCGGGGTGCGCGCATGCCGGGATCCGCGACGCCTGTCTACGCGCCGTGGTTCGTGGTGAGACAGGCCCTTGTGGACCCGGCCGGGGTGGTGACCTCGGCGAGAAAGGTCTGCCTGGTGTGCGGCTACGGCTCCTGGCAGACGGCCGGCGGACCACCGGCTTCGAGGCGGTCCGGTCGACGACGGGCGGCCGGAGAGCGATGAGTTCGGCGGACGGGCACGGTCTACCCCTACGAACCGCCTGCCGTGAACTCCGGAGGAACGTATGACCGCCAAGGCAGTACCGCCCGTCGTGGACGCCGAGACCTGGCAGCGTCGACTCGACGACCTGCGTGCCCGGGAGAAGGCCGCGACCCGGGAACTCGACGCGATCGCCGCCCAGCGCCGCCGAATGCCGATGGTCGAGATGCCCGACTACACCCTCGACGGCGAGGAGGGGCCGGTCCGGCTGGCCGAGGTCTTCGGAGACAGGACCCAGCTGATCGTCTACAACCACATGTGGTCCCCCGGTAAGACGTGGCAGTGCTCGGGCTGTACGGGTTTCACGTCGCAGTTCACCCGGCTGGAGTTTCTGGATGCCTACGACGCGAGGTTCGTCATCGTCACCCAGGGATCGATCAACGAGGCCCTCGCCTACAAGCGGCGGGTGGGGAACAGGATGACCTGGTACTCCACCGCGAACAGCCCGTTCGGTTCCGACGTGGGCGCACCGCCCGGCGGCGGCTACGCGGTCAACGTCTTCCTGCGGGACGGAGACACCGTCTATCGCACCTGGCACACCGAGGGACGGGGCACCGAGCAGCTCAGCCACAGCTTCGCGCTGATCGACCTGTTGCCGTACGGGCGCCAGGAGGAGTGGCAGGACTCGCCCGACGGCTGGCCTCAGTCACCCACCTACAGCCGGTGGACCGGTTCCGAGGACATCGCGGCGTTCTACGGCCCGGAGGAGTGAGGTATTCGGCCCCGACCAGCGGTCGTTCGGGCATGATCTGTGCGTGTGCTCCGGCCCGGCGCACTCGTCGTGGCGTGCTCCGGGGACGGTTGCGCCCGAAGAGGGCATCGGTGACGGGAGATGCGTGTGATCGTCTGGGTGAACGGCGCGTTCGGTAGCGGGAAGAGCACGCTGGTCGATGAGCTGCGTCCGCGGTGGCCCGAGGTGCTGGTCCTCGACCCGGAGCTGGTCGGCTACGTGCTGCGCGAGATCGTGGAGGTCCCCACGGGTGACTTCCAGGATCTGCGGTTGTGGCGACGGCAGGTCGTGAACCTGGCTGTGGGCCTCGTCGAGGAATACCAAAGGCCCGTCCTGGTTCCCATGACGTTGGTGGACCCGGGGTATGTGGTGGAGATCTTCGGTGCGCTGAAGGATGCCGGCGTGGTGGTCCACCACTTCTTCCTCAAGGTCTCCGAGGAGGTTCTGGTGCAGCGGATCGACGGACGGAGTTTCACGCCGGACAAGCCCGAACAGGATGAGCGGGTCCGGCAGTGGTGCAAGGCCAGGATCGAGCCGTGCACGGCCGCGATGGACACGCTGCCCAGCGACACCGTGTTCCTGGACGGCGGGCTGACTCCGAAGGAGTTGGCCGACGACGTGCTGGCTCGGGTGGGCGGGAGTTCGGGCCGGTAGTCCCGGTCCCGGTGCGACTCGTCCGCGGTGAGGGCCGTGAACACCGGCAGCGGGTCAGCGCGTCAGTGGGAAGTCGTCCACGGCGGGGCGGTCTGGGCCCAGGCCGCGTCCCACTGGGCGAAGTTGTGCCGCTCCAGCCTGCGGTTGGCATACGCGTATGCGGCGGCGCCGAGGAGCGGGACGGTCATGGCGGTGAGGACGGCGCAGCTCATGGCGCGGGTACGGACCTGTTCCGCGGTCAGGGGTGGACCGGTGATCCTGCCTTCACCGTCGACCCACACGCGGACGGTGCTGCCGGCGGTCAGGGCGGGTTCGACGTCGGCCTGTGCCGTGCGGGTGTGTCCCTGGGAGTCGGTGAAGCGGACGGTGACCGGATACCGGGTCTTCTTCGCCTCGTCCGAGCCCGGTTCCGGGTGGCGGGGAGCATCGTGGACCAGTACGGCGGGGATGTACTCGCGGGTGGCGGTCTGCTGCCGGGCGGTCTCCCTGTAGTGACGGTAGGCGGTGTCGCCGACCAGGATCATGGCGGCGGGGGTGGCGGCCAGCACGGCCAGGAACAGACCGAGGGCGATCCACGCCTGGACGAGATCCGTACGACGGCGCAGCGGGTTGCGGCGCCATCGCCACAGCAGAACGTGCGGGAGTTCTGCTGGAGGCGGTTGTGCCGGGGGTATCTCGCGGTCCACGGCGTTCTCCTTCCGTAGGCAAGGGGCCGCCGCGCCGGCCCCTTGCTCACTGGGGGCGGCGCGGACGGCGGGCTAGTGGGAGTGCGTCGCGCCGGTGATGGCGGTGATGGCGGTGACGGCGGGGTGCGTGTGGGTGGCTCGGAGGAGTCTCGCGGCGCCACGGACCGCGGCGGTGTGCGGGGCGGGGACGGGCTGGACAGGAGCGTGCAGACGGCCGGTGAGGCGGTAGGCGATGTCGGGTCGCAGCGCGCCCCCGCCGGCGAGGAGCGCGCCCCGCCGGAGGGCGTCCAGCGTCTGGGACGTGTGGTCCTGGTCCAGCATGGCGGTCACCATCGCGACGACCGCTTCGGTGATCTGCGTGGGCGGGGTGAGGCCGTCCAGGTCGCTGGTGCCCAGGGCGGTGTGACGGGCGTCGACCACCGCGCCGTCGGCGAGCAGCGCGACCTCGGTGAGGTGGGCCCCGAGGTCCACCACGAGCAACGGACGCGCCAGGTCGGCATCGACGGCCATGGCCACGGCGCGTGGAGTGGGGACGGTCAGTACCGCACGCGGACGCAGGACCTCGACCGCGGCGCGGGCTTCGGCCCGGTAGGCGACTCCGCCCAGCACCGGTGTGGTCAGGATGAGCAGAGGGCGGCCGAAGCGGGGCAGACGGTGGCCGAGCAGCCGGGCGACCATCCGGGCGGTTCCGGGTGTGTCGACGATGGTGCCGCGCTGAATGGGGTAGGTGGCGCCGCCGTCCGGAAAGGTGACCGTGGGTACGTCGAGGATCATCCGGCGCCCGGACATCCAGGCTCGGGTGCGGACGCTGCCCAGGTCGAGGGCGATGCCGGAGCACTGCCGGCACCAGGGCCAGGAGCGGTGCCGGGCGGCCGGGGGGCCGGGACGGGCGGGGGTGGTCACCGGTCGGCCTCCCTGACCTGTTGGCAGCGCGTGCAGTAGCGGGCCTGCGGCACGATCCGCAGCCGTTCACGGGCGACGGGCCCCCGGCACAGGTGGCAGGTCCCGTACCGGCCCTCGTCCATCCGGGTGAGCGCGGCCTCCACGTCGGCGAGAACCATGCGGGCGGACGCGGCGAGCTTGACGCGGACCTCGACCTGGGAGGCGGCTTGCCGGTCGAGGAGCGCGTCGGCGCGGGTCGTGGCGGAGGCCGAGAGCTGTTGCAGTTGCTCCTGGCGGAACAGGCGCTGCTCGTGCAGGTTCTCGCGCAGTGCGGCGAGGTCGTCGATCGACAGGGTCGTGTCACGGTCGTCGATGGTCTGGTGGTTCACCACTTCACCCCTTGGGCAGGGCGGGAGACGGAGGGCGGACAGGTGTCGTCAGGCGCTGTCGCGCTGACAGGGAACGCAGAACCGTGCGTAGGGCAGGATTTCCAGGCGTTCGACCGGGATGGGCCTGGAGCAGGTCCGGCAGACGCCGTAGCTCCCGTCCCGGACACGACCGAAGGCGGCCTCGACCTCGGCGAGGACGCGCCGGATGGTGTCCTTCTGTGCGGACAGCACCTGTTCCTCCGCGTCCGGTCCGGCCTCGGCGATGGCCTGCAGCTGGGTGAGCCGGGAGGCCCGTTCGTGTTCGAGGCGCTGGAGGGCGTCGTGCGCGGTCAGCCGCTGGGGACGGCTTTCGGTCTGCGACGTATCGAGTGACATGGTGGCTCCTGTTCTCGGCCCGGGGTCGAGCCGGGCGGGGGAGTCGTCGAGACGGGGGAGAGGGGAGGACCGGAGATCACGTGTGGCGGTTCGTGCCTCCACCGTGGCCGATGCGCCGCGCGGATCCCATCGGGCGCGATACCCATCTACGGCAGGTCCCGGAGCCCATCGCGGCGTGGGCAGGCCACGTCCGGGAAATGGGCACTGGAGCCCATCGACGGGCGACCTTGGAACGGGCAGGCTGGACCACGGGCCGGTCGGCGTCAGTGGCCCGCAGCTCACGCTCGGGGCGCACGGTGACCGACAGTAGAGGCACAGCCGTGTCATACGGAGAAAGGCGTCATCCCGGTGTCCCTGTTCTGGAGGATCTTCGCGCTCAACGCGGTGGTGCTGGGCGGCGCCACCGCGTTGCTGCTGTGGGCTCCGGTGACGGTGTCCGTACCGGTTCTGCTGACCGAGGCGGTCATCCTCGTGGGCGGCCTGGTCGTCATGCTGGTCGCCAACGCCGCCCTGCTGCGGATCGGGCTGGCCCCGCTGGACCGGCTCACCCGGCTGATGACGACCGTGGACCTGCTGCGCCCCGGGCAGCGGCTGCCGGAACACGGCCACGGCGAGACCGCCGAACTGATCCGCACCTTCAACGCCATGCTCGGACGGCTTGAACACGAACGGGCCACCAGCAGCGCCCGCATCCTGCTCGCCCAGGAGGCCGAACGGCGCCGCATCGCCCAGGAACTCCACGACGAGGTCGGCCAGACCATGACCGCGGTCCTGCTGTCCCTGAAACGGGCCTCGGACGAGGCGGAGGAGCCCCTGAGGGACGAGCTGCAGCAGGCGCAGGAGATCACCCGCGGGAGCCTCGACGAGGTGAGACGCCTGGTTCGCCGGCTGCGGCCGGGAGTACTGGACGATCTCGGTCTCGTCAGTGCCCTCACCTCGCTGACCACCGAGTTCGCCACGCATGCAGGACTGCGCGTGCTGCGGCGCTTCGACGCCGATCTGCCCGCGCTGGACTCCGAGACGGAACTGGTGCTCTACCGCGTCGCCCAGGAAGCCCTGACCAACGCGGCCCGCCACGCCGAGGCCGGACAGGTGGAGGTGAGCCTGAACCGCATCGGCGAAGCGGTGGTGCTGGCCGTCGCGGACGACGGCCGCGGAACCGGCGTCGCCCGCGAAGGGGCAGGGATCCGCGGAATGCGCGAGCGGGCCCTGCTGATCGGGGCCACGCTGGACGTCACCTCCCAGCCGCAGGCCGGAATGCAGGTCCGGCTGACCGTGCCCCTCCTCAGGAAGCAGCCATGACCACGTCCGACGCACCCGTGATCCGTATCCTCCTTGCCGACGACCACGCGCTGGTACGCCGTGGGGTGCGGCTCATCCTCGACGGGGAGCCGGACCTCGAGGTGGTCGCCGAGGCCGGGGACGGCGCGGAGGCGGTTGCCCTGGCCCGCAGCCATGAGGTCGACCTGGCGGTGCTGGACATCGCCATGCCGCGGATGACCGGTCTGCAGGCCGCCCGTGAACTCGCCGCCCTGAAGCCCGGCGTGCGGGTGCTGATGCTGACGATGCACGACAACGAGCAGTACTTCTTCCAGGCGCTCAAAGCTGGTGCCAGTGGGTACGTGCTGAAGTCCGTGGCCGACCGCGACCTGGTGGCGGCCTGCCGGGCCGCCATGCGGGACGAACCCTTCCTGTATCCGGGCGCGGTCACCGCACTCATCCGCAACTATCTCGACCGTGTCCGGCACGGGGAGGAACCGCCCGACCAGGTGTTGACCGCGCGTGAGGAAGAGGTCCTCAAGCTCGTGGCGGAAGGGCACTCCTCCAAGGAGATCGCCGAGATGCTCTTCATCAGTATCAAGACCGTCCACCGGCACCGGGCGAATTTGCTCCACAAGCTCGGCCTGCGCGACCGGCTGGAGCTCACCCGCTACGCGATCCGCGCAGGCCTCATCGAAGCCTGACCGCGCCGGTCGCGCTCAGTACTGGCCGGCATCCCACCGGTGAGCGGGTGGCGAGTGCGATCGTCACAAGGGCTTGAGCCGCGTGCGCAGGAGGCAGAACTCGTTGCCCTCGGGGTCGGACAGGACGTGCCAGCTCTCGCTGCCGGTCTGGCCGACGTCGGCGGGCCTGGCCCCGAGAGCGAGCAGTCGTTCCAGCTCGGCATCCTGGTCGCGGTCGGTGGCGTTGACGTCGATGTGTACCCGGAGCTGTCCCGTCCTGGGGGCATCGCTCGGGTTGAAAACGAGCGTGGGCTGCGGGCTTCCCGTACCGGCGCCCGGTGGGCCGATCGCGATGCTTCCGTCGGCCTCGCGCTCCAGCTCGACGTAGCCGAGGACGTCGCTCCAGAACGCGGCCAGGCGGTCGGGGTCCGCGGCATCGATGACCAGTTCACTGATTCGGCATGCCATGGCCGTCACTATACGAAGTCGTGACGGGCTCGGTCGCGGCTTCGCGGTAGGAGAGGGCGGACGCCCCGCCGGGAGTGGTGGGTGATCTCCGGCCCGGAACGCTGCTGGTCCACGTCGGCTCGAGCGGCCAGGTCAGGCGTCGACGTTCACGCGGCGGCCCCGGCACGGGGGCCGCGCCAGTCCAGGCACAGGACCGTGGCGTCGTCCCGCACGTGGCCGTCGCAGGCGTCGGCGACCGCGGCGACCAGCGTGCGCACGACCTCGCGCGGGTGCTCGGTGGCAGTGGCACGCATCAGACCGGGCAGGTCGACCGTGTTCGCCTGACGTTCCTGCATGCCGTCCGTGTAGAGCACGAGGCGGTCGCCGGGGCGCAGGTCGAGGTCCTGCACCGTGTAGGGGCCCTGTCCGACGACACCGAAGGGCAGGTTCACGGTCAGGTGGAGTTCGTGGACCCGGCCGTCGCGCAGCAGCAGCGGCCGGGGATGGCCGGCGTTGACGAGCTGGGCGCCGCTGCCGTCCAGGGCGATGCGCAGCAGCTGGCCGGTGGCGAAGGTGCGCCGGCCGTGGTCGAGGAGGGCCTGGTGGGTCTGGCGGGCCTGTTCGGCCAGATCCGCCCCCGCCCGGCGGGCGCCCCGGGAGGCGTTGACCAGGAGGGTGGCGATGAGTGAGGCGTCGACGTCGTGGCCCATGGCATCGGTGACGGACAGGTGCAGGGCGTCCTGGTCGAGGGCGTAGTCGTAGGTGTCACCGGCGATGTCGGAGGCGGGCACCAAGGCTCCGGCGAGGGAGAACTCGGGAGCTTCGCAGGAGGGGGCCGAGGGCAGGAGCTGGCGCTGGATCTCCGCGGCCAGGCTGACCGTGGTGGTGCGGTTGCCCCAGTGGTAGAGGTCGGTGAAGCGGCGGTCGGTGACGATGATGTACGCCAGTGCGTGCGCGGCCTCCTCCACCTGCTCCAGCACGTCCTCGGTGACCTGGGTGAGGAACAACTCCAGAACCCCGATGGCGTCGCCGCGATTGGTGACCGGGGCCAGGACCCGCCAGCCCTGCCCGCCCTCCGGCGCCTGCACGAGCTTCTGGGTGCGCAGGACCTCGTCGTAGATGCTGCTGCCGGCGAGAGGCTCCTGATCGGGATGACGCTCCTGGTGCGTGGCCGCCTGATCACTGACCCGGAGCAGACGGCGGCCGACGACGTCGACAAACAGGAACGACACGTATCGCGCGTCGAAGCGGTCACGCAGGTTGCGGGCCACGACATCGAGGGAGCCGACCGGTGCGGCGTCCTCCGCCGCTGCCAGCACGTCAGCCAGTCCGATCCGTTCATGCATTCACTTCAGCTCCCCAGGTTAGGAACTCTCCTTCCCCGAGACACGTCGGGCATCACTCGCGAAGACCGGCTGGAAGATCCGAGGGCGCCGACGCCGAACGCCATCGCGTCGCCGGTCGGCGTGCTTGGCGTACTTGCCGCGGAGTGGCCGAGTACTGCTCGTCAACCGTGTGAGGAGCCGTCGCCACCGCGAGGACGCGCGGTTCCATCGGTCTCGCCGCCTGCTGCGATGGTGAAGACCTGGTCCAGGCCGATGATGCGCAGGATGCGCAGGGTGTCGGCGGGGACGGCTGCCAGAATCACCTCGGCGTCGGCCGTCTGGGCGCGTTGGCGGGCGGCGAGAAGGGCGCTGATGCCGGTGGAGTCGCAGAAGTCCAGACCGGACAGATCGATGACCAGGCTCTGACCCGGGCTCAGGACGAGACGCTCGACCTCTTCGCGCAGCGCGGTGGCCTGCTCGTAGTCGAGCTCGCCGACCACCTGCAGAACGGGTCCGGCGGCGGCGTCGCGATGGCTGATGTTCAGCGGGCTCATCCGGCTCGGTCCGTAACGGGCAGGGCGGGTACGCCGAGTGCGAGCAGGGCGGTGTCGTCGTCCAGGCCGCCGCCGAAGCTCTCCAGCAGTCCGGTCAGCGCGGTGATCATGTCGTTCGGTGTGGCCGGTGCGTGCCGGGTGGCGAAGGCGTGCAGGGCCTCGTCGCCGAAGAGGTTCTCTCGGGTGGGGCCGGTGCGGGCCTCGGTGAGGCCGTCGGTGTAGAGCAACAGCGTGTCACCCGCGGCGAGGATGGTCTCCGCGGTGCTGAACGGGGCGGCAGGCAGGACGCCGACGAGCAGCCCGCCGGGAGTGCGGAGGTAGTCGGCTCGGCCGTCGGCCCGCATGACCAGCGCCGGCGGGTGCCCACCGGAGGCGAGGCGCACGGTGCATATGTTCCGGTCGGCGTCCGGTTGGACGACGCCGAAGATGACGGTGCAGTAGCGGGGGTCCCTGCTGGCGGCGTACCGCTCCTGGAGTACGGCGTTCAGTGTGGTCAGGGCTGCGGCAGGCTCGGGATCGTGGAGGGCCGCGGCCCGCAGGGTGTAGCGGGTCAGTGAGGTGAGGGAAGCCGCCTGCGGGCCCTTGCCGCACACGTCCCCGAGGAAGAACGCCCACCGGCCGTCGCCCAGGGAGAACAGATCGTAGAAGTCGCCGCCGAGACGGTCGGGGGAGGCGGTGTGGTAGTGGACGGCTGCTTCCAGCCCCGGCACGGCAGGCAGTGAGGAGGGCACCAGGGACTGCTGCAGCACCGCGAGCGAGTCGGCCAGCCGTTCCCGGTCGGTCTCGGCCTGCCGACGGGCCTCCTCCGCCTCGGCACGTGCCCGCTCGGCCTCCTGACGGCGGCGCAGGAGTTCCTGCTCGTAGGCGCGCCGGTCCGAGGCGTCGAAGACGGTGGTGCGGATCAGCAGCGGATCGCCGTCACCGCTGTGCTTGACCACGGAGGAGACCATCACCGGCAGTCGTCGCCCGTCGGCGCCCTTCATCTCGAGGGCGATGCCGCGCAGCTCGCCCTGCATGCGCAGCAGCGGCGCGAAGTGTGTCTCGTGATAGAGCTTTCCGCCTACGGTGAGGAGATCCGCGAAGCGGACCCTGCCGACCACTGCTTCGCGCTTCAGGGACAGCCAGTCCAGCAGCGTGGCGTTGATCTTGGCGATGGTGCCGTCCATCAGGGTCGACAGGTAACCGCAGGGGGCCGACTCGTACAGGTCCTCGGCACTGTCCTCCAGCAGGGCGGTGAACGCGGCGTCCGTGCCCGCGTCGTCCTCGATCTCCGTGGGCTCCGGTTCGTCGCCTGTGCGGCACATCAACGCTGGGCCGCCAGAAAGTCGAGAATCGCCGCGTTGGTGGCCTCGGGCGCGCTCAGCTGGGGGCAGTGCCCCGTGGCGTCCAGGGTGACCAGGCGGGAGGCGGGGATCGCGGCATGCACGTACGCGCCGACCTCACGGGGCGCGATCACGTCCTGGGAGCACTCCAGCACCAGAGTCGGCACCGTCACACTCTTCAGGTCCTCGCGGCTGTCGGACAGGAACGTGGTGCGGGCGAAGACACGGGCGATGTCCGGGTCGGTGGCGCAGAAACTGTTGGTCAGCTCCTGCCCCAGCTCCGGCCGCTCCGGATTGCCCATGATCACCGGGGCCATGGCGGAGGACCAGCCCAGATAGTTCGAGTCGAGCGAGTCCAGCAGTTCGTCGATGTCGTCCGCCGTGAAGCCGCCCCGGTAGCCGTCACCGTCGATATAACACGGTGAGGGCGCCACCATCACCAGCGCTCCGATGCGCTCCGGCGCCGTCCGCGCGGCCAGCACCCCCACCATGGCGCTGACCGAATGCCCGACGAACGCCGCCCCTTCCAGACCCAGCTCCTCGCAGACGTCCACGACGTCCTGGGCGTATCCCTGCAGAGAGGAGTACCGCTCCTGGCTCCAGGCCGACAGATCCGAACCGCCGGATCCGACGTAGTCGAAGAGCACCACCCGGTACTTCTTCTCCAGGGCCGGTACGGCCAGCCGCCACATGTTCTGATCACAGCCGAATCCATGTGCCAGCACCACCACCGGCCCTTCAGCCGGACCTGTGACTGTCACATTGTTCCTACTGCGAATATCCATACCGGCCATACTCCCACCCGGCCCGAGGGGTCAGGGCGCAGGGCGCAGGGCCGCACAGTTCCCCGTGCTGAGCCCGCTCTCCTGCCGGTCATCGGACGACAGGATCGCCGTGTTCACCACCCAATGCTGTTCCGCGGTGTTCGATGTCGTACACCTCCGCAAATGCTCCTGGAGTGTCATGAGTTCGGAGAGTCGGAGAGACTGAAGGGCTTTGAGTGGGAGTCCAAGGGCGGGACGCCGTGTCGGAGGAAGGTGGATCCGTGAGTTCGCGCTGAACCCGGTTTCGGGGAGCTCAGCTCCCGTGCGAGCACTCGTCCTGAACCTACGACGATTCGCGCACCACGAGTTCGGTGGGAAGGACCACGTGTTGCCGCGACTCCTCGGGATCGCCGATCTCCTTGAGGAGGATGTGGGCGATCGTGCTGCCGATCTCCTCGATGGGCTGACGCACGCTCGTCAGAGGCGGGTTGCTGTGCCGGGCGATGATGGAGTCGTCGAAACCGACCACCGCCACATCGCCGGGAACGCTGCGCTTCTGCCTGCGCAACTCCGCCAGGGCGCCCACCGCCATGACGTCCGATGCGACGAACACCGCGTCGAGTTGGGGAACTTGTTCAAGGAGTGAACGCATGGCGGCCACTCCGCCCTCCTCGGTGAAGTCCGCCTGGGCCACAAGCCGGTCGGTGACTTCGTGTCCTGCCTTCTCGAGGGCCTCCCGCCAGCCCTGGAGCCGACTGCGTGCCACATCCATGTCGAGGGGGCCGCTGATCGTGGTGACGGTCCGCCGCCCGCGTGCGAGCAGGTGCCCGACGGCCGCCGCGGCTCCGCCCGCGTTGTCGGAGTGCACATGGCTGAGCGACTCGTCGGGGGAGCGGCGGCCGGCGAGCACCGTGGGCAGGCCCATGTCCTCCAGGAGTCCCGGCAGCGGATCGTGCTCGTGCACCGAGACCAGGAGGACTCCGTCCACGCGCCGCTCCGCCACCGACTCGGTGAGCTGGTCCCGCTCCGCCTGGTCGCGTACAAGCACCAGTTGGAGCTGTGTCCTCGTCTCCGCGAGGGCTGTGCTGACCCCGCGGATCACCGCCGAGAAGTAGGGCTCGGAGCCCAGCCTGCTCTCCGACTCGGGGATCACCAGGGCCACGGAGTTGGTCCTGCTCGTCACCAGACCCCGGGCCACCGAGTTCGGTACGTAGTTCAACTCGGCGATGGCGGCGAGCACCGCGGCCCGGGCCTGCTCGCTGACGAGCTCCGAGCCGTTGATGACTCGTGAAACCGTGGTGCGTCCGACGCCGGCGCGCGCGGCCACGGTCTTGATGGTCGGGCGTTGCCTGCCCACCATGACGCCTCCCTCGCTTGCGCGCTGTCAGATGGCTTTCACCTGCGCATTGTGCCAGACCCTCGCGGAGCGCCCGCAGGCTCTGAGCGGAGCGGTCCGACATCTTCCGGAAACGAAGAGGGTTCAACTTCTTGACAGACGCCTTTCGTGGCGGCCAGGCTTCGGGCTTCCGAGTGGGCACGTTCCCACCATCGTTTGGGAACGTGCCCACCGGACAAATCGTGCCTACGGAGCGGACCGTGGGGCTCGAACTCCGGTGCGTCAGCGCCGCCGCTAGGAGGGCGAAATGGACAAGTTCCGAAGGAAGTTGCGCAGGAGAGTGGTGACCGCCGTATCGGCCGTGTCAGCTCTCGGGCTGGTCGTGGGCTGCGGGGGTAGCGACGGAGGAGGCACGGGCGGGGGCAAGAAGGACGGCAAGGTCACCATCACCATGGGCCTGTTCGGCGTCATGGGCTTCAAGGAGACCGGGCTGCTGGACAAGTACATGAAGGAGAACCCGAATGTCACCATCAAGGCGGACATAGCGGGTGACGAGCAGACCTACTACACAGCCCTGCAGACCCACCTGGCCGCCGGCAGCGGGTTGAAGGACATCCAGGGCATAGAGATCGGCCGTGCCAAGGAACTGTCCGACACGCAGAAGGACAAGTTCGTCGACCTGGCCGGGGTGGCCGGGACGGACCACTTCCTTCCGTGGAAGCAGAGTCAGGTCACCGCCTCGGACAAGAAGGTCATCGGCCTCGGCACCGACATCGGCCCAATGGCCGTCTGCTACCGCAAGGATCTCTTCGAGCAGGCCGGCCTGCCCACCGACCGCGACGAGGTCGCCAAGCTGTGGGAGGGCGACTGGACGAAGTACGTCGCCACGGGCAAGCAGTTCAAGCAGAAGTCCAAGGCCGACAAGGTCGCCTTCATGGACAGCTCCAGCGGGCTCTTCAACGCCATGATCTACGGCAACTCGCAGCAGTTCTACGACAAGGACGGCGAGCTGATCTACGGCACCAACCCCGTCGTGAAGGACGCGTGGAAGCTGGCGTCCGAGGCGGCCACCTCCGATCTGACCGCGAAGCTGCGTCAGTTCCAGCCCGGCTGGGACCCGGGCCTGGCCAACAGCACCTTCGCCACCACCGTCTGCCCGGCGTGGATGCTCGCGCACATCAGCGAGAAGGCGGGCCCGAAGAACAAGGGCAAGTGGGACGTGGCCAAGGCACCCAAGGGCGCCAACTGGGGCGGAGCGTTCCTCGGGGTGATGGAGAAGAGCCCCGTCAAGAAGGAAGCGCAGGATCTCGTCGCCTGGCTCACCGCCCCTGAGCAGCAGGCCTACCTCTTCAAGAAGATCGGCAACTTCCCCTCGTCGCAGACGGCGTTGGAGATGCCCGAAGTCGTCGACGCCAAGTCGGACTACTTCAGTGGCGCACCCATCGGGAAGATCTTCGGCGCAGCGGCCCAGGAGATCCCCGACGAGCAGGTGCTCGGCCGCAAGGACGGCACGATCAAGGACATCTTCTCGCAGGGGCTGACCTTGATCGAGGCGCAGAACAAGAGCCCGAACGAGGCGTGGAAGACCACTGACAAGCGCATCGAGAAGGCCGCCGGCTGACCTCGGCTCCCCTCGCTGCTTCTCCGTAGCCGCCCGGCGCCCCACGCACGGCCCGTGTGGGCCGCCGGGCCCCTGCCCGCCTCCCTCACCTTCCAGGAAGGACGCCCTCCGGTGGCCATCTCCACCTCGACACCCTCAGACGGTGCGCCCGGCGCCGCCCCGCCGACCGGAACCGGCACGGGCGGGGAACGTCAGCGCCGCAGTACGCTGCTGCACCGCCTCGACGTACGGGGCGCCCCGTACGCCTTCGTCGCCCCGTTCTTCGTCGTCTTCGCGGCCTTCAGCTTCTACCCGCTCGTCTACACCTCGTGGATCTCCCTGCACCGCGTCGAACTGTCGACCCTGAGCCTCATGGAGTGGGTCGGTTTCGACAACTACACGGCCCTGTGGGACGACGACCGCTTCTGGAACGCGCTGCTCAACACGATCACCATCGGCGTCCTGTCGACCGTGCCGCAGTTGCTGATGGCGCTAGGGCTGGCTCATCTCCTCAACTACCGGCTGCGTGGCTCGACGTTCTTCCGCGTGGCCGCCCTGACGCCCTACGCCACATCGGTGGGTGCCGCGGCCCTCGTGTTCACGATGCTCTTCGAGCGCGACTTCGGAATGATCAACTGGATGCTGAGCCTGGTCGGCGTCGAGAACGTCGACTGGGAGAACAACAAGTGGGCCGCGCAGACGGCCATTTCGACGATCGTCATCTGGCGCTGGACCGGCTACAACGCGCTGCTCTACCTCGCCGCGATGCAGGCGATCCCGCGCGACCGCTACGAGGCCGCGGCCATCGACGGCGCCTCGCGGTGGCAGCAGTTCCTCACGGTCACCGTCCCCGGCATCCGCTCCACCATCGTGTTCACCATCGTCCTGTCCACGATCGGCGCCACCCAGCTCTTCGGTGAGCCCCTGATCTTCGGTCAGGGCCCGAACGGCATCACCGGGGGAGCGGACAACCAGTACCAGACGCTCGGACTGCTGCTGTACGAGGAGGGCTGGAAGAACTACCAGATGGGCCGGGCCGCCACCGTCGCCTGGGCGATGTTCCTGCTGCTCATTGCCGTGTTCGTCGTCCAACGAATCGTCAAGCGCGTCGCGGCGCGCAAGGCCTGACCGGGAGATTCCCATGACCACAGACAGCATCCCGGTCCAGGCGGCCGACGCACGCCCCGACACCGTACGGAAGACCCGCAAGAGCGCCCCGCCCGGCGGACAGGGCCGACGACTGTTCCGGCACCCGGGTGCCGGACGCCAGCACCATGCCGGTCCCCTCGCCTACATCCTGCTCGGGATCGCGGCGCTGTTCTCCCTCTTCCCGCTCTACTGGACGATGGTCGCGGCGTCGAGTGACAACACACGCGTCACCCAGACACCTCCGCCGTTCCTGCCCGGGCCCCACCTTCTGGACAACCTCGGCAAGGCCTGGCAGGACGCCGCACTGGGCAAGGCCATGCTCAACAGCCTGATCGTGGCCGGTGTGATCGCCCTGTCCACGGTGCTCTTCGCCACTCTCGCCGGCTTCGCGTTCGCCAAACTGCGCTTCAAGGGCCGCAACATCCTGCTGATGCTCGTCATCGGCACGATGATGGTGCCGCCCCAACTCGGCGTCGTACCCCTGTTCATGATGATGACCGAGCTGGGCTGGGGGCAGAAGCTGCCCGCCGTCATCTTCCCCACGCTCGTCAGCGCCGTAGGCGTCTTCTTCATGCGGCAGTACCTGATGGAGGCGCTGCCCGACGAACTCGTCGAGGCCGGGCGGGTGGACGGTGCGCACTCCCTGCGCATCTTCTGGAGCATCGTGCTGCCGATCGCCCGGCCGCCCATGGCCGTCCTGTTCATGATCACGTTCGTGCACGCCTGGAACGACTTCTTCTGGCCGTTCATCGTCCTCGACATGACCAATCCGACGGTCCCCGTCGCCCTCACGCAGCTCAGCGCGGGATACGTGCGCGACCAGTCGCTGATCATGGCGGGCGCCCTGCTCGGCACGCTGCCCCTGCTCGCCATGTTCATCGTGTTCGGCCGCCAGATCGTCGGGGGAATCATGCAGGGAGCGGTCAAGGGATGAGCGCCCTGCCGTCCCCACGCTGCCGCGACCCTTCGGCGCCCGCCGCCACACCTCGCCGTTCCCGCCCCCGCAGCACCTCTGGAAGGACCCCACGTGACCACCGTTACCCGACGTGTCGCGCCCGCCCCGCAGAGCACCACCGGCATCAGGTTCCCGCAGGGATTCACCTGGGGCACGGCGACCGCCGCGTACCAGATCGAGGGCGCCGCCTCCGTGGACGGACGCACCCCTTCGATCTGGGACACCTACTCGCGCACGCCCGGCAGGGTGCGCAACGGCGACACCGGTGACGTTGCCACCGACCACTACCACCGCTGGCGCGAGGACGTCGCGATCATGGCCGATCTCGGCGTGAGCGCCTATCGGTTCTCCCTGTCGTGGCCGCGGGTGCAGCCGACGGGCCGCGGCCCGGCCGTCGAGAAGGGACTCGACTTCTACCGCGCCCTGACCGACGCCCTGCTGGAGAAGGGCATCGAGCCGGTCGTCACGCTCTACCACTGGGACCTGCCGCAGGAGTTGGAGGACGCGGGCGGCTGGCCGGAGCGCGTCACCACCGACCGCTTCGCCGACTACGCGGCCCTCGCGGCCCGTGCGCTGGGCGACCGGGTGAAGACCTGGACCACCCTCAACGAGCCCTGGTGCAGCGCCTTCCTCGGCTACGGATCGGGCGTCCACGCGCCCGGGCGCACCGACCCCGTGGCGGCCCTGCGCGCCGCTCACCACCTCAACCTCGCCCACGGCAAGGCAGTCCAGGCGCTGCGCGCCGAACTGCCCTCCCGCGCGCGGGCGTCCATCACGCTCAACATCCACCACGTCCGTGCGCTGACCGACAGCGCCGCCGACCTCGACGCGGCCCGCCGGATCGACGCGCTGGCCAACCGCGTCTTCACCGGCCCGCTGCTGGAAGGCCAGTACCCGCAGGACCTCCTCCAGGACACGGCCGGCCTGACCGACTGGTCCTTCGTGCAGGACGGCGACACCGCCACGATCCACCAGCCGCTGGACTTCCTGGGCGTCAACTACTACACGCCCACACTCGTCTCCGCCACCACCGACGAGGCCGCCCACGGCTCCGACGGACACGGGATGAGCGAACACAGTCCCTGGCCGGGCGCCGACCAGGTCGCCTTCCACCGTCCTCCGGGCACCACGACGGCGATGGGCTGGGCGGTCGACCCTTCCGGCTTGTACGACCTGCTGATGCGGCTCAAGGCGGACCACCCGGCGATGCCTTTGATGATCACTGAGAACGGGGCCGCGTTCGACGACTACGTCAACCCGGAGGGCGAGGTGGCCGACCCCGACCGCATCGCCTACCTGCACGGTCACCTGGCGGCCGTGCAGCGGGCGATCGTCGCGGGTGTCGACGTGCGGGGCTACTTCCTGTGGTCCCTGCTGGACAACTTCGAGTGGGGCTACGGCTACAGCAAGCGCTTCGGTGCCGTCTACGTCGACTACCCCACCGGTAAGCGCATCCCGAAGGCCAGTGCGCGGTGGTACGCCGATGTGGCCCGCACCGGCACGTTGCCGGACAGGGGCGGCGTGAACGGCTGAGCTGACGGGCGCGGCCGCAGCACTCCGGTGACTTCGGCGATCCCGGGACGATCTTCGCCCCTGCTCCCGTGTCGCTCCGGGGCAGGGGCCCCGGCTGGGCCGGGCCGGGCCGTGACGGGGCCGGTGCAGGGGCAGAATCGTTTCTCGGCGCACAGCTTCGTCGCATAACCTCGTGGATGAAAGCGCCGGATGGCACGTGTATCCACCTTGCGGAGGCGATGGTGCTCGGAAGCGGCACGCGGTTGTTCGCGGGCGCCATGGCCGTGGCATGCATGCTGCTGGTCGGCCCCAGTGCACCGAGCGGTGGACTCTTCGTCAGGTCACTGCCCGTCGGTGCGGTCGGCGAGGTCGTACCGAACCGGGTCATGACGTGGAACATCTGCAATCCCTGTGACGAGAACAACGTCAACCGGGCGTCGGAGATCGCCACATACGCGCCGCAGGTCATCGGGATGCAGGAGGCGTGCGTGCGTGACGTCGAGAGGATCCGCGAGCATCTCAAGAACCTGTACGGGCTGGTGTACCACGTCGAGTACGGGATGGTGCTCAACGACTGGGGCCGCTGCGGCGGACTGCCGTGGAGCCCGGGAGCCTTCGGCCAGGCGATCCTCTCGGCGGCACCGATGACGGACCGCGTCCACGTGGAATACCCCGACGGCGGATCCGAGGACCGTGGGTACATGGCGGTCACCACCATGGTCGGCGGCCAGTCGGTCCGGGTCTTCAACACCCACCTCGCCCAGCGACGTCAGGAATCGGTCCGAGAGGGCCAGATCGGCGTACTCGCCACAGCATTCGCCCGGCACGAACGCGCCATCGCCCTCGGCGACTTCAACGCCGTGCCGGAGGCGCCCGAGCTCAGCCGAATATGGGAACTGGCCGAGGACACGGATCCCCAGTGCCGTCCCTCGCCCGTCGGCACCTGCGAGCCGACCACCGACTGGAACAGCAAGTTCGACTACGTCTTCCTACGAGGGATCGCCCCGATCGAGCACAGGGTGCGGCCCACTCCGTACTCGGACCACCACGCCCTCTACACCGACGTGGACCCGGCTTGAGACGTCTCACGCACCCAGGCCGCTGACCGGAGCCGACAGGTCTTCGCGAAGGACACGGCGGTCTCCGGCACCTTCGGCGGGACTCCCCTTCGGAAGCACGGCGGCCATGAAATTTCCGTGGCGGGCTCCGGCGTTCATCTGATCATGACTCAAGGTCCGGCACCTCGCCCGCTGTCCGACGAAGCCCTCTCCGACCTGCTCGGCAAGCAGCAGTTTGGCACGCTCGCCACTGTCAAGCGCAACGGCCGCCCTCACCTGACCACCATGCTCTACAGCTGGGACGGTGGGGCCCGCGTGCTGCGGTTCTCGACGACCGCCGACCGCATCAAGGTCAAGCACCTGCGGCACGACCCGCATGCGGCGCTGCATGTGCAGGGTGGCGACGTGTGGTCGTTCGCAGTCGCCGAGGGCGAGGCGGAGGTCTCCGAGATCACGAAGGCCCCAGGTGACGCGGTCGGACGGGAACTGCTCGGGATGATCCCGGAAGCGGCGAAGCCGGAGGACGAAGACGCGTTCCTGGAGCAGTTGGTCACCGAACGCCGAGTGGTCGTCCGATTGAAGGTGGACAGGCTGTACGGAACGGCGCTGGACATCGACGGATAGCCGTGGCGGATCCGTGCCGGTCACCGCCACTCACTGTGGCCGGGACCGGCACGGCGACCGCATGACGGACGGCGAGCTTGTCCCGAAGCTGGTCGGGGTCGCCGACGACGCCGGCCTGGTACCGGCAGTTGCTCCGTTCCGAGGGGCGCAGCACTCAAGCAGGGGAGGCTCGGTGTCGCAGCCCGGGAACGTGAGCGAGCGGTGAGGGCCTGCGGGGTTACGCGACCGGCGGCGCGGTCTGCTGCACGACTTCGAACGACCACAGGGTGGACCCGCTCGCCGCGGGCTTGGGACGCTCGCCGCCCTTCGCCTCGCCGCCCTGGTGGGCCGCCTTCATGGGGCCTTCCATCCAGGCGGTGAAGGACTCCTCGTCACGCCACCGCGTGTAGACCAGGTAGTCGTCGGTGCCCTCCACGGGGCGGAGGAGCTCGAACCACTCGAAGCCGTCGGAGTTCTCGACGGCACCGGCGCGGGAGGCGAAGCGCTTCTCGAGGGTTTCCCGCTGCTCGGCCGGGACGGTCAGGACGTTGATCTTGACGATGCTCATGGAGCCATCTTGCCGCGATCCGTTCGGCGTCGGGCGCGCGGGGCTCCGGATGACGCGACGCGGCGGTGATCGGGCCGTCGCGACGCCATCCGTGCAAGGCTGCAGACCTTCGGCGCCCCTGCCTCTGTTTCCCTGCCCCTGCCAGTGCGCAACGGCAGGCAGAATCGCTTGGGTGAACGCGCACGACGCACCGCAGAAGACTCCCGACGGACATCACATCATCGTGGGCGGGCGGAAGTGGCGGGCCACCGATCCCTCCCTCCCGGAGGACATCGCTGCCCGGCTGCGACGCCACCTCATGTCGGCTCGCCGCGCGGTGCGCACAGCGACCACCGCCGGGGACGAGCAGGCCGAGCGGGCGGCACGCGCACGCGTGCACCAGGCGAAGACCGCGCTGGGGGAACGCGGCACGCCGTGGTGGGAACAGTCCACGGACCAGCGCCGTCAACGATGGGAGGACCACCTTGCGGAACTCGACGCGGACACACCGGATGGCACGGACGGCTGACCCGCGCCGCCCGTGGCTGCTGTTGCCCGCGGAACCGGCCTGATCAGTGCGATGTCAGTGCCCGCCTCTACGGTGTGAGCAGTGGGACCCGCCGAAGAGAGAGCGGGCTCGCACCTTGGGGAGGGGTCTGCCATGACCAGTGGGTCCGCGTCGACGACGTATCTGGAGCTGTCGCAGGAGGACGGCGCAGCACACAAGTTCTACGAAGTGGCCGTCGACGGCCCGGTGGTGACAGTGCGGTACGGACGCATCGGTGCCGCCGGTCAGACCCAGATGACGACGTTCCCCACCGAGGACAAGGCCCGGTCCGCGGCGGCGAAGAAGGTGGGGGAGAAGGTCCGCAAGGGCTACGCCCCGGCCGTCGCGGGGCAGCGCGCGCCGCGCGCCGTGACCCGGCGTCAGGTGGCTTCGGCCCCTTCCACCGCGCGCGCCGCGGCCCCCGTGCTGTGGCGTTTCCGCACCGGATCGTCGGCGTTCGGTATTCACGTCGACGACGACCGTTGCTGGGTCGGCAATCAGGCGGGCGACGTCTTCAACCTGGACCACGACGGCGGCGTCCTGGCTCGCTTCAGTCTTCCGGACGGTGTGAAGTGCCTGGTCGCAGACGACTTCTGGATCTACGCGGGGTGTGACGACGGCCGGGTCTACGACCTGTCCTCGAAGCTGCCGTTCGCGGCGTACGACGTCGCGGCGGACGTCGACATCTTCTGGCTGGACATCCACGAGGGCGTCCTGAACGTCTCGGACCGCGAGGGCCGGCTGACGGTCATCGACCATGAGGACGAGCACCAGTGGGCCCGCCGCAGCCAGGGCGAGCACGCCTGGATGGTCCGTGCCGACGACCGTGCGGTCTACCACGGCCACCAGCGCGGGGTGAGCGCCTACGCACCCGACGGAAGCGGCGAGCTGTGGCACACGCCGACCCGCGGCGGCGTCCTGTTCGGCTGGCAGGAACAGGACGCCGTGTACGCGGGGACCGCGCACCGCGTGGTTCAGCGACTGTCCAAGGCGACCGGCACGGTCGAGGCCACCTACGCCTGCGACAGCGCGGTCTATTCGTGCGCGACCTCGCCCGGTGGCCGGTTCGTCTTCGCCGGGGACGCGTCCTCCTCCGTCTACTGCTTCGACCGGGACGGCACCCGCCTGTGGAAGCTCGGCACGGGCGGCGGTTCGGCGCTGTCGATGCAGTACCACGACGAGCGGCTCTATCTCGTGACCACGGACGGCTCACTGGTGTGTGTGGACGCGGGCGAGACAGCCATCTCGGCCGCGCAGCAGGGCACGATCCCGGTGGCGCGGGACGTCAAGCTCGCCGAGGCCCTGCCCACCTACGAACCGGCGACGGCCGCGGCCGCGCTGGCGAGCGTGTCCCGCGCTCCCGCCGGAGCCATCGTCGTCGAGTGCGTCTCCACGGCTGGCCGACTGCGTGTCCACGTGGTGTCCGAGGGATACGAACCTTCCTGGAACGTCCAGTTCCCGCGCACGATACGAGAGCCCGGAGCCCGCTACGTCGTCGACGCCCTGCACGCGGCGGCCGGTGGCTTCTACCGGGTCCGCGGCGACATCCGCCGCCTGCTGTGACGGCAACCGCCGCACCGCAGACCACGTGCGTGCTCAGGCACTGCGGCCGATCGTCATCGACCAGCGCACCGATGACGGCCCGTGGACGGAGACGGTCCCCTTCTTCTCCGCTCCCGCGACGCGTACCTCGTTGTAGGTGGTGCTTGCCTTGCCGTCGGCGCACTTCAGCGCGAAGTCGACCTTCACCGGCCTCACGGAGAGCTTGATCTCGCCCTTGCCCTGGCATCGGACAGCCACGATCAGGGCGTCGCCCTTCCTGCCCTCGACGAACTCGAACGTGCCGGCACCGCGAGTCTCGCCCTGACGCCCTGCAAGCGTCTCGGTGTCGTCCAGCTCCGGCGGGGACTTCACCGTGTTCCGTTCAGGGGAGGGGGAAGTCGCAGGCGCTGTCGGCCTGGTTGCAGCGGGCTCGGGAGGGCTCGTGGGGTCCGACTGGCCGGACGTGCAGGCAACCCCGAGCGGCAGCAGGGCCGCCGACAGCAGGCTCAGCCCCACGGAAGTCCGCCGGGGCACTACTCGGCTTCCCGGACGTCGCAACCGACATGGACAGGCGCGAGGAGTATCGCGTTCATCTTGATTTCCCTTTGGTGCAGTTCGACTCACGGCGAAAGTGTCGCCGTTTCCCTGGGCCGCGACCAGAGTTGAGGTCGCGAGGAACAGCGGCGCCGGACGGCGGCGCGGGTGGAACGGAGGAGGTTCGCGATGAGCAGAGTAGTGCTGGACGTGTCGATGTCCCTGGACGGGTTCACGGCAGGACCGAACGTCGGTGAGAAGGAGCCCATGGGCGCCGGCGGCGAAGGACTGCACGAATGGATGTCCGGGGAGGGGCCGGACGGCGCGGTCGACGTCGCCGTCCGCGAGGCGGTGGACGCGAGGGTCGGGGCCGTCGTCATCGGGCGGCGCACTTTCGACCTCGGCCTGGGTCTGTGGGGCGGCACGCCGTGGCCCGGCGTCCCGAGCTTCGTGGTCACGCACCGGACCAGGGAGGACCTGGCCGGCGACAACGGCGGGACGTTCGCCTTCGACGGACTGGAGGCCGCGGCCCGGCGTGCCAAGGAGGCCGCGGGGGACAAGGACGTCCTGGTGCTGGGCGCGGACGTCGCCCGACAGCTGCTCGGAGCGGGCCTGATCGACGAGGTCAGCGTGCACCTCGTGCCCCTGCTGCTGGGGCAGGGCACACCGCTGTTCGCCGGGGAGCGGGCCGAGCTGATCCCGCAGGGAAAGCCTGTCACGGGGTCCGTGACACACCTGCGCTACCGAGTCGCGAATCCCTGACGTCCGCACTGCGCGGAAGGTACGACGGAGGCCGGACGGGATCAGGCTGCCCGGCCGGCGTCGTGTCGAGAGCGCGCTGGTGCGAGAACGCGGCGCCTCGCAGGACGCCCGCGCGGCATGCGCCCGGGACGGGCGGCGGCCGCCGACGGAGGGGGAGTGCCGTCGGCGGCCGCCGCGCGTGTCCGGGCAGTCGGTCAGCCGCTGCCCGTGGGGTCGAAGGGGATGTTCGACGGCTTGGCCCGCTGCAGCTCGGTGGTGAACCTGCCGTCCTTGAGCGGGAAGTTGGCGTCACCCCAGGTGGCGCTGTTCAGCTTCGACTGGAGGTTGACGCCGTTGTTGCCGCTCGGGAAGCTGTTCCAGCTCACGAGGCCCGGGGTGTCCCATCCGCCGTCCCCCCAGGCTTCCGGCCGCTCCCCGGCCTTGGCGAAGCGCATCGAGTGGGTGCTGCCGCCTTCCTTGTGGTAGACGGCCTTGGCGCGCTTGCCGTCCCTCTCGACGTCGTAGTACGGCTTGGTCGTGTACTGGCCGTGGGCGGACATGGACACGTAGTCGGGGAAGTCCACGCCCTGTTTCACCCAGACCACGACGGACTCCCAGTCGTGACGGTGCGACGTGGGGGTGCAGCCGGCGCAGCTCATGTCCTTCTCGAAGTACAGGGTGTAGACGATCCCGCACCAGCCGTTGTTGCACTTGACCCGCGAGTACGTGTTGGCCTTGCCGAGGTGGTTGCTGCGGCACTGGCCCGTGACGGGGCCGCTGTCGTCGAGACCGCCGTTGAGGTTGCCGTCACGGTCGATGGCGGCCGCGGGGAAGCAGCTGTTGGAGTCGTAGTCGAAGAGCGGCATGAACGTCTGCTGGAACGAAGTGGTGCTCACGGGCAACGGGGTCAGCACCCCGGCGGACGAGCTGCCTGTCAGGGCGACGGTCAGCGCGCCAGCGCTGACGGCGACGAGGGCGGCCTTGCCGAGGCGGGACTTCCTTGTGCTTTTCCGTGCCTGAGACGTGGGGAGTTCCTGGGACATGGGGGGTGCTCCAGAGTCGCTCGGTGTGACGGAGTCCGGTTGGCCCGACCGACGCTGGCAGCTCGGGGGTTGAAAGGCACTTCCTTTGATCGGGGCAATCAATTCCGCGGGCCACGGGCGGCTGTTCGGTGTGCTGTTCCGTCGCTGTCATCAACACCACATCTCCCGCGGACAGGGTTTACGCGGATCGGCGCGGAAACGTACGTTGACCGCCCTGAACAGCGTTCTCCTCCGCGTGGCGACCACGGACGGGGCACGCAAAAGCGGCAAGGCCGCGCACGGAAGCGGGTGGGACTGTGGGCCGTCCGGAAAGACCTGTCGACCCGGAGGCCGGCCCCGTCCAGCGCCTCGCCCATGACCTGCGGGAGCTGCGCAGGGCCGCCGGCTGCCCGGCGTACCGGACGATGGCAGAGGTGGCGGGGTTCTCCGCGACGACCCTGTCCGAGGCGGCGCGCGGCGAACGTCTGCCGTCGCTCGCCGTCACCCGGGGCTACGCGAGCGCGTGCGGTGCGGACCCCGCGGAGTGGGAGCGGCGGTGGACGGAGGCCGAAGCCGAAACCGGCGGCTCGGCGCGGCCCGGGACGGACGACGCGGCACCGCCGTACCGGGGCCTCGCGCGGTTCGAACAGGGCGACCGCGAGCTGTTCTTCGGCCGGGACCGGCTGGTCGATGAGCTGCGGGAGCTGGTGGGCGAGCACCGTTTCGCTGTGGTGTTCGGCCCGTCGGGCAGCGGCAAGTCGTCGTTGCTGCGCGCCGGGCTGATACCCCGCTTCCAGGAGGAGGCCGCCCGCCGCGGGTCGCCGGTGGCGCTGCGCGTGCTCACTCCGGGAACGCGGCCCGCGTCGACGTACGGGCATCTGCTGACCTCTGCCAGGGAGCAGGAGGAGAGCTGGGTGGTGGTGGACCAGTTCGAGGAGGTCTTCACCCTGTGCAGGGACCGCGGGGAGCGGGACCGCTTCATCGATCTGCTGCTGGCCGCCCGCGCCCCGGACAGCAGGTTGCGGGTGCTGATCGCGGTACGCGCGGACTTCTACGCCCGGTGCGCCGAACACCGGGCTCTGGCGGACGCCTTGCGCGGTGTCGGACTGCTGGTCGGGCCGATGAGCGCGGGCGAACTGCGGGAGGCGGTCGTCCGTCCGGCGCAGAAGGCGGGCCTGCTGGTCGAACGGGAACTCGCCGCCCGGCTCGTCGAGGAGGTCCTCGACGAGCCCGGAGCGCTGCCGATGCTTTCGCACGCCCTGCTGGAGACCTGGCGGCGGCGCCGAGGCAGGCTGCTGACCGTGGCCGCGTACGAGGCGGCCGGCGGTGTGCGCGGTGCGATCGCGGCGAGCGCCGAGGAGGTGTACGGACAGCTGTCCGCGGCCCAGGCGCGCACCGCACGGCAGGTGCTGCTGCGGCTCGTCGAGCCGGGGCAGGGCACGGCCGACACCCGACGCCCGCTCAGCCGGGCGGAACTGGACCAGTGGGCGTACACAGA
Source organism: Streptomyces sp. BV286 (assembly GCF_019090165.1). GTDB lineage: Bacteria > Actinomycetota > Actinomycetes > Streptomycetales > Streptomycetaceae > Streptomyces. The sequence continues at coordinate 457,605 of NZ_JAHRIB010000141.1, forward strand.
GGCGTCGGCGGTGGTGGAACGACTGGCTGCCGCCCGGCTGCTGACGGTCGACGAAGGCACCGTCCAGCTCGCCCACGAGGCTCTGATCACCTGCTGGCCCAGGCTGCACGGCTGGATCGAGGCCGACCGCGAGCGACTGAGGGACCACCGGCGCCTGGCCGAGGCCGCCCGCGCCTGGCTGGAGCACGACCGCGACCCGGGCGCGCTCTACCGGGGCACCCGGCTGGCCCGTGCGGAGGAGATGTTCAAGGGGGACGGCCGCCACGACGACCTGACCACCACGGAACAGGAGTTCCTGCGGGTCGCGCTCGACGCCCGGGAGACGGAACGCCGTACCGCGGCCCGTACGGTCCGAAGGTCACGGCTCCTCGCCACCGCGCTCTCCGGGGTCCTCGCGGTCGCTCTGGTCGTCGGCCTGGCCGCCTGGCGCGAGCACGAGGACAACGAACGTCAGCGCACCGACACCGCGGCCCGCCGGGTCGCCGCGGTCGCCGACGCCCTGCGCACCACGGAACCGCGTACCGCCCAACTGCTCGGCGTGGCCGCCTGGCGGGTCTCCCCGCTGCCCGAGGCCCGCCGGGCGCTGCTCGGCTCCCTCGCCCAGCCCGAACTGGACATCTTCACCGATCCCGTGCCCGGCGAGAGGCCCGCACGCTTCCTCGTCGACTCGGGCCGCACGCTGCTCAGCGCCGACGACGGCAGGTGGCGGACGTGGGACGTGACCGAGCACCGTCGCACCGCCTCCGGGAGGCTGCCGGAGGGTGACGTGGTCGCGGCCGGGCCGGACGGGCGGGTACTCGCCATCGAGGTGAAGGGCGGTATCCGGCTGTGGGACAGGTCCAACGGACAGTGGACCGGCGCACAGCGTCCTCTCCCCGCAGGCTCCGACATCGGGTTCGGTCCGGGCGGCCGCAGCTACCTGGCGCGCGGCAACGACGACGACCAGGTGCGGCTGCGCTCCGTCCCGGACGGCAGAGTGCTCTTCGAGACCGGGGCACCGGGCCGGACGCAGGTGGCCCAGAGCGCCGACGGCCGGCTGGTTGCTGTCTGCTCCTCCGGGCAACCGCCCCGGGTCTGGCACACAGGACACGGAAACGCGGTGCGCGGTGCGTGGGCGCGGACGCGCGGCGGCTGTCACGACGACCGGTCCGGCCCCGTGTTCGGCGGCACGAGGCTCGCCGCCGTCTCGGAGAGCGGAGTCCGCGTCTGGGACACGGTCACGGGCGACGAGGTCGCCGTACTGGAGGACCCGGACGCGCGGCACGTCGCCTTCAGTGAGGACACGGACTTCCTCGCGACCGCCGACCGTCACGAGATAAGGGTCTGGCGGCTGTCGTCCCCCGCCGCCCCGGTGTTCCGGCACCCCCTGAACAACCAGCACCTGTACGGCAGCCTCGCCTGGGACCCCGGCCGCCCGATCCTGCGCTACCTCGAAGGCGGTACGGTCCACTCCCTGGACCTCGCCGGTGCCGTCACCCCGGCATGGCGCGACCGGCCCGCGGACGGCGTGCTGCTCAGCCCCGACGGCCGCACCCTCGCCGTCGCCCAGCGTTTCGGCACCACCTACCGCTTCCAGTTGCGCGACACCTACTACGAACTCCCGAGGCTCCCCCTGCCGGTCCCGCCCCTGCCCGTCTCCCGCGACCGGGCGCGGCCGGTCGCCGCGGGGGACACCCTCCCGGTGATGGCCTTCAGTCCCGACGGCGACTCGTTCGCCTACGGTGTCTCGGCGCGCGACGGACAGGCGGGTCCCCAGCAGGTCACCGTCTGGGACGTGGCGCGCAACCGGGCGAGGACCACGCTGGACCTGGCCGACGTGCCGTCCGCGTCCCCCGTCGCGGCCCTCGCCCTGGGACCGTCCGGCCGCACCTTGTACGCCACCCGCACACCGGAGCCCGGCGACCTGAGCAACGAGGTGTGGGACACGGCGAGTCGGCGCCGGACGGAGGCGCTCACCGGCCTGGCCGGCGGCCACCTGGCCGTCCGTCCCGACGGCCGCCTCCTCGTCGGCGACAACCGCACCGCCCGCCTGTCCGCCGGGCGATCCACCGGCACCCCGGTCGGACGTGACCTCGTCCAGGGCGACCAGGTCGGCGCCCTGGCCTTCAGCCCCGACGGCTCACACCTGGCGGTCGGCGACCGGACCGGACGCGTGGCCCTGTGGGACGGAGCACTGCGTCATCGGGCCGGTGTGCTGCGCAATGTCTTCCCGGCCCCCATCGGCGACACCCCGGAGACCGTCAGCGCCCTCGCTCTCAGCCCCGACGGCCGTACCCTCGCCGTCGGCGGCGACGCGGGCACGCTGCAGCTCTGGGACACCGCCACCCAGCAGCCACTCGGCGGCCCCCTGACATCGCCCGGCGAAACGATCAAGACCCTCGCCTTCAGTCCCGACAGCGGCACCCTCTACGCGGGCAGCGCCCATGTCCCGCTCCAGCGGTACGTCATCGACCCCGCCCGGCTTGTCACCCAGGTCTGCGCCCGCTCCGGCGCGGACCTCACCCGCACCCAGTGGCACACGTACATCACCGAGGTGCCGTACCGCCGACTCTGCGACCCGCGGGAGAGCCGCCGGTCTGCCGCATCCTTGGTGCTTGAGAAGATCGCCGTCTTCGCCGTGAGCGGTCTCGGCGGTTCCTGCCCCGGTGTTCCCGCAACGGGTCGCACGGGAGGCGGGTGCCCGGCTGGAGGTACAGGTGCAGAGTTCTGACATGTCCCGAGGCGCGCGGCTGGCCGCCCATGGTGCCGTTTCCACCTCGCTGGCGCTGTGCGCTGATCGCCGGTTGCAGGAGCGCGTGGACGCTGCCACGCCGATCGGTTCCGGCATCGGGGGGACGTCCCTGCTGATGGAGGTCGACGGAAGGCCGGTCTTCGTCAAGCAGTTACGTCTGACGGATCTGGAGCGACGACCGGAGAACATCCACTCCACGGCGAATCTGTTCGAACTACCGCTCTTCTGCCAGTACGGCATCGGCACGGTCGGCGGACCGGGTTCCGGAGCGTGGCGGGAGCTGGCCGTGCACACCATGACGACGAACTGGGTGATTGCGGGCGACCACGAGGGGTTTCCCCTGATGTACCACTGGCGGGTGTTACCGGACTCCGGGCGGCCGCTTCCCGAGGAACTGGCCGATGTGGAACGAGCCGTCGCCTACTGGGGAGGCGGAACGGAGGTACGTCGCCGGATCGAGGCTCTCGAACAGTCCTCGGCGAGCCTCATGCTGTTCCTGGAGTACATCCCGCGGAACCTGCACGAATGGCTGGGCGTTGAGGTAGGGGCCGGTGACGAAGCCGCCGAGCGGGCCTGCGCCATGGTGGACAGCGAGCTGCGAGCCGGCGTCTCGTTCATGAACGCGCGCGGGCTGCTGCATTTCGACGCCCACTTCGAGAACATCCTCACCGACGGCCGACGGCTCTTCTTCGCCGACTACGGTCTCGCGATCTCCTCGCGCTTCGACCTCACGCGGACCGAGGCCGACTTCTTCGACGGGCACCGCACCTACGACCGGTGCTACACAGTCACGCATCTGGTGAACTGGCTGGCCGTCGCCCTGTACGGGTACGAACCGGAAGAACGCAGGGCGTTCGTGCGCGCCTGCGCCGAAGGGGCGTACCCGGGGGACATTCCGGCGTCGGTCGCGGCCGCTCTGGTCCGGTACGCGCCGGTCGCCGCGGTGATGGGCGACTTCTATCGCCGGTTCCGGCAGGAGAGCCGGGAGGTGCCCTATCCGCTGGAGGAGATCCGCCGGATCAGGCGACCGGACGGCCCCGCCGACGCGGCGACGTAGGCCGAAGGCCGTCAAGCGGGCAGAGCGATGGGCCCCGTCTTCGCTGCGGACGTGCTGCGGCTGGGACACACGTAAGCCCGGCTGGCGGGAAGCCAGCCGGGCCCAGGTCTCGGGTGCTGCCGCCGCGTCACGCGACGGGCGGTCAGTGGTGGCCGTGGGCAGAGCTCGAGGCACCGCCGAACAGACGGGCCACGGCCCGGAACGGCAGGGTCACGACGGTGGCGACAGCCCCGCCGATGGAACGAAGAACGTCCGCGATTGCCTTCAACATGATGGGCCTCCGTCCTCCTCCGGCAGGATGCGCCGGATCTGGTGTGCCGCTGCACGGCTGATCACTCGGCGGGTGCCCGGTGATCGCTCGGGGAAACCGGCCGCCTTGGGGGACCGGTGTCGCCGCGCCCCGCCGGCCGGGTCGTGAACCGCTCGTGCGCCGACTCTCCCCGTACGCCGAAGGCCGCCGCGCTGCGGAGCCGGCGAACCGACCGCGGATCTCAGAGTGCGCGCAGGCCCCGGTCGGTGAAGGCGATCAGCCATTCGTAGCTCTCGTCGATGTCGGCGCTCCACTGGAAACCGCCTGCCGCCTGCAGGGTGGCGAAGCCGTGGTAGAGGCTGCGGAGCATGCGCAGGGCGTGATCCGTGTCGGACTCCTTGATCTCGTAGCCGCGCAGAACGGCCATGAACGCTTCGAGGAGCCGTTGACCTGCGGCGGCCAGTGGGTCGTCGGGGCCGCGAGGCTCCATGCCGATCGTCGTGGCGTACCGGCCGGGATGCTTGAGCACGAAGGCGCGGAAGGCCCGCGCCGCGGCCGCCAGGGCGTCGCGGCCGGCGTATCCCTGGATCGCGCCGCCCACGGCGTCGGCGGCCTCGCTCAGGGCCAGGGCCGCGATGCGCCGACTGAGGTCCTCCTGGCCGCCCACATGCTTGTACAGGGACGGGGTGCGCACGCCCACCCGCTCGGCCAGCAGGCCCATCGTCCAGTTGGAGGGGCCCACCTCGTCGGCCAGGGCGGCACCGGCCGCGACCACGGCGACCGGATCCAGGCCGGCCCTAGGCACGGGCGGCGTCCGACCGGAGGAAGCCGAGCGTGAGCGAGACCACCTGGTCGGGGAACTGGTCGTGCGGGTAGTGCCCGGCGCCCTCGATCATCTCGAGGTGACCGAGGCCGGTCGGCAGGGCATCGACGATCGCCGAACCCTCGGCGTGCGGGTCGGCCCAGTCGGGGTCAAGGGTGCCCATCACCACCAGGACCGGGCAGCGGACACCCCCGAGCCGAGCGCCCGCGTCGGTCGGAGCGCTGCGGCCCATGCCCCGGAGCGCCTTCATCCGGCCAGGCTCGCGCAGCAGGGAGTCGATACGGTCCAGCCGCTGTGCCCAGTCGGCAGGCTTCGTGCCGGGGTAGGCCACGTCGAGGTACGAGCGCCAGAGCGGCACGCTGGCGAACACGGCTGTACCGAGCAGCCGCAGCATGCCCTGTCTGAAGCGCTTCACCCGCAGGTCGCCGAGGCGGACCGACTGCTTGCGGGTGAACGGTGCCAACTCGACGACTGCGGTGACGAGGGAGGGTTCCTGCGAGGCCGCAATGGTGGTGGCGCCGCCGGAGACCGAGTGACCGACGAGTACGGCCGGACCGCCCAGGTGGCGAATCACGGCGAGCAGGTCGCCGGCGATGGCGGTGCGGCTCCAGGCGGGCCAGTCGACGCTGGACTCGCCGCAGCCGCGCAGATCGACCGCGGCGACCCGGTAGCCGGCCGCCACCAGCGGAGGGATCACGGAACGGTAGGCGGCGCGGCTGTCGCCCATGCCGTGCGCGAGAACGATCAGCGGGCCGGCCCCGGCCACTTCGTAAGCGATCGTGCCGCCGTCGACGGCGAGGTACTCGGTCATGACATCTCCCAAGCTCGGCTAACCCTATTAGCTAAAAGCTAACGCCGTTACCCAGGTGAGTCAACGGTGAGGTCGGCGCTCTCGCGCACGGCCTGGGCGGCTGCCACGGTGGCGAGCGGCGGCGGAAGCGCTGCGGAGGGGAAGAGGCCCAGGTGAAACGGGCGTGGCTCGAACGGAACGCGTGCCCGTGGCGTCCAACAGTGTATGAAGGCATCGCGTCAATCAGCTGTACTGCTTCTGAGCGCTGGACTGTTGCTCACAGGTTGCTCGTCCGCGTCCGACAACCAGGGCGAGGAGGCCGGGTCCGCCCCCACCCTGCCCGCCCGCACCGTCGTGAAGGACAAGTGGCAGGAGGGGCCGGCCAAGCCCAGAGAGCACAAGCCGTATCCGTACGACATCTACACGCACTGCGGAATCAAGTGGGTGATGTTCGGCGGTCGTTGGTGGGTTCTTGACTCCGTCTTCCCCGGTGTCGAGCAGGTCAAGGGGGAGCCACCCGCTCCGCACAGTCAGCGGATTGCCGGCTACATGACGCTGATCGGCCCGGACGCGGCCAACTTCGACGCCGCCGGAATGCCCACGTTGCAATTCGTACCGTCCAAGGACGAACCGCCGGGATGCGCCTGAGCGGCGGGGCGAGTCTTGCCGGGTCGTCCACGGCGAGGTGGCGGGATGGCGAGACGGAGAGACCGCCCGCCGTGCGGGTGTGCGGGGGCGGCCGCTCACCGCACTCAATCCTGGCGGGGAGGGCTCGCTGTCAGCCGTTCGACCGCGGCCGTGACGAGCCCTTCCCGCTGGGCGTCCGTGAGCACGTCCGGGAGGGTGAGCTGCTCGACGATCAGCCAGTTGAGCGTCAGATACAGCAACTGGACGGCGGTGGCGTCGCCGGGCAGGCCGGATGCCTCGTGGTAGGCCACGTTGGCTGCGAGGTCGGCCCGCACCTGCTCGGTCAGCACCGCGCGGAGCTGAGGCCGTCGGGTGGCCTCCAGGCGGAGTTCGAGAAGTGCGAGGTAGCCGGTGCGGAAGTCGCTGATCCGGCCCACGAGTTCGCGCATCAGGACCGCGTAGGTCTCCCGGTCCCGAGCACTCGTCCGCTGCCGGGTGATGGTCGCCTCGTCGGGCTGGAGCCGTTCGTAGACGCGGGCGCCCGCCTGGGTGAGCAGGTCGTCGCGGTTGCTGAAGTAGTTGGAGGCTGTGCCGGCCGGCACGGCGGCCTCGGCGTCCACGGCCCGGAACGTCAGGCCACGCGCGCCCTCCCTGGCCAGAACCTCGATGGCGCCGTCCACGAGGGCAGCCCTTCGTTCGTCGTTCCGGCGCACCATCGAGTCCACTCCAGAGGTAGAACCAAGTTCACAGCACTCCGGACAGAGTACTGCGGATGGAGTGGACTCGACGCACCGTACGGGCGTGCTTGTCCTGGGCCGCGTGAGGAGGCCGGGGCGTCGCCCGCGTGCACCTCTGCCGTGCGTCATGCCGCCCGGGTGAGTTCCGCACGGCCGAACAACAGGGCGTATCCGGAGGGGAGTTGGGCGAGGATGCGACCGAGGAGCTCGTCGCCGGCGAGCTGGGCCACGATGCGAAGGACGGTACCGGTGTCCCAGCGTGTGGTGGCTGTCGTGCCGCCCGTGCGGGACGCCAGATCCCTGACGAAGCCCCAGCCGGTGAGGGGTTCGGCCGCGGGGATCTCAGAGGTGAAGGACAGGGCGGCCTCGTGCGGCAGTGCGGCCGCGAGGTCCACGCGTTCGTCGCCGGTGAGCTGGCGCCCGAGAGCGCCCAGCACGGCGTGTACGGACGCTTCGGCCTGTGCGCGAGTGGAGTACGCGCCTTCGTACCGCACTCTTTCCAGCATCTGCTCGAACGTCATGCTCGTGGTGGTCCGGCACAGTTCCTGCTGGGGCATCATCGGTGACGCGTCGCCTTTCTGGTCTGGGGTGATCTCGATGCGGTGGCCGGTTCCGCCTGTCGGCCACCGCTGTTGCTCGGTGAGGGGTGGGTGCGGGGTGTCGCGGTTACTGGATGCGTCGGGGGTGGCCGAACAGCAGGTCGTAACCCGCTGGGAGTTGGAGCAGAAGCCGGCGGGTGAGCTCTTCGCCCGCGGCGTCCGAGGCCACGCTGAGCACGGCGCCCACGTCCCAGGCCGCGGTCTGTTCGGTGGCTCCCTCGATCCATGCCGCGGCGGCCCGCACGAACCGCTCGGGGGACAGCGGCTCGTGCGCCTGGAGCGGATTGAGCAGGATCAGTGCCAGTTCGTCCGGCAGCCGGGCCGCCAGCTCCGCCCGTACCCCGCCGACCAGGTGTGCACCCAGGAGTGCCAGCACCGTCCGGGCTGCCCGCTCGGCCTCTTCGGTGGTCTCGTATGCGCCGCGTTCCTTGATCCGGTCCAGGAACGCCGTCCATCGCATGGCCATCACTGCTCCCTCGCGTGTGTGGTGGCGAGCGGAGGACGGGGGTGGCCACGTAAGCGGCCCGCCCCCGTCTCCGGCGTGGCCGGCAGGGCTCTCAGCCGCTGATCTCCGTGCGGGTGGAGCTGCCGCCGATGGTGACCTTGCGGGGCTTCGCGCGCTCGGCGATCGGGATGCGCAGGGTCAGTACACCCGCGTCGTAGTCCGCCTTGATGTGCTCGGTGTCCAGAGCGTCGGCCAGCACGAGCTGACGGGAGAAGACGCCCAGAGGCCGCTCGGAGAGCTCCACCTGTACGTCCTCCGCCTTGGTGACGGGGCGCCGCTCGGCCTTGACGGTCAGCATGTTCCGCTCGACGTCGATGTCGATCGCGTCCCTGGAGACACCGGGCAGGTCGAGGGCGATCACGTACTCCTCACCCTCGCGGTAGGCGTCCATCGGCATCGCCGTCGGCCGGGACCAAGTCCCGGCTGTGTTCAGGAGCTGCTGGGTGAGTCGATCAAGCTCACGGAAGGGGTCGGTGCGCATCAACATGGGGAAACACCTCCAGTGTTCAGGTCAGGCACTTGCTGCCAATGCGGTTCACCTGCCAATCGTTGTAGCATGTCATCGAAGTGATGACAAGTTGCGTGTCGTCCATGCGATGACACCACGCGCTGGAGGTTTCATGGCCATGGCGGATCAGCCCGACCCCCGCGCCCGGGGTCTTGCCCCCACCCCCTTTCTCGCCACCGCGGCGCTGCGCACGATGCACGACGCTCTGCGCACCGCTCAGACACCGCGGGAGCGGGAGGGGGAGCCCCCGGAGCCTTTCCAGACCAGCTCGGAGCAGGCGCTCACCGCGCTCCTGCTGCTCCGTGAAGTGCGCGACCAGCTCGCCGAGTGGGAACCGGGTCTGATCGAAGGGGCGCGGGAGGCGGGCGCCAGTTGGGCGGACCTGGCCCACCCTCTCGGCGTCTCCAGCCGTCAGGCCGCCGAACGGCGTTACCTGCGTGTACGTCCGGGGAGCCCAGGCTCCACGGGTGAGCAGCGGGTTCGGGCCACGCGCGACCGGCGCGCCGCCGACCGCACCGTCACCGCCTGGGCCCGCGCCAATGCCGCGGACCTGCGCCAGCTCGCCGGCCAGATCACCGCGCTCACCGATCTCCCCGCTGCCGCCCGCAGTCCTCTCGGCGAGCTCACCGCCGCCCTCGCCGAGAGCGACGCTGCGGCGCTGGTCGGTCCCCTCGCGCTCACGCACACTTACCTGGCATCCGGCCACCCCGATCTCGCGGCGCGCGTCGATGACGTCGCCCGCCACACCGACGGGCTCCGTCGGCCCAGCGGTGACCCGGGCCAAGAGCCCCGGAAGTCACCGTGACCTTCAGGCAAGTCGCGCTCAGGACCGAGGCCCGCGCTGGTGCTGAATCCACTTCGGACGGGCCACCGCCCGGCCCGGGCGGCCTCGACGCTCAGTCCCCGCTCCGGACCACTGGCCGTGGTGGTCTACGCGGCGTGGCTGCTCGATTCACGGGCCCGACCCCGCCGTGCACGAACCGACCTGGCCTGCTGTGCGAGGGATGAGGCGGCCCCCTCCCAGTCGGGGTGGGCGAAGGTGAAGCCGGCCGCACGCAGTCGCCCCGGCACCACCCGGCGGCTCTTGAGGAGCAGCTCCGTGTCCGAGCGCAGCGCGAAGGCTCCCAGCTCGGCCATCCAGCGCGTCGCGGGCAGCCCCACCGGGACGCCCCAGGCGGAGCGCAGCGCGCGCATGAAGTCGCGCTGCGGAAGAGGACCCGGTGAGGCGAGGTTCACGGGTCCCTCGAGGTCGTCCCGGGCGATCAGGAACTCCACCGCTCGCACGAAGTCCTCGTCCTGGATCCAGGAGATGTACTGCGCGCCGCCGGCCACCGGACCGCCCAGACCGAGGCGCGCCAGCCGCGACAGCACGTCGAACACGCCGCCCCGATCCGGGCTCATGACCATCGCGGAGCGCAGCGCCACCTTGCGTGTCGCGGGGGTCGGTGCCTCGGCCTGTGCCCGCTCCCAGTTCTGCGCGATCTCGACGCTGTACGCCCAGTAGTCCGGCACCTCGGCCTCCGAGCCGCCGATCACACCGGTTTCCTCGTCGTTGGCCGCGTCGAACCGGTGGGCGTAGACCGTCGCCGTACTCATCTGCAGCCAGACACGCGGGGGCCGCGCGGCGGCGGCGATCGCCTTGCCGACCACCCGTGCCGAGTCCACGCGGGAGTCCATCATGGCCCGCAGGTTCTCGGGGGTGTACCGACAGGAAACACTGCGCCCGGCCAGGTTGATCACGACGTCGCAGCCGTCGATCGCCGAGGCCCAGTGGCCCAGCGTGGCCCCGTCCCAGCCGATGTCGTGCGCCCGCGCGGGATGCCGGGTCAACACCGTGACCTCGTGGCCGGCCGCTGTCAGCGCACGGTCGAGAATCGTGCCCACCTGTCCGGTTCCCCCGGGCAGCACTACCTTCATCGAACCCCCTCGGCTTCGTTCGGCACCACCTTAGCCCCTCGTTTTGAACGCGTTCAACAAAGGGAAGTGTGCGGGGAACTGGCCGTGATCACCTCTGTTCTTCCGGTGCCGCGACGCTTGCCGTGCCGTCGGCCGTGGCGAAGGGCTGCTGACCGGGCCGCCGTGCATCGAGGCCTGCGAGGGTGAGCGTGGCGGTCGCGGCCAGGACGACAACGGCGGCTCCCGAGAGCAGGAAGGCGTTCTTGACTCCGGCGAGGCTGATGGCGGTCGAAGCCACGAAGGGGGAGATTGCCAGGGCTCCTGCCACTCCGGCCTCCCACAGGCCGAGCGCCTTCGCCAGATGCTGGCTCGGTATGCGCTGCTGCACCAGTGCGATCAAGGGAATGTCCGTGAGGGCCGAGGCCAGCCCCGTGGCAGTGAGGAGAGCCGCTGCCACAGCATGGGAGGTGACCGTTCCCAGCGGAGCTCGGAAGATCCCGAGCAGGGCCCACGCCAGCACCGCGGCCAGTGCGAGTCTGCGGATGCGCAGGCCGGCCAGGAGCAGGGCGCCCACCACTTCGGCGACGCCGGTGATGCCGAGCATCAGGCCGTACTGGCCGCCCTGTCCCACGACCACGACCAGCCCGACGGTCAGGAACCCGTTGGTCAGGGCGAGGGCGAGCACGAAGGTCACGATGACCACGAGTACGTCGGGAGCGGCCTGCACTGCCCTGAGCCCGGCGCCGAGATCGGACCACAGCCCCGTCCGACCACTGGTCGGGGCGGGGCGGGCCACGCGGATGGCGGCCACGGCGACCGCCGAACCCAGGAAGGTCAGTCCGTTGACCACCAGCACCGACTGCAGCGAGCCGAAGGCCAGCAGCGGCGCGAGCATGAGCGGGCCGACGAAGAAGGCGGCCCGGAAGGCGACTTGCAGCAGCCCGTTGGCCTGCTGGAGGCGGTCGTCCGGCACGATCTGCGGAACGATGGCGTTGCGGGCCGGGGCGAACGGGGCACCGATCAGCGCCAGCAGCGCCGTGGTCGCCACGAGCAGGGGAAGATTCAGCAGGTTGAGGGAGAGCAGGACCAAAGCCACGGCCACAACGGCCACCCGGGCCAGGTCGGTGGCGATCATCAGCTTCCGGCGGTCGCGGCGGTCGGCGTACGAGGCGACGACGAAGGTGGCCACGAACGCGGGCGCGAACGCGGACACGCTCACCACGGCGACGGCCGTGGGGTCCTTCGTCAGTGACCAGGCCAGCCAGGCGGTCGCGGCGGTGTACAGGCCGTCGCCGAAGCGTGAGATGCCCTGGCCGGCGAAGAGAAGCAGGAAGTTGCGGTCCCTCAGCAGTGACATGGCGGCCACTGTCGGATCCCGTCGGGGGCCGGATCCACTTATTAGGCAGATGACTAATCAGTCGTCGCCGTCGCCGTGCAGGAAGCTGTCAAGGCTGGGAGTCAGACCCGCCACCTGCCTGGACACGAGCCGGTACAGGACGTAATAGCCCTCGCGGCGGCGCTCCAGCAGGCCCGCGTCCGCCAGCACGCGCAGGTGCTTGGACAGGGCGGCCTCGCTGACGCCGACGAGCGGAGCCAACTCCTGCGTGCTGCGCGGGCGTTCGGCGAGCAGCCGGAGGGCGCGCAGCCGGGTGTCGTCGGCGAGCGCGCGGAGTGTGCCGACGAGCTGGGTGGGTGGAATCCTCGGGCGGGCTTCCCGGACGATCGACGAGAGGGGGAAGACGAGCCCGAGGGGCCACGGACCGTCGCAGTTGACGCGTACGTGCGGCCACACATAGGCGCTGGGGGCGAGTACGAGTGTGTCGTCCGGGCCGATGGCGACCTCGTGGTCGTGCGGCCGCTCCAGCCAGAAGCGTTCGGCCTGCGGATCGCTCCGAACCTCCGGCCACAGGCCGCGGAGCATCCCGTACAGGCCGCGCTGCTCGATCTGGTGTCCGGCCTCGCTCACGCCGGCGGCGAGTTCGGGTTCGAGCCGGGCCCATTCCTCCTCGAACGCCTCCCGCCAGTAGCGCTCCAGCATGCTCAGGAACCGTTCGAGCAGCGCGCGGGGATCGTCGAGGAGCATCGAGGCCATCGCTTCGTCGCTTTCCCGTGCGACTCGCTTCCGCAACAGGCCGCGTACCTCCGCTTCGTTCAGCATGTGCGGATCCCTGCCTTCGCCGCCACCTGGCCAGGGCGTCAGCAGGGGGACGGCGAACTCCAGGCGGACCAGCTCCGGATCCGCCCCACGCAGGGCAGCCAGTTCGTCGGCGAAGTCCGCCAGTCCGCCGGTCGGCTGCGGAAAGAGGAACTCGGGGAAGTACGAGCGCACGGCGTAGGAGAACGCCTCGATCTCCCGCTTCAGCGCCGGGGACAGCTTGCGCATCGCACGCACCCAGCCGTGCTGGACGGGGTGGTGCTTGGGCTCCACCAGCACATGAAGACTCAGTACGGCTTCCATCGTCGGCGAGTAGGCGAACCCCACCCGCTCCGCACCACCGGCCGGAACCCGGAACACGATCGTCATGACCCGTCATCCTTGCCTCATGGCGTCCACGACGGGAGCCGCGCCGCGCCGCCAACTCGTGAGCGACATGACGGTGGACGATAGCCCGTGGACAGCTCAACAACACATGACCGAAGTTTGACGGATATCGAACTCCCCGCGATGCCCTCGGTACGATCACGGGATGATTGCCGACGAGCGGATCAGGCGAGCCGAACTCCTCTACGAGCGTGCCGTGTTCGGCGGTGAGAGCAGTGCGTTGGTGTCCGCCGACCGGTGTCTGGACGAGGTCGAGGCGGACCTTGCGCTGACCCGCGGCCGGGTGATCCACGCCCGCTTCCTGGAGGAGCGGGTCGAGGACGCGCGGGAGCTGGAGCTCTTCGAGCGTGCGGCGGAGCTGTACCGGCGGCTCGGTGACGCGCGCGGCGAGGGCGAGGCGGTGTTCTGGGTCGGCACCTTCCACCAAGTGGTCCGTGAGGACGCCGAGAGCGCCGTGCCCGCCTTCGAGCGTGCCCTCGCCCTGGCCACCCGGGCCGACGACCGGCTGACCACGTCCTACGCGCTGCGGCACCTCGGCTTCGCCGCCCACATGGCCGGCCGCCTGGACGAGGCCCGTACGCAGTTCGAGGAGTCCACCCGCCTCCGTCGGGAGCTGGGATTCCTGCCGGGAGTGGCGGCGAACCTGGTCGGACTGGCGTATCTGGCTGCACAGCAGGGGCGGCCGGACGATGCGGCGGCGCTGCTCGACGAAGCGACAGAGCTGGCCGAGAGCACCGAGTCCCACGGCGTGCTGCGCTGGGTGACGGGGGCGCGCGAGGAACTCGGCCTGCGCTGAGTCACACACTGCGACCGGGTACGCCACAAAGGCTTCGTACGACGGGCTCGGCACCACTGACTCTGTCCGGCATGAGGAGTCCGACGAGCCGGAGCGCGAGGTCACGAACCTCCTGGTGAGACAGTGGAGCCGACGAGAGATGGAAGATCGTGCAAATCCGAGAGTGGTGTCGTGATGGATCGTTGCGTGAACCTGCATGAGGTCGAGCTCGACCCGATGTCCCTGGAGGAGGACGACATCCTCGTGGGACGACCCGCAGCCGCTGTGAAGGCCCTGGGCGACTTCAGCGGTACGCAACTCGGCCTGTGGTCGTTGTCGGCAGGCACGGTGCGCGACGTCGAGGCGGACGAGGTCTTCGTCGTACTCGAGGGCGATGCCACCGTGCGGTTCGAGACCGGTGAGAGTGTCGAACTCACCCCTGGCACCTTGGTACGCCTGCACACGGGGGAGCGAACCGAGTGGGAGGTCCGCTCTCCCCTGCGCAAGCTCTACGTGGCAGCCGACTGAGGACGCGGAGGGGATGTGCCGTCCGCTGTCCGGCCGACGTGCCGCCTCGGACGTCGCGCCGTCGGGTTCGCATCCGTCGCACGTTTCATGAGTGAGCGATGACTTCGGGCGGCGGATCGGGTCTGCCCTGACATGACTCGAACCATCACCGACATCTCGGCCTCTTTCGACGGCTGCACCACCGGGCCAGAACCCTGCCCGGACCACTCTCCGGACAACCGGGGCAAGGACCTCGACGTCATCCTGACGGGCGGCGGCGCCCTGATCGGACCGGCTGGTCCACGACGTCTTCCGGTGATCCGATGACCACTGTCGACGTCAATGGGATCTCTTTGGGCATCGAGTCGTTCGGCGACGACGACGCGCCTCTCGTCCTGCTCGCGGGCGGGACGACGATGCTTTCCTGGCCAGACGCCCTCTGCGCGCGCCTCGCCGCCGGCGGACACCGTGTGGTGCGCTACGACCTGCGCGACAGCGGGCAGTCGACGACGGCGGATCCGGAGGCGCCCACCTACACCCTGCGCGGCCTCGCCGCCGACGCGGCCGCCCTTGCCCGCGCGCTCGGCGGGGGACCCGCGCACCTCGCGGGGATCGGCGTCAGCGGGATGGTCGCCCAGGTGGCCGTGCTCGACCATCCGGGCGCGTTCTCGGCGCTCACCCTGGTCGGTACCCGCGCGGTTGCCCCTGGCCCGCCCGACGATGACCTTCCCGGCCATGACCGGGCGACGATGAGCCGGCTGTTCGCGCGTGCGATGCCCGACTGGACCGACCGCGAGGCGGTCGCGGAGTTCGCCGCCGGTGCCGCGGAGATCCTCGGTGACGATCCCGTCGCCGCGCGCGCGATCGCTGCGCGCATCTGGGACCGCACGCCCGGCACCGCATCCCCGGTCCAGGCGGCCAACCAGCTGGGCATGGTGTTCTCCCGACTCGACTGCAAGCCCCGCTGGCGCGAGCGCCTGCCCGGGATCGAGGTCCCCACGCTCGTCGTCCACGGCTACCGCGACCGGTTCTTCCCCGTCGGCAACGGCGAGGCGATCGCGCGCGAGATTCCCGGGGCACGACTGCTCGTCCTCAAGGAGGCCGCCACTGCGATCCCCGACGCGGCGGTCGGCGAGGTCACCGAGGCGATGCTCACGCTCGGGCAGAGGAAGGCGGGTCCCGCGGATCCGGCCTCCTCGTAGCCAGGGCCGGCGGCGGTTCGATCGGAGCGTTCCCGACAGCACGCCCCGGCCAGCAGGATCGCGGTCCACGGTCGGAACCCCCAGCCATCGAGCGGAGCACCCAGCCATCGGGTGGAGCATTCAGCCATCGGGCAGGGCGCGGAACCGCGGTCCGGTTCTGCGCGCCTGTCGAAGTGCGGGCCTCGGCCGGCGGTCCGTCCGAGCCTGCACGTATATCGCGTTGTGAGTCCAGGGGGCGCCGCCATAGGGTCGTCGTCATGTCTGTACGTCTTCGTATGCGTCAAGCACTGCCGGAAGCGATGCGCGCCCGTGACAAGGCCGCGGTCAGTGCCCTGCGCACTACGCTCGCTGCGCTGGACAACGCCGAGGCGGTGTCTGTGGACGAGTCGGAGCTACGCGGCATGGCCCTTGAGCAGTCCCCGGTCGGGGCCGGCGCCACCGAGGCCGTGCGGCGTGAACTGAGCGAGAGCCGCGTGATGGAGGTCGTGCGGTCCGAGGCCACCGAACGACTGGATGCTGCGGCGCAGTTGACCGCGCCCGCGCATGCGGAGCGAGCCGCGCGGCTCCGCGCGGAGGCCGCCGTGCTGCTTCACTTCCTCGAGGCTTCCGACGCCGCGTAGGACAGGGCGTTCCGCCTCGCGGCAGGGTGACGGGCCGTACAGCCCTCAGCTCAGCGAGGCCGCCACGGTTCCTCCACCACGACCGTGACGCTGTGGTGTAGGGCTAGGGTCGGGGTGGAGGGCTACGGGCGCGGTTCAGCGGTTTTCGAACAAGGCGATGGTGTCCGTGTCGGCGAAACGCGGCGCTTCCGCTTCCGCGACCATCAGGGCGGCGATTCCCGCGCGCGGTGCCATGGGAGGCATCATCCGAGGCCTGAACCCCTCGGCACGGATGAGGCTCCCGTCGTCCTGGTAGGGCTTGTTGGTCAACGGCCCGGCGTGGACCGTGGTCCCGCCTGCTTCGCGGACGGCGCGGCCGGACGCTCCCTTGGCGTCCCACTCGTGGCGCAGGATGCGTTTGAGAAGGGCTCCGTTGAACGCGCCGAGCGCTCCTTGGGTCGCCCCCATGCCCAGCGAGGTGAGCCAGATGACGCGCGGCGCGGCCGACACGATCTGTCGGGCGCCCTCGATGAGGATCGCGGGGTCCTGCTTCTTGGTGATGCCCAGACCACTGACGACGACGTCGGCGTCCTTGACGGCGTCGGTGACGCTGCCGGGATCGGTCACGTCCGCCCGGACCGTGCGCAGATTTCCGTAGGCCGGTGCTTCGACCTGTTCCGGCCTGCGGGCCAGGGCTATGACGTCATGCCCGCGCTCCAGGGCGCGCGCGATCACCAGGCGGCCGGTCTGTCCGGTGGAACCGAGTACGGCGATCTTCACGATGGTCTCCAGTCGTGGCAGGGGAGGAAGGCGAGGTCGGGTGTGCAGGCCCGACCCTCTCGGCCGTTCGCCTTTGACGTTAGGACCAGCCATCATTAACTTCAAATGCAATCTGGCTAAGACTGGATTTACTCACATGCAACTGGATTTGAATCTGCTCACCGCGCTCGACGCCCTGCTGGAAGAAGGCAGCGTGACGGACGCCGCCGCCCGGCTCCACGTGTCCACCCCGGCGATGAGCCGCACCCTCGGCCGCATCCGCCGGGCCACGGGGGACCAGATCCTCGTGCGTACCGGCCGGACCATGACTCCCACACCCCGTGCCCTCGCTCTGCGCGCGACCGTGCACGACCTGGTCCAGCAGGCCCATTCGGTGCTGTCCCCGCATACGGAAGTCGATCTGACGGCGCTGGAGCGGACGTTCATCCTGAAATGGCACGACGCGCTGGCCGCGGCGGCCGGGCCGGCCCTGTTCCACTCCTTGCGCGCAGAAGCTCCCGGAGTGTGTCTACGGTTCCTGCCTGAGGCCAGTACCGACATCCAGGACCCGCGGCGGGGAGACATCGACCTCGAAGCCGGATCCAGTGAGCCCTCCTCGCCCGAGATCCGTCACGAGATCGTGGGCCATGACCGGCTCGTACTCGCCCTGCGTCCCTCGCACCCCCTGTGCCGCGGCCCGCTCGCCCTTGAGGACTACGCGGCCGCCGAGCACATCACCGTCTCCCGCCGGGGGCGGTTGCGTGACCCCATCGACGACGCGCTGGAGGCCCGTGGAGTGAGCCGGCAGGTAGTGGCTTCCGCTCCCACCAACGCGACAGCCCTGCAGTTCGTGCGCCATCACGACCTCGTCGCGGCGGTCCCCGAACTCATCAGCCGCCCCCTCCTGGACGACCTCGGCCTCCGTACCCGGCCTCTGCCGCTGACGACGCCGGCCATCCCGATCCACCTCGCGTGGCACCAGCGCTACGACAACGACCCCGCCCACGTCTGGCTGCGCGGGCAGGCCCGCACGGCTCTTCGGCGCGCCTGCAACCCCACCGACGCCACGGCCGGGTGACACATGACGTGCCGCGAGAGGGTGCGAAGGAGGTCAGACGGCCAGGGCCTGCTCGACGGTGGGATGGCTGGGGATGACCTTGTCCAGGCCGACAAGCTGAAGGACCCGCAGTACCGCTTCCTGTGCGCCGGCGAAACGCAGCCATCCGCCTGCCTCGCTCACCTTCTGGTGAACGATGACGAAGACGTTGATGCCGCTGGAGTCCATGAAGGTCACGGCGCTGAGGTCCACCACGGTCCGCGGCGACGCGCTCTCGGCGGACAGCAGGGCCTTGATCAACTCGTCCTTGACGGTGTGGTCGATCTCGCCGCGCAGGGTGACCACCCGGATGTCGCCGACCGTGGTGTCGCTGATCGACAGCTGGCCGGACTGGGCTGCTCCGTGGGTATCTGTCACCGTTTCCTCGACTGCGCTCACTGATGGGGCTCGGACTCCGACACGTCATGCGCTGCAAGCCTGCCCAGATGGAACAGGGAACAACCGTTCGGTACTTTAGCCGAGTTCAAGGCACATGTGAGAGATGGTGCGGGGTACATGCAGGTGTGAACGGGGGAACAGAGGTGGACCCGGTGGAATCAGCTCCCGAGAGCGATGGTGAGGGCGACGCGGTGCATGGTGCCCGTCCGATCCAGGATGCCGTCGCCCTGGACGGCGATGGCCCTGTCATCGCCCAGGCGCGCCATCGTGCGGCGGACTTCCTCGCCCGGGTGCGGTCCGAGCACGGCCTGCCGGTGTCGGCGCGCGCGATGGACCTGACCCAGCTGGTGGTCAGCGAGCTGGTCACCAACGCGCGCAAGTACGCTCCCGGGCCGGTGTTGATGGGGCTTCGTATCTGCGGGGCCCTGGTGGAAGTCGTCGTCTGGGACAGTGACCCGGTCCTGCCGGTGGCCAGGGCCACCGACGCGGGCAGGGTCGGACAGCACGGTCTGGAGATCGTCATGGCGGTCGCCCAGGGTTTCGAGGTCCAGCGGGAACCGGTCGGCAAGCGCATCACCGCGCGCATCGCTCTCCTGGACGATCCTGACGGGGACCTCGGCGGACGGCGCCCCCAGTAGCGCCCGCGAGACGGCGAACAGGCCGAAGTGCAGAGCGTGGATCTCGCCAGTGCGTCGTGCCGGCCCCGCCTCCCTGGCCGGCGGGTTCCGGCATGGGCCTGAGAGCCCTGCCTACTTGACTGGCCCGGACAGCCGTTTGACTTCCTGCGCGGCTTCACGTGCGGTCCGCTCAGCGCGTTCCGCGGCCAGAGCGGCCTCCCGGGTCCGTTTCTCGGCCGCCTTCTGTTCCTGCGCGGCCAGGTGGAGTTGTTCGCGCGCCAGGCGAAGTCGCTGCTCGGCCGTGGAGACTTGCTGACGGGCCCGATCATGCCTGTCTCGTGCCTGAGCGAGTACGGCCTCGGCGTCCGTCTGTTCGGCATGCCGGCCATGGAGGTGCCGGTCGGCGATGTCGGCCGAGGTGCGGGCCTGGGCGAGCTGTTCCCGTCTCAGGCGACGCCGCTCGGCGAGTTCGTCCCTGGTCCGGGTCCGCGGCGCCGCTCGGGGTGGCGCCGCCGGTGGTGCGGTCGGCGCGTCGGTGGGGGAGGGGAAGTCCGACGGCGGGGCGAGAGCGGCCTCCAGGCGGCCGGTGGCCCACCGGTCGGCCGCGTCCTCGTCGGCGAGTACGGCGCGCAGCGTGGCTTCGACACCCTGCTGGGCGGTGTCGGACAGCTGGTGCCCGCCCTCGGCGGCAAGCCGGCCGGCCTGCCGGGACAGTGCCGAGACGATATGGCGGCGCTGCTCGGACAGCTCCTTGATCCCACTGGCGTCCAGGGTCTGATAGGCCTCGCGCAGCGCGCCTCCCAGTTCGAGGAACCGTTGGCACTCCTGCGGACGGGAGCGGAGCAGCAGGTTCGCTGCCCAGGCGGCGAGCGTGGGTCGGCGGGCGGCACGGATGCGACGGGCGTCCTCCACCTGCCCGGCCGCCTTGGTGAGGGCCGCCAGTTCCTCACGACGGGAGACGAAACCGGGCGGCGGCGTGGTGTAGAGCTCGTCCAGAAGGTTCTCCACGTCGTGGCCTTTGCCGGTCCGCCCGCCTTTGCTCCGCATGATCATCAGATTCCATCAACCCGGCCTGCCCCGCATGCGGAGGGGAGAGCGAAGGCCGGCCCGCGCACGGGTCACCGGTGTGTGGTGGGCGGCTGCCGCACTTGACCCGCCGAAAACCCTTGACGAGACGACCCGTCTCGTCTAGTTTCATGTCCATCGGTCCGCAGTCGGTCTCCTTCTGCTCGCCGCACCGCCCTGTTCACCCAGCCAAGGAGTGCTCTTGCACTGTGCTTCCGTCGACACCACCCTCGCCGCCACCCCTCCCACCGTGTCCCAGATCGCTCTCGCCGAGGTGACCAAGCGCTACGGCGACCGCATGGTGCTGGACCGCGTGTCCTTCACGATCCGGCCGGGAGAAAGGGTCGGCATCGTCGGCGACAACGGCTCCGGGAAGTCCACGCTCCTGCGACTGCTGGCAGGACAGGAGCCCGTCGACAACGGCAGCCTCACCGTCGTCGCGCCAGGAGGGACCGGTCACCTTCGCCAGACCCTCGACCTGCCCGGTTCGGCGAGCGTGGGCGACGCCGTGGATCACGTACTGGGCGAGCTACGGGCCCTGGAGCACCGTATTCGTGTCGCTGAGACCACCCTGGGCACAGCCGGTCCTGCCGAGTTGGAGGGCTACGCCGCACTGGTGGCCGAATTCGACGCGCGCGGCGGGCACGGTGCGGACCGCCGGGTCGAGGTGGGCCTGCGCCGACTCGGCGAGCGCGCGCCACTGGACCGGGAGCGTGCGCTCGGCACCCTCTCCGGAGGTCAGCGCTCCCGGCTCGCGCTCGCCGCGACCCTGGCCCTCGCCCCGGAACTGCTGCTGCTCGACGAGCCGACGAACGATCTGGACGACGAGGCCGTGGCCTGGCTCGAAGGACGCCTGCGCCGCCATCGAGGCACGGTCGTCGTGGCCACGCACGACCGGGCGTTCCTGGAGCGCGTCACCGATACCGTCCTGGAGGTGGACCACGACCGGCGCACGATACGGCGCTACGGCAACGGCTACGCCGGCTTCCTCGCCGCCAAGGCGGCGGCCCGGGCCCGGTGGGTGTGGAACCACGAGCAATGGCGCAACGAGGTCACCCGACAGGAACACCTCGCCGACACCGGTATCGGACTGCTGGCCGAGATCCCCCGCAAGGGTCCGTGGGCGTTCAGCGGCGCCGGCGCCTTCCGGGCCCGCTCACGGTCTCACGGTGCACAGAGCCGCATCCGGAACGCACGCGAACGGTTGCAACGGCTCAGGGAGCACCCCGTGCCGCCGCCCCCGCAGCCACTGCGGTTCACAGGCCGCGTCGAGGGCACACCGACCACCGAGGAGGCATCAACGGCAGTTCATCTGGAAGACGCCCTGGTCGAAGGGCGGTTGTCCGTTCCGTCACTGGAACTCGCCCCTGGGGACCGACTCCTCGTCACCGGCCCCAACGGCGCCGGCAAGAGCACCCTTCTCCACCTGCTGGCGGGGGAACTGACACCTGACGCCGGTGCCGTGCGCCGACCACACCGGGTCGGCTTCCTACGGCAGCAGAGCGCGCCCGATGACGCCTTCGACACCCGGACGCTGCTCGCGGCCTTCGCGGACGGCCGGGCGGGACAGCCCGACGAGCACGCCGACACTCTCCTTGCGACCGGCCTGTTCCACACCGGCGACCTCACTGTTCCCGTACGCGACCTGTCCGTCGGGCAGCGCCGCAAACTCGAACTGGCACAGCTCGTGACGGCCGGCCCACTGGATCTGCTCCTGCTCGACGAACCGACCAACCACCTGGCTCCCGCCCTGGTGGAAGAGATCGAGGCAGCACTGGCCCACTACACCGGCACGCTGGTCGTGGTGACGCACGACCGGCTCCTGCGCGAGCGCTTCCGCGGGCGCCGCCTGGAACTGCCCCTGGACACCGGGACGACGCACCAGAAATGAGGACCCGGAGAGATCCCTCGACCGTCCGCCCGATCGGGTCAGGTGCGGCGCGCCTCGGCTGTGCGGGCGGGCGTCGGTGGAGGATCGGCGGGGCGGCGGCCCTGGCACGGGCTGCCGGGAACCGCCCCACCGTGTGAAGAGGTACGGCCTTGATTCAGCTTGACGACCCGCTGACCCTGTCCCTCATCGACCGGGTGCTGGAACTGGTCCGGGACGACACCCTCGGCATTGCGCCGAGCGCGACGTGAGCGCCGCACCGCGCGGGGACGCGCCGGGTGGCGGCCGCTACGGCGAAGCCGTCTTCCGTCCGGAACAGACAGGCGAGGGCGAGCGCATCGACTTCGGAGCCCTCGCCTACGACGACATCACCATGAAGCGACTGCGGGCACTCGGGGCAGGCCCGGGGTGGCACTGTCTCGACGTGGGTGCCGGTACCGGCACGGTCTCCCGCAGACTGCTGGACGAGGCAGGGGTGGCGAGCGTGCTCGCGGTGGACCGCGACGTCCGCTTCCTCGTGGAGCGGGCTGGGCCCGGGCTCGACGTACTGGAGGCCGACATCACCGACCCGGAGGTCGTGCCCGGCCGGTTCCGGCTCGTGCACGCGCGCTTCGTACTGATGCACCTCCCTGAACACGCCCGACTGATCGGGCAACTCGCCGAACTCGTCGAGCCCGGCGGCGTGCTGGTCCTCAGCGACGCGGTCGACCTGACGAACGACCAAACGCCCGGCACGCCGTACAGCGTGGCGATGCGGGCGATGTGGCAGGGGCTGGGGGCCACCATCGGCACCGATGTCTCCTGGGTGCCGTCGTACCCGCACCTGCTGCGGGCGGCGGGACTCGCGGCCGTCGCTGCCGAGATCCATGTGCCCCCGATGTCGCCGGGCAGTCCCATCAGCCGCTTCTGGGCGGACACGTGGGAGCGGAGCAGGGCAGCGATGCTCGCCACCGGCATGGTCGACGACACGGCCGTCGACGACGCGGTCCGGTACCTGGACTCCGACGAGTGCGCTGCGCTGTCGGCAGGCATGCTCACCGCCTGGGGGCGGAAACCGGAGGCGGACCCTCGATGACCGGCCCGGCCGTCGGCCATGCCGCTCGAGCGCGCAAACGCTCAGGGGCCGACTGAATCGCACGCCACGACGGGGTGCGCCGACCGCGCCGCAAGCAGGTCCCGGTCGTCCTCGCCGAGGAGGAGGACCGTGCCCCGTTCGGGGCGTCCGGACACCTCGATCAATGTCCCGTACGCCTCGGTCCACTTCCCTGACCTGCCAAAATGGTCGCAGTAGGTGATGTTGCGGAGACTCGGGGAAGTAGGTGCGGCAACCGACAGGAGGTTGCCGTGGAGAGTGGAGATCTGGAACTTGGCGAGTTGCTGACCGCTGCGGAGGCGGCTCCGCCCGGGGAGTCCGTCGATGTGGTAGCACACGACCTGCAGAAGCGGTTCGGTGCCGAGCAGGTGTCGTTCCTGTTCGTCGACCTCATCGGCCGGCGGGTGGTGCGGCTTGCGGCGGCCGGTGGTGACGCCGCCGACGACGTCGAACCGGTCGACCTCCAGAACAGCGTCTATGACAGCGTTCTGCAGAGTCAGCGCCAGCATGTGGAACCGGACGGCCAGGGCGGGCTGCGCGTCATCACGCCGGTCAGCAACCGCGGTGACTGCATCGGCGTACTGGAGGTGACCTTGCAGGCCGCGGACGAGACCGTGCTGCGGCAGGTCCGCGACGCGGCCCACGCGCTGGCCTACATCATCGTCACGGACCGTCGTTTCACCGACCTGTACCACCTCGGTCGGCGCACCACCGAGACCAGCCTGGCCGCGGAGATCCAGCATCAGCTGCTGCCGTCGGCCCCGTGCTGCGAGGCGCCCCAGTTCACCCTCGCCGCCGGGCTGGTACCGGCCGACGACATCGGGGGTGACACCTACGACTACACCCTCGACCGCGGCACCCTGCACCTGTCCATCACCGACGCGATGGGCCACGACACGAACTCCGCGCTGCTGGCCACCCTGCTGGTCGGCGCGCTGCGGCAGGCCCGCCGCAGCGGCTGTGACGCCCTCAAGCAGGCCCGCCACGCCCACGAGGCACTGCTGAGCCACAACCGCGGCCTGGCCACCGGACAGCTGCTGTGCGTCGACCTCGACACCGGCCTGTGCGAACTGGTCAACGCCGGACATCCCCGGCCGCTACGGGTGCGCGACGGCGTCGTCGAAGAGGTCGGACTCACCGCGAACCTGCCCTTCGGCGTGGCGGCACCCACCCCCTACCGCCTGCAGGAACTCCAACTGCGCCCCGACGACCGCCTGATCCTGCTCACCGACGGCATGCAGGAACGCGCTGCCGCCGACGTCGACCTGCCCTCGGTCATTCACGAGACCCGCGCGCTGCACCCACGGGAAGCCGTCCGGAGCCTGACCGCCGCGGTCCTCGACGCCTGCCGAGGCACCCTCAGGGACGACGCGACGGTCCTGATACTGGACTGGCACGGCAATCGCCGTTCCGCTCCCGATTCCAGACCCGCCGACCGAAGCAGTTCCGGCGGACCGCCCGGCAGCGGCCGGTGACGGTGAACCTGCGCCCGCTCGGCGTCCGTCGGGAGTTCCGGCTCGCGTCGCGAGAGCTGCCCGGGGGCTCTGCGGACAACGAGAGCTCCCGGGCAGGACGGCCGGTCGTGCCCGGAGTTCACTGCCGGGGGGAGTCAGACATCCGAGGCCATCGGTTCACGTACGCGATGCCCTCGGTCAGGAGCCCGAGGGCCGCGTTCCCTCGGGATCGGTGCTTGCCGGGGTCGTCAGAATCGCGCTCGCGACGACGTCGAAGAGGTGGTCTGCGCGTGGGGCCAGCGAGGGTTGGTCGCCGAGCCACGCAAGCGCCGCGATCAGCGCGAACAGATCCGTGCCGTCGATGTCGCGACGTGCCGCGCCCACGGCCTGGGCGCGGGTGAGGAGCCGCGCACCGGCTGCCCGCAGGGTGACGCACGAACCATGAAGCGCGGACTCGGTGTCGTCGATGGCGGCCGCCATCAACACGGTCACGCCCCGGTACTCGGTCGTCCACGCGACACAGTCGCGCAGCCACGTGACGAGGGCTTCCTCGGGTGAGTACGACGTCTCGAGTTCGCCCGCCCGCGCCGTGAGTTCGCCGAAACTCGTGTGGAGCAAGGCCTCGAGCAGCGCCTCCCTGGTGGGGAAATGACGCAGCAGCGTCGCGAGCCCGACCTCGGCCCTGCGCGCGATGTCGCGCAGTGACACGTCGACGCCCTGCTCGGTGATGGCGGTGCCCGCGACTGCGAGCACGTGGTCGCGGTTCTTCCTGGCGTCGGCCCGCATCTGCCCCCCTTGACTATCCGGATCAGTGGTCCATATATTCGGATCAGTGAACCACTTATGTGGAGCGCTGATCCGAATAAGGCTATCCCGCGATGCGGGCAGGAGAGAACGATGCCGACACGCACGATGAGGGCGATCCGGATCCATGAGCACGGCGGCCCGGAGGTTCTGCGATACGAGGAGGTGCCGATCCCCGAACCGGGACCGGGTGAGGTGCTCGTTCGCGTGCACGCGGTCGGTGTCAATCCTCCGGACCGGTACCTGCGCGAGGGGCTGACGAGGATGCCGGGGGAGACGGAGTCGACGGTCGGCCTGCCGGTGATCCCGGGGACGGATGTGTCGGGAGTCGTCGAGGCGGTCGCAGCGGACGTGGACCGTCTCGACGTCGGTGACGAAGTCTTCGGTCTTCTGCGTTTTCCCAGCTTCGACGGCAGCGCGTACGCCGAGTACGTGGCCGCGCCCGCGACGGACCTCGCGCGCAAGCCGGCCGGCATCGACCACGCGCACGCGGCTGGAGCGCCCATGGCCGGCCTGACGGCCTGGCAGTTCCTCTACGAGGTCGGGCACGATCACCCTTCGCCGTTCCAGGAGGCACGGCATCGCCCGACGGCACTCGACGCCGACACGACGGTGCTGGTCAACGGCGCCGCCGGCGGCGTGGGGCACCTCGCGTTGCAGCTGGCGAAACGGAGGGGCGCACGGGTCGTCGCGGTGGCATCGGGCGCACATGAAGCGTTCTTGCGCGAGCTCGGCGCCGACCGGTTCATCGACTACACCAGGAGTCGCCCCGAAGAGCTCGTGCGTGACGTCGACCTCGTGCTCGACACCGTCGGTGGCCCGGACAGCCGGCGCTTCCTGCGCACGCTCAAGCGCGGCGGTGCCCAGTTCCCCGTGCTCCCCGGGGAATTCGACGCGGAAGAGACCGCGAAACTCGGCGTCACGGTGTCGAGTGCTCAGGTCCGCTCGAACGGCGCGCAGCTGGCCGAGCTGGGGCGCCTGCTCGACGCGGGCACGGTTCGCGTCGCGACAGACAGTACGTTTCCGCTCGCGGACGCCCGGGCAGCGCACGAACGCGCCGCACGAGGGCATGTCCAGGGCAAGATCGTGCTCACGGTCTCCCAGGAGCGAGCCGGTTCATAGCCGCATCCGGCGCTCGGCGGGAGCGGTGGCCGAGACTCACCGTGACCGAATGGCGCCTTGTTGACCCCTGGGCACTCCAGTCACTGTGGCGGGGCACGACGACCGATGACCGACCACCATCGGAGATCTCATGCTGCGGGTGCACTTCACCAGTGACGATCTTGCCCGGGTGCGTGTCGCGACGGGGCCCGACCCCTTGTGGGAGCTCACCAACAGCTTCCAGAGTCTCGCCGCCGGAGCCCGCGGTGTCCCCGGGCTCGCCGCATGGCGGCGCCAGGTGCGCGTGGGGCTGCCCCCGGCCTGCGCGCCGCTGACCGTGCTGCTGCCTCCGCGCGGCTACTCACCCGACTTCCTCACCCCCGATCTCCGCGGGGTCTCCGAATTCGAGAGTGCGCTCGACACCGTACTCGGCACCTCCCGCGACCGCCTGAGAACGGACCTGTCCACACTCGCCGCCGAACGGCCGAAGCCACTTCCCGCCGGGGTCCGCGCCTTGGCCGAGGGCAGGACCGGGGCGCTGCGCGGACTCGGTGCCGCCCTGCGTGCGTACCATCGGCACGCCCTCGTGCCCATGTGGGCGCACCTGCGGGCTCATGTGGAGGCGGACCTCGCGCTGCGGGCCCGGGCCATGATGGAGGGCGGCGCGGAGGGGCTGTTGTCGGGCTTCAAACCCGTACTCCGCTGGCAGCCACCCGTGTTGGAGGCCGACTACCCGGTCGAGCGGGAGATCCGTCTCGGCGGTCGCGGGCTCCAGCTGCAGCCGACCTTCTTCTGCTTCCGCACCCCCGTCGCGCTCGCCGACAGCGATCTGACACCGACACTCGCCTACCCCCTGCAGCACGCGCTCGGCGAGCCTGCTCTCGCAGGTTCCCCCGAGTCGCTCGGCGCCCTGATCGGGCGGACCCGCGCCGCCATGCTGGAAGCCGTCGTGACCGGCCGCACCACGAGCGAGCTGGCCGAACGGTGCGGCATCTCAAGGCCCGCCGCCAGCCAGCACACCGCCGTCCTGCGCGAGGCCGGTCTGCTGTTGAGCGTGCGCCGCAGCAAGCTCGTGCTGCACACCATCACTCCGGCCGGGCTTGCGCTCCTGGAGAGCGCGCCGGGGCAGCGCCGCACTGACCGGTCTGATCGCCGCGACGCTTAAGCCACAACTTCACCGTGTGGCGGCCCGGCACCCGCGCTGACAGCCTGACGGGGCGTCACAGCGCGGGTCGGCACACCACGGGCCAGGGGGAAACCGTTGCGAGCAAGCACCATCAGCATTGCCACCGTCACAGCGGCCGCACTGGCCGGGGCCATCGCCGTCGGCACGACGATCGCGGGTCCGGCCGCCGACTCCGGCCGACCGGTGGCCGGATCCTCGTCCGCCGGCCCGGCACGTGAACTGACCGACGTCGAACGAAGCCGTGTCGAGCAGGCCGAGCAGCGGCTCATCAGGCAGTGCATGGCAGAAGCGGGATTCCGCTACTGGGTTCTCACGCCGCTCAGCCCGGAGGAACTGCGCGCCTTCGCGCACCCGTTCGTGCTCAACGACGTCTCCTGGGCGCGGGAACACGGGTACGGCGGACTGATCCAGCAGAAGTTCTTCACTCTCAAGAAGCGCGACCCCAACCTCGCCTACCGCAACCGCCTGTCCCGCGCGGAACGCACCCGGTACCTCACCGCCCTCAGCGGCGGCCCGGACACCCCGGTCCGCTCCGTACGCCTGCCGGCCGGGGGCTCCATCCGCAGCGCCGTGGGCGGCTGCGAGGACGCGGCCCGCAAGAAGCTGTACGGCGACCCCGGGACCTACTTCCACGCCAACAAGATCGCCACCAACCTCACAGCGCTGTACGTGCCGAAGCTCGTACGCGACAAGCGCTTCACCACCGCGCTCGGGGTCTGGTCCCACTGCATGCGCCGCGCCACCGGGCGTGCGTACGCCGACCCCGAAGCCGTACAGGCCGATCTGCCAAAGCGCACCGAAGGACTGAGCGGTGCAAAGAAGCAGGCCGCCGAGGTGGAACTGGCCGTGGCGGAGAGCACCTGTGCCCGGCAATCCGCACTGGCCAGGACGCTGGAGAAGCTGGACCGCGAGTACGGCGCCCCGGTGCGCGAGCGCTACTCCAAGGAGATCTCCACCAGCGCCCGGATGCAGTGGGCGGCCCTGGTGGCGGCCAACCGGAGCAGCTCTTCCTCGAACTGACCGACTGTCCATCCGTATCAATTTCACGATCAAGGAGAAGCCATGCGGAAGATTCGTGCTGCCCTGGCAGCGGTCGGACTGGCCGTCGCCCTTGGCACCGCACTCCCGGCCACGGCCCAGGCCGACTCGGCCGGTGCCCAGGGGCCCAACTGCGACGCCCAGTACAACGCTCACCGGGAGGACGGCAACATGCGCGCCTACCTCCTGACCGACTGCAGCAACCTGCTCGGCACGGCGTCGGGCAACGATGCCAACTGGGGTGACAACAGCGGGCCCTTCACCGCCGCGGACGACAACTTCGCCTGGTCCGTGCTGAACACCGGTACGTACTCGGGCGGCGTCAACAACGTCCAGTTCTACGACCTCGCGAACTCGGGAGGCGGCACGGGCTGTCTGGCGCGCGGGGAGCTGTACGTCGACGACCTGAGGGACAACACCTTCAGCAACGGGGTGCGCGCCTCGAACGCCATCAGCTCCCACCGCTGGACGTCCGGCTGCTCAAACCGCTGGACCTGATCGCACCGGCACAAACCCCGGCCCGCCGCATGGATGTGCGGCGGACCGGGGTGTGCCACCGCCGAAGCGGCGTCACCGCGTGACTCCGTCGGCACTCAGGATTCGGACACGCCGTCGGAGGCCGCCGGCTCCTGCGTCAGCCATTTCTCGAGGTGTTCGGCGTTGCGCAGTTCGCTCTCCACTCGCTGACGTTCCGCCGCGGTGAGCTGGATCAGCGACAACTCCCGGGTCCGCACCTCGATCTCGTCCTGCTCGTCCAGGGCGGTCGCGAGCTCGATGAGTGTCGCGAGCGCCAGCGCCCGGTCGACGGGCTGAGCCTTCGGCCCGTGCCTGCGCAGCGCCGATCTGATCGCCCGGAAAGCGGCACGGTCGTCGTTCTTGAACTCGCGGAAGATACGGGCGTTGTCGAGAGCCTTCTCCAGGCCGTGCAGCTTCTTGGAGCCGCCGTACTCCAGCTCCGCCGGCTCGTCCCGCTGGATGAAGATCAGTGAATTGCCGGACGGGTCGATGAGGGTGAACCGGGTCTGCCCGGGGCGGAAACGCGTGATGCGTGGGCACCCGGCCGCCAGCACCTTGCCGTAGGCGGCCCGCATGGCCTGGGTGAACGCGGCGTGGTACGGAGCGACCGTGTCGACCATGACCAGACAGCCCCCGCCGTCGTCCCGGCTCGGGTCGTATCCCCGGGGCGGTTTGCCGAAATGCACCTCGAAACCGCTCCAGCGCAGAGCGAGGTAGAGGTACGGCTTGGTCTGCTGGTACGTCACCTCGAAACCGAGAGCCTGGTAGAACTCCAGCGTCCCCTCCACCGTCGAGCACGGCAGCAGGGGCACTGTCGTCTCATTCGCGTACGTCGTCTCCGTCAAGGTTTCCGGCAACAGCTCTCCCACTGTTTTGAGGCTCCCGTGTGCCCGGTCCGCCTGCGCGTAGCGGTGCGATCGGACCTCGACCGTATGCCCCCGCACCCATGCTAGTCAAAGTTTTCTAGTGATGGGGGGCGACCCAGGGCAGGGCGGGCGGCGGGGTCAGTGGCGTGCGAACTGGACGCGCGTGGGCTGCACGGCTTCCGCCCGCAGCGCGATCCCGCTGACGGTGAGTTGCTCTCCGTAGATGTCGGTGAGCCTGATCGTGCCGCCACAGCCACCGCCGTCGGCAGCGAGGAAGT
This sequence comes from Streptomyces sp. BV286, assembly GCF_019090165.1. Lineage (GTDB taxonomy): Bacteria > Actinomycetota > Actinomycetes > Streptomycetales > Streptomycetaceae > Streptomyces. The sequence goes on from NZ_JAHRIB010000141.1 coordinate 487,913, forward strand.
AGTTGTAGTCGGTGCGCGTCAACTGGCGCCAGCCGCTGCCGGTGCGGACCTCCAGGCGCGCGAGCGGATTGCGGTGGCCGATCGCCTGAATGGCACACCAGTAGGGGCTGGACCCGGTCTTGTAGCGGATCGAGATCGTGTCGGACGTGCTGGGGCTCAACAGGCTCCAGGTGATCGCGATCCGGCCGGTCGAGGGAGCGGCCAGTTTCGCGAAGGCCTGTTCGCTGAGGTCGAGTTGTCCGGGTGCGCAGGGCGACGGGCATTCGTTGGTGATCCGGACCGTGACGGAGGCGCCGTTGGCGGCGCGGACGAGCACGTGGGCGCCGCAGGCCTTGGACGTCTGGTAGTCGGTGGTGTTCATGGCCGCGATCATGAGGTCGTCGCTCGGGCCGTACGAGCAGGCGCCGTCGCCGGTCCCGGCGTCGTAGAGGGTGGCGACCCCTTGGTAGGTGACGTTCGGTCGTATCCGTCCGGCCAGGGACGTCGTGGCGGGAGTCGTCCGCGGGGAACTGGTGGCCGAAGCCCGCGCCTTCGGCTTGGCCGAGCCGGCCGTGGCGCTCGGAGAGGACGCGGACGGGGAGGCCTTGGACGGCTTCTTCTTCGGGGGTGTCGGCGGGAGGCTCTTCTGGGAGCCGGCGACGGGGGTGGCCGTGGTGCGCTTGGTCTCGGCCTTGCTGTCGGGCTGCAGTGCCATGGCCACGCCCACGAGAAGCGCCGTGGCCGCCAGCGCCGCGGCGCCGCCCATCATCAGCCTGCGTCTGCGCTTGTGACGCCGGGCTGCCTGCCTTGTTTCGTGCATGGTCATCCGTTCGGAAGAGCGTGTCGGTGTGGCGCTGCTCAGTGGTCGCCGGAGACGAGAAGGTTGCCGCCGATCTTCAGCAGAGTCGAGCGACCTGGTCGAGGCTCTGGTTTTCCAGGGCCACTGTCCTCGGTGTCGTCGGCGGGAACAAGGTGGTTCGTGCGGTTCGTGTGCTTCGTGGTACTGCTGGAAGGCCGTAGCCGGCCGGCTGGGGCGGGCAGGCGGCGGAGGTGACGCCTGGCGGTGCGTCACGGACGGCAGTCGAAGCATCCGCGGGGTGGGTACGGCCGAGAGCGCGGCCGACGCGGGAGCCGGTGCAACGGATCGAGCTTTTTTGTCGGCACGGACGTAACCTTCCGGCCAGGAGGTCGATACGTCCGGGCAGCCGGTGAACAGTCCGGGCGCCGGCCCCTTTGTCCTTGCCTTCGGAGGCGGGTTGTCGATGCGGTTGCATCCGGGTGAGCCCGAGGCGGTCGGCTGGCGGGTGGTGACCGTCCTCGACGCTGTCCGACAGCTGTGCGCTGTCTCCCCCGACGTCAGCGGACGTCCGCGAGTGATCGCGATCGACGGGCGGGGTGGAGCCGGAAAGACGACCCTTGCCGAGCGGCTGGGCAAGGTGGTGCCCCACTCGGCCATCGTGCACACCGATGACATCGCCTGGAACCATGCCTGCTTCGACTGGGGTGCCGCGCTCGCCGAGAACGTTCTGCAGCCCCTGCACCGGGGCGAGGCGGTGGACTTCCGCCCCGATGCCTGGATCGCCCATGACCGGCCCGGATCGATCACCGTCCCTGCCGGCGCCGACATCGTCTGGATCGAGGGCACCGGCGTCATCCGTGAAGAACTGGCCCCGTGGTGGGACGCCTCGGTGTGGATTCAGGGTGATCTCACCGAGCAGGAGCGCCTGTTGACGGCACGCGACGGTGACAGTTCCGAGCAGCGGGAGCACGTGGCGAACTGGCTGCTGGAGGAACTGCCGTTCATGCTGCGAGAACAGCCGTGGGCCCGAGCCGACATGATCGTGGCCGGCCCTCCGCGGATCGACCACGACCCGGACTCCGAGGTGGTCGTGGCTCCGCCGGTCAGGCCCTGACAGCGCGACCGTCAGGTCTGTCCCGACCGCGTTGAAGAGCCTCCGCAAAGAACGCGAACCGGCCCCGGGAGCGCGGTTGTTGTCGTGACCGGGCCTCGGCATGATGGATGCCGTACGCCGATGCTCACCCCCGCTCACCGCTTCTGCGAGGGAGCCCGGCCGGAATCCATGTCGCGATATGACGTTAGTCTTCTACTCGCGCCGCTGCCCATGGCACGGAGACGTTCGAGAGGACCGGGACGGAAGCATGTCGGGAGAGATGTCGCCCACCGGGAAGCGCACCGGCCCCGGCTCGGCCCCCGAGCTGCGAGCCTCGCACGCCGACCGGGACCGGGTGGTGGATGTGCTGCGTATCGCGGCGGGGGACGGCCTGCTCGACGCGGACGAGCTGGACGAGCGCCTGGAAATTGCCCTGTCGGCGCGAACCCTGAGTGAACTGGCCCCGCTCACCGCTGACCTGCCGTCCGTATCGGCTGCGGCCGGCGTGGCCGGAGCAGAGGTCAAGGACGTCGTGCGGATCGAACAGATCCACAGCGGCGCGATCGAGCGCGTGGGGCGCTGGGTGGTACCGCGGAGGCTGGAGCTCGCGGTGACGTTCTGCGCGGTGACGCTGGACTTCACCGACGCAGTGATCACGCACGACACGTTGCGGATCGACGTGGGCATGACGGGAAAGACCCTGACGCTGATCACAAGGCCGGGAGTCGTGATCGACACCGATGGACTGCAGCTGACGCACTGCGGGATCAAGCACCGTCAAGGTCCGACGCATCCTGAAACGCCGGTCGCTCTGCGAGTGGAACTGGTAGGTCGGAAGCTGCACGGCCGAGTGGTGGTACGGCCCCCGCGCCGGACGTTCGGACAGTGGCTGCGGCGCACCGGCCCCACATCCCGCTCGGCAGGCGCCTGACCACGCGACGCGGCCCGCCCCGGCTCCATCTCGAACTCGCCGGACGGGCGGACCGGCCACTCCGCGGTCGCTGACGCGACCTGCCTGCGGCGAGCCGACCCACGCCCGTCCCGAGGGTCAGGTCGTCTCCCGGCGGGTCTGCCTCACCTCGCGGTCAAGAGCCCAGGCGTCGGCGACCGGCCCGAGATGGCCGAGCTTGTCGGGGTTGATCACCGAGCGGATCGTCCGGATCTGCCCGTCGAGCACGTCGAGAGCCAGGATGTGCAGCACCTTGTCGTCCCGGTCACGGAACACCGCTCCGGGCTGGCCGTTGATCTCCCGCGGCTCGAAGGTCACGTCGGCCTGGGCCATCCTGGGGAAGACGGAGGCGAGCAGCCGCGCCACGTTCTCGGCCCCGACGACGGCCCTGGCCAACTGCGGGGCCTTGCCGCCGCCGTCTCCGGCCATCGACACGTCGGCGGCCAACAGCTCCCGCAGGCCGACGACATCGCCTTCGCGGAGAGCGTCGAAGAAGCGCGTCGCCAGCTCCTTCCGTTCCTCACGGTCCGCCTCGAACCGTGGCCGTCCGGCCTGCATGTGCCGCCGCGCCCGTACCAGCAGCTGCCGGCACGCCGCCTCCGACCGGCCCACCGCCGCGGCGACCTCGTCGAAGCCGAAGCCGAACACCTCCCGCAGCACGAACACCGACCGCTCCAGCGGGCTGAGCCGCTCCAGGAGCAACAGAGCCGCCATCGACACCGAGTCGGCCAGTTCCGCCGCACGTGCCGGATCCTGATAGGGGTCGGTGAGCAGCGGCTCGGGGAACCACGGCCCGACGTACTGCTCCCGCCTCACCCGTGCCGAGCGCAGTACGTCGATCGAGATCCGAGTGACCGTGGTCGACAGGTAGGCCTTGACGGATGTCGGGCGGGTCGCCGAGCCGTCGAAGCGCAACCAGGTCTCCTGCACCGCGTCCTCGGCCTCCGTCACGCTGCCCAGAATGCGGTAGGCGACCGAGAACAGCAGCGGTCGTAGCTCCTCGAACTCCTCGACCTTGCTCACGCCGACTCCCCCCTGTGGTTTCCCGTCCGGCGGTACGCGTCGGTGCGGGCATCGTCTTTTGTGGTGATCATCCGGTCCGTCGGCCGCGCAGAACAAGGCCACAGGGCCCGGGGCCCGACAACGGTGGCCGGGCTCACGCCGGTTGGGGGCGGCCCCTCAGTGGAACTGTCCGGTCTCGTAGGCGCCGGCCGGCTGTCGGGTGATGATGTTCAGCCGGTTCGCCGTGTTCATGAAGGCCACGAGGATCACCAGGGCGGTGAGTTGCTCCTCGTCGTAGTGCTCGGTGGCACGCGCCCAGACCTCGTCGCTGACCCCGCCGGCCGCGTCCGCGACCCGGGTCCCCTGCTCGGCCACCTCCAGCGCGACGCGTTCGGCCTCGGTGTAGACCGTGGCCTCCCGCCAAGCCGCCACCAGGTTCAGCCGCACGGAGGTCTCCCCGGCAGCGGCGGCGTCCTTGGTGTGCATGTCGATGCACGCGGCGCAGCCGTTGATCTGGCTCACGCGCAGCGCCACCAGCTCCTGCGTCGCGGCCGGCAAAGGGGATTCCTTGATCGCCTTGCCCGCCGCCATGAAGTGCTTGAAGGCCTTGCTGGGGTTCGGGCCGGCGAAGTAGTTCAGTCGCGCGTCCATCGTGTGCTCCTCGGTGGTCGTCGGTGGCTACACCTCTGAGACGAGGTGACCCGGCCGCCTGTGACACGAGGGCATGTGACGCACGTCTCCCCGCAGAACGGGCCGTCCCCAGACCCACGGACGAGACGGCTTCCCGGTTACAAAGGCGCGGGCGGTCGTCGCGCCAGGAGCGTCTGATGACCCGTTACGCCTCGCAGCTTTCAACCGCGGGAAGTGGGCCAGAATTGGGATGCCAGAACACGCAGGCCGTTCGAGGTCATTCCGGGGTCATCCCATTCGGGCGGTCCGGGGCGGCGATTGCGAGTTCTGGCCATTCGGCGGAGGTGAGGGCGCGCGTGGTCGAAGAACAGGAACCCGTTCACTTCAGATAGCGGCGCGCCGCGTCGAGGAATGCCAGCCGACTGGGACTGATATGAGCCCACACCTTCTCGTCCTGCGGTGCTTCCGGGTCGTCGGGGCCCTCTCTGAGCAGTTTCTGTACGGCGAACGCGACGCCCCGGGCAGCGCTGTTGACGTCGGAGGCGCACAGCATGTGGATCGTCTTCTGCTTCACCCACACCCTGTCGATGGCCTGCCGTTCCCGCGCATGCCACTGCTCGTCGGTCAGGTTGTGGTGATAGCGGTCCACGGCGACCCGTTCGGCCTCCTGAACCGCGGACAGGAATTCGATGAGGTGGGCGAGGCGTTCCTCCCGGCGCGCCGTCCGGTTCGAGGCGCGTCCTATGGAGTGCTGAGCCACCAACGACATGAGTCCGCCGAGTACGACGCCGATGAGCGGCGAGAGCATTGTCCACACAGCGGACAACTGTGGCACCGGCGGCTTTTGCTTATCCGGCCTATCCGATATTTCGGGGTGATGAATTTCGGTACGACGACAGCCACTTCCCCAATCGACGCGCCTGCGCCCTCAGCCGGCGCCTTCACCCGTTTCCCCGGGCGTCGTGCTGGTTCAGCCGGGGAACCGCCCCGTCGAGCGCAGTTGCCAGCGCCGCTCCGCGTAGGCGAGGTCGTCGCGCCACAGACGGGCGGCCGCGGCCCTCATGAGCGGCCGCAGCACCGGCGCCATCCTGCGGGCCACGGTGAACCCGGGACGGTCCGACGCCGCCACGACGGCCTCCACCACCGTGGTCCGCGGCCTGCCCCGTTCGTCGGGGCCGAGCGGAGTCGCGTGGGTCTCGACCACCGACCCCTGCCCCTCGCCCTCCGTGATGTGCATGACGACCGTGCGCGGCTCGGGCGCGGTGAACACCGCCCGCACCGGCACGACGAGTCGTCCGGCGAGCTTGAAGGAGACGTCGACGGCAAAGCCGTCCTGGTCCGTGGCTGCCGCGCCCTCCGTGCCCGTCGCGGGCGTGTCGACGACGGTCAGGTCGACGAAGGAGTACGGATGGAACCACGCCCCGTGCCACGGGTCCAGGCGGTTGGCGACGATGTCCTCCGGCTCGCACCGGCCCACGCCCTCGTAGACGGCCGACACCGCTCCCGCCGGGGCGGGCCTGACCGGTACCACCGGTGCCTCCAGAGGGTGTTCGCCGCCCACGTCGTCCAGTCGCACCCACACGAGGACGCCGTCGTCGTGCGCGGGCAAGGGCTCCCAGCCCCCGAACGCATCGCCCCGCAGGGCGAGTCCGTGCCAGTGGCAGACGAGGGCGCCGCAGCGCACCGGACTGTCCCGGAGCGGAGCGCCCAGATGAGGGCAGACGCCCGGCCCGGCGACGAGTCGGCCCGAGGCGTCGCGCCAGACGACCACTTCCTGTCCGTCGACCGTCCGGGCCAGCGGCCGGTCGTCACGGATGTCCTCGGTGGCGCCTACGACGTACCAGTTGCCGGAGGGGCGCGCCTGGGCGCGCTTCAGGGCCTGGGCGATCACCGCGGGGCGGGCCTCACGCCAGGTGGGACGCTGCCGCTCCCACGCCAACGGGTTCTTGCGCAGCGACAGCGGAAATCGTCCGCGTCGAGCGGAACGGTCGGGACTCACGTGATCTCCTCGTGCAGTGGTACCGCGCCGGGGGAGGCCCCAGCCGCCGCGGGCCTCGGGACGGGGCGTTCCCGCGATTTTGGTGACGCCGCCCGGCGAACCGCACGCCCGACCGCCTGAGCGGCCATCAGACGCGCCAGTCCGTCGACGGCCACCGCGGCACGCCGTCGGCGGGGGACCACCGCGCGGCGGTGGAGCACCGCGTACCCGTCGTCGGCGACCGCGTCCAGGATTCCGCCGTACAGCACGAAGGCCGTGCGGATGCACGGACGTGTCACCGGATCGAGCATCGCGATCCCCGGTGCGGCCTCGCGGTAGACGCCCCGGGTGAGGTCCTCGACGGCTTTCAGCGCCTCGGTGATCCTCCGGTCCCGGAGGCCGGTGCGGCGGCTCCAGCAGAGCAGCTCCCGGTCGACGCCGTGGGCGCCCAGCAGGTCGGCGGGCAGGTAGACCCGTCCCCGGTCGAGGTCCTCGCCCACGTCACGCAGGAAGTTGGTCAACTGGAAGGCCACGCCCAGGGCCGCCGCGTGCGGGGCCGCCTCCTCGCGGGGGACCACGGTTCCCAGGATCGGCAGCATCTGGAGCCCGATGACCGCCGCGGAACCGTGCATGTACGCACGCAGGTCGTCGTACGTCGGATAGTCCGTGATCTCCAGGTCGCTGCGCATGGACGCCATGAAGTCGCTGAAGTACTGGTGGTCGATGGCGTACCGGCGGGCCGTGTCGGCCAGTGCGAGTACCACCGGTTCGGGACTGTCACCGTCTCTGAGGCCCTGCGCGAGGCGTGTGTGGAGGCGGTCGAGGTCCGCGGCACGGCGCCGGGGCGCGATGCCGGGGTCCAGGGAGTCGACGATGTCGTCCGCCCAGCGGGCGAAACCGTAGAGGGCGTGGACGGCGGGACGCCGATGGACGGGCAGCAGCCGGGTGGCGAGGAAGTAGGTCCTGCCGTGCCGGGCGTTGAGCCGGCGGCATTGGGTGTAGGCGTCGCGCAGTGCCGGGTCGGTGATGCCCGCCGCGTCGAGTTCCCGGACGGTCATGAGTGCGTTCCTTCCGGGGTGGCCGGCGCGGTGCGCCGGCGTTGTGGGCCGCGGGCCGCTTGCAGCCCGGTGATCCGGGCCGCGGCGAGCTTGCCGGAGAGCAGGACGGTCGGGACGCCGACGCCCGGTGTGGTGCCGCATCCCGCGAGCACGGCGTTGTCGGTGCCGCGGACCAGGTTGCGCGGCCGGAAAGGTCCGGTCTGGGCGAAGGTGTGGGCGGCCGAGAAGGGCGTTCCCGCCGCGTGCCCCTGGGCCTGCCAGTCGGCCGGGGTGACGAGTGTCTGCTCCTCGATGGCGTCGGTGATGCCGTCGAACCCGCGCCGCTCCAGCTCCCGCAGGACGCTGTCGCGGTAGCGCGGTGCGAGATCCGCCCAGGCGGTGGCGTCGGGTCCGATGTCGGTGTTCGGGCACGGGGCGAGGACGTAGTGGAGGTGGCGGCCGGGCGGCGCGAGCGAGGGGTCGGTGGCGGTGGGACGGGTGATGAGCAGTGAGGGGTCGCTCATCAGACGGCCGGTGCGGGTGAGTTCGTCGAAGGTGCGGTGCCACGGTGTCCCGAAGGACAGCGTGTGGTGGGCGAGTTGGGGCCAGGTCCGGTCGGTACCGGCGTGCAGGACGACGGCCGACGGCGCGTGCCTGATCCGCAGGGGCCGGCGGGGCGCGTGACCGAGGAGCCCGTACGCGACCGGCAGGTCGGGGGTGAGGACCACGGCGTCGCACGGGATGCGCTCCTGATCGGTGACGACGGCGGTGACGCGGGAGCCGGAGCGCTCCAGCCGCAGGACGTCCTGTCCGAAGCGCAGGTCAGCGCCCGCGTCAGCGGCGGCGTCCGCCATGGCCTGCGGCAGGGCGTGCATGCCGCCGCGGGGGAAGTACACGCCGGCGACGGTGTCCATGTAGGCGATCACGGCGTACGCGGCCAGGGCCCGGCTCGGCGGGACTCCGGCGTACAGCGACTGGAAGGAGAAGACGCGGCGCAGGCGTTCGTCGCGCAGGTGACGGCCGATCCCCGCGTCCAGGCGCCCGAACCCGCCGAGTGCGGCGAGCCGTGCCAGGTCCGGTGTCAGCAGCTGGAACGGCGAGTCGAAGTTGGTGTCGATGAAGTGCCGCATCTGCGTCCGGTACAGCCGCTCCAGCCAGTGGCGCAGCCGCCGGTATCCCGCGGCCTCCTCGGCGCCCGCGAAGCGCTCGACCTCCGCCTCCATGGCCTCCGCGCCGGTGTGTACGTCGATGCTGCTGCCGTCGGCGAACAGGGCCCGGTAGGCCGGGTGGAGGGGGATGAGGTCGACGCGGTCGTGCAGACTCTCGCCGACCGCGGCGAAGGCTTCGTCGGCCAGGTGGGGCATGGTCAGCACGGTGGGGCCGGTGTCGATGCGGTAGCCGGCGCGGTCCAGGCGTCCGGCGCGGCCTCCGGGCAGGGTGTCGCGTTCCACGAGGGTGACCCGACGGCCCGCCCCCAGCAGGTGCAGGGTGGCCGCCAGGCCGGAGAGACCGGCGCCGACCACCACGACGTGGTCCGTGGGTCCGGGGACGCTTCTGGTCATCGGACGGACCTCTCCGCGCCGGCGGTCAGCAGGAGCGGGACGGGCGTGTCGTCCTGCATGCCGCGTGGCGTGGGTGCGGGCCTGGGCCGGGCGGGGGGTCCCGCCGTGGCCTGCAGCAGTTCCCGCAGCCGCAGCCGGCCCTCCGGCTCGAGCGGGGCGGACTGCAGGTGGCGCATTCCCTGGGCGACCAGTCGCTGGATCCTCGCCTCGACGATGTCACGGGCGCCGGTGTCGACCAGTACGTCACGGACCTCGTCGAGGCAGCTCTCGGACAGGTCGGCGCGGCCGAGGGCCTGCCGCAGCAGGGCCAGGCCGTGCCGGTTGCCGGTCGCCTCGGCGCGGGCCTGCGCCAGGGCGACGAGGTAGGTGGGCTTGCCGGCCCGGATGTCCCCGCCCGTGGGCTTGCCGGTGTGCCGGGGGTCGCCGAAGACGTCGTCGAGGTCGTCACGGAGCTGGAAGGCGATCCCGACGCGGCGGCCCGCCGAGCACAGGGCCTCGGTGCGCGCGGCATCCGCTCCGGCGAGGGCGGCTCCGAGCGCCAGCGGGCGCTCCACGGAGTACAGGGCGCTCTTGAGGCAGGCGGCACGGAGCGCGCGGGCCAGGGAGCGGGAGGAGGTGACCTGGCCGTGGATGTCCAGGTACTGCCCGGCGACCATCTCGGTCCGCATGGCGCTCCACAGGGCGCGTACGGTGGCCGGCGCCGTGTCGATGGTCGCGACGATGTCGTCCGCCCAGGCCAGGGCCAGGTCCCCGGCGAGGATCGCGGCGGCTTCGCCGAAGCGCGGGCCGAGTGAGGGCGCAACGCTGTCGGCGTACTGAGCGGCGACGTCCGCGTGCAGGGCGAGCCGTCCCCGGCGCAGCCGCGAGCCGTCCATCACGTCGTCGTGGACCAGGGCGCAGGTCTGGATGAGTTCCAGGGCGGAGCCGACGCGGAGGGCGGCTTCTGCCTCGCCCGGGCCGCCGCCGCAGGCACGCAGCGCCCACCACACGAAACGGGCGCGCGTGCGCTTGCCGCCGTTGAGGGTGAAGCGCGCGACGCGTTCGGCGAGGTCCCGGCCGAACGTCGGGTCCAGGGCGCTGGCGCGCTCCGCCCGCTCGGCCAGATGGTCTTCGAGGACGTGCCCCACGGCCGCGGAGACGTCACTGTCGATGGCGTGCAGATCGTCCACGTCCAGCGGGAACCGCGGCGGCGGCGGATCGCCCGCCGTCGCATGCCCGGGGCCGGGGTGTCCGCCCCGCACACGGGCGAGGTCGTCCGCGCGGGCACGCGGGGGCTCGGGATGAGGGCCGGGCGCCGTCCCGGACACGGCGTGATCCTTGGCCTCGCTGGAGCGCATCCCGGTTCCTCTCGTCGCGTTCGTTCTGGGTGTCTGACTGAAACGCTTTCCGCGCTTGAGGCCTCCGCGGATGCGCCGGACGGGCGAGAAAGTGCGCCCGGTCCCCACCGTTGGGCCGGTCGGGCGAGGACACATCGCCGCGCATCGCGGAAAGTGATGCAGAGACGATGCAAGTTGAGGCATCGGTGGGACTTCTCGCAGGGTGATGGAGCCGAGCCCCTCCGAGACCGATATCGGGCACGCCGGGGGTAGACGACTTCGGCCGGACCACTTCCGCCCCCGCGACACGGAACGGCCATCGCGCCCGCACGAGGAGCAGACACCATGGCTGCACAACAGGTCACAGAGCAGACCCGCGACAGCGTCCCGCTGTGGGCTCCGGCGGAGGAGCCCTTGGCCGACGAGGAACTCGCCGCGCGTTTCGCCGCCGGTGACGAGGCCGGTCTGGCCGCGGCCTACCACCGGTGGGGCACCCTGGTGCACACACTGGCGCGGCGTTCTCTCGGGGACGTCCGCGAGGCGGAGGACGTCACACAGACGGTGTTCCTCGCGGCCTGGCGGGGCCGCGCCGGATTCGCCCCGGAGCGCGGCGCCCTGGGCGCGTGGCTCGTCGGGATCACCCGCCGGAAGATCGTCGACGCCCTGTCCGCGCGCACCCGGCGGGCGGAACTCGTGGTGGCGGCCGGCGCCCGGATGTCCGTCGGGCCCGGGGACGGTGACACCCCGGCGGCCGTGCTCGACCGGGTCGTGGTGGGCCATGAACTCGCCAAGCTGCCCGCCGCCCAGCGCCGCGTACTCACCCTCGCCTTCTACGACGACCTGACGCAGACGCAGATCGCCGAAGTCACCGGATGGCCGCTGGGCACGGTCAAGAGTCACGCCAGGCGCGGACTCCACCGACTCGGGCGCCGCCTCGAGGACGACGATCTCCAGCGGGCATGCTGAGGCGGGCGAGCCGACCCGATCAGAGCGCCGCCGACGACAACCCGGCCGGCCCTGCATCCGCGCGGGCCCCGCGGAGTGAAGGACCTTCGACAGGTCACCGGCTGCGCGCGCACCTCCGGTGGAACGCGCAGGGAGGGAGCGGTTCGTGCTGGACGCCGAGGTGGCCATCGTGGGCGCGGGAGCCGCGGGACTGTCCCTCGCCCACCGGCTCGCGTCCCCCGCTTCCGGAGCCCGGAGTGTGACCGCCGTCCTGGTGGACGCCCCACCCGGTCCGCTCCGCCCGCCGAGCCGCACATGGTGCTTCTGGGAGCAGGGCCCCGGGCCGTACGACGAGGCCCTGACCGCCGCGTGGCGGCAGCTCAGGGTCCACACCCCCGACGGCCGTGTGGCCGCGGACGACATCACGCCTCTCACGTACAAGATGCTGCGCTCCGACGACTTCGAGCGCCTCGTCGCCCGCGATCTGGCGCGCAGCGACGACGTCCGTCGACTCGAGGCGACCGTCGAGACCGTGGACGGCATCGCCGACGGAGCGGAGATCCGCGGACGCACCCGCCTAGGACGCCCCGTGACGGTGCGCGCCCGCTGGGTCTTCGACTCCAGGCCGCTCGGCAGCCTTCCGGCGGCCCGCACCACTCTGCTGCAGCACTTCCACGGCTGGTTCGTCCGGACCGACCGGCCGGTGTTCGATCCCGGCACGGTGGAGCTCATGGACTTCCGGGTCCCGCAGCCGCCGCAGGGACTCGCCTTCGGTTACGTCCTGCCCACCGGCCGCCACGAAGCACTCGTGGAGTACACCGAGTTCTCCGGCGCCGTACTGCCCCGCGAGGCCTATGACACCGCCCTGCGCCGCTATGCCGAGGACGTGCTGCGCCTCGGCCACTTCGAGGTCACCTCGACCGAGACCGGCGTGATTCCCATGACCGACGCGCGCTTCGCCCGCAGGTCTGCGCCGTCCGTCTTCCGCATCGGTGCCGCGGGAGGCGCCACCCGGCCGTCCACGGGCTACACCTTCTCCGCCGTGCAACGCCAGACGCAAGCCGTCGCGGACGCTTTGCGCACGGGCCGCAACCCCATGCCTCCGCCCGCCCACTCGGCGCGCTCGCGTGCCATGGACGCGGTGATGCTGCGAGCCCTGGACAGCGGCCGGGTGGACGGGGCCGCGTTCTTCGCGCGGCTCTTCTCCCAGGTTCCGATGGAACGACTGCTCCGCTTCCTCGACGGCACGACCCGCCTCCACGAAGACCTGTCCCTCGGCATCCACACACCCGTACTGCCCATGCTCCGCTCCGCGGCGGAGCTGTCCTGGCTTCCCCGCCGGCCCTTTCCCGGACCCTGACCCGGCACGAAGGAGACCTGTGCAACCCGACCGAGGAGACCGCATGCCCCTGCTGCGCGACGAGGGCCTGGCCGCCGCGTTCGACCACGCCTCTCGCAGCTACGACACACTGGTTGCCGCCAACCCCGGATACCACGCCCACCTGCGCCGTTCGGCGCGCCGCCTGGGCCTGTCCCACAGCCGGGGCGCCCTTCGTGTGCTGGACCTCGGCTGCGGCACCGGGGCCTCGACGGCCGCGCTGGCCACGGTTCTTCCCGACGCCGAGATCACCGCCGTGGACGCCTCCGCCGGAATGCTGGAGCGCGCCGCCGGCAAACCGTGGCGCGACGGTGTGACCTTCGTGCAGGCTCCCGCCGAACGGCTGGCGGAAGCAGGCGTGCGGGGACCGTTCGACGCGGTGTTCGCGGCGTACCTGTTCCGCAACGTCGCCGATCCCGACGCCGTGCTCGATGCCGTACGCGAGGCGCTGGCGCCGGGGGGACGACTGGCGGTGCACGAGTACACCCTCAGCGGCCGGACCGCCCACCGCGCGGTGTGGACGGGTGTGTGCCGGGGCCTGGTCCTGCCCGTCGCCACCGCCCTCGGCGACGGCACCCTCTATCGCCACCTGTGGCGCAGCGTCGTGGAGTTCGACACGGCGAGCGACTTCGCCGCGCGGGTTCGCTCCGCCGGCTTCCAGGACGTACGGGCGCTGCCCCTGCCGGGTTGGCAGACCGGCATCACGCACACGATCGTCGCCCGCCGACCGGGCACAGCCGCGGAGACGGGGCGATGACCGCGCCCCGGCGGCCGGACGCCGCCCGACGAGGCAGGGACCGGCGGGCCCGCACGATTCCTCCCGCGCCGGGCGCGCCCCGCTTCACCGGCGACCGGCCCCCGACGACCGCGGTCGTCGGCGGCGGCATCGCGGGACTGGCGGCGGCAACGGCCCTGGCCGAACGAGGCGTACGGGTCACGCTGTACGAGCGTGAGCCCACTCTCGGCGGACGCCTGGCCGGGTGGCGGACCACCCTTTCCGACGGCAGCGACGCGACGATGAGCCGCGGCTTCCACGCCTTCTTCCGGCAGTACTACAACCTGCGAGGCCTTCTGCGGCGCACCGATCCGCGGCTCGACCGACTGCGTGGGCTGCCCGACTACCCGCTGTGGCACAGCGGCGGCCTGCGCGACAGCTTCCGGCACGTACCGCGCACGCCGCCGTGGAGCGCGCTCGGCTTCGTCGCCCTGAGCCCCACCTTCGGGCTGCGGGATCTCCTGCGCATGAACCCGGTCGCCGCACTGCCTCTCCTGGACGTCCGCGTTCCGGACGTCTACACCCAGCTCGACGGCGTCAGCGCCCATGACTTCCTGGAGTCGATCCGCTTCCCCGAAGCCGCGCACCATCTCGCGTTCGAGGTGTTCTCGCGCAGCTTCTTCGCCGATCCCCGCCAACTGTCCGCGGCGGAGATGGTGCTGATGTTCCACATCTACTTCCTCGGCTCCGCGGAAGGGCTGCTCTTCGACGTGCCTTCCGAGCCCTTCCCCACCGCCCTGTGGGAACCCCTCGCCGGCTACCTGGGTGGCCACGGCGTCGACCTGCGCACCGGCACCCCCGTCCAGACGGTCGAACCCACCTCCGACGGCGGCTTCCTCGTCGCCGCCGATGCGCGGGAACAGCACTACGACACGGCGGTACTCGCCCTGGACTCGGCAGGGTTGAGCTCCCTCGTCGCGGGTTCCCCGCGCCTGGGTGACAGCGCATGGCGTGAGCGGATCGCCCGGCTGCGCGGTGCCCCGCAGTTCCTCGTGTCGCGTCTGTGGCTGGACCGCCCCGTCGGGGCCGACCGCCCCGGATTCCTGGGCACCAGCGGCTACGGGACTCTCGACAACGTCAGTGTGCTGGAGCGCTTCGAGGGCGAAGCGAGGCGCTGGGCCTCGCGTACCGGGGGGTCAGTCGTGGAACTGCACGCCTACGCCCTGCCCGACCATGCGGTCCGTGACGTCGAGCAGAAGCACCTCGTGGAGCAACTGCACCAGGTCTGGCCGGAAACCCGTGCGGCGACGGTGCTCGACGAACGCCACGAGTGGCGGGCCGACTGCCCGCTGTTCCCGGTCGGCGGATACGGCGACCGGCCGACCGTACGCACCCCCGACCCCGGGCTGGTGGTGGCCGGTGACCTGGTCCGCACGGGGCTGCCCGTGGCCCTCATGGAACGCGCGGCCACGAGCGGCTTCCTCGCGGCCAACGCGTTGCTGGCGCGCTGGGGAGTCAGCGGGCAGACCTTGTGGACGGTGCCCGACCGCGGACGCAGCGCGGCGCTGCGGGGGCTCGCACGCCTCGGCTGATGTCCTGTCACCCGGCTCAAGTGGGGCAGCAACCACCGTTCTTCACCCGCGCCGGTCTGCGGGACCGCTCGCAGCACACAGGCTCACGACGACGCGTGTGAAGCGGGCGGGTGGTGGTGGCACGGCCCGGACACCCTTACCGTGGCCACGTGGAAGAAGCCGGTCGCCACGTGGAAGAAGCCGAACGGCATGTGGAAGAAGCCGAACGGCAGGTTCACCGCTCGTCGTTCGGCGCGGCGGCCGCCGCGTACGCCGCACACCGCCCCGACTACGCGCATGCTGCCGTGCGCTGGGCCCTGGAGCCGGCGCCGGGGCCACGCGTACTCGATCTCGGTGCCGGAACAGGCAAGTTGACCGCCGCGCTGGTCGCGCTGGGCGCCGATGTCGTCGCGGTCGAACCCGACCCGGCGATGCTGAGCGAGCTGAGCAGGGCACTGCCCACCGTCCGAACCCTGCCGGGAAGCGCCGAGGCGATCCCGCTGCCGGACGCGTCCGTCGATACCGTGCTGGCGGGCAACGCGATGCACTGGTTCGACATGGACGTCGCGGGACCGGAGATCGCGCGGGTTCTCGCACCGGGCGGCATCCTGGCCGGCCTGTGGAACGTCATGGACGACCAGGTCGACTGGGTTGCCGGACTCGCGCGGATCAGCGGGCACGCGGCCGTCGGCCCGCGCGTCACGCCCGCCGCTTGGCGCGCCGAGACGGCTGGCGCGCACCTCCCCAGGACCGGCGCGGAGGCCCGGTTCGGCTCACCGAGGCAAGCCGAGTTCCCGCACGGACAGCGCCGTACCGCCGACACGCTCGTCTCGACCCTCGCCACGCGCGCGGGGATGCTGGTCATGCCGGAGCAGGAAAGGGAAGCCGCACTCGACCGGATCCGCGCGTTCCTCGCCGCCAGACCGGAGACCGCCGAGGGCGAGTTCGTGCTCCCGATGCTGACCGCCGTACTGCGCGTGCGCCGGCTGTGAGAGGCGGTTGCTGCTTCCGGGCCGGAAGGGGCGAGCGGTGGTTCCGGGACGCGGGAGACGTGATGTGCCGAATTCCGCAGGCGAACTCGCGGCGATTCCCGCAATGAATGGCGGGAGGGTGACCTTGTCCGGGCCACCCTCCCACTCAACAATCCATGCTCCATTTCCAGTCACGCGCTGTCTGGAATTGGTGCCCGGGTTGGAATTCCGGACTAGCTGCACTCCGGGATGCTGCCGTCGTGCCCTGCCGGCTCCATATAGCCGCTGTACATCCATCCGGTGTACTTGTCGTCCCGTGCGCTCTCCAGATCGGCTACCTTGTGCGGCTCATTGGACGGCCATTTCACCTTGTACCACTTGGTTATCTTCTGCCCCTCGTGGCCGTCGAAGCCGGAGTCTTTCCAACATTCGACCCAGACGGTGCGGTGGACCAGGACAAGGCCTATCTGTCGCGCACCGTCCGGTCCGGGGCAGTCGCTGACGTTGCATGTCCGGACCATGAGCCCTTCGTCGCCGGCCTGGGTCACGGTACGCACGATCTTGTATGCCCAGGGGCCCTTGGCGTCAGGTGCGGTGTCGGTCCGGTAGGTGTTCTCCGGGATGGGGGTGTTGCCGTAGGTGCAGGTGCCCTGGCAGCGGTTCCCGTCCCCGTCGCCACTCTGGTCGTCGCGGCCCACAGTGGTCGACGACCCCTTCTTGCCGCCCTTTTCGTCGTTGTCGATCAGTTGCGGAGCGATGATTGTTCCGGCCGCCACGATACAAGCGCCAGCGATTGCAATCTTGTGCCCGGTCTTCATCTCTTCCTTGTCTGTGAGGAACCAGTGGTCGGGCAAGAATGCAGGCTTCTGGCGGGTTAAGGGAATGGGAACGGGATGTAAATTAGCGCTGTTAGGTTTAGACCAGGCCAGGTAAACGCCGGTATCTACGCGGGTTGCGCAAGGCGGTTTACAAATAAAGTAATGGCTGCGTCTCGGGTTTTGATTACCGGAAAGTAGGATGCATTTATCCGCACCCTTTCCGATGTGTGGCACATCACATGCATTCCGGTGTGCGCCTTTACGGAAACAAGCGCTCGCTCACCACGAACTGTGGGCTGCTTCTGTCA
Source organism: Streptomyces sp. BV286 (assembly GCF_019090165.1). GTDB lineage: Bacteria > Actinomycetota > Actinomycetes > Streptomycetales > Streptomycetaceae > Streptomyces. The sequence goes on from NZ_JAHRIB010000141.1 coordinate 504,964, forward strand.
GCCGAAGCGCAGGATGCGTGGGGCGAAGGTGCCCTCGGGACCGTCCGCTCGGCCTACCGACCACACCGCCTCCGAGCCCGGCACCGGCGCCAGCCGCAGCACCGAGGAGTCGCCCTCCCCGGGCACCGCAGGTTCGCTGTGCTCGGTGAACGACTGCCCGTTCCAGGCAAGGAAGTCCGGCCCGGGGACGAACGGCGGATAGCTGCCCGGCGGGCCCCACTTCTGCGAACGGGCCACCGAGACCCAGGCCAACGTGCCGGACGCGGAAGGTGTCAGTGAGGTGATCGAGCCGAAGTCGGTGGGCAGGGTGACCCTGTTCCACGCCTGCCCGTCCCAGCGGACCAGCAGTGGCGGAATCGGCCGGCCCACCGGGCCGCCGACGAACCCTTCCGTGCCACCCGCCCACACCTCCGTCGGCGAGACCGCCAGCACACTGCCCACTGCCGACCGGGGGAACCCGTTCACGATCGTCTGCTGCCACGTCTGCCCGTTCCAGTGCGACACGGCCGCACCGGAGTTGGTGGCGCCCGCGGCCCAGACGTCGTCGGCCGCCAGGATGTGCAGGCCGTACACGGCTCCCGGCGGCACGGGCACGTCCTGCCAGCCGCGGCCGTCCCAACGCAGCAGTGCCTGCGCGCCGTCCCTCGAACCGATCAGCCAGGTCTCACCGCCGCCGGCGACGACTTTGGTCAGCACGACACCGCGCGGCGGCCGGGTCTCCGACCAGGTGGTGCCGTTGAGGCGGAGCAGGCGGGAGCCGCCCGCCGAGTCGCGGCCGACGGCCCAGGCCGAGGCCGGTGACGCCGCGGCGATGGACAGCAACTCGCCCTGCCAGCCGGCCCCGGGCAGGCTCTGCCGCTGCCACGCCGTTCCGTCCCAGCGCAACATCAGCGGAAAGCCCGGCGCCTCACGGCCGACGGCGTCGGCACCCACCGCCCATGCCCGGTCCGGCCCGAACGCCACCGCCTCGTTCAGCCCGGCCTGCGGGCGTACCTGCGCCGGGACCGGAACATGCTGCCAGGACGGGTTCTCCGCCGCGGCCGACGCCAGGATGGTCATGATCGTCATGGCGGCGGCGAGAACCGCGACGAGAAGTCTGCGTGCCATGGTCAGCCTCCCAGCCGCTCGCTCATCAGGTTCGGTTTCGACCCGTAGATCTCGACGGTCCCGAAGGACAGCAGTGAGCGTCCGGCCTTCGCCAGCGCACGCGGTTTGACGTCGATCGCGTTCGTGCGCACCGGACCGTACGAGAACGTGGTGCGGGAGCCGTTCACCCGTGCGTACTTCGACTGGAACGCGCGGTCGCTGCGCACCGGCAGCCACAGCGCGCCGTCCGGGCCACGCACCATGGCCTCGGTATGGGTGTCGCCCAGCGGCGGGTGGGTCGTGCGCCAGGTGTTCCCGCTCCGGGTCATGAGGTACGTGCGGGGCACGCCGTCGATGTACTGACTGCCGCCGATCGTGACCCGGCCGGAGGGGTCGAGCAGGATCGTGTGCAGGTTGCTGTTCGGCGGCAGCGCCACGTTCGCGTCCCGCCACCGCGTGCCGTCCCAGCGCAGGACGGTCGTCCCGGTGCTGGTGTCGGCCCAGGCCCAGGCGTCGTCGGCGGTACGCGCGGTGATCCCCATCACGAAGTGCACATCGTCGGGCATCGACTGCGTGGTCCAGTCCGACCCGTCGTAGTGCAGCACCTTCAGCCCGGTGTCGTCCTCACCGACCACCCACGCGGCACCCGGCACGGCGGCGAAGTCCTGTTTGGTCCAGAGGTTCTGCGGCAGCGGGAGGGCGTTCCACCCTCCCGCCGACCTGCGCAGGACCTGTCCCACTCCCACGCGGTCCTGGAAGATCCACACTTCCTCGCCGACGAACTGCACCTTGCCGAGCCAGCCCAGCTCGTCGGCGCCGGGGAAGGTCGTGTCCCGGTGCCACGCCGTGCCGTCCCACCGGTACAGCATCGGCCGCAGCCCGTCGGAGGCGTGCTCGTACCCGGTGGCCCACGCCTCGCCCGGCCCGCGGGCGGCGAGATCGGACACGGTCACCGGCGGGGCCGCCGCCGGCACGGGCAGTGCCGACCAGCTCGGCGTCACAGCCGCGGCCGGCGACACCAACGTGGCGCACGCGATCACAAGACAGACAACAACCGCACGGAGACCGTTCACGAGACCCCCCAGAGCGCGAAGGTCGCACAGGCTATTGGCGTTCACCCACCCGTGAACAGACGGCATTCGGCCGATCGCGGGCGGGTGTGCCTCCTGCCGGGGTGCTGCCGGCCGCCGCATACCCGTCCGGCGGGAGGCGCTCGGCGCGGGCGCGGCTTGACCTCAAGTGAAGTGGAGGTCGCACAGTGGGCGTGCCACCGCCGATCTACCGGAAGGAACGGCCATGCGCGCCGTCGTGCTGCACGAGTTCGGACCTGCTGAGAACCTCCGCCATGAGGTGGTTCCCGATCCCGTACCGGGGCCGGGTGAGGTCCGTGTTCTCGTACGGGCAGCGGGAGTCCACCAGATCGAGACGGCGATGCGGGAAGGGCTGGACATCGGCCCGCCGCTGCCCGGGCTTCCGGCTATTTTCGGGGGAGAGGTGGCCGGAGTCGTCGAGTCGGTCGGGCCCGATGTGGACGAGGCCTGGATCGGCGCCGACGTGGTGACCTCACACGGCAGTCCGGGAGGCTACGCCGAACTCGCCGTCGCCGATGTGCGGTCCTTGCACCGGATGCCGCCCGGACTGGGGTACGAGGCCGCCGTCACCATGGTCGTCACCGGCACGACCACCATCGGCCTGCTCGACATAGCGGAACTCACCTCCGACGACGTGGTCCTGGTGACCTCCGCGGCCGGAGGCATCGGCCGTCTGGTCGTCCAGTTCGCCCGCCGCCTCGGCGCCACGGTCGTCGGCGCGGCAGGCGGACCGGCCAAGACGGCAGCGGTGCGTGAGCTGGGAGCCGACGTCGCTGTCGACTACAACCTGCCGGACTGGACCGGCACCGTCCGTGAGGCCCTCGGCGGGCGCGGCGTCACGGTCGTTCTGGACGGTGTCGAGGGGGAGAAGGGGCGGGCCGCCTTCGGGCTGCTGGCCGCGGGAGGGCGTTACGTCACCATCGGTGCGGCCTCGCGGGAGGAGTTCCGCCCCGATGAGACGGAACTGAAGGAGCGCGGCGTGCGCTTCACGGACGCCCTGGCCCTGCTGTTGCAGAGCCAGGCCGCGGCTTCGAACGAGGCCCGCGCGCTCGCGGCGGCCGCCGACGGAAGTCTGGTGCCCGCCTTCCAGACCTTCCCCCTGTCGCAGGCCGCCGCGGCGCACGCCGCCCTGGAGGCAAGGGGGACAACGGGCAAGGTCGTCCTGGTCCCCGACGCGTGTAAGGAGCAACTGCCTGGCTCGCGATGACGTCGGTCTCGTAGTGCTGGCCGCGCACGTACGGGGTACGCGGGAGGGGGCCAAGGCCACGTCGGTTGCCTGCGGTGCGATCTGCGGCGAACGTGGCCTGTGCTCCGTGCGGCACGCGCTCGGGGCCACTGAGGGCGGAAGGACAGGCACAGCGCAGTGACGATCGGCGACGCGGTGTTCGCATGGTTGGGAGTGGGAGCACTACTCGCGGCGGTACTGCCCCGAGTGGTCGCCGGGCGGCCCCTGTCGCTGCCGCTGGTGTTCCTGGTGGGGGGCATCGGTGTGTACCTGCTGCCGTTGCCTCTGCCGGTGATCGATCCGGTGGACGACCGGCTGCTGACAGAGCACGTCACCGAGATCGGCGTGATCATCGCGCTGATGGGCGCCGGACTTGCGATCAACCGGCCCGTCGGCCTGCGCCGGTGGGCGACGACCTGGCGATTGCTGGGCGTCACGATGCTGGTGAGCGTCGCGGCCACCGCCCTTGTGGCCTGGTGGGTCCTGGACTGGCCTCCGGCCGCCGCGCTCCTGCTTGCCGCCGTTCTCGCGCCGACCGATCCGGTCCTCGCCTCCGAGGTGCGGGTGGGGGAGCCCACCGAGGACGAGCACGACGAGGACGAGGTACGTTTCGCCCTCACCAGCGAGGCGGGCCTCAACGACGGGCTCGCCTTCCCGCTGACGTACGGAGCTGTCGCGCTGGCCGCTGCCGCGGGCAGCGGCTGGTCGGCCGACTGGCTCGGCACCTGGGCGGTGGAGGACGTCGCCTTCAAGTGCACCGTGGGCGTGTTGGGCGGGTTGCTGGTCGGCCGGCTGCTGGGCTGGCTGTTCTTCCGCCCCCGGTCATCCGCGCTGCGGCTGTCCGAGCACCGGGAGGGCTTCGTCGCGCTGGGCGCCACGTTCCTGTCGTACGGGGTGACCGAGCTGGTGGGGGGCTACGGCTTCCTCGCCGTGTTCACCACCGCGTGCGCGATCCGCTCGGCCGAGCGTGCCCACGGCTTCCACAACATCCTGCACGACTTCGTGGAGCAGATCGAGCGCCTGTTCACCGCGGCGTTGCTGTTCCTGCTGGGCGCCTTCATCGCGCTGGGCGGTCTCTCCGCGCTGACCTGGCAGGGCGCCGTCACCGCGCTGGTGCTGCTGCTGGTGATCCGGCCGCTGGCGGGGTGGGCCGGCCTGCTCGGGGGCCGTATGCGCGGTGCGGAACGCTGGGTGGTCGCGTGTTACGGCATCCGAGGCATCGGTTCCTTGTACTACCTCGCCTACGCCCTGGGACAGCACGACTTCCCGGTACCGGACCGCGAGCTCTGGGCAGTGGTGACGTTCACGGTGCTGGCCTCGGTGGTGCTGCACGGCGTCACGGCGGGACCGGTGGTGACCTGGCTCGACCGGTTGCGGGCCGGTACGCCCCCGAAACAGGAGAGCACCGACGGCGAAGGCGGAGGAGCGGGGAGCACCGGGCGCAGCCCGGCCACGTGATCGTGGCGGCGCCGCCAAGGGGGTGCCCGGCCCGGCAGGCCGGTGCCGCAGGCCGAACGGCCCGGCCGGCCCGCCGGCTGGGCGATCGTTCAGCGGTTATCGCCCGGGCAGGTCGGCAGCAGTTCAGCACCGACTGCCCGGCCCCGCGGTCGACGGCTGCGACGGCCGGACAGCGAATCGGCGCCCATGTGATCAGGGCCCGCTTCCACGACACGGACAGGCAGCAGCATCGACCACCCTTCGCCGGCCGCCCCGGCTGACGCAGCGAGCGCATGACCCGACCGGTACGGCTGTGCCCGCCTCACGGCAGGACGGAGTCGACGTATCCGCCGTCGACGCGCAGCGCGCCTCCCGTGGTGGCCGACGCCTGGTCGGAGCTCAGGTAGACGACCATGTTGGCGATCTCCTCCGGCTCGATCAGCCGCTGCAGCAGGGACTGCGGCCGGTACTCCCGCATGAAGGCACGCTGGGCCTCGTCCCACGGCAGGTCCCGGTCGACGAGCCCGTACACGAAGTCCTCCACCCCTCCGGTGTGGGTGGGACCGGCGATGACCGAGTTCACCGTCACGCCCGTGCCCGCCGCATGCTTCGCGAAACCCCGACCGACCGCGAGCAGGGCGGTCTTCGACATGCCGTAGTGGATCATCTCCGCGGGGATGGCCACCGCCGAGTCGCTGGCGATGTACTGGATCCGGCCCCATCCTCGTTCCGTCATACCCGGCAGGTACAGGCGGGTCAGTCGCACGGCGGCCAGGACGTTGACCTCGAAGTACCGGCGCCATTCGTCGTCGGCGATCTCCAGTGGGTCCGCCGATCCGAAGATCCCGAGGTTGTTGACGAGAACGTCCACCTGCGGCAGAGCATCCACCACCTGAGCCGCCCCCTCTTCGGTGGTCACGTCCGCCGCCACGGGCACGAAGTCCGCCCCGGGCACCTGCCGGGCGAGCCGAACGACGCTCTCGTCGACACGCCGTTCGGTTCGGCCGTTGACGGCGACACGGGCGCCGGCACGGGCGAGTCCGGCAGCGATCGCCGCCCCGATGCCCTGAGAAGAGCCGGTGACCAGTGCCGTGCGCCCGGTCAGATCGATACGCATCCCACACGCCCCTTCGCATGCATCCGACAACCGCCTGCGGAGTACCCATTCAGGCACCCGAGCAACAGGGGACGCACGCCTACGCCTCCAGATGGCCGTTTCCGCCGGATCGCCGGAAGCCGTCGAGCGGACCGGCGATCGGCGACTTCGGTCGACGCCGCCGCTACCTGAGGAGACTGCGCAGCACCTCCCGCGGTCCCAGGGTGAGGGGGAGGCCCATCGGGAAGGCCCAACGAGGAGGCGGCATGGCGATCTTCCGTACGTGGACCAGGACAGGTGTCATGACGCGGGCCGCGGTGGCCTTCGGGCTCGCGGTGGCGGCCGTGCCCTCCGCATCGGCGGCTTCACCGTCCCCGGAAGCGGCTCCGGCACAGCTGTACGTCGCCTCCTGGGGGAAGGACACCTGGCCGGGCACCCTGAAACAGCCCTTCGCCACACCGGCGCGCGCGCAGCAGGCCGTACGCCGGCTCACACCCGGCATGACGTCGGACCTGGTGGTCAACCTCCGCAGCGGTGACTACACCCTGAAGAAGCCGTGCGCTACCGCGGCAACTTCTGGGACGACGCGGTGCCGGAGTGGCTCGAACGGCGCGAGTACCCCGGAGCCTGGCCACCGGCCGACGCGGTGAATCCGGAGGAAGGGTGCGGCGATCCCCACCGTCTCGACTTCACCGACAACACCCTGCTGCCTCTCCGCGACCCGGGCGCGGCCTGCGAGGCCGACGCCGCCTGCGCCGCCGTCCTGGCGAACGCGGGGCCCCGTCCGCCCTACCGCCAGCGTCTGGGCATGCCCTGACGGCCTGATGAGCAGCGTCCGGCCGTGCCTTCTGTGCCTTCTGTGACTGCCGTGACCGCCGTGACCGCCACGGTCGCCGGCCGACCGTACGAGCGGCGCGCGGGCGAAGCGCGGCGACGGTGGCCAGGGCTCAGGCATGCAGGGTGGGCCGGTAGACGAGCTCCTGGGTGCGGCCGTCGAGCGTCCGATGCTCGATCAGCTCGAGGTCGAAGTCGGCGGCACCCTGGAAGATCGGGTCCAGCCCGGTCCGACCGGTGATCACCGGGAAGAACGTCACCTGGACACGGTCCACCAGGCCGGCGGCCATCAGCGCCCGGTTCATCGACAGGCTGCCGTGCGAGCGCAACGGCACCTCGGACTCCTCCTTGAGCCGGGCCACGACATCGACGGCGTCGCCGCTCACGAGGGTCGCGTCCGACCAGTCGAGAGGTCCTTCCAGCGTGGTCGACACCACCGTGGCCGGCAGGCTCGTCATCCGGCTGACCCATGGATCACGCACCTCGGGCTCCTCGGTGCTCAAGGCCAGCATCCGTGCGAACGCCCGATAGGTGTTGGCCCCGAAGACCATCCGCTGGTCCTCGCCGTACTGGGACAGACGGTGGTCGAGCAGTTCGGGCCCCTGCTTGCCCCAGTAGCCGGTCCAGTCGCCACTCGCGGCTCCGAAGCCGTCGAGGCTGGAAAAGACATCGAACGTGTAGGTGGCGGTCATGACGCTCTCCTCGATGCGGTTGCCCGGTTGTGTGAATGCAGACTCGGCACCACGACGAAACTCATCGCGCTCGCCGTGTCAGTCCTTCCACCTAGGGTTCGCCCATGACACCTGAGATGCGGGACCGGTTACGCCCTTTCCGCGACGAGGCGACAGCCCGGGGCATTCCCGCCGACGACGTCGAGCGGTGGTCGGCCACCGTCCGTCCCTGCGCGACGCTCAGGCGGGACGGGGACGGGGACGGGGACGGGGACGGGGACGGGCCGGTCGTGGGGCGGTTCGGCGGTCCGCTGATGCTCCCGGCCGACATCCCGGACCCCTCCCACCCTTTCGTCGCTTCGATCGACCTCGCGGCTCTCCCCGCCGACGCCACGGACCTTCCACTGCCTCCCGACGGCCGTCTGCTCCTGTTCGCCTTTCCTGAGACCGCCGGCGATTCCGAGACCATGGGCAGCGTGGTGTACGTCCCCGTCGGCACGGCCGTGACGGAGCGGGACAGGGACGCGTGGAACTCCTTCGACTTCGAGGACTACGCAGCGATGTTCAAGGCGTTCCCGCAAGGGCCGTTGAGGGCGACGGCCGACGTGTCGCTGCCCTGGCACCACGCGGTCGAACGCGCAGAGAGGCCCGGGAGCGGGCCGCTTCCCGGGCATCCCCGCTCCGAGGAACTCGTCGCGGCCTGGGGGAGGACCCGTAGCGGCATCGCCCCCGAAGGCCCGCTGCAGATCGGGGGATACGCCGACGAGGAGGCCATCTGCACCGACCCGGTGTCCGTCGCCGTGTCCAGGGCAGTGAGGGCGGCGGAGGCGGGCGGGTGGGACGGACCGGTTTCGGCTGACGTCTCGGACTGGGTGCTCCTGGCCGACTGGTATGCCGGTATGGACGTCGAGGGCTGGGAGAGCTCCACCGTCCACTGGGTGATCCAGCGCGAGGATCTGGCCGCGCGGCGCTTCGACCGCGCGTTCACCTCCGTCTTCTCCAACCCCTGATCGCACACGGCTACCGCCCGGTCGGCTTCTCGGCCTGCGGCCGGCCCCCGTCTCGGGCACTCGCTGCCGAGGCCCACACGCCGGTTGTCACCATCTTGCGCTCGGGTGCTTGACGGCCTGCTGCCACCCGCGCCGGTCGACCCGGCGCGAGCAGCAGGACCGCGGCGGCCACGTCACCCGACGGCGGTTCCCTCGAGCTCGACCATCAGGCCGGGGACCGCCAGTCGCGTCACCTCGAGCATCGTGGACGTCGGTGCCACCTCGGCGGCACCCAACCGTGCCGCCAGCCCGCCGTAGTGCTGGAGAAGCAGATCGACATCGGTCGTGTAGACGTTGAGCCGGACCAGGTTCGCGAGAGACATGCCGGCTTCGCCGAGCACGGCCTCCAGGTTGTCGATGCTCAGCGTCAACTGTGCCGCCATGTCACCGTCGTGCTGGGGCTTGCCGTCACCGCTCATCGCGGTCTGCCCCGAGATGTACAGGGTCCGTGTGTGTCCGGAGACGACCTCCCCCTGGTTGAACCCCAAGTCCACGGACCACGTCACCGGGTTGACTGCCGCGCGTTCCACTGCCACATCAGCTCCATTCGACCAATCGCGAGTACGAACGTCCGTCGGCTCGGTAGCCGCCCCGCTGTGACGTCGTGTCGATGAGCCTCCCAAGAATTCATGACACCCTCCGTCATGTAATCCCGTTAAAGTCCGGGCATGCGCGCCGACCGGTTGATCTCGCTGGTGCTGTTGCTGCGTCGGCACGGTCGGCTGACAGCGGACACGCTGGCCCGCGAGCTGGAGGTGTCCACCCGCACCGTGCTGCGCGACATCGAGGCACTGTCCGCGGCCGGCGTCCCGGTCTACGCGGAACGGGGCAGGCACGGTGGGTTCGCGTTGTTGCCCGGTTTCCAGACCGAGCTCACCGGACTCAACCAGGACGAGGCTCTCGCGTTGCTGGCCGCCGGATCGGGGCGCGGCGAGCATGTCTTCGGCCTCGGCTCGGCACTCGCCTCGGCCATGCGCAAGGTGGTCGACGCGCTGCCCGAAGGCCACCGGACATCAGCGAGCGACGCGGCCCAGCGGTTCCTCGTCGACCCGGAGACCGACCTGCTCTCACGGCGGCGCGTCGACGAGGAGGTGCCCGGCACCACGATGACCGAGGTCAGACTCGCGGTGCTCGCCGGGCACAAGTTGCGCATCCACTACGCGGCCACGGGGCAGTCACCCCAGTGGCGCACGGTGGACCCGATCGGTCTGGTCACCGTCCGGGACCGGAGTTACCTGCTGGCCACGAGATCGGGCGCGGACCGCACCTACCGGCTGTCGCGAATGTCGGCCGCCGAGGAACTCCCCGAAGCGGCACAGCGGCCCAACCGGGTCGACCTGGACCGGATCTGGCGGGAACGCTCCGCGCGTTTTCTGTCCGGCGGTGACCACATGACCGTGCTGGTACGGGTGAATCCGGCGCGGCGGGAGGAACTGCTGGACGCCGCACTTGCTGTCCGCGCGGAAGACCCCGACGCGGACGGCTGGCTGCGGCTGGAGGTGACCTTTCAGGATTCCCGGCATGCCGTATGGGCGCTGTGGCAGCTCGGCACGGACGCGGAGGCCCTGGACCCGCCGTCGTTGCGCACCTCCCTGCACGACCGCGCCACGGCGATGGCCGCCCGCTACGGAGGCTCGTCCCGGGAGCGGGATGCCAACTCGTCCGGCTGACCCGAGACCACCGATCGGCTCCGCCCTGGGGTGGGGCGGAGCCGATGGGGTGGTGTGGGGTCAGGCGTGGCTGCGGCGGCGGTTTCCGGTGATGACCCGGTAGA
>NZ_JAHRIB010000142.1 GCF_019090165.1 Streptomyces sp. BV286
GTTCCGGCCCGTGCGGGCGCACGAGGCCCGGTGCCATGCCGACGAGCCACGCCCAGGCGCCCGCCGCGGCACCGAGGGCGAGGTGGCCGGGGACCTGTCCGAGCGTCTGCGGAGCGAAGAGGGAGGCCGAGCTGATGAAGGTGAAGATCACCGGTCCGGGCGGTCCGATGCGCGTCGCGTCGCACAGCGCCTTCTGCGCGGCGGCCAGCAGTGCGCCGACGCAGACCAGGATCACCGCGGAGGATGTGAGCGACGCCGTGACCAGCGCCGTCGCGACCGAGGCGAGCATGCCGAGCACCACCCAGGCCAGAGCACGGCCGCGCGCCGCGTACGGGAGGTGGTGGGCGTAGAGCGCGCAGAGGGATCCGGCCATGGTGTAGAGGGCGAGATCCAGTCGGCCGAGCGCCAGCAGCGTCAGGTTCGGCACGCCGACCGCGACGACCACGCTCAGCGCGGGCTTGAACCAGATGTCGGAGGGCCGGCCGATCCGCAGGACCCCGGCGAGGGGCAGTCGGCGCACGCGGACGGGGTTCGGTTCGGCACTGCTCATGAACAAAAGGTTAGCAGGTGTTTTACTCGTAAAACATTACCCCCTTCTGGTCTCCGATCCGTGGTGCACCCCCGCACGCTCCCCGCGTACCCCATTGCGCTCGCTTGCGCTCCGCCCGGCCCGGGCATCTCTTCGACCGGACTGTCCGACACCGTCGAGCGGGGAGGTACGCGGTGCACGGTCCGGCGTCGTCCGGCTGGCTGCTCGTCGCGCTGTGCGCGGCGACCGGGGCCTACTGTCTGCTGCGCATGCGCAGCACCGTCGAGGAGCAGCGCCGCACCGCGGGCGGTGAGGCGCTGATGGGATTCGGCATGGCCGCGATGGCCGTGCCCGCCGTGGCCCTGGCGCCGCCGCGCTGGGCCTGGGCCGCCTACGCTGCCGTGTTCGGGGCGGCCGCCCTGCGCGCCCTGTGGGCGGCGCGGAGCGGCACCCACCATCTCCACCACCTGGTGGGCGCGTTCGCCATGGTCTACATGGCCGCGGTGATGGCGAGCGGGGCGCATTCCGGAGTTCCCGCCCTCACCGGGGCACTGCTCATGTACTTCACGGCGTACGTGCTCTGGACCGGTACGCGACTCGTCCCACTCGCCGTCGCCGGCCACCCGGGAGGTGTCCGCTCGGGAGGTGTCCGCGCGACCGGCTGGGGCGACCGGCTGGAGCTGGCGCGGGCCTGCCGGCTCTCCATGGGCATCGGCATGCTCGCCATGCTTCTCACACTCTGAGCAGGTCCTTCTCACGCTCTGGACCGGCGTTTTCCACGCCCCGGACCGGCCGGGCCCGATCGTGGTCTGCGTCACTTGCCGCGAGCGGTCGTATCCCGGGGCGCCGCCGCGCTCATAGGCTGCACCCATGATGGTCCCCGCGGCACTGCTGCTGCTCGGCGCCCTGGCCGCCGTCCTCGCTCCGAGGCTGCTCGCCCGGACGGACTGGCAGGACCGCGAACCGGTGGTCGCCCTGTGGGTGTGGCAGTGCGTGGTGGTGGCCGTACTGCTGTGCTGCGCGCTGTCGATGACGCTCAGCGCGGCCGCCGCCTGGCAGGGGGTCCGCGGCCATGTCTTCGCCCCCGCCCCGCACGCCGTGGTGGAGGCCTACGCGCTCACCGGAGGCCCCTGGGCCGCGGCGACGGCGGTGACGCTCGCACTCGGCGCCGCGTGGAGCGCGACCATGCTGGCCCGCGAGATCACCCGGGCCAGAACCGGACGCCGTCAGCAGAGCGGCGAACTCCTCCTGCGCGCACCGCTGTTGCCCGGCGAGCAGCCGGGCAGCGAGCGCCTCGTGGTCCTGGAGGGCGAGCGTCCCGACGTCTGGTGGCTGCCCGGAGCCGCGCCCCGCCTCGTCATCACCACGGCCGCACTGCGACGGCTCAAAGGACAGCAACTGGACGCCGTGCTCGCCCATGAACAGGGGCACGCGCGCGCCCGGCACGACTGGCTGCTGCACTCCTCGGCCGCGCTGGCCACTGGCTTTCCGCGGGTTCCGGTGTTCGCGGCGTTCCGTGACGAGATGCACCGGCTGGTGGAACTCGCCGCCGACGACATGGCGTCGCGCCGTTTCGGCCGACTGACGATCGCCCTCGCCCTGGTGGAACTCAACGAGGACCGCGGGGTGTTCGGCCCCTGCCCCACCCCGCAGGCCCACGTCCCGCTGCGCGTCCACCGGCTGCTCACTCCCCCGAACCGCCTCCCGGCCGTCCGTCGGCTGAGGCTCACCGCGGCCGCGGCGCTGGTGCCGGTGGTCCCCGTCCTGGTGACCTTCGTACCAGGCCTGCGGGCGCTCGGATAGCCGGATCCACCACGCTCCGGGCACCCCGGGTTCGCCTCCGGCCCCACCGGTCGGCGAGGATCGATGCATGCACTCTCCCGTCGACTCGCCGCCCCACGCGTCAGGCACCGGGATCGCCCTGCGCGTTGCCGCGGCTCTCGCCCTGCCCACCGTGCTGCTGCTCGTTCTCGTCGCGCTCTCCTGGGATCCACTCATGACCCTCGACGGCGACATCGCCCGCACCACCCACCGCTGGGCGGTCGACGACCCTGATGTGACCCAGACGTTCCGCATCCTCACGGACTGGGTGTGGGACCCGTGGACGATGCGCGCCATCGTCACCGTCACCGTGCTCTGGCTGGTGCTGCACCACGGTGCGTGGTGGCTCGGCCTGTGGGTGGCGGCCACCTGTCTTCTCGGCACACTGCTCCAGCAGGGGCTCAAGGCGGCGGTCGACCGGAAGCGGCCCGTCTGGTCCGACCCCGTGGACTCCGCCCACTTCGCGGCCTTCCCCTCCGGGCACGCCATGACGGCCACGGTGGTGTGCGGCCTGCTGCTGTGGCTCCTCCACCTGTACGGCGCCGGACGCGTCCTGTGGCGTGTCGCGCTGACCGTGTCGGTGGTGTCCGTCGTCGGCGTGGGGCTCACTCGTGTCTGGCTGGGTGTGCACTGGCCCTCGGACGTGCTCGGCGGCTGGCTCCTGGGCGCGCTGGCGGTGGCGCTCGCCGTGGCCACGTACGCGCGGTTCCGGGGCACCGCCGAACTGCGCTGACGGTACGCGCCTGCGCTGCCCGACGGCCCGGCAGCACACACTGGCCGGACGGACCGGCCGGTAGGGTCCCCGCATGACTGCCGTGCTGTTCGACTTCTCCGGGACGCTCTTCCGGATCGAATCCACCGAGTCCTGGCTGCGCGCCGTACTGGCCGATGCCGAAGTGTCCCTGTCCGAGCAGGAGTTGCTCCGGACGGCGAAGGAGCTGGAGGCGGCGGGTGCGCTGCCCGGCGGGGCCTGTTCGTCGGATCCGGTACCGGTTCCGGACGAGTTGACCGCGCTGTGGGCCGTCCGGGACCAGAGCGCCGAGCTGCACCGGGCCGCGTACACCGGGGCCTCCCGTCGGGTGGCGCTGCCCCTTCCGGGGCTCCACGACGCGCTGTACGACCGGCACATGACGCCGGCGGCCTGGCGGCCGTACTCCGACGCGGCCGAGGTGCTGCGCACACTCCATGAGCGCGGTGTGGCCGTCGGCGTGGTCAGCAACATCGGCTGGGATCCGCGGCCCGTGTTCCGCGAGTACGGCCTCGACCCGTACGTCGGCGCCTACGTCCTGTCGTACGAGCACGGCATCCAGAAGCCCGACCCCCGGCTCTTCGCGACCGCGTGCGACGCGCTCGGGGCGGATCCGCGCGAGACGCTCATGGTGGGCGACGACCGGCGCGCCGACGGCGGGGCGGCGGCCCTGGGGTGCCGAGTGCACTTCGTCGACCATCTCCCGGTGACGGAGCGGCCGGACGCCCTGCGGGCCGTGCTGGAGCTGATCCGCTGAGGACGCGTCCGTCCCTCGGGTCCAGCAGGTCGAGGTGGCCGGCCCTGGGCAGGTCGGCGCCGGGCGATCGGTAGCGGCTGGGTGCGGTGCGCGGCGTCGGGGCGCTGAAGAAGCACCGGTTCCGGCATCCGGCGTACGTGGCGTCCGCGGCCCCGTGCGTCTGTGCCCCGTCCCGCTCGACCGGCACCCGGTCACAGGGACGGGACACGTCCTTCCCGTCCGCCCGGGACGATCCCCCGCGTCGCCCCGAGCGGACGGCAGCCCGGACAAGGCCCCTGAAGGAGCCGGTCCGGACGCGTTGAGTATAGTTGGCTGGCAGCCAGTCAACGCAGGAGTACATAGGATGTCCCCTCGCAGCGCCTCGGTCAATGAAGAGTTGCGGCGGCGTTCCCGGGAGAGGCTCCTGCAGGCGGCGCTCGAGCTCGTCGGCGAGCGGGGGTACGACGCCACGACGCTGGGCGACATCGCGGACCGCGCGGGTTCCGCCCGGGGTCTCGTCTCGTACTACTTCCCCGGCAAGCGTCTGCTCGTCCAGTCCGCCGTGCACCGGTTGATGCACCGCACGCTGGAGGAGGCCCTGGAGCGCGAGCCGCGCACCGAGGACGGCAGGGAGCGCATGGCCCGGGCCATCGACGCGATCCTGGGACTCACCCGCGACCACCCCGTGCTGATGCGCCAGCACATGGCGGGCATCCTGCAGGGCGAGGGGTTCAAGCAGTGTCCGGAGCAGCGGCGCCTGGCGGAACTGCTCAGCGACACGATGGCCCGCTACGGCTCGCCTGACGCCGCCGTCGACTACCCCATGCTGCGGGCGCTGCTGATGGGTTCGGTCTACACCGCTCTGGTGCCCGGGGCCGCGATGCCGTTGCCGGTGCTGCGGGCCGAGCTGTTCCGGCGGTACGGGCTCGACTGGGAGCGGGGTGCCCCGCCGGGCGCCGAAGCACCCGACGGGACGTACCGCGAGGACGTCTCACGGTTCTTCGCTCCCGAGAGCCGCGAGGCGGGCCACGGTGACGGTCAGGAGCGCAGTCGTGAGGCGGACGGGGCCGGTCAGTCGAAGTAGTCCGGCTGCGTCTGGACGTTCAGCTCGCGCTGACGGTTCCACTTCGCCGGGTCCGTACGACGGTCGTTGATCTTCAGGACGTCGAAGCCCTTGACCATGTCGTTCGAGTAGATGTAGCCGTTGTAGTAGTACGCGGACCAGGAGCCACCGCCGACCATGGTCGTGGTGCTCAGCGGGCCGCGCTCGAAGAAGGCGATCTCCTTCGGCTTCGAGGAGTTCGTGAAGTCCCAGACGGAGATGCCGCCCTGGTACCAGGCCTGGACCATGATGTCCTTGCCCTTGACCGGGATCAGCGAGCCGTTGTGGGCCACGCAGTTCTCGGTGTCCGCCTGGTGACGGGGGATCTTGAAGTAGCTCTTGAAGACGAGCTTGCGCTTGTCGCCCTTGCCGACGATGTCGTAGATGCCGTCCGCGCCGCGGTTCGGACCGACGGTCGCGTTGCAGGTGGCCGCCCCGCCGCCGCCCAGCTCGTCGGTGAAGACGACCTTGTTGGCCTTCTGGTTGAAGCTCGCCGAGTGCCAGAACGCGAAGTTCACGTTGTCCTGGACCTGGTCGATGATCTTCGGGTTCTCCGGGTCCTTGATGGAGAAGAGGATGCCGTCGCCCATGCAGGCGCCGGCGGCGAGGTCCCGGGAGGGCAGCACGGTGATGTCGTGGCAGCCCGTGGTCTTGGAGACGCCCGGGTTGGTGGGCCCGCCCGGGTTGCCGCCGCCGTCCGCTCCGTCACCGGGGAACAGGACGGGGAAGTTGACCACCGCCGCCTTCTGCGGAGCCTTGCGCGGGACCTTGATGACCGAGATGCCGTCGTGCGGCGGCTGGCAGTCGGGGAACGCGGTGCTCGGCGAGTACGAGGAGACGTACACGTAGACGTTCTTGCGCTCCGGCACCAGCGTGTGGGTGTGGGAGCCGCAGGCCGTCTCGACGGCAGCGACGTACTTCGGGTTCTTCTTGTCGCTGATGTCGAAGACCTTCATGCCCTCCCACGACGACTTCTCGCTCGCGGGCTGCGTGGTGCTGCTGCAGGAGTTGTCGCTGCGCGAGGAGTCGGTGGAGAGGAAGAGCAGGTCACCGGAGACGGAGATGTCGTTCTGCGAGCCCGGGCAGAGCACCTGCGAGACCGTCTTCGGGGACTTCGGGTTGCTGATGTCGAAGATGCGGAAGCCGTCGTAGTTGCCGGCGAACGCGTACCTGCCCTGGAAGGCGAGGTCCGAATTGGTGCCGGGCAGCGCGTCCTTGGGGATGTTCGCGAGGTGCTCGATGTTGGCCGAGTGGACGATCTCGTCCTGCCCGGGTATCTCGCCCTTCGCGATCGCCGCCCTGGCCTCGGCGGCCTCGCCCTTGGAGACCTTCTCCGACGTCACCGGCGCGTCCCCGGGGTCAGGGGTCGCGACCGCCGGACCGGCTGTCAGCAGGGCGGCCAGAAGTCCGGCCGCGGTGGCGGCAACTCCGAGACGTCTGCGCCGCGTTCGGTGGTTGTTCAACAGGGTCACTGCGTCCTCCCTTGTAGCCGTTCACAGTCGAACGGTCCAGGTACCTCCGCAGTATCGTCTTCATCATGCACAGATCAACAGACGGCAACGCATTCGTAATGAATGTTTTTGATCAGCGGTGTTCGGAAGCATGTTAGGACGGTCATCAACACTCACGAGGTGTCAGCCGATTCATGTGCCGCAGGAGGTCACTGTGCTCGCTCGCCGTACGCCCCGCCGTCTGATCACGGCGTCCGTGACGGCCGTCGTCCTCACGCTCGGCGGTTGCACGGGCTCGGACGACGACACCAAGTCCGCGTCGGGAACGGGCCCTTCCGTGATCGCCCCCGGCAAGCCGGGTGAGGCCGCCGAGACGCTCTCCGCCGCGGACGCCGCGGAGCAGCGCTCCGACGACGACACGCCCAACTCGGCGGACACGGACTACGCCCGGATGATGATCGTGCATCACACCCAGGCGCTGGAGATGACCGAACTCGTCCCGAAACGCGCCGCGTCGACCCGGGTGAAGCGGCTCGCGGAGCGGATCTCGGCCGCCCAGGGCCCGGAGATCGAGACGATGGAGGCCTGGCTCAAGAACCACGGCGGCGCCAAGAAGGGCAAGAGCCACACCCACGACCTGATGCCGGGCATGGCGACCGGTCCGCAGCTCAAGAACCTGCGCGCGGCGAAGGGCACGGCGTTCGACGAGCTCTTCCTGAAGCTGATGATCACCCACCACAACGGGGCGGTCACCATGGCCACGGACGTCCTCTCGCAGGGCAACAACATCCAGATCGGCGAGATGGCCGACGACGTGATCGCCCAGCAGACGTCCGAGATCAGCCGGATGCGCGAGATGTGACGCGCCGCTCCGTCAGCGGCGGGCGTGGCGGGGCGCGAGAAGACCCGCGTCCCGCGCCCCGGCGATCAGTCCGAGCGCGCGCCGACGGCTGTGCCCGGTCGCGGCCATCACCGCGAGCACCGGATCCCGCCCCGCCCGCTGAGCCTCGGAATACTCTGCGGCGACGAGGCGCAGGCCCTCCACGCCGCGCGGCCGCGCAGGGCGCGCGTGCCGCTTGTCGGGACTCCCCTCGTCGGACGTGTCGTCGCCCGGCGCTCCGGCCGCGCCCCCGCACGCCTCCAGGAGCGGGCCCTCGATCCAGTCGGGGAGCACCGCGAGGTCGTCGAGCGAGAGCGCGGGCCGGGCGCGTACGTCCTCGATGGCGACGCATCCCTCGCACACCGCCGCGAGCAGGTCGACTCCGGCACCGTCGTCGAAGGCGAGCCGGACGGTGCACCACGTCGTCGCGGTGCCGTTCTCCCGCACTTTCCAGGCAGGTCGTACGGACACCGCCCCGTCCGGCTCATCACGATCGGAAAGATTAAGAAAGGATGGTTCCAGCACATACGCAACGTAACCGCATGATCAGATCTTTGCGGACAGGCGCGCTCGGGGGGCCGCCGCGGCACACCGTCGGCGCAAGCGCCCGGTTGTGGCCCTCCCCCGACGGGCCGTGCGGTGCGATGCTGGAAGCACCAGCGAACTCCTCGTTCTCCTCGGGGAAGGGGTTGTGCCGTGCTGCAGGTCGCCGTCATCGGCTCGGGGCCGAGTGGGGTGTACGCCGCGCAGGGTCTTGTCCAGCAGGAGCAGGTGCCCGGGGTGAGGGTCGACGTCCTGGACCGGCTGCCGTGCCCGTACGGTCTGGTGCGCTACGGCGTGGCGCCCGACCACGAGAAGATCAAGTCGCTGCAGGGCACGCTGCGTACGATCCTGGAGCACGAGCGGGTGCGGTTCCTCGGCGGTGTCCGGGTCGGCCCGGACGGGCTGCCGGCCGCTCGGCTGAGGGAGCTCTACCACGCGGTCGTGTACTGCGTGGGCGCCGCCACCGACCGGCATCTCGGCGTGCCCGGGGAGGACCTGCCGGGCAGTTGGTCGGCGACCGACTTCGTGTCCTGGTACAGCGCGCATCCGGACGTCGTGTCCGACGGTTTCGTGCTCGGCGCGCGGGCGGCGGTCGTCATCGGCGTGGGGAACGTGGCGGTGGACGTGACCCGGATGCTGGCCCGCGGCGCCGCGGAGCTGAGTCCGACGGACATGCCCCAGGCGGCGTTCGACGCACTGTCCGGCAGCCTGGTGCGGGAGATCCGGATGGTGGGGCGGCGCGGCCCCTCGCAGGCCCGCTTCACCACCAAGGAGCTGCGGGAGCTCGGCGGTCTGCCGGACACCGACGTCGTCGTGGATCCCGCCGAACTGGCGCTCGATCCGGCGTACCTGGATCCGTCCGCCCTGCCTGCCGCACAGCGGCGCAACATCGAGGTGCTGCGCGGGTGGGCCGAGCGGCCGCCGGCCGGCGGCTCCCGGCGGATCCGGCTCCGCTTCTTCCTGCGGCCGGTCGCGCTGCTCCCGGGTGAGACAGGGCGTGTGCGCGCCGTCCGCTTCGAGCGGACGCTCCCGGACGGCCGCGGCGGCGTGGCGGGCACGGGTGAACACGAGGACATCGAGGCCCAGTTGGTCCTGCGCTCGGTCGGCTACCGCGGCGTACCGCTGGAGGGTCTGCCCTTCGACGCGGCCCGCGGCACGGTGCCCCATCTCGCGGGCCGCGTCCTGCGCGACGGATCGGTGTCCCCCGGCGAGTACGTGGCCGGCTGGATCAAGCGCGGCCCGACGGGAGTCATCGGCACCAACCGGCCCTGCGCGAAGGAGACGGTGACCTCGCTCCTGGCGGACGCACCCGTACTCGTACGCCGCGAGGTGCCGACGGATCCGCTCGCCGCGCTGAGGGCGGAGGGCCTGCGCCCCGTCGAATGGGCGGGATGGCAGGCGATCGAACGGGCGGAGGCGGAACTCGGCGCCTCGCTCGGCCGGGGCGTGGTCAAGCTCCCCGACTGGCAGGCACTACGGGAAGCAGCCGAGCACGGCCGGTGAGGAGCCCTGCGCCTGACGCTCCGTCAGGCGCCTTCCCCCGAAAGGCGGTTCAGCTTCCGCCGAGGCGGACGGCCTGCCGGGTGGCGGCGTCGAGGACGCTGTCGAGAAGCCCCGGGAAGAGGTCGTCCAGGTCGTCCCGCCGCAGCCCGTTCATCTTGGCGGTACCCCGGTAGACCTGGCGGATCACGCCCGCCTCGCGGAGCACCCTGAAGTGGTGCGTGGTCGTGGACTTGGTGACGGGCAGGTCGAAGTGCGAGCAGGACAGTTCACCGGCATCGGCGGCGAGCTCTCGCACGACCAGGAGCCGCATCGGGTCGGAGAACGCGTGGAGTACGGCTTCGAGCCGGATCTCCCCGCGCCCGGGGTGCGGTAGGTCGCGGCTGCTGCTGGTCGGGGCGGCGGTCGTCACGGCGGCTCCAGTCCGTCGGGTCCGGTGGTTCCTCCGGAGATTTTCATTGTACGAGAACTCTCGTAGTTTGACATCCGCCGTACTACGATGCCTATCGTACGAGTAGTCAACGGAGCCCCGCCAAGATTGGAGTCCGCCGTGAGCGCCCTCTTCGAGCCTTACACCCTGCGCGAGCTGACCGTCCCGAACCGGGTCTGGATGCCGCCGATGTGCCAGTACTCGGCCGCGCCGCAGGGCCCGTCGACGGGCGTCCCCAACGACTGGCACTTCGCCCACTACGCGGCCCGTGCCGCGGGCGGCACCGGCCTGATCATCGTCGAGGCCACGGCGGTCAGCCCCGAGGGCCGGATCTCGCCCTACGACCTGGGCCTCTGGAACGACACCCAGACCGAGGCGTTCCGACGGATCACGCGCTTCCTGGTGTCCCAGGGCACCGTCCCCGCGATCCAGCTCGCCCACGCCGGCCGCAAGGCCTCGACCGACCGTCCCTGGATGGGCGGCGCGCCGGTCGGTGCCGACAGCCACGGCTGGCAGCCGGTCGGTCCGAGCCCGCTCGCCTTCGACGAGAACCACCCCGTGCCGACCGAGCTGACGGTGGACGGCATCCGCGAGGTCGTCGGGCAGTTCGCCGACGCCGCGCGGCGCGCGCTGGAGGCCGGTTTCGAGGTCGCCGAGATCCATGGCGCCCACGGCTACCTGATCGGGGAGTTCCTCTCGCCGCACTCCAACCGGCGCACGGACGCGTACGGCGGCTCGTACGAGAACCGGGTGCGCCTCGCCCTGGAGGTCGTGGACGCCGTGCGTGAGGTGTGGCCCGAGGACAAGCCGCTGTTCTTCCGCATCTCGGCCACCGACTGGCTGGAGGAGAACGGCTGGACGGCCGACGACACGGTCCGCTTCGCCGCCGAACTGACCGCCCACGGTGTCGACCTGATCGACGTGTCCTCGGGCGGCAACGCGTCCGGCGTACGCATCCCCCTCGAGCCCGGCTACCAGGTCCCCTTCGCCGCACGCGTCAAGGACGAGACGTCCATGGCGGTCGCCGCCGTCGGTCTCATCACCGATGTCGAGCAGGCCGAGAAGATCGTCGCCAACGGCGAGGCGGACGCCGTGCTGCTCGGTCGGGAACTGCTGCGCAACCCCTCCTGGGCCCGGCACGCGGCCCGCGAGCTCGGGGGCGACGTGCACGTGCCGGACCAGTACCACCGCTCTGTCTGAGCGGCGCCGCGGAGGCCGCTACCGCCGTTCGAGCCAGTCGGCGAAGCTGGTCCCGGCGAGGTGGGCGCCCGGGCCGGGGAGAAGCTCGCGCCCCGCGGGGTGCGCGCCGAAGTAGCCGACGGACTCGTCGGTGACGACCTCCCTCGGGTCCTCCTCGGCCGCCAGGCCCCTGCGGACGAACTCGTCGAGGCGGATCTCCTCGGGGCCTCCCACCTCGGTGGTGCCGTTCAGCGGATCCCCCGCGGCGGCCAGGGCGACCGCCGCGACCACGTCGTCGGAGGCGAGCGGCTGGACGAGCGAGGAGGGCAGCCGGACCGTGCCGCCCTCGGTGGCCCCGGCGGCGATGCCCTTCGCGAACTCGAAGAACTGTGTGGCGCGGACGATGGAGTACGGGATGCCGGAGGCCTTGATCAGTTCCTCCTGGGCGACCTTGGCACGCAGGTAGCCCGAGGCGGGCAGCTGTTCGCTCCCCACGACGGACAGGGCGACGTGGTGTCCCACGCCGGCCGCCGCCTCGGCCGCGACGAGGTTGGCGGTGGACGTACGGAAGAACTCCAGGACCGCGCTGTCCTCGAAGGAGGGCGAGTTGGACACGTCGACGACGACCGCGGCGCCCTTCAGGGCGTCGTCCAGGCCCTCTCCGGTGATGCTGTTGACGCCCGTGTTCGGGGAGGCGGGGAGCACCTCGTGGCCGTCCGCCCCGAGCCTGGCGACGAGCTTCGACCCGATGAGCCCCGTACCGCCGATCACTACGATCTTCATGGTGCGACCTTTCCGGTTCGGTCCGACGGACTCGGACCTGCTGACCGGGTAGACCGGACAGGGTCCGGGTTTGTGACAGCCCGGCTCGTCTCCTCGGGTCGCCGCCTCCTACGAGGCTCCGCGTGATCCCGGGAGCGACCGGACGTACCCGTCGAGCTTGACGGGGTTCATCACCCACATGATCCGGTCGATTCCCTGCGCGGACACGTCGAGGGACAGCAGAGCGGTGGCGCGCCCCTCGTGCGAGACGAGCACGGCGGGCCGGCCGTTCGCCTCCGTCCATTCGATCCCGGCTCCGGGCCAGAACCTCGGCGTGAAGGCCACCAGGTACCTGGCCACCCGGGCACCGCCGGACACCGCGATCCTCGACGCGCCACGCACTCCCCCGCCGTCCGAGTAGCTGACGGCGTCGTCGGCGAGGAGCTCTTCGAGCGCCGCGAGATCGCCGGTCCTCGCGGCCGACAGGAAGACCTCGAACAGACGCCGGTGCTCGCCCGCGTCCACCGGCTCGCGCCGCTCGGCGGCGAGCCGCCTGCGCGCCCGGCTGACCAGCTGCCGGGCGTTGGCCAGGCCCGTTTCGACGATGGCCGCGATCTGCTCGTACGGGTAGTCGAAGGCCTCGCGCAGGACGTACGCCGCCCGCTCCGTCGGCGTCAGTTTCTCCAGCAGATGGAGCACAGCGAGCTCCAGCGCCTCGCCGCGTTCGGCCCCCAGCTGCGGATCGGCGCTCGTGTCCACGGGTTCGGGGAGCCAGGGACCGATGTACGTCTCGCGGCGCACCCGCGCGGACCGGGCGACGTTGATCGCGAGGCGCGTCACCACGGTGGCCAGATAGGCGGGCGGGTCCGCCACGACCGTCCGGTCCGTCGACTGCCAGCGCAGCCAGGCCTCCTGAACCACGTCCTCGGCCTCCACCGCGCTGCCGAGCATCCGGTAGGCGATGCCGAAGAGCTGCCGCCGTACGCCGACGAAGACCGACGCGGCCTCGTCCAGCGCACCCTTGTCCTGGTGGTCCGAGTGCATCGCCCGCTCGTCCTCCGCCGCTGGGTGCCCCTCCGGTGAACCCGTCGATCCTTTCACGGGCGCGGACCGGGCCACGGACACGGCGCACTCCGTGCCCGAGAGGAGACCCTCGAGCCGAATCGTTTCCTCATCGGCTTCGGCCGGTCACCTCAGCCGGTCTTCCACCCCCACTGCGGACCGACCCGCGCCCACTCCGCGTCCCACTGGTCCAGCCGCCGCCGCTCCATACGGCCCCGGACCAGCCGCCCGCCCGCGAGGGGCACGGCCGCCGCGATCACACCCAGCAATGTTCCGATCAGTCCGGCCCGCAGGCTCGCCTGGGCCTCCGTGACGGGTCGGGTGACGAGGCGGCCCTCGGGGTCGGTCCACACCCTGACCGGGGTGCCCGCCGTGCTGCCCGGCTCGACCCGGGTCTGCCCTTGGTGCGTGGTGCCGTCGGCGGCGGACCAGCGCACCTCGGCCCACACCCGCTCGGGACCGGAGGCCGTGCCGGGCGCGCGCTCGGTGAGCTGGGCGAGCACGGGGCGCCACTCGACGCGCTCCCGGGCGAGGCTGTGCTCGACCGACCGCGTCGCGGCCAGGCCCGCGAGCGTCCCGGCGAGCAGGGCGAGGAGCCACACGGCGAGCACGGTCCAGGCCTCTAACTTGTCGCTCCTGCGCCGCAGAGGGTTGGGCCACCAACGCCACAGCAGCGCCCTCGGACCACGTAACGCCATCGCAGGCCCCTCTCCTCACGCACACGGGATGCCCTCCCATACGGGAGCGGCGGCCTCGATGCTCACGAGATGTTCCCCACATCGCCGACACTCCGCGAAAAGCGCCCTGACCTGCACCGATATGACGTCCAGGGGTGACTGTCAGTGCCTGGGTGCAGACTGGCCCGTACCTGAGACAACGACGTCCGGAGGTGGCGGCATGGCCGAGGTACTGCTCGCGGTGGGCACACGCAAGGGACTGTTCATCGGGCGGCGGCGCGGTGGCGCCTGGGAGTTCGACGACAGCCCGTATTTCAACGCGCAGGCGGTGTACTCGATCGCCGTCGACACCCGGACCGACGTCCCGCGGCTTCTCGTCGGCGGCGACAGCGCGCACTGGGGTCCGTCCGTGTTCCACTCCGACGACCTGGGCCGTACCTGGACCGAACCGGCGAAGGCCGCCGTCAAGTTCCCCCAGGACACGGGGGCTTCGCTGGAGCGGGTCTGGCAGCTCCACCCCTCGGCGGCCGAACCGGACGTGGTGTTCGCGGGCACGGAGCCGGCCGCGCTGTGGCGCTCGACGGACCGGGGCGAGTCCTTCGAGCTCGTCCGCCCGCTCTGGGAGCACCCCACCCGCTCGCGCTGGGTCCCGGGCGGCGGCGGTGAGGGTATGCACACGATCCTGACCGACGCCCGCGACCCGCGTGCGATGACGGTCGCCGTCTCCACTGCCGGTGTCTTCCGCACGAGGGACGGCGGGGAGAGCTGGGAGCCGTCCAACTCCGGTGTCTCGGCGGTGTTCCTGCCCGATCCCGACCCGGAGTTCGGCCAGTGCGTCCACAAGGTCGCACGGGACGCGGCGACACCGGACCGTCTCTACCTCCAGAATCACTGGGGCGTGTACCGCAGCGACGACGCGGGGACACACTGGACCGACATCGGCGAAGGCCTGCCGTCCACGTTCGGCTTCGCCGCGGCCGCACATCCGCACCGTGGGGACACCGCGTACGTCTTCCCCATCAACGCCGACTCGGACCGCATCCCGGCGGACCGCCGCTGCCGCGTCTTCCGCACGTCGGACGCCGGCAAGAGCTGGGAGCCGCTCTCGGCGGGCCTGCCGCAGGAGGACCACTACGGAACGGTCCTCCGCGACGCACTGTGCACGGACGACGCCGACCCGGCGGGCGTGTACTTCGGCAACCGCAACGGCGAGTTGTTCGCGTCGGCCGACGACGGCGACAGCTGGCAGCAGCTGGCGTCCCATCTGCCGGACGTGCTCTGTGTCCGGGCCGCGGTGATCGGTTGAGCTCCCGCCCGCGACCGGCCGCCGGCACCCCGCCGGTCCCCGGTGCCCGCGCGAACCGCGTCACCTGCCTGAGCGTCAACAGCCGTGACAGGCACCGCGCATACCACCTCGGGCCGTACGGTGCCCTCCGGTTGATCGACCGCCCGTGTACGGCAGTAGGGTGACGCCGTGGCACCACGACCGTTGAATGAAATCGTCGAACCGGGCTGGGCCAAGGCCCTTGAACCCGTGGCCGGACGGGTCGCGGAGATGGGGGACTTCCTGCGCGCGGAGATCGCCGCGGGACGCACCTATCTCCCGGCGGGCCCGAACGTTCTCCGCGCCTTCCAACAGCCCTTCGACGACGTCCGGGTCCTCATCGTCGGCCAGGACCCCTATCCGACACCGGGACACGCGGTGGGACTGTCGTTCTCGGTCGCGCCCGAGGTGCGGCCGCTGCCCGGCAGTCTCATCAACATCTACCGGGAGCTGAGCACCGACCTGGGACTTCCCCCGCCGTCGAACGGTGATCTGACCCCCTGGACCCAGCAGGGCGTGCTGTTGCTCAACAGGGCGCTCACCACGGCGCCGCGGCGTCCGGCCGCGCACCGCGGTAAGGGCTGGGAAGAGGTCACCGAGCAGGCGATACGGGCGCTGGCCACGCGGGGACGCCCTCTCGTGTCGATCCTGTGGGGCCGCGACGCCCGCAACGCCCGCCCGCTGCTGGGCGACCTGCCCTCGGTCGAGTCGGCGCATCCGTCACCCATGTCGGCGGACCGCGGCTTCTTCGGCTCGCGGCCCTTCAGCCGGGCCAACGACCTGCTGACCCAACAGGGCGGCGACCCCGTGGACTGGCGGCTGCCGTGACCCCTCCCGCAGACGGGTCGGGCGTGCTCGGTGTGGACTCCGGCGGGTCCGGGCTGCGGGTCGTCCTGTCCGTCGACGGAGGCGGTGTCACGGCACCACTCACGTCCAGGGTGCCGGTGCGCACCGGGCCGCGCGGCATCGACGCCGGGCATCTGCTGGAGCAACTGGTGCCGATGGCCCGTCGGCTGATGGACGACGCCGGGGTGGGGACACTGCGCGCCGTCGCCGTCGGCGCCGCCGGCCTCTCCACTCTGGGCGACTCTCTGCGCGCCGACCTGCCCACAGGGCTGGCCCGTGAACTCGGCGTGCGGCGGCTGGCCCTGGTCGCCGACGCCGTCGCCGCGTACACGGGTGCCCTCGGGCAGCGTGTGGGCGCGGTCGTCGCGGCCGGTACCGGGATGATCGCCATCGGCACGGACCTGCGTGGCTGGCGCAGGGCGGACGGCTGGGGTCATCTCCTCGGTGACAGCGGCAGCGGAGCCTGGATCGGCCAGGCGGGCCTGGACGCCGCGTTGCGCGCCTACGACGGGCGCCCCGGAGGATCGGCCCCGCTCCTGGCGCGCGCCGAGGCGGTGTTCGGCTCGGCGACGGCGGTCCCGGGACAGCTCTACCCGCGCCCGGACCGTCCGGCCGTGCTCGCGTCCTTCGCGCCCGAGGTGGCCGCCTGCGCCGACGGCGGCGACCCGACGGCGGCCGGCATCCTGGCCGCCGCGGCCCGGCACATCGCCGACTCGGCCGCCGCCGTGTGCCCCACCGGGACAGATGTTCCCCCGGCGGGGTCCGAAGGGGCCGGCCAGGCACCGGCAGAGGTCCGCCTCGCCCTCACGGGCGGGCTGTTCAAACTGGGTGACCCGCTGCTCGTACCGCTGTGGGCCGCGCTGGCGGACCGGCTGCCGCACGCGCGGCTGGTGCCGCCCGCTGGTGACCCGCTCGACGGCGCCGTCGGCATCGCCGCCGAACTGGCCGAGGACCGGCTGACGCTGCCGCGCGACGACAGCATGCTGTACGTCGTGAGGGACGGCACGGACCGTCGTTCGCAGGACAGTTCACCGTGATCCACGGATAACCAGTGAGATCAATCCGTACGGAACTCATCAGACAAAACCGGACGGATACCGCTCACCTGCACCCTCCCCGAACAGGGGAGCCCAGGAAACCAGTAACATTCGGCGCCATGAGCTCCCCCACTGGGCCCGCGTCCGGCCTGCCAGTACGAATGCCGCGACCCCGCCAGCCCGGTCGGCACCGCCGACCGGAGCCCTTGGCGGCTCCCGAGGGCGCGCCCGCGCTCGTCCTCGCGGTGCCGGGCCTGCCCAGCGCCGCGACCCGCAGCCTCGTCGAGGAGGTCGTGAGCATCGCGCGCTCCGAGCTGCCCGGCCTCGACGCCCGGATCGGCTACCTCGAGGGGGACGACGGTGAGTTCCCCACCCTCCAGTCGATCCTCGCGTACGCCGCCGAGGAGCGTACCGCCCGCTTCGAGCAGGCCCGCGCGGCCGGTGTGGACGTGGTGGAGCCGGACGGCCCCGTCGCCGTGGTCGTGCCGCTGCTGGCCGGTCCGGACAGCGCGCTGCTGCGCCGCGTCCGCCAGGCCGTCATGGACAGCCGTGTCGCGGCCGAGCTGACCGATGTGCTCGGCCCGCACCCGCTGCTCGCCGAGGCACTGCACGTGCGCCTGTCCGAGGCGGGCCTGGCGCGCGCCGACCGCGCCCGGCTCTTCACCGTGGCGACGGCCGCGGACGGCATCATCCTGGCGTCCGTGGGCGGCAGCGAGGCCGTGCAGGCGGCCGGGATCACGGGCATGCTGCTCGCCGCCAGGCTCGCCGTGCCCGTGATGGCGGCGGCGCTGGACGAGGAGGGCTCGATCGCGGCCATCGCGGAGCAGCTGCGTTCCTCGGGCTCCCAGCACCTGGCGCTCGCGCCGTACCTGATCGGCCCCGAGCTCGACCCGGGACTGCTCGAGGACGCCGCGAAGGAGGCGGGCTGCTCCGCCGCCGAGGCGCTGGGCCCGTACCCGGCGATCGGCAAGCTGGCGCTCGCCAAGTACACGACGGCTCTCGGCATCGCGCCGCCGCAGCCGCAGGGCGCGCCGGTCCGCTGACCGGCAGGTCCCGCATCCCCGCACCAACCCCGAAGGGCCCGCTCCGTCTCCGGAGCCGGGCCCTTCGGGGTTTCCGGCGGCCGGAGCCGAACCGCGCGGACCGGGGGCCTGCTCGAGTCACCCCTGGTCGAGCACCACGCAGGACGCCGCGGGCGCCCTGACCGACCCTCCTCGCTGTGGCACACCCGTATCGGGGTCCACCACGAACCACGTGACGTTTCCCGAGCGCTCGTTCGCCACGTACAGGAAGCGGCCCGCCGGGTCGAGTGCGAGCGCCCTCGGCCAGGTGCCGCCGCACGACACGGTGGCGGCCAGCCGCAGCCCTTCGTCGGCCGCGCCGGGCACGAGCACGGAGATCACGTCCTGGCCGCGCGTGGCGGTCCACACGAAGCGGCCGTCGGGCGACACGACGATGCCGGAGGGGTAGGCGTCGCCGTCCGGGAGGTCGGGCAGCACGGGCGTCTCACCGACCGGCCTCAGCGCGCCCTTGACGGCGTCCCAGCGGCAGGACGTGACGGTCGGTGTGAGTTCGTTGAGGACGTAGGCGCGTTCGCCGTCCGGGTGGAACGCCAGGTGGCGGGGCCCCGAGCCGGGCCGCAGCGCGACCTCCCGGTGCAGCGCGAGCGCACCGTTGCGCAGGGCGCACACCCGCACCGAGTCGGTACCGAGGTCGACGCTCACGGCCCACCGGCGGCTCGGATCGGGCTGGACGTGGTGGGCGTGCGGGCCCTGCTGGCGCTGCGTGTGGGGGCCCGCGCCCTCGTGGCTCAGCACGTCGGAGACGGGGGCGAGGCTCCCGTCGTGGCGTACGGGTACGGCGCTGACGCTGCCGGAGCCGTAGTTAGCGGTCAGGACGTGCCCGTCGAAGAGGCTCAGATGTGTGGGTCCACTGCCGCCGACCGGGACCAACGGGCCTGCGAGGGACGGTTCGTCACCCTTCACCCGGTAGGCGGCGACCGCGCCCTGTGCCGTCTCGCTGACCGCGTAGAGCATGTCCCCGGCGGGCGACAGGGCCAGGTACGAGGGGTCGGCGACGGTGTTCACCGCGCTCAGCAGCGCCAGCGCGCCGGTTTCCTCGTCCACGGCGGCGGTGAGGACGCCGAGGCCCCCCGCCGCCGTGAAGGAGCCGATGTACGCCCGTCGCTGCCGTCCGCCGCCGTCCGCCACTGCCGTCCCCTCTCGGTGCACGTCCTTGGGTGGCGACGGTAGCAGCCAAAGGCCTAGACCAAACGGGAACCCTCCTCCGCCCCGCCGCACGCCTGCACGCCTGCACGCCTGCACGCCTGCACGCCTGCACGCCTGCCTTCGATGGTGCATGTGGGCGGGACGCCGCGCACGGCTCCCACACGGCACGCACGGACGGGCAGTGTCCGCGGGGGTCCGCAGGCCGCAGAGGACCGCAGAGGACCCCAGATGTCCGCAGAGGTCCGCAGGGACCAAGACATCCGGCAGCCTCAGGGTCTACCGGCCCGTGCCCCGAGTACGCCGTCCGCGCGGCCGGTGCGGCGGCTCCGTGCGGCAGGGCAGCCGGCTCGCATTCCCGCGGCGGCTGTTCAGGCGGCGGGGGCGGGAGCAACGAGTGTTCAGGCACCCACGGCCGAGGGGCGGCGGAGCGGCGTGGCCAGGGAGGCGAGCGCGCGTTCCAGGCCGTGGAGGTGAGCGAGGGCCTGCTCGGCGCCGGGATGGTGGCTGGGCACGCCCGTGGTCGCCGTCACGGCGCGTTCCGGCACCGCGCCGACCAGGACCTCCACCGCCGCCTCGACACGCCCGCAGGCGGCGGTGAGGCGTGCGTCGTGCGAGGCGTCCGGATCGGCCGCGACGGCCGCGAGGCCCCGCGCCTCCCGGGCGCAGTCGTCGAGGAGGGCCAGCACCCGCAGGGCCCGGGCCCTGCGGGCACGGATCGGGTTGAGGGGGTGCACGAGCGGGGCCAGGGCGAACCTGACCCGGCCGAGCATCGCCTCCAGTTCCGCCGCCGACGGCGCGGGGTCAGCGGTGGGATCACCGGCGAGGCGCCGGGCCGCCGCCGCGGTGCAGCCGTGCACGGCACGCACGGCCTGGCCCACCCAGCGGTCGGTGACCGCGTGCGTGCTGACCGGCAGGATCAGCGCGACGGCGAGCGCGGCGCCGAGCGCGCCCGCGGCGGTCTCCGCGAGGCGCAGCCCCAGCAGACCCGGGTGCAGGACACCGAGCAGCCCGTAGAGCAGGCCCGCCATCACGGTGACGAAGAACATCATCCAGCTGTACGAGAGCGGCGCCGTGTAGAAGATGCCCCAGACGCAGACGGCCACGATCGCCGCCGTGGGCGCCACAGCGCCGTCCAGGGGAACCGCGACCAGCAGCCCGGCCGCGATGCCGGTGACCGTGCCGACGACGCGCCGGAAGCCCCGTACGAGGGTCTCGCCGCGTGAGGACGTGTTGACGAAGATCCACCAGGCGGTGCCGACGGCCCAGTACCAGCGCTCGTGCGAGAGGACCTGGCCCGCCGCCATCGCGAACGCGCAGGCGGCCGTCGCCTGGAAGGCCTGACGGGTGGTCGGCCGGGAGAGGCCGCGGCCGGCCGGTGCGGCGGGCGTGACCGGCGCCGGAGTGCGCCGCTCGATGCACCATGCGCCGAAACGCACCACCGAGGACGCGGCCAGCGCCAACGCCATCGCGGCGTACAGCTGCGGGAGCTGGCCGGGGACCGCGTGCAGGAACTGGGTGATGAAGAAGGTCATGAACGCGAAAATGCCGAGCGCGTGGCCGCGGGGACCCCAGCGGCGGGCGTACACCCCGCAGAAGACCACCGCGAGCCAGATGGCGTCGCGCGCGGTCGGCACGGCGTGCAGCACGGCCGCGAGGGCGAGGACGGGGAAGCCGACGGCGGGCAGCAGCGCGGTGGTGAGGGCCTGACCGCGCACGGTCGGGTCGCCGACCGTGAACAGTGCGAGGAGTGCGGTGAGGCCGCCGGTGATGGTGGCGGGCAGTGAGAGTCCGGCGAGCTCCGACGCGGTCACCGCGAGGCCGATGCCGAGCACCGCCCGCAGCGAGATCCGCAGCCGTACCAGGCCCGGATCCGGAGCCATGAACATCTTCTTCACCGTCGGCAGCCCGCCCCTGTCTCGCGTCGGTCGCACCCGTCGGCGCACGACGCGGCCGTCGTGGCTCTCAGGGCATGGGAATGGCGCCGTGGGTCCGGTCCGGCTTCCTCGCCGTCCGGCGCTTCGCGGCGCCATGAATACCGACACGTTAAGCACGGGAAGGGTGGTGGCTCAACAGGCAGCTGATCGACTGAGCCATTGGTACAGTCGGAAACGATCAGCCCAGACCGCAGGGAGGCCAACGGACCATGGCCGTGGACCAGCTCGACACCCGCATCCTCCGGCTGCTCCTCGAACAGCCGCGCACCAGCGTGCGGGAGTACGCCCGCGTCCTCGGCGTCGCCCGCGGCACGCTGCAGGCGCGGCTCGACCGGCTGGAGCGGGACGGAGTGATCACCGGCACGGGGCCCACGCTCTCCCCCGCCGCGCTGGGCCATCCGGTGCTCGCGTTCGTCCACATCGAGGTCACCCAGGGGCATCTCGACGACGTGGGGGACGCCCTGGCCGCCGTGCCGGAGATCATCGAGGCGTTCTCGATCACCGGAGGCGGAGATCTGCTGACCCGGGTCGTCGCCCGGGACAACGGGCATCTGGAGGACGTGATCCAGGCGCTGATCAGCATGCCGGGTGTCGTCCGCACACGCACCGAGGTGGCGCTGCGCGAGCGGGTGCCGCAGCGGGTGCTGCCGTTGGTCGAGGCGATCGGGCTCAACGCCCGCAGCTGACCTCGCGCGCAGTGCCCTCGGCCGACCCGGGCATCCTGGACCTCATGAGCACCCTCGGCGGCACTTCGGTCATCTTCGATCTCGACGGCACACTCGTGGACAGTGAACCGAACTACTACGAGGCGGGACGCCGGACACTCGCCGCGCAGGGCATCACGGACTTCAGCTGGGCCGACCACGAGCGGTACGTGGGCATCAGCACCCAGGAGACGGTCGCGCTGTGGAAGGAGCGGTACTCCCTCGACGCCCCGCTCGACGTGCTCCTCGCGGACAAGAACCGCCGCTATCTGGAACTGGCCGGCGCGTCCACCGAGGTCTACCCCGAGATGCGGAAGTTCGTGGAGCTGCTGGCCGGCGACGGAGTCCCGATGGCCGTGGCCTCGGGGTCCTCGCGCCGGGCCATCGAGGCGATCCTGGCGGGCACGGGCCTGGACGCGTACCTGCACACCGTCGTCTCGGCGGAGGAGGTCGCCCACGGCAAACCCGCTCCGGACGTGTTCCTTGAAGCGGCGCGCCGTCTCGGGGCGGCGCCCGGGGAGTGCGTGGTATTCGAGGATGCCGCGCCGGGCGTCGCGGCGGCGCACGAGGCCGGGATGCGGTGCGTCGCGATCCCGTACCTCGCGGCGCAGGCCGACGACCCGGCGTTCGCGACGGCGGAACTGCTTCTGCGGGGCGGCCAGGACGAGTTCACGGCCCGGGCCGTCCACGGATGGCTCCGCGGGGGTGAGCCGGTGGCCCCGCCGGCATGAGCAGGTGGACGCCCCTTGTACGCCAGGGCGTGCGCGGTGATCCTGGCCCGCCAGTTGTCCACGCCCGACCTGTCCGTCCAGCCGGGGGGCCGGGGCACGGCGGCCGCCGACTGGTGCGTGGCCGGACGCCGAACGCCGGTCGCCGAGCACAGGCCCGGGAGCGGAAACCGGGGGCGCACACGCAGGGGCGGCCCCGCTGTCACAGCGGGGCCGCCCCTGATGAACCGACCTTGAAACTCCCGCGCCTACGCGCCGCTCGCCTTGAGCATGTCCTCGCGCTCGACGAGCTTCACCCGCTCGCGGCCCTGGGGCTCCCCCAGCGCCTTCTCCGCGGCGTCGAGGCGGTACCAGCCGTCCCACGTGGTGTGGCGGACGTCGTGCTCGGCGAGGAACGCGTCCACCGCCTCCGGTTCCGGCGCGACGGGCGTCTGCAGACGGCCGTTCGCGTGGTCGTCGAGGAGGCTCGCGACCGTCTCGTTGGCGTCGCCCTTGGTGTGGCCGATCAGGCCGACCGGGCCGCGCCTGATCCAGCCGGTGACGTACGTGGACCGCAGGTGCTGCCCGGTCTCCTCGATCACCCGGCCGGCCTTGTCCGGGACCGTGCCCGAGTCGACGTCCCAGGGCAGCTTGGGCAGCTTGTCGGACAGGTAACCGACGGCGCGGTAGACGGCGCCGAGGTCCCAGTCCTTGAACTCGCCGGTGCCCTTGACGTTGCCGGTGCCGTCGAGGGCGGTGCGCTCGGTGCGCAGCCCGACGACCTTGCCGTCCTCGCCGAGGATCTCGGTGGGCGATTCGAAGAAGTGCAGGAACAGCTTGTGCGGGCGGTCGCCGGTGTCGCGGATGGCCCAGTTCTCCAGGGTCTTCGCGACCATGTCGGCCTGCTTGTTGCCGCGCCGGGTCGCGATCGAGCCGTCGTCGTAGTCGATGTCCTCGGGGTCGACGATGACCTCGATGTTCGGGGAGTGGTCGAGCTCCCGCAGTTCCAGCGGGCTGAACTTCGCCTGCGCCGGGCCGCGACGGCCGAAGACGTGGACCTCCAGGGCCTTGTTGGCCTTGAGCCCTTCGTGGACGTTCGGCGGGATCTCGGTCGGCAGCAGTTCGTCCGCGGTCTTGGCGAGGATGCGCGCCACGTCGAGCGCGACGTTGCCGACGCCGAGAACGGCGACCTTCTCGGCCTCCAGCGGCCAGGTGCGCGGCACGTCCGGGTGCCCGTCGTACCAGGAGACGAAGTCCGCGGCGCCGTACGAGCCTTCGAGGCCGATCCCGGGTATGTCGAGCGCCCGGTCGGCCGTCGCCCCGGTGGAGAAGATCACCGCGTCGTAGAAGGCGCGCAGGTCGTCCAGGTTGATGTCGCCCGGGTAGTCGACGTTGCCGAAGAGGCGGATCTGCGGCTTGTCGAGGACCTGGTGCAGGGCGGTGATGATGCCCTTGATGCGGGGGTGGTCGGGGGCGACGCCGTAACGGATCAGGCCGAAGGGGGCCGGCATCCGCTCGAAGAGGTCGATGGAGACACCGGGCTCGGCGGCCACTGCGGACTTCAACAGCGCGTCGGCGGCGTAGATCCCGGCGGGGCCGGCTCCGACTATGGCTACCCGCAGGGGGCGAGGCATGATCAGGTTCCCTTCGAGCGGTGATCAGGAATACTCACCGGGGAGCCTAAACTAAGGCAAGCCTAAGTCTGTAGCCGGGCTGGATCTATGACCTCATAAGCCTGACTTATGAGTAGCGGTTCGAACGGAGACGAACCGGCCCTCCCTCCGTGCCGGTCCGACATCCCCCCGCGGCCCGTTCAGCTGTCGAAGTCCACGGTCAGCGTCTCGGAGACGGGATACGACTGGCACGTGAGCACGTATCCCGCGTCCACCTCGGCGTCCTCAAGGGCGAAGTTGCGGCGCATGTCTGCCTTGCCGTCGGTGACCAGCGCACGGCAGGTGCCGCAGACGCCGCCCTTGCAGGCGAAGGGCAGATCGGGGCGGGTCCGCTGGGCGCCTTCGAGGATGCTCCGCTCCCTGACCAGGGCGGAGGTGGTGGAGCGGCCGTCGAGCGTGACGGTGACCTGGCTGACGGGCCCCTGCACGGCGGCCTCCTCGTGACGCACCTCTCGTACGGGCTCGTCGTCGGCGTAGAACAGTTCCCGGTGGACGCGGTCGCCGGGGACGCCGAGACCGGTCAGGACCCGCTGGGCGTCGAGGACCATGCCGTGCGGCCCGCACAGCCACCAGTGGTCCGCGGCCTTCACGTCGACCAGTGAGCCGAGGAGCGCCGAGAGCCGGTCCGCGTCGAGGCGGCCGGACAGCACCTCGGCCTCCCGCGGTTCGCGGGAGAGCACGTGGGCGAGCTGGAACCGGGCCGGATACAGGTCCTTCAGATCCGCCAGCTCGTCGGCGAACATCACGGTGCCCGTGCGCCGGTTGCCGTAGAAGAGGGTGACCGTCGAGCCCGGGTCCGCGGCCAGGACGGACTCGGCGATGGAGAGCATCGGCGTGACACCGGAGCCCGCCGCGATCAGCACGTGGTGGCCAGGGGCGGTGAGGTCGGGCGTGAACGAGCCGGTGGGGGCCATCACCTCAACGGTGTCGCCCGGGCGCACCTCGCGCACGAGCCACGCCGAGAACAGACCACCCGGCACCACGCGCACACCGATGCGGGGAACCGAACCGGCGGGCGAGCAGATGGAGTACGAGCGCCGCTCGTCCCGGCCGTCCACCTCGCGCCGCAGCGTCAGGGACTGCCCGGGCGCGAAGTCGAACTCCGCCGCAAGCCCTTCGGGGATCTCGAAGCTCACCGCGGCCGCGTCCTCGCACAGCGGCTGTACGGCGGCGACCCGCAGGGCATGGAAGACCGGACGGCGGCGGACCCGCGGACGCACCGCCGGCCCGGCGGCGGACACGGCCGGGACCACGACGGGGGCGGGACCCGAAGTCGGGGCGGCCTGGCCCTTCGGACCGCCCGTCGGCTCTTCCTTCAGGCCTTCCATCAGATCTCCTTGACGTACTCGAACGGCTCGCGGCAGGCGCGGCAGCGCCACAGCGCCTTGCACGCCGTGGCGGCGAAACGGGAGGTCTCCTCGGTGTCCGCCGAACCGCAGCGCGGACACGCGACCATGCGGCGGACGGGCGACAGCACGAGGGGCACAGGACCGGCGGCGCGCCCGGGTGCGGCGCCCGGCGGTGCGATCCCGTGCTCGGTGAGTTTGCGACGGCCCTCCGCGGTGATCCAGTCGCTCGTCCACGGCGGGTCGAGGACCGTACGGATCTCGACGCGCGCGTACCCCGCGCCGCGCAGCCGTGCCGCCACGTCCGCGCGCATCTCGGCCATGGCGGGGCAGCCCGAGTAGGTCGGCGTGAGGCTCGCGACCACGGTCCCGTCGCCGGTCACCTCGACCGCGCGCAGCACTCCGAGGTCGGCGAGGGTCAGCATCGGCAGCTCGGGGTCCGGCACCTGCTCGGCGATGTGCCGGGCATGCCGCAGGCCCGTCAGTACGGTCACCATGTCGCCCCCGGGTGTGCGCGGGCCACGCTCTGCAACTCGGCCAGCAGCGGCGCGAGATGCTCGGTGTGCTCTCCGCTCCGCCCGGTGCCGGGCAGCGGCCGGTACACGGGCATGGGGAGCCCGGCGGCCTCGGTGACCTGCCGCAGGACGGCGACGACCTCGTCCCGTACGTCGTACGCCGTGAACAACTCGCCGAAGTACGGGGCGACCTGCTCCATCGCCCTGCGCGTGCGGCGGTGCGACTCCTCGGTGCCGTCGCCCAGGCGCACGACCCACTCGGCCGCGTACTGCCGGTGGTACGTCAGCTCCTTGACGCCCTTCGCCGCCACGGCCGCGAGGACGGGGTCGGGATGCGACGACAACTTCTCGAAGTGTGCGAGCCGCCAGCTGGACAGCACCAGCAGTCGCACGATCGAGAACGCGAAGTCCCCGCACGGAAGTTCCGCCAGGCGTACGTTCCCGAAGTCCTCGGCGTCCCGGAAGTAGGCGTACGCGTCCTCGCCGCGCCCGGTGCCGTCGGCCTGGCCCGCGCGCGCGTACAGCAGGCGGGCCTGGCCGAGGAGGTCGAGGCCGATGTTGGCGAGCGCGACCTCCTCCTCCAGCTCGGGGGCGCGGGTGGTCCACTCGGCCAGCCGCTGGGCACTCACCAGGGCGTCGTCGGCGAGGGCCACGCAGTCCGCGGCCAGCAGGCCGGCATCGATGCCCGCGGGCACGGTGGTGTCCACCCCGTGGAGCGGGTCCTCGAAGCCGGTGCCGTACGCCCAGCGGGTGTCGTCCTCGTGCCCCTCGGCGAGGGACAGGTAGACATGGTCGTCGCTCATGCCCTGCTCCTCAGATGTGCGGGACGTCGTCGGGGATGTCGTAGAAGGTCGGATGGCGGTAGACCTTGTCGGCGCTCGGCGCGAAGAACGGGTCCTTCTCGTCACGGGTGGATGCGGCGATGTGTTCCGAGCGCACCACCCAGATCGAGACGCCCTCGTTGCGACGGGTGTAGAGGTCGCGTGCGTGGGTGAGGGCCATCGTGTCGTCCGCGGCGTGCAGCGAGCCCACATGGACGTGGTTCAGTCCGCGCTTGCCGCGCACGAAGACCTCGTAGAGCGGCCAGTCGCCCTTCGTGGTGGGCTGGGCCGGGTCCGCAGGGGTGGCCGGGCCGGCGCCCGGGGCGGAGTCGCTCATGCCACAGCTCCTTCGTGTCCGTGCGCGCGCCGCGCCTGCTTGGCCGCGTGGGCCGTGGCCGCCTCCCGTACCCAGGCGCCCTCCTCGTGGGCGGACCTGCGACGCTCCATCCGCTCGGTGTTGCACGGTCCGTCGCCGCCGATGACCCGCTTGAGCTCGGCCCAGTCGGGGGTGCCGAAGTCGTGGCGTCCGCGCTCCTCGTTCCAGCGGAGCTCCGGGTCCGGGAGCGTCACGCCGAGCTTCTCGGCCTGCGGGACCGTCATGTCGACGAACCTCTGACGCAGCTCGTCGTTGCTGTGCCGCTTGATCTTCCAGGCCATCGAGGCCGCCGAGTTGGGCGAGTCGCCGTCGGGCGGGCCGAACATCATGAGCGAGGGCCACCACCAGCGGTCCACCGACTCCTGGACCATGGTCCGCTGCGCCTCGGTGCCGCGCATCATGGTCAGCAGCAGCTCGTAGCCCTGCCGCTGGTGGAACGACTCCTCCTTGCAGATGCGCACCATCGCGCGCGCGTAGGGGCCGTACGAACTCCTGCACAGCGGAACCTGGTTGCAGATCGCCGCGCCGTCCACGAACCAGCCGATCACGCCGACGTCGGCGAACGTCGGCGTCGGGTAGTTGAAGATCGACGAGTACTTCTGGCGGCCCTGGATCAGCCGCTCGGTCAGGTCCGCGCGGTCGGCGCCCAGCGTCTCGGCGGCCGAGTACAGGTACAGCCCGTGCCCGGCTTCGTCCTGGACCTTCGCGAACAGGATGGCCTTGCGGCGCAGTGACGGGGCCCGAGTGATCCACTCACCCTCGGGCTGCATGCCGATGATCTCCGAGTGCGCATGCTGCGCGATCTGCCGGACGAGCGTCCTGCGATAGCCGTCGGGCATCCAGTCGCGGGGCTCGATCCGCTGGTCCCGCGCGATCGTCGCGTCGAAGTGCTCCTGCAACAACTGCTCCGGGAGGGGCGACTCGGCGGAGTGTGTCGTGGTCATCGATACCAGCTTCCCTACCGACCATTCGTTCGGTACCAGTGTGACGCCTTTCCGGCAGCCGGGCAAGACCCCACGGGGGATCGAACAGGGCACATCAGGCCCGACGGCGCCGGTGGCGCCGGTGGCGCCGGCTCAGTGCCCATGACTGTCGGAGCCGCTGCCGGAGCCGCTGCCGACGTCCTCGCCACGCCGGCCACCGCCGTCGGCCGCGTCACCGGCGTGGACGGTGAACGCGGCGGTGCGCACCACCCCCTTGTGCTTGAAATCGAGGAAGAGGCGGTAGGCGCCGGCGCTGGGCGCGGTCGCGGTGAACGAGACGCCCGGGCCCGGCTCGGTCCTGCCGTCGCCCGGTTCCCCGTTGGGGTGGACATGGAGGTAGGCGAGATCTCCGGAGCGCAGGGCGACGAGGTGGCCGTAGGCGCCGAGGTAGGGCTGCAGGTCGGTGACGGGCTTGCCACCGCGCGACACCTCGAGCTCCAGTTCGCCGGCCTCACCCGGACGCAGTCCGCCCGTCAGCTCGACCTCGTACCCGCCGGTCTCGGCCGTGGCACTCGGCGCGGGCAGGCTCTTCGGTTCGTACGGGCCCGAGGCCGCGAGGTCGGCGCCGAGGGTGAGGTTCTCGGCGCCCTTCTTCGCCGGGGTGAAGTCGGCGAAGACCCGGTAGCCGCCCGCCCGGGGCAGCTCGACGGGGATGCTCCAGGTGCCGTCGGCCGCGCGGGCGGGGTGAAGGTGGCGGTAGGTGACCAGGTCACGGGAGGCCACGATGAGGTGGAGTTCCTTCTCGTGTTCGCGCCGGTACGAGGTGACCGCGCGGCCGGTCCCGTCCCGGACGGTGAAACGCAGGTCGGCGGGCCGGCCGGCCTCGACGCGCGGAGTCTTCAGGTCGAGCGTGTAGCCGCCCTCCGAGATCTGCAGTCCGCCGGCCGGGGCCTGCGGCCCCTCCCCCGCAGGCTCGTGCTCCTCGTGGTCCCCATCCCCCTCCGGAGCGGGTGGGGCCTCGGCATGGGTGTCGTGACCGGCGGGCTTCGCCTCCGTGACGACGGGATCGATGCCCCGGCCCACTCCGTAGGCAGTGCCGAAGGTCGCGGCGAGTGCGGCGGCGAACGCGGTGATCTTGACTCCGGTCTGCATGGTCATCTCCTGGGGACAGGGAGCCCGCGTTATGGCGCGGGCCCCTCCATGCACTTCAAGATACCCCTAGGGGGTATCAAGTCAAGGCTCTGACGCGACTTGCGTCGGATACCCTCCAGGGGTATACAGGTCGAGAGCGACGATACCCCCGCCCCGTATATGGTCCCCACCGTACAGGCGGGGCCCGGGCTCGTACCCCTGAGTGATCCAGGCTTCGGGGCCCGGCCCTCCACCTCCCGCCACGAGGAGCAGCCATGACCACCACGACGACCGGCACCGAGACGGAACTCGCCATCGGCGGCATGACCTGTGCCTCCTGCGCGGCGCGCGTCGAGAAGAAGCTCAACCGCATGGACGGGGTCACCGCCACCGTCAACTACGCCACCGAGAAGGCCAAGGTCACCCACACCGGCGCGGTCTCGGTGCAGGACCTGATAGCCACCGTCGAGAAGACCGGATACACCGCGCACGAACCCGTCCCCGAACCCGCACGGCCCGGGCACGACGACGCCACGAGGGAGGCGGACGACGAACTGCGGCCACTGCGCGAGCGGTTGACCACCGCCGTGGTGCTGGCCGTCCCGGTCGTGGCGATGGCGATGGTTCCGGCGCTGCAGTTCGAGTACTGGCAGTGGCTGTCCCTGACGCTTGCGGCACCCGTCGTGACGTACGCGGCCTGGCCGTTCCACAAGGCGGCGTTCACCAATGCCCGGCACGGGGCGGCCACCATGGACACCCTGATCTCGGTGGGGACCACGGCGGCCTTCGTGTGGTCGCTGTGGGCCCTGTTCCTCGGGACCGCGGGCACCCCCGGCATGACGCACCCCTTCGAGCTGACCATCGCCCGCGGTGACGGCGCCGGGAACATCTACCTGGAGGCCGCCGCCGGAGTCACCGCCTTCATCCTGGCCGGCCGGTACTTCGAGGCGCGCTCCAAGCGCAGGGCGGGTGCCGCGCTGAAGGCGCTGCTGGAACTGGGCGCCAAGGAGGTCACCGTCCTCCGGGGCGACCGGGAGGAGCTGATACGCACGGAGGACTTGGTGGCCGGCGACCGCTTCCTCGTGCGCCCCGGCGAGAAGATCGCCACCGACGGGACGGTCGTCGAGGGATCCTCGGCGGTGGACGCCTCGATGCTCACCGGTGAGTCCGTGCCGGTGGAGGTGTCCTCCGGCGACCACGTCACCGGCGCCACGCTCAACGCGGGCGGCCGCCTGGTCGTCGAGGCGACCCGGGTCGGCGCCGACACCCAACTGGCCCGGATGGCGCGGCTGGTGGAGGACGCCCAGAACGGCAAGGCCGCGGCCCAGCGACTCGCGGACAGGATCTCCGCGGTGTTCGTACCGGTCGTCATCGCCCTGGCGCTGGGCACGCTCGGTTTCTGGCTGGGCAACGGGTCCGGGCTGACAGCCGCCTTCACCGCTGCCGTCGCCGTGCTGATCATCGCCTGCCCGTGCGCCCTGGGACTCGCCACCCCCACCGCCCTCATGGTCGGCACCGGCCGCGGCGCCCAACTCGGCATCCTCATCAAGGGCCCCGAGGTCCTGGAGTCCACCCGCCGCGTCGACACCGTCGTCCTGGACAAGACCGGCACCGTCACCACCGGCCGCATGACCCTGCTGGCCGTACACACCGCCGCCCACACCGACGAGTCCGAAGTCCTGCGCCTGGCAGGCGCGTTGGAGCACGCCTCCGAGCATCCGATCGCCCGGGCCGTCGCCGAGGGCGCGCTTCGCGAACTGGGTTCGCTGCCCACGCCCGAGGACTTCGCGAACGTTCCCGGTCTCGGGGTGCAGGGTGTCGTCGACGGCCACGCCGTCCTCGTCGGCCGGGAGCGTCTACTTGGCGAGTGGGCCATGGAACTGCCGCCGGGACTGGCAGCGGCCAGGGCCGACGCCGAGTCCGCCGGTCGTACCGCCGTCGCGGTCGCCTGGGACGGCGAGGTACGCGCGGTCATCGAGGTCGCCGACGCGGTCAAGGAGACCAGCGCGGAGGCGATCACACGGCTGCGGGCGCTCGGCCTGACCCCGATCCTGCTGACCGGCGACAACCGGGCCGTGGCCCTGTCGGTCGCGCGCGAGATCGGTGTCGCACCCGAGGACGTCATCGCCGAGGTGCTGCCCCAGGACAAGGCGGACGTCGTCAAGCGACTCCAGGGCGAAGGCCGTTCGGTCGCGATGGTCGGAGACGGCGTCAACGACGCGGCCGCCCTGGCGCAGGCAGACCTGGGCCTGGCCATGGGCACCGGGACGGACGCCGCGATCGAGGCAGGCGACCTGACCCTCGTGAGGGGAGACCTGCGTGCGGCGGCCGACGCGATCCGTCTCGCGCGCCGCACCCTCACCACCATCAGGTCGAACCTGTTCTGGGCCTTCGCCTACAACCTGGCCGCCCTGCCGCTCGCCGCGGCCGGTCTGCTCAACCCGATGATCGCCGGAGCGGCCATGGCCTTCTCCTCCGTCTTCGTCGTCGGCAACTCCCTGCGCCTGCGCACCTTCCGGGCGGCCGCCTGACTCCCCCGGCGCTCACCGTGCCGCCCCGGCGCCGCTCACCCGCCGCCGCG
This sequence comes from Streptomyces sp. BV286, assembly GCF_019090165.1. Taxonomy (GTDB): domain Bacteria; phylum Actinomycetota; class Actinomycetes; order Streptomycetales; family Streptomycetaceae; genus Streptomyces. The sequence goes on from NZ_JAHRIB010000142.1 coordinate 31,567, forward strand.
GGCCCGCGGCACCGGGACGACGCGTCCGGCGGCCATTCCGGCACACCCCGGGAGCGGTCGGGACGGGCGGGGCGGACAAGGGCTCGCTGCGGCCTTCGTACGCCTCCCGGCGGCCCGTGTCATCGGACCACCTCTCCACTTCCGCACCTGCACCCTCGCCCTCCCGGCCCTTCAGGCGGCCTGCGCCGCCCGCGCCGGCGCGTCCCGCTGTCCCGTGTCGCGGTGGATCGGCATTCCCGAGTCCGTGAGCGGGACGCCCGTTCCACCGCGTCGCGCCGCGACGATCTCCGCCGCGATGGACAGGGCGGTCTCCTCGGGCGTACGGGCGCCGAGGTCGAGGCCGATCGGCGACCTGAGCCGGGCCAACTCGTCGTCACCGAGTCCGACTTCACGCAGGCGTCGGTCCCGGTCCTCGTGGGTGCGGCGCGACCCCATCGCCCCGACGAACGCGACCGGCATCCGCAGGGCCTCCTTCAGCAGGGGCACGTCGAACCTGGCGTCGTGGGTGAGGACGCACAGGACCGTGCGTGCGTCGGTCGCGGTGTGCCGCAGGTAGCGGTGCGGCCAGTCGACGACGAGGTCGTCGGCCTCGGGGAAGCGGGCCCGGGTGGCGAAGACGGGCCGGGCGTCGCACACCGTCACGTGGTAGCCGAGGAACTTGCCGGCCCGCACGAGCGCCGCGGCGAAGTCGATCGCGCCGAACACGATCATGCGGGGCGGCGGCACGCTCGACTCGACGAGCAGGGTCAGGCCGCCGGGGCAGCGGGACCCGTCCTCCGCGAGGTCGAGGGTGCCGGTGCGTCCGGCATCCAGCATCGCCCGTGCCTCGGCCGCCGCCGTCCGGTCCAGCGCTGTCCGGTCCAGCTCCGTCCGGTCCGGCCCCGGGCCGCTGCCGTACGACCCCTCGTACGAGCCGTCGGCGTGCACCAGCAGGGCCTTGCCCAGGAGTTCGGCCGGGCCCCGGACGACCCGGGCGAGGGCCGTCGGTTCGTTCCTGACGGCGGCCGACAGCGCCGACCGGATCACTCTGCGGGCGGGCGCCCGCGCGTCCACCGGCGTGACGAGGATGTCGATGACCCCGCCGCAGGTCAGACCCACCGCGAAGGCGTCCTCGTCGCTGTACCCGAACCGTTCGCGGACGGTCTCGCCGTCCTGGAGCGCCTGGACGCACAGGTCGTACACCGACGCTTCCACGCAGCCGCCGGAGACCGAGCCGATGACCGTGCCCGCACTGTCGACGGCGAGGGCGGCGCCGGGGCCGCGCGGCGCGCTGCCGTCGACGGCCACCACGGTGGCGACGGCGAAGTCCCGGCCCTCCTCGGCCCAGCGGCTCAGCTCGCCCGCGATGTCAAGCATGCGGGCCCGCCCCCAGGACGCGGTCGGGACGGATGGGCAGGCTGCGGTGGCGTACACCGGTCGCGTGCCAGACGGCGTTGGCGATCGCCGCGGCGGCCCCCACGATGCCGATCTCCCCGATGCCCTTGAACCCGACCGGGTCGTCCGGGTCCGGGTCGTCCACCCAGTCCGCCTCGACGAGCGGGACGTCGGCGTGCGTGGCGACGTGATAGCCCGCCAGGTCGGCGCCGTAGTGGGTGCCCGTGGCCCGGTCCCGCACCGCCTCCTCGTGCAGGGCCATGGAGATGCCCCAGATCATCCCGCCGGTCAACTGGCCGCGGGCCGTGAGCGGGTTGACGATCCGGCCGGCGGCGAAGATGCCGAGCATGCGCCGTACCCGCACCTCGCCGGTGGCCACGTCCACGGCGACCTCGGCGAACTGCGCCCCGAAGGAGTGCCGCTCCTTCTGCGCGAGGGCTCCGACGGCCTCGGTGGTGTCCGACCGCACCGTGATGCCCTCGGGCGGAATGCCGTCGCTCAGGACGAGCCGCTCCCGCAGCTCCTCGGCCGCGGCCGTGACCGCCCAGGCCCACGAGCGGGTGCCCATGGAGCCGCCGGCGATCATCGCCGGGCCGAAGTCGCTGTCGCCGATCCGCACGCGCACCCGGTCGGTCGGCACCTGGAGGGAGTCGGCGGCGACCAGGGTGAGCGCCGTCCGCGCACCGGTTCCGATGTCCGCGGCGTTGATCCGTACGGTGAAGGTGCCGTCGGCCTCCGCGGTCGCGGCGGCCGTGGAGGGGGCGGCTCCCGCGAAGAAGGATGCCGCCGCCGTCCCGGTGCCGAGCAGCCAGCGCCCGTCCCGGCGCAGCCCGGGCCGCGGGTCGCGGTCCGCCCAGCCGAACCTGCGGGCGCCCTCCCGGAAGCAGGCGGGCAGGTTGCGGGTGCTGAACGGCAGGCCGGACACCGGGCCCCGCTCCGGTTCGTTGCGGACGCGCAGCTCGATCGGGTCGATGCCGCACTTCTCGGCGAGCTCGTCGAGCGCCGACTCCAGCGCGAACGACCCGGGTGCCTCTCCGGGAGCCCGCATCCACGTCGGGGTGGGCACGTCGAGCCGTACGACCCGGTTGGCGGTGCGGTGGGCGGGGGCGTCGTACATCACCCGTGCCACACCGGCGCTCGACTCGACGAACTCGTGCACGGTCGAGGTGAGGCTCAGGGAGCTGTGCTCCAGCGCGCGCAGCCGTCCCCCGGCGTCGGCACCGAGCCTGATCCGCTGGGTCGTGGGGCTCCGGTAGCCGGCGATCGAGAACATCTGACGGCGTGTCATGACGACCCGGACGGGGCGCGACAGGACGGTCGCCGCCATCACGGCGGACACCTGGTGGGCGCGGACGCCCTTGCTGCCGAAGCCGCCGCCGACGTGTTCGGACCGCACCCGCACCGAGGCGGGGTCGAGGGAGAAGAGCTTCGCGAGCTCGTCCGCGACCCACATCGTGCCCTGGTTGGAGTCCACGACCTCGAGCCGGCCGCCGTCCCACAGGGCCGTCACCGCGTGGGGCTCCATCGCGTTGTGGTGCTCCTGCGGCGTGGTGTACTCGGCGTCCAGGACGACGGCGGACGCGGCGAGTTCGCCCTCCAGGTCCCCCTTCTCCGTCACCCCCGGTCCGCTCGGGCCGGTCACCGGCCGGGCGTCCGGGTCGTCGCCGGTGAAGTCGACGTCGTGCGGTTCCTCCTCGTAGCGCACCACCAGTGCCTCGGCGGCTTCCCTGGCCTGTTCGGAGGTCTCGGCCACGACCAGCGCCACCGGCCAGCCGGCGTGCGGCACTCGGTCGTTCTGGAAGACGGCGACGGTCGGGTCCGGCGGGACACCGAGCAGGCCGATGTAGTCGCTCGCGACCCGCGGGGCGTTCCCGTGGTGCAGGACGGTCAGGACGCCCGGCATGCCGAGGACCGGTGCGGTCTCCACCGCGAGGACGCGGCCCCTGGTGACCGTCGACAGCACCAGCCAGCCGTGGGCGAGTTCGGCGAAGGGGATCTCTCCCGCGTAGCGGGCGGCGCCGGTGACCTTGTCGCGGCCCTCGACCCGGGTGTGCGCGGTGCCGACGGCGTTCTTCGTGGCCGGGGTCCCGGTCGTGGTGGTGGTCATCGGGCGGCCTCCTCGGCGAGTTCGCTCAGCACGGCGACGACGAGGTTGCGCATCAGTGTCACCTTGTATCCGTTGTGCGGCAGCGGCCTGGCGGCCGCCAGTTCGGCGTCCGCGGCGGCGGCGAAGGCCTCGGCGTCGGCCGGCCCGCCGGTCAGGGCCCGTTCGGCCGTGCGGGCCCGCCACGGGCGGGACGCGACCGCTCCGAAGGCCAGGCGTACCTCCTGTACGGCGCCGTCCCGGACGTCGAGTGCGGCGGCGATCGAGCCGATCGCGAAGGCGTACGAGGCCCGCTCGCGCACCTTTCGGTAGCGGGAGCCGGCAGCCACCGGGGCGGGCGGCAGGGTGACGCCGGTGATCAGTGCTCCCGGCGGCAGGGCGGTCTCCAGGTGCGGGGTGTCACCCACCGGCAGGTAGAACTCGGAGAAGGGCAACCGGCCCGGCCCGTCCGCCGTTTCGTAGGAGACGACGGCGTCGAAGGCCGCCAGCGCCACCCCCAGGTCGGAGGGGTGGGTGGCCACACAGTGGTTGGAGGCGCCCAGGATCGCGTGGTTGTGGTGCTCGCCCTCCCTCGCGGGGCATCCGCTGCCGGGGACGCGCTTGTTGCACGGCTTGCTCACGTCGGTGAAGTAGCCGCAGCGGGTGCGCTGCAGGAGGTTGCCGCCGACGGTGGCCATGTTGCGCAGTTGCCCGGAGGCGCCGGCCAGCACCGCCTGGGTCAGGGCCGGGTAGCGTCGGCGCACGTCGGGGTGGGCCGCGAGGTCGCTGTTGGTGACGGTCGCTCCGATGCGCAGTCCGCCGTCCTCGGTCGACTCGATCCGGTCCAGCGGGAGTTCGCGTACGTCGACGAGCCGGCCGGGCCGCTCGACGCCGGTCTTCATCAGGTCGACGAGGTTGGTGCCGCCACCGAGGAACCGGGCGTCCAGGTCGGCGTCCAGCAGCGCGAGAGCGCCTGAGACGTCGACGGCGCGCTCGTATCCGAATTCCCTCATGCCACCGTCTCCTCGTGCTTCACGGTCTGTGTGTCCTGCGCGGCCCGGGCGGTCCGCTCGTCGGCCGCGGCCGCGCGGGCGACCGCCTGCACGATCGACACGTACGCGCCGCAGCGGCAGAGGTTGCCACTCATCCGCTCCCTGATCTCCTCGGCGGTCAGCGGTGGCGGCCCCGCTTCGGGGCGCATGTCGCCGGTGACGGCGCTCGGCCAGCCGGCCGCGTGTTCCTCGATCACCGCGACGGCCGAGCAGATCTGGCCGGGCGTGCAGTATCCGCACTGGTAGCCGTCGAGGTCGAGGAACGCCTGCTGTACGGGGTGCAGTTGCTCGCCCTGGGCGACACCCTCGATGGTGGTGATCTCCCGGCCCTCGGCCGCCACCGCCAGTTGCAGGCAGGCGACGGCCCGGCGTTTGTCGATCAGGACGGTACAGGCGCCGCACTGCCCCTGGTCGCAGCCCTTCTTGGTGCCGGTCAGGTCGAGGCGCTCACGCAGGGCGTCGAGCAGGGTGGTGCGGTGGTCGACGCTGAGCGTGTGCTTCTCCCCGTTGATGTTCAAGGTGATGTCGCTGTACGTCGACGAGGACTCTGGGGCCATGGTCAGCCTTCTTTCGCGGATCCGGACCACATCGCGAGGACGGTCCGGCTGGCGGGGAAACAAGAGACGCAGAGACGAAAGGCGCATGAGGAGGGGCGAATGAGAGAGGGAATCGGGAGACGGGCGGGAGGAGGAGACGACACCGCGTATGGCGAGGGCGGGCCGACAGCGGGCAGGATGCGGGGAGGGAAGGCCGGTGCCGACCGTCTCCCGCTGTCCGCGCCGGCCGCCCATCGCTAAGGTGACCCTAACCGGACAGCTGTCCGCTCACCGGAAAACCGTAGTGGACACTTGTCCGCTCAGCAAGGACGGGATTCGGCCACGAACCCGCGAGGAGGACGAGTGCGGCAGAAGAAGGACGCACCCCTGCGCTCGGACGCGCAGCGCAACCGCGAGCGCATCCTGGAAGTGGCCCTGGCCGAGCTGACGCTCGCCGCGGACGCCCCTCTCAGCATGATCGCCAAGAAGGCGTGCGTCGGGCAGGGCACGTTCTACCGCAACTTCCCCAACCGCGAGGCCCTCGTCCTGGAGATCTACCGTCACGAGATGCAGCAGGTCGCCGAGGCCGCGACCGAGCTGCTCGGACACCATGAGCCCGACCGGGCCCTGCGGCACTGGATGGACCACCTCGCCCGGTTCGCCATGACCAAGGCGGGTCTGGCGGACGCGATCCGGCTGGCCACCAGCGCACCGGGCAGCCCCGCGAAACCGGGGCACACCCCGGTGACGTCCGCGGCCGAACTCCTGCTCCGCGCCGGGGAAGCGGCCGGCACCATCCGGCCCGGAGTGACGGCGGACGACTTCCTCCTTGCCATCGCGGGGCTCTGGCAGCTCGATCCCCACGGGGACTGGCAGCCGCGCGCCGCCCGCCTCCTGGACCTCGTCATGGACGGGCTGCGCGCGGGCACGTCCGGGAGGTGAGCCCGGGCGCCGGCGGGGGCCGCACAGGCTCCGGCGCCCGGCATGACCGGCCGGCGGCCACGAGGGGCGAGCCGGGCCCGTCACGGTGACCGGCAAACGGGTTCCCGCTCCGGCGCCCCGCCGGAGCGCCTAGCCGAGGAAGCTCAGCCGCACCTGCCGGTTCGGATTGTCCCGGTTGGTGTCGACCAGGCAGACCGACTGCCACGTCCCCAGTTCCAGACGGCCTTCGACCACCGGCAGGGTGGCGTGCGGAGGCACGATCGCCGGCAGGACATGGTCGCGGCCGTGACCCGGACTCCCATGACGATGCTGCCAGCGGTCGTCCGCCGGGAGGAGCGTGTGGAGAGCGGCGAGCAGGTCCTCGTCGCTGCCCGCACCGGTTTCGAGGATCGCCACGCCGGCCGTCGCGTGGGGCACGAAGACATTGAGCAGGCCGTCGCGGTCACGGGCTGCCTCGCGAAGGAACGCTTCGCACTCATGGGTGAGGTCGACGACCGCTTCCCCGGAACCGGAGGCGACGTTCAGGACACGGGTGGTGAAGGAATCGGACATGAACCCATCCTCACCCGTCCACCGGTTTCCACACCGCCCCGGCCGCGCGCCGAACCGCCGGCTCGCTCACCGCTCCGGCCTTCTCTCCGCCCCGGCCCGGCCACCCCACAGGCTTCTTCGCCTTCCCCGATGCCGCTCCGCTCCCTCACCGAACCGCTCCAAACTGCCGACGCGAGCCACCACGCACGGCCTCACGCCGGTCCGCCGCTCTCCCGCCCCACCACCGGGTGCGCCCCCACAGCCGTACGCTCCTCGGCCCACACCGCCGCCGCGCGAGACGCGGGTCCACTCCGCGAGACGGCATTGACCGTACGCGGTCCCGCTGGCTACTTTCAGCCGCATGTTGCGTTCAGCTCTGCTCACCACGCGCGGTCACATCGACCTGCTGCGGGTGGCCTCCGCCGCGTGTCACACCGGCAGCTGACGACTCCTCACCCGCTTTCCCCCTCCCGCGTCACAGCTCCCTGCTTCCGCACGTCCGCCTGACGTGAACCGGAAGCCGGGCCGCTGAAGCACGCGCTCCTCACGCGCCTCGTCCCGTCGCTCTCAGCCGTGGAGCCCTCATGAGCATCAGCCACGCCCCACCCGATTCACTCGATGAGGATATTTCTCCTATATCAGGGTCTGTTCCCCTCGACCGCACACCGCCCGAGCTCGAACCCATCGTCCCCGCCTCGACCCGCCGCACCCGGGTCCCCCGCTGGCTGCGCCGCACCTCCGGTCCCGTCCTGCTCCTCGCCCTGTGGCAAGTCCTCAGCAGCACAGGCGCGTTGACCGCGGACGTCCTGGCCTCGCCCGGCACCATCGCACGGGTCGCCGGCGATCTGATCTCCGACGGGTCGCTGCCCAACGCCATGGGCGTCTCGCTGCAGCGCGTCGCCGTGGGCCTGCTGTTCGGCACGGTCGTCGGCACCGGACTCGCCCTGGTCTCGGGCCTGTTCCGGGTCGGCGAGGACCTGGTCGACGCGAGTGTCCAGATGCTGCGGACCGTGCCGTTCGTCGGCCTGATCCCGCTGTTCATCATCTGGTTCGGCATCGGCGAGGCCCCGAAGGTCGCGATCATCACGCTGGGCGTCTCCTTCCCGCTCTACCTCAACGTGTACGCGGGCATCCGCGGTGTCGACTCCCAGCTGATCGAGGCCGGTGAGTCCCTCGGGCTGTCCCGCTGGGGGCTCGTACGGCATGTCGTCCTGCCGGGCGCCCTCCCCAGCGCCATGACCGGTCTGCGCTACTCGCTGGGCATCGCCTGGCTCGCCCTGGTCTTCGCCGAGCAGATCAACGCCGACGCCGGAATCGGATTCCTGATGGTCCAGGCGCGGGACTTCCTGCGCACCGACGTCATCGTGGTCTGCCTGGTCGTCTACGCCTTCCTCGGCCTGCTGGCCGACTTCATCGTCCGCTCTCTCGAAAGGCTGTTGCTGCAATGGCGACCGACATTCACCGGACGGTGAGCCCGCGGACGGCGCCCGTCGGCTCCGACCAGGCCGCGACGAGCACCCAGAAGCACGGGGTGGCGCCCGCCTCGGCGGTACGGGTCCAAGGCCTGACCCGGGCCTTCGACGGCCGAGCGGTCATCGACGACCTCCAACTCGACGTCCGACCCGGCGAGTTCGTGGCGCTCCTGGGCCGTAGTGGCTGTGGCAAGTCCACGCTCCTGCGCATCCTCGCCGGCCTCGACCGCGACATCGAGGGCACCGTGCTCGTCCCGCGCCGCAAGGCCGTCGCCTTTCAGTCACCCCGGCTGATGCCCTGGAAGAAGGTGTGGCGCAACGTCCTGCTCGGACTGCCCGGCAAGCCCGAACGCGCCGTCGCGGAGCAGGCCTTGACCGAGGTCGGTCTCACCCACCGCTCCGACGCCTGGCCCAAGACGCTCTCCGGCGGTGAGGCCCAACGTGCCTCGCTGGCCCGCGCGTTGGTGCGCGAACCCGATCTCCTGCTGCTCGACGAGCCGTTCGGCGCACTGGACGCACTGACCCGCATCAAGGCACAGCGGCTCGTCGGCGAACTGTGGCAGCGCCGCGGCTGCGCCGTGCTCCTGGTCACGCACGACGTGGAGGAGGCGGTCCTGCTCGCCGACCGCGTCCTCGTGATGGACGAGGGCGTCATCGCGTACGAGACCACGGTCGCGCTGGACCGCCCGCGCGACATCACCGACCCACGGTTCGCGGAGCTCCGCGCCGAACTACTGGAACGCCTGGGCGTCGACACAGCCGCCGAGGCCGCCTGAACCAGCCCGGCGCCCGCGCCCTGACACCCCGAACTCCTTCTCGGCGGTACCCGGTTGCCGCTCGGCCCCCGGCCGTACTGCCCGCACTACCCATCCGCACCGGTGCACCGCTGCACCAGTGCTTCCATCAAATCCCCAGCCCCGCCCCGCACCGATCGAACGGAATCGCCATGCGACGACAACTCGTCCCCGCCGCGCTGCTTCTCCCGCTGGCCCTGCTGGCCGCCGCCTGCGGCGGCAACTCGTCGGCCGCCACCTCGACGGGCGGCAGGACCGACGGCAAGGGCTCGGTGACACTCGACGTCGGCGACCAGAAGGGAGGTTCGGAGGCGGTGCTGCGGGCCGCCGGAGAACTCAAGAACCTCGACTACAAGATCAAATGGTCGACGTTCACGTCCGGCCCACCGCTCCTGGAGGCCGTCAACGCCAAGGCCGTCGACATCGGCGGCGTCGGCAACACCCCTCCGATCTTCGCGGCGGGCGCCGACTCCAGGATCAGCATCGTGGCGGGCTACCGCGGCAGGGCCAAGGGCGACACCATCCTCGTACCCAAGGACTCGAAGCTGAAGAAGACCGCGGACCTGAAGGGCAGGTCAGTGGCCGTGGCGCAGGGTTCGTCCGCGCACTACCAACTGGTCGCCTCGCTCAAGAAGGCCGGGCTGAAGCTCAGCGACGTCGAGGTGAAGTACCTGCAGCCCGCCGACGCACTGGCCGCGTTCACCGCCGGCAAGGTCGACGCCTGGGCGGTCTGGGACCCCTACACGTCCCAGGTCCTGGAAGGCGAGCGGGGCCGTGTCCTGACGGACGGCGACGACGTGACCAACGGCCTCACCTTCCAGGTGGCTGCGCCCGGAGCGCTCCAGGACAAGAAGAAGGTCGCGGCCATCGGCGACTACCTGGAACGGCTGCGGCGCGCGCAGGACTGGGTCTACGAGCACCCCAAGGAGTGGGCCGAGGTCTGGGCGAAGGACACCGGGCTGCCCTACGAGGTGGCACTGGCCTCGGTGAAGCGGACCAACGCGACCCGCATTCCGGTCGCCCTCGACAAACCGCTCATCGCCTCCGAGCAGGAGATCGCGGACACGTTCACCGGCCTGAAGCTCATCCCGCGCAAGGTCGACTTCGGTGACTTCGTGGACACCCGCTTCAACGGAGACCTGCCGCCGTCCACGACCGCGCCCCGCCCCTCCAGGGAGTCGTGACGCCCTGACCACGCGCCCGCGCCGGTCCCGGGAAGATCCTTGCCATCGGCGGGGTTGGTAGAAGCGTGAACGAGACCGGAGCGCAGGTGCGGGCAGTGCGGGACGTCGATGTCGTCGTGATCGGCGCCGGGCAGGCCGGACTGTCCAGCGCCTACCACCTGCGGCGCACCGGCTTCGAACCGGAGCGGGACTTCGTGGTCCTCGACCACGCGCCGCGGGCGGGAGGCGCCTGGCAGTTCCGGTGGCCGTCCCTCACGTACGGCAAGGTGCACGGCATGCACGCGCTGCCGGGCAGGGAGCTGACGGACGCGGATCCGGACCGGCCGTCCTCCGAGGTCATCGCCGAGTACTTCGACGCCTACGAGCGCGAGTTCGGCCTGCGGGTGCGGCGGCCGGTCGACGTGAAGGCGGTACGCGAGGGCGACGGTGGCCGACTGCTCGTCGAGACGTCGGACGGTACGTGGTCGACGAGGGCGCTGATCAACGCGACGGGCACCTGGGACCGGCCGTTCTGGCCCCGCTATCCCGGTCAGGAGACCTTCCGGGGGCGGCAGCTGCACACCGCCCAGTACCCCGGTCCGCGGGATTTCGCCGGGCAGCGCGTGATCGTGGTGGGCGGGGGCGCGTCCGGTACGCAGCATCTCCTGGAGATGGCGCCTTACGCGGCCGCCACCACCTGGGTGACCCGGCGGCCGCCGGTCTTCCGGGAGGGGCCCTTCACCGAGGACGTGGGCCGGGAGGCGGTCGCGCTCGTGGAGGAGAGGGTGCGCCAGGGGCTGCCGCCGAAGAGCGTGGTGTCGGTGACGGGGCTGCCGCTCAACGACGCGGTGCGGCAGGGCATCGCGGACGGAGTCCTGGACCGGCTGCCGATGTTCGACCGGATCACTCCTGACGGCGTGGAGTGGGACGACGGGCGCCGGGTGACGGCGGACGTCATCCTGTGGGCGACCGGTTTCCGTGCGGCGGTCGACCATCTGGTGCCGCTGCGGCTGCGCGAGCCCGGCGGGGGCATCCGCGTCGAAGGAACCCGGGCGGTCGCCGATCCGCGGATCCACCTGGTCGGGTACGGGCCGTCGGCCAGCACCATCGGCGCAAACCGCGCCGGTCGGGCGGCCGTACGGGACATCCGGCGGCTGCTGGCGGACGCACCGAGGAGCGCGCCTGTCGCCGTGGAGGCCGGCGGCTGAACCGGGGAGGCGGGGCCGGCCGCAGCGAAGTGGCAGAGCCGCGTACCGCCACTCCCCCGCGCCCCCGAAGGGGCGCGGTCCCCCGCGTGAGCACGTACCACGCCGTGGCCGCGGCCCGGCTCAGCCCTTCGAGGCCGGGGCGCTCCTGCTGACGCGGTTGAACTCGGCGACGTTCCTCTTGTGCTCCTCGTAGTCGGCGGTGAAGCGGGTGTCGCCCGGCTTGACGGTGACGAAGTACAGCCAGTTGCCCTGCGTCGGCGCGACCGCGGCCCGCATGGCTTCCTCCCCCGGGTTCGCGATCGGTGTGGGCGGCAGCCCCATCCGCGTGTACGTGTTGTAGGGGCTTTCGAGCTGCGTGTCGTTCTGACTGGTGCGGAGCGTGCTGCGGTTCAGCGCGTAGTTGATGGTGGAGTCCATCTGCAGGGGCATGCCCCGGTCGAGCCGGTTGTAGATCACCCGGGCCACCTTGCCCATGTCCGCCTTGGTGGCCGCCTCCGCCTGGACGATGCTCGCGACGGTGACGGTCTGGTAGACGTTCATCGCGTTGCGCTCGGCTCCGGCCGTGACCGTCCCGCCACCGAACTTCTTGTTGGCCGTGTCGACCATGTACGAGAGCAGGGACGTGGGGGTCGACGTCTTGTCGATCGGATAGGTGGCCGGGAAGAGATACCCCTCGGGGTTGCCGCTCGCATCGTTCGGCAGCTTGAGGTTCGCCTTGTCCAGGGACTTCTTGGCGGTGCCCGCGGGCAGGGCGAGGACCTTGTCCATGGCCTCGTAGACCTGGCCGGAGCGCCATCCCTCGGGGATCACCAGGGCCTGGGGTTCCTTCTTGTCGTCCGTGCTCAGCAGCGGCACCGCGACCGCCGCGGCCGCCACGACGGCGCCGGAGGCGATGAGGGCGGTCCGGCCCCGGCGCGTCAGCCGGATCGTTCTCCGTGGCGGAGTGGGGGGAGTGTAGGTCTGCATGCGGGCACGGTAACCCGCATAACGTCATAAACTCGACATATCTTCATGTTGTTGGCTCCAGTTGGGCGTCCCTGCGGACCAGGGCGGCGTAGTGGCCCTGACGCTCCAACAGTTCCTCGTGCGTGCCCCGTTCGGCCATGCGGCCGCCGTCGAGGACCACGATCTGGTCGGCGCCCCTAATGGTGGACAGCCTGTGCGCGACGGTGAGCGTCGTCCGGTTGGCCGACAGGGCGTCGACGGCCTCCTGGACGGCACGCTCGGTGCGCGTGTCCAGGGCGCTGGTCGCCTCGTCGAGGATGAGGACCGGAGGGTCCCGCAGGATGGTGCGGGCGATGGCCAGGCGCTGCTTCTCACCGCCGGAGAACCGGTGCCCCCGCTCACCGACCACGGTGTCGTACCCGTCGGGCAGGGACGCGATGTGGTCGTGGATCTGGGCGGCCTTCGCCGCCGCGTGCAGCTCCTCGTCGGTGGCGTCCGGCTTGGCGAAGCGCAGGTTGTCGGCCACCGTGGCGTGGAAGAGGTACGTCTCCTGGGAGACGACGCCGATCGCCCGGGCGAGGGTGTCGAAGTCCAGGTCGCGCACGTCCACCCCGTCGAGGGTGACCCGGCCGCCCGTGACGTCGTACAGGCGCGGCACCAGATGACTGAGCGTGGACTTGCCGGCGCCGGTCCGGCCGACGACGGCGAGGCTGCCGCCCGCGGGCACCGTGATGTCGATGCCGTCGAGTATCGGGCCGCTCTGGTCGTCGTAGCGGAACTCGACGCCCTCGAAGCGCACTTCGCCCTTGACCCGGTCGAGGTGGACCGGCCGCTCGGGCTCGGTGATGTCGATGGGCAGGTCCAGGTACTCGAAGATGCGCTGGAAGAGGGCCAGCGAGGCCTGGATCTGGACGCCGGTCGACAGCAGGCTGACGGCGGGACGGAACAGCCCCTGCTGGAGCGACACGAAGGCGACCAGGGTACCGATGGAGACCGAGGGGCCGCCGAACTGGAGGGCCATGCCCGCCGCCCAGTAGATGACAGCCGGCATGGCGGCCATGACGATGCCGATGACGGCCATCCGCCAGCGCCCCGCCATGTTCGACCGGACCTCGAGGTCGACGAGGCCCTCGGACTCCTCCGCGAAGGAGCGGGTGAGCGAGTCGGAGCGGCCCATCGTCCGGCCGAGGAGGATGCCGCTCACGGAGAGCGACTCCGTGACGGTGGCGGCCATGACCGCCATCTGCTTCTGGCGCTCGGTGGTGATCTTCTTGCGTTCGTTGCCGACGCGGCGGCTGATCCACACGAACACCGGCAGCAGGAGCAGGGAGACGACGGTCAGCCGCCAGTCGAGGGCGATCATCGCGATGATCGTGGCGACGACGCCGGTGAGGTTGGAGACCAGCGAGGTGGCCGTCGAGGTGACCGTCGCCTGCATTCCCCCGATGTCGTTCGCGATGCGCGACTGGACCTCGCCGGTGCGTGTCCTGGTGAAGAAGGCCAGCGACATACGCTGAAGCCGGTCGTAGACGGCGGTGCGCAGATCGTGCATGACGCGCTGGCCGACCGTCGTGGAGATCAGGGTCTGCAGGACCCCGAAGACACCACCGAGGACGGCACTGAGGATCATGCCCAGCGCGAGCAGGCTCAGCAGACCGGTGCGGCCCTGCGGGATCGCGGTGTCGAGGATCTCCTTCAGCAGGAAGGGCGTGGCGACCGAGACGAGGGACGCGGCCCCGACGAGCAGACCGACCACGGCCAGTCGCCCACGGTAGGGACGGAAGAGTGTGAGGATGCGGCGCACCTGCCGGGGCTGTCCGGCCTCGACGGGTGGCGGCGTCCAGATGATGTCGTCGCGGGGCATGGGCTCCTACGGGGTGTGAGAGAACGAGGACTGACAGACCATAGCTCATTGTTACCTATACTCACAATGAACGAGGTCCTGATATTGTTCCCGTCATGGACACACCCGACGCCGACGGACTGCTCGCCGAGCAGTTGCTGCGGTTGACCCGCCGCGTGCACCGCATCCAGAAGCGTCATCTGGAGAAGCGCGGCATCGGTATCACTCCGGCACAGTCCCGGCTGCTGCGCACCCTGGCCCACTACGGTTCGCCGCCGCGCATGACCGACCTGGCCGCACGGCTGGAGGTGGTGCCCCGGGCCGTGACCACGCTGGTCGACGGTCTGGAGGCGAGCGGCACGGTGCGCCGGGTTCCCGACCCCACCAACCGGCGGGTCATCCGCATCGAGCTGACGGACGCCGGACGACTGACCCTGCGGGAACTGCGCGGTGCGCGCCGGGCGGCCGCGGAGGACATCCTGGCGCCTCTCACGGACGAGCAGCGGACGGTGCTCGGCGGCCTGCTGGACACACTGGTCGACGGAATGGGCGCGGCGATGGGTGCGGCAGACACGGTCCCTGACGGGACGGGCTCAGCGGCGAACGGTACGGATACGGCCGTCGGCGGGTCGGACACGGCACAGGAGCCGAAGCTCGACTGCTGACCGGTGCCGTGCCACCGACCAGACCCGGGGCAAGGGGCGGCAGCGGCAGGGTACGCCCAACGCGTCGGGGCTCTCCGCGTCGAGGCCGCTCGGTGGCCTTGCCCCGCCGGATTCACGCGCGTTCGCGAGAGCCGCCGAAGCGGGCTGGGACCCGGCCGCGGCGGGGGCGGTGGGGACCGCGCGCCGGCCCGCCGCGGCGACGTCCGCGAGGGGGAAGCCGCACCACCTCGGCCTCCGCGCGCTGACCTGCGAGCGGGGCGAGTGCGTGGGCCCGACGCCGAGCGGGCGCGTCGGGCCCTGTCTCTCAACCAGCCTCGTCGGCGGTCTCCTTGACCATCGGCGCCTTGCCGGCCGACGCCGTGACGTCTGCGGCCCCCTCGGTCTGTTCGGCACGTTCGGTCTGTTCGGCACGTTCGGTCCGTTCGGCCCGGTGCGTCTGCGCGGGCACCTCCGCGTCGGGCGCCGCTCCCTCTACCGGTGCGCTCTCGATGTCCTCCTCCACGAACGCGATCTCGCCGTCGAGCATCTTCCGCGCCCGTTCCGTGTCGAGGGCGCCTTCCCAGCGGGAGACCGCGAAGACGGCGACGCAGTTGCCGAGCAGGTTGGTGACGACACGCATCGAGTCCATGATGCGGTCCACGCCGAGGAGCAGCGCGACGGCACCGGCGGGAACGACCCCGAGGGCGGACGCGGTCGCCGAGAGCGCGAGGAACGCCGAACCCGGCACGCCCGCCATGCCCTTGCTGGTCAGCATGAGCACGAGAATCACGGTGATCTGCTGGCCGATGCTCAGATCCACGCCCACGGCCTGCGCGATGAACAGCGTGCCGACGGAGAGGTAGATCGAGGCGCCGTCGAGGTTGAAGGAGTACCCGGTCGGAAGCACCAGGCCCACGGCGTCGTCACGGGCTCCGGCCTGACGCAGTTTCTGCATCATGCGGGGCATGACCGTCTCGCTGGACGCGGTGCCCAGCGCGAGCAGCAGTTCCTCGCGGGTGTAGCGGACGAACTTCCACAGGCTCAGCCCGGTGACCAGTTTCAGGGCGACCCCGAGCAGCACCAGGAAGAAGGCCGCGACCGCGTAGCAGAGGGCGATGAGCTTGCCGTACGTCTCGATGACTCCGAGGCCGTACTCGCCCACCAGGTGCACCATGGCGCCGAACACCGCGAGAGGCGCGAGCCTCATGACGAAGCCGACGATCGCGAAGATCACCTCCTGCGCCTGTTCGAGGGCGGGCAGGATCGCGGGCACCTTGGTGTGGCCGAGGTGCAGCAGTGCGGCGCCCACGAGACACGCCAGGACGAGTACCTGCAGCAGGGAGTTCTCGGCGAAGGCGCCGACCGCGCTCTGCGGCAGGGCCTCCAGGACGAACTCACCGGTCGAGGGCAGTGAACCGCCGGCGGTCTTGCCCTCGACCGCCGAGGCGTCGAGCTTCGAGGGGTCTACGTTCATGCCGGACCCGGGGCTGAAGACGTTGGCCGCGACCAGACCGATGACCAACGCGGCCGTGGAGGCAACCTCGAACCAGATCAGCGCCTTCAGCCCGATCCGCCCGAACGCCTTCAGGTTGCCGGCCTTGGCGATGCCGACGACGACCACGCAGAACACGAGCGGCGCGATCACGGTCTTGATGAGGCGCACGAAACCGTCGCCGAGCGGCTGGAAGGTCGTGGCCGTGTCAGGCCACAACCTTCCGACGACGATTCCGAGCACGAGCGCGCAGGCGACCTGCGCGAACAGTGAGGTGCGCAGCATGTGTGCGGCGCGTCGCGGCAGGGACGGTACGGGCGGCGGCACGGGCACTCCTCCGAGAGACTTCTGTGATGCGGAAAGTTGCTTCCGCGGTGATCACTATCGGGGGAGTTTGCTACCGCCGGAAACCACCGTGTGACAGGCGTGTAAATCCTGGCGCGATGTGGCACGCCGCACACACGCGCCGGTCAACAGCGGTCGCGGACCTCGGTGAGGACGCCCTGTTCGGTCGCCAGGCGACGGTCGTGGCAGCCGTCCGAGCCGTACAGCCGGTAGCGCTCACTCGTCGTGCCGACGGCATGCCGCTGGTCGCGCGGCACGTTCGCGGTGTAGGTCGCGTCGCCCGCGTAACTGTCGTCGAGCCGGGACCACACGGTGCGCCGGCCGCCGCGTGTCTCCACGACGGACGCCCGGTCCCCCAGGGACAGGACGGTCCGCAGCCGGTCGCCGGCGCCGAGCGTCGTGGTGCCGTCCATGGTGTACGTGCGATGCGTGCGGGTCGTCGCGGCGGGCCCGGGTCCGTCCACGGTGACCGTCTCGTCGTCGGTCCAGGTCCCCTTGAGCGCGTCCGTGTTCTCGCCGTCGGTCCACCGGTGCACGGAGGTGTTGGCCAGCTCGCGGTCGACCGTGGTCGCGACCCGGCCGTGCGAGGTGTCGACATACCCGGACACGGTCAGCCGGTGCCCGGCCCCGGTGTCGAGGCGGTGTTCCGAACCCGGCGTGTACGTCGAGGTATTGGCGAGGTCACCGGCTCGGTGTGCGGTGAGCCCACCGGTGACGTGCCTGCTCTTCGCGTCCTGCCAGACGAGCACGTTCACGGGGACGCTCCAGCCGCTCTGCCCCTCGGGTACGCCCACCACGGAGACGTCGATCCGGTGCGGGCGGCCGTCGTTGAGCAGTCCCGCGAACGGAGTCAGGTCGTACTCCACGGGCTTGATGTCGAAGGCGCGCGGTCCCGGAATCACGTACCAGAGGAAGGGGTTGGACCAGCCTCCGGTCCACACCGTCGGGAACGGGGAGGCGATACCGGCGAGCCGGCCGTCGACCCTGATCTGCACCTCGCGGTAGGGGCCGTCCTCGGCCTTGCAGGAGTACGGCGCGGCGTCGGGCACCGTGAGGTACCAGTACTCCTCGCAGCCACCGCCGGACCCGGTGGCGTACACCTCGGCGACGATGCGTTCGCTGTTGCGGGGCGTGGTGAGGGTGCCGTCCCGGAGGGTGAGGACGCGGTCCGGTGTGCTGCCCGGCCTCTTCTTCGGCGCGGTCGACTTGTCGGCGGCGTAGAACGTCAGGGCGACCTTGACGTCGATGATTCCCGTGTACGTGTCGTCGACGACGTTGCCAATCAGCATCTCGACGTCGTGGCCCTCGCGGAACGTGTCGCTGTAGCGCGTGACGTCCTTCTCCACCGACCAGGCGATGCCGTCGGGCGAGGGTTGCGGGGTGGACGTCCGGAAGACCTCGACCCCGCCGATGTGCAGATAGCCCAGCCGGTCGAACTGCCGTCCCTGGACCTTGCCTTCGAGGCGCAGAACGACCTTGCTCCAGCGGTCGCCGCAGCCGCGCGGGGGCGCGTACGTGCCCTTGTAGGGCGTGAAGTCGCGGAACTGCGCCTCGGCCACGGTCACTCGGCAGGACCTGCCGTCGGGCTTCGCGACGGGCGGGGCGGCGGTCAGGGGATCGTGCCAGTCGGTCCCGAACTCGGCCGGCGGGTCGACGGCGCGGGCGCCTCGGGGGCCTCGGGTGCTTTCGAGGCTCTGGGCGCCCTGGACAGCGGGGCGGACGGCCTGCCCGGAGGTGATTGCGGACCGGCCGGGCGGTGCGGCGGCCTGGGCGGGCGGTGTGGCGGCCTGGGCGGGTGCCGTTCCGAGGAGGGTGCTCGCCACGAGGGTCGCTCCGGCGAGCATGGACATGATGATCCGTCTTCTCATGGGCGGAGTTCTACGGGGAGTTGGGCCGCGCCGCAATGAGCCCTCGGGTTCCCGCAGGGCGGACGTCTCGGGTTCCCGCGCGCCGGACGTCTCGGTTCCCGAGCGACGAATGTCAGGCCTTGAGATCCGCCTTGTCGCCCATCACCACGACCGGGTGGCTGTCCGGATCGAGGGTGCGCAACAGGTACTCCATGCCCGACTTGGACAGGCTCACGCAGGCCGACGTACCACTCCCATGGTCCATGTGCAGCCAGATGCTGCCGCCCTTGGACTGGCCCTGCGGGCGTGTCGGGTCGTTCGGCGAGGTGCCCTTGACGCGGTTGTAGTCGATGGCGATGACGTAGTCGAAGTCGTTCCAGTGCGACTTCGCCCAGTAGTGCGGGGCCTGGAAGCCCGCGGACCGCGTGTACGGGAGCATGGCGCCCGGGTCGGCGAGGACGCCCCCCGCGTCGCTGAGCGTGAACACGCCCACAGGGCTGCGCTTGTCGTTCTCCCGGTGGTCGGTCGTCCAGCCCTTCTTGCCGTTGTGCCCTTTCCAGCTGCGGGTCTTGTCCCAGGTGGAGCCGGACTTGGTGTAGAGGACGATCGTGGAGTCCGCCGAGTCCTTGCCCTGCCCGTAGACCGCCACGACCTGGCGGGAGTTGGCGGGGATCTGCTTGTGCAGTGTGTCCCCGACATCGGGGATGCGCTTGAGGTCGACGGTGCGCGCCCGCTCGGGGCGGGACTCGTCGCCGGCCTGCCCATGACTCCCGCTCCCGCCGTCCGAACCGCCACAGGCCGCCAGGGACACCAGAAGGACACCGGAAACCGCGGCCGCGGCCGTCGTGCGCATCGCACCGCCTATTCGCATGCGGTCCATCGTCGCACCACGATCCGGACGATTGCGCCCGGCCCCTCGGCTTCCCGGCCATAACCGGGCGCTCCGGGCCGAATCTTTGCCCTGCGGCGGAAAACCGTTTGCCTGCGGACACGCTGCGACGCGAACCTTGCACGGTTTGTTGCCTCCCGCCCACCCCGTTCTCCAAGTCTCCTGGGACGTCATGCAGATTCAAGACCTTCCGTATCCCGACCCGGGTGTGCCGGACGCACACTCGGGGCCCCGGTTCCTGGTGTGGCTCGGCCGGAATCAGCTCGGCGGGCAGGTGAAGGCCCTGGTCTGGGGGCTGCTGCACTTCGTGTCCGTGTCCGCTCTGCCCTTCTGCGTCGGCTTCGCCGTCCAGGCCGTCGCGGACCGCTCCGGTGCGCGCCTCGGTCTCGCGGGCGGACTGATCGCGCTGAGCGGCCTCGGTATCGCGCTGGGCGACACCATGCTGCACCGGGCCGCGATCACGAACTGGATCACCGCGGCCGCGCGCGTCCAGCAACTGCTGGCCCGCAAGACCGCCCTGCTCGGGTCCGCGCTGACACGACGGGTCGCGGCAGGTGAGATCGTCGCGGTCTCGACCGGTGACGTCGAGAAGATCGGCTGGTTCGTGGAAGCCGTGTCACGGTTCACCGCGGCCGCGGTGACCATCGTGCTGGTCTGTGCCGCCCTCGTCGTCTACCAGCCGGCGCTCGGTGTCGTCGTCGCCGTGGGTGTGCCCGTCCTGGCGCTGTCGGTACTGCCGCTGCTGCCCCGGGCCACCCGCCGCGCCGACTTCCAGCGGGAGAAGGCGGGGCACGCCACCGAACTGGCCTCCGACACCGTCGCGGGCCTGCGTGTGCTGCGCGGCATCGGCGGTGAGGAACTGTTCCTCGACCGCTACCGCCGTGCCTCGCAGGAGGTCCGGCACGCTGCCGTGCGCAGCGCCCGGATGTGGTCGCTGATCTCCGCGATCCAGGTCCTGCTGCCCGGGATCCTGCTGATCGCGGTCGTCTGGCACGGCGTGAACCTGGCCCGCGAGGGCCGGGTCACCGTCGGCGAGATGGTCACCGTGTACAGCGCGGTCATGATCCTCAGCTATCCGCTGCGGCACTTCGAGGAGATCGCGATGGCGTACTCCTTCTCCCGGCCGTCCGCCCAGCGCGCGGCACGGGTGCTGTCGCTGGAGCGGGCCACGGACGGTGAGGGCTCGCGCGAGGCCGTCGTACCGACCGGGGACCTGTACGACCCGGCTACCGGTCTGCTCGCGCCCGCCGGACGGCTCACCGCCGTGGTGTGCGGCAACCCGGACGCCGCCGGTGAACTGGCAGAGCGACTCGGCGGTCATACCGCGGTCTCCTCGAACCTGCCGTCGGCGCTGGTCGGAGGTGTGCCGCTGGACGAACTGCCCCTGGATTCCGCCCGCAGTGCCGTCCTCGTCCAGGACAAGGATCCGGTCCTGCTCTCGGGAACGCTGCGCGAACTGCTCGACGTGCCCGCCTCGGGAGACGTCAGCCCCGAGGAGGCACTGTCCGCCGCACAGTGCGGTGACGTCCTGGACGCGCTCGCCCAGGGAGCGCTGGATGCCGACGACCCGATGGACGCGCGGGTCACCGAACGCGGCCGCTCCCTGTCGGGCGGCCAGCGCCAGCGCCTCGCGCTGGCACGGTCGCTGATCACGGCGCCGGGCGTGCTGGTCCTGGACGAACCGACGTCCGCGGTCGACTCGCACACCGAGGCGCGGATCGCCGACGGAATCCGGTCGCTGCGCCAGGGACGCACGACGGTGGTGTTCACCTCGTCGCCGCTTCTCCTCGACCACGCGGACCGGGTCGTACTCGTCCACGAGGGCGAGGTGGCTGCGGTCGGCATGCACCGCGAACTGCTGCACAGCGAACCGCGATACCGCGCGGTGGTGACCCGTGAGACCGACGACGAAACCGCCGCGCACGAACTGGGCCGCCTGCAGGAGCTGGAAGAACTGGAAGAAATCGAGGAGACCGCATGATCGGCGTGGCGCCACCGGCCTACGATCCGGCGGCCCCGACGACCGCAGAGACCCTGCCCGTCGGCGCCCCCGCGACCGTACGCGCCTACGTGGCCGAACTCTTCCAACGGCACCGCCGGGCCTTCCTGGTACTCATCGCCGTCAACACGATCGCCGTCGTCTCCTCGATGGTGGGCCCCTATCTGCTGGGCTCCCTGGTCCAGCACGTCTCCGACGGCGCGGCGGCGGCGCGCGAGTTCCACATGGAGCGCACCGCCGCGCTGTTCGCCCTCGCCCTGGTCGTCCAGACCCTCTTCGTACGCCAGGTGCGGCTGCGCGGGGCCATGCTCGGTGAGCGGATGCTCGCCGACCTGCGCGAGGACTTCCTCGTGCGCGCCGTGGGGCTGCCGCCGGGCGTCCTGGAACGGGCCGGTACCGGCGACCTGCTGTCCCGGATCACCACGGACATCGACCGGCTGGCCAACGCCATGCGCGAGGCCGTGCCGCAGCTGGCCATCGGTGTGGTGTGGGTGGCGCTGCTGCTCGGCGGGCTCGCGGTCACCGCGCCGCCGCTCGCGCCCGCGGTGCTGGTCGCCGTACCGCTGCTGGTGGTCGGCTGCCGCTGGTACTTCAAACGCGCACCGTCCGCCTACCGCTCCGAGGCCGCCGGCTACGCGGCCGTCGCCGCCGTGCTCGCCGAGACCGTGGACGCCGGGCGCACCGTGGAGGCGCACCGCCTCGGTGCGCGCCGCATCGGCCTCTCCGACCAGCGGGTCAGGGAATGGACCGCATGGGAGCGGTACACCCTGTGGCTGCGGTCGGTGCTCTTCCCGGTCATCAACGCCACGCATGTCACGGTCCTCGGCTCGGTCCTGATGATCGGCGGATACTTCGTCCTTCAGGGCTGGATCGGGGTGGGGCAACTGACGACGGGGGCCCTCATCGCGCAGATGCTCGTCGACCCGGTGGGCCTGATCCTGCGCTGGTACGACGAGCTTCAGGTGGCCCATGTCTCGCTGGCCCGGCTGGTGGGCGTCCGCGACATCGAGCCGGACGCGGGCGACGGGACACTGGCCCCCGACGGACGCGACGTGCATGCCGAGCAGGTGCACTTCGGCTACCGGGCGGGCGTCGACGTCCTGCGCAAGGTCTCCCTGGAGGTCGCGCCCGGCACCCGGCTGGCCCTGGTCGGCCCGTCCGGCGCCGGCAAGTCGACACTGGGCAGGCTGCTCGCCGGGATCTACGCGCCCCGCTCCGGCCAGGTCACGCTGGGCGGCGCGGAACTCTCCCGCATGTCCGCGGAACGGGTTCGCTCCCATGTGGCGCTGGTCAACCAGGAGCACCACGTGTTCGTGGGCGCCCTGCGCGACAACCTGCTCCTCGCCCGCACGGGTGCCGACGACGCCGAGCTGTGGGCCGCCCTCGGCGCGGTCGACGCCGACGGCTGGGCCCGGGCGCTGGACGACGGCCTCGACACCGAGGTCGGCTCGGGCGGGGTCGCTCTCACACCGGCCCAGGCCCAGCAGATCGCGTTGGCGCGCCTGGTGCTCGCCGACCCGCACACGCTGGTCCTGGACGAGGCCACCTCGCTCCTGGACCCGCGAGCTGCCCGGAACCTGGAGCGCTCCCTGGCCCGGGTCCTCGACGGCCGCACCGTGGTCGCCATCGCGCACCGGCTGCACACCGCCCACGACGCGGACGTCATCGCCGTCGTCGAGAACGGCCGCATCAGCGAACTCGGCAGCCACGACCAGCTGGTCGCCGCGGACGGCGCGTACGCGGCACTGTGGCGGTCCTGGCACGGCTGAGTGGGCGTGTCCTCGGGTCCTCCCGCCCCCTCGGGCCCTCCCACCACCTCGGGTTTTCCCGGGTCCGGGAGGACCCGTGCCGGCCGCGCCCATGCCGTCGGGGTCGCCGGCGGCCTCGGCCCCACGCGGACCGGTGGGGTCGTCGCCGGCGTCTCGGCGAGGCCTGGACCGGCCGGATCGCCACCGGTCTCGACCCGCTGCCCGCTCCGGGCCGCTCCGGGGCGTTCCAGGACCGGCCGCAACAGGCCGACGGTGCTCCGCGCACTCCCCTGCCGACCGGCTGACAGCGCACCGCCCCGGTCCGCGAGGGCGGGCCGCCTGCACACCACCAAGGTCCTCGAAGGCGGGCCGACACCCGCACATGCCGGTCCGGGCGGGCAGGCCGGCGTCTGGCCGCCCGGCCCCGGGCGGGTCGGGGGCCGCAGCAGATCTGCTCGAGGCCGGGGCCGGGCTCCGCAGCGTCACGCTCGCGGCCCGCTTCCGCCCCTGGTGAGCGGGCCGGTCGCGCGTGGCCGGCCTCCGTGCCGTTGCGCGGTGTCGAAGAGGGGTGGAAGGGTGGATCTCGGCACCGGCTCGGGGAGCGCCCGGGAACCGACCGGTTCCGCGGGGTCCGTACGGGCGAGGCCTGGGCCGGGAAGTCCCCGTACCAGCCGCCGAGCGCGGTGACGACAGGCCGGCCCGCACCACCTGGAGGTAGCCGTGAACAGCTCCGACGGATGGGGAGACGACGTCTACCAGCCCGACGGATCCGAGGTCCAGGACGACGCCGGGCTGCTGGACGCCGAGGACACCCTGGAAACCGACGGCGTGAGCGACCCCCTGGACCGCGGCTGGTCCCCTCCGGAGCGCCCCTGGGCGGTGGAACGCAGTGACGTGACAGCAGCTGGGCGGCAGCGCGGCGAGACCCTGGCCCAACGTCTGGCGGACGAACTGCCCGATGTCGTGGCAGCCGACGGCGACGGCATCGGAGACTGTCCCGACTCGGACGGGGAACCCCTGGACAACGAAGTGGGCGCCGTCCGCTCCGGACGTCTGGTGGCCCCCGACGAAGGCGCGCACGAGGACGAGGAGAGCGGGCTCATCGCCACCGACGTGGGCATCGACGGCGCGGCGGCCTCGGCGGAGGAGGCCGCCATGCACATCGTCGACGAGGACGCCCTGTCCGGCTGACTCCGCCTCCGTCCCGCCCTGTCCGCTCCCCCGCTCCCGCTCCCGCTCCCGCTCCCCAAGCAAGGAGTTCCCATGCAGCAGGACAAGCACCCCGACTACCAGTCCGTGGTCTTCCGTGACCGCGCCGCCGGGTACGCCTTCCTGACCCGGTCCACCGCGGCCAGCGACCAGACGATCGAGTGGGACGACGGCCGGACGTACCCGGTCGTGGACGTGGAGATCTCCTCGGAAAGTCACCCCTTCTACACCGGCAAGGCCAGGACGGTGGACACCGAGGGGCGAGTCGCACGCTTCGAGAAGCGGTACGGCGGCGGGGACCGGAGCGAGGCACCGGGCGGGGGCGACGAGGCCTGATCCCACCTGGACGTCTACGCCCCCGAGGCCGGCGGCGGCAAGGCCGGGCGGGCTGAGGAAGCGGCGCCGCCTGGCCGCGGCACCAGGTGAGCGGCCACCAGGAGCGCTTGGCGCACCCACAGCAGCGGGCCGCCGGACGACGGCACTGCGCGAGGAGCCGCTCGCGGCGCCCGGCCCGGGGAACGACGTGCCTGGTCGACCGATGGCGCCTGCCCCTCCGGCTCGGGTCCTCAGATGAAGTTGAGTGCCGCGGCGCAGCCCACCCCGCCCAGCAGCATGAACGCGGGCATCAGTACCTTCAGCTCCACCCAGCTGCCCGCCCTGAACCGCAACACCTTCGGCGGCCCGATGGGATACCACCGCTTGCGGCCGATCGGGATCGGCCACAGGATCGGGCATCCCGAGACCGTCAGCGCGTCCCCGATGTCGTGCACCAGCGCGCCGAGGACGATCGGCAGGCCGAGCCACAGGTACTCCTGGCCCGGTGCCGAGAACAGCCAGTCCGAGCCGTTCCCCGGCTTGTCCAGTACTCCCGCGACGATCCACGCGCTCGTCGCGGCCAGCAGCCAGACCAGGACGTCGGCACTGGAGCCACGGGTGGCCCGCCACAGCAGCCCTTCGATGGCAAGCACCAAGTGCACGAACAGGAGGGCGAGAACCGCCCAGCGCCCTCCCGTGATCGCGGCGACCGATGCGCCGGCGCCGATCATCACCGCCCACAGCCAGGTGTGCGTCAGGGTGCGGTGGCCTCCCGAGCGGCGCGGGTCGCCGGGCTTCTTCGTCCCCTTGTAGACCGCGTACGAAAGCTTGTCGACGATCTCGCACAGGCCCCTCGAGATGGGACCGAAGGCGCGCGAGATGGTGGCCGCCTTGTGGTCCAGATCCGGAGCGAGCGCGGCGCCCGCGCAGATCAGCGCGCCGGTCAGGAGGACCGGCCAGGGCATCGTGTGACCGGTGGCGGCTGCCGCCGCTCCGACGCCCAGCCAGGCCGCAGCCCCGGACAGTGAGTGTGCTGGTCCCATCATGGCCGTGCCCCGCCCCATTCCGCTTGTACTGACAGCCAGTTGCCCCAGTGCGCTGACGCCCTGTCGGCGCCACAGCGTAGCGTTCGTGATCTTCGGCCCCGCATCCGATTCCCTCATCGGGTGGGATCACAGGCAAGATGGGGTCGTGACCCTTATCGATCAGCTGCCGCCGACCGCAGATCCCGACGCCCTCTACGAAGCCTTCGAGTCGTGGGCCGTGGAACGCGGTCTCACGCTCTACCCCCACCAGGAGGAAGCGCTGATCGAGGTGGTCTCGGGTGCGAACGTGATCGTGTCGACCCCCACCGGGTCCGGCAAGAGCATGATCGCCGCAGGGGCGCACTTCGCGGCACTCGCCCGCGACGAGGTCACCTTCTACACGGCGCCGATCAAGGCGCTCGTCTCGGAGAAGTTCTTCGAGCTGTGCAAGATGTTCGGCACCGAGAACGTCGGCATGCTGACCGGCGACGCGTCCGTGAACGCCGACGCCCCGGTCATCTGCTGCACGGCCGAGGTCCTGGCGTCGATCGCGCTGCGCGACGGCAAGCGGGCCGACGTCGGCCAGGTCGTGATGGACGAGTTCCACTTCTACGCCGAGGGCGACCGCGGCTGGGCCTGGCAGATCCCGATCCTCGAGCTGCCGCAGGCACAGTTCATCCTCATGTCGGCGACACTCGGCGACGTCTCGATGTTCGAGGAGGACCTGACCCGGCGGACCGGTCGCCCGACCTCGGTGGTCCGCTCGGCGACCCGTCCCGTCCCTCTCTCCTACGAGTACAAGCTGACGCCGCTGACGGAGACGCTCACCGAGCTCCTCGAGACGAAGCAGGCGCCCGTCTACATCGTGCACTTCACCCAGGCCCAGGCCGTGGAGCGCGCGCAGGCGCTGATGAGCATCAACATGTGCACGCGTGAGGAGAAGGACCAGATCGCCGCGCTGATCGGCAACTTCCGCTTCACCACCAAGTTCGGCCGCAATCTCTCCCGTTACGTACGGCACGGCATCGGTGTGCACCACGCCGGCATGCTGCCCAAGTACCGCCGTCTGGTGGAGAAGCTGGCGCAGGCCGGTCTCCTCAAGGTCATCTGCGGCACCGACACCCTCGGTGTCGGCGTCAACGTGCCCATCCGCACCGTGCTGTTCACGGCTCTGGCGAAGTACGACGGCAACCGGGTGCGGACGCTGCGCGCGCGGGAGTTCCACCAGATCGCGGGGCGGGCCGGCCGGGCCGGGTTCGACACGGCGGGCTTCGTCGTGGCGCAGGCTCCCGAGCACGTCGTGGAGAACGAGAAGGCTCTCGCCAAGGCGGGCGACGATCCGAAGAAGCGTCGCAAGGTGGTGCGGAAGAAGGCACCCGAAGGTTTCGTCGGCTGGACGGACGGCACGTTCGAGAAGCTGATCACGTCCGATCCGGAGCCGCTGGCCTCGCGCTTCAGGGTCACGCACACGATGCTGCTGTCCGTGATCGCGCGGCCCGGCAACGCCTTCGCCGCGATGCGTCATCTGCTGGAGGACAACCACGAGCCGCGCAAGCAGCAACTGCGGCACATCAGGCGGGCGATCGCCATCTACCGCTCGCTCCTCGACGGCGGAGTCGTGGAGAAGCTCGACGTGCCGGACGCCGAAGGCCGCATCGTGCGCCTCACCGTCGACCTGCAGCAGGACTTCGCTCTCAACCAGCCGCTGTCGACCTTCGCCCTCGCCTCGTTCGAGCTCCTCGACCCCGAATCCCCCTCCTACGCCCTGGACATGGTGTCCGTCGTGGAATCCACGCTGGACGACCCGCGGCAGATCCTCGCCGCCCAGCAGAACAAGGCCCGCGGCGAGGCCGTGGGGGCGATGAAGGCGGACGGCGTCGAATACGAGGAGCGCATGGAGCGGCTCCAGGACGTGTCGTACCCGAAGCCGCTGGAAGAGCTGCTTTCCCACGCGTACAACACCTACCGCACGAGCCATCCCTGGGTGGGCGACCATCCGCTGTCCCCGAAGTCCGTCATCCGCGACATGTACGAACGGGCCATGTCCTTCACGGAGTTCGTGTCCCATTACGAGCTCGCCCGCACCGAGGGCATCGTGCTCCGCTACCTGGCCAGCGCCTACAAGGCACTTGACCACACCGTCCCGGACGATCTGAAGTCCGAGGACCTGGAGGACCTGATCGCCTGGCTCGGCGAGATGGTCCGCCAGGTCGACTCGAGCCTCCTCGACGAGTGGGAACAGCTCGCCAACCCGGAGGTGATGACCGCCGAGGAGGCCCAGGAGAGGGCCGACCAGGTCAAGCCGGTCACGGCCAACGCGCGCGCCTTCCGCGTCCTCGTCCGCAACGCCATGTTCCGGCGCGTCGAACTCGCCGCCCTCGACCACGTCAGGGAACTGGGCGAGTTGGACTCCGAGTCCGGCTGGGACGCCGACGCCTGGGGCGAGGCGATGGACAAGTACTGGGACGAGTACGACGACCTCGGCACCGGCCCGGACGCACGCGGGCCCAAGCTCCTGCTGATCGAGGAGGAGCCGCAGCACGGTCTCTGGCGGGTCCGGCAGACTTTCGCCGACCCGAACGACGACCATGACTGGGGCATCAGCGCGGAGATCGACCTCACGGCTTCCGACGCCGAAGGACGTGCCGTCGTCAAGGTCACCGCCGTCGGGCAGTTGTGAGCACAGGAGAACGCGACACATGACGAACCCAGCGGAACGACTCGTCGACTTGCTCGACCTGGAGCAGATCGAGGTCAACATCTTCCGTGGCCGCAGTCCGCAGGAATCCCTGCAGCGGGTCTTCGGCGGACAGGTGGCGGGCCAGGCCCTCGTCGCCGCCGGCCGTACCACGGACGGAGAGCGGCCCGTGCATTCGCTGCACGCGTACTTCCTGCGCCCGGGCCGGCCGGGCGTACCCATCGTGTACCAGGTCGAGCGGGTACGTGACGGGCGGTCGTTCACCACGCGCCGCGTGACCGCCGTGCAGCAGGGCCGGACGATCTTCAATCTGACCGCCTCCTTTCACAAGCCTGAGGAAGGGAGCTTCGAACACCAACTGCCGCCGGCCCGTGAGGTCCCCGATCCCGAGTCGCTCCCGACCGTCACGCAGGAGATCAAGGAGCATCTGGGGGCGCTCCCCGAGACACTGGAGCGCATGGCCCGGCGCCAGCCCTTCGACATCCGCTACGCGGACCGGTTGCGATGGACCCCTGAGGAGATCGAGCACGCCGAGCCGCGCAGCGCCGTCTGGATGCGTGCTGTCGGCCCTCTGGGCGACGACCCGCTGGTCCACACGTGCGCGCTCACCTATGCGAGCGACATGACCCTCCTGGACGCCGTCCGTATCCCGGTCGAACCTCTTTGGGGCCAGCGCGGTTTCGACATGGCGTCTCTCGACCACGCGATGTGGTTCCACCGGCCGTTCCGCGCCGACGAGTGGTTCCTCTACGACCAGGAATCTCCGATCGCGACGGGCGGCCGAGGTCTGGCCCGGGGCCGCATCTACGACGTGGAGGGGCGACTGCTCGTGTCCGTCGTCCAGGAGGGGCTGTTCCGCAAGCTCGAGCGCTGAGGGTCAGGGGTTTCTGCGTCGCAGCCAGCTCAGGAGGCGCTTGGGGCGCTCCGGTTCGTCGATCGTGTGACGTACCTCGGCCGGTCGTCGCGGTTCGCCGCGCCGCACGTGGACCGGCCGCCGCATCTCGGCAGGCCGCTGTACTCCGACCGGCGGCCACGGCTCGCGAGCCCGCCGCAGCTCGACGGGCCGGCGGTGACCGGCGGGCTGCCGGTGCTCCCCCGGTGATGACTGCCGGTGGTGTGCCAGGTCCGGAGTGCCGGAGATCGTCGTCGGCCGCGGTGCGGGCCGGTGGTCGCGTGCCTCTTCCAGCCCGTTCGCCAAGTCGGCCCGGAGCCAGCTGATCTCGTCCGGGTCCGCCGCCGTCATGATCCGGGCGACGATGCGCGCGGCAGGTGAATCGGGCATGCCGTGAGTGTGCTGATCAGGTTGGTACCGCTCCAGGTGGGCGCGCTCGTAGGGGTCCGTGACGATCTCGGCGACCTGGGCGGGGTCGAGGAGCGACGCCACGGCCGCGGCACGTGCCCAGGGATTCTCGGTCTGCCGCAGGAGAGAGCCGAGATGTCGCCCACGCCAGTTCCGGGCCCGCAGATCCAGGCCGGCGCCCAGCTGGTCCCGCAGCCCTGCGGGCGTACGGCCTTTCAGCAGCGGCGCGTTCTCCTTCTTCTCGGCGAACTCCCGCAGTTCCTCGGCCAGATACAGCCACACCACGGCCCGATAGCGGTTCAAGTAGAACTTGACGGGAACGACGAGGCCCAGGCGGGCGAAGCGCGTGAACCGGGCGGTCGTCACGTCCATGAGGGCCGCGCCCTGCGAGGTGCCGACCGCTTTGACGCGTTCCCGCAGGGCGTCAGGGAAACCGTCCTCGGAGCGAACCCTGTCGATCTCCGCGCGGGTGACGCGGCGGCCTCCGCCGCCTTCGTCAGGGACTGTTCGGATGCGCCCGAGTCGCACGGCTAGGTCGAACTCGCCCCGCTTGAGCTCCAGTTCTCGCGCGGCGCGGCTCTGCGCGAGTGTCTGTCCCGCCGCCGGGGCGGCTGTGATGGTGGTGACGGTGGACGCGCTGCTCGCGTCCACGGGTCCGGTCGCGCCGGACGTGAGGGACTGCGTGATGGTGTTGCCGGACATGGTCGTTCTCCCCCGTGCAGTGTGTGCACTTGCGTGCGCTTGCTCCGGGAAAAACCGTAGCCGGTTCGCCACGCTACGTGTCGAGCCTGTGGATAACCTCGCTCGCACCGACGTCTGCGCAGGTCAGATATCTACGGAGGGCGAATGCTCCGGTTGCCGGGCATCGACGCGGAGGTGCTCGCCGACGCGATTGACGAGCAGCGTCATCTCGTACGCGACCTGGCCGATGTCGGCCTCCGCCGCACTGAGTACGCACAGACAACTGCCCGTGCCCGCCGCAGTGACGAAGAGCACCGCGTCGTCGAACTCGATCATCGTCTGGCGGACGCGGCCCGCGCCGAAGTGCCGACCGGAGCCTTTGGCGAGGCTGTGCAGGCCCGACGAGACTGCGGCAAGATGTTCGGCGTCCTCCCGCCTCAGACCCGTACTCGCACCAGTCACCAGCCCGTCATTGGACAGGACCAGTGCGTGGCGTATGTGCTCGACCCGCTGTGTCAGGTCGTCGAGCAGCCAGTCGAGTCCCTGGTTCTCCGCCATGATCCCTCTCCCCGTGGACGTGTGACTCCCCCTGGCCGGAGGACCCGATCAACCAGACTTCCCCACCACCGCCGTCCGGGCAAGGAGGATAGGGGCATGGCACACAAGATGACCGATGAGGAATGGCGGGCGTTCGTCTCGCACGGAACCCGCACTGGCAAGTTGTCTACCGTCCGGGCCGACGGACGCCCGCACGTGGCGCCGATCTGGTTCGTGCTCGACGGGGACGACCTGGTCTTCAACACGGGGAAGAACACCGTCAAGGGGCGGAATCTGGTCCGGGACGGCAGGGTCGCCCTGTGCGTGGACGACGACCGGCCTCCGTACGCGTACGTCGTCCTGCAAGGGCGGGCCCACGTCTCGGAGGACCTCGACGACGTGCGGTTGTGGGCGGGACGGATCGGCAGCCGGTACATGGGTGAGGAGCGCGCAGAGGAGTTCGCCGCCCGCAACGGCGTGCCCGGCGAGCTCCTCGTGCGCGTGACCATCGAGAAGGTTCTCGCGGAGTCAAGCGTCTCCGACTGAGCGGTCCCGCTCACAGGGCTGGACGCCCCGGCCGGCCGAGAGTCCTGCGCCGACCGAGAGTCCTGCGCCGGCCGGCCCCGGAGACCGGTGCGAGGGGGCCGGCGCGAGCGGGCCGGTGCCTGACGTCGACGGGCTTGCCTTCTCCCGTCAGCCGACCGAGTCGAGCAGCCGGGCGGTGTGCATCCGCCCGGCGTACTCGACCAGACGAATCAGCACCTCCTTGCCCGAGTCACGATCGCGGGCGTCGCACAGCACCACGGGAGTCCCCCGGTCGAGGTCGAGGGCACGCGACACGTCGTCGGCTCCGTACGCGCGCGCGCCCGTGAAGCAGTTGACGGCCACCACGAAGGGGATGTGCCGGTGCTCGAAGTAGTCCACAGCGGGGAAACAGTCCTCGAGTCGCCGCGTGTCCGCGAGGACCACGGCACCGAGGGCTCCTTGCGAGAGTTCGTCCCACAGGAACCAGAACCTGTCCTGACCCGGCGTACCGAACAGGTACAGCGACAGGCCGGACCTGATGGTGATGCGTCCGAAGTCCATGGCGACGGTCGTCGTCACCTTCTGGTCGACGCCGTCGGTGTCGTCCACCGACTGGCCCGCCTCGCTCAGCAGTTCCTCAGTGCGCAGCGGCCTGATCTCACTGACCGCGCCCACCAGGGTGGTCTTGCCGACGCCGAAGCCGCCGGCGACGAGGATCTTCAACGCCAGGGCGGCCGTCTCACCGCTCGTGGCGTCGGAGTGTTCGGAGACCATCGATCACTTCTCTCGGGAGTGCCGGTATCGGCCGACGTCAGTACAGGTGTGCGGAGGCAGCACCATCACAACCGCGCCTCCGCGTCGAAGAACGGGACCGTACGTCGGCCACCGTGGTCGTCTCGCACTCGCGCCCCTTCGGCGCGGATGTGCCGGCACGTTGTCGTACGGAACGATTCGCCGGCAGTGGTGATTCATCATCTACAGGGCCCTCAGTCCGTCGATGACCTCGCGCAGGATGCGCTCGTCGGGCAGTTGTGCGGGCGGCACCGGGCGGCTGACCGTCACGCAGCCCAGTTCGAGCAGATCGCCGAGGAGCACACGCACCACACCCACGGGCAGGTCGGTGCCCGCCCCCAGCTCGGCGACCGACTGGGTCTCGATCCGGCAGAGCTCGACGAGGGCCCGGTGCTCGGGGCCGAGCGCCATGTCGTCGCCGACCTCGGGCGCCCCGGCGTCGAGAGTGACGAGCGCGATCAGGTCGAAGCGCACCCCGGTGGGCCCCGGCTTGGTGCGTCCGCCCGTCATCGCGTACGGGCGGACGAGCGGCCCGGCCTCGTTGTCGTACCACTGGCTGCCCGGCTGCTCAGGCGTGGCTGTCCGGTCCTCGGTCATCTGTGCCGCCTCCTCCCTCACCCGGCCGCGGGCGGATGAGCGGCGCGCGGAGCCGAGTAGAGGTGCTCTCCCACCCGTTTGACCAGGCGGGCCATCTCGTAGGCGATCAGGCCGATATCGGCCGTCACGGTGCTCAGGACGGCGAGGCAGGAACCGTCGCCCGCGGCCGCCACGAACAGGAAGCCGTCGTCCATCTCCACCATGGTCTGGCGTACGCCGCCGGCGCCGAAGTGACGGCCGGCGCCCTTGGCGAGACTGTGGAAGCCGGAGGCGACCGCGGCGAGATGCTCCGCGTCCTCGCGCCTGAGATCGCTGGAGGCGCCCACCGCCAGCCCGTCGTTGGAGAGCACGACGGCATGCCTCACCTCGGCGACGCGTATCACCAAGTCGTCCAGCAGCCAGTCGAGTTCGCCGGACCGCGCTGCGGTCCCCGTGGCCGGATCCTGGATCATGCGGGGTCTCCTTCGCTGCTGTCGCTGCCCGCCGCGGGGTCGGGGGTGGCACGGGCGCCGGGCCTGGGGCCGCTGCCGCGGGCCCACCCGGCGCTGTAGGCCGCCATCCGGTCCCGTACCGCTTCGGGGGTGCGCTCGGTGTCGTCCCGGTGACGTGCCGGGTCCGGGGGTTCTTCGGCGCGGTCCTCGCGCAGCTGCGGCGCGAGGCTGGCCTGACGTACGCGCCGCGGAAGCTCGTCGGACGGCTCGGCGTCGTCGGAGGGGCGGTGCAGGCGCAAGGTGGTGACTCCGGGAGGAGGGTCGTCGTGTGAGCCGTCGTGTGATCCGGGGGCCGAGGCTTCCGCCACCACGGCGGCCATGGGCGCGACGAGTGCGGGCCGCTCCATGTGGGCCTCCACGGAGTCGTGCCGTGGCGCAGGGCCGGGCACGCGCGCGTACTCGCTTTCCGCAGGCCGTTCCGCGGGTCGTTCGGCAGACCGTCCCGCCTGTGCTCCGCGCGCTGCGGAGCGTTCCTCCGCGCCCGTGTGCAGCAGAGCCGTCGGGAGGAGGACGACCGCGGTGGTGCCTCCGTAGGGCGAGGGCCGCAGGTGGACCTTGACGCCGTGGCGGGCGGCGAGCCTGCTCACCACGAAGAGGCCGAGTCGGTCGCTGTCGAACAGGTCGAGTGCCTCGGACTGTTCGATGCGGTGGTTGGCCTCGGCGAGGGTCTCCTTGCCCATGCCCAGGCCCCGGTCCTCGACCTCCACGGCGTATCCGTTGCCGACCGGCTCGCCGGTGACCCGCACCCTGGTGTGGGGCGGGGAGAACTGGGCGGCGTTCTCGACAATCTCGGCCAGGAGATGCGTGAGGTCGGCGACCGCCGCTCCGACGACCGAGGTCTCCGGGAGTTGTCGTACCTCCACGCGCGCGTAGTCCTCGACCTCGGAGACGGCGGCGCGCACCACGTTCGTCAAGGAGACGGGCATGCGCCAGGCCCGGCCGGGCGCGGCTCCCGAGAGGATGATCAGGCTTTCCGCGTGGCGTCGCATCCGCGTCGTGAGGTGATCGAGCCGGAAGAGGTCACTCAGCTCGTTCGGGTCGTCGGAGCGGCGCTCCATGCTGTCCAGCAGGGTCAGCTGGCGGTGGACCAGGACCTGGCTGCGGCGGGCGAGGTTGACGAAGACGCCGGAGATGCCGCTGGCGAGCTCCGCGCGTTCCACGGCTGCCCGCAGGGCGGCACGGTGCACGATGGTCAGGGCTTCCGCGACCTGTCCCGCCTCGTCCTCGGCGGGTGGCCCCGGCGGGGCTTCGGCACGGACGTCGATCTCCTGTCCGGCCCGCAGTCTCCGCATGGCGTGCGGAAGTTTGCGCCGGGCGATCTCCAGGGCGCTGTTGCGCAGGGTCACCAGTTCGATGACGAGGCCGCGTCCGATGCGTACGGAGATGACGAGGGACGCGGCCACGGCGGCGAGTCCCATGAGGACCGCGACACCCGCCGGTGAGAACAGGCCGCGCCGGATGGGGTCGGCCCGGTCCGCGACACCGTGGCCGGCGTTTGCCTCGATGGTCCGCATGTCGTCCTGCACGCGCGCGTGGGCGCTGTTCCAGGCCGCGCCGGGCGCGGACCGCAGGGCCCTGACGCCGGGCGGGGTGGCGAGCACCTTGTCCTCCATCGTGGTCATGCCCGTGTAGGCGCTCCCCTTCACCAGGTCCTGCCAGGCGGCTCGTTCCGGTCCGCGGAGATCGGCGGCAGCGGAGTCGGTGAGCAGCCTGCGCGTGTCGACGGCGCCGGTGAACATCCGCAGGCGCTGTCCGTCGAGGGTCCCTGCGAGCCGGGCGCCGGCGAGTACCGCCTCCTCCTGCGCCAGGGCCTCACCCGCGCGGGAGAACTCGAGCAGTACGCGCGCGTCGGAACCGATCTCCGCGTCCTGGATGCCGGTGAGCGCTCCGCCCACGCCGAAGGCCGTCGTGATGTTCCCCGTGTACCGCTCGTAGGTCTCGGCCCAAGCTGTCCTGCGGTCGAGTACGGAGGTCCGCAGGGAGGGCAGCTGCTCGGTCCCGGTGACGAAGCTTTCGAGGCGCCCCGCCACTCCGGCGGGCAGTTCCTCGCTGTCCGCCACGGTGTTGTCGTCTCCGAGCCGGAGTTCCGCCACGGCCCGGTCGGTGCGTGCGGCCAGCTTCTTGAGCTCGCTCTCGTGGTCGGCCGAGGGGCGCGTGGCATAGCGGACGGCCGCTGTGCGTTCATCCTGGAGCGCGGTGACGGCCGCGGCCACCGGGCCGCGCACCTGGGCGTCCACGCGCTGCAACTGCCGCAGTCGTGAGACGTCCTGTGCGGTGGTGACGGTGGCGTACGCCCAGAGCGCGAGCAGGGAGACGACGGGAACCATGAGCAGGCAGACGATCTTGGCCCGCACGGTGCGGGGGCGCAGGCTCCAGTTTCCCGCGCGCGTGGGCGGGTCGCCGGGCTCCGTGTCGGTGAATTCCTCGGGGGCTGATTCTTCGTCGGCCGGCGGACCGGCGTGTGCGCGACGGCCCCGTACCGGGGTCGACGGGGGTTGCGAGCCGTCTGTCGGGGTCCTTCGGGGTGTACGCATGGCCTCCTCGCTCGGAGTGGTTCGGGGGCTCGTCGGCCGGGTGGCCGGTTCGGCCCACCGCTAGCGGGTGGCGCTCTCGACGGGCCGTTGCGCCGAGGCGGAGGCCTCGCGCTCCCCCGCTGTCGGGGAGAGCGCGACGAACGCCGACGTCAGGAAGAGATAGGACCCGAGGCCGACGGCGAGGGGGAAGATGAACTGCATCGCCGTGGCCCCGGGCAGGACCTCCCCGGAAGGGTCGACGTGGACGCCGACCGCGATCATCCCGGTGTAGTGCATGCTGCTCACCGCTCCGCCCATGACGAGCGAGGCGACGGCGACCGCGACCGGTGACCTGATGTTGAGAGCGGCCCACAGCGCCGCGGTCGCCGCGACCACGGCGATGACGACGGAGACCCCGACGAGCACCGGGTCGTAGGTCACGTCGCCGTGCAGGCGCAGCGCGGCCATGCCCAGGTAGTGCATGCTCGCCACGCCCAGTCCGGTGGTCAGCCCACCGAGGACGAGCGCGCGGCCGCGGTCGCGGCCGTAGCCCACGGCGAAGACGCCCGCGCCGACGACGACCATGGCGACGAGCAGGCTGAGCATGGTCAGTGGCACGTTGTAGCGGATGTCGGTGCCGCTGACGCCGAAGCCGAGCATCGCCACGAAGTGCATGGTCCAGATGCCCGTGCCGATCGCGGAGGCGGCGGTGAGAAGCCAGTTGCGGCGCGATCGTCCCGAGGCGCCGAGAGCGCGGACCGTGCAGCGCAGCCCGAGGGCGGCGCCTATGCAGGCCATGACGTACGACAGTACGGGGGTCAGCCACCCGAAGGTGGCGTGGTCCAGGTGTCCCATGGCTCCGGGACGCTAGACCCGTCCAGGGCGTACGTAGGGGGCGCGTTTCGAAAGCTGTTGGAATATGACGTAGAGGTGTGGTGGAACGATCGCGTCACGCTCGAACGTGTGCACCGCCTCGTGTTTCGCGTCGGCGTTCGATCATGTCGCTCGCTGTGCGATGCGGGATCATGCGGTGCATGAGCGACGACCACACGCATGTCCAGGAGTTCTTCTCGGTCCGGGCGGCCGGCTGGGACGACAGGTTCCCCGACGACGGTCCGGTGTACGCGGCGGCCGTCGCCGAGCTGGGGCTGCGGGAGGGCGACCGTGTGCTCGACGCGGGCTGCGGGACTGGGCGGGCCCTGCCGCCTCTCAGAGACGCCGTGGGACCGTCCGGGGTGGTCCTGGGCGCGGACCTGACGCCGGCCATGCTGGAGGCCGCGGCGGGGGCGGGGCGCGACCGGGCCGGGCAGTTGCTCGTCGCCGAC
Source organism: Streptomyces sp. BV286 (assembly GCF_019090165.1). GTDB lineage: Bacteria > Actinomycetota > Actinomycetes > Streptomycetales > Streptomycetaceae > Streptomyces. Next base: position 68,482 of record NZ_JAHRIB010000142.1, read on the forward strand.
GTGGCCCGGTTGCCGCTGCGCACGGAATCACTCCATGCCGTCTTCGCGGCCGGGCTCATCGCGCATCTCCCGGATCCGGCCGAGAATCTGCGGGAACTGGCACGGGTCGTACGGCCGGGAGGGATTCTGGCGCTCTTCCACCCGATCGGCCGGGCGGCTCTCGCGGCGCGCCAGGGACGGCAGATCACCGCGGACGACCTGCGCGCGGAGGCCAGTCTCGGCCCGCTGTTGTCCGCTTCCGGTTGGCGCATGACGTCCTACGCGGACGAGGACGCCCGGTTCCTCGCTCTGGCCGTGCGCCGGCTCTGAGAAGGTTGTCCGGCCTTCACCGAGACCTGCGGGGGGAGTCCGGGTCGCACATGAGGAGGTGCCCGGCGCCGGGGGCGATCACCTCGGCGGCCACCCGCACCCCCGACAATTTCCAGGTTCTCCCTGCCGGAGGGTTCACCGCTCGGAGCGCCTTGCAGACAGCCTCGGCTGATCGCCGGGCCCGCTCGACGAGGGCGTTCGGCGGCCCTTCACGGCACCCGCCCTCTTCTGATGCAGAGGCTTCAACTCTACGTTGAATGGCAACAGATGGGCGATGACCGATGAATCTGCACACGGGGGAAGGTGGCCCGAATGTCCGGCACGTTGGCCAGACTCTGGAAGTTCTTCGCACGCCCGCGACCGGCCGAATCGCAGCCGCCCGGTCCACCGGCGAAGCGCCACTCCGAGAAGCGGACGCACAATCTGTTCGAAGCCGCGGCGGCTTATGTGTCGGCGTGCGCCGAGGACGACCAGGACGGGGTGGACGAGGCGGCGACGTGGGTGTCGCCTGAGGCGCTGTCGTTCGGGGTGAACGAGCTGGCGTGCCGGGCCGTCATCGCGCTGGCGCGGGAGCGCGACGAGTCGCCCACCGCGGTGGCCCGGACGCTGCTGGGCGAGCCGGTCGCCTGACCGGGGCACGGCGCACATCGCACCGGATGGTGGACCCCAGGCGGGGCAGAAGGGCACCCTGCACGGTGACTGGTGGTCGTTTCGCCCCCGTACAGGACGATCGACGCAGCTCGGTACGTGTTCCGGACCCGTGACAACGGCCGCGGGCGCGCATTAGGGTGCGCCGACGGATGTAGCGATGGGGAGGCTGGGATGGCCGGGACGGACGATGAGGCCGTCGCCTCCGGGGACGACGACGCACTGTATGTGCTGACGGCGGTGCTCCTGACGCCGGCGAAGTTCCCCAGCGTGCTGGGTGACGACTACCCGGAGGCGTGTGCGGCACTCGGCCTCATGCCCCTCGCCGACGGGTACGGCCTGGTGCTGGGCCAGGACGGGGACGGGTCACGGTGGACCGTCGTCATCGACGACGTCTCACTGGTGGCCGTCGCCATCGCGTCCTGGGACTGCGGCATGGAGTACGACCTGTCGCCGGACGATCGCACGATGGTGGCAGCGCTGCCCGGGTGGCCGCTCGCCGTGGCCGTTGCGGCGCCCGATGTGCCCGCCCCGCACGATCCGGCGCCGGAGATCGCCGGGCAGGCACCGCTGAGGCCGCCGGACACGTCCGTCTGGGGGGCCGCGCAACGCCGCCTCGGCGCGGACGAGATCGCCCTCCAGTGGGCCGCCTGGCGCGAGCAGATCGACGAGTCGGAATTCGCCGATTCGTCGACCGGGACGACTGCGCCGACTGCCGGCGACGACGAGTCCGCACCGGGTGGCGAAGACGAGGGCAGCGAGCGGGAGCCGCTCAGCGGCGTCCAACGCGTCCTTGCCGAAGCGCGCTCGTACGTGGACGCGCCACCTCCCCTCGGCCGGGTCCGCTCGTCCTTCGCTCCGGGAGACGCGCGTACGCTCCGGGCCGACGGACCGGGCTGGTCGCTGGTGGCACGGACCGACGACATCGCCTTCGTGCTGCTCGACGAGAAGCCCGGAGAGATCCTTCCGGTGGGCCGTGGCCCCGAGCTGCCCGGGCTGCTGGAGGCCCTGGACAAGATCGCCGTACGCCCGAACTGAGCCCGGGGCCGATCCTGCCCGTGCTACCGGGCGGCGTTCGTCGCGCTCACCGAGTGGGTGGAGCGCGGCACGCAGCCGCCCGCGGACCGGACCATCGGCAGGCCCGCGAGCGGCGACGTGGTCAACTCCTGCGCTCTGGAGGGGAACTGACCTGGTCAGGGATTTCTCAACGACCGAGCTCCTTGCGGCCCACGCGACGCAGCCTGCGCCGCTGTGAAGGGTCGAGTGTCAGGTACGCCGCCGCGGGAACTCCCAGGACGATCAGCAGGGCGGCCCACCAGGGCAGCCAGATGAGCAGGATGATGCCGGCCGCGACACCTCCTGCGGCGATCTTCGCGTTCTTCGACATGTGCGTAGCCTCCTTAGCGGCCGCCTGCCGCTCTCTGTCCTGAGAACGGATCCGTGCTCCCGGCGGTTCCGGACCGCGACCCTGATACGACCCTGAGGTGCGCCCCCTACTCGACCCTGAGGGGCTCTCCGACCTCGTGCATGTGCCGGAGTGCCTGACGGTAGGAGTCCACGAGCGTCGTCTCCGTATAGGGGATACCCAACTCGCGGCAGTGTGCGCGCACCAAGGGCTGGGCGAGTTTCAGATGAGGGCGGGGCATGCTCGGGAACAGGTGATGCTCGATCTGGTAGTTGAGACCGCCGAGGAACCAGTCGGTCAGGATCCCTCCGCGGACGTTGCGCGAGGTGAGCACCTGGCGACGGAGGTGCCCCCACCCCTCACCTTCGGGGTCGGGCATTGCCATGCCCTTGTGGTTCGGTGCGAAGGCCAGCCCCAGGTGCAGCCCGAAGAACGCATGGTGGAGCGCGGCGAAGGCGAGCGCCGTCCCCAGGGACATGGAGCTCAGCAGCAGAGTCGCGTACGCGGCGAGGTGCGCGATCATCAGGAAGGCCTCGACCCGTCGTTCGCGAGGAGGCTGCCGACGCAGTCCCTGGAAGCCGTGGATCTTCAGGGCGACGCCTTCGAGGAGCGTGAGCGGGAAGAAGAGCCATGCCTGGTGGCGGGTGAGTCGGCGCCGGAAGCCGGTACGGTCCGCGGTCTGCTCGCTGGTGAAGACCAGAACGTCGGCTTTGACGTCCGGATCCTTGTCGACGTGGTTCGGGTTGGCGTGGTGGCGGTTGTGTTTGTCGTTCCACCATCCGTAGCTCATGCCCAGCAGCAGATTCGCGTGCAGCAGGCCGATCACGCGGCCGGTCGGCCGGCTTCCGGTGATCTGGGCGTGCCCCGCGTCGTGGCCTATGAACGCGGTGCGGGCGCACAGCACGGCGAGTACGGGCGCCAGGAGCAGCACCCACCAGGAGTGGCCGACCAGCGCGACGCCGGTGACGACACCGCCCAGGGCCAGCGCGTTGACGGCAATGGTGAACGCGTACCAGCCTTGCCGGCGGTCCAGGAGCCCTCGGTCCTTGACCGTGCGCAAGAGGGGTGTGAACTCGCTTGCGGCACTCCTGGGAGGGTGCTCCGAGTCGGCGACGGCGCTTTCGGGCATGGCTGGACTCCGGTTTCTGAGGGGACAGGCCCAGAGAGAAAACGGGCCGGCCTGTAGAAACGTACGGAGCAATGCCCCTGAGCAGCCATGACGCCACCACCCGGGCGCGAGCGGGGGAATACCTGCGTCGAGGGGTGTGCCTGAATCCACCCCTCAGAGCAGAGTGACTGACATCACGGTCCGCACATTTGGCGCATTCCCGGGAACGTTGTACCCTCGGCGACTCCGACCCCCGGTAGTCAAATTTGAGGAACGCAGTCATCGCTGTGCAGAGGATTCCTGCCCCCACCCCCTCCGAGATCTCCGAACTCTCCCGCTGCCGATCCGTGTTCGTCCCCTCCGACCCGGCCCGGACGGGCAGCGTCGCCTTCTGGCAGCCCGACGGCGAAGAGCCCCCGGCTGTCGGCTCGGGTTCCGTCGAGGAACTGTCGGTCGTCCTTCCCACCACGAGCGGTGTCGAGCTGGTGGGCGTTCCGGCGGTCCTCCTGCCGGTCCGGACGGCACTCCCCGTCCTCACACGCGCGCGTGCCGCATCGGGCACCCACGGCACGACCGCCTTCTGGGGTGCCGCGGCCGTGCTGGCGCTCCAACTTGCCGCGCGCGGACTCCTGTTGCCCGGCCTGAGCGTCGGCGACCACGACGCGTGGCGCACCGGCCCCTTGGGCGCGCAGGACCTGGAGCGGATCCGTGAGCTCGCCGCCGCGATGCCTCCGCACGCCCACGCGGTGCCCCTCGACGAGACCGAGCCCTTGCGGCTGCCCGAGCCCGAGTGGCTGCTGCGCGCCTTCCTCGACGCGGTCGCCGACACCCTGCCCCGCTCCCCCGCCGCGGCGCTCGCCGCGGGCGGCCCGGTATTCGCCGCGCCGGAACCGCAGCACGTGCCCGAGCACCGCGCGTGGGCCGCCGGTGTCGCGGCCGGGCACGACGCGGGCGTACGGATCTCGCTGCGCGTCGAGGTGCCGGGCCTCACGTCGGCCGTGTCCGACGAGACCCGTCTGCCGTTCCGAGCGGTGCTGCAACTGCACAGCGTCAGCGACCCCGCCCTGCTGACGGACGCCGCCGAGGTGTGGAGTGGTGCGAGCACGACGTTCGGCCCGCGCGCGCGGATGGACGCCCTGCTCGCGTTGCGCCGTGCCGCCCGGGCCTGGTCCCCGCTGACTCCCCTGCTGTCGGCGACCGTGCCCGACTCGATCGAACTCGCCGACGAGGAGGTCACCGAACTCCTGGGCGAGGGGGCACGAGCACTCACGGCCGCCGGTGTGGAGGTGCACTGGCCCAGGGAACTGGCACACAAGCTGACGGCCCGCGCGGTCATCGGACCGCCGGACGACGAGCGGAGCGCGAGCGCGACGGCTTCGGACACGCCCTCCTTCCTTTCGGCCGACGCCCTGCTGTCCTTCAGCTGGTGGTTCGCGCTGGGCGACCAGCAACTGACGCGCCAGGAGATCGACCAGCTCGCCGAGGCCAACCGACCCATGGTCAGGCTGCGCGACCAGTGGGTGCTGGTCGATCCGCAGGAGGTGCGCCGCGCCCGCGCCCAGCAGGACCACAAGCTGACACCCGTCGACGCGCTGAGCGCCGTTCTCACGGGCTCGACGGAGGTCGACGGCCGCAGGGTCGACGTGCGGCCCACGGGCTGGCTGGCGACGCTGCGGGACCATCTGTCGGCCCCGGAGGACCAGGAGCCGGTCGGGCAGCCGCCCGCGCTGGCCGCGACCCTGCGCGACTACCAGCTCCGCGGGCTCAACTGGCTGGCCCGTATGACGTCCCTGGGTCTCGGCGGCTGTCTCGCGGACGACATGGGTCTCGGCAAGACGATCACGCTCATCGCACTGCATCTGCACCGGCAGGCCGACGAGTCCGCCGCGGGCCCCACACTCGTCGTCTGTCCGACGTCCCTCATGGGCAACTGGCAGCGCGAGATCGAGAGGTTCGCTCCCGGTACTCCCGTGCGCCGCTTCCACGGCTCGCGACGGAGTCTGGAAGGGCTCGCCGCCGGCGAGTTCGTCCTCACGACCTACGGCACCATGCGGCTCGACACGGCACGGCTGGCGGACACACCGTGGGGCATGGTCGTGGCCGACGAGGCACAGCACGTGAAGAACCCGTACTCGGACACGGCCCGGCAGTTGCGGACCATCGACGCACGCGCGCGCGTGGCGCTCACCGGAACTCCGGTGGAGAACAACCTCTCCGAACTGTGGGCGATCCTCGACTGGACGACACCGGGCCTGCTGGGCCGGCTCGGGACGTTCCGCAACCAGTACGCGAAGGCGGTCGAGGGCGGGCAGGACCCGGGGGCGGCGGACCGGCTCGCCCGGCTCGTGCGGCCGTTCCTCCTGCGCCGCCGCAAATCCGACCCGGGCATCGCACCGGAGCTGCCGCCGAAGACCGAGACCGACCGCGCCGTGTCCCTCTCCAAGGAGCAGGCGGGCCTGTACGAGGCCGTGGTCCGCGAGACCCTCGCGGAGATCTCCGGCGCCGACAGCATGGCGCGCCGCGGACTCATCGTGAAGCTCCTCACCGGGCTGAAGCAGATCTGCAACCACCCGGCACAGTTCCTCAAGGAGGACCGGCCGAAGATCGCCGGGCGCTCCGGAAAGCTGGAGCTGCTGGACGAACTGCTCGACACCATCCTGTCCGAAGGGGCGTGCGTTCTGGTCTTCACGCAGTACGTGCGGATGGCGCGCCTGATCGAACGCCATCTGAGCGCGCGCGGCGTGCACTCGCAGTTCCTGCACGGGGGTACGCCGGTGCCCGAGCGCGAGGCCATGGTGGAGCGCTTCCAGGACGGTGAAGTGCCCGTCTTCCTGCTGTCGTTGAAGGCCGCGGGCACGGGCCTGAACCTCACGCGGGCCGAGCACGTCGTGCACTACGACCGCTGGTGGAACCCCGCCGTCGAGGCCCAGGCCACCGACCGCGCGTACCGCATCGGCCAGACCCGGCCGGTCCAGGTGCACCGGCTGATCACCGAGGGGACGATCGAGGACCGCATCGCGGACATGCTGCTGCGCAAACGGGAGTTGGCGGACGCGGTCCTCGGGTCCGGGGAGTCGGCCCTCACCGAACTGTCCGACGCCCAACTGGCCGACCTGGTGGAACTGCGAGGAGGCGCCCGATGAGCGAGCCGTACGAGAACACTCAGGAGCGTACGTTCGCCGCCCTGCCGCCCGCGCACGGCCGGGGCTTCGCGCAGACCTGGTGGGGGCAGGCCTGGCTCAAGGCTCTGGAGGACGCCGCGATGGACTCGGCGCAGCTGAAAGCAGGCCGCCGGCTCGCGCGGGCGGGCGCCGTGGGCGCCGTGTCGGTCCGCCCGGGGCGCGTCACCGCGGTGATCCAGGACCGCGACCGCACCGCGCGCCGCGCGGACGTCCTGCTGCAGGAACTTTCAGAGGAGCAGTGGGACCGGTTCCTGGACATGGCAGCCGAGCGGGCGGGGCACATCGCGGCGCTGCTCGACCGTGAGATGCCGCCGCACCTGGTCGAGGACGCGGCGACCGCCGGTGTCGAACTCCTGCCGGGCCTCGGCGACCTGGAGGCGGAGTGCGACTGCGGCGCGTGGGACCACTGCGGTCACACCGCGGCCCTGTGCTACCAGGTGGCGCGGTTGCTGGACCAGGATCCGTTCGTCCTGCTCCTCCTACGCGGCCGCGGCGAGCGCGAGCTCCTCGACGCGCTGCAGACCCGCAGCGTTCCCCGGTCGGCGGCCCCGGCGGTGCGGCAGGAGACACATGAGGGCGTGGACGCCGCGGAGGCCTACACGGTGGGAGAAATCCTGCCGCCGCTGCCGGGTTCGCCCGCCGTGCCCGCGGAGCCGGGTCTGCCGCCCTCGCTGGACACGGAGACCGCTCCGGCGCCCGGCGTCGATCCGGCCGCGCTCGGGTTCCTGGCGGCGCAGGCCGCCCGTGAGGCGCACCGGCTGCTCGTCGACGCGCTCGGGACGGGCCACGGGCAGCGTGCGGTGGAGGCCGAGCTGACGCCCGCGCAGGATGCCGTGCGGCTGGCCTCGGGCGCACCCGGGGCATCGGTGGCCGCCCGGCTCGCGGAGGGTTCGGGACGTGACCGCGAGGGCCTGGCGCTCGCCGTCCGGGCCTGGGAGTACGGCGGTGCGCCCGCACTCGACGTACTCGAGGCGGACCTGCCCGCGGAGGCGGAATCGCTCGCACGCGCGCGTGCCGCTCTGGAGTCGGCGTGGGAGGACGACGAGCGGCCCGCCCTGCGCCCGGCCCGCGGCCGCTGGACCGTGGCCGGAGGACGGGCCCAGCTGCGGCTGGGACAGGACGGCCGCTGGTGGCCGTACCGCAAGGAGCGGGGCCGCTGGGCTCCCGTCGGCCCCGCCTCCCAGGACCCGGCGACGGCGCTGGCCCTGGCCGAGGGACAGGAGTGACGCCGGCCCGCCGGGCCCTCGGGGCAGCGCCCGTGCCCGGCGGGCGCTCGACGCGCGGCGTTCACCGTCGCCGTACGTCGTTGCGTGCAGGAACGGAATCGGTGGCGGCGACAGCGACAGCGGAACGGTTCACTTCAGTGGCTTGGTGAGCTTGCGGTCGCCTCCGCCGGAGTCCGCCGCCAGGCTGCAGGCGACCTTGTCGATGCCGACCTCGAAGCCCGTGGGATCGGGGTACTGGACCAGGGTGCCGCGCACGGTGTCGGCGGGCTGCTCGGCCGCCTTGGTGTCCAGGGGTTTCCGGCAGAGGTCCGACGCCGCCTTCTTGAGGGCGGCATCGGTCGTGTACGCGCCTTCCAGCTCGGCCACTTTCACCACCTCGGCATCGTGTTCCTCCCCGCACCGACGCTTCATCGCCTGGCCGGGCCGGCTGTCGTCGATGTCGAAACAGTCACCGGTTCGCAGCATGTAGTACGGCACTTCGTCGCCGGCCAGGGACGGAAGGAGCGACTCCAGGCCACTGGGCAGGTCGGACGGCACTCCCGTGGGCAGGGAGGGCAGTTCGGTCGGCAACTGCGACGGGATGCTCAGTGAGGGCGACGGCAACCGCCCGGTGGTGGAACTGCTCTCCGGGGGCTGCTTCTTGTCCGAGGAGCCGTCATTACCCGTGGCCGCCAGGACGACCGCGGAGGCGGCGCCGATCGCCACGACCACGGTCAGCAGGAGCAGGAGCATCCTGCGGCGCCGAGCCGGACCGCCCGGTGATCCGGGTGGCGGCGGTGGCGGTGGTGGCTGCCATCCTCCCCCGCCGTGCCGGGGTGGACCGCCCGCAGGTGGCGGGCCGTAGCCCTCAGGCAGCGGTCCGAAGCCTTCCGGCGGAGGACCGTACCCACCACCGCCGTAGGGCGGTGTGTTGTCCGGTGGCCGGGGAGGCTGGGGCGGTAACGGCGGCGTGGCCATACCGTCCAGAGTCGCCTCGAACCGGTCATGAAGCGACCCCTGCGCGGAACTTGCTACGGACTCATGGCGTGGACCGCATGGTTCCGGAAGCTGCCGCGCAGGGGTTGCTCTCCGCCTCGCGCCGGGTCAGCCGCGGGCACCCAGCAGGTGGTCCATGGCCAGCTGGTCGAGACGCTCGAACGCCATCCCGCGCGCGGCGGCCGCCTCGGCGTCGAAGTCCTCGAAGGCCGCACGGTCCGCGAGCAGCGCCTGGAGACCGTCGGAGGCGGTCGGCTGAGCCAGTTCGTCCAGGCGCGAAGCGCGCAGGGCCTCCTGGACCTCCGGGTCGCCGCGAAAGGCTGCGGCCCGCTCGCGAAGGATCAGGTAGTTGCGCATGCAGCCCGCGGCCGAGGCCCACACGCCGTCGTAGTCCTCGGTCCGCGGCGGCTTGAAGTCGAAGTGCTTGGGGCCCGCGTAACCGGCCGACTCCAGGAGGTCGACCAGCCAGAAGGCCGAGCGCAGGTCGCCCGCTCCGAAGCGCAGGTCCTGGTCGTACTTGATGCCGGACTGGCCGTTGAGATCGATGTGGAAGAGCTTGCCAGCCCACAGGGCCTGGGCGATCCCGTGCGGGAAGTTCAGCCCGGCCATCTGCTCGTGGCCCACCTCGGGGTTGACGCCGTACAGCTCCGGCCGCTCCAGGCGCTCGATGAAGGCCAGCGCGTGACCGACCGTCGGCAGGAGGATGTCGCCGCGCGGCTCGTTCGGCTTCGGCTCGATCGCGAAGCGCAGGTCGTAACCCTGGGAGGTCACGTACTCGCCGAGGAGGTCGAAGGCCTCCTTCATACGGTCGAGTGCGACCCGTACGTCCTTCGCGGCGCCGGACTCGGCACCCTCACGTCCGCCCCACGCGACGTAGACCTCCGCGCCCAGTTCCACCGCGAGATCGATGTTGCGGATCGTCTTGCGCAGGGCGTAGCGACGTACGTCCCGGTCGTTGGCGGTGAAGGCGCCGTCCTTGAAGACGGGGTGCGTGAAGAGGTTCGTGGTGGCCATCGGCACGGTCATGCCGGTCGTGTCGAGTGCCTGCCGGAAGCGCTTGATGTGGGACTCGCGCTCGGTGTCCGAGGACCCGAAGGGGATCAGGTCGTCGTCGTGGAAGGTCACTCCGTAGGCGCCGAGTTCCGACAGGCGCTGCACGGACTCGACCGGGTCCAGGGCGGCCCGGGTGGCGTCGCCGAACGGGTCCCTTCCCTGCCAGCCGACGGTCCACAGGCCGAAGGTGAACCTGTCCTCGGGGGTGGGCTGGTAGTTCATGCCGCGGCTCCTCGCTTGCTCCGACTATTTCGTCATGGCACTTAACAAATTAGTATGCGGAGGCATCTCTGGGAAGGGACAAGATGTCCCCGCACAGGGACGGAAGCTGGATTCGGGCCGTCACCGGCCCGGTCAAACTCCGAAAACACCAGGTCAGATGCCGCGGAGCCGCGGAAGAGGGAGAGCCCGATGTCAGCAGCCGAGGGTCCGCTCGTCGTCGGCGTGGACACGTCCACCCAGTCCACCAAGGCCCTGGTCGTGGACGTGGCCACCGGCGCGGTGGTGGCAAGCGGGCAGGCGCCGCACACGGTGTCCTCCGGTGCGGGTCGCGAGAGCGATCCGCGGCAGTGGTGGGACGCGCTGCGCGAGGCGCTGCACCAGTGCGGGGACGCGGCACGCGAGGCCGCGGCGGTGTCCGTCGGCGGCCAGCAGCACGGGCTCGTCACTCTCGATGCCCAGGGCGCTCCGGTGCGGCCCGCGCTGCTGTGGAACGACGTGCGGTCGGCTCCGCAGGCCCGTCGCCTCGTGGAGGAGCTGGGCGGTCCGAAAGCGTGGGCCGAGCGCAGCGGGAGTGTGCCGGGCCCGTCCTTCACGGTCACCAAGTGGGCGTGGCTCGCCGAGCACGAGCCCGAGTCCGTCCGTGCGACCGCAGCCGTGCGGCTGCCCCACGACTACCTCACCGAGCGCCTCACCGGACTGGGTACGACCGACCGGGGCGACGCCTCAGGTACGGGCTGGTGGGCGTCCGGCACGGAGGCGTACGACGAGGAGGTCCTCGGCCATGTGGGGCTCGATCCGGCTCTGCTGCCCCGGGTGGTGCGGCCCGGTGAGGTCGTGGGAACCGTGCGCGGCTCCGACGACCTGCCCTTCTCCAAGGGCACGCTGGTCGCGCCCGGCACCGGGGACAACGCCGCCGCCGCGCTGGGCCTCGGCCTGCGCCCCGGCACCGCGGTACTCAGTCTCGGCACGTCCGGCACCGTGTACGCCGTGTCGACGCGACGGTCCGCGGACCCCACCGGCACCGTGGCGGGTTTCGCGGACGCGCGGGGCGACTGGCTGCCGCTGGCCTGCACCCTGAACTGCACTCTCGCGGTGGACCGCATCGCCGCGCTGGTCGGCATCGACCGCGAGGCCGTCGAGCCGGGCACGGGCGTGACGCTGCTCCCCTACCTGGACGGCGAGCGCACCCCCGACCTGCCGCACGCCTCGGGCCTCCTCCACGGGCTGCGGCACGACACCACGCGGGGGCAGCTGCTCCAGGCCGCGTACGACGGAGCGGTCCACTCCCTGCTCGGCGCCCTCGACCTGGTTCTGGACGAGGACGCGAACCGTTCGGCGCCCCTCCTGCTCATCGGCGGAGGCGCCCGGGGAACCGCCTGGCAGCACACGGTGCGACGGCTTTCCGGGCGTCCCGTCCAGGTGCCCGAGGCCAGGGAGCTGGTGGCACTCGGCGCCGCCGCACAGGCCGCGGGCGTGCTGACCGGCGAGGACCCGGCGGCGGTGGCCCGGCGCTGGGACACGGCACGCGGTCCGGTACTGGAAGCCGTGGAGCGGGACGAGGCGGCGCTCGCGCGGATCACCGGGGTACTCTCCGACGCGGCCCCACTGCTGGAGCGGGAGGCTGATCAGCGCTGACGGCTTCGCCTGCGGGGAGCGGGGCCGGGTGTCACCGGCTCTCCGAGGCGCCCGCACGGACAGGGCGGCCCTGAGGGGACCGGCCGGACGAGGACTGACTCAGGCATGACCGCACCGCTTCACGAAGCACATCCCAGCAGTCCCGGCCGACGGCTGCCCGACACGCAGCAGGGCATGCGCCGCCGCAACCTCTCGCGGGTGATGCACACGGTGAACGCCGACGGGCCACTGTCCCGCGCGGCAGTCGCCTCACGCATCGGACTGACCAGGGCGGCCGTTTCGACGCTGGTGGACGAACTGGTCCGCTCGGGGCTGCTCGAGGAACTGGGCCCCGAGCGGCCGGGCCGGGTGGGCCGGCCCGGCTCGGCGCTGGCCCTCAGCGGACGCGGCCCGACGGGAATCGGTGCGGAGGTGGGCGTCGACCATCTCGCCGTGTGCGCGGTCGATCTGCGCGGAGAGGTGCGCGCCCGAGCGGTACGGCACGGCACCAACCGCGGCCGGGCGCCCGAGCCGGTCCTGAGGGAACTGTCCGAGCTGGTACGGAAGGTCGTCGCCGAGGCGGAGCGCGAGGGGCTGTGGCCGGCGGGTCTGGCCGTCGCCGTGCCCGGCCTGGTGGCGCGCGACACCCGGACCGTGGTGCGTGCCCCGAACCTCGGCTGGCACGACACGGACCTCGGGGCTCTCCTGCCGGACGGACTCCCCCTGACCGTCGACAACGAGGCGAACTTCGGCGGGCTGGCCGAACTCTGGCTCAACGAGGCGGCACCACGCGACTTCCTGCACGTCTCCGCTGAGATCGGCATCGGCGGGGCGGTGGTCGTGGACGGGCGGCTGTTGCGCGGAACCCGTGGCTTCGCGGGCGAGTTGGGGCATGTGCCGGTACGGCCCGAGGGACCCGCGTGTGCCTGTGGCGGACGCGGTTGCCTGGAGCAGTACGCGGGCGAGGAGGCCGTGCTGCGTGCGGCCGGCCTGGAATGCGGCGAGGACCGTGTCGGGCTGTTGGCCGAGCGCGCCTCGCAGGGCGACAAGGACGTGCGGCGAGCCTTGCGTGACGCCGGTACCGCGCTGGGCATCGCGTTGACCGGTGCGGTCAATCTGCTGGACCCGGAAACCGTCGTGCTGGGCGGCGCCCTGTCCGGGCTCGCGCCCTGGCTACTGCCCTCGCTGGAGCGGGAGTTGGCTCGCCGGACGGCGGGGCCCGCCTGCACGGTGTCGGTCTCCCGGCTCGGCCCGGAGGGTCCCCTGCTGGGCGCGGCACATTCCGTGGTGCGGGCCGTGCTCGACGATCCGGCGGCGGTGAAGGCCGGGGCGTAGGCACCCGGACGCCTCGTGCGCGGTCTGGCGTGTGGGGCCGTCGCACCTGCCCGGCTCGTGAGGGTTCGTGGTTCAGCGTCCGCTCACCTGACGGACACGCTCGTCGCCGGCCCTGTCCCGTCACGCTCCTCGTCCGTGCTGTGCCCCGGTTTCCTGCTGACTCCTCGGCGGCCTCCGGCTTACCTCTCACCTGTCTCTCACCTGCCTCTCGGGCGGCGCACGGTGCTTCGATCCCCCTTACGGGTGACCGAGTTGTCCACAGTCGAGACCCTGTCCACGACTCCGGGCCGGTGATTCCTCCGCAACCGGCCCGACCCGTACCGTGACTCACGCGAGACGCCCTCGTCAGGCCGGCGGAGGCGTCCGAGGAAGCACAGAGATCGGGGGATGCACATGCCGGGAAAGACAGTTGCCTGCTCGCGCGCCGACGTCCGCGACACCAACCACACCTGCGGAGACAAGATCCCCGAGGGACGGATGTCCGACTGGGAGGCGCACCAGGGGCCGCATGCCCAGATACGCGAAACGGCCACGGCCCTGGGCCGTTGAACCCAGGCTCCACGGTTCGAACCGTGTCCACTGCAAGTTCGAACCCACGCCCCCCTCGCGCCTCGCATTCCGTCGAGTCCCGTCGCACGTCACATCTGCCCGCCCACCCCGAGAGGACCCTCATGGACCGAGCCACGTACCTGCCCGCCTCCCTGCCCAGCAGGCGGCGTCTGCTCCAGAGTGCGGCCCTCGCCACGCTCTCCACCGCCTTACTCCCCAGCACCCGGGCGGGTGCCGAACCCCAGGGGCTCGACCACCCGCGGGCCGAGTGGTCCCCAGCGAGCAAGTCCAACTACACGGTGGCCAAGCGCCCGACGAGCCACCCCGTCGACTTCGTGATCATCCATGTGACGCAGGCGACCTACTCGAACACCCTGGCCATCTTCCAGAACCCGAGGAAGCAGGTGTCCGCGCACTACGTGGTCAGGTCCGCCGACGGCCACATCACGCAGATGGTGCGCGAGCGCGACGTCGCCTGGCACGCGGGCAACTGGGACTACAACACCCGCAGCATCGGAATCGAGCACGAGGGCTGGGTGGACAGGCCCGCGTATTTCACCAAGGCCCTGTACGAGGAGTCGGCGAGGCTCACCGCGGCGATCTGCGCCAAGTACTCGATCCCCAAGGACCGCTCGCACATTCTCGCCCACTACGAAGTGCCCGGCAGTGACCACACCGACCCGGGTCCGAACTGGGACTGGACGCGCTACATGAGACTGGTCGACGCCGCCTGACCAACGGACAGTCCAGCGCTGACAGCGGTGACTGCGGTGACAGCGATGGCCGAAGTGGGAGAGACCCGAATGGGCCATAGCCGTCGCAAGGCTGGACGGACCAGGGTCAGGGCGACAACGCTTGTCCGCGTCCGCCACGAGAGTGACGATGAACCCAGCCGCGTCGCGTCCATTGTCAACGCCTTCCGGGGAGGCCGAGTTGACCGATCCATGGGTGGCCCTGAATCCGGGTGCGGATCCTGTCGAGCGGGTGCGCGTCCTGCGCCGCGCCCACGAGACGTTCACCGAGGTGGGCACGGTGCCCCGGCCGGTGCGGCCCGTTGTGGCGGAGTCGTGGCGGCGCTCGGCACGGGCGGGGGTCGGGCCGGAGGGTTCCGCGTATGTCGAGCTCACCGACGGAGACCTCGGGTCGTACCGGGCGGAACACCCGTTGGCCATGGTCATGCCGCTCTTCCGGGAACTCATGGGCACATTCGCATCGGACGGCGAGCATCTCCTCGCGGTGTGCGACGCGCAGGGCCGTCTCCTGTGGGTGGAGGGGCACCCCGGCACGCGGCAGAAGGCGGACGGTATGAACTTCGTGCCGGGCGCCCGGTGGGCGGAGTCGGCGATGGGCACGAACGCTCCGGGTACGGCGGTCGCGCTCGACCGGCCGGTGCAGGTGTTCGCCGCCGAGCACTTCATCCGGCGCGTGCAGCCGTGGACGTGTGCGGCGGCTCCGGTGCACGATCCGCGCACGGGCCGGCTGCTCGGCGCCGTCGACATCACCGGCGGGGACGGGCTCGCGCATCCGCACAGTCTGGGTTTCGTGCAGGCCGTGGCGCGCGCGGCGGAGTCCCAGCTGGCACTGCTCACTCCGGCGCCGGCCGCCACCGACGCCCTGCAGCTCACGGCACTGGGCCGGAATGAGGCACTGCTCGTGGCGAGTGGCCGCAAGCTGCGTCTGAGCCGCAGACACAGCGAGCTCCTGGTGCTGCTGTCCCGGCGTCCAGACGGCCTGACCGGCGACGAACTGCTGTGCGCACTGTATGAGGACGAATCGGTGACACCGGTGACACTGCGCGCCGAACTGGCACGCCTGCGTCGCCTCCTCGGGCCGGGGGTGCTGGGCTCGCGGCCCTACCGGCTCGCGGTACCGGTCGAGTCCGATGTCGCGGTCGTGGAGCGCAGGCTCGGCGTCGGCGCGGTCACGGCGGCCGTGGCCGCTTACGCGGGTCCGTTGTTGCCCGGATCGCAGGCCCCGGCGGTGGTGCGGCTGCGCAGACGGCTGGCCGACGGACTGCGTGCTGCCCTCGTCTCGGGCCGTGACCCCGATCTGCTGGCGGACTGGGTACAGGCGTCGTGGGGCGAGGACGACCTCGCTGCGTGGAGAGCGCTGGCCACCGCCCGACCGACGGCTGCGGTACAGGCGCGACTGGCCGAGCTGGAGGCCGAGCAGTCCGCTTCTGTCAGGAGGGCAGGACACGCAAGACACTGACGGCAGAGGGCAGGGCTCGACTCGTCCCGGCGCGGTCGGCTCGCTTCGGTCACATGGCCCGCACGGCTGCACGGCTGCACGGCTGCACGGCTGCACGGCTGCCACGCAACGTACCTGCAACCTCTTCGTCCCTACGCTCGCGGCGAGAGCTGTCCAACGGCGGGCGGCACTTTCTCGGGAGGCAGAGCACATGACCCGATACGCAGCGCCCGGTACCGACGGCGCGATCGTCTCCTACCAGTCCCGGTACGACCACTTCATCGGCGGAGAGTACGTGGAGCCCGCCCAGGGGCAGTACTTCGAGAACCCGAGTCCGGTGAACGGGCAGCCGTTCACGGAGATCGCGCGAGGAACGGCCGCGGACGTGGAGCGCGCGCTGGACGCGGCGCACGCCGCCGCCCCCGCCTGGGGCCGCACCTCGGTGACTGCGCGGGCCGACATCCTCCTCAAGGTCGCCGACCGGATGGAGGCAAACCTGGAGCAGCTCGCTGTCGCGGAGACCTGGGAGAACGGCAAGCCGGTCCGGGAGACCCTGGCCGCCGACATCCCCCTCGCCATCGACCACTTCCGCTACTTCGCGGGAGCGATCCGCGCGCAGGAGGGGTCGCTCGGCGAGATCGACGACGACACGGTGGCGTATCACTTCCACGAGCCGCTGGGCGTCGTGGCGCAGATCATCCCGTGGAACTTCCCGATCCTGATGGCGGTGTGGAAGTTGGCACCGGCGCTCGCGGCGGGCAACGCCGTCGTCATCAAACCCGCCGAGCAGACCCCGGCGTCGATCCACTACTGGATGAGTCTGGTGGCGGACCTGCTGCCGCCGGGTGTCGTCAACATCGTCAACGGCTTCGGCGTCGAGGCGGGCAAGCCCCTCGCGTCCAGCCCACGGGTCGCGAAGGTCGCCTTCACCGGCGAAACCACGACGGGGCGGCTGATCATGCAGTACGCCTCGGAGAACATCAAGCCGGTCACGCTGGAGCTGGGTGGCAAGTCGCCGAACATCTTCTTCGACGACGTGTGGGCGCAGGACGACGACTTCCGGGACAAGGCGCTCGAAGGTTTCACGATGTTCGCGCTCAACCAGGGCGAGGTGTGCACCTGTCCGTCCCGGGCGCTCGTCCAGCAGGGTCACTACGACGAGTTCCTCGACGCGGCGGTCGCCCGCACCGAGCTGATCAAGCCCGGCCATCCGCTCGACACCGAGACGATGATCGGCGCCCAGGCCTCCAACGACCAGTTGGAGAAGATCCTCTCCTACCTGGACATCGGCCAGCAGGAGGGCGCCAAGGTACTGACGGGCGGTCACCGTATCGAGTACGACGGCGAGCTGGCGGGCGGTTACTACGTCCAGCCGACGATCTTCCAGGGAGACAACCGGATGCGGATCTTCCAGGAGGAGATCTTCGGTCCCGTCGTGTCCGTCACGTCGTTCACGGACTTCGACGACGCCATCAGGATCGCCAACGACACGCTGTACGGACTCGGGGCCGGAGTGTGGACGCGGGACAGCAACACGGCGTACCGCGCGGGACGTTCGATCCAGGCGGGCCGGGTGTGGACGAACTGTTATCACGCGTACCCGGCCCACGCGGCGTTCGGCGGCTACAAGCAGTCCGGCATCGGACGTGAGAACCACAAGATGATGCTGGAGCACTACCAGCAGACGAAGAACCTTCTTGTTTCCTACAGTCCGAAGAAGCTTGGGTTCTTCTAGAGCCTCAAGCCGGTTGCCTGGAGACTCCGTCCACTCCAGGCAACCTCTGGACCTGCGCCTCTCTCCGCGATCACCTCAGCACTTCAGCGCCTCGCGCCACGATTTCGGAACAGGCAGCCCCTACACAGGAGTTGGCCGCCTGTCCGGACGCGCCTGGGCCAGTCCGCGAGGCTGCTCGGCGTGAGTCCGGACACCGTCCGGCGGTGCGCGGACGCGGGCCGGGCGACGACCCGTGACGGCAAGGGCGGGAAACGGGTCGTCGACGGGGAGGATCTGGCCCCCTTCCGTGGAGCCGGCCGGGAGCGGCAGCGGTGAGGAGGGGGCCTCCAGCACCTCGGTGCGCAACGCCTTCCCCGGCATCGTCACCGCGGTCATGCTCGGTGGCGTGGCGGCACAGGTGGAGATCCAGGCGGGCCCGCACCGGCTGGTGTCCCTGCTGACGCGGGAGGCTGCGGAGGAGCCGAGCCTGGAGGTCGGGATGGAGGCCACCGCGCGGATGCGGTCGACGAACGTGCACATCGACCGGGCCTGACCGATGCAGACCAGGTGGCGGTGGCCTCCGTGGCTCAATTGTTGACGGAGTAGAAGTGCGCGCCGGCACCGGCGAGGCTGCCGCCGTCGGCGATGAGGTACTCGTTGCGGATCGGGCGGCCCGCGAAACAGGACGGCGCCACGGTTCAGCGAGGGAAAGCGGGCAGCGGCGCGGTCTGCGTCCGGAGCGGTCCAGCGCGCGATCCGTCCCGCTCCCCTCTGTTTGGTACCTTTCACTGGACACGTAAATCGATCGGATGTTCGTTTACTGGGATCTCCGAGACGTCCGTTGTCGGCAGTAGACGCTCACGTTCTCCGACGTGCGGCGTGCCACACAATCGGACCGGGTGAAAGCTCATGGCAGGAACCGACCACGAGAAGGCGCTGGACACCGCGCTCGCACAGATCGAGCGGAAATTCGGCAAGGGTGCGGTGATGCGCCTCGGCGAGCGGCCGAACGAGCCCATCGAGGTCATCCCCACCGGGTCGACCGCACTCGACGTCGCACTCGGCGTCGGCGGCCTGCCGCGCGGCCGAGTGGTGGAGGTGTACGGCCCGGAGTCGTCCGGCAAGACGACCCTGACCCTGCACGCGGTGGCGAACGCGCAGAAGGCCGGCGGCCAGGTGGCCTTCGTGGACGCGGAGCACGCCCTCGACCCCGAGTACGCGAAGAAGCTCGGCGTCGACATCGAGAACCTCATCCTGTCGCAGCCGGACAACGGCGAGCAGGCTCTGGAAATCGTGGACATGCTGATCCGCTCCGGCGCTCTCGACCTCATCGTCATCGACTCCGTCGCCGCCCTGGTGCCGCGCGCGGAGATCGAGGGCGAGATGGGCGACTCGCACGTGGGTCTGCAGGCCCGTCTGATGAGCCAGGCCCTGCGGAAGATCACCAGCGCGCTCAACCAGTCGAAGACCACCGCGATCTTCATCAACCAGCTCCGCGAGAAGATCGGCGTGATGTTCGGCTCGCCGGAGACCACGACCGGTGGCCGGGCCCTGAAGTTCTACGCCTCGGTGCGGCTCGACATCCGTCGTATCGAGACCCTGAAGGACGGCACCGACGCGGTCGGCAACCGCACCCGTGTCAAGGTCGTCAAGAACAAGGTCGCACCGCCCTTCAAGCAGGCCGAGTTCGACATCCTCTACGGGCAGGGCATCAGCCGCGAGGGCGGCCTGATCGACATGGGCGTGGAGAACGGCTTCGTCCGCAAGGCCGGCGCCTGGTACACGTACGAGGGCGACCAGCTCGGCCAGGGCAAGGAGAACGCGCGCAACTTCCTCAA
>NZ_JAHRIB010000143.1 GCF_019090165.1 Streptomyces sp. BV286
CGCCGCGGTCTTGAAGGTGCCGCTGACCGGCGGCTTGCCCGGCTCGACCAGGGCGCCCTCCGAACGCGGGAAGAACTCGTACCAGGAGCCGTACAGCGCCCGCTCCCGCTCCACGCGCAGAGGGAGCGGTTCCGATCGGGAGATCCGCTCCCTGAGGGGGTGTTCGGCGAGCGCCGCGTCCACGTCCGGCGTCAGCGCGGCGGCCAGACGCGCGGCCAGGGGGCGGGACTCGTCGCGCAGAGCGGCCGCGGCGGTCAGCACGGCAGCCCGTCCCGCCTCGCGCGGAATCCCGGAGGCGGCCCGCTCGTACAGCTCGGCGCCCTCCTCCAGGACCAGGCCCACGTCGATGCCGGCCGGGATCTTGATGCGGGCGGACCGGCGCCAGGCGGACACGGGGTCCGACCACGCCTCCACCCAGTAGGACCAGTCGCCCACCGTCCCGGGAGTGACGTCGGCGCCCCAGCGGTCACTGCCGGGGGCGAGCTCCCGCATGGGCGTCCACGGGCCACTGCGGCCCTCGGGATCGCGCAGGACGACGTTCGCGGCGACCGCGTCGTGGCCCTCGCCGAAGAGGGTGGCGGAGACCTGGAACGTCTCGCCCGGAACCGCCTTCGCCGGGCGGTTGCCGCGGTCGACGGCCGGACGGACATCGACGACGGGGACTCGGCCGATCGGAACGACGGGCATGCGGCCAACAGGGGGGACGCGGCCGTCTGCCGGGTTCTCGGTCATGGGATTCACCTCCGTCGTCGTTGTCCTGGTCCGTGGCCGGCCGTCGGGTCGCAGCCCTAGGCCACGGGGCTCGCCGCGAGTCCGTCGGGACGGCCCGGGCGTTCGCCGCGCTGCGGGCCGGCGTTGGCCCGTTCGCGGCGACGGGCGGCCGAGGTGGCCGCCAGGTAGCGCTCGGCGGCGTGCACGGCCTCCCGGGCGCAGCGTTTGCCCATGAGGACACAGAGCGTGTAGCCCGTGTCCTCGAAGTTGCCCCGCGCGGCACGGTCGGCGGGGGCCGCGAGCATCATGCGTTCCCAGGCCCGGTACAGCTCCAGGTGCCTGGCGACCTCGTCCTTGGCAGGCAGCAGCATCTCACTGGTCACCTTCCACTCCCTCGGATGCGCACGGTTCGCTCGGATGTGCGGGAAGGCCGTGCACGCGGAGACACCGGCCGACTACAGCGGCCGACACCCTCACTCATGGTGCACGCGCGGGCACCGAACGTCCTGTTGTCGATTCAACGACACCAAGGGCAACGGACCGGCTCTCGTGTTGCACGAATGGAGTACCACTCCCACTCTGGTGGGAGTGACTCAGGAGCGATCACTGCTCACGCTTTGTGTTCGGGGCCCGGTCCGCGAGGGCCGGGAGGAAGCGAGAGCTTCGCCGGTGAGGAGCCAACGACGATGAAGACCGTAGTGCCCTGCTACTACCACCTCGACGTGGAAGTCAGTCCCGAGCGGGTCGATCACGCCAGGCGCATCCTGGCCGCCCACCTCCGGTACTGGAACCTGGAGAATCTCGTCGAACCCGTCTGTCACTGCGCCGAGACCCTGCTGCGAACCATCGCGGAGCACGCGACGGACAAGAACACCACCATCGAGATGTGGTGGAACGGCCAGCACCTCATCACGGCCGTCGCGGACCACGACGGGGAGTCCCACCCGGAGTCGGCGACGCGCGGCTGCCTGGCCCGCATCGCCGCGCTGAGCGACGGCTGGGGGTGCTGCACCACGGGAAGCGGCGGAAGGATCGTCTGGTTCTCCCGCCGGGCCCGTGCCATGGAACGCGCCCCGCTGGTCCCGCCCGTCCCCGAGCCCAGCCTGCGGGAGGCCCGGCGGACGCCCCGCGAGGTGCCCGTACCGGCTCTGGCGGGGCCGGTGCCCGAGGACCCGCTCGTGGCCGCGGCCGCCCACGCCCCTTCCGAGGGCCTCGAATCAGGCGCGCTCGCCACCGTGCTGCGCCGACCGGTCGGCTCTCCGACCGGGTGAGTTCCGCGCGGTACGGCATCCGGGTGGAACGCCGTCGGCCCGCGACCGCTTCGGCGGCCGGAGGCCGGCGGCGTCGCCCTGCGGTCAGCCGATACGGTCCTCCCCGTCGACGACGGTGGTCCGGGTGGCCGAGGCGCGGGGCCGCCGGTCCTGGACACGCGGGCGCCACGAGGCCAGTTCCCTCGGCTGCGGTACGTCCTTGAAAGAGGTGCGTGCGGTACGCCCGTCCGAGAGCACGGTCCGGTACGTGCCCGCGACCGTGGCGCGGACGGCCAGGCCGGTGTTCGTGCAGCGCACCTCACGAGGCGCGCGACACGGATTCCTGGAGGCGCGGCCTGCCCAGGGCGCCTGCGCGGCCCGTGTCAGACCATGGCCTCGTCGACATAGCACCAGCGCCAGTTCTCGCCCGGCTCCAGCGACTGCACGACGGGGTGCCCGGCTCCGGCCGCGTGCCGGCGGGCGTGCTTCAGCGGAGAGGAGTCGCAGCATCCGACGTGTCCGCAGGTCAGGCACAGCCTGAGATGTGTCCAGGGCGAGGCTAGACGAAGGCATTCCTCGCAGCCCTGAGGGGTGCGGGCCGTGACGGCCCGGACGAGCGCGAGATGCGGATCGGGTCGCGGCATGGCGGGCCTCCTCACGGAGCGGGCGGACACCGGTGGTCCGTGGTCCGGTCCTCGTCCGGCCCGGTCGACGTCCACCACGTCCAGCGTGACCTGTCCGGCGCACTCCCGCGCGACCTGCTCCGGCCCGCGGCTCCGGCCCGCTAACGGCGGACAGCCTTTTTGACGGCAGGCCCTAGCGGCGGATGTCCTCCACCTCGCCGAAACCGCCCGCCGGGCTCCAGCGCAACCGGGTGAGCCACTCGGTGGACGATCGCGAGAACAGCAGGTCCTCGGTGCCGGTCACCGCCCGGACCTTCTCCCAGCCGTCGAAGTCCTTGGTGGTCTTGGTGTCCCACGTCGACAGGTTCCGCGTGCCGACCGCGGCGAGGGACTCCGTCGGCGGTTCACCGTCCGAGCAGTACACGCCCCAGTTCGCCATGACCGCGACCGTGCCGCGGATCGCCTTCAGCGTGATGCTCTGGCAGGGGTCGCCCTCGGTCGCGTACACCAGACGGGGCTTGCTCCACGGGCCGCCCGCGGTGTCCTGGTGCTGCTCCATGAGCCCTCGTCCGGCGGCGTAGTACATGCCCACGCGGCGGCCGTCGGCCCACTCGATCTCCTCCACGAAGCGGGCGTGCGACGGCGAAGGACGGGACGCGGAGGTGGCGGGGGAGCCGGCGCCGGATCCCTCGGCTCCGGCTTCCGCGCTCCCGCAGGCCGCGGTCACCGCCACCAGCACTGCCGTCGTGCCGACCCAGGCCGACAGCCGGGCCCTGTGTACTCGTCGCATAGGTCTCTCCCGGCCCTCACCACGTCAGGTCCTGCGTGAACGGTCCATGTGATCATGCCCCGGCCGCGCGGACGTACGCGGCACCCGTGGAGGGCGCATCGCTCACCTGAAGACGTTGTCCGCGTCGTCCCAGTTGTACGGATCGGCGGGCATGAGGCTCTTGGGGGCGCGGGTGGACGACTGGTACATCGCGTCGATCTCGGCGGCGTAGCGGTGCGCGATGGCGTCCCTGCGCAACTTCATCGACGGGGTGAGCATCCCGTTGGAGAGGTCGAACGGTTCGGGCAGGACCCGGTACACGCGGATGGACTCCGAGCGCGACACGGTGCTGTTGGCCGCGGCGACGGCGCGGTTGATCTCCTCGCGCAGGGCGTTCTCCTCGCGCGTCTCGCGGTCGTGCGCCTCGCCCGGGACGGCGTGGACGGAGCGCCAGTGCGCGAGGAACTCGGGGTCGAGGGTGATCAGAGCCCCCACGCAGGGCCTGTTGTCACCCACGACCACCGCCTGGTGGATGAGCGGATGGACCCGCAGGCGCTCCTCGAGGGCCGCGGGTGCGACGCTCTTGCCGCCGCTGGTGATGACGATGTCCTTCTTGCGGCCGGTGATGCTCAGATATCCCTCGTTGTCGAGGCGGCCGATGTCACCGGTGGCGAGCCAGCCGTCGCGCAGGGCGGCCCGGTTGCCCGCGGCGTCGTTCACGTAGCCCTGGAAGACCGACGGGCCCCGTACGAGGATCTCCCCGTCGTCGGCCACGTGGATCTCCGTGTCGGGCAGGGGCTGTCCGACGGTGCCGAGTTTCTCCCGGCCGACGGGCTGGGCCGTGATGCCGCCGCTCGTCTCCGTGAGCCCGTACCCGTCGTGGACGAAGATCCCGATTCCCGAGTAGAACAGGGCGAGTTCGCGGTTCAGGGGAGAGCCGCCCGACACGGCGCCGCACACCCTTCCGCCCAGTGCCGCGCGGAGCTTGCGGTACACCGTCTTGTCGTAGAGGGCGTGCTGCATCCGCAGATCGAAGCCGGGGCCCGGGCCGGTCCCGAGCCGGTGCCGTTCGGCGGCCGCCGCGAAGTCCTGCGCGGTGCGGACCGCGCGCTCGAACAGGGCGCCCCGGCCCGCCTCCTGGGCCTTGCGGAGGAAGTTCTTGTAGAGCTTCTCGAAGACGAAGGGAACGGCGTAGAGATAGGTCGGCCGGAAGGACAGCAGGGCGTCGGCCAGTGTCTCCGCGCGCAGGTCGGGTTCGTGGCCCATGAGCATTCCGCCGCGCATGCACAGCCCCTGGATCATGAGGCCGTAGACGTGGGAGAAGGGCAGGAAGGCCAGGATGGCGGGCTGTTGTCCCGGCGGCGCCGCGGTGTGCCCCCAACCGGCCAGCAGCGTGTCGCAGGGGCTGGCCAGGCTGCTGTGACTCAGCGCGCAGCCCTTGGGGTGCCCCGTCGTGCCGGAGGTGTAGGCGATGACGGCCGTCGAATCGGGCAGCACGATCCGGCGCATGGACTCGACCGTGGTGAACGGTACCGACCGGCCCGACTCCGCCAGGTCCGCCAGCGCTCCGGCGTCGAGTTGCCAGACGTGCCGCAGGGCCGGCAGCGAGGCGCACACCGAGCCGACCGTCATGATGCTCTGCTCGTCCTCCACCACCACGGCCACGCAGCCCGCGTCGCGGAGGATCCACCCGACCTGCTCGTGCGAGGAGGTCGGGTAGATCGGCACGATCTCGGCGCCGACCGTCCACAGCGCGTAGCTGAGGACGGTCCACTCGTAGCGGGTGCGCGCCATCACGGCCACGCGGTGCCCCGGGAAGATGCCGGCGGCGATGAAGCCCCGTGCGACATCGACCACCTCGTCCCGCAGCTCGATCGCGGTCACCGGTGACCAGGCTGTGGGAGAGGTGTCGGAGCGGCGCGCCAACTGGGGCAGGAGAGGGTCGCGGTCCGCCGTCTCGAAGAGACTGTCGGCGAGTCCTCCCTGCATCAGCGGCGGAGCCGGTCTGGATACTTCCAAGGGGTGCATGTACCGCTCCAGAATCTCCTCAGAGCGCCCCTCCGATGGAGTCCGGAACCGAGGGCGTTCGAAATCTAGCCCACGACGGCCGGGGTTGTGTCACGAACGGTCGATCGCCCCTACCTGACGGCCTTTCAGGGTGCCGCCGAGCCACTTCAGCCCGTCGAGCAGGAACCGGTTCTGGGACGCGCTCGCGAAGGTCGACGACAGCGGGGTGTCGGTCGCGTAGTCCATCGCGTTGTGGCCGACGTTCGCGTACAGCATTCGGTACTTCGTGTTGGACCACAGGACCGGGTAGTGACCGCTGTACCAGGTCTGGTTCGGATCGGTGCCCAGCGGGAAGCTGCTGGGGTCGATCGAGGCCAGGATCCTGATGTCGGGGTTGCGTCGCAGGTCGTTCGACCAGCTGTACCACTCGTTGACCGACGACGTGAACGTGGCGGGCAGGTTCCGGGTCGAGGGGTGGACGCGGTCCTCCACCCGCAGGGCGGCCGTGGTCGGGCCCCAGGTGTTCGACCTGAAGTTCCCGCTGCCGAGGAACTGCTGGTGGTACCAGGGCCACCGCTGCGCCTCCGTCGTGAAGGCGGCGACGTGGAAGCCCAGCCATCCGCCGCCCGCGCGCATGTACCGCTCGAAGCCGGACCGCTGGGCGGCGCTCTGCGGCAGGTCGTCGAGGAACAGGACGACCTGGTAGGCGTCGACGCCCCCGTTGGCCAGCAGATTCCAGTCGGTGCTCGCGGTGTAGGCGAAACCGTTCTCGGCGGCCCGGGCGGGGAACCACCGGTTGGCCTCGCGGACGAAGCTGATGTGCGCGGCGTCCCACGTCCCGCTGTGCAGGGCGAGCACCTTGAACGGTGCCGCCTCGCGGGCCGCGTGGGCGGGCGGCGCCGCGAGCCCCAGCAGGGTCGCCAGCAGGACGAGCACCCGCAGAGCCACGCGTACCGGTCCGGACGGTCTGATTCCGTGCATGGTGTGCCCCTTCTTGTGGGCCTGCCTGTGGGCGTTCCTGTAGGCGGTCACGGGTGGCTGGCGAGGTTGGCGACGTTCGTGGCGGAGTTGGACGGGCCGCCGCGGTCGTTGACGACATGGCGGATCGTGCCGGTGCCGCCCAGCGAGACGGTCACCATGCTGCGGAAGCGCACGTTCGCGTGGTTCGGCGCCTCGATGGCGTGCTCCGCGGTGACGGCCGGGTTCACGTTGAAGTAGCAGTAGCTGCCGAAGCCGTACACCTGGTGGCTGGTCACGGAGTTCGCGACCTTGTAGGCGGCGTAGCCCTGGGTGGAGCCGTTCATCCAGGCCGACTGGGAGGGCGGGTCGTACGGCATCTCGTTCTGGTAGAAGTACGTGCGGCCGCCGTTGCCGTTCCAGATGGTCTGGTGCTTCTGGTAGTGCTCGACGAACAGGCCGTACATGGTGACGTCGTCGCCGTTGACCACGAGTCCGGTGTCGGCGGTGTTGGTGTTCCAGCCGACGCCGTTGCCGTGGTCGGCGCGCCAGATCCACAGGTGGTCGCCGATGACGTCGTCACTGTTGACCGTGAGGCTGGTGGTGGCCCTGCCCACGGCCGCGCCCCCGACACGGAAGAACACGTCGTGCAGGGAGCTGGGGTTGGCGCTGTGGTCGGCCGAGGAGCCGCTCGGACCCATCTCCAGGAGCTGCGCCGAGTTGGTGGTCCCCGCGTCGACGAGGATGCCGGCGAGTTTGACGCCGTCCACGTCGGCGACCGTCATGGCCGTGATGCCGTTGTCCGGGATGAGCGTGGCGAGGCCCAGACCGAGGACGACGGTGTTGGGGCGGGTGACCTTGAGCGTCTGGTCCAGGTGGTAGACGCCGGGGGTGACCAGCAGGTTCTTGCCCTGTGCGAGAGCGGCGTTGAGCTGGGCCGCGGTCGCGCCCGGCTTGACGACGAAGAAGTCGGACAGCGGCAGGGAGGTTCCCGCGGGCGTGCCCGCGCCCCAGGTGGTGCCGCGTGAGTCGGTGCGTACGGCGGGCACGAACACCTTGTAGGCGCCGGCCCCGTCGACGTACAGGAAGGGCTTCTCGCGTGAGAGGGGTGTGCGGTCGACCGTGGTGTACGGGGGGTTGGGGAAGCTGGTGGCGGGGGCGTTCTGCGCACCGACGAAGACCATGTTCCAGTTCGAGCCCGTCCAGCTCGACCATTCGGTGTTCCGCGACAGCCACTGCTGCTGCGAACCCGACCTGACCTGGCCGTCGATTTTGGTGTCGGCCATGTAGCCGCCGCTCGACCAGCCACCGTCGTCGAGCTGGAGGTTGCCGCGCAGGTGCATCCGCCGGTAGGGAGCCGCCTGTGAGACGGCCCAGCGGTCGGTGCCGGACGTCGGTGTCACCGACAGGTTCTCCGCCGAACGCCAGAAGTTCTGGGTGGCGTTGCCCTGGAACCAGTCGGCCTCGGCGTGCACCGCGCCGCGGATGGTGACGTCGTCGGGGGAGAGGCCGAGGCCCGCGACCTGGGTGTAGAAGCCGACGTTGGCGTTCGCGTCGTACGTGCCGGGCTTGAAGAGGAAGGCCTTGCGGGCCGAGCCGAACTGGTTGGTCTCCTGCTGGGCGAAGGCCGCGTCGAGGCTGCGCTGGATGGTGGCGGCGGGGGTGGACGGGTCGAAGACGGTCACGTTGGGGCCGAGGTCCGGTGTTCCGGGCGGCTGCTGGACGTCGACGGGATCGACGCGGAAGGACTGGGCCGCTGAGCCGTTGCAGGTCCACTGCTGGAGCTGTGTGCCGTCGGCGGTCGAGGCGCCCGGTACGTCGAGGCACTTGCCGCTGTGCCGGTTCACGAAGTGATAGGTCCCGCCTGCTTCCGCGACGGGCCGCCACTGCTGGTTGGCGCCGCCGCCGTACGTCCACAGGTGCACGGGCGCGCCGTCGGCGGCCGAGACGTCGGCGACGTCCCAGGTCTTCGTGGCGTCACCGCGGTTGCCGACCCGGACGTGCCCGTCGGTGGTGTCGCGGAGTTCCCACTGCTGGGCCTGGCTGCTGTTGCACGCGTACTGCTGGACGGCGGTGCCGTCGGCCGTCGCGGCCGCCCGGGCGTCGACACACTTGCCGCTGCCCGCGTTGACGACGGTGGCCCAGCCGGTGGGGAGGGCGGCGGCCCGGGCGTCCCGTGTCGGCGGGGCCGCCGCCACGGCGGACGCAGCCGACGCCACCAGGGCGAGGGCGGTGAGGAGGGTGGGTATCCGACGGCTCGGTGATCTCGTCGATCTGAACACGGGTTCTCCTGTGGTGTGGGGGAGGGAGAGAATTCGTCGTTCATGGATGTGAACGACGAGCGCATTCGTGGAATCTCGGCGATCGGTGAACCTAAAGGTCTGAACCAAGCTCGTCAAGATGTGAAGCAAAGACGGGGGGCAATCGCCCGGAATCCGCAAGGAATTGAAGGCATCCCGGCTGCGCGGGGCCGCCGGTCCGTCTCCTTGCGGACGGGCGGTCCGCTCGGCCCCTCATTACGATGGAGAGATCGTCGCGCCGCCCGGCGGTGCGTGTGCGAGGGGGCCGACCGACGTCAGGAGGGCCGCCGTGAGCACGATCGCGGTGAAGGCCGCCCAGCTGAAGGGCGGACTCGTCCTCCCCTATGCCGAGGCGGGCTACCCGGAGGGCGCTCCCGTCGTGTTCGTGCACGGCCTCGCGGACTCCTGGTGGACGTTCGAGCCGCTGCTCAGGCAGCTTCCCGGCACGCTGCACGGGTACGCGCCCACCCAGCGGGGCCACGGCGACGCCGAGCGGCCCGAGGAGGGCTACGGACCACAGGACTTCGCGGGCGACCTCGTGGAGTTCCTCGACGCCGTGGGCATCCGCCGTGCCGTCCTGGTCGGAGCGTCGAGCGGGGGTGTGGCCGCACGGCTGGTCGCGGGCAGCCATCCCGACCGGGTGGCGGGCCTCGTCCTGGCGGGTGTCCCGGCCACACTCGCCGACAAGCCGGGCGCCACGGCGTTGGGGGAGAGCATCCAGAACCTCGCGGACCCCGTGCCGCGTGCCTTCGTGGAGGAACTGCTCGACGGTCTCACGGCCCGGCCACTGGCACGCGGGCTCCTGGCGACACTGGCCGAGGAGAACCTCAAAGTGCCCGCGCGCGTCTGGCGGGAGACCATGCGCGGGTTGCTGGAGACGGACCTCGCGGCCACCCTGAGGGGCATTCTCGTGCCCACGCTCGTGCTCTGGGGTGATGCCGACAGCCTTCTGCCGCGCGCCGATCAGCAGCTGATCCTCGACACGATTCCCGGCGCGACACTCGTCGTGTACGAGGGCGTCGGCCACGTCCTGTACTGGGAGGAGCCCGAACGGCTCGTGCAGGACGTCACCGCCTTCGCCGCGGCGGTCCTGCCGGCCCGTCCCGGCGGCGGCGCTCCCGGCGGGGCCGGGGCGCCGCCCCCGGACGGCCGGGACGGTCCTTCGGTGTGACGCGCGGTCAGGCGTTGGGGTCGAAGGCGATCCCCGCCGGCTTGGCCGACGCGAGGTGCGAGTTGAACGTGCTGTCCTTGATGCCGAGCGTGGCGCTGCCGAAGTTGTACGCGGTCAGTTTGTCGCGCACGCCCGCGGGATAGCCGTTCCAGCCGACCAGTGAGGGGTACTGCCACGTCCCCTTGTGGTTCTCCGGCGGCTCGTCGCCCGAGCCCGCGGCGCGGAAGCAGTGCGTGCTGATCCCGTCCTTGTGGTAGACGATCTTGGGGTGCGTCCCGTCGAAGCGGATCGCCGAACGGTTGTGGACCGTGAACGAGCCGTGGTTGGACGTCGAGACATACTCGGCCTGGTTGTTCTGCACCCACACCACGACGTGCTCCCAGTCGTGCCGGTGCCCGCCGAGCCCGCTGCCGGCGAGGGCCTGGTCCTTCTCGAAGTAGAGGGCGTAGACGATCGCGCACCAGCCGTTGTTGCACTTGGAGCGCGAGTACCCGTTGGTGTTGTCCAGGTCCGACGCGTCACGGCACTGGCCGTTGAGGGCGCCGCTCGGCTTGAGTCCGCCGTTGACGGTCCCGTCGGGGCCGATGGCGGGCGTGGAGTAGCAGCCGTCCGTGTCGTAGTCGTAGGCGGGCTGGAACGTCTGGTCCAGTCCGTCGGCACTGGCGGGCAGGGCGCCGGGCGGGGCCGCCAGGGCGGTCGCCGGGAAAGCCAGGACCAGGGCGGCGGCGCCCGCGAGGACGCCGAGCGTCCTTCGGCGGGCGCGCCGTGATCCGAAGAGCCTCGATGCCGGTCTGCCGTTCACAAGCGTCCTCCTCATCGGCCCTCTGCAGGCCAACGCCCTCTGTGACATGTGCAGTTCAGAGTCCCGGGTTTTCACCCCCGTGCCAAGAGGTCACAGGCGTCACAACGGTTACGGCCCGCACAACACTTGGAGCCCCGCCGGGCAAAAGAGCGCCACGGAAGCGGGGGGTTGGTGGGAAGGTGTCTGCCATGAGCGCGCCGTGGATCTCCCGGCTCGGCGGTGACGAGACCACCGCCCCCGTCCTGCCCGGACCGACGGCCACGGGTGAACGGCCTGACCGGTTCGCCGCGTTCATACGGTATGTGCGGCACCGGCGGTGGCCGTACGTGCTGACCGTCGTCGCACTCCTCGCCCAGATGGCGGTCGCGATGGTCACCACCGCCGTCGAGCAGACCCCCACCATCGACGAACCGGTGTACGTGGCCACGGCCGAGGTCCACCTCAAGGAGCGAAGCCTCCGCCCGAACCCCGAACACCCGCCCCTGGGCAAACTGATCATCGCGTCCGGCCTGGTGTTCACCGACGCACGCCTGGACTCCGGATTCGCCGGAAGCCAGCAGGCCCTCGGGCGGCACCTGCTGTACGAGTCGGGCAACGACCCCGGACAGCTGATGCTGTGGGCACGCCTGCCGATGATCGTCCTGACACTGCTGTTCGGGCTGGTCGTCCTCGCGTTCGCCCGGGATCTCACCGGGCCGGCCGGCGGGCTCGTGGCACTGGCCCTGTACGCGTTCTCCCCGGACGTCATCGCCAACGGATCGCTGGCCACGCTCGACGTGCCCGCGGCCGGGTTCCTGCTCACGTCCGTGTGGCTGCTGTGGCGGGCGCGCCGGCATCCGCGCCTGTGCCTCCCGCTCGCCGGGGTGGCGCTGGGCGCCGCCGCGGCCACCAAGATGAGTGTGCTGCCGGTGGTTCCGGTGCTGATGCTGCTGGGCGTCCTGTCGTTCTGGCAGGCCCGCCGGCCCTCCTCCGGCCCCGACGTCCGCGCCCGGCTGCGGCTCCTCGCGTACGGGGTGGCGGCCGCCGTCGGTATGGCACTGGTCGCGGTCGCCGTCGTGTGGGCCACCTATCTCGTCGTCGACCCCCGGCTGCGCTGGGTGCAGCCCGAGAACGTGCCGGACATCCGTGGGACGCGCGGCCGCGTCGCGGCGTGGCTGCCGTTCCCCGAGCCCTACCGGGACGGCATGCGCATCCAGTTCGGCTTCGAGTACGACATCTGGAAGGGCTTCCTGTTCGGACGACTCTACGAGGGGTCCCTCTGGTACTACCTGCCGGTCGCGCTCCTGGTGAAGACACCGCTCGGCATGCTCGCCCTGTGGCTCGGCGGCGCCGTCGCGGTCCTGACCGTACGCCGGCTGCGCCCCGCGGCTCCCTACGTCCTCGTCCCCGCGGGCATACTGCTGGCGATCTCCATGAACGGCGCCCGTGACCTCGGCGTGCGATA
Source organism: Streptomyces sp. BV286 (assembly GCF_019090165.1). Classification (GTDB taxonomy): domain Bacteria; phylum Actinomycetota; class Actinomycetes; order Streptomycetales; family Streptomycetaceae; genus Streptomyces. Next base: position 12,035 of record NZ_JAHRIB010000143.1, read on the forward strand.
CGCCGTGTTCATGCCGATGTTCCTCGCGGTCGCCGCCGCGGGGGTGGCGCTCTCCCGCCGACGCGCGGCCCATCTCGTGACGGCAGCGCTGGTCTGCTTCGTGGCGGTCAGCTCGCTGCGCACCTACCCCTACTACCTGCCGTACTCCAACGAGGCGTTCGGCGGTCCGTCCAAGACCCATCTGCGGCTGCACGACTCGAACGTCGACTGGGGTCAGGACCTGGGCCGCCTCGCCGGACACCTCCGCCGGCACCATTCCGGCGAGCGGGTCTGGCTCGTCTACAAGGGCGCGGGCGTGCCCGCCGCCTACGGGATCGACGCGTCCAACCCGCTGCAGGCACCCCTCGGTGAGGTGCACGGGCTGCTCGTCGTGTCCAACTCCTCGGCCGCGAAGGCCGACGGGCGGCTTGCCGCACTGCTCGACACCAGTACGCCGGTCGACGATGTCGGCCACTCCATCACGGTCCACCGACGGCGCTGACGCCAACTGCCATGGAGGAATGGGCCAGTCACGTCTGTCACTTCGGTCCCGCTGGTTGAGCCCGGTCGCCGGTATCGTCGATGTCATGACAACGCGTCGTACGAGGAGGCGCGGTGGGGCCCGAGCGATCGCGACGGCCCTCATGTGCGTACTGGTGGCACTCCCCGCGAGAAGCGGCGCCGCACCCGACAGGGCCGCCGCGCCGAAGGCCGACCGGGGTCTGTACGTCGGCACGTTCAACATCTACGGGAACATCGGCCACCGGGGCGACGCCGGCGACTGGATCAAGGACGAGGCCGACGCCATCAGGGACCTCACCCCCGGTGACATGGACCGGTGGCTGTTCATCGGCCTGCAGGAAGTCTGCAAGTCCCAAGGTGAGCGCTTCGCCCGGGAGTTGGGGCTGCGCAGCGCGTTCGTCGACACCGGTACGAAGTGTGCGGACGGCCAGCCGTACGGGAACGCCGTCCTGTTCCACTCGGCCGTGCGGATCCTGGCACCGGCGCTGCTCCCCAACCCGGACAACAGGAGCGGGGAGCGGGGCATCATCTGTGCGGTCGTCCGCGCTCCGGGACATACGGACGGGCCTGGCCCGTACGTCACGGCGTGCAGTACGCACCTCAGCGTCGGCGTCACGAAAGACGGGGAACGGGCGGCGCAGACCGCGTTCATCCGCGAGGACTGGAAACCGGACGGCGTCCACGTACTGGGCGCAGACGGCCCGGTCGTCCTCGCGGGCGACCTGAACGCCCCGCCCGACGCGCGGGAAATGGACGTCATGTACAACGGCAGGAGCAGCGAGGCGAGCGGCCCGCGGGAGAGCGGACCGCGATACGCCCGGCCGACCTACGACGACGGACGCAAGATCGACTACTTGTTCGCCTGGGGCACGCGGGGCTCCGCGCGCTGGCGCGACACCGGGGTCCGCCGGACCGTCAACTCGGACCACAGCTTCTACTACGGCAGGTTGTCGACGGGCACCGGATGAGAAGGGAATTCCGGCGCGGGTGAGCGGGCGGCCTCGGGCCGGTGGACGCCTCGCGGCCGGTACCCCAGCCGGTCCGCCACCCCCACCAGATCCGCCAGCAGCCAGATGATGGCCAGCCACATCTCGGTGCCCTGGAGACCGGGATCCCGGCCCGGGCCCGAACCTCCCTCGCCCGGCGGACCGAACCCGAACCCGGCTCCGTCCCGCCACCCCCGCAGAGCCTGCGCCAACTGTTCGCCGGCCCACGACCGTGCCTCGGCCGTCCGGTGGCCCGTCTGCCGGCCGGCGAGCCACAACGGGTGTGCCACGTCCAGCACGTTGCACGCGTTCTGACGGCCCGCCGCGAACCAGCGCGGATCACCGCCGTGGGCGAGGACGGTGTCCACCACGCGCTCCGGGTACGGCAGGCGCAGGCCGAACTGCGCGAACGAGCCACGCGTGAGCCGGTAGAAGCCGTTGACGAGCTGCAGCCGGCCCGCCGCGGGCGAAGGCGCCCGGCCCCACATCCCCGTCCACGGATCCACCCGGGTGCCCAACCAGCCGAACAGCGCCTCCAGCACGCCCGGTTCACCCGCGGCCGCGCCCATCCCGAGGTTGTGGTGCGCACCGGTCGCCCAGCAGTCCACCCAGGCACCGGCCGACCAGGTGCGGGTCTCCCACGGCAGCGACTCCAGACGGGCGACCAGCTGACCGGCCGTCATGCGTCCCACCGCATGCACCGGATGGGCGAACCGGGAGCCCAGCAGGTCCAGCGCGTACCCCACGGACAGCACGTGGTACTCGGCGGCGCCGTCGTCGGTCCAGCCGTCCGGTGCGGGGGCGGGCAGCACGCCCGGGTCGCCGTCGGGGGCGAGTTCGGGCACCAGTCCCTCGGCCGGGTCCTGCAGTGCGCGCAGCCGCTCGGCGTGTGCGGCGGCTGTCAGCTGCGGCGGAGGGGAGCCCAGCAGCAGGTCGGCGATCTCCACGGCGTCGCAGTGGGCGCGAACGGTCGCAGGCGTGCCGGGCCGGTCGCGGTACCTGCCCGCTTCGGCGTCCCAGGCGCGGGCGAGGAGGCCGGCGGACTGCGTCCTGGCCCGGTCGGCGAACCGGGCGGCCGCGTCCCCGAGCCCACCGTCCGCCGTCCCGTTGCGGGAGGGGGCGGGCTCGCGCCGGTCGCGCAGCCGACGGGCCGGGTTGCCCGCGGCGACCGACCAGGCCGGCAGATCCTTGGTCACGACCGCGCCGGCGCCCACCACACAGTGGTCGCCGATGGTCACCCCGTCCAGGACGACGGCGTTCGAGCCGATCCACACGTCGTCGCCGACGGTGATGCCCTTGCGGGTGAGGGGCTGGTGGTGCACCGGCAGGCCGGGCGCGAACCCGTGGTTGAAGCCGAGCAGCGAGCTGTGGGCGCCGATCCGCACCCCGTCCCCCAGCACGATCCTCCCCCGCACGGTGGCGTACGGATTGACGGTGCAGTCGGAGCCGGTGGTCACCTCGCCGGTGACGTAGGCGTGGCCGGCGATGTAGGAGTTCTCGCCGAGACGCAGTACGTCGGTGAACACCCCGGCGGCGGGGGAGACGTAACAGTGCGGGCCGAAGCTCGCCCCGCCTTTGGCCAGCCGCTCCTGATGTTCGGTCTGGGCGTCCCGCTGCGCGGCGGAGGCCCGAGGGCCGAAGTCCCATGGGCAGTAGTCGAAGTAGGCGTCCTCGTACGTGGTTTCCGCATCCATCGCACGCGAGCATAGAGAGCGCTTGCTGTCCCGGCAATGCTCCCTGCGCCGGGCAGGGGCCCGGACGGTCGTGTCAGCCGGATTGTTCGAGGTCCGGACCTTAGCGTGGCCACTGGAAGACCGGATCCCGTGACACGAACCCCTGGTGGCGCGATGTGCTGGAGTGCGACGGCCGACCTCGTGGCGGGCAGCGCAATCGCCGCGGTCGGAGTGGCCTGCCTGGCGCGGGCCCGCCGGGCGGCCGATCTGCCGCTGGCTGCGCTGCCTCTGATCCTGGGCGCCCACCAGTTCGTCGAGTCCGTCGTCTGGCGCTCAGGTGGCGGCCCGGGCCCCGCCACCGTGGCCTGGGCGGTGATCGCGCTCCCGCTGCTCGCGGTGTGGGTGCCCGCGGGGGTGCTGTGCGTGGCACCGCCGCGGAACGTACGGCCGCTGACGGTCCCGCTCGTCGCCGGGCTCGCCACCGCGGCGGTGCTCTCGTACCGCCTCGCCACGCACTCCGTGACGGCCGAGGTCCGCGGCCACACCGTCGGCTATGCCGTCACCCTGCCCGGTGCGGAGGTCATCGTGGTGGGCTATCTGCTCGCCACGGTCGGTTCGCTGCTGCTGTCCGGTCACCATCTCCTGCGCGTGCTCGGCGTCCTGGTGGCCGTGGGTGCGGTGGTCTGCTGGGCGCTGTGGGAACGGGAGTTCATCTCGACCTGGTGCGCGTTCGCGGCCGTGTGCTCGCTGGTCCTGTACCGCTGGGTGCGGCGGCCGGTGTCATCCGGCGTCCCGCGGGTGCCGGCCGGACGGTGACAGGTGTCCGACGGTGGCATCCGCAGGCAGGTGCCGCACGAAGGAGAAGGGGGTGCCGCCTTCACGGCCGGTGGCGGCCGCGTCCCCTACCTCACCTCCGGCCCTCGTGCGTACATGAGTACCTACGCCGTCGCCATGAGTACGCACGCTCAGGACCAGGCGATCTCCCGCGGGCAGAGTTGACCCCGACGGGGGCCGGAGAAGCCGGGCCCCTTCGAACAGGGGAGCACGCGCCATGAGTTCGGTCCTCGGAGCCCGTATGTCCGCCACACCGTTCGGCACGTGGCCCGCCCGCGTGTACCTCGCGGTGTGCGCCGCGCTGATCGTCTGGCTCGCGGTCGTCTCGTCCCAGCCGCAGGACGACGCCTCGCTCGCCGCCGTGGTCCCGCTCCTCCTCACGGCGCCCACCAGCTTGCTCGTACTGGCCGTGCCGGACGGGATGACGGCCGGACTGTACGCCGTGCTCGTCATGTCCGCCGTGGTCAACGCCTGGGTGATAGACGTGATCTGGCGGCGGCTCGGCAGCCGGAGGGGCTGATTCGCCCCTGCTCGGGGCGGGGCCGGGATGCGTATGCTCGCCCGATGACCGGACAAGAGATCAAACAGGGGAGCCACCGGGGTCTGCTCGCGGACCAGGTGGTCATGATCACGGGTGCGTCCAGTGGTATCGGCGAGGCCGCGGCACACCTCTTCGCACAGGAGGGCGCCGCGGTCGTTCTCATGGCGCGCCGGGCGGAGCGGTTGCGTGAGGTCACCGAGAGGATCACCGCGAGCGGCGGTCGGGCCCTCGCCGTCCCGGGCGACGTCGCTGTCGCGGCCGACGTGGGCCGCGTCGTCGACGCGGCGGTGGAGCACTTCGGGGGCCTCGACTCCGCCTTCAACAACGCGGGTTACGCCACGGTCGGGACCCTCCTGCACGAGACGGACGACGAGGTGTACGACCGCACGATGGACGTCAACGTCCGCGGCGTGTGGAACTGCATGAAGCACCAGCTGCCGGTGATGCTGGCCCGGGGCAAGGGCGGATCCATCGTCAACACCAGCAGCACGGCGGGCCGTTACGCGACCGGTGCCTCCGTCCCGTACGTGGCGGCCAAGCACGCGATCCTGGGCATCACCCGGGCGGCCGCCTCCGAGTACGGGGAGCACGGCATCCGGGTCAACGCGCTCGTGGTCGGAACGACGCGCAGCGAGATGATCGACGAGGCGGTGCGGCAGATCCCGGACCTGGAACAGGCGTTCATCGCGCCGCAGATCCAGAAGCGCATGGCGTCGCCACGGGAGATCGCCGAGGCGGCGGCGTGGCTGTGCAGCGGGCGCTCCTCCTTCGTCACCGGTACCGCGATGCCGGTGGACGGGGGCATCTCGGCGCAGGCCAAGGCCGGCTGAGAGCCGCGCGACCGCCCGGCCGGGCACGAGCATCCGCTTCGGGCCCGGCCGGGTCGTCCGTCCTCACCAGCGCTGCGGTTCACTGCCCACGAGGGGAACCGACGGCTTGCCGTCGACGCCGACCGGTACGTCGCCCGCGAGCATCACCCGGTGCATGACGCGTGGATGGTCGAGGTGCGCCGTGTCACTCGGGGCCAGGTGCATGGTGGCCCGGTTGTCCCAGAAGGCCACACTGCCCGGCTCCCAGCGGAAGCGGACCGTGTACTCGGGCCGGGTCGCCTGGCCCAGCAGCATCTCCAGCAGCGGCGCGCTCTCCGTGCGGGAGAGCCCGAGGATCTGCTCGACGTAGTAGCCGTTGACGAACAGCACGCGCTCGCCCGTCTCCGGGTGCACCCGCACCAGCGGATGCTCCGAGGCGACCTGCCGGTCCAGCAGATGGCGTGCGTACGCGTCCTCGCCGGGCCGCGTCTGGTACCCGACCCCGAGCCGGTGCTCCGCGCGCAGCCCGTCGACGAAGTCCCGCAGAGGTGCCGAGAGTCCCGCGTAGGCGGCCGCCAGGTTGGACCAGGTGGTGTCGCCGCCGTACGGGGGCACGGACTCGGCGCGCAGAATGGTCGCGGCCGGCGGATCGACGCGGGCGCCGTGGTCGCAGTGCCAGCCGCGCAGCAGCGAGTGGCGGCGCCTGCGCAGCCACTCGTCCTGGTCCATTCCGTACCGTCCGCCGAGTTCCAGCCGGTCGGCGGTCGTCTCGATCTCCGGGACGCCGACGGGTGACGCGCTGCCGCGCCGGGCCAGACGGACCGGTTCGCCAAAGCGCCGGGCGAAAGCGACGTGGGCGGCGTGGTCCAGTCGCTGCCCGCGGAAGAACACCACCTTCCAGCGCAGCACCGCCGCCCGGATCCCGGCGACCACGGCGTCGTCCAGCTCCCCGGCCAGGTCGACGCCCGTGATGTCGGCGCCGATGTGGCCGGCGGCGGGCCTGACCTCGATCCGTGTGCCCCTGTCCGTCGTCATGCCTACTCCGTCGGTCGTGCGTGGCGGCTCGTCGGGGCCAGCATGACCTTTCCGCCCGGCGCGCGACAGTGCGCCTCGGGACAACGGGTCACGGCTGCGCCCGCTGGGCGCGGGCCCGGGCCGCGAGGGCGTCGAGCAGCAGGTCCACCGCGTGCTCGAAGGAACTGCCGGCCATGGCGTGCAGCTCGTGCCGCACCTCGGCCAGGGCGGGATAGGTCTCCGGGTCGACCGCCTGGTAGGCCTGCGTCCACGCCTGCTCGTCGGCCTCGCGCTGCTGCCGGGGGAGTGCCAGGCACGCGGCGTCCAGGGCCGCGTGACCGAGGACCGTGTCGATGAAGGCCAGGTAGAGGCGGACGGCCTGGGCGGGCGGGAAGCCGGCCGTGAGCAGCAGCCCCACCCCGGTCTCCACCGCACGGAACTCGTTGTCTGCGCGGGTCACACGGTACGAGGCCATGGCGGCGGCGCGCGGATGGGTGAGATACCCGGCGCGTACCCGCATCGCCATCTCGCGCAGCGAGGCGACCCAGTCGGGGCCGGGCGCGAATCCGGCCATGGCGTCGCCGATGATCCGGTCGGACACGGCCAGCAGCAGGTCGTCCGTGTTGCGGAAGTAGCGGTAGAGCGCGCTCGGATCGCATCCCAGGGCCGCGCCCAGGCGGCGCACGCTCAGGGCCTCGGGACCGTGTTCGCCGATGAGGCGCAGCGCGGTCGCCGTGATGAGTTCCCTGGACAGCAGGGCTCCCGTGGCGGTGGGGCGGCGGCGTCGGCTCTGCTGGGGGGCTCGGGTGGACATGGCGAGTGGTTCCTTTCGCGCCGTGGGACCGCCGGGCGGCCCGCCGCGGTGCGGGTGCGTCACCGGCGCGGCTGTCGAGGGGGCTGCGCGGGTTCAGTGAACGGCCGGCCCCAGCCTTATGTCAACGGCATTGACGCAAAGTGTGCCGACGTTGTTCCATCCATCGCATCCCCACACGGCTCTTCCTCCCTGTCCCTCTCCCTCCTCGTGAGGAGCCCTGATGTCTCTCGCCCCAGGCAAGGCCGCCCCGGACCGCCCGCCGGTGGAACTGCGCCGTTCCCTCGGTGTCGTCGACGGCGTCGCCATCGCCGCCTCCAGCACGGCGGCCACGACCAGCATCGCCATCGGCATGGGCACCATCGCCACGATCGTCGGGCTCCAGGCCCCGGCGCTCCTGCTGCTGGCGTTCCTGCCCGTCCTCGGTATCGCCACGGCCTTCGCCCGGCTGAACCGCTCGGAACCCAACTGCGGCAACGGCTACACCTGGGTCGGAAAGTCCCTCGGCCCCTGGCCGGGCTTCCTGGCCGGCTGGGTGACGCTCGTCGGATCGATCATCTTCCTCGCCTACACGAGCGCGGTGACCGGCTCGGTCGTGCTGATCTTCGCCAACAAGGCGGGCCTGGACACCCTCGCCGGGATCGCCCTCGATCCGACGTCCACCGCCGCGAGCACGGTCGTCGGACTGGTGGTCCTCGCCGCCGTCACCGTCCTCGCGATCACGGGGGTGCGCAGCGCGACCCGGCTCCAGTTCGGCCTGCTCGTCTTCGAGTACGCCGTCCTGCTGGTCTTCTGCACCTGGGCCCTGGTCACCGGCCACCAGGACTTCTCCTGGGCGTGGTTCAACCCGTTCGAGATCTCCAGCGGTACGGCCTTCGCCCAGGGCATGGTCCTCGCGGTGTTCTTCTTCTGGGGCTGGGACGCCGCCTTCAGCGTCACCGAGGAGACCCGGAGCCCGGGCGACTCTGCCCGCGGCGGATTCATCGCCCTGTTCGCCATGCTCGGGCTCTTCATCTTCGCCTCGGTCGCCTTCCAGCGGGAGATGAGCCTGACCGAACTCGTCCGCAACGGCCCGCAGGCACTGCCGTACCTCGGCGCCAAGCTGGCCGCCGAACCCTGGGCCAGCCTGCCACTGCTCGCCCTGATGTTCTCGGCCGTCGCCTCCGTCCAGTCCTCCGTCATCCCCACCGCCCGGGGACTGCTCGCCATGGGCCGCGACCGCACGATGGGCCCGGTGTGGACCCGTGTCCATCCCCGGTACGGCACGCCCGCTGCCGGAACGGTGGTCGTCATGTCGATCGCCGCCGCCATCGCCCTGCTCGCCATGGCCCTCCCCAAGCTGAGCGACATGCTGCTCGCCGCGGTCAACGCCATCGGGCTGGTCGTCGCCCTCTACTACGGCCTCACCGCCCTGGCCTGCGCCGTCCGCTTCCGCCGCGCCCGCCACGACGGACCGCGCGAGGCACTGCTCGCCGTCGGCGTGCCGGCCGTCTCGGGACTGATCCTCCTCGGCCTCGGCGGCTACCTCGGCTACTCGTACCTGACCATGACCGACCACATCGAACTCAGCCCCGACAACGGCTGGTTCATGCTCTCCCTGCCGGTCACCATCGTGCTCAGCGGCCTCGTCATGGCCGCGGTCGCCAAGTACGTCCGCCGCTCGCCGTACTTCACCTCAGGACGCGGCACCGACGCCGACGCCCTCGCCCTCCCGATGGACCGCACAGCCGTCTGACCACTCTCCCCTGGAGCGCCGAACCCATGTCCCACCCCCAGGCCGCCGACCTCGTCCTCACCGGCGGACCCGTGCACACCGTCGACGCCGCGCGCAGCCGGGCCACCGCCGTGGCCGTGCGCGGCGGGCGGATCGTCGCCGTCGGACACGACGAGGTCCACGAACTGATCGGAACCGGCACCGAGGTCGTCGACCTCGCCGGACGACTGCTGCTGCCCGGCTTCCAGGACGCCCACGTCCACCCTTTGGGCGCCGGCACCGAACTGGGCCTGTGCCATCTGAACGACACCGTCGACCCGGGGGAGTACCTGCGGCGGATCAGGGCGTACGCCGACGGGCATCCCGAGGCCGAGTGGATCACCGGCGGCGGCTGGTCCATGGAGGCGTTCCCCGGCGGCACGCCCACCGCCGCGCTGCTCGACACGGTCGTCGCCGACCGGCCGGTGTTCCTGCCCAACCGCGACCACCACGGCGCCTGGGTCAACTCCCTCGCGCTGCGACGGGCCGGCATCGACGCCCGGACCCCCGACCCGGCCGACGGACGCATCGAGCGGGACGCCGGGGGAAACCCCACCGGCATGCTCCAGGAGGGCGCGGCGCACCTCGTGTCCCGTCTGATGCCCGCCCGCACACCCGAGGAACAGCTCACCGCGCTGCTGCGAGCCCAGGCCGTCCTGCACGCGTACGGCGTGACGGCCTGGCAGGACGCCATCGTCGGCGAGTTCGCCAACATGACCGATCCCACGCCCGCCTACCACGCGGCCGTCGACCGGGGTCTCCTCACCGCCCGGGTCGTCGGCGCGCTGTGGTGGGACCGGGGACGCGGCGCCGAGCAGATCCCCGAACTCGTCACCCGCCGGGCCGAGTCGAGCCGGGGGCGGTTCCGCGCCACCAGCGTGAAGGTCATGCAGGACGGCATCGCGGAGAACCACACCGCCGCACTGCTCGGCCCGTATCTGACCGGCTGCGGCTGCGCCTCCGACAACTCCGGCATCAGTTTCGTCGAGCCGGACGAGCTGAAGAAGTACGTCACCGAACTGGACGCGCTCGACTTCCAGGTCCACTTCCACGCGCTCGGCGACCGGGCGGTGCGTGAGGCACTGGACGCGGTGGAGGCCGCCCGCACGGCCAACGGACGGCGCGACACCCGCCACCACCTCGCACACCTTCAGGTCGTGCACCCCGAGGACGTACCGCGCTTCCGGGCGCTGGGCGCGACCGCCAACCTGCAGGCGCTGTGGGCGGCCCACGAACCGCAGATGGACGAACTCACCATCCCGTTCCTCGGCCCCGAACGAGCCGCGTGGCAGTACCCGTTCGGGGACCTCCTGCGGGCCGGGGCGACCCTCGCGGCGGGCAGCGACTGGCCGGTCAGCAGCCCCGACCCGCTGGCGGCGATCCATGTCGCCGTCAACCGGATCGCCCCCGACGCGCCCGACGGCACCCCGGCCTTCCTCCCCGGTCAGAAGCTCGACCTCGGCGCCGCCCTCGCCGCGTACACCGCGGGCAGCGCCCACGCCAACCACCTCGACGACAGCACCGGCAGCATCACCGTCGGCAGGCTCGCCGACCTCGTCGTCCTGGACCGCGACCCCTTCGCCGGGCCGCCGCAGGAGATCGCCGCCACGCGGGTCCTCCAGACGTTCGTCGACGGCCGCCGGGTGTACGCGGCGGCCGACGCGTGACGGACCGGCCCAGGGCGGACCCGGACGACCTGCGGGGCATCAGGACGCGTACGAGGCGTTCTGCGCGGTGGTCACCACCTTCTGGCCGTCGGCCTGGGCCAGGAGGCCCGCGGACACCCAGGAGTTCACCGTGCTCTGCACACGCGAGACCAGGGCGGCCTTTCCGGTGAACGGCGCGCCGGCCCAGATCTCGTCCAGCAGCGTCGTGCCGTCGGACTTCGCCGGGTTGGTGACGCCGGAGTCGCTGGTGCCGAAGACCACCTTGGGCTCGGAGCGCCGGAAATAGGCGTGGGTCGGGTCCTCGGTGCCTTCGAAGAACGGGGCGAACTCCGTGCCGTTCAGCGTGTAGTGGAGCGGCTTGCCCGCCACGGGGGCGAGACTCGGCAGCAGGTCGCCGGAGAGAGCGGCGTTGCGGTAGAGCCCGAACTGCAGGTAGCTCGTGGCGCTGTTGCGGCCGACCAGGTTGACCGGGCCGTAGAACAGGGTCTGGAGTCCCGGGTCGTCGAGTGCCTTCTCGACCCGGGCCCGGAAGGGAATGGTCACCTTCACGACGTCACCGGCGCGCCAGGTCCGCGAGACGGCGAAGTAGCTCCCGGCGGCCGGAGTCCCGCTCACCGCCTTGCCGTTGACAGTCACTCTGAAGCCGCTCGTCGCCCAGGACGGCACCCGCAGCCGCAGCTCGAAGGCCGCGCTCCCGCCGCCGATGGTGAGGGTGGAGCCCTGTTCCCTCGGGTAGTCCGTCGTCTGCGTGACGGTGACGCCCTTCTCGGACCAGGTCAGGGTGGTGGGGCTGTACAGGTTGACGTACAGCGCGCTGCCGTCGGCCTTCTTGAAGTACACCGAGTCCTGGTACTTGGTGGCGCTCTCCATGCCGGTGCCCTCGCAGCAGGTGGTTCCCTGCTTGGGGGTGTAGTCCCGGACGTGCCCGGGCGTCAGGCCGATGAAGTAGGTGACGAGGGGCTTCTCGGCGTCGGCCCTGTCCTGCTTCGAGCCGAGGACCTGGTTGTAGAGGGCCCGCTCGTAGTAGTCCATGTACTTGGGGTCCTGCTCGTGGAAGAACAGCATGCGGCTGAGCTTGAGCAGGTTGTACGCGCAGCAGGATTCGGCGCTGGTGTCGCTGATGGTTCCCGCGACGACCCCGCGGGCCTTCCAGAACTCGGCCGTGCTGGTTCCGCCGATGCCGAACATCCGGTGGGGGACGACCATGCCCCAGAAGTTCTTCGCGGCGGTGAGGTAGCGCGTCTCACCCGTCACGTCGTACAGCCTGACCAGACCGGTGAAGATCGGGATGTGCTGGTTGGCGTGCAGGCCGTCGAGGGTGTCGGTGTTCGCGGCGCAGGCGTCGATGAGCTTGTCGAGGTCGAACAGCCTGGCCAGCGCGAGGTGATCGGCCTTGCCCGTGAACGAGTACAGGTCGACGATCGTCTCGACGATGCCGCCGAACTCGCCGCTGGAGAAGATGCCCCACATCCGCTGCAGGGTGGAGTCGGGCAGCTTGGACAGCCGGGAGTACATCCAGTCGCACATGCCCGACGCGAGGTCGAGCGCCCGGGCGTCGTCCGTGGCGAGATACGCGTCCAGCAGCCCTTGGAGGATCTTGTGCGCGGTGTAGTAGGGCGCCCACACCTTCGTGTAGTCGGCGCTGGTCCTCGACTCCAGGTCGATGAACTGCGTCTCCGGGTACGCGGCGAGGAACCCGGCGTGGCTCGGCCCGCCCCAGGTCCGGCGCAGGGTGGCGGTCAGCCCTCGGCCGGACGCGTCGGCGAAGGTGCCACCGGTGGTCTCGTCGAAGGTGTACGAGGCCAGGGTGCCGCGCCCCGCCGAGGAGGCGGCGGCGCGGTTGCTCTGCAGTGAGGTGATCTCGGCGGCGGTCAGGGCCCGTGACCAGACGTTGAACTCGTCGTAGGCGCCGGCGAAGACCGGGTCGTCGAAGTTGGAGCGGCCGAGCCAGTTGTTCGTCAGGGCGCCCAGCGACGAGGGGTTGAGCGTCATCGAGGTGTTCTGGGCGACGGAGGCGCCGTTGACGTAGAGGGTGCCGGTGCTGCCCGAGATCGTGACGGCCAGGTGGCTCCACTGGTTCAGCGGGAGGGCGGCGGTGCCGTTGAGACCCTGTTCGCCGCCGGGCCCGCTGGTGGTGATGGCGAAGCGAGGTACCCCGCCGGCGTTGCGGGCGGCCAGGTACATGTAGCGGGTGTTGTTGTTGCCGAAGTCGAAGACCCGGGTCCAGTTGGCGTTGTGGGTGGGCCTGACCCAGGCCGACAGGGTGATCGCGGCCGACCCGTTCAGTACGGCGGCCGGCAGGTTGACGTACTGGTACGAGCCGCGCACGTTCTCGGCGGCGGTGCCGAACTTCCCGGTGACGGCGAGAACGGCCGGGTCCTTGCGCAGGGCCGCGCGCACGTCGGTGAGCGCCCCGAGCATGGTCCGGATCCTGTCGGCGTACGCCTGGTCGCCGGTGCTGGCCCAGGCCTGCGACAGCATGGTCAGGAAGTGGCCGGTGTAGTGACCGCGGAGGTTGCCGTTCGCCTCGCCGTCCAGGCCCTCCCAGCCGCCGGGGGCCACCGCACCGCCCGTGGAGAGACCGGCGTTGGCGCGGAAGACCTGGAGCAGCCGGTTCACGTCGTAGCCGCGGCCGTGGTCGAGCATGAGCTGGCGTTTCGAGGCGAAGAGGCCCTGACCGACCTTCACGTCCTTGAGTTCGAACGGCCGGAGCGTCCAGGCGGACGGGGCCGGCAGCGTGGCCGCCACGGCGGAGCTGCCGCCTCCCGCGGCGTACGAGAACGCCGGGGTCGCCGTGGCGAACAGGGCGGCCTGGAGCAGTCTGCGGCGGGGGAGGGCGGGGGGCATGCGGTTCCTCGTCTCTGCGCGGGGTGAGGGCCGGGCTGTGATGGGCGGAGGTCGCGAATGTTCGAAATCCCGTACGCTGTGCGGAAGTTCGACCAAAACATAGGTTTGGGGTGCGATCACGTCAACGCTTCCGGCAGGTTCAGTTCCGGTTGGTTTCACGCGGAGGACCCGCGGCGCGCGTTGTTCCGGAACTCTCATGTCACGGTTGGAAATCCGGTGGTGACCATCCGTTGACTTGCGCGTGGTGAGGGCTCTAGCTTCGCGTCACCGGTTCGGCAGTTCGAGCATCGTTCGATATGTCGACCCATCGTGCGCTGGGTTGTCGCGCCCCCCGGAAGGAACCCCCATGCCCCTCCCGCATTTCGTACCCCGTGCGAGACGCCTGTGCAGAACCGTCGTGATCCGCGCCGCTGTTCTCGCGCTGGCCGCCGGCGCCCTGGTCGGCCTTCAGGGACAGGGGCAGGAGTCCGTCGGTCCCGGCCTCACGCAGCCGGTCGCGGTGACGTCGAACCAGATCCCGGTCCCGGCGGCGCCGATGGGCTGGGCCTCGTGGAACACCTTCGCCGCGAAGATCGACTACAACGTCATCAAGACGCAGGTCGACGCGTTCGTCGCGGCGGGCCTGCCGCAGGCCGGCTACAAGTACATCAACCTCGACGAGGGCTGGTGGCAGGGCACCCGGGACAGCGCGGGCAACATCACGATCGACGAGTCGGAGTGGCCCGGCGGCATGAGCGCCATCGCCGACTACATCCACAGCAAGGGCCTGAAGGCGGGCATCTACACCGACGCGGGCAAGGACGGCTGCGGCTACTACTTCCCGACCGGCCGTCCCGCGGCTCCGGGCAGCGGCAGCGAGGGCCACTACGAGCGGGACATGCTCCAGTTCTCCAAGTGGGGCTTCGACTACGTCAAGGTCGACTGGTGCGGCGGCGACGTCTAGGGGCTCGACGCCAAGTCCTCCTACCAGGCCCTCAGCGACGCGGCCGCGAAGGCGACGGCCGCCACCGGCCGGCCGCTGACCCTGTCGATCTGCAACTGGGGCAAGCAGAACCCGTGGAACTGGGGTGCCGGTATGGCTGCCCTGTGGCGCACCAACACCGACATCATCTTCCACGGCAACGCGCCGTCGTGGGACAGCATGCTGACCAACTTCGACACCAACGTGCACCCCGAGGCCCAGCACACCGGCTACTACAACGACCCGGACATGCTCATGGTGGGCATGGACGGCTTCACCGCCGCCCAGAACCGCAGTCACATGAACCTGTGGGCCGTCTCCGGGGCGCCGCTCCTCGCCGGCAACAACCTGGCGACCATGAGCACCGAATCGGCGAACATCCTGAAGAACCCCGAGGTCATCGCCGTCGACCAGGACCCGCGCGGCCTCCAGGGCGTCAAGGTCGCCGAGGACAGCACCGGACTGCAGGTCTACGGCAAGGTCCTCGCCGGCACCGGCAAGCGGGCCGTCGTCCTGCTCAACCGCACCGCGAGCGCGAAGAGCATGACGGTCCGCTGGTCGGACCTGGGCCTCACCAACGCCTCCGCCACCGTGCGCAATCTGTGGACGCGGTCCGACGTGGGCGCCTTCGGTACGAGCTACACGGTCGACGTCCCCGCCAAGGACTCCGTGATGCTCACGGTCACCGGCGCCACCGAGGCCGCGAGCAGCACGTACGAGGCGGAGGCCGCGGCCAACACCAAGGGCGGCGCCGTGGCCGACGCCACCTGTGCCAACTGCTCCGGCGGCACCAAGGTGGGCGGGGTCGGCAACGGCTCCGCCAACACCCTGCGGTTCAACGGTGTGTCGGCGGCCGACACGGGCATCAAGGTCGTCGACATCGCCTACACCAATGGTGACAGCGCGGCGCGTACGGCGGTCCTCCAGGTCAACGGGCAGACGGCCACCAAGGTCTCCTTCCCGCCGACCGGTTCCTGGTCGACTCCCGGCACCGTCTCGGTCGAGGTCTCCCTGGGGAAGGGATCGGCGAACACCCTGACGTTCTCCAACGGCTCCGCCTGGACGCCCGACCTGGACGCGATCGCGGTACGACCGCTGCCCGGCACCAACGGCACGCAGTTCGCGGGGCAGCAGTCGAGCCGCTGCCTGGACGTCGACAACAACACCATCACCAACGGCACCCAGGCCCAGCTGTGGGACTGCGCGGGCGGAGTCAACCAGTCCTGGACGTACACCGCCCGCAAGGAACTCGTGGTCTACGGCAACAAGTGCCTCGACGCCAACCAGGCGGGAACCAGCAACGGCACGAAGGTCGTCGTCTGGGACTGCAACGGCGGCAACAACCAGAAGTGGAACGTGAACGCCGACGGCACCGTCACCAACGTCAACGCCGGCCTCTGCCTGGACGCCTTCAACGGGGCGACCGCCAACGCCACGAAGACCGTGCTGTGGACGTGCAGCGGGGCCGCGAACCAGAAGTGGACGCGGCGGTAGCCCGGTGTCCTGATGCCACGAAAACGCGGGGGCCCGGTCCGGCAAGGACCGGGCCCCCGCGTTTCGGGTCGTGCTGTCAGCGCGTGACGTTGGCGGTGAGCAGGCGGAGCAACTGCTTGGCCATGGCGTCCTGTTCGGGGCTCAGCCCCATGGCGTCACCGATCGCGAGGGGGACCGCGTCCGCCCGTTCCCGAAGGTGCGCCCCGGCGTCGGTGAGCCGCAGGGCGACGGAACGCTCGTCCTCCGTGCGGCGCTCGCGCCGCAGCAGCCCGTTCGCCTCCAGGCGCTTGAGGAGCGGCGAGAGGGTGCTGGACTCCAGCTGCAGAGCGGTGCCCAGGTCCCGTACGGAGATCGCGTCCTGTTCCCAGAGGACGAGCATGACCAGGTACTGCGGGTACGTCAGTCCCAGCTCGTCCAGCAGCGGCCGGTAGCGGGCGGTGACCGCCCGGGAGGCCGCGTAGAGGGCGAAGCAGAGCTGGTCGTCCAGCAGGAGCGAGCCCTCCTGCGCCGGTTCGGCTCCGGCAGCGCTCACGGTGTACCTCCCTGGATCCGCACTCCGAGCCCGGGGGCCCCGTTCCGCCCGGCCGCGGTGATCTCCACCCTATCGTTCAAGTCGACCCGATCGTATCGTGCCCTAATAAGTTGTGTGCGACTTAGTCGTGCGCTACTGTTTTGGCTGTGCCGCCGCTTCCGGCGAAGTCCGCCCGCGGAGCCTGCCCACGGCACCAGATCCGAGGAGATCGCCATGACCGACACGACCGGTATCCGTCCCGTCCTCGAGCCCGCCGCCGCGGCCTTCGCCGAAGCGACCGCGAACCCGCCGTACCTCTTCGACCTCGGACCCGCCGAAGGCCGCAAGGCCGTGGACGAGGTCCAGTCGGGCGACATCGCCAAGCCGGCCGTCGACGAGGAGTGGATCACCGTCCCCGGCGGCCCCACCGGCCAGGTCCGCACCCGGATCGTCCGCCCCGCGGGCGCCACCGGCACCCTGCCGGTGATCCTCTACATCCACGGCGCCGGCTGGGTGTTCGGCAACGCCCACACCCACGACCGCCTGGTGCGCGAACTGGCCGTCGGTACGGGCGCCGCGGTCGTCTTCCCCGAGTACGAGCTCTCGCCCGAGGCGCGCTACCCCGTGGCCATCGAGCAGAACTACACCGTCGCCCGCTGGGTCACCACCGACGGCGCCGGCCACGGGCTCGACGCCTCCCGCATGGCGGTGGCGGGCGACTCCGTCGGCGGCAACATGAGCGCGGCCCTGACCCTCATGGCCAAGGAGCGCGGCGACGTCACGCTCGTCCAGCAGGTCCTCTTCTACCCGGTCACCGACGCCGCCTTCGACACCGGCTCCTACCGGCAGTTCGCCGAGGGCTACTTCCTGCGCCGCGACGCGATGCAGTGGTTCTGGGACCAGTACACGACCGACGAGAAGCAGCGCGCCGAGATCACCGCGTCCCCGCTGCGCGCCACCACCGAGCAGCTCACCGGTCTGCCGCCGGCCCTGGTGGTCACCGCCGAGGCCGACGTCCTGCGCGACGAGGGCGAGGCCTACGCCGGCAAGCTGCGTGAGGCCGGCGTCCCGGTCACCGCGGTCCGCTACCAGGGCGTCATCCACGACTTCGTGATGCTCGACGCCCTGGCCGGCACCCACGCGGCCCGCGCCGCCGTCGGCCAGGCCGTCGCCGTGCTGAGGAGCGCCCTGACCGCAGGCTGACCCTCCCGGCCACCGGAACCCGGCCCTCTTCGCCCCCGCACCACGCACACGGGGGAGGGGAGGGCCGGGCCGTTCGCGGTCCTCGGCGGCACGCGGGTCACGCATTGAAGGAAGTCAGGCTGTGTACGGTCCGGTTCTTCGGGTAGGGCCGACGTACATGACCACTGTCCTGGCCGGAGTTGACTGAAAGAGAAGTGCGTGTGACCACTCCCGTGCCGGATCTCCGCCGAACCCGTCGAGGCGGGTTCCCTCGCTTCCCCCGTACGGCGCCGATCCGTTCACCCGTCTCCCCTGCCCCCTCTCCGGGGCGCACCCGGCAGGATCGCGACAGGGCTCGTGGACACTGACCGCGCCGTGAGCTGCGCACAAGACCCGGGCCACCGGCCCGACCCGCTTGCCGATCAGGTACTCGACACGGTGGAGAGCCTGGTCGCGCTGTGGGTCGCCGCGGCCGAGGAAGTCACCCCCAGCCTGTCCATGCGGCAGCTGCTCGCCCTGCAGACGGTCCGCCGCCGGCCGGAGCTCAATCTCACCGCTCTGGCGGAGCACCTGGGCATAGCGCTGCCCACCGCGAGCCGGCTGTGCGGGCGGCTGGAGACCGCCGGCCTGCTGCAACGGACCGTTCAGCCGCACAACCGCCGTGAGGTGCAGCTGGTGGTCACCCCGCAGGGGCGCCGTCTCCTGGCGGACGTCACCGAACGCCGGTCCGTGTGCCTCGCCGTCGTGTTCGAGGCGATGACACCCGAGGAGCGTGCCTCGATGCAGCGGGGGCTGCGCGCCTTCCACCAGGCCCATTCCCTCCTGCGGCCGGAGCCGGCCACGCGGGGGCAGGACACCCGGCCCGGCGAACAGCGGTGACCGGCGGCCGGGGGCACTCTCAGGAGGACAGCCCGGTGGGGGAGGGCCGGGCCATCTCCGCCGCCCTGCTGTGCAGATGGCACAGCAGGAGACACACGTCGTCGTCCCGCTCGGAGTCGCTCAGCAGCGGATGCAGGAGGCTGTCGGCGGAGCCGTCCAGGTCTGCGTCGAGGTCGGCGGACCTGAAGGTTCCCAGCGCCGTGGCCAGACGGGCGATGCCCGGGTCTATGCCCTGCGCACGCCGTTCCACCAGACCGTCCGTGTAGAGGGCCAGGGTCGAACCGGGCGTGAGGGTCACGGTGTGGTCGTGGATCTCCTGCTTCAGCGGGATGCCCAGCATCGCCCCGGGCTTGGCGTCGAGCGTGTGCACCTGCCCGTCGGGGGTACGCAGCACGGGCGGCGGGTGGCCCGCGGCGGCCCAGGTGAGGGTCGGGTCCTCGGGGTGGAAGCGCGCGATCACGGCCGTGGCGTACAGGTCGGGCTGCAGGTGGTGCAGGAAGATGTGCAGACGGGTGAGGAGCTGGCCGGGAGAGCCTCCGTCGACGGCGTACGCGCGCAGCGCCGTGCGCAGCTGGCTCATCATGACGGCGGCGTGCAGCCCATGGCCCGTCACGTCGCCGATCACGGTGATCAGGCTGCCGTCGGGCTGACGGAAGGCGTCGTACCAGTCACCGCCGATGTTCAGACCGTGGGTGGCCGGCAGGTACCGGGCGGCCAGACGCAGTCCGGGGGTGGGGGGCAGGTCCGTGAGCAGGGCTCTCTGCAGGGTCTCGGCGATGTCCCGGTTGTGCTCGTAGCGGCGGGCGTTGTCCATCGCGATGCTGGCGCGGCGGGTGAGCTCGATCAGCATGACGGCGTCGTCGGCGTCCCACCGCTCACCCGGCGGGGAGAGGATCAGCACCCCCAGGGGTGAGCGTCGCGTCGGCAGCGGAATGCACAGCAGGGGCACCGCGGGATGCAGCGTGGACGGGGGCTGGTCGTCGACGCCGGACAGGCCGCCCGGATGGTCGGCGGCGTACTGCGGTCTCCCGCTGCGGGCCGCGACGACCGCCGCGGCGGGACGAGGCGTGTGCACCGGCTCGTCGTCCTCACCGTCGAACAGCCACACGTCGACACTGCGGGCGTACTCGGGAACCAGGAGGCCCTGCAGACGGCGGACGATCTCGTCGTGGTTGAGCGAAGCGGTCAGCACGGCACTGGCATCGGCGAGGAACGTCAGCCTGCGCCGGGCGCTCTCCGCTTCCGTACGCGCTGCGCGCTCGGCCGCGAACAGGTCGCGCTGGGTCCGGCCGGCCGCGTCCAGTTCGGCGTGCAGGGCGAGCACGCCCTGATTGGTCTGGTGGAGCTCCTCACGGTGGAAGGTGACCAGGTCCTCCTGCTCGCCGAGTTTCCGCAGCACGTGGACCGTGTCCTCGTCGGCGCCCAGCAGCGCCTCGGCCAGCGTCTCGGGGTCGTCCGCCCCGAGCCCGGCGACGTCCGTCGGCTCCACGCCCTCGGCGCAGGCGACCGTCATGTGCCACGGCGTCCGCGCGTCGGCGCCCGCGCCGTCGCACGAGGTCACCTCGGCCCGCAGCCGGCTGTCCTGCGGCGGCGTCGTGGTCGCCGCCAGGTCGAGCCGCCACGTGCCGCCCTTGGCGAGGCACTGCCGCAGGTGCGCGCTGAGGGCGGCCGTCAGACGGGTCCGCTCCATGCCGGACACGCCGTACGCGGCTGCCAGGCGTGCCGTGTCGATACGGGCCCGTGCGGCGTCGGTGACGGTGGTGATGTGCCAGGTACGAGTCATGGGGTGCGGTCCGGCCGGGTGGGGGCCAGTACGGCGACGGCGGTGTCGTCCCTTACCGGCCGGGCGGAGCTGCTCGCCTCGCGCACCGTCACGGCGGCGATCACGGCAGGGTCGAAGGACGGGAGGCGGGCGTCGGAGGACGGAATCCACCGGCTGGGCAGGCCGTCGGTGTGCAGGACCAGCAGGCAGTCGGCGCCCCACGGCACCTGCTGTTCGGGGAGGGTGTGGGGCCGGTGGGCTCCGACGATGCCGGGACGGGACAGCAGCGGCCGCCAGCCGTCACCCGTGCGCAGCCGGGCACCGATGTTGCCGACACCGGAGAAGTGCAGTCGCCCCGTGTCGGCGTCGAGCTGGGCCACGGCGACCGCGGCGCCCCGCGTCGACCGGAGCGCCGTGTCGAGCTGCCGGAGCATCTCCGCGGGCGGCAGGTGGCCCGAACGGTGCAGCGTCTCGACCGCCGCCGACGACGCGACCGCGGCCTCGCGGCCGTGGCCCAGCCCGTCGGCCAGCATCAGGGTGGTGCGACGGCCGTCCCGGACCCACGCCCAGGCGTCCCCCGAGTACTCGGCGCCGGCGAAGGGAACGTTCACGCCACCCGCCCGTACCGTGGCGGCGGCCGGCACCGACGTGTCCGCGGTGCCACCGGCGCGGGCGGGACCGATCCTCGCCAGCGCGACCGTGCCCCTGCCCGGCACGCTGTGCAGCTCGAAGTCGTCGGCGACGCGCCGGCACGCTCCGAGTCCGGCGCCGAGCGAGGACGCCGTGGAGAAGCCGTCCCGCAGGGCTGCCGGTACGTCGGCCATGCCGGGGCCGTGGTCGATCGCGGCGATCTGCACGACGGACATGCCGCCGGGCACCGCCCCCGCCGCCGGAGCCACGTTCTCTATGAGCAACTGGCCCCCGCGCCCGTGCTTGAGCAGGTTCGTGGCGAGCTCGGTCGCCACGAGGGCGGCCGCGGCGGTGCGCTTCCCGTCGAGACCGGCGAGGCCGGCCGCGAGCTCCGCCGCGACCCTGGCATCGCGCACGCGTGTCGAGTCGTGCACCGGGACGTCCCAGACCCGCGGCATCACATCTCCTCACGCGGGCGCGGCGGACGCCGGGCCCAGGACGTCACGGTGACCTTGGTGCCCGCGCCGGGGCCGCAGTCGACCGCGAACTCGTGCACCAGACGCCGGGCACCGCCCAGGCCCATCCCGAGGCCGTCGCCGGACGTGAAGCCGTCGGTGAGGGCCCGGTCGAGGTCCGGGATGCCGGGACCCTCGTCGGAGAAGACGAGGCGGAGCCCCTGGACATGGCCGTCCGTCAGACAGGTGGCCTCCACCTGCCCGCCTCCGCCGTGCACCAGGGTGTTGCGGGCCAGCTCGCTCGCCGCGGTGACCAGCTTGGTCTGCTCCACCAGGCCGAAACCGAGCTGAGCGGCACTCTGCCGCACGTGCTGCCGTACCCACACCAGATCCATGTCCGAGTGGATCGGCAAGCAGGCGTCGACACAGCCGGCTGTCTGCATCACAAACTCTCCTGGCGTGTGCCGCTGGGACGGGACGTCGACGGTTCCTTGGCCAGGAGGCTCAGGGCCTCCTCCGTGCTGAGCGCGGTCAGCAGACCGGGCAGCGTCAGCCCCAGCTCCACCAGGGTGATCGCCACCGCGGGCCGCATGCCGGCCACGACCGTCCGGGCCGCGAGGAGGCGGGCCTTCGCCGCGATCTCCGCCAGCACCCGCCCCAGGAAGGAGTCGACGATCTCCACACCGGAGATGTCGATGATCACGCCGGTCGCCGAGCTGCGCGCGATCGTCTCACTGATCTCCTGCTGGAGCTGCTCCGCCGTGCTGTCGTGCAGATCGCCCTGGAGGGTGACCAGAAGGACGTCGCCGAGCCGGAGAACCGGCACGTGTCCCCAGGGAGGGCTGGAGTGCGCGTCCGTCACCGCGTCCCCGCACCGTGGGGCGCCGGGGTCACGATGTCGGTGCCCTGCTTGTCGAGGGCGTACGCCAACGCGTCGGCGAGGCTCGCACGGGTGATCACCGTGCCCAGGTCGAGGCCGAGGTGGACGATGGTCTGCGCGATGGCCGGCCGGATGCCTGAGACGACGCACTCCGCTCCCATCAGCCGTGCGGCCGCGACCGTCTTCATCAGGTGCTGTGCCACGAGCGAGTCGACGGTCTGCACGCCGGTGATGTCCAGGATCGCGAACCGGGCGTGGTGCTCGACGACGGAGTCGAGGAGCGTCTCCATCACGACCTGGCTGCGGGCGCTGTCGAGCATGCCGATCAGCGGCACGGCCACGATGCCGTCCCAGAGCTTGATGACGGGGGTGGCGACCTCCAGCAGCTCCATCCGCTGCCGGTCGATGAGGGCCCGGCCCTCGTTCAGCGCCGACTCCATGACGACCAGGCGCAGGGTGCCCATCAGGGCGGTCAGCGCGGTGGCGCACTCCCGTACGTACTCGGCCGGCGCCTGCGGCAGGTCGGCCACGAGGAGTTCCACGGCGGGCGGCCGCAGGGCGTCCACCTCGTTGGACACCTGAGCGGGGCCGGCGCCGGCGCGTGACCGCGCGGCGGCCGTCCTCGTCAACTGCTCGCGCACCACGGTGAAACCGGCCGCCTCGGTGTCCTCGACACGTCCGGCCGCGGCCACCGCGGCCAGCGCCTCGATCACCGCCTTGCCCGCTTCCACCGCTTCGTCCCTGGAGACGGTGAACACCGAGCGGAACAGCGGCGCGTCGGCCCACCGCTGGGCGATCTGCTCACGCCGACGCCGTAGGAAGTCCCCGACCTCCTGCGCGGGCGATCCGTGCTGTCCTGCCGTTTCGTGCTCCGGCACCTTGTCTGTCTCCTCACTGCTTCGGATCGCTTCGACCTCGCTGGAAGCAACGAGACGGCGATGAAACCATTGCCGGACGACAACTGTAGCTGTGGCCCCACCCGGCACAACACCTCGTCCGGCTTCGGAGGTTCGGGCGGGCGCCGGCCCTAGGGCTCCGGCTGCCTTCCGTACCAGTCGACACAGACGACCAGCGCGTCGTCGTCCGCCTCGATCTCGCCGCGGTGACCGGTGAGCTCTCTCAGGACGGCCCCGGGGACCTCGGCCGGCGGCACCAGGCTCGTCGACGAGATGGCCCGGGCCAGCGCGCGCTCGCCGTACCTCTCGCCACCCGGCCCCGCCACCGCGTGGACCCCGTCGCTGACGAAGACGAGCCGGTCGCCGGGCTCGATGGTGAACTCCTGGGCCACGTAGTCGGATTCCTCGAACATGCCCAGCGGGAGCTGCGCGTCGAAGTCGACGGCCGTGACGGTCCTGTCGCGCAGGCGCAGCATCTGTGGTGAACCGGCGTCGACGACCTGCAGGCGGCCGGTGGACAGTTCGAGGTCCAGCAGCAGTACGGACAGATACGCGTCACCGCGGTAGTGGGCGTGGATCGCCTGATCGGCCAGGGCTGCCTGGTCCGCGATGGGGATGCCCGCCCTGCGCGCGTTGCGCAGCGCGTTGATGCCCAGGCTGGTCAGCAGTGAGGCCTCGATGCCCTCGCCCATGCCGTTGGTGACGTACAGCATCAGGTGGTCGGCGGTGGCGCTCCAGTCGAAGTTGTCGCCGAAGACGGCGTAGGCGGGCTGCAGTTGGGCGCCCAGCGCGTACTGGGGTCCTGCGCAGGAGCGCGCGGGCAGCAGCTGCCACTGCATCTCCGCTGCGAGCGTGAGCCGGTCCTTGCGCCGCGCCTGGAGGTACAGGTCGGTGTCACGCTCGGCGACGACCACCTCGTGGCCCAGGACCTCCGCCACCTCCACCAGTTCGGCCGCGCACTCGGCGGCCGCGTCCGCGGAGGGCAGGGTGACGGACAGGACTCCCAGCCTGTCGCCGCGCACGGTCACGGGCAGGTGGATGCGCGCCGCGCCGCCCGCGCACTCCTCGGTGACGGGCTCCTGGGCCCCGAAGGCCCGGCCGGCGGGACCGGTGTGCACGGACAGGGGGGCCAGTGTGTGGGGCAGCGCGGACACGGGCTGCAGCACGGTCAGTCCGTAGTCGGCCATGAAGAGTTCGACCTCCCGCGCCGCGTAGCGGCCGCACAGCACCTCCCGGACCGCGTCCAGCAACTGGTGCGGAGCCGCGGAGCGCAGTGCGCGCTCGGCCGCCACGAATCTGTTCACGATGTCGGACACGCCGTTCTCTCCGCGTCGGGGGTCTCGTGTTCGCGCCGTCGCGAACGCGACGGCGCCGGGCTGCGCCTGCCCGCGCAGGTGAGGCGGGCGGGCGGCCCGAAGCGGCGGGCTGACAGCGTTCGTGAAGCCTGGAAGAGTGTCACCGTGACTTCCTCCTCCGCGCGCCCGCAGCCCCATGAGGTGGCGCGAGTGACCTCCGAAGCGGCGGAGCTGCTCGAGGTCCTGTGGGGGCGCGCCTCGACAGCGCCCGTCTCGGCGTCCCAGCTGCGCGTGCTGTTCATCCTCGAACACAACGAGGGCATCAACCTGCGCACGCTCGCGGACGCCCTGGGGTCCACGCCCCCGTCGACCAGCCGGCTGTGCGACCGCCTCCAGGCCGTGGGGTTCGTCGAGCGCAGGCCCGGCGCGACGAGCCGCCGCGAACTGCGGTTGTACCTCAGCCGTCGGGGGCGTGCGTTCCTGACCGACCTGCGCTCGCGCCGCGAGCGGGCGCTCCAGTCCGTACTGGAGCAGATGCCGGCGGTACGGCGGACCCAGCTGCTGCAGGGCCTGGTGGCGTTCTGCGCCGCCGCGGCGCAGGAGATCCACGAGGACGACACCACCGCCGACGCCAGGACGGCCTGACCGACCCGCCGTCCGCCGCGGGGCACCGGCAGACACGGGAACCCGCACAGGACGCGCTTTGTGCGGGGGCAGGTCCCGGTCGACAGCTGCATCCCGGATCCCTCCCGCGCCCGCGCGCCGCTCACCCTCTTGCTTCGCCTTCTTGCTTCGGCCCACTGTTTCTTGTTTCGACCCATTGTTGTCAAACGGCAACTGTTGTACGTGAGTGCGCTCCGCCGTCCCTCTGGCGGCGGGGCGCGCGGGAGCGTGGTTCAGGCGCGGGGCTCGCCCTGCTGCTTGTCCACGAGGGCGAGTGCGTCCTCGACACTGTCCGAAAGGGGAACGGTGATGCTCACACCTGTGAGGTCGAGGACCCGCCGCACGGCCGGAGTCGGCGAGACGATGTGCACGCTTCCCTCCGATTCGCGGGTCTGCTGGTACGCGCGGATGATGATGTTCATACCGGACGAGTCCATGAAGGGCACCGAGGCGAGGTCCAGCAGGAAGTGGCGACGGCCGTGCTGGAACTGGTTCGCCAGGTGATGCTGCAGTCCGGTCGCGGTGTCGATGTCCAAGTGGCCCTCGACCGTGAGCAGGACGACTCCCTCGCGCGGCAGAGTGACCTCGACGGACAACGGGTTCTGGGCTATGGACACAGGTACCTCCCACAGGTGTTGACGGCTTGGGCTGGCTACCCCCGCACGCGGATTCGATGCCGTCGGTACCGGTCCGCGCGACGTGATCAAGCTCTCGTCCGCGCATGCTCCCGGCACGCGTCGGACACGTCGGGCGGAGGGCGGACGCGCGCGTGACGCACCACGCCGTTCACGGGTCGCCCCTCGCCCGCGGGTCTGTGTCTCTCGTCGCGCATGCCCGCGCATCTACCCCCGCATCTGCTGCATATGCGGGCGAGTTTCCGCGGACGCACACACGACCGCCACATCCGCTCCATGAGCCGTGGCCCGGCCGCGTGCACCGGTGCGGACAGGGGCTACGACACGCGGATACCGACGATGCAGGTGTCGTCGTCGGTGTCCGACCTGCTGTACGTGAGGAGCCGGTCCAGCTGCTGGTCGAGCGTGCACGGCGCCGTACGGATCGTGGTCAGCAGCTGCGTCATGGATTCCTCCATCGAGCGGTCCCGCCGCTCGATCAGGCCGTCCGTGTACATCAACAGCGTGTCGCCGACCGCCAGCTGGACCTCCTCCTCGCCGTACGTCACCTCGGGCACGGCGCCCAGCAGCAGGCCCTTCACGAGGGGCAGGGACACGGCCTCCGCGTCACGCACCAGCACGGGCGGCAGATGGCCCGCCCTGGCCCAGCGCAACGTACGGCGGCTCGGGTCGTAGAGGCCGCAGACCGCCGTGGCGGTGATGGACCCCGTCAGGTGGTGCGCCACGCTGTTGAGCCAGGACAACAGCTGGCCGGGGCCCGCGCCCGTCACGGCCAGGCCCCGCAGCGCGTTCCGGAGCACGACCATGCTCGTCGCCGCCTCTATGCCGTGACCGGCCACGTCACCTACGCACAGGAGCACCATCCCCGACGGCAGGACGACCGCGTCGTACCAGTCGCCGCCCACCAGCTGTTCGGTCTCGGCGGGCCGGTAGCGGACGGCCACGTCGAGCCGCGGAGCCCGCAGCGGGGCCTGGGTCGGAGGCATGATCGCGTGCTGCAACTGCAGTGTCAGACGGTTGCGTTCGGCCGCCTGCTGCTCGCTGTGCGCGAGCTGGTCGCGGGTGGCGGCCAGCGCGACCTCCGTCCAGTGCTGGGCCGAGATGTCCTGGTAGGCACCGCGCACGACGAAGGTCCGGCCGTCGGCGTCGAGCACCGGCTCCGCCACCACGCGGATGTGGCGGGTCACGTCGTCGGGACGCTGGAGCCGGAACGCGGCGGACGCGGGCCGCCGGTGGTGGAGCAGCGTGCGCAGGAAACGGCCGATGGCGACGGCGTCGTCGGGGTGCGCGTGCAGGGCCAGTTCCTCCAGCGGCACCGGCGTGCTCGACGGCGACCTGCCGTACAGACTGAAGAGCTGACCGTTCCAGGTGATCTCGCCCGTGAGCAGGTTCTCCTCGAAGCCGCCGATGCGGCCCAGCCGCTGTGCGTGCTGCAGCAGGCTCGCGAGCCGTGCCGTCTCGTCCTCGATGCGCCAGATGAGCAGCACACTGTTGCCGTGGCGGCTGATGCTGATGTCGGCTACGGACGACAGTGGCACCTGGTCGACGAGGGCCATGAGGTTCATGCGCCGCGCGCGGAACGGCTCCCCGGTGGCGTATACGCGTTCGATCCGCTGGAAGAGTTCGCTCTCCCCGGCGGCCATCGGGTAGGCCTCCAGCAACAGGGCGCCGTGGATGAGGCCGCGCGGCCGGCCGGCCGGATCGAGGAAACGGCTGTTGACGTGATGGATGTGGAAGTCCACGAGATGCCCGTCGTCGTCGACGTACGGGACGAGGACCAGCGCCGGGTCGTGCAGCCCGTCGGCCAGGTCCACCAGTTCGGTGGCGTCCGGGAGGACGCGGGGTTCGCTGACGGTGTCGCCGCCGTTGACGAACGCGTACGTCTCCAGGGTGTGGGCGCACAGTTCCGCCAGCGCCTCGACCTGGCGGACCACCTGCGGAGACTGAGGGGGCAGAGGAGTGGCCCAGACGACTTCGAGGACTCCGTGGACGCGGCCTCCGGTACCGGCCGGAAGCGCGGCCCGTCCCCCGTCGGGGAAGTGGTGCTGGCCGATGGAGGGCAGGCCGGTCTCGGAGAGGGATCCGATCCACTGCCCCGCCCGCTCGGTCAGGCTCGTGCGGGCCACCGTCACGACCCCGGGGGGCACGTAGTGCCAGCGCCCGGCCTCCGCCGGTGAGAATCCGGCGCTGCCCGCCAGGGTGAGGGAACCGTCGGACCGAGCGGTCCAGATGGCCACGGCCACCGCGCCGAGCGGGTGCAGCGCGTGGTGGAGCAGGGAGTCGGCGACCGCCTGGGTGTCGGGAGCCGCCAGTGCCCCGCTCTCGGCCTCCCGCAGCCGTACGGCGGGGGAGGGAATCCTCTTGACGGGCTCACCCGCCGGGGCGTCGCCGTCCCTCGCGCCGGCCAGGAAGGCGCCGGCCACGTCGGACAGCTGGTCACGGGCGGACTGGTTGATGACGTCGACGGCGAGTTCGAGCGGCGGCACCCCGGCCTGCTCGGCCAGTTCGGCGAGCTGGCGGGCGGCCTGGGCGGGCCCGCACCCCAGCCGCTCGACCAGGATGCCCTTGGCGAGTTCGATCAGGGCACGTCCGTCGGCCTCGGCCTGGGCGGCTCGTACCTCGTCGCGCAGGCGCTCGACCGTGGCGGCCAGCTTCCCCACCGGATAGGTGGTGGTGAGCGTGGTCTGCTCGTCCGCCGGTACGTCGTCCGCCGGTACGTCGTCCGTGTCGGCGGTGTCGACCGGGTCGGTGCGCGAAGGCTGTCCGGGCGACGACAGTGCGGGCGGTGACTGTGCGGGCGGTGACTGTGCGGGAGTTTCGGATCCGGGCGTCGACGCGTCGTCGGCCGGATCGGGGCGCTGTTCGGAAAGGCTCACGGTGCCAATGCTCCTCGGCTGGGATGCCCATGGGGGCGGGGCGCGGGGAGGGCACCCGGCCGGCGTCGGATGATCGCCGGCCGGGTGCCGTCACTCACGCGGGCAGCCAGCGGCGGACGCAGGCGATCAGGTCGTCGGTGTCGACCGGCTTGGTGACGTAGTCACTGGCCCCGGAGGCGAGACTCTTCTCCCGGTCGCCGGGCATCGCCTTCGCCGTGACCGCGATGATGGGAAGTTCCGCGTACTGGGGCATCTTCCGGATCTCCGCCGTGGCGGCGTAGCCGTCCATCTCCGGCATCATCACGTCCATCAGGACGAGCGCGATGTCGGAGTTGTTGACCAGTGCCTCGATGCCCTTGCGACCGTTGTCCGCGTGCAGGACGTGGAACCCCTGGAGCTCCAGGATCCCGCTCAGCGCGAAGAGGTTGCGCGCGTCGTCGTCGACCACCAGGACCGTACGGCCGAGGAAGGCGTCCTCGACGGGCCGGGGCGTCTCGGACTGCGGCTCCTCCGCGCGGGCCAGGGACGGCACGTCACCCAGCTCCTCGGCGGAGAGGTGCAGGGCGATGCGCTCGCGCAGTTCGTCCAGGCTGGACAGGAACTCCAGGGCACGCGTGCCGGAGCGGGCCTGCAGTGCCTGTTCCTGCGCCAGGTCCGCGCGGTGACCGCTGTGGACGAGCACGGGGACGTTCGCGAGTGCCGAGTCGCCCTGCATCGCGTCGAGGAACCGGGGCGCCTCGCCGCCGGGCATGCCGAGTTCGAGAACGACGCAGTGGCACGCTCCGGCTGCCAGCGCGCTCGCCGCCTCGGGCGCTCCCGCGGCGGTGACGATGTCGACCGTGCCACGCGGATCACCGGCGTCCTGGCCGCGGGTGACGTCCGAGACCGCGCTCTCGGCGACGAGCGTCAGCAGCCCGCGCTGACGCTCCTCGACGACCAGGAGACGACGCCTTGGGTGCCTGGCCGGGGCGGCCGGACCGGAGGGCGCGGCATGGGCCGCCGACTCCTCGTCCGGAGCCACCGCTCCCGGCGACTGCTCGAGGAGACGGGGGCTGATCACGAGGTTCTCGAAGTCGGGGCGCGCCACCGGCAGGAACAACGTGAACGTACTGCCCTGTCCCGGCGTGCTGTCGACGGTGACGGCACCGCCGAGCAGGTGGGCGATCTCCCGGGTGATGGACAGACCCAGACCGGTGCCGCCGTACTTGCGGCTCGTCGTCCCGTCCGCCTGCTGGAAGGCACCGAAGATCGTCTCCAGGTGCTGTTCCGGAATTCCGATCCCCGTGTCCTGCACCCGGAAGGCGACGATGGTGCCGCCCCGGAACACACCGGCGGGCACCTCGTGGTCGGCCGCCGGTTCGATCCGCAGCTCGACGCCGCCGTGTTCGGTGAACTTGACCGCGTTCGACAGCAGGTTGCGCAGGACCTGGCGCAGCCGGGAGTCGTCGGTGAGCAGGTCGGCGGGCGCCCCGGGTGCGGTACGCACGGTGAATTCCAGGCTCTTCTGCGTCGTCATCGGCCGGAAGGTGGCCTCGACGTACTCCAGCAGCTGGCGCAGCGGGACGACCTCGGGACTGACGTCCATCTTGCCGGCCTCGACCTTCGACAGGTCGAGGATGTCGTTGATCAGCTGGAGCAGGTCCGATCCGGCGGAATGGATGATGCCCGCGTACTCGACCTGCTTCGGAGTGAGGTTGCGCGACGGGTTCTGGGCCAGGAGCTGGGCGAGGATCAGCAGGCTGTTCAGCGGAGTCCGCAGCTCGTGGCTCATGTTCGCCAGGAACTCCGACTTGTACTTCGAGGCCAGCGACAGTTGCTGGGCGCGGGTCTCCAGCTCCTGTCGTGCCTGCTCGATCTGCAGGTTCTTGGCCTCGATGTCGCTGTTCTGCGCGGCCAGCAGGGAGGCCTTGTCCTCCAGCTCCTCGTTGGAGCGCTGCAGTTCGTCCTGCTGGACCTGCAGCTCCTCGGAACGGGCCTGCAGCTCGGCGGTCAGACGCTGGGACTCGTCGAGCAGTTCGTCGGTCCGGGCATTGGCCACGATGGTGTTGACGTTGACGCCGATGGTCTCCATCAGCTGACCCAGGAAGTCGTGGTGGATCTGGGTGAAGCGGGTGATGGAGGCGAGCTCGATGACTCCGAGCACCTGGTCCTCGACCACGATGGGCAGCACCACCAGGGCCGTCGGCACCGTCCGGCCGAGCCCCGAGGAGATGGTCACGTATCCCGGCGGCAGTTCGTCCACGGTGACGGCACGGCGGCTGCGCGCGGCCTGGCCGACCAACGAGCGGCCGAAGGGGATGCGATCGGGGCGGCCGACCTCGTCGGGGTACCCGTAGGAGCCGACGAGCCGCAGTTCGGCACCGCTGCCGGTGTCCTCCGCGAGGTAGAACGCGCCGTACTGCGCCACCACCAGGGGAGCGAGCTCGTCCATGATCAGCTCGGCGACCACGGGCAGGTCGCGGTGGCCCTGCATCAGGCCCGAGATCCGCGCGAGGTTGGTCTTGAGCCAGTCCTGCTCCTGGTTGGCCCGCGTGGTCTCACGCAGGGACTCGACCATGGAGTTGATGTTGTCCTTGAGCTCGGCGACCTCGCCGGAGGCCTCGACGTTGATCGAGCGGGTCAAGTCGCCCTCGGCGACGGCGCTGGCGACCTCGGCGATCGCGCGTACCTGGCGCGTCAGGTTGCCCGCGAGTTCGTTGACGTTCTCCGTCAGGCGCTTCCAGGTTCCGGAGACGCCCTCCACCTCGGCCTGGCCGCCGAGCCGGCCCTCGCTGCCGACCTCGCGGGCGACGCGGGTGACCTCGGCCGCGAAGGCGGACAGCTGGTCGACCATCGTGTTGATGGTGGTCTTGAGTTCGAGGATCTCGCCGCGGGCGTCGACGTCGATCTTCTTGGAGAGGTCGCCCTTGGCCACCGCCGTCGTCACCAGGGCGATGTTGCGCACCTGGCCGGTGAGGTTGTTGGCCATGGAGTTGACGTTGTCGGTGAGGTCCTTCCAGGTGCCCGCCACGTTGGGCACCTGGGCCTGTCCGCCGAGGCGTCCCTCGGTGCCGACCTCGCGGGCGACGCGGGTGACCTCGTCGGCGAACGCGGACAGCGTGTCGACCATCGTGTTGATGACGTCCGCCAGGGCGGCGACCTCGCCCTTGGCCTCGACGGTGATCTTCTGCGAGAGGTCGCCGCGGGCGACGGCGGTGGCGACCTGGGCGATCGAGCGGACCTGGCCGGTCAGGTTCGACGCCATCACGTTGACGTTGTCGGTGAGGTCCTTCCACGTTCCCGAGACCCCACGGACGGTGGCCTGGCCGCCCAGGTTGCCGGCGGTGCCGACCTCGCGGGCGACGCGGGTGACCTCGTCGGCGAAGGCCGACAGCTGGTCGACCATCGTGTTGAGGGTTTCCTTGAGCGCGAGGATCTCGCCGCGGGCGTCCACGGTGATCTTCTGGGAGAGGTCGCCCCTGGCCACCGCGGTCGCCACCTGGGCGACGTTGCGGACCTGCGCGGTGAGGTTGCCCGCCATGAAGTTCACCGAGTCGGTGAGGTCACGCCAGGTGCCCTTGACGCCCTTGACGTCCGCCTGGCCGCCGAGGCGTCCCTCGGTGCCGACCTCGCGGGCGACGCGGGTGACCTCGTCGGCGAAGGCGGACAGCTGGTCGACCATCGTGTTGATGGTGTTCTTGAGTTCGAGGATCTCGCCGCGGGCGTCCACGGTGATCTTCTGGGAGAGGTCGCCCTTGGCCACCGCGGTCGTCACCTGGGCGACGTTGCGGACCTGGGCGGTGAGGTTGCCCGCCATGAGGTTGACCGAGTCGGTGAGGTCGCGCCAGACGCCGCCGACCCCGGGCACCTGGGCCTGGCCGCCGAGCCGGCCCTCGCTGCCGACCTCGCGGGCGACGCGGGTGACCTCGTCGGCGAAGGCGGACAGCTGGTCGACCATCGTGTTGACGGTCTCCTTGAGCTGGAGGATCTCGCCCCGCGCCGGTACATCGATCTTCTGCGACAGGTCGCCCTTGGCCACCGCGGTCGCCACCTGGGCGATGTCACGGACCTGGGTGGTCAGGTTGCCCGACATGGCGTTGACCGAGTCGGTGAGATCGGCCCAGGTCCCGGAGACGCCCGGTACCTCCGCCTGTCCGCCGAGTGTCCCCTCGGTGCCCACCTCGCGCGCGACGCGGGTCACTTCGGAGGTGAACACGGACAACTGGTCGACCATGCCGTTGAAGACGGTGGCGATGTCGCCCAGGAGTCCGTCCCCGTCGTCCGGCAGCCGCGTGCCGAAGTCTCCGTCCCGCACCGCCGTCAGGCCGGCCAGCAGTTGCCTCAGCTCCTGCTCGCCCGGCGTCCGGTCGACGGCGTCGGTCGTCTGGCTGGTCATGCGCACCCTCGTTCCATGCCTCATGGGTCCCTGTTGGAGGGACTCGGAACATCAGGCCCACTGCCGGACCAATTCCTCGTCGGTGTGCCCCGCTCCACGGGGCCGCCGACTCGGAAATACGCCGCAGGCTAACCCGTAGGTCAGGGTGTGAACAAAGTGTGGCGACAAAATCGCCAAACCGAGGACATGCCGAGGGTGAGGGCCTGCCCGGCCGGTGCGGTCCGGAACGTGGTGGGGGAGCTCAGGTCCCGGGCGCCGACGCGCTGTGGAGCCGTGGATCACGGACCTCCGCGGCCCACGGATCTTCCGGCCGACCCGTCCGTCGCGGGCCTCGCATCGCCGGCCGGGCCGTGCACCGTGAACCGCCCCAGCCCATGACTGAGCCCGCCGTCGCGGTCCCGGTGAGTCGAACTCGGGATCGCGACCGCGGGCTCGGACACCGGCGCGGGGGCCGGTCGGACGAGGCGGGGGTGGGACGTCAGGCCACCGCGGGGTCGAGCAGACCGGCGCGGAGGCGCTTGATGATGCGGCTGATCAGGCGCGACACGTGCATCTGGGAGATGCCGATCATCTCGCCGATCTCCGCCTGGGTGCGCTCCTCGACGAACCGCAGGTGGATGATCAGGCGCTCGCGCTCGTCGAGCTCCGCGATGAGGGGCGCCAGGGAGTGCAGGTCGTCCACGAGCTCCAGCGAACGGTCGTCCTCCCCGATGAAGTCGGCCAGGACGGACTCGCCGTGCGAGCCGTTGTCGGGGGCCAGGGCCGCGTCGAGCGACGAGGAGTTGTAGCAGTTCGCCGCCTTGCGGGCCTCGATGACCTCCTCCTCGGGCAGCGACATGAGCTGCGACAGCTCGCTGGTCGTGGGGGTGCGTCCCAGGCGGGTCCGCAGTTCCTCCGTGGCCTTCGCCAGCTCGACCCGGGCCTCCTGCAGCCGGCGCGGCACATGGACGGCCCAGCTCGTGTCACGGAAGAAGCGCTTGATCTCGCCGACGATGTACGGAACGGCGAAGGAGGTGAACTCCACCTCGCGGGACAGCTCGAACCGGTCGATGGCCTTGATGAGGCCTATGGTGCCGACCTGGACGATGTCCTCCATCGAGTCCCCCCGGCCGCGGAAGCGCGAGGCCGCGTACCGGACGAGCGAGAGGTTCATCTCGATCAGGGTGTTGCGCGCGTACTGGTACTCGTGCGTGCCCTCTTCGAGCACGGCCAAGCGGTCGAAGAACTGCCGGGACAGCTCCCGGGCGTCCTTCGGCTTGACGCGCGACGGGTCGTCGATGAAAGGGAGTCCCGTCTCGTGCGCCGCCTGAGTCCCCTGCGCCGTGGCCGTTGCCTCGCCTGCCGTCACGGCTGCCATGCCGTCCACCCCACTCGTCGTCGCTGTTGATGACACACGCCGTCTGCCCCGCTTCACGCGACTCATTCCCCCTGATCTGAAAAAAAGTACGGGGGCTGTGGGCGATCTGGCCAGAAGTCGACGCCGGCCGCTCTCCGTCGAGCGCGTGTCGACGGTGCGTACGTGCGGGCCGCGAGGCGGACGGGGTGACGGGTCGTCAGTACGCCGCACCGTCGATTTCGAGACGGGGTGTTTCTCCTCCGTGAGCAAGGGCAAGCGGAATTTCGTGCTTCGGACCGGAGGCACACCCCGCAGGAGCGGCTCGGCCCGCTGCGGTGGCCCTCCGGCATATCGGTGGCCATCCTTCTGCGGCATCCCCTCGCAAGCCACTTGTTCAGGAGCGAATCCGCATGCGTATCGACTTGTCGACAAGCCGCCTCGAGGAGCCTGCGCTTACCGAGGCGAAGCCCGTTTCCACGGGGGCGGCAACCGAACCAGGCCCGTCCGTCCGGTCCACCACGAGGCATCCGCACGACGACGCCCCTGACTCCGCGACCGACTTCGCCCGGCTGGCCGGGCTGGAGGACGGACCGGAACGGGACGCCGTCCGCGACGAGCTGGCGACGGCGTGGCTGCCCATGGCCCACCGCATCGCGGGCCGGTTCCGCGACCGGGGCGAGTCCATCGAGGACCTGCGCCAGGTCGCGGCGGTCGGGCTGGTGAAGGCGATAGACCGGTACGACCCCTCCCGCGGGGCCTTCGAGAGCTACGCCGTGCCCACCATCACCGGTGAGGTGAAGCGGCACTTCCGCGACCGCATGTGGGCGCTGAGAGTGCCCCGCCGGGTGCAGGAGCTGCGCAACAAGGTGCGGATCGCCCGCCGGGATCTCACGCTGAACCCCGGGGCCCCGGAGCCGACGGTCGCCGATATCGCGGCGCACACCGGGCTGACGGAGGACGAGGTCGGCGCGGGCATGGAGGCGATGGAGAGCTTCAGCACGCTGTCCCTGGACGCCGAGTTGTCGTCCGCGGACGACAACTACAGCCTCGCGGACACCCTGGGGGAGTCGGACTCCTCCTACGACGTGGTCGTCGACCGAGAAGCGGCGAAGGAAGGGCTGCGCCGGCTCCCCGAACGCGAGCGGAACATCCTGTACATGCGCTTCTTCGAGGACATGACGCAGAACCACATCGCCGACCAGCTCGGCATCTCCCAGATGCACGTCTCGCGCCTCATCAGCCGCAGCTGCGCACGCGTGCGGGAGGAGGCGCTGGGCAGGCCGCCGCGCTCCGCCCGCGGTGGCTCCAAGGGCCGGCCGGGGGCCGTGTGACACGACCCCCAGGGCCCCGGCGCCACACGTGGTGCCCCACCGGGACCCCTCGAACCCGCGGTTGATCCACGGTTACGTCCTCAAGGAGTGAGACACATGCTGATGCCCCACCCCGCAACACTGCGCAAGCTCGTCGAGGAGTACGAGGCGCTCATCGCACGCGAGGCCGAGAGCGGCGCGGCGAAGACGAACCAGCGGTCGCAGGACCTCGCCTACACCCTCTGCGTGTCGACCGGCACGCGCGACGTACCGCTGGCCCTGGAGAAGGCGCGCCGCCAGCTCGCCGCGGCGCAACGGCCCGTGGCGCCGATGCCGGTTCGGTGCACCGGCGCCGGTGTCGTCGAGGCGCGTGAAGCCGGCGAGACCGTGTCGCAGTGAACCCCGGGGCCGGTCGCACTCGGGTGCGGCCGGCCCGGCCTGTGCGCCCTGTTCGTCCGAGGACGATGAGGGAACGCCAGTGCGACGGCGTATTGTGGCCCCCGGGGTGAGACCGGTGGACCTGATGGGCAGCAAGGACAACTCGTCGTCGATCCCGTGGCCGGGCGGTGGCGAGCCGCCCCGGCCGAACCGGTCGGCAGCGGCCTTCGCGCAGGTCGCGCGGACGCGGCGACGGAGCCGTCCGGAAGACGGGCCCGTACCCCCGCCGACGGGAGCGCCTGTATGACGACGGCCACCGCGCCGGGATCCGATGCCTCTTTCGTGCACCCGGCGCTCTTCTACCGTGACGACCAGGAGTACCTGGCGGGCACGGTGCCTTTCGTGCTGGAAGGGCTGGCGGCGTCGGAGCCCGTCGCGGTGGCCGC
Source organism: Streptomyces sp. BV286 (assembly GCF_019090165.1). Lineage (GTDB taxonomy): Bacteria > Actinomycetota > Actinomycetes > Streptomycetales > Streptomycetaceae > Streptomyces. The sequence goes on from NZ_JAHRIB010000143.1 coordinate 48,435, forward strand.
CCCCGCCCCGCGGCTCGAGCTGATCACCACGGCACTGGGACAGGCGGCGAAAGCCGTGCATCTCGTCGACATGACCATGGCCGGCCGCAACCCGGGCCGCATCATCCCTTCCGTCCTGCGCGCCTTCGCGGACTCCCGGACGGATCGTCGCGTGCGCATCATCGGCGAGCCGATCTGGCCCGGCCGCACCGCCGCGGAGTACCCCGCCTGCGTCCAGCACGAGGCCCTCATCAACGAGGCGTTCAGCGGCCGGGACGTGATCATCCTGTGCCCGTACGACGCCCGGTCGCTCTCGGAAGACGTGCTCACCGACGCCCACGCCACCCACCCCGTCCTCATCATCGGCGGACGGGAGTGGGCCAGCGACGCGTACGACCCGGGGAAGGTACTCGCCCGCTGCAACGAACCGCTGCGCCACCCGCCCGGCGCCGCGACCTTCGACTTCGACGCCGAAGCGCTGCCCGCGGTCCGGGACTTCGCGCTCGCGCAGGCGCGGGAGCGGGGGATGGGCGAGGTCCGTCTGCAGGACCTGGCCCTGATCGTCGCCGAACTGACCACGAACAGCGTGGTCCACGCGGGCGGCGCGGGGACGTTGTGCCTGTGGGCGCAGAGTGAACAGATCGTCTGTCAGGTCAGGGACGTCGGCCGGCTGTCCGACCCGCTCGTGGGCCGCCGCCCCGCGCGCCCCGACCAGCTCGGCGGCCGGGGTCTCCTGCTCGTCCACTACCTCTCGGACCTGGTGCGCCTGCACAGCGACGACGACGGCACGACGATCCGCAGTTACGTGTCCCGCGCCTGACGCAACAGCCCTGACGCAACAGTGGGGCCCCGGATCCACCGCGGATCCGGGGCCCCACTCGTGCGCCCGCCTGCTACGGGGTGCTGCTCTGCTGAGCCGAGCGCGCTGCCTGGTTCTCGGTGTGGGCGCCGGCCGTGGACAGGGCGCCGCCGGAACTCTCGAGGTGCGCACGCACGAACCACTGGAACTGTTCGAGAGCGCGCAGCTGCTCGATGAGGAGGTCCTCCGTCACCGGGTCGACCTCGCCGACCTCGGCGAGCGTGGCGCGGTGGCCTTCGATGATGCCGGTGTACACCAGGTCGAGGGCGCCGAGATGCGCGATGGCATCGGCCCGCCCGACGTCGTAGTCGTCCCAGGTCCGCTCGGCGACGAGGGCGCCGGGTGTGCCCGCGGGCACACCTCCCAGCGCCGAGACGCGCTCGGCGGTGTCGTCGGCCATGCCGCGGACCTGCTCGACCTGCGGGTCGAGCATTTCGTGAATGGCGATGAAATGCGGGCCGACCACATTCCAGTGAATGTGCTTCAGAGTCAGCGAAAGGTCATTGAGCGCGTGCAGCCTCAGGCGGAGCTGCTCGATAATCTTGCCGCCGTCCTGGGTGCTGAGTCCGGGAACGGTGTACTTGGGCTCGGTTCGAGACGACGTCATTCCTCATTCCTCCCTGGGAATTCTCGCTGTTCCGGATGACGGGTGCCATGGTCGGCACTCCGGAGCTCATGCCCTGCTACCAGCGGTACCACCGTCCGCGGCGACCACCGGAAGCGGTCGGCCGCACGATGAAGCCGAGCAGCCACAGCACCAGCACGATGACCGCGATCCACCACAGCGCCTTGAGTGCGAAACCCGCACCGAAAAGCAGCAGGGCGAGCAGAAGGACAAGAATAAGGGGAACCATTGCTATCAACCTCCAGAACCTCTGGTGCCCCGCTGTCCGGGGGGTACGCCACCCGATTTCGACGCGCCGCGCTTTCTCGTCCGTTCGTCGCGCGGAGGCGGAGTCTCCGCCTCATGGGCCCGACGGCCCGCCCGGGGCCGGAAGCGGCCGTTGTGAGGAAGCCGTCACGAATGCCGGTCCGGCAGCGGGGTATTGGCTGCCCGTGGAGGAAAGGCGGACGGCGGATGCCGACCGCGGTACTCCTCACGGACTCGAACACGGGGAAGGCAGGAGCGGCGTGACCACCGACGGAATCTGGTCGTACTCATCGGGCAGCGGGCACATGGAGGGACAGCGGCTCACGGGGTTCACGGTCGCCGCGGTCGACGGGACGATCGGGCGAGTGGACCGGCAGGCGGACGAATCCGGGATGCGGCATCTGATCGTCGACACCGGGGTCTGGCTGTTCGGCAGGAGTGTGCTGATACCCGTGGGCGTCGTCACGGCCATCGACCCGAAGGCCCAGGAGATCAAGGTGGCGTGCACCGAGGAGGAGATCAAGGCCGCGCCCCGGTTCGAGACGGACCGCGAGACGCTGGACCCCGGGTATCTCGCCGGGGTCGGTGACTACTACCGGAGCCTTCCGCCCCGGCCGTCCACCACGGCCTGATCGGGTGCGGTGGACGGCCGGGGGATCTGCCGGCACTGGATACGGGTTCAGGGGGAAGACGGATCCCGACGGGACGTGGCGCGAGGGAACGGACGCGAAGCCGACGGCGAGTGGCTCGCCCCCGCGACAGGACCCGGCAGTGAGGGCGGTGTCGTGCACGGTGACCTGGCCGTGAGGCCGCCCGGGGGTACCAGGCCGGCACCCGGCACCGAAGAAGCAGAGTTCAGGGGCACGACGCACATGGACCCAATCCACATGACCGCCTTCGCGTCGGCGGGCCGCACCCTTGGGGGGACGTCGATGGCGGCAGCCCCCATCACGACCGCGGCGATGGCCCGCGCGCACGCCCGGGCCGTTGTGGTCGAGCGCTGGAACCGCGCCGGCCGCACGGCGACGGAGGCGGCCCTCATCGATCTCTCGCTGGTGGTCTCGGAGCTCGTCACCAACGCCATTCGGCACGGCGGCGGGCTGGCCGGGTTCGACGTGACGCCCACGCCCGAGGGGGTGCGACTGGCCGTGCACGACCACAGTGACGTCGTGCCCGCCGTCGCCTTCGGCCCCGGAGCGCTTCCGCCCAACCACCAGGTCAACGGGTACGGCTGGCCGCTGGTGATCCGGCTGGCACGTGAGATCGCCATCGACAGGCGACCGGGGGGCGGCAAGACCGTCAGCGTGCTGGTACCGCTCGTCTGACCGGGAACGGCCGACCACGAAGGGCCTCGGACGAAGGCGGTCTCCGCTCGTCCGAGGCCCTGTCCGAGGAATCCGGCCCTCTCGTTTCCGAGGTGTGCCGTGGTGCGACGTACGCGGGTCGATGCCCTCACCAGGGCAGGAACACGTGGATGTCCTTGCCCTTGTCGGTGGCCACGACACTCACCTGGTCGCACAGCGTGTGGATCAGGTGCCATCCGACTCCGCCGCCACCCCGGCCGGGATGGAAGGGACGAGGCGCGGGCGGGGTGCTGCTGGTGTCGTGCATCGTCACGTGCACACCGTCGAACGTCCGCCGCAGGCGCAGCTCGAAGGGGCCCGGCGCGTACTGCACCGCATTGGCCGCCAGCTCCGTGACGACCAGCAGGATGTCGTCCCAGTGCTCCGGGGCGGTCGGCGGTGCGGTGCGCGTGAGCGCAAGAAGAAAATCCTCCGCGGCGATTCTGGCGCCCGTCACATTGGGCAGCTCGCCGGGGAAGGTCGTGGTCCGGGTGTACGTCTCCTCAGAAGGCAGTTTGTCGTCCCAACGCGGCTCGGTCGCCATTGCGCCTTCCCCAGCCCGCTCCCCGCAGGGCTGTGCTGATTCCGTGCTTCCACCTTCCCGATGGCGGGGGGCTTACTCATGCCGGGTCTGGTGGGGATGCTAGGTAATCCAGAATGCGATGGTCTCTGGTGATTCCCGTGTGGTGGGCGAGTACCACGATCGGTGCGATTCATGGGTGCCCGTCTGCGGCCGCCTTCCGAGCGGCAGCCGGACTCGTACCGCGGCGCGTCTCCCGCGTCTGTTCCGGCCGGGCCGGGGCACACGGCAGGTGTGGGGTGTGAGCCGATCACGCCCCGACCACCTAAGAGAGGAGAATCCGTGCTCAGCATCGCAGCGGCGGTCCTGTTCCTCATCGCTTTCCTGATCAATGCCGCGGACATCTCGACCAACGACGTATTCACATCGACGAACGTGATGCTCATCGGGCTGGCACTGCTGGCCCTGCATGTCGCCGGGGTCGGTAGCGGGTGGGGGAGCAGGAGCCGCCGGCGGTGACGTGCCGGACCCCGCCCCGGCACGCACGCAGCACGAGAACGGACCGTACGGTGACCCGCTGTCACCGTGCGGTTCTTTCGTGCACGGCCCTCTCGACCGTGACCGCCGCCCCGGCCGGACCCTCCGAGGACCGCCCTGCTCAGATCCAGGTGTCGAACCACATCCTCGAGTACCAGCTCGCATGCGGGATCGTCTCGCCCGTGTAGACGGGGAAGAACCAGATGAAGTTCCAGACGACGAGCAGCACCAAGACGCCCGCGGCGACCGTGCCCGCCACCCGGCGCCTCTCACCTGCCCCCGGTGGCCCCGGCAGCGCCCCCACCGCCATCGCCACGGCCAGGCACAGATACGGCACGAAGGCGACCGCGTAGAAGGAGAAGATCGTACGGTCCTGGTACTGGAACCAGGGCAGGTAGCCCGCCGCCACCGCGCACAGGACGGCCCCCGCGCGCCAGTCGCGGCGCATGGCCCATCGGTGGAGGAGATACAGCAGCGCGAAACACGCCGACCACCACAGCAGCGGTGTGCCCAGTGCAAGGACGGCCTGGGAGCAGCCGTCGGCGGTGCGGCAGCCGTCCTGGGCGAAGTCCGTCTCGTAGGAGTAGGCCACCGGGCGCCCCAGCACCAGCCAGCTCCACGGACTCGAGTCGTAGGGGTGCGGGGTGTGCAGCCCGACGTTGAAGTCGTAGACCCCGCTCTCGTAGTGCCACAGACTGCGCAGCGCGGCCGGGATCCACGACCAGAGGCCGCCGCGGTCGTCCGCCCAGTGCCGACCGTAGCCCTTGTCGGTCAGGAACCAGCCGGTCCAGGTGGCGAGGTAGGCGACCAGGGCGACCGGCACGACGGAGAGCACCGACCACCCGGCGTCCTTGCGCAGGACGGCCAGATACGGTCGTCGTGCTCCGGCGACGCGGCGCGCCCCGACATCCCACAGCAGGGTCATGACCACGACGAACGCCAGGAAGTAGAGGCCGTTCCACTTGCTGGCGGCGGCCAGCCCCAGGAAGACGCCGGCCGCGACCCGCCACGGCCGGAAACCCGTTCCCGCCTGCTCGCCCGTGTGCCGGTCGGGGCCCGCGAAACCGTCCGCGCCCACCGGCAGACTCGCCGCGAGACGGGCCCGGGCCCGGTCCCGGTCGACGAGCAGGGAACCGAACGCCGCCAGGACGAAGAACATGACGATGAGATCGAGCAACGCCACCCGGCTCATCACGAAGTGCAGGCCGTCCACCGCCATCAGCAGTCCGGCCAGGCAGCCCAGCGCCGTCGAACGGAACAGACGGCGCCCGATGCGGCACAGCATCAGAACCGACAGCGTGCCGAGCAGCGCGACCATGAAACGCCAGCCGAACGGATCGAGACCGAACATCCACTCACCGAGGGCGATCACCCACTTGCCCATCGGCGGATGCGCGACGAAACTTCCGGCGTCGGAGAGCGGGATCACCTGCGGGTCCGCCACGATCTGCGGATCGGCGACCTTGCGGTCCGGCCAGGTCCCCTCGTAGCCGAGCCTGAGCAGCGCCCACGCGTCCTTGGCGTAGTAGGTCTCGTCGAACACGAGGCTCCGGGGCCGGCCCAGGTTCCAGAAGCGGATCGCCGCGGCCAGGACGGTCACGAGGAGCGGACCGATCCAGCCCATGGCCTTCGCGACGCGGTACGCCGACACGGGGCTGAGGCCGATGAACTCCCCGGCGCGGGTGCCTGGTTCGGGGAAGGGCGGAACCAGCAGTTCCCGGGTGTCGGTCCGCGGGTGCCCTGCGAACCCGAACCGGCGCAGCCGCTGGGGCCACGAGCCGACCTCTGTCTTCGTGTGGGCGTCGGCGTCGGCGCCCGCCTCCGCCGCGGTGTCACTGGTCACCGGGTCATCGTAGGGAACGGATGTGTTCATGACGGTCCCCGCCTGTCACGGTCTCGGCGCGAGGCGCCGGGACATCGGCCGGTAAGGCGTCGTCGGTCCCTTTGGAACCGGACGGGAAAGTCGGGTGGACATACGTCTGTGCCCGCCGTACGGGACGGCGGGCACAGAGATGGGTGGCGGTGGTGACGCCAGGGCGGCTGCTAGTCGGCCTGGTGGGACACGTCCGAGACCTTCCAGCGCTGGTTGTTGCCCGAGTTGGGCGTCCACAGCGTCACGGCCGCTCCCTCGTTGGTGGCCTGACCGCCGACCTCGAGAAGTCGCCCGGTGGCCGCGTTGACGAGGGTCCAGGTGCCGTCACCGGTCGTCGACATGATCCACTGGGTGGCCTTGTCGCGCGGGCCGGTGTCGGCCTCCAGCACCGGGGCGCCGTCACGGACGGCCAGGCGCTTGCCCTCCACCGGGTTGCTGAACACGTACCGCTGCCGGTTGCCGGTGTCGCCGGAGATCTGGCGCAGCTTCCACTGCTGGCCGGCCGCGTCTGTCTTCGCCGTCCTGATGACGAGGCCCGTGCCGTTGTCGGCGACGGTCAGCGCCTTGCCGCTCTGGACACCGGTCAGCTCGTAGGTGTGACCCTTGCGCAGCTCGGCGGCGTCCTTCGCGACACCGGAGACGCCCTTGACCACGAACGAGGTCACCGACTGAGCCGGCACGGTGAAGGTGGCCTTGCGGTCACTGACCTTGACGGCCTTGTGGCGGTCGAGCTTGCCGTCGGCGCTCGTCACGACGGGAGTGACGGTGGCGTTGCGGCTGACCTTGCCGAACTTCGACAGGTCGACCGTGACCGCACGGGACTCGGCGGTGCTGTTGACGTGGACGACGGTCGCGCCGTCGCCCTTCCTGGAGACGGCCGCCGCGCTGGAGGTGTCGTCCGTCTTGATCAGCCGGTCACCCGGCTTGATGTAGTGCGTGAAGTTGCGGGCGGTGTCGAACTTCGTGTTGGTGTAGATCGGGCAGGACTTCAGCGTGTCCTTCGAGGTGCAGCTGAACGAGAGCTGGATGCTGCCCCAGTTGCCGCCCTTGGCGGACTCGCCGCCCGGCTTCATGTTGTCGTAGTCCTCGACGGGCTGCCAGAACACCCAGGCCTTGGGCTCCAGTTCACGCAGGTCGTCGACCATGCGCTGGGCGAGACCCAGTCCCGGCCGCATGTCCGTGAAGCTCTGCCCGTCGCCCCAGTCGCCCTCGACCTCGCTCTGCCACAGCGGCTTGTCGGCCGCCTTGGCCAGGTCACGGACGGTGGTGCGCTGACCGGTGCCGTAGGTGTGGACGTTCATCTGGTCGACGAGGTCCCGCACGTCCTGCGGGTAGGTGTTCCAGTTCTGCGAGAAGATGGACGGGTTGGTCTCGTCCATCGCGGAGATCTCCGCCTTGGTCTTCGCCTTCTTCAGCGCGGGGGCCAGGGCCTTGATGACCTTCTGCTGGAGCTCGGGGCCTATGTGCGCCCCTTCCTGACGGCCCCCGACCGGCTGGCCGTCGGCGCCCAGGCGGGTGCTCCAGTAGTTGGTGTTGGGCTCGTTGAACGGGTCGACGGTGTCGACCTTGATGTCCTCGGCCTTCTCCAGCCGCTTGGTCGCCCCCGCCATGTAGGCCGCGAAGTCGTCGACCGACTCCGTCTTGAGCTGGTCGTCGGTGGCGTTGAACCCGCCGGAGACGTAGCCGCTCTCGGTCATGAACCACGGCGGGGAGTTGCTGAACGTCTCCCAGTGGTCGATGTCGTCCTTGATGTGGTCGACCCACCAGCGCTGGGTGGCGTCGGCGTTCTTGTTCCAGTCGGCCGGGTCGTCGGCGCTCCACCAGTCGGTGTCCTCGCGCGTGGTGCCCGCGGGGGCCTTCCACCAGCCCTCGACGGCACCGCCGGCGCGCAGGTAGTCCTTGACGTCCGGGGCGTTGCCGCCGCCTATGTTGTAGCGGGCGATGTTCAGCGCGAGACCGTCGTCGCCGAAGAGGAGCTTGGCGAGCTTCTCGCGTATCGGCTTGGGATAGTCGCCGGTGGCGTTGGCGAACCAGACCAGGCTGGTGCCCCAGCCCTCGAACTTCTCCTGCTTGTACGAGGGGTCGGGCTTCACGGTGACGGACGCGGTGTCCGCCGCCGTGACCTGTGCCGTGGACGACGGGGCGGATACCAGAGCGGCCCCGGTGGCCAGGGCGGTGAGGCCGGCGGCTCCGAGGAGCCGTCTGTTGCGGGTACGGCGTGCCATCGTGTGCTCCCAACTGCGGTGGTGGTAGCTGCGCGGTGGAGACCCCCCGCCCGTCGGGCAGGAGGAAGGGCTCTCGGACAGGCGTGGTGCCGTTCGAGGAGTCGGTGCGGGAAGTGCGGTGTGCGGTTCAGCCGGCGGGCTGTCGCACCACGGCGACGTCCCTGGGCCCCAGGACGAGACCGCCCCCGGCGTCTGTGTCGCCGACCAGGACCTCTCCGGCGAGGCCCGTCAGCGGCACGTTCTCGTCGGTCCGGTTGACCAGGAACAGGAACCGGCCGTCGGGTCCACGGCGGACGGTCTGCTCGACCGATCCCCGTGCGTCCTCGGGCAGTTCGCTCTCGACGCCGGCCGGGCCGAGCAGTGCCGGCAGCAGACCGGCCAGCCCGTCGGTGCCGAGCCGGGTGGAGACGTAGGCGGCCGAGCCCTGTCCCACCGCGCGCCGGGTGACGGCGGGCCGGCCCGCGTACGTGCCGCTGCGGTAGTGGGCCAGCACGTCCACCGAGGGATCGGTGACGGTGATGCGGTCGGTCCACAGGGTGCCCGTACCGGCGCCGTCCAGTTCGACGGTGTCACCGTCGAGCAGCGGGCCGAACTCCTCGATACGGATACCGAGCAGCTCGCGCAGGGCGCCGGGGTGGCCGCCGAGCCAGATGTGGTCGTTCTCGTCGACGACTCCGGAGAAGTACGTGGTGACGAGGTGCCCGCCGGTCTCGACGTACCGCGTGAGCTCCTTGGCCAGCGGTGCGGGGATCACGTGCAGCACGGGTGTGATCAGGACGTCGTACCGGTCGAGGTCCGTCGTGGTGGTCACGACGTCGGCCCGGACACCCAGTGCGAGGAGCGCCGAATACCAGTCCAGGGCTTCCTGGCGGTAGTCGAGGAGGGCGGTGGGGTGCGAGTCCTGCTCGCTCGCCCACCACGACTCCCAGTCGTAGACGATGCCCACCCGCGCCGGTTCGCGCTCGGAGCCCGCGAGCGGTGCCAGTGTCTTGAGGGTCTGCCCCAGGGCGGCGACCGCGCGGAAGACCTCGCTGTCGGCGCCGGCGTGCGGCACCATCGCCGAGTGGTACTTCTCGGCGCCGGCGGCCGACTGACGCCACTGGAAGAAGCACACGGCGTCGGCGCCGTGCGCGACGTGCAGCAGCGAGTCGCGGGCCAGGTCGCCGGGCCGCTTGGCCACGTTGACGGGCTGCCAGTTGACCGCGCTGGTGGAGTGCTCCATCAGGAACCACGGGCGGCCGCCCGCGATACCGCTGGTGAGGTTCGCGGAGAACGACAGCTCGTCCCGGTCCTGCGGTCCGGGGTGGACGTAGTGGTCGTTGGAGACGAAGTCGATCTCGCCCGCCCAGTCGGGGTAGTTCATGCCCTTGGTGCCGCCCATCACCATGAAGTTGGTGGTGACCGGCACGCCCGGCGTGATCTCCCGCAGCACGTCCCGCTCCGCGCGCAGGTACTCCTTCAGCGCGTCGGAGGAGAAGCGCTTGAAGTCCAGCTGCTGCGTGGGGTTGGGGTGCGAACCGGTCAGTCGGGGCGGCAGGATCTGCTCCCAGGCGCTGTAGCGCTGCGACCAGAAGGCCGTGCCCCAGGCGTGGTTGAGGGCGTCGAGTGTGGTGTAGCGGGCGCGCAGCCAGTCGCGGAACGCAATGGCCGCGTCGTCCGAGAAGTCGTAGATGTTGTGGCAGCCCAGCTCGTTCGACACGTGCCAGGCCACCAGCGCGGGGTGGTCCGCGTACCGCTCGGCCATCTTCCGTACCAGGCGCAGCGCGTGGTCGCGGAAGACGGGCGAGGTGGGCCGCCAGTGCTGCCGCGCCCCCGGCCACACCGTCTCACCGGAGGCGGTCACCGGAAGGATCTCCGGGTGCGCCGTGGTGAGCCAGGGCGGCGGGGACGCGGTGGCGGTGGCCAGGTCGACCCCGATGCCGCCCGCGTGCAGCAGGTCCATGACCTCGTCGAGCCATCCGAAGTCCCACTCGTCCTGGGCCGGCTGGATGCGGGCCCAGGAGAAGATCCCCACGGACACCAGGTTGACGCCGGCCTCACGCATCAGCCGTACGTCCTCCTCCCACACCTCGCGAGGCCACTGCTCGGGGTTGTAGTCGGCGCCGTACGCGAGGCGAGGGGTGGAGTCACCGTCCGGCCCGTTCAGCTGGGACAGGAGGGTGGAGATCATCGTGGTCCTTCCGGAGTGGTGCGCGGGGGCGGCGGGGTAGGGCGTCGACTACTCGACGGTGAAGCCCTGCTCCTTGCCGTACTTGATGGACGCGTCCTGCCAGGACTTCAGGCCGGCCGAGAGCTTGGTGTTCGAGACGTAGGCCTTGCCGACGGTGTCGTTGAAGATCGAGTTGGCGTACTGCTGGAAGGGCAGGTACGACCAGTCGGAGGCGACGTTGGCCGCGGAGTCGGCGAAGATCTTGTTGGCCTGCTGCCCGCCGAAGTACTCGAACTTGGTGTTCTGGAACTCGGTGGACTCGAGCTCCGCCGTGGTCGCCGGGAAGGCGCCCTGCTTGACGCGGGTCTGCACGCCCTCACCGGAGTTCGCGTACTCGACGAAGGCGTAGGCGAGTTCCTTGTTCTTGCCGAGCGCGGGCAGGGTCAGCGAGCTGCCGCCGTTCTCCGCGGTCGCCTTGTCGCCCTTGGTCCAGGCGGGCATGGGCGCTGCGCGCCAGTCACCGGCGGCGTTCGGCACGCCGGTCACGAAGTTGGCAGGCATCCAGGCGCCGGTGGTCAGGGTGGCGATGGTGCCGTCGCCCAGGCCCTTGTACCAGTCGTCGGTCCAGCCGTTGATGGGCGAGACGAGCTTGTCGTCGATGAGCTTCTGCCAGGTGTCGGTGTACTTCTTGGCGCCCGCGTCATCGAAGTTGATCTTCACGTCGGTGCCGTCGACCTTGTAGGGGCGCGAACCGGCCTGCCACAGCATGCTGGTGGTGAAGCCCGCGTCGCCGGCGTCGTTGGCGATGTAGACCTTGGGGTCGGCCTTGTGCAGCTTGGCAGCGGCCTCGACGTACTCGTCCCAGGTGGTGGGGACGGCGACCTTGTGCTTGTCGAAGACCTTCTTGTTGTAGAACATCGCCATCGGGCCGGAGTCCATCGGCAGGCCGTAGACCGCCTTGCCCTCGCTCACCGCGTTCCACGGGCCGGGGGTGTACTTGGACTTGAGCTTGTCCGCGCCGAAGGGAGCCAGGTCGCTGAGGCCCTTGGTGAGGGCGTACTGGCTCAGCGCGAAGTACTCGACCTGCGCGACGTCCGGGACGCCCTTCTCGGCCGAGATGGCGTTCGACAGGGCGGTGTAGTGCTTGTCGCCCGACCGCTCGCCGACCAGGTTGATCTTGACCTTGGGGTACTTCTTCTGGAAGTCGGCGGCGACCGACTTCAGCGTGGGCTCCCAGGCCCAGACCGTGACCGAGCCGCCCTTCTTGAGGGCCGCCTGGATGCTGTCGGCGGAGACCGGCTTCTGGCCGGAGCTGTCGTCGTCGGAGCCGCCGCAGGCGGTGGCGCCGAGGGCGAGGACGGAGAGGACGGCGAGGCCGCGCATCAGGCGGTGTGACGTTCTGCGCATGGAGGTGCTTCCACTTCTGCGTGGGTGGGACCGGGTGAGGGTGGAGGAGATGGGCCGAAGAGGGGTGAGGGCCTGGGGGCGGGTCATTCCTTGACGCTTCCGGCCGCGAGTCCGGACTGCCAGAACCTCTGGAGGAGCAGGAACGCGGCGATGAGCGGCACGATGGTGAGCAGCGACCCGGTGATCACCAGGTTGAAGATCACGTCGCCGCCGATCGTCTGTGCCTGGTTGTTCCAGGCGTCCAGACCCAGGGTCAGGGGATACCAGTCCGGGTCCTTGAGCATGATCAGCGGCAGGAAGTAGTTGTTCCAGGTGGCGACCGTGGTGAACAGCAGCACGGTCACCGTGCCCGGGGCGAGGAGCGGCAGGGCCACCTGGAAGAAGGTGCGCACCTCGCCGGCCCCGTCGATGCGGGCGGCTTCCATCAGTTCGGTGGGGATCGCCTCGGTGGCGAAGACCCACATCAGGTACAGGCCGAAGGGCGAGACCAGCGAGGGGATGATCACCGCCCACGGAGTGTCGGTGAGTCCCATCTTGCTGAACATCAGGAAGGTGGGCACGGCCAGGGCGGTGCCCGGGACGGCGACGGCCCCGATGACCACGGCGAAGACGGCGCGCTTCCCGGGGAAGGTGAACTTCGCCAGCGCGTAGCCGCCGAGGATCGCCAGGAGGGTGGCGCCGCCGGCGCCGAGCACGACGTACAGCAGGGTGTTCAGCAGCCAGCGGACGAAGATCCCGTCGTTGTACGAGAACGTCTCGCTGATGTTGTCCCAGAGGGCGAAGTCGTTGCTGAACCACAGGCCCGACGAGTCGGCGAGCCCTTCCTGGGTCTTGGTGGCGCTGATGACCAGCCACAGCAGGGGCACCACGGTGTAGAGCAGGATCAGGCCGGTGAGCACGGTCAGCAGGACGCTGCGCTTGGGACGGCCGGGAGTGTGCTTGCGGCGGGTGCGCAGTCGAGGCGCGCTCTTGTTCACGTCGGCGGCCGGGGCGGATGCGCTCTGGGAGGGGGTGGTGATGGAACTGCTCATGAGGTCACGCTCCCTTGCGCATGCCGCGGAGCTGCACGACATAGGCGATGACCATGGTGATCAGCCCCATGATGATGGCGACCGCCGCGGAGTAGTTGTGCTGCTGGCCGTTGAAGGACAGCGAGTACGTGTAGAAGTTCGGGGTGAAGTCGGTCGTGATGGCGTTGCGCGCCAGGGGCCGCAGGATGGCCGGCTCGTTGAAGAGCTGGAAGCTGCCGATGATCGAGAAGATCGTCGCGATGACCAGGGCGCCACGGATCGCGGGGAGCTTGATGGAGGAGATGACGCGGAACTGCCCGGCGCCGTCGATCTCCGCGGCCTCGTAGAGGGAGAGCGGGATGACCCGTAGCGCGGAGTAGAAGATCAGCATGTTGTAGCCGATGAACTCCCAGGTGACGATGTTGCCGATCGACGCCAGGACCAGGTCGCTGGAGAGCGGGTCGGGCAGGGTGACGCCGAACGCGTCGTTGATGTCACCCACCAGCCCGTACTTGGTGCCGTACATGAAGCCCCACATCAGGGTGGCGACCACGGCGGGCACGGCGTAGGGCAGGAAGATCGCGATGCGGAAGAAGTCCTTGCCGAAGAGGCGTCCGCTGTCCAGCGCGAGGGCGATCAGCAGGGCGATGCCGAGCATGATCGGCACCTGGATCGCCAGGAAGAGCGAGACCCGTGCGAGCGAGTCCCAGAACCGTTCGTCCTTGAGTGCCTGGGTGTAGTTGTCCAGGCCGACGAAGGTGGTGCCGCCGATCAGCTGGTCCCGGAACAGGCTGAGGTAGATCGAATACACGATCGGTGCCAGGAAGACAAGGGCGAACACGGCCACGAAGGGACCGATGAACCCCCACCCCGTCCAGGAGCGGCGGTTCCCCTGCGCGGGAGGCCGGGCCGGGCGCCGCTTCGCGGCCGCCGGCGGTTGTAGCGTCGTCATGTCGTTCCTCGCTCGTCCCTCTCGCGAACCCGGCGTCGCACGCCGCTGATGTTTGCGTAAACATCCAGGTCCGGAAGACCCCGTGGCCTGTTATGTTTACGTAAACATCTGATGGCGGCATGTCTACACTGCCCCGTTGACGGTGGTCAAGGGTCATTTGAGGAAACTGTGGTTCGTTCAGCGAGGGAGACGGGTGGACACGACGGACAGCGCCTCGGCGAGCAGACCGCAGGCCGCGGCGCGTAACAGGAAGCGGGCCTCCCGCCGGACGCAGAGCGCGTCCATGGCGGACGTCGCCCGTCTGGCCGGCGTCTCCTCGCAGACCGTCTCGCGTGTCTCCAACGGTTACGCGGGTGTGAACGAGGAGACCCGGCAGCAGGTGCTGGAGGCCATGCGCGAGCTGGGCTACCGGCCCAACAGCGCCGCCCGGGCGCTCAAGCGCGGTGAGTTCCGCACCATAGGCGTCATCACCTTCGGGCTGTCGACCACCGGTAACGTCCGCACGCTGGAGGCGATCGCGACCTCCGCGGCGCACGAGGGCTATGCCGTGACCCTTCTGCCGGTCGCCGTCCCGACCCAGGACGAGGTGCGTGGGGCGTTCTCCCGGCTGGGGGAGCTGGCCGTCGACGCCGTCATCGTCATCCTGGAGGTCCACCTGCTCGACGCGGTGACCCTCTCGCTGCCGCCGCACATAAAGGTGGTCGTGGCCGACTCCGACGCGGGTGACCGCTACACGGTGGTCGACACCGACCAGGCGGGCGGCAGCCGCGACGCCGTGCGGTACCTGCTCGGCCTCGGCCACGACACGGTCTGGCACCTGGCGGGCCCCGAGGAGTCCTTCGCGGCGCAGCGCCGGGCCGATGCCTGGCGCGCCGAGCTCACCGAGGCGGGCCGCGCCACGCCCCCGGTGGTGCGCGGCGACTGGTCGGCCGAGTCCGGCTACCGGGCCGGCCTCGAACTGGCCGAACAGCGGGACTGCACGGCGGTGTTCGCGGCCAACGACCAGATGGCGCTCGGCCTGCTGCGTGCTCTGCACGAGCGGGGCCGGTACGTGCCCGACGACGTCAGTGTCATCGGCTTCGACGACATTCCCGAGGCCGGCTCGTTCCTGCCGCCCCTGACCACCGTCCACCAGGACTTCGCCGAGGTGGGCCGCCGTTGCGTCGAGGGTGTGCTGCGGCAGATGCACCAGGACGTGCCGGAGCACGGGACCACGCTCGTGCCCACGCGGTTGGTGGTGCGCGACAGTACGGCGGGCCCGCGAGAGCGGTAGGGCCGCCGCCCCATCGGTCCGCGGGTGTCCGGGCCTACCTCGTCGGCCCGGCCCCCCTTTCGCAGCGCACCCGGCTTTCCGGTGTGCCTGCCCGCGACGGGCCGGGGTTCCGTCGCGGGCCCGGTCTCCGGCCTGCGTCCGGTCTCCGGCGAGCCTGCCTTCCGGCAGTACGGAGTCCGTCGCTCATTCCATCGCCCGCCCGGCCTCGTCACGCATCGGGTCTTCGGGTGCCCGTTGCGCCGAGCCGGGATCGGCTTCCGGGGCAACCGCCGTCGGCCCCACCGGACGCCGCACACGCCCCCGTAGGGCCCGTCTGGAGGCCGGTCTCGTCTCCGCCTCAGCCGCCGGAGTGCTCCATGGCTTCCACGATTGCGTCCCAGAACCGGGACCTGGCCTCCAGGGCGAGGGCCGCGGTCTCCGCGGCCTCCTGCCAGCGGGTGTCGTCGTCGCCGCACAGGTCGGCCACCATGGCCATGGCCATGGGTGTGTGCTCCTCGCCGTCGACCTCGATGTGACGGGCCAGGTAGTCGCAGAAGACCGGGAACCGGTCGGCGCCCTCCTTCCTGATCACCTGGTCGAACATGTCCGGGATGAGGTCCTCCCGGGAGAAGGCGAAGGCCGCCGCCCGGGCGTGGAGCGGGCGGTCGTGGATGATCCCGAACGTCGTACGGACGAACTCGGCGGCGGGGCCGGGGACCTGGGCGACCCGCAGCGCGGCGGGCACGTCGTGCCCCTCCGCGAGCAGTGCGAGGAACGTGTCCAGGCGTGAGGTGTCCGCGCCCGCCTCGGTCATTCCGGCCCGGTACAGCTCGAAGTGGCTGGTGAAGCCGCCCTCGAGCTCGTCGCTCTCCTCCACCAGCACGATGTCGTTGATCAGCCGCCGGCTCACCTGTGAGCCGCGGGGCACCCAGGGGACGTCCACACACGTCAACTCCCGCTGGAGGGACTTCAGCAGGGACATGAAGTCCCACACCGCGTAGACGTGGTGCTGCATGAAGGTCGCCATCTGTTCCCGCGTGTTTATCCGCTGGTAGATCGGATGGGCGGTCACCTCTTTACGGGCCGGTTCGATCCCCGCGCGCACCCTGTCGATCCCTGCGTGGGTCATGCTCCAGTCATACCTGGACATGGATCTCCTCATTGCTCTTTACAGGTCCGGCTGATTCGGCTCTTCGCGTCGCCGGTGAACGGTGCCCCCGAGAGTGATGGTGCCGCTCTTTTCGAGAGTCCGGCAAGCGATTCCGGGAATCCCGAAGAGCAGCTCGGGAGAGTGTCCGGCAAAACATACCCAATCGGACACAAAGGTGACGAACGCGCGTGAGCCGGGCAGCGGCAAAAACTCCGTTGAGAGTTGAACAGCAAGCCTTCTCTTTCCGTATTCCAGGGCGTGACCAGGAATCCCGTGACCGTCACCGTCGCGTATCGAGTGGTGCCGGGCCGCGAGGCCGAGTTCCACTCCTGGGGGTGGGGTGTACTACGTGCCGGCGCGCAGCAACCGGGCTTTCTCGGTGGTGGCGTACTCGTCGACGGAGAGGCTGAGTGGCATGTTGTCTACCGCTTCACCAGCGAGGATTCCGTCCTGGCGTGGGACTCTTCGCCCGAGCGGGCGCAGTGGCAGGCGCGCGGCGAGACGCTTGGCCGGGAGACCGGGCGGCGGACCGTGCAAGGTTCCAGGGTCTGGTTCGATTCGCAGAACGAAACCGCTTCCGCGGCTGCGGCGGCCCCACGCCCGCCACCGAAGTGGAAGTTATGGTTCGTGAATATGAGCGCGGTCTTCCCTCCCGTTCTCCTGTTCAATTTGGCAATACTTCCTTATCTCGGCAGCCTCAACCCTCTCATCCGCACCTTGCTGCTGTGCCTGGCCGTCACGGCCATGGTCACGTGGATCCTCATGCCGCGACTCCAGCGTTTCTTCAAGAAATGGCTGTACCCGCCCCTGCAGGCGATCCGTGGACGGCACAAACGCCGCACCGCGCAAGGCTGAGAAAGACAAATAAAGGGGGGTGGGCAGGTTGAAGACCTTGCTCATCGACAATTACGACTCGTACACGTACAACTTGTTCCAGCTGATGGCCGAGGTCAACGGCGAAGAGCCGACGGTGGTCCTCAACGACGCCCCGGCCGACGCTCGCCCGGACCTCCGGGAGTTCGACAACGTGGTGGTGTCCCCGGGGCCCGGGCACCCCGGCCGGCCCCGTGACTTCGGGATCAGCGCCACCGTGCTCGCGGAGTCCACCATCCCCGTCCTGGGCGTCTGTCTGGGGCACCAGGGCATCGCGGCGGCCGAGAACGGCCGGGTGGCGGCCGCACCGCAACCACGGCACGGGCATCTCTCACGCATCCGGCACGACGGCGAGGACCTGTTCCGCGGACTGCCGCAGGACTTCACCGCGGTCCGCTACCACTCGCTGTCCGTGCGCGAACCACTGCCGGCGAGCCTCAAGGGCACCGCCTGGGCCGAGGACGGCGTACTCATGGGACTGCGGCACCGCAGCCGGCCGCTGTGGGGCGTGCAGTTCCACCCGGAGTCCGTCCTCACCGAGTTCGGCCACCGGCTGTTCCTGAACTTCCGGGGTCTCACGGCGGCCCGGCCCCGCCCGGTCCGGCCGGCGAAGTCCCGGGTGCCGAGGCCGCGTCCCGAGAACACCGAGGACACCGCGGGCACGGTCTTCGTGCCCCGGCCCCGGCGGCCCGCACCGGCCGGCTACCGGCTGCACACCCGCCGGATCGCGGCCGCCGTGGACGCCGAGACGGCCTTCACCCGGATGTGCGCGGACGCACCGAGAGCGTTCTGGCTGGACAGCGCACGGGTCGAGGAGGGGCAGTCGCGCTTCTCGTTCTTCGGCGACGGCACCGGCCCGCTGGCCGAGTTCGTGCGCTACGACGTCGACAGCGGCGTCTGCGAGATCGAGCGGGCGGGCCGGCCCGTACGGAAGGTCCGGGCCAGCGTCTTCGACTACCTGAAACGGCAGTTGGCGACCCGCCGGGTGGACGCCGGAGAGCTGCCCTTCGACTTCACCGGCGGCTATGTCGGCTACTTCGGCTACGAGTTGAAGGCCGACTGCGGTGCGTCGAACCGCCACCGGGCCGACACCCCGGACGCCTGCTGGCTCTTCGCCGACCGGCTCGTCGCCGTCGACCACCGGGACGGATTCACCTACGCCGTCTGCCTGGCCGAGAACACCCCGCAGGGCACGCGCGAGGCCACCGACTGGCTCGACGGCGCCGTGGCGCAGCTGAGCTTCGTGTCGTCGCCGGAACCCGCCCCGGCGCCGCCGTCCGCCGCCGAGCCCGACCTCCGTGCCGCCGAACCGTGGCTGGTCCGCGACCGGGCGACCTACCTCGCCGACATCGAGGCCTGCCGTCGTGAACTCGAAGCCGGCACCAGCTACGAGATCTGCCTGACCAACGCCGCCGAGTTACCCGCCCCGCCCGACCCGCTGGCCTACTACCGGGTGCTCCGGCGCATCAACCCCGCCCCGTACGCCGCGTATCTGAGGTTCGGGGACCTGGCCGTGGCGGGCGCGTCCCCCGAGCGGTTCCTGCGGATCACCCGGGACGGTGTCGCCGAGGCCAAGCCCATCAAGGGCACCGCCCCCCGCGACAGCCGCCCGGAGGAGGACGCCCGGCTCAGGGACTCGCTCGCCGCCGACCCCAAGACCCGCGCCGAGAACCTGATGATCGTCGACCTGCTCCGCAACGACCTCGGCCGCGTCTGCGAGACCGCGACGGTCAGCGTCCCCCGCCTGATGGCCACCGAGACGTACGCGACCGTGCACCAGCTCGTCTCCACCGTCGAGGGCCGGCTCCGGGAGGGCGTCGACGCGGTGGACTGCGTCCGCGCCTGCTTCCCCGGCGGCTCGATGACCGGAGCACCGAAACTGCGGACGATGGAGATCATCGACACGCTGGAGACCGAGCCCCGCGGCGTCTACTCCGGCGCCGTCGGCTACCTCGGCTGCAGCGGCGGAGCCGACCTCAACATCGTCATCCGCACCGCCGTCCTCACCGACGGCCGGATGCGTCTGGGCGCGGGCGGCGCCATCGTCCTCGGCTCGGACTCCGAGGCGGAGTACGACGAGATGCTGCTCAAGACCGCCGCTCAGCTACGGGCCCACCGCGAGGCCACCGCCACCGCGCCCCGCTCCCTGCCGGAGCAGGTCCGATGACGCCCCCCGCCTCCGCCCCGAGCCCCACCGACACGGCCCGCCCCGCAACCGCGGACACCGCCGAGGACACCGAGGGCGGCAACCTGGCCGTCGCGCTCGCCGCGCTGGCCGAGCGGAACGGCTGGACGGACCGGCCCGCCTTCCACCAGGGGCACCGGGCCTGGACCCACGGTGAGGTGCACGACCTCGCGTCCCGGGCCGCCGGGGTGCTGGCCGACCACGGAGTCCGCCCCGGCGACCGGGTGCTGCTCGCGCTGCCCGACTCCCTCGCCTGGGTGACGGCCTTCCTCGCCACCGCCCGGCTCGGCGCGGTCGCGGTCCTCGTCAACCCCGAACTGACCCCGGCCAACCACGAGTTCATGGCCGCCGACGCCGAAGCCGAGCTGTGCGTGACCGGACCGGGCCTGGAGGAGCGGTTCGCCGGACGGACGCGACTGGGCGCCGACCAGCTCGTCGCGCTCACCCGCGGTGCCCCGCCGACCACCGGGGCCCATCCGGCCGGCCCGCGCACCCCGCTCTACATCCAGTACACCTCCGGCACGACCGGCACCCCCAAAGGCGTCGTGCACTGCCACGGCGACCCCGGCAAGTACCACGACCTCATCGGCGACCGCCTCCTGCGGATCACCCCGGACGACGTGACCCTGTCGGTGTCCAAACTGTTCTTCGCCTACGGCTTCGGCAACGCCTTCGTCTTTCCGCTCTTCTCGGGGTCCTCGGCCGTACTGGTCGACCGGCGCCCCTCACCCGCGGCGGTGGACGAACTCGTCGCCCGGCACCGGGTGACCCTGCTCTACTCCGTCCCCTCGGCGTACGCGGCGCTGGTCGCCGACCGCGCCGACGACCACGCAGCCTGCTTCGCCTCCGTACGCGCCGCGGTGTCGGCCGGCGAAGGCATGCCCGCCGGACTCGGCGAACGCGTCACCGAACTGCTCGGCGCGCCCGTACTGGAACAGATCGGCTCCACCGAGGCCGGACACGCCTTCTGCGCCAACAGCCTCGACGCGAACACCCCGGGCACCGTCGGCCGGCCCGTGCCGGGCTTCGACCTGGAGCTCCGCGACCGTACGGGACACCCGGTGCCGGACGGCACGGAGGGCGAACTCTGGGTACGGGGGCCGACGTTGACCCCCGGATACCTGAACCTGCCCGAGGAGACTGAGCGCGCCCTGGCCGACGGATGGCTGGCCACCCGGGACCGCGCGCGGTGCGAGGCGGACGGCACGTACCGCATCCTCGGCAGGGCCGACGACATGGAGCTGGTCGGCGGGATCACCGTCTCCCTGCTGGAGGTGGAGGCCGTCCTGCGCAGGCACCCCGCGGTACGGGAGGTCGCCGTCGCGTCCGTCGCCGACGAACGCGGTGCGACCGCCCTGCGGGCCTACGTCGTCATCGGCGTGGCGGCCACGGCCGCCCCGACCTTCGCGGCCACCAAGTCCGACCTGCAGGCCGCCCTCCTCGCCCTTGCCCGCGAACACCTGGCCGCCTTCAAGGTGCCCAGGACCATCCACGTCGTGCCGTCACTGCCCCGCACCCCGACCGGCAAGCTCCGCCGTCACCTCGTACGCCGAGGGGCGTGGTGACCATGGCCGTGAACGCTCACACCGCAGAAAGGAAAGGGCCCATGCCACCCAAGCAACCCCTGCTGTCCGATCGTGGCTTCTACCTCGGCCCGCTGTTCCGGCAGGCCGCCGTCCGGCACGGAGCCGTCCCGGTCACCCTGGACCGGCCGCTGGACGTCCACCCGGGCCTCGGGCTCGACCTCACCTACCCGCTCCTGGCGTCTCTGGTCGACGACCTGGCGGGCCGGTTGTGGGAGGCCGGGGTCCGGCCCTCCGAGCACGTCGTCGTCCACAAGTCGGACAACCTCGACATCGTCCTGCTGGCCTGTGCCGTCTCCCACATCGGCGCCGTGCCCGTCCTGCTCTCGCCGGGTCTTCAGGGCCCCGTCGTCGGGCGGCTGCTGCAGCGGCTGAACGAGCCGTGGCTCATCACCGACCGGGCGAAGCTCACCGGCCCGCTCAAGGACATCGACGTCGCCGGGCTCGTCAGGCGGACGCTCAGCGTGGACGACGCGCCCGCAGCCGTTCCGCTGGACAAGTACGCGGGCGCCCCGCTCCACGCCCCCGTCCGGCTGCACCCCCGCGAACCCGCGCTCATCACCCACAGCTCGGGCACGACGGGCGACCCCAAGCTCGCCGTGCACTGCGCGAACACCATGTGGAACCGGCTCGTCCCGCAGAAGGCCATGGGCTGGCCCACCCGGGGCGAGACCGCGGCCCTGCACCTGTCGTTCGTGCACTCACGCTTCTACCATCTGCTCGGTGTGCTGCTGCACTTCGGCAGCCCGCTGCTGTTCATCACCGACCCTGAGCCCGCCGCCGCGGGCCCGCTGCTGGCCCGGCACCGTCCCGGCATCGTCGAGACCCACCCCAACACCTTCGTGCTGTGGGAGGAACTGGCCGACGCACCCGGCGCTCCGCTGGCCCGCGTGCGCTCGTACAGCAGCACCTTCGACGCCATCCACCCGCGCACCGTGCAGCGGCTGCTCGGTGCGTCGAACCGGCGCTCGCCGTGGCTGATGCAGCTGTACGGGCAGAGCGAGACGGGTCCGGTCGCGTTCCAGTGGTACACGCGGCGCAGTGCGGCCCGCGCCGACGGCCGCCGGGTCGGTATCGGCATTCCCGGCTTCACCGGCGTCCGGATCGCCGACAACGGGGGACGACGGGCCAGGCCCGGCACCGCCGGCCGCATCGAGGCGCGGACCAGGGGCCGGATCCTCACCTATCTCGGCGCCCAGAAGCAGTACGACCGTCAACTGGACGGCGACTGGTGGCAGATGGGTGACATGGGCTACCGGAACCGGTGGGGCGCGCTGTACCTGATCGACCGTGAGATCGACCAGATCGACGCCGTGCACAGCAACCTGGAGATCGAGGACATGCTGATGTCCCGCCTCGGCGAACTGCGCGAGGTCGTCATCGTGCCCGGCGCCGACCGTGAGCCCGTGCCGGTGGTGTGCCTGCGGCGCGAGGAGCCGCTCGACCTGCGGCGCTGGCGGGAGGCCACCGCGGACCTGCCCGCGATGGCCGACCCAAGGCAGTGGCGCTTCGAGGACCTGCCGATGACCTCCACCTGGAAGGTCAAGCGGGTGGAGATCACCCGCATGCTCACCGGGAGCGCCACGGTGACCGCCGACTCCGCCGGCGGCGCCTGACATGGCTCCTGTCATCGTGGTGGGTGCAGGCCCCGTGGGCATGTCGGCGGCCCTCGGCCTGCGCGCCCGTGGACTGCCGGTCACCGTCCTCGAAGCCGATCCGCAGGGGCGCCAACGGCCCGGCAGCCGCGCCCTGTTCGTGCACAAGGAGACACTGCGGCTGCTCGAGGAGATGCGCCCGGGGCTGGCCGCCCGCATCGCGGAGTTCGGCAGGACCTGGCACACGCGGCGCACCCTGTACCGGGGCCGTGAGGTGTACGCCCGCACGTTTCCACCTCCCTCGTTCCCGCCGCCCTTCACCAGCCTGCGCCAGGTGGACACCGAGCGGCTGCTGCTCGACGCCTGTGAGAGCGCGGGGGTGGAGTTCGTCTGGGACGCGCGGGTGGCGGCCGTCAAGGTCATGGACGACGAGGTCATGGTGAGCGCGGACGACGGGCGCGGCTGGACGGGCAGCCACGTCGTCGCCGCGGACGGAGCACGCTCGGCCGTCCGACGGGAGCTGGACATCCCCATGGAGGGCACCAGCTCGGCGGGCTTCCACGTCGTCGTGGACGTGGCCGACATCCCCGGGGCCGAACTCCCGCTGGAGCGGGTCTTCCACTACGAACACCCCGGAGCCGGCGGCCGGAGCGTCATGCGGGTGCCGTTCACCGGGGGATTCCAGGTCGACCTGCAGTGCCGGGACGACGACCCGCTGGAGTCCTACGGGACCGAGAACGCGGTACGGGAGTGGCTGCCCCGGGTCGTGGGAGAGGGGTACGGCGAGCGCATCCTGTGGGTGTCGACGTACCGGTTCCTGCGCAAGGTGGCGGCGGACTTCACCGACCCCGGGCGGCGGGTGCTGCTCGTCGGCGAGGCCGCCCATCTGTTCCCTCCGTTCGGCGCCCGCGGGATGAACAGCGGTATCGCGGACGCGGCGGCGGCAGCCGAAGCCGTGGCCGCCGGCACACCGGAGGCGGTCGCACGGTTCGCGACGGACCGGCGCACGGCGGCCCTGTTCAACAGCGAGGCGGCCGGCGCGGCCCTGGACCATCTGCGGCCGCGGCGGATCGTACGAGCCAAACAGCGGGCGGCCGCGGCCCTCGCGCCCGTACTGCCGTGGTGCGGGGCCTGGCTGGAGCACGCTCCCTACGGCCCCAGACACGGCTCACCGGCGAGTGCCGGCCGGAAGTACTGACCGCGGCACGCCACCAGAGGGTCCGGTGGATGAATCCGGACGCCCGGGTGGACGTACTGAGGGATGTACTGAGAGGAGAGAGATTTCTTTGATGACACAACCGGCAACCGCAGAGGGCCTGTTGGCGTGGATACCCGGCCGCGGACTGATCGCGGGCCTGGCGGCCGACACACAGCTGCTGGCCGCGGACTCCTGGCTGCTCCGGGACGGGCGGGTGCGCGGCCTGGGCCGGCACCGGGAGCGGTTCCTGCGGGCCTGTGGCGACTGCGGAGGGCCCTCCCTCGACCAACTCAACGAGTTCTGGCGGGACATGACGGCCGCGCTGCCCCGTACGGGGACCTGGTTCCCGCGCGTCGAGCTGGTGGCCGGCTCCCTCCAGCTGCGGCTGCTTCTGCGGTACGCCCCGCCGCTCGCCCCGGAGGTACGGGTGTGGGCCGCGGGCCAGCTCGATCCACGCACCGTGCCGCGCCGCAAGGGGCCGGACCTGGACGTCCTGGCCCGGGTCCGTCAGCGGGCGGCCGGTCAGGGCGCGGAGGAGGCGGTGCTGATCGCCCCGTCCGGCTTCGTACTGGAGGCGGCGACCTCCAGCGTGCTCTGGTGGGAGGACGACACCCTGTGCCTGCCTCCGCAGCAGCTGCCCATCCTCTCCGGCGTCACCTCGGGCCTCGTCCAGGAGCATGCTCTGCGCAGTGGGATCCGTCTGGCCCACCGTGAACGGACCCTGGCCCAGCTGGCCGGCCGGGAGGTGTGGCTGGTGAACGCTTTGCACGGGATCCGCCCGGTGGCGAGCTGGGAGGGGAGGCCGATGGACGTGGGTGCGGCCCCGCGCGCCAAGGAATGGCGGGAATGGCTGGACGGCCTCATGGAGCCCCTGCCAGCCGACTGAACCGAGAGCGCACAAAATGGCACGCGCCGGACCGAATACAATTCGGCCCGGCGCGTAAAGCCATATCCGGATCAGTAATTCCCCGAGGGTGCTCAGGCCTTTTTCGGGGCGGCCTGATAACCGCCCGGGACCATACGGGTGGCTATCGCGATGCGGTTGTACGCGTTGATGACCGTGGCCGCCCAGATCAGTGCCGCGATCTGCGCTTCGTCGAAGACCTCCGCGGCCTGCGCGTAGACCGCGTCCGAGACGTGCCCGTCGTGCACCAGCGTCACCGCCTCGGTCAACGCCAGTGCGGCACGCTCACGTTGGTTGAAGAACGGCATCTCCCGCCAGGCGTTCAGCGCGTACACGCGCTGCTCGCTCTCGCCCTGCGCGCGGGCGTCCTTCGTGTGCATGTCGATGCAGAACGCGCAGCCGTTGATCTGCGAGGCGCGAATCCGCACCAGTTCCAGCAGTTCCGGTTCGAGCTTGGCGTCCTGCGCCGCGGAAACGGCTGCGCCGTGCAGCGCGCCCATTGCTCCGGAGACGTCGGGGGTTATTTTCTTGAGGGCCACGCGAGGTGTGGATTCATTGTGGGGCATGGGAGTGACTCTATCTTCGCGATGAGCGCGGTGAAAAGGAAACAGTACGAATAGCGGTATTGATTCGCCAGGGGGGAGCGGCCGAAGGGGCGCAGGGCGGGGGCCGCCGGTGAAGGGCTCCGGGTGGCGCGGTGGGCGTGCCTTCCGCAGGACGACGTGATCAGGGCGTCGTTTAATGAACAAGTCCGGGCAAACACCCCCACAGGAGTGCCTATGTCGCCGACAGGGTCCAGTCCAGCAGGCGGACCGGGCGCAGCCGGGAAACTGCGCAGGCTGGGGGAGTGGTGTGCCCGGCACTTCGTGATCGTCATCGTGGGCTGGCTCGTCGTCCTCGCGGCTCTGCAGGTCCTGAACCGCTCGTTCGGCGGGGAGTACTCGGACGACTTCTCGCTCTCCGGCGTCCAGTCGCAGCAGGGGCAGGAGGTCCTGAAGCAGCACGACCCGACAGCGGGCGGCTACAGCAGCCAGATCGTGCTGCGCGACGACAAGCAGTCGCTGAGCTCCGTGAGTTCGCAGATGAGTCAGACGGTCACCGACCTGCAGAAGCTGCCCCACGTGCTCGCGGTGCAGAACCCGCTGACGGCACAGAGCTCGCAGCAGTCCTCGGGCCAGTCCCAGCAGCAGAACGTGGGCCCTCTCTCCGGTGACGGGAAGACCGGCTACATCACCGTGCGCTTCGACGTGCAGCCGTCCACGCTGGGCGACTCGTACCTCGACGGGGTGGACGACTCCGTCAAGCCCCTGAGAGGGGCGGGCGTCGAGGTCGAGTACGGCGGACCGCTCGGCGAACTCGCGAGGCCCGCCCCCGACGACCGCGTCAGCGAGCTGATCGGGTTCGGCGTGGCGATCGTCGTCCTCCTCGTCGGCTTCGGCAGTGTCCTCGCGGCGGGCCTCCCCCTGCTGACCGCCCTGATCAGCGCGGTGGGAGGGCTCGCCTGTCTGGGGCTGCTCGCCGCGGCCTTCACCTTCGCCACCGTGTCGCCGACGCTGGCCACCATGATCGGGCTCGGCGTGGGCATCGACTACGCGCTCTTCCTTGTCACCCGCCACCGGCAGAACCTCATGGACGGCGCCGATCCGGTCACGGCGGCGGGGCGGGCCACCGCCACCAGCGGCCGGGCCGTACTCGTCTCCGGCTGCACGGTCATCATCGCCCTGGCCGGACTGTCGGTCTCCGGGGTGGGCTTCATCGCGAAACTCGGTGTCGCGGCGGCCGTCACGGTCGTCTCCGCCGTCATCGGCGCACTGACACTGGTCCCGGCCCTCCTGGGGCTCATCGGTCATCGCATCGACCGCTACCGGGTGCGCCGCCCCGTCGCGGAGACGGACGCGGCTCCGGGCGCCCCCGCCCACGGCACCTGGCACCGCTACGCGCAGCGGGTGCAGCGGCGGCCCTGGTGGTTCCTGGCCGGTGGCACCGTCACCGTCCTCGTCCTGGCGATTCCGCTGCTCTCGATCCAGCTGGGCCACATCGGCGACGGCGCGGACCCGAAGTCGTTCACGGACCGGCGGGCCTACGACATCATGGCGGACGCCTTCGGCCCCGGCTCCAACGGCCCGTTGACCGTCGTCGTCGACCAGACGAACGTGCCGTCCGACCAGCGTTCGTCGCTCCAGTCACAGGTGCAGAAGTCCCTCACCGACGTGCCGGGCGCCGCCACGACCACACCGCTGTCGACCACCCAGGACGGAGACGTGCTGGTCGCCACGGTCTACTCCAAGCAGGCCCCGCAGAGCGCGGACACCACCGACCTCACGAACCGCCTCGTCGACCAGACCCTGCCCCAGGCCGTCTCCGGCACCGACGCCAAGGGGTACGTCACGGGGACCACGGCCGCCCAGGTCGACTTCCGTGACATCGTCGCGGAACGCCTCCCCCTGATCATCGCGGTGGTCGTCGCCCTGGCCTTCCTCATCATCCTGATGGTCTTCCGCGGGCTGCTGGTCGCACTCAAGGCGGCGGTCCTCAACGTCCTGTCGATCGCCGCCTCGTACGGCGTGGTCGTCGCCGTCTTCCAGTGGGGCTGGGGCGGCCCCGCGCTGGGCGTGGAGGGGAAGGTGCCCATCGAGAGCTACGTGCCGATGATGATGTTCGCCATCATCTTCGGCCTCAGCATGGACTACGAGATCTTCCTGCTGTCGAGGGTGCACGAGGCCTGGCTGCACACCGGCGACGCCAAGGCGAGCGTCGCCCACGCCCTGGAGATCACCGCCCGTGTCATCACCTGCGCCGCCCTGATCATGGTGAGTGTCTTCGCCGCGTTCATCGTCAGCGACAACATCGTCGTCAAGATGCTCGGCCTCGGGCTGGCGGTCAGTGTGCTGATCGACGCGACGGTGGTACGCCTGCTGCTCGTTCCCGCGGTCATGACACTGCTCGGCCGACACGCCTGGTGGACCCCGCGCAGACTCGACCGGATCATGCCGCACCTGGATCCGGAAGGGGACCGCGGCTGAACCGCCGCGGCAGAGCGTTGTCGTCGCCGGCGCGGACCAGTTCGCCGTGTTTTTCGGCCGAATGGTGTGGAACCCCACGACTTCACTCAACTCGCCACGTGGGGAACTCGTGAAGGATTGACGGGAGTTGTGAAAGGCGACAAGAATGCGGATCACTTCGCTCCGCTGCGTCTGAAGCGAACGAAGTGACGCGAGTGACCCGGTCGCGCACGCCTTCGTTGCGTCCGCCCGCGTCGGTCACCCGCGCTCAGCCACCTCCCACACCTTTCGATCCCGCAGAGGCTCACTTTGTCGCGTTCGCAACACTCCAGAACTCCGGCTGCCCTCGCCGCCACCGCATTCCTCGCCGTCGCCGCCGCACCCGTGTGGGGAGCCGGTGTCGCGAGCGCCACGCCCGGCGGGGCGTGCCAGTCCGCCACGGTCCAGTACCGCATCGTCGGCGCCGACGGAGGTGTCGTGGGCGCGGACTGGACCTCGCAGGGCGGATTCCGTGCCTGGGACACCGTCCCCGGCACCGTCCAGGTCCGGCTGGCTCCCGGCCAGAAGGTCGGGGACGGCTGCAAGTACCCCGTCTCCCTTGCCGAGTACACCACCGAGGGTCCGAACTGGGCCACGTCCGGTCGTCAGGTCATGGTGGACAAGGCCACCGTCTACCTCACCGCCGCGGACGTGGCCGGCGACGACGCGAAGCAGACCTGGCAGAAGCTGACCGTGAAGTCCCCCGACTGCTACGGCCAGATCGACCTGTACGGCGACGACATCGCCTACGACGGCAAGACGGGTGAGGGTCACGGACCCGCTCCCTACCAGCCGGGCGGCGTCGTCACGCCCTACCACCTCATAGCCGCGTGGAACGGAGGCGAGAAGCCGTGCGCCCCCGGCCCGTCGGAGCCGTCCACCCCGACGCCCACCCCGTCGGAGCCGACGCCGACCGGCCCCGCGGGCAGCACGCCGCCCGCCGAGGAGTCGACTCCACCCGCCACACCCACCACGCCCAAGCCGTCCACGACGCCTCCCACGACACCGGACGTGCCGCCGCTGTCGTCGAAGCCGCCCACCACGCCCGAGCCGTCGCCCAGTGACAGCACGCCGCCGCTGGCGGAGACGGGTTCCAGCGCGCCGGTCGGCCTGATCGCCGGCGGGGCAGCCCTGGTGGTCGCCCTCGGTGCCGGGGCCGTGTACGCGGCGAACCGCTCGCGTCGCACGTGACACCTGTGACGGACCTGCGGGGCGGCACCTCCGTGCTGTAGGCCCGCACCCGCGACTCCGCCTCCCGGTGGCACGATCCACGCCACCGGGAGGCGGAGCCGTCACCGGAGAACGGCGGCACTCAGGGAGCGATGCCCACACCGTCGATGCGGCTCCAGGACCGCTCCTGGGACGCGGTCATGGCCGGCCAACGCAGCCCACCGGGGCGGGCGTTGACCCGGGACGCGTACGAACCGGGACGGAACTCCGGGGCGTAGAAACAGCCCGTGCCGTACTCGGAGTCGAAGGCGGCGCAGGAGGCCGCGGTCGACGCCGGAGTCGGCTTCCTGCCGGTGCGCACCCAAGTGGCCAGCGTGGCGATCGAGTTGGCGTACTCGGCGGTGCTCAGCCCGCTGTGTTCGCGCTCCCGGGTGAAGGTCTGCACGAGGTTCCTCTCCCGGTGCGCGCCCCGGAGACTGTCCCGATAGGCCGCCTCGTGCTCGACGAACGCCGTGGGGTCGTCGACGGCGTGGAGCGTGAGCACGGGAATCGCGACCCGGCCCGTGATGTCACTGTCGTAGGAGAGGTCGCGTACGGCCGTGGCGTCGGCGGCGAACCGCTCCACGCCCGCGTTGAGCGCCTTGTCGTCGTGGGATCCGGAGTACCGCACACCCTCGTTGCTGAACGGATTGCGCCCGCCGAGCCGGTTGTGCACGATGTCGCGGAAGGTGAACGTCGCGAACCGCAGGTGCGACTCCAGGGTGCGCTCGGGCAGGTTCGTGACGGCCAGGATGTCGTCCAGATTCCGCTGCTGCACGGCTGTCCGCTCCAGCGCCGGGGACTCGAAGCCCGTGCACTCCTGCAGACGGGCGCGCAGCCCGGCGGACGTCATGGTCGACCCCGCCCGCAGTCCCTCCCACAGCGGGTATTGGGGCTCGGTGGGGCGCGGGTGGTTCCCGCAGTAGTACTGGTAGACCACGCGCAGGTCCACGCGGTAGTCGTATCCGCGCGAACCACCTCCGAGGACACCGTTGGTGAGCAGGGCTCCGTCGTACGGACCGTGCCGGCGGGCGCCGTACGTCTCCACGACCTTCGCCGCGACGTTGCCGCCCCAGGACTGGCCGTGCACGTACGTGCGCTTCGGCGTTCCGAACTCCTCGACGAACAGACGGCGCAGGTTCTCCGTGTCGGCCGCGGCCATCCGCGTCCCGTAACCGCCGCGACGGTACGACGAGCCGGCCCAGGCGTAGCCCTCGTCCACCATCACCGCCCAGCGCTCCAGGTCACCGGTACTGCGGTCCGGGTCGGACTCCGCGCCGAGGTCGGGGCCTCCGTGCGCGTGCACCACGAGTGATCTGTTCCAGTCCTTCGGTACGGCGATCGCGTAGTGGGCGCCGTTGGAGTCCTGTCCGGTGTAGCAAGTGGCCTTGCCCGTCAGGTTCGTCGGGCACTCGGCGGGTGTCGGATCTCCTGTGGCCGGGGAGGCGGACACAGGTCCGGCGAGCGTGCCGGCCAGGACTGCCGCGATGCTCGCGGCCACTGCCGCGCGGCGGCGCCCGAGTGACCGGAGGGCACGGGTTCCTTCGCGGATGCCCCTGGTGCTCGGCCTCGTCCAGTCCATGGGTGTCTCCCTGTCCTCGTCGGCGCACCGTTGCGCGGCGGGCCGATGTTAAGGACGCCCGGGACGAATTCCCACGGCTTGATCATTTGCGTTCATTGTGTTCGCGCGGGCGAAGGCGGGCCGGGAGATCTCAGTGGGGGCATCGGCCGGGCCGTCGTGGATCGGTGCGGGGCTCAGCGCAGATGCTTCTCGAAGAAGGCCGTCGTCCTGTCCATCGAGGCCGGCCACCGCGGGCCGAACGTGTGCCCCTCGCCGCTCCACTTCACCAGCTCGACGTCCTTGCCGGCCGCCTCGAACGCGGCCGCGGTCCGCTCCGACCAGGCCAGGGGGCAGGTCTCGTCGGCGGTGCCGTGGTGGATCAGCAGCGGCTCGCTCGCGCGGTCCACGTAGGTGACGGCGGCGGCTTCCCGCCAGAACTTCGGGTTCTCTTCGGGGGAGCCGTGCGTGGCGTCGATCCTCGAGGCGATCGGGTCGCCCTCACCGCGCTGGAAGTGGTCGATGTTCTCGTCCGGCCGTGAGCTCACCGGAGCGAAGACCACCGCGGCGTCGACCAGGCCGGGTGCCACGACCAGGGTGTTGTACACGACGCTGCCGCCCATCGACCGACCCAGCAGGCCGATCCGGTCACCGTCGATCTCAGGGCGCCCCGACCCGCGCAGTGCGAGGACGGCGCCGATGGTGTCCTCGGTGTAGCCGAGGCGAAGGTTCACGTCGTTGTCGGGATCCTTGTCGGAGCCCGCGTGGTTGCGGTAGTCGGTGTGCAGGACCACATAACCGTCGCGGGCCAGCAGATCCTGTTCGCGTGCCAGCCCACGGCCCGTGGTGTAGACGGCCGGATCGATGTAGCCGTGCGCCAGCACCAGGGCGGGGAAAGGGCCCTTGCCCTCGGGAACGTTCATGATCCCCGAGATGGTGAGCCCGTTGGCCTCGTACGTCACGGCGTACCGGGTGTACGCGTTCGTTCGGGCGAGCACGTCACCGAGCTTGAGGTCCGAGCCGCGATGGTCGCGCTCGATGAGGCCCGGGATCGACACCGGGTTCGCCGGCGCCGGCGCGGAGGTGGAAGGCGGAGGGGTGCTGGGCGTACCGCTCGCGCTGCGGGACGGGGCGGTCGGATCCGCGCGCTCGGCGTCACCGCCCCCGGTGCAGCCGATCGCGGCCACCAGCACCAGTCCGGCGGCGGCACAGGCCGTGCTCCGCAACCGCATGGGTCCAGTATCCCCCGGTTCGGCGGCCCTGGCGGGAGTCCGGAACGAACGGAATGGGCCGGACCCGAAGCGGACAGGCGGTGGCCGTCGCGCTTTCCTTACCTGTCGGGCATTTCGCTCAGGTGAGGCGTTTACCGAATGTGGCAGGCATTTCTCTGCTTTCGCTCCGGTATGTGGATTCCGGTGTGCCGCAGGAACCATGTCTGTTCCCGCACCGTCTTTCGGCCTGAACCGAAACGCCGAGGTGCGAGGGCGGCGGTGCCGTCGGGGTCTCCGGTTCACGGCGCGATCGTGCGATCCTGTGCGAAGGGCCATATGACTCGGGGGGCTTGTCTGTGCTCTACATTCATTTCTCTGCGGCGGATCTGAGCCGTGTTCGCATTGCCACGGAGCCGGATCCGGCGTGGGAAATCCTTTTGAGCCTGCACGCACTCGGGGGCTCGGCGGATCACGTGGTCTTCGGCCCGTGGAGGTCCGAGGCACTGACCGGCCTTGATGCCTCGACGCGCATGCTGCTCGAACTGGCGCCACCGCGGGGGTATTCGCCCGACTTCCTCACTCCGGCCGGTGTCACCGGCGTGGACTCCATCGTCGACGCCGTGCTGAGCACGGGCCGTGGGCGACTGCGCGCCGACCTCGCGCAGCTCGCCGCCCGGCACCGGACGCCTTCCTGGACGCGCCTGATGGCGGAGGGTGACCTGGAGACGATGCGGCGGCTCGGCGTCGCGCTGAACCGCTACCACGCGCGCGTGCTCGCCCGCCGGTGGGACCGCATCCGCGCGATCACCGAGGCCGAACGCACCCTGCGGGTCCGCGACTTCCTGCACGGCGGCGTCGAGCGGTTGCTCGGCAGCGTCCACCCGCTGGTCCGCTGGGAGCCTCCGGTGCTGGAGGTGGACTATCCGATTCACCAGGAGCTCCATCTCAGGGGCAGGGGGCTGCTGTTGATCCCCTCGTACTTCTGTTGGCGTCGGCCGATCACGTTGCTCGACGACGAGTTGACGCCGGTCCTGGTGTATCCGGCCAATCGCGGCCTGCACCTGCTCACCCGGCCCGCACGGCCGGGGCGGTCGGCGATGGCCCGGCTGCTGGGGCGCACGCGTGCCGCCGTCCTGGAGGAGATCGCCCTGACCGGGGGCACGACAGGGGGAGGCATCGCGCGAAGACTCGGCATGTCGGCGGCTTCGGCGAGCGAGCACGCGACCGTTCTGCGGACCACCGGCCTGATA
The DNA here is from genome assembly GCF_019090165.1 of Streptomyces sp. BV286. Classification (GTDB taxonomy): domain Bacteria; phylum Actinomycetota; class Actinomycetes; order Streptomycetales; family Streptomycetaceae; genus Streptomyces. Next base: position 81,169 of record NZ_JAHRIB010000143.1, read on the forward strand.
GACACGCACCGCGTCGCCAACACCGTGCGGCACACCCTGACCCCCCTCGGCCGGGCGCTGCTGGAGGGACACCAGACGACCGAAGATCTGCCCTCCCCGGTGGAGCCGCACTACCCGGCCGCGTCGGGCGAGGGGGGCGGCCCCGGCAGCCTGAGCACGGAGGACGGAAGCGTCATGGAACCGGTGCACTGAGCGCCGGGAACCGCCCGCGCCGTGCCTGGATCTCGCCGTTGTCCCGACGGGTGTTGCCTGTCGCGGCACTAGGTTGTGTGCCACGGCCAACGACGGTTCCCCTCAAGGAGGTTGCCGGTGACGCAGGACTCGTCCGCCCCCAGCAAGGCGGCGTTCGCGAAGATCGACTCGACGGTGCCGCATTCGGCCCGGATCTGGAACTACTGGCTCGGCGGCAAGGACAACTACCCCGTCGACCACGAGGCGGGCGACGCGTTCCGCGAGGTCTTCTCAGGCATCACCGATCTCGCCCGTGACTCGCGGGCCTTCCTCGGGCGCGCCGTACGCCACCTGGCCGGCGAGGCCGGGATCCGGCAGTTCCTCGACATCGGCACCGGCCTGCCGACGGTCGACAACACGCATGAGATCGCCCAGGGGGTGGCACCCGAGGCGCGCATCGTCTACGTGGACAACGACCCCCTGGTGCTGGCCCATGCCCGGGTGCTGCTGACCAGCACCCCCGAGGGGGCGACGGCCTACGTCGACGCGGATCTGCACGATCCCGGCACCGTGCTGCGCGAGGCGTCGCGGACGCTGGACCTCACGCGGCCGGTCGCACTCACCCTGATGCAGGTCAGCGGACACATAGCCGACTACGACGAAGCGCGACGCATCGTGGACGCGCTGATGGCGGCATTCCCTTCCGGCAGCTACCTGGCGTTCAACGACAGCGTGGACACCAACAAGGCCAACGTCGAGGCGACCCGTCTCTACAACGAGAGCGGCGCGGCGCCGTACCACCTGCGGAGCCCGCAGCAACTGGCCGGGTTCTTCGACGGTCTGGAGCTGCTGGATCCGGGTGTCGTCCCCCTCACCGACTGGCGGCCCGACCCCGCCACCGCCGGTGCCGTCGGCGAAGTGATCGCCCTCGGCGGTGTCGCGCGCAAACCGTGAACGGGCGGCGACCGTGACCTGGTGAACCAGTGCAGGGCCGCACGGCGCTCAGCTGCCACGCACCGGGTGGGACACCGGGCAGGGCGGGGTCGCGGACGACGGACGCGCGCCCCGGCTCCGTCGATTTCGCACTCACGCCCGCGTATCGACAGGATGGGGTCATGACCGACATCCGTACCCCCCGCCTGCTGCTGCGTCGCTGGCACGACGACGACCTCCTTCCCCTCTCCGAGATCCAGTCCGATCCGGTGGTGATGCAGTGGATCGGTGACGGCCGCCCGCGTTCCCTGGACGAGACCGCGCAGGACATCGAGGAGTGGGAGGAGGAGTGGGACGAGGAGGGTTTCGGGCTCTTCGCCGTCGAGCTCCTGGGTTCCGGAGAGCTGGCCGGAGCGGTCGGTCTGTACGTCGCGGACTCTCCCGCCGAGATCGTGGACCGGATCGCGATCAGCTGGCGGCTCGCTCGGGTCCTGTGGGGGCAGGGGTACGCGTCGGAGGCCGCTCACGCCGCGCTCGAATTCGCTCTCCAGGACCGGGGTATCGACCGGGTCGTCGCCGCGTCCAGGCCGGGTGACAGCGCCTCCGCCAACGTGCTGGACAAGCTCGGCATGCAGGCGGAGGGCACGGTGCAGGACCCGGTGCACGGGCACGACCTGAGGCTGTACGCCATCGACCTGACGGAGTTCCAGGGCTGACGCCCGCACCGGCGGCCGCGTGGAGACGGGCGAGTGGAACCCCTGCCGGGGGAGCGCCCGGGACGCCGGGCCCAGGTCGACACGCGCGTTGAGCTGGGCCGACAGGCCGGGGTGCGGGTGGCGCGGCGAAGGGTGCCGGGGCGTGGGCCGGAAGTGGCCGACGGAATGGCTGGAGTTCGACCTGGCCGGTCCCGTTCAGGCTACGTACGATGCGATCGCTCCCGGCCTTCACAGCTCCTTCACAGGGCCGGGTCGTCGTGCGCAAATAGTTGACATGTGCATGACTTTCGTTCGCTGTCTGATCCAACGCACCTGGTCCGCGACGGCCCTTCGTGTACGCGAAGAGCCGCACCCCCCTCTCCACGGCGGGTCACGTCCCCGCCCGGAACACCGACGCAACGGATTGGAACACCCATGGCTGGTGGGCTGCTTCTGAGTGGCGCGATCGCCGCTCTGTTCGCCACGGCACTCCCCGCGCACGACCCGTCGACCGGGATCGTCGACCCGCCCCCGGACAAGATCGTCATCAAGGTCGCCACGGTGAACGGCTCCGGCTGCCCCCAGGGCACCGCCGCCGTCGCCGTGTCCCCGGACAACACGGCCTTCACGGTGACCTACAGCGACTACCTCGCCCAGGTCGGAGGCAACTCGGATCCCACCGCGTTCCGCAAGAACTGCCAGCTCAACCTGATCGTCGCCGTGCCGGGGGGCTTCACGTACGCCATCGCCCGCGCGGACTACCGGGGCTTCGCCTCGCTCCAGCGGGGTGCGACCGCCACGGAGAAGGCCTCGTACTACTTCCAGGGATCGTCGAACACGGCCTCCATCACGCACCCCTTCAGGGGCCCCTACGACGACAACTGGCAGGCCACGGACACGACGGAGTGGGCCCAACTGGTCTGGGCACCCTGTGGTGTCCAGCGGAACTTCAACATCAACACCGAACTGCGCGTCAACGCGGGCACGTCGACTCCCGGCAGCACCAGCTTCATGACCATGGACTCGACCGACGGTGACATCAGCACGATCTACCATCTGGCCTGGAAGGAGTGCCCCGCTTCCTGACCCGTGTCCGGTCCGTCCCCCTGGCCGGCTCCTCCGCACCGGGAGCCGGCCAGGGGAGGCGCCCGCGACGGCGGTCCCGCCGTGTTCCGGCGGCGGGACACATCGTTTCGTCCGATGAGCACACGGCCCCGAACGAGGGGCGTGTGCTCGCTCGTTCCGGTGCCCTGTCGGACGAGGGCGTACCACCGGCGCACGAGCCCCGTTGCACGGACATGGACAGCACATTCGCCACAACGGGACCCTTCCTGGGTCGCGCGGGCCGCTCTCAGCCGTCCGTGGAACTCGCAGGCACCTCATGGACGGATCCACCGATCTATGCCGCGCTGGTCGCCGACTGGCGCGCGCGTGGACGCGTGGTGCCCGGGCGGCCGGAGGTGCAGTGGCCGGCGCGCTCCGCCCTGCGCCCGGCGCAGCAGGGAAGGCGACGAAGGAGCGGGCCGGTGCCGGGTGGATCCCAGGGATCGTGACCGGTCGGTGACGGGATGTCAGCCGGGGTGTCCGGGGCGCGAGCCGGAGCGCGTCGCACGGCCGCCGGAACGCGCGGGCTCGCCGTTCACCAGGTCGGCGAGCATTCCGACGGCCTGGTGGAGCGCCACTTCGAGGGCCGTCGGCAGATGCAGGGTGCCGTGGCCGTCCGGCGGGATCAGCCAGCGCAGGGTTCCACTCGTCCGGCGGGGCGAGGGCGCGGCGATCCAGGCCCCCTTCCCCGAGTAGTGGATGTCCTGCCCCACCCAGTAGCTCTCCGGGTCCGGGGGAAGGAAGAAACCCACGCGGTGGGCGCCGAAGTCGGCGAGCGTGGGACCGGGCATCGGCAGCGGGAGGCGCAGAAGGGCGTCGAGGGCGAGAAGGCCGATCTCCTCCGGCACGCTCAGGACGTCCCAGAACCGCCCGGCCGGCAGCAGGACGGCGCCGCTCGGCCCGTGCTCCCACTCGCGCTTGCAGGCCCGGGGGTCCACCGCGGCGGCTGCGAGCCACTCCACGGCCTGGTGCTGGGAAGCGCTTCTCATGTCACTCCTCTTCGACCGGTGTCCGGTGCGAGCGGACAGTGCTTCCCCCCTGTGCGGGCGCGGCCCGGGCCTGAGCGAAGTTCCCGAGGCGATGCCCAGAGTCATATTCGTAGATATATCTATCCCATGGAAGGGGTGGCGCGCCGTGGCGTTTGTCCGTAGAACACCCGGACTTGGGACGGCTGTGCGATCCGTGCGCGGGGGAGGAGACATCGCCGCGAGCGCCGCGGTCGCGGCACGGGCCCTGCTCGTCCGTGTCTGCCGCCGCGCGACGCGTCGGCGCCCGCGACTCCTGTGCCGGGACCCGCTGGCGCCCCTGGTGAAGACCGCACGGAGCCTCAACTACGGCGGCGGCGAGTTCCCCGGCCCGGACGACCGCGACAGGTGAGGGGCCGTCATACGCGCACACCCGCACACCGTTGTGCACTCGCCCCGGAGCGGGCGCTCACCCCGAGGTGTCCACCGGGAGGCCGTGAGCGGACGCATGCCCGGTGCCCGAGAAGATCACCCCGGGATCGGAGGGGGCCTGGTTGAGGACCCACAGCCCGATCAGCGTGGCGAGGGTGAAGACGACCGCGACCAGGATCGCGAGGACGAGCCGTCGGCGGCGCTCTCGGCGCACCCAGTCGCCACGGGCGGTGCGGTAGGCGTCGGGGGCGGCACGCACCCCGCCGGCCAGCAGCTCCAGGGCCGCGCGCAACTCCTGTTCCGTCCGGTCCCGGTCCGCGCGCGGCTGTTGCCCGGCCTCGGTCTCCGCGGGCGTCCGGTCCGTCGCGTGCAGGCGCGACGGCTCCTCCTCCGTGGGCTGGTTCCCGGTCCGGTCCGGGGAGGTGTCGTTCATCGCCGGGCCTCCATCGCCTGGGTCAGGGCGGCGATGCCGCGCGCGGTGTGGGTCTTGACCGATCCGCCGGAGATTCCCATCGCGGCGGCTATCTCGCTCTCCTTCAGACCGAGCCAGTGGCGCAGGACGAGTGCTTCGCGCTGCCGTGCGGGCAGTTGCTGCAGCGCGTCGATCAGCACCCGCTGGTCGTCATGGAGCAGAGCGGTGCTCTCGGCGGAGGCCACGACGTCGGTCGGCGGCTTCTCGACATGCTTGCGGGCCACCTGGAGGTGACGTATCCGCATCCGGGTCAGATTGCACACCGTGGAGCGCAGGTACGCCTCCGCGGCCCCGGCGTCCCGCAGCCGGCGCCACTTCCGGTAGATCTGGTAGTACGCCTCCGCGACCACGTTCTCCGGGTCGTCCGCGCCGAGCAGCACGGCCAGCCGCAGCATCGAGGAGTAGTGCACCTCGAAGAGCTGCGCCAGGGCGGCCTCCCGTTCGGCGTCGACCGGATCACCGGCCGCAGGGGAGAGCGCCGCCCCCTCCGGCGCCCCGGTCCCGGTCTGTCCTTCGAGGGTGACGGGGTCCGCCACCGCCGGCCGGACCGTCCCCGGCCGCGGAACGCGCGCCTCGGGGACGGCGGGCGAGGCGGCCTGCGTCATCGTCGCGCGGCTGTGCTGTCTGCGTCTCACGGCTGGGTAGCTCCCGTCTCGGGCCGGCGTCTGACGGTCAGGCGTGGCGGCAGTCCGGTGGCGTCGGCCCCGCGCGGCACGCGGAGCCGCTCCAGGACCGGGGTGGCGACCAGCGCCACGGCGAGATTGAGCACCAGGGCGACGATGCCGGCGTAGATCTCCAGAGGCCGGCCGCCCGAACCCAGGTTCACGATGGACGAGAAGCCTCCGCGCACCACCAGGAACGTGCCGGCCGCCATCCCCACGGCCCAGCCGGCCAGCAGCGCCCGCGGATGCAGCCGGCTCGTGAACAGCCCCACGGCGACGGCGGGAAAGATCTGCAGGATCCACACCCCGCCGAGCAGCTGGAGGTTGATCGCGTCCTGGTCACGCAGCCCGAACACGAACGCGACGGCCCCCACCTTCGCGGTCAGCGACACCGCCTTGGCGATGCGCACCTGCCGCTTGGGCGTGGCGGTCGGCTGCACGTACTCCACGTACACGTTGCGTACGAAGCAGGTGGCGGCCGCGATCGACATGACGGCGGCCGGGACCAGCGCTCCGACCGTGATGGCCCCGAACACCAGCCCGGCCAGCGGTCCCGGCATCAACCGGTCCACCAGCATCGGTACGGCCGCCTCGGCGCCCCCGGCCGGGGCCCGCACCCCCGCGGCGAGGGCCGCGACACCGAGGAACCCGAACAGGGCGAGCAGGCCCGTCCAGGCGGGCAGCGCCACGGAGACCTTCCGCAGGGTGCGCGGGCCGTCGGCGGCGAACCCGGCCGTGAGCACGTGCGGGTACATGAGCAGGGCGAGCGCGGATCCCAGGGCGAGCGTGGCGTACGCGGGCTGCTGCTCGGGGGACAGGAGCAGCGCCGAGTCGGCGACCGAGGTCCCGCCGAGCCGGTGCGCCGAGCCGCGGAAGACCGCGCCCGGTCCGCCGAGCCGCGCGAGGACCAGCCAGCACACCGCGGTGAGCGAGACGAAGACGGCCACCGCCTTGAGCGCGGAGATGACCGTGGGCGCGCGCAGCCCGTGCCGGTACGTCGCCACCGCGAGACCCGCGAAGAGGGCCACCATGACCAGGTCGCCGCTCGCTCCCCGCGGGTAGACACCCCCGGCGGTGAGCACCGCGCGGATACCCAGCAGCTGAAGAGCCAGATACGGCATCGTCGCGAGGATCCCGGTGAGCGCGACGACCAGGGCGAGCGGCGGCGAACCGTAGCGTCCGCGGACGAAGTCGCCCGCGGTCACGTAGCCGTGCCGGCGAGCCACCGACCACAGCCGTGTCAGCAGGACGAAGGCGAGCGGGCACACGATCACCGTGTAGGGGACCGCGAAGAAGGCGGGCGCGCCGTTCCCGTAGGCCAGCCCGGGGACGGCCGTGAAGGTGTAGGCGGTGAAGATCGTGCCGCCCAGCAGCAGCCAGGTCCACACCGGGCCCAGGCTCCGGTCGGCCAGCGCCCAGCCCTCCAGGGACGGCAGCCGGTCGGTGGGGCGCAGACGGCGCGCGGTCACGGCGAGGAGCGACGCTCCGCCCGTCACGGCGAGAAACGTCGCCGTCATGGCGCCATCCGCCATGGCTCACCGCCCTTGGTGTTCCTGTGCCTTCCCCTGTTGGTTGCGCACGCGGCCGGATCGGAGGACGCACGACCGGCGGGAAATCTTCTGGAAATTCGCTGTCAACCACTTCCGGCGGGTGGGCAACTCTTGCACAGACCGACAGTGAACGGGAGAGGAGCGCAGGTCATGGCACCCATGGGTCATCACCGGCTACGGCGCGTCGCGATCGCCGTGCTGCTCCTCGCGCCCGCCGCGGGACTGCTGTGGGTCCCCTGGTACGCCGGTGAGAGCCCACAGCTTGCCGGGACCCCGTTCTTCTACTGGTACCAGCTCGCCTGGGTGCCCGGGTGCGGCCTGTGTCTGCTGGGCGCGTACGCCCTGACCAGGCGCGGCCGTCACGACCCCTGACCCGTGCACCTGCCGGGTCCCTGACCCGCACACCGTCCGTCCGTAGGCCCGAACCGGCCGTGTCGCGTCCCCGACGCCCACGGGTCCGCAGTCGCACCACCCCACGTCACCGTCGAGGTGAGGAGCCGTCATGCCCACGTCCGTCATGCCCGAATCCGGTTCTCCGGCGCCAGGAGGGCGCCAGGACCCGCCCGCCGCACGCTCCCGTACGACACCGAGGACGATGCTGCTGTGGACCGCGGTGGCCCTGGTCGGCGCGATCGGCTGGGGTGTCCTCGCGCTGGCCCGGGGCGAGGAGATCTCCGCGGTCTGGCTGGTGGTCGCCGCGCTCGGCTCGTACGCCATCGCCTACCGCTTCTACTCCCGCTTCGTCGTGCGGCGCGTCCTGAAGCCCGACGACCGGCGGGCCACCCCCGCCGAGCGCCTGGAGGACGGCGTCGACTTCCAGCCGACCGACCGCCGGGTACTGCTCGGCCACCACTTCGCGGCGATCGCCGGCGCCGGACCGCTGGTGGGGCCGGTGCTCGCCGCCCAGATGGGATATCTGCCGGGCACCCTGTGGATCGTCGCCGGAGTGATCTTCGCCGGGGCCGTGCAGGACATGATCGTGCTGTTCCTGTCCATGCGCCGGGACGGGAAGTCGCTCGGGCAGATGGCCCGTGAGGAGATCGGCAGGGCGGGCGGGGCCGCGGCCCTGATCGCCGTCTTCGCGATCATGATCATCCTGCTCGGGGTGCTGGCCCTGGTCGTGGTCAACGCGCTCGCCCACTCGCCGTGGGGCACCTTCTCCGTCGCCATGACGGTTCCGATCGCCCTGTTCATGGGGTTCTGGCTGCACCGCATCCGGCCGGGCCGGGTCGTCGAGACCAGCCTCATCGGTGTGGCCCTGCTGCTGCTCGCCATCGTCGGCGGCAGCTGGGTCCAGGAGTCCTCGCTGGCCGACACCTTCACGCTCAGCCCGACGACGCTCGTGTTCTGCCTGGTCGGATACGGCTTCGTCGCCTCGGTGCTGCCCGTGTGGATGCTGCTCGCGCCCCGCGACTACCTGTCCACCTTCATGAAGATCGGCACCATCGCACTGCTCGCGGTCGGTGTCGTGGTGGCCGCGCCCGTGCTGCGCGCCGACGCGGTCAGCGACTTCGCCTCCTCCGGCGCCGGCCCGGTCTTCGCCGGATCGCTGTTCCCGTTCCTGTTCATCACCATCGCCTGCGGGGCGCTCTCCGGATTCCACGCCCTGGTCGCCTCGGGCACCACCCCGAAGCTGATCGAGAAGGAGTCCCAGGTCCGCATGATCGGCTATGGCGCCATGCTCATGGAGTCGTTCGTCGCGATCATGGCGCTCATCGCCGCGGCCACCCTCGAACCCGGCCTGTACTACGCGATGAACGCGCCCGCCGGACTCCTCGGCACGACCGCCGAGTCCGCCTCGCAGGCGGTGGCGAGCCTCGGCTTCACCATCACCCCGGACCAGCTGACCCAGGCGGCCAAGGCGGTGGAGGAACAGACCCTGATCGCCCGCTCGGGCGGGGCACCGACCCTCGCCGTGGGCATGTCGGAGATCTTCTCCGGGGTCTTCGGCGGCACCGCCATGAAGGCCTTCTGGTACCACTTCGCGATCATGTTCGAAGCCCTGTTCATTCTGACCACGGTCGACGCGGGCACCCGCGTCGGACGGTTCATGCTCCAGGACATGCTCGGCAACGTCTGGAAGCCGATCGGCCGGGTCAACTGGAAGCCCGGTATCTGGCTGTGCAGTGCACTCGTCGTCGCGGCCTGGGGCTACTTCCTGCACAGCGGCGCCACCGACCCGCTCGGCGGGATCAACCAGCTGTTCCCCCTCTTCGGCATCGCCAACCAGCTGCTCGCCGCCATCGCCCTCACCGTCTGCACCACGGTCCTCGTCAAGTCGGGGCGGCTGCGCTGGGCGTGGGTCACCGGGGTCCCGCTGGCCTGGGTGGTCGCGATCACCTTCACGGCGGGCTGGCAGAAGATCTTCTCCGACGACCCCCGGGTCGGGTTCTTCGCCCAGCGCGCGCGGTACGCCGACGGCATCGACGCGGGTCAGGTCCTGCCGCCCGCCAAGACCCTCGACGACATGCACACCGTGGTCACCAACTCCACGGTCGACGGCGTCCTGATCGCCCTGTTCCTGCTCCTGGTCGCCGTGGTGATCGTCAACGCGGCCGTCGTGTGCCTGCGCGCGGTGCGGTCCCCGGTTCCGCTGCCGACCACCGAGGCGCCGTACGTGGAGTCCCGTATCGACGTGCCGGAGGAGTCGGCCGAGCCGATGGCGGGGGCCCGCACATGAGGCCGCGGCGGTGGGCGCGTGCCGTGCGCTGGTATCTGCGCGAGCTGACGGGAGAGGCGCAGTACGACCGCTACCGCGAGCGCCATCTGCACGACCATCCCCTGGCGCCGGTGCCGTCGCGACGCGCGTACGAGGCGCAGCGCACCCGGCACCGTGAGGAACATCCCCAGAGCCGCTGCTGCTGACGAGGACCGGGCCGTCCGCCGTCGCGGGCGGTCCCGGTCATCCGCCGGGGCTGTCGCAGATGTCCTCGGGCGGCCGGAACGAGCGGGAGTCGCCCGCCTTCTCGTCGGTCTGGGTCCGCACGATGTCCAACTGCTGGAGCAGCGAGGCGAGATGCGTCTTCGAGGGATCGCGGAAGAACTCGAGCACCGCCCGGTGGAAGGCGTCCCGAAGCTCGGGCGGCATCACGTCCGAGGCGTCGAAGCACAGGATGTGGGCACGTGTGTTGAGCAGGTGATCGATGTCCTGCTCGATGGGGTTCGCGGGCTCGGCAGGCGACAGCCCGGTCGTGTTCGGGAACAGCGGACGCACCGCCGGGTCCGCCTTGTCCCGCCAGAGCTCCCGTCCGGCCGTGCTCGACAGCCGCTCCACCAGCTCCTGGGCCGCCGGGTCGTCGCTGAAGACGGCGGCCATGTCACCGGAGACCTCGAACGCGTCGCGGTACTCGGCCCGCCCGCCCAGGAACCGGGCCGACGGCTCGACCCGGATGTCGTCGCCCGCGTACAGGTACCGGATGAAGGCGCTCTGGTGCTCGTGCGTGCACTCGAAGCCGGGGGAGTCCAGCAGGCCGCGGGACCCGGCCGGTCCGGACGTGCCCTCGTACGACGTGGTCAGGGACCGTTCGACCGAGTGCTCGGAGCGGTCGCCGAGCAGTTCGGCCCACGTCGTCCAGGCTCGTACGACGTCCGGGTCGAGCCAGCTGAGCTTGCTCGTGGCCCAGTCCGCGTAGCGGCCGGGACCCGCCTGGTGGAGGAGGATGTCCTCGATCCAGTCCGTGCCGGGCCAGCCCGAGGTGGCCTGCGAGGCGAGTCCCACGCACCACGTGGGATCGTCGCTCGGCGTGCCCTTCTTGCTCCACACCAGGCTCTTCAGGTCGACTTTCAGGGGCACCCAGTAGGTGCGGCGTTTGCCGTCCACCAGCATGCTCGGCGCCCATGGCTGATAGGCGCGTTCGCCGGTCACCTGGGCGAGCGGCCTCAGTTTGTCGCGGCGGGCGTACTCGGTGAGTTCGCCGATGCTGTTGAGGACCGCCACATCAGGTGGTGCGTCGGCCTCCAGCTGGGAGACGAGGGTCTCGCGCAGCGAGCGGGTGCCCTCGTAGGTGTACGTCCTGCCGGTCCCGTCGTCGAGCCGCTGGAGCGCGGCTTCGAAGGCCTCGCCCTCCTTGCCGGTCCAGGGGCCCAGGACGACGAGGGGGGCGGGGGTGTCCGACGTGCATCCGGGGGCCAGGACGAGCAGGCACGCGGCGAGCAGGACGCGCAGGAGACGGGTCGTACGGTGGGTCGAGCGGCGGGTCATGCGACGGCTCCCGGTCGGGCGACGACAAGGTACTCGCGGCGGTACGCGTGCAGGGCACCGCCGATGAGACCGGCGCCGGCCAGACCCGCGGGGGTGACGAGGGGGGCGGCCCCGTCCAGGAAGGCGAGCCGGCCGTCGGACAGAACCTCGTCGATCCGGGATTCGAGCACCTTGATGACCTCGGGGTCGGGGCTGTCGAAAGGGTGCTCCTCGGCGATCGTCTCGGTCTCCGGCGAGGTCCGTTCGGCGAGTGTTCCGGCCAGCGGGACGGACTCTGCCTGGGCGTGCTGCGCGAGCAGCGCGTCGACCGTCAGGAACGGCACGGCGAGCAGCGGCAGAGCGGCGGCGGCCAGCGGAATACTGAGCCGGATCCGGAAGCGGCGGCGCAGGAAGGACATCGTGCGCCACAGCCCCACGGCGAGCAGCACGAAGGCGATCCCGGCGACCGCCGCGGCGGCGAGCACGCCCCCGCCCCAGGCAGCCCGGTCCGTGAGCCGCTCGCGCAACTGCCGCTCCAGCGCCGCGACGCGGTCGACGATCGAGGTCGCGTCGGAACCGGTCGCCGGCGGACACGGCGGATAGCGGTCCTGCCGGTCCGTGGCGGCGACCGGTTCGGAACAGAGCATGCTGCGCGCGTAGGTGAGCTCGGCGTCCCGCAGCACGGCGTCGTTCGCGTGTCCCTGGGCCCGGCCGATCCACCCGGTGTAGTCCACGACCAGCGCGGACACCACGCGCAGTTCCTGTTCCTCGGCCACGGTCAGTGCTCCGCTGCGCGTGACCTGGTTCAGGCTCTGTGTCGCCCGTGCCACCCGTGTGCGGTACCGCTCGCTGAGCCCGCCGAGCTCGCTCGCCCCCGCCGTGTCGAGGTTCTTCTGGGCCTCTCCCTGCGCGATGAACAGCGATGCCTTGACGTGCGCGAGGCCGACCAGCGCGGGTGTCAGACGATCGCGCAGGTACGCCGAGTCGTCCCGCACGTCCGCGTACGCCCAGCCGAGCGAACCGAACGCCACCACGGCGAGCAGCGGCAGCGCGACGAGCCGGTCCCGCAGGTAGGCGCGGTTGCGACGGCCCGTCGTCGAAGGCCAGGCGTAGCGCCAGAGCCGGCGGGCGAGTTCGGCCACGACGATCACCGCGCCCCGCGCCACGCGGCGCGCACGTGCGAGCGTCGGGGCTTCGGCATCCGAGCCCCGGGCCGTGCGTCTGCGCCACGCGGCTCCGGTCACTCGCGGGCCGTCCCGGAGCCGTTCCCCTGCGCCGGAGTATGGGCGAGGGCCCGCAACCAGGTGGTGACTCTCTTTCCGAGCCACGGGCTGTCCCGGTGGTGGCGGAAGGACGGGGGGCGGACCTCGTAGGCCCTGTCGAGCAGGGTTTCGGCGACGGCTCCGTCCTTGGCGGTGGCGGAGCGGGCGGCCTGGTGCGCGAGGGTGAGGTAGAGGCGGGAGAGTTCTCTGCGCAGTCCCGGTTCGTCGGGCGGGAGGCCGAGACGGGCGTCGGCGGTCGCGGCGAGCGCCGCCAGGCCCGCGGCGCCCACGGCCTCCCGGGCGAGCGCGCCCCGCACCGCTTCCCACACCTCCGCGGTCATCCGGACCCGGGCCTGTTCGTCCGTCAGCCCGTGCGCGTGGAACAGCCGCGCCAGCCGCGCCAGCACCTCGCGGAGCCGCTCGGCCACCTCGTCCGGACGCTCCGCGGTACGCACGTGCTCGACGCCGACGCGTACGGCGGCCGTCCGCGCGGCGGTCCGGTGCCGTGAGTGCTGCGGTACCGCGTCCAGGGCTCGCACGGCGTCGTCCCACACCCGCTCCCCGCCGAGCGCGAGGCGCGCCCGTGCCGCGCCGAACGCCGCGCTGCCGAGGGACGGGTTGCGCAGCCGCACCGCCTCGTAGAACGTCAGCGCCTCCTGCCAGCGGCCCAGGCGCTCGGCGCAGTAGCCGAGCGCCAGCTTCGGGGCGTACTCGCCGGGGATCGCCGCGAACACCTGGTCGAAGTGCTGCCGTGCCGCGTCGGCCTGGTCCCGGCCGAGCGCGAGGAGCCCGCGGTGCCAGTCGAGCCGCCAGTCGTAGGGGGCGTGTTCGGCGCCGATCAGGGCCTCGGCGGAGCGCAGTTCACGCTCGGCGGCCTCGGCCCCGCCGCCTGCGCTGCGCAGCCGCAGCCGGCAGCGCAGCAGATGCACCTCCGGTGAGTCCCGCCAGTCCCCGGTGTGCTGCAGCAGCGCCTCGGGAGCGGCGTCGGCGAGCCTGCTCAGTTCGGCGTGATGGTGGTCGAACGGGTCGGGCCGCGGCACGGGCAGCCGTTGGGCGACCTCGGCGGGTGACGGGGGTGCGTACGGGGCCGGGGCGTCCGGGGCGGCCCACCGGGTGAGGGGCGGCGCGGAGCCGAGGGCCGCGTCGAGCGCGTACGGCGACTGGAAGAAGAGCGGCGACGGTTCGAAGGTCTCGACTCCGGTGCGCAGCGACCGTAACTCCCTGAAGACTCCGCGCAGTTGCTCCTCCATCTCCTGTGCGGTGGCGAACCGCTCGGCCCGTGCGCCCCGGGTGGCGCGGTGCAGTACCCGGGCGAGTGAGACCAGGCCGAGTCCATGGGGAGCGGGGGCCGTCATGGAATGGGGTCCCGGAGCTCCGAGTGTTCCGGTCACGGTGGGGGCGTCGGGCCGGCTGATCATGTCCAGGCGGCCCAGTTCCGCCAGATCGTCGGGCGAGTGTCCCAGTCCGCTCAGCCGCCGCAGTGTCTCGCCGAGGCTGAACAGGTCGTCCTGGCCGGTGGATTCGCCGTTCGGTCCGACGGTCGGGGCGCGGAACGCCTCCGTGGTGTGGCCGGGCAGGCCGGCGGAGCGGACACTCCCCACGTCGATGATCTTCGTGGTGGTGCCGTCGTGCATGACGTTGTCGGGTTTGAGGTCGCCGTAGACCTTGCGGGGACGGTCGGCGTGCAGATGCCCGAGCGCGGCGAGGATCCGCACCCCGTAGGCGAGGACGAACTCGTGGAAGCGGCCGCCGCCGAACTCGGCCGGGTTCACCTGGACCCGCGCCCGTACCTCTTCCAGGGTGAGGCCGTCCACGTACTGCAGGACGAGGAAGTCGCCGACGTCGGGATGGTGCCCGTAGTTGAAGACGCGGATGATGTCGTCGTGGCTGAGGTCGACCAGCGCGCGCCGCTCCTGGGCCAGCGCCCCGGCCGAGACCGCCGCCTGCTGGGGGTGGAGGATCTTGATCGCGACCTCACGGTCGTCGACCTTGGTGTCGAGTGCGAGGTAGACCTCGCCCATACCGCCGTAGCCCAGGGGCCGGATCAGCCGGTACTGGCCCGCGAGCAGTTGTCCTGAGGGCAGAGGCAGGCGGTCGGGGTCGCGGCCGCGGGACGCGGTCGGCTCCAGCAGGGTGATCGACGGCAGCAGCACCGGGTCGGGGCTCTCCTCGGGCAGCTCCACGTGTGCGGCCCGCAGGATCGGCGACGCGACGACGAGTGGACCGAACGACCCACTGGAATCCGGCAGTTCACCGGTCGACCCGCTGCCCGCTGCCCCCTCCATGCGACCCCAGAATAGACGCGGAGGCCGGGAATGACCCCGTGCCGAGGGGGAGATGCTGTGTCGGAGTTGCCCGCCGTGGCCGTGGACCGTGCCGGTTCGGGGTCCATGGTGTGTGGTGTGCGGTGAGCCACCGGCACCCCGGGCACGGGAGGCGCGGCGGCTCACCGCAGGTCGAAGGGCCGCAGTCGCTCCCTCGGGCCTGCGGCAGGCAGGCATAGCTCCCCTCGGGCCTGCGGCATGCCGGGATCCACGGGGTGGCCGATCAGGGGAGCCGCCCCGTGGGGTCTGCGCGGTGCCCGGCCGGAGTCAGTCCTTGGCCTTCGCGTAGTCCTGTGCCATGCCTCCGGCGAAGTCGTACACCATCGCGGGCTCGTCCCCCACGACCCAGGCGTCGTGGCCGGGCGGGCAGACGAAGACGTCGCCGGGCCCCACTTCGCTCTCGGCGCCGTCGTCCATCCGGATCCGCATGCGGCCCTGGACGACGTAACCGTTGTGATGGACCTGGCAGCTCTCGGTCCCCGCGATCGGAGCGACGGACTCGGACCAGCGCCAGCCCGGCTCGAACGTGGCCACGGCGAAGTCGAGCCCGGTGAGGTGCACGGCTTCGAGGTGCCCGCGGGGGAAGTCCCGCCGTTCGTCCGGCTTCTCGACCGCCTTGATCTCGATCATTGACGGTCCCTCCTATCTGGCCTTGTCCAGCAGCCTCGGGGCCCGGTCGTCGCTCGTGTGACATCCACGGCCGAGCAGAGCCGGAGCCCCCTCACCTCCATCGTCAGCCCGCAAGCCGAGCGCCGCCATTCGGGGGTTCGCCGCAGGCTCAGGTCAGGGGGATGGTGACCTCGTCCTCGACGGGCGGGTCGAGTTCCTGCGGGCGGTTCCCCGTCGCCGAGAAGCAGCGCAACCTGACGGTGTCCGGCGAGACGTCCAGGCGCAGGAAGCACTTGAAGAACGGCGGACTGTACGTCGCCGATCCCGGCGAGAAGAGCTGGGTGTAGACCTTGCGCACCGGAAGGCGCAGGCGTGACGTGCGGTCGGGGCGGCCTCCGGCACCCAGCAGACTCGCGACGACGCGGGTGCGCAGGGTGACGCGGGCGGGCCGCTCCTGGACGCGGGTCGCGGGGATGCCGAGACGCTTGGCGACGACGGCGGTCGCCTCGGCCTCGGTGAGGGTGAAGAAGCGCCGCATGCGCAGCCGGTTTCCGTAGAGCCTGCTGTAGAAGGCGAGCGAGTCGCCGCGCAGCGGATAGCAGCGGAAGTCGCCTTCGGAGACGCCGGCGACGGAGACCCGCGGCATGGTGTGGGTGGCGTGCATGAAGGCTCCGCCGCCGCCGGCGACCACGTACTGGATCGTGCGGCCGTCCACCTCCACCGGGTAGCGCTGGTAGTTGTGGATGTCGCCGCCTATCGCGGCCACGTAGTGATGGGCCGGATCGCGCACGATGTCGTCGACGGTTCCGCCGCCCTCGATGGGGCCCGGGTGGTGCTCGGCATCCACGTACAGGGGCGAGCCGGTGATCAGGATCTTGGGGATGTCCCCCTTGGACACCTCGCGCAGCCAGCGGCCCTGTTCGGCGTCCACGGTGCCCGTCAGGCCGGTGTCGATGCCCACGATCCGAACCGGTCCCGCGTCGATGGCCCAGTACGGGCCCGGCTGGACGCTCCGTTGAGCGGGAGCCGAGCGCAACTGCCGGGCCTCGGCCAGGCGTTGCTCGTCGTGCCCGCGCGGTTCGTGCCACAGCAGCGACCGCCACCAGGCCGGTGTCAGCCGCCGGGGCGCGGCCGGTTCCGCGAGGGGCGGGGCGTCGCAGAACACGCGCATGAAGCCGTCGAGGTCCTCGTACCAGTCGTGGTTGCCGGGGATCGCGTAGATCGGCGCCTGGTAGTCCTTGTACGGGCGGAAGAACTTCGTGCCGTAGTCGTCGGTGCTGCCGACCGGATAGACCACGTCACTGGCGAGCACGGCGAACTCCGTGTCCTTGCCGACCTTCAGGAAGCCCGGCACGACGGCGTACTGAGGGTCGTCGCCCTCGCCGGTGTCTCCGATGACCATGAAGGAGAAGTGGTCCGGAGCGCTGTGCCTGACCACCTTGTCGGCCGGTGCGCCGGCCGCGGTCCGCTGCTCCACCCACCGGCCCCGGGTGTGGCCCGTCGGGTCCCCGAACAGCGAGGCCAGCACGCCGTTCCGGGCCGGCCACAGCGTCCTGGGGTTGAGCCACGACAGCTTCTCGCCCCGGTTCGGCATCAGGCGTATGTAGTCGCCGCGTTCCGTGGAGCCCCATCCGGCGCCCGCGGCGGTGTCGCGTGAAGAGTCAGACATCGGTGAACGGTAACAACGATCTCCCGACGGGCGAGAGTTGAGGGGGGCCTGTGCTGATCGGGCGGCCGCGGATCCGGCCGCCGGCCGGACTTTTCAGCTCTGTGGCCGGACCAGTCGTTCCTCGGGGATCACGGCCACACCGAGGATCTCGATCATCGCCTCGGGCTGCCACAGAGCGGTACAGCCGATGCCCGCCATCGCCGGGTAGACGGGTCCGGCGAGCTCACGCCACACCGCGCCGATCTCCTTGCCGTGGGCCTGGTAGTCGGGGATGTCGGTGAGGTACAGCGTCACGCTGACCAGGTCTTCGGGTGCGCCGCCCACCTCGCGGAGTGTCGTCAGGACGTTGCCGAACGCCTGGCGGAACTGCTCGACGATGCCGCCCGGCACGATCTTCATGTCGGCGTCGAGCGCGGTCTGCCCGCCGAGGTGGAGCGTGTTTCCCGCGAGCGTTCCGTGCGAGTAGCCGCGGGGTGCCGGCAGCGTGCCCGGGTTCACTGCGATGGGCGTCACGTGGCCTCCAGTCGGGTGGTCGCGGCCCGGCCCGACGAGTCGTCCGGTCCGTTGTATTGACAATAAATGACGGTCGTGAAAAAAACGAGATACACGTCAACTCCACAGTCGCAGACCAGCTCTCCCGACCGTCACGCCGCCACCCGCCGGGAACCGGCCCCGGGGGAGCCTCCGGGGCGCAGTCCCGCCGTGACGGGGCCGTCCCGCCGCGCCGGGCGCGACGCCGTCGGCAGAGCAGCGATCACCGGACGGGGGCGCCCTGCCCGACCGGGTGCGACCCGTCTCCTCCTGAGCCGCCACGACCGGAACGGAGCCCGCCCCCATGGAGCCCGACCTCAGCAAGTACCGACTGGAGGGCGACGCCTCGATGTACCGGCTGCCCAGCGGGATCGTCGCTCCCGTGGTGACGCGCGCCGGATCGGAGAGCGCGAACACCGCCGACTCCGGCGGGGCCGTTCGCGTTGCGGGCGTCAGCATCCAGCACACGCCCGCCACGAAACTGTGGTTCGGCAAGGTGAGCAACGAACCCGGCTACCGCTCGGTCACCCACCACCACGGCGAGGCCGAGACCGGGGGCTACGTCCTGTCCGGGCGGGCACGCATCTACTTCGGCGAGAAGTTCGAGGACTACGTCGACATGTCGGAGGGCGACTGGGTCTTCGTCCCGCCCTTCATGCCGCACATCGAGTGCAACCTCTCCCGGACCGCACCGCTGACGTGGATGACCACCCGCACACCGGAGAACATCGTCGTCAACCTGGCCGACGTCAGCGACGCCGACCTGCGCGACTGGCTCGACCGGTGACGCATCAGCCCGGCCCGACGCCGACCGGAACGCCTGCGACCTCCGCGTTCTTCACCGACGCCGTCACGCTGGCCCCCGCCCCGCCGGAGCACTTCGACCTCGCCTTCACCGCCGTCACCCAGCCCTGCCCGTGGCCCAAGGCATACGGCGGCGACCTGGTCGCCCAGGCAGCCGCGGCGGCGATGCGATCGGTGACCGACGCCAAGACCCTGCACTCGATGCACAGTTACTTCCTGCGCCCCGCCGACATCGGCGCCCAGGTGCGCTACGAGGTGGAGGTGCTGCGCGACGGCCGCGGCTACAGCACCCGGCAGGTACGCGGCTACCAGAACGGCAAACCGCTCTACGTCTGTCTGGCCAACTTCGCCGCGGGGGAACCCGGCGGGTCCTTCCACGCAGAGTTCACCGACGTCGTACCCGACCCCGAGGAACTGCCCAGTTCCCGGGCGTATCTCGCGGAGCGCGCCGGCGGTTCGATGACCGAGGAGTCGAAGGCCTACTGGTCCGCCGGCCGCAGCTTCGACATGCGCCATGTGCCCGGCCCGGTCTACCTCACCGTCGAGGGCAAACAGCTCCCGCAGCAGGCGGTCTGGGTGAAGCCGTTCGACGCGCTCCGGCCCGTCGAAGGGCTCACCGACGCCCAGCGGGACCTGGCCGCGCTGGCGTACGTCTGTGACTACACGATCCTCGAACCCGTCCTGCGCGTACTCGACCTGGCCTGGGCCGATCCAGGACTCGTCACCGCCAGCCTCGACCACGCCATGTGGTTCCACCGCCCGGGACCGGTCGACGACTGGCTCCTCTACGTCCAGGAGGCGGTCGCCGCAGACGCGGGCCGCGGCCTGGGCACCGGCCGCTTCTTCACCCGCGACCACCGTCACCTGGCCACCGCCGTCCAGGAGGGAATGATCCGCCCCGCCTGACTCCGCCGCCCGACACCGGCGGGCTCCCGGAAGGACTCCTCCGTTGACTCTTCCGCCATCCCTCTCGCCCTCGGCGTACCTGGACACCTTCGCCCGCGACCACCTGCCTCCCGCGCACCTGTGGCCGACGATCGAGTTCACCACGCCCGACCTGCACCACCCGGAGCGGCTCAACGCCGCCACCGAACTCATCGACCGGCCCGCGTCGGCGTTCGGCGCCCACCGTCCGGCGCTGCGCACGCCGGCCGGGGAGACCTGGACCTACGGAGAGCTGAGGAAGCGGGCCAACCAGGTCGCCCAGGTACTGACCGAGGACCTCGGGCTGGTACCGGGACAGCGGGTCATGCTCCGCTCACCCAACAACCCCTGGACCGTGGCGAGCTGGCTCGGTGTGCTGAAGGCCGGGGGAGTGCTGGTCACCCTCATGGCCGCGCTCCGTGCCCGCGAGATCGCGCCGGTCGCCGAGCGGACCGGGCCCGCCCTCGCACTGGTCGACCACCGGTGCGCCGAGGACGTCCACGCCGTCCGTGACACCGTGCTGCCCTCCCTCAGAGTCGTCGAGTTCGGCGGCACCGGCCCGGACGACCTCGTGGCCCGCGCCACGGCCAAGTCGGGCGAGTTCACCGCCGTGGACACCTCGGCCGACGACGTGGCGCTCCTCGCGCCGACGTCCGGCAGCACCGGCGCACCCAAGATCACCATGCACTTCCACCGGGACATCCTGTCCATCGACGACACCTTCGGCCGTCACGTGCTGCGCCTGCTCCCGGACGACCTGGTCGCCTGCAGCGCCCCCTTCGCCTTCACCTTCGGCCTCGGCATGCTCGTCGTCTTCCCGCTGCGGGCCGGCGCCTGCGCACTGCTGACCGAGGCGGCGACCCCGCTCGGGATGGCGGAACTCGTCGAGCGGCAGGGTGTCACCGTGCTCGCGACGGCACCCACGGCCTACAAGGCGATCCTGCGGGAGGGACGCGAACAGCAACTCGCCGGACTGCGGGCCGGTGTCTCGGCCGGCGAACACATACCCGTCGGCACCTGGGAACAGCTGCGGGACAGGACGGGGCTGCGCGTCATCGACGGCATCGGCGCCACCGAACTGCTGCACATCTTCCTCTCCGCGGCCGGCGACGACATCCGCCCCGGCGCCACCGGCAGGCCCGTGCCGGGCTTCCGTGCCACGGTCCTCGGCCCCGACGGCACGGAACTGGGCCCCGGCGAGCCGGGCAGGCTGGGCGTCATCGGCCCCGTCGGGTGCCGCTACCTCGACGACGAACGCCAGAAGGACTACGTCGTGGACGGCTGGAACGTCACCGGCGACATCTTCCACCGCGACGAGGACGGCTACTTCCACTACCACGCCCGCGGCGACAACATGATCGTCTCGTCCGGGTACAACATCGGCGGACCCGAGGTCGAGGCGGCCATCGACACCCACCCCGACGTCCTGGAGTGCGCCGTCGTCGGACGGGCCGACTCCGAACGCGGCGAGGTCGTCTGCGCGTTCGTCGTCCTGCGGGACGGCGCGAGCGGCGACGCCGCCAAGGCCAAGGAGATCCAGGACCACGTCAAGCAGGTCATCGCGCCCTACAAGTACCCACGCGACGTGCGCTTTCGCGAGAGCCTGCCGCGCAACGCCAGCGGCAAACTGCAGCGTTTCGCACTCCGCGCCGCCGTCGAGGACGAGCAGGCCACCACGGCCGCCGTCGAGCACTGAGAGGAACCCCGTGTGAAGATCGCGATCGTTGGCGGTGGCCCCGGCGGCCTCTACTTCGCTGCTCTCATGAAACAGCTCGACCCGGCCCACGAGATCACCGTGTGGGAGCGCAACGCCCCCGACGACACCTTCGGCTTCGGCGTGGTCTTCTCCGACGAGACACTCGGCGGCATCGAGAACGCGGACCGCGACTTCGCCGACGCCATGGCACGCCGCTTCGCCCGCTGGACCGACATCGACATCCACTACCGCGGCCGCACCCACACCGTGGGCGGTCAGGGCTTCGCCGCGATGAGCCGCCGGGAACTGCTCCGGCTGCTGCAGCGCCGCTGCCGCGACCTCGGGGTGCTCGTCCACTTCTCCACGCCCGCCCCCGACACCGGGAACCTGCGCGCCGCGTACGACCTCGTGGTGGGGGCGGACGGAGTCAACTCGCAGGTGCGAGCCGCCCACGCGGACGTCTTCCGCCCCGTGCTGGACCAACGGCGCAACAAGTACATGTGGCTGGGCACCGACCGGGTCTTCGAGGCGTTCCAGTTCTTCGTGAAGCAGACGGAATGGGGGACCATGCAGGTGCATGGCTACCCCTACTCGGAGACGGGCTCCACCTTCATCGTCGAGATGCACGAGGACGTCTGGCACCGGGCGGGCTTCGACGCCACCGAGGGGACCGAATTCCCGCCGGGCGCCTCCGACGAGCAGGCCGTCGAGCGGGTCCGCGGGCTCTTCGCCGAGGAACTCGCGGGTCACCGGGTGTTCGCCAACAACTCCAAGTGGCTCGGCTTCACCACCGTACGCAACGAGCGGTGGCACCACGGCAACCTCGTCCTCGTCGGTGACGCCGCGCACACCGCGCACTTCTCGATCGGGTCGGGCACCAAACTGGCGATGGAGGACTCCCTCGCCCTCGCGGCCTGTCTGCACGAACACCCGGACACCCAGGCCGCGTTGAGTGCGTACGAGGCCGAGAGGCGCCCCGTCGTCGAGTCCACGCAGCGGGCCGCGCAGGCCTCGCTCGAATGGTTCGAGAACATCGGCATGTACGCCCACCAGGAGCCGACCCAGTTCTGCTTCAACCTGCTCACCCGGTCACGCCGCATCACGTACGACAACCTCCGCACCCGCGACCAGGAGTTCGCCGACCGGGTCGACGCGGCCTTCGCGGCCTCCCAGGGACTGCCCGGTGTCGCGCCGGCGATGTTCCAGCCCTTCCGGCTGGGGGAACTGCAGCTGAAGAACCGGGTGATCGTGTCCCCGATGGACATGTACTCCGCGGTCGACGGCGTACCCGGCGACTTCCACCTCGTCCACCTCGGCTCGAAGGCGATGGGCGGCGCCGGTCTCGTGATGACGGAAATGGTCTGCGTCTCGCCCGAGGGCCGCATCACGCCCGGCTGCACCGGTCTGTGGACCGACGAGCAGCGCGACTCCTGGGCCAGGATCGTGTCCTTCGTCCACGACCGCAGCACCGCCCGGATCGGACTCCAGCTCGGCCATTCGGGCCGCAAGGGATCCACGCGCCTCATGTGGGAGGGCATGGACGACCCGCTGCCGGACGGGAACTGGAACACGGTCGGCCCGTCACCACTGCCGTACGGTCCCGGATCGGCGGTCCCCCGCGAGATGGACCGCGCCGACCTGGACGCGGTCGTCGCCGACTTCGTCGCCGCCGCGCGCCGAGGCGCAGAGGCGGGCTTCGACCTGCTCGAACTGCACTGCGGACACGGCTACTTGCTGTCGTCGTTCCTCTCACCGGTGACGAACCTCCGCACGGACGAGTACGGCGGCACGCTGCGCGACCGGCTCCGGTTCCCCCTGGAGGTCTTCGACGCCGTGCGGGCCGCCTGGCCCGCCGGGCGGCCGATGATCGTGCGGGTCTCAGCGACCGACTGGGTCCCGGACGGCAACACCGAGCACGACGCCGTGGAGATCGCCCGCGCCTTCATCGCCCACGGGGCGGACGCGATCGACGTCTCCTCCGGACAGGTCACCAAGGACGAGCGCCCCGCGTTCGGCCGTTCGTACCAGACGCCCTTCGCGGACCGGATCCGCCACGAGGTCGCCGCGGCCACCGGCGCGGCGGTCATCGCGGTCGGTGCCATCGCGTCGTACGACGACGTGAACTCGATCCTGCTGGCGGGCCGGGCCGACCTGTGCGCCCTCGGCCGCACCCACCTCTACGACCCGCACTGGACCCTGCACGCGGCGGCCGAGCAGGAGTACCCCGACGCCGCCGCGCAGTGGCCGCTCCCGTACCGGGCCGGGGCCCGCAAGCCGCCGAGCGCACGCACCGACGCCGTCCGCCCCAGGCTCTCCCTGCTGCGGGCCGAGGAACCCGGCCAGGCCGTCCACCTGCGCTGGATCCCGCCCCGGGAACCGGTCACGGTTCCCTGAGCGAGCCCCGCCGGTGGCCGCCCGGCACCTCTGGCGCCGGAGTCCGGCCGGGCCCACGCGTCAGGGTTTGCGAGCCACCGCACCGAACTGCGGGACCGTGGAGGCAGAGCCGTCGGCGGGGTGCCACCGGGTGCAGGACACGAGCCCCGGATCGAGGAGGTCCAGCCCGTCGAAGAACACGGCGATCTCCTCGCGGGTGCGGGCGGTGATGGGCGGGGTGGCGTTCTCGTTCCAGAACTTCATGGCCTCGATGTTGCCCTCGCCGCCGAGGTCCGCATCCGTGGTGGGGTGGGTGAGGACCAGGTAGCTGCCGGAGGGGACCACTGCCAGGATCTCGCGCACGATGTCCTGCGCCTGGCGGGTGTCGAGAACGAAGTTGAGAATGCCCAGCATCATCACAGCGACCGGCCGGCCGAGGTCCAGGGTCGCCGAGGCGCGCTCGACGATGGTGGCGGGGCGGTGGACGTCGGCGTCTATGTAGTCGGTGGCCCCTTCGGGTGTGCTGGTCAGCAGCGTCCGGGCGTGGGCCAGCACGATCGGGTCGTTGTCGACGTACACGATGCGCGCGTCGGGTGCCGACCGCTGGGCGATCTCATGGGTGTTGTCCAGGGTCGGCAGGCCGGTGCCGATGTCGAGGAACTGCCGCACCCCGCGGTCCTCGACGAGGTACCGCACCGCACGGCCGAGGAAATCCCGGTCCGCGCGGGCCACATCGCGGATCACGGGGAACATCCCGGCGACCTGGTCGCCGACGGCCTGGTCGACCTCGTAGTTGTCCTTCCCGCCGATCCAGTAGTTCCAGACCCGGGCGTTGTGCGCCACCCCGGTGTTGAGCCTTGCTGAACCGCTGGACGGGGCCTGGCTCTCACTCATGTCTTCCCCTCCCGGACACGGTGTGCGCGTCCTGGGCGTCTGCCGCCGCCGGGGCGGCACCGAACCGTCGTCGCGGCCATTCTGCCGCCTGTTGATCACGACGTCCCGGGATCAGTCAGGCACGGTGCGCGCTCCGGGCCAGGGCCGGGAGCCGGCGGGAGTGCGCCGGTCCAGCAGAGTGGGGAACGCACCCGGCGGGGGAGAGGCCGGGTGCGTACGGGCGGAACGAGGTGGCGGGCGGGCAGCGCGCCGCGTCGAGAGGCGCGCTGCCCGGAGGAAGGATCAGCCCGCCGGGGCCGGGTAGGTCGGGTACTCGACGCCCGACACGTGCTGGACGACGCGGATGACCTGGCAGGAGTAGCCGAACTCGTTGTCGTACCACAGGTAGAGGATCGCGTTGTCGCCGTCGACCTTGGTGGCGCCGGCGTCGACGATCGAGGCGTGGCGTGAGCCCATGAAGTCGCTCGAGACCGCGTCCGGTGCGGTGGTGAAGTCGATCTGCCGCTTCAGCGGCGAGGTCAGCGACACGTTGCGCAGGTAGTCGAGGACCTCCTGGCGGGTCGTCTCACGCCCGAGCCGCAGGCTGAGGATCGCGATGGAGACGTCCGGGACGGGGACCCGGATCGAGCTGCCGGTGATCGGCGCCTTGAGGTCCGGCAGGGCCTTGGCGACAGCGGAGGCGGCGCCCGTCTCGGTGATGACCATGTTCAGTGGCGCCGAGCGGCCGCGCCGGTCGGCCTTGTGGTAGTTGTCCAGCAGGTTCTGGTCGTTGGTGAACGAGTGCACGGTCTCCACGTGGCCGCGCAGGACGCCGTACTCGTCGGCCATCGCCTTGAGCGGCGGGACGATGGCGTTCGTGGTGCAGGAGGCGCAGGACAGGATCTGCTCGTCCGGCTTGATCGTGTCGTGGTTGACGCCGTGCACGATGTTGGGGACGTCGCCCTTGCCCGGCGCGGTCAGGACAACCTTGTCGATACCGGGACGCAGGTGCCCGGACAGGCCCTCGCGGTCCCGCCACTTGCCCGTGTTGTCGATGAGGATGGCGTCCTTGATGCCGTGGGCCGTGTAGTCGACCTCCGACGGGTCGCCCGCGTAGATCACCTTGATCGCGTTGCCGTTGGCGATGATCGTGCTGTTCGCCTCGTCGACGGTGATCGTGCCCTGGAACTGGCCGTGGATGGAGTCGCGGCGCAGCAGCGAGGCGCGCTTGACGATGTCCTGCTCACCGCCCTGACGGACGACGATCGCGCGCAGGCGCAGGCCGTTCCCGGAGCCTGCCTTCTCGATGAGGAGGCGGGCGACCAGGCGGCCGATGCGGCCGAAGCCGTACAGGACGACGTCGCGCCCCTCGCGGCTCTCGATCTTGTTGGCACCCGTGGCGCCGGCGACGGCCTCGGCGGTGAAGTCCTGCACCGTGAGACCGCGGTCGTCGGTCCTGTGCGTGGCGGCGAGCATGCCGATGTCGATCTGGGAAGGGCCGAGATCGAGCGTGGTGAGAGCCTGCAGGTACGGCAGTGTCTCCGTGACGGAGAGTTCCTCACCGGCGATCTGCCGGGCGAACCGGTGGGTCTTGAGGATGCTGACCACCGACTTGTTCACCAAGGAGCGGCTGTGCAGCAGGACGGTCACGTCCTGCTCGCGGTGCAGCTTCCCGATGATCGGGATCATCGATTCCGCGATCTCCTCGCGGTGCTTCCAGTTGGTGAACGAGTCGTCATTGACAGTCACAGGTTTATCTTTCGAGCTAGGCGGTGCTCATATGGTAATCCTTCGTCGATCTCGTCCATCACGCGGCCCCGCCGGGGCGCGACCACGCACCCGGGCCGCCCGCTGCGCATACCTGTGGCCCGCCGGAAGGGCGGGCCACAGGGGATCTCTGACATCGGCCTGCGATCGAACGGTCACGCGGCCGACCGGTTGGACGGCCATCGGGTCCGGCGGGTGGTCAGGGGAAGCTGGTGATCTTCGAGGGGATGGTGTCCGACCCCGACGTCGGCGCCCCCGTGTTGTTGACGACGTGGGCGTACTGCCCCTTTCCGCCCAGCGACACGACCTGGATGCTGTGCAGTTTGATGCCAGTCCTGACCGGCACCTGGAAACCGTGGTGCTGGACGATCGTGGAGTCGGTCGTGAAGTTGCAGTAGCTGCCCAGGCCCCAGGCCTCGTGGACGGCCACGCTGTCGGCGACCTTGTAGGCGGCGTACCCGACGATGCCGTCGTGCGTGACGGCGGCGGCGTTCGGTACGTCGTAGGCCTTCTCGTTCTGGAAGAAGATCGTCCGGCCGCGTTCGCCGCTCCAGACCACGTCGTACTTGTTGAAGTGCTCGACGAACAGACCTGTGGCGAGGACGTCGTCGCCGTTGACCTCGAACCCGTAGTCGGCGCGGTTGGTCTCCCAGCCGACGCCCTCGCCGTGGTCGGCCCGCCAGATCCAGGTGTGGTCGACGATGACGTCGTCGCTGTTGACGACCATCGAGTGGGTGGCCAGGCCCGGTCCTGCCCCGCCGATTCGGATGAACACGTCCTGCACGGTGGTCGGATTGGCGGCGTGGTCGGCGGCGGCGCCCGGCGCTCCGACCTGGAGCAGCGTGTCGGACCTGGCGGCACCGGCGTCGATGAGGAAGCCCGCCAGCCTGACCCCGTCGACGTCGCCCACGTGCATGGCGTCGACGCCGTTGTCGGGGACGATCGTGGCCAGGCCCAGCCCGAGGACCACGGTGTTGGCGCGGTTCACGTCGATGGTCCGGTCGAGGTGGTAGACCCCGGGGGTGAACAGCAGGTTGAGGCCCTGGTCCAGCGCCGCGTTGATGGTCGAGGCGGTCGCGCCGGGCTTGACGACGTAGAACCGGCTGAGCGGGAGTGAGGTGCCGCCGGCGTTGGCGGGCCAGGACACACCACGGGCGTTGGTGCGCTTGCCGGGCACGAACACCTTGTAGTCGTCGCCGTCCAGGTAGAGGAACGGCTTCTCCCGGGAGATCGGGGTGGAGTCGAGCGTGGTGTACGGGCCGGTGTCGAAGTTCGTCGCCGGGGCGCCCTGCACACCGGAGAACGTCATGTTCCACACGCCGTTGGTCCAGCCGCCGACCGAGCTGTCGCGGGTGTACCACTGCTGCTGCGAGTACGGGCCGACCGTGCCGTCGATCTTCGAGTCGGCGATGTAGCCGCCGGAGGCCCAACCGTAGCCCGCCGGTGAGAGGTTGAGGCCGCCCTCCACATGGATCCGGCGGAACGGCGCGGCCTGGGCTACCGCCCAGCGGTCCGTGCCGTTGACGGGCTTGAGCGACAGGTTCTCCGCCGAGCGCCAGAAGTTCTGGGTGGCGTTGCCGTCGAACCAGCCCGCGTCCACGGTGATGTCACCGTTGATCCGCACGTCGTCGGGGTTGAGGCCCAGTCCGGAGATCGAGGTGTAGAAGCCCAGCTGCGCGTTGATGCCGTTGTACGTGCCCGGCTTCATCAGGAACTGGTAGCGGCCCGAGCCGAACTGCGCGGACTCCTGCTGGGCGAAGACCTGGTCGAACTTACCTTGCAGGTCCGGGGTGTTGGGATCCACCACGATGACGTTGGGGCCGAGGTCGCCGCCGCCCTCGATGGGCGGCGTGCTGGAGGTGCCGGTGTGGACCGCGACCTCCCACAGGGAGTAGCCGTAGGCGGTGGCACGGGCGGTCCCGTGGATCCGTACATAGCGGCCCGAGCCGCTGACGTCGTAGGAGGCTGTGCCGCCGGTGCCGTTCGTGACGGACTTCAGGGTCTTCCAGTCCTGGCCGTCGTCCGAGGCCTGGACGGTGAAGTCCTTGCCGTGGGCGGCCTCCCAGGTGAGGTCGACCTTGCAGATGTCCTGGACGGAACCGAGGTCCACGCGCACCCACTGAGGGTCGGACGCCTGACTGGACCAGCGGGTGCCGGTGTCGCCGTCGAAGGCGGACGCGGCGGGCGTGCCCGCGTTCTCCGTGGAGGAGGCGGTGGCCGGCCTGCCCCTGGCTGCGTTGGCGCTCGAACAGTCCCCGGCCGGGGGCGTGCCGGCATCGCCGAACACCTGGAACTCCCAGAGGGAGTAGCCGTATTCGGTGGCGCGGGTGACGCCCTGCATACGGACGTAGCGGCCCTGACCCGAGACGTCGAGCGTGTCGGTTCCGCCGTCCCCGCCGGTGACGGAGGTGAGGTCGGTCCAGGAGCTGCCGTTGTCGGAGGCCTGGATCTTGTACGACTTGCCGTACGCCGCCTCCCAGTTGAGGACGACCTGGGTGAGGGTGGCCGATGCTCCGAGGTCGACCTGGAGCCACTGGGCGTCGGTGCGGCCGGACGACCACCGGGTCCCGGTGTCGCCGTCGACGGCGTTGCCCGCGGGGGTCCCGGGGTTCTCGTCGGAGGAGGAGGTGGTGGCTCTGCCTTGGGAGAGCGGTACCTCGGCCGCGGTGGCCGGCAGTTGGAGGGGGAGGGACACGAGCGACGCCGCTGTGGCGAGCGCGATTCCCAGGGATCTGAGTCTCATACGTTCACTCCGTGCGGAAGTGGAGGGGCGGCTCTGGGGCTGCCGGGCGCGCGGTGCCGTGACCTCACGGAGAAGTCCGAGAGGTCCGCGGAAGTCCAAAGCCGTTGGGGGAGTGCTTAGTTCATGTGTTGATTTAAGTAATGAATCAACAGCCGGGCAACCCGTCGGACAAGACTTCTTCGTGGACTCGTTCGCCGCCCCCGGCCGGATCCGCGAGTCGACGCACGCGATACCTGCTCCGGCCCGCCTTCAGGGGTTGAAGCTTCGCGCGCCCGGCAAGCCGGGCGCGCGGACCCCTGTGAACCCCGCGGCCGTCGGGCCCTCAGCGCATGAGAGCGCCGCGCAGCGTCAGTCCGTAGGTGACGCGCAGGCGCCGCAGTTCCCAGAGAGCGACCGCGGTGACCGAGAGCGGGGCCCCGAGCATGACCACGATCCGCGTGGGGCCCGGCAGCGTGTCGTAGGCGCCGGTGAACAGGTCCACCAGCGTCATCTCCCACACGAGCGCCGTCGCCAGCACCGGAGGGACCGTCTCGTGGATGTCCGCGGTACGGAAGACGTGGACGAGGGACATTCCGATGCCGTAGATGACGAACGGCAGGACCCAAGCGATCGTGAGCAGCGTGACGACGACGGTGACCACTGTGGTCGGAGCGTTCGTGGCGAACTCGCCGTTGGCGAATCCGGTGAGCACCAGCACGGGGAACACGGCGACCCCGGCGATGATCGCCAGCACCGAACCCACCGGCTTGGCCGTGCGGCGCAACAACTCCTGGCGGGCCGGAGGGCGGGCCACGGCGATCAGCAGGCCGACGATCACCGGGAAAGTCACCGAGAGGACGAGGACGTTGATCCACGACTGGTTGAGGCGGTCGCTCGCGACGTCCCCGGCGGAATGGACCAGCTTGTAGGAGAACATCACCCACAGAACGGCGGCCAGACCCACGATGCTGCGGATCTTCTGGATCCGGGCGACCACCGCGTCGTCGACGCGCCCCGGCCGCGAGGGGGTGAAGACCTTGCGTCCGATCGCGATGGGCCCCACCGTGCGCCAGACCCGGCCGGCCCGGCCCACACGCGGAGCGGGAGGCGGCCCGGGATGCGGATAGCCGGGTTGCGGCGGGTAGGGGTGAGGGTAACCGCCTTGCGGCGGCGGGGTGTTCGGGTACGGACCCGGTGGTGGGGCAGGAGCGTTGGGACCGTAGGGGTCGTACGGCGGCTGGCCCTGCGGATTCCAGGCGTTCATTTCTGCGGTTCCCCCGACTTCGCGACTGAGGTGACGGACGCGTCGCGGCAGTGTATTGGTTGCACGTGGGAAGACATCCACCCCGGTCGGACGGTGCGAACGCCCACCGGTGGCGGGGGCGCCGCGGCACACGCCACCGCGGCGGCCGGTCGCGGCGGGCGGCGAGCAAAAGCAGGGTGCGGACCGGTCCCCCCAACCGGACCGGTCCCCCCAACCGGCCCGGCCGTCCTCCGGCCGGAGCGGGCGGCTCACTCCATGCGGCGCTGATCCTCTTCGCTCCACGCGCGGGTGTCCCGCGGCGGCACATACGGCTCCTCGCTGTCCGGCAGTCCGCCGGCGATGGCACGCTGGCGGGCCATCTCGGAGTCGAACTCCAAACCGAGCAGGATCGCGATGTTGCTGATCCACAGCCAGACCAGGAAGACGATGACACCGGCGAGCGTGCCGTAGGTCTTGTTGTACGAGCCGAAGTTCGCCACGTAGAACGCGAACCCGGCCGAAGCGACCATCCAGATCAGCAGGGCCAGCACGCTGCCGGGCGTGATCCACTTGAAGCCGCGGCCCTTCACGTTCGGTGTCGCCCAGTACAGGAGGGCGATCATCATGGTGACCAGGACGACCAGCACCGGCCACTTCGCGATCGCCCACACGGTCAGTGCCTCGTCCCCGATCCCCAGCGCACCACCGGCCTGGCTGGCCAGGCCTCCGGTGAACACCACGATCAGCGCGCTGAACACCGCCAGGATCAGCAGCACCACGGTGACGCCGACCCGGATGGGCAGCACCTTCCACACGGGGCGCCCCTCGGGCATGTCGTAGACGACGTTGGCGGTGCGAATGAAGGCCGCCACATAACCGGACGCCGACCATACGGCCAGGACGATGCCGACCACGGCCATGACCGAGCCGATGCCGCCGCGCCCCTGCAACTGCGTCACCGCGTCGCTGATGATGTCCCGCGCGGAACCGGGAGTCAGCTTTTTGACGTTGTCCAGTACCTCCTGCGTCGCCGACTTCCCCGCGATGCCCAGGAGCGAGACCAGGAGCAGCAGCGCCGGAAACAGCGAGAGGACCCCGTAGTACGTCAGTGCCGCTGCCCTGTCGGCGAGTTCGTCGTCCTGGAACTCCTTCACCGTGCCTTTCAGCACGGCCAGCCAGGACCGCTTGGGCAACTGGGTGGGCTCGTCCGGTGCCCGTTCTTCGATCTGCTCTCCCGGGCCCGGTGTCTGATCCTGCCCGGACCCCGACGCCGTACCGCCGTCGTGATCGGATTTCGATGTCCTTGCCATGGCGGCCGAGTATCCCGACCCGCTCCGCCCATGCGCCGGTGGGCGGTCCGGCGGAGCTGACCGGAAACGATGGTTCCGCCGGGTTGTAGGCAGGCGTTCATCGGGTACCCGCCGCGGCGAGACGAGATCCACGGGGCAGAACTCCTGCTCCGTGGCACTCAGTGGAAAGGAGTCACGCTGATGAGCACGGTCAAGGAATCGGTCGAGGTCGAGGTCCCGGTCAGCATCGCCTACAACCAGTGGACCCAGTTCGAGGAGTTCCCGAACTTCATGGAGGGGGTCGAGGAGATCAGGCAGCTCGACGACCGCCACAACCGCTGGACCACCAAGATCGGCGGCGTGAAGCGGGAGTTCGACACCGAGATCGTCGACCAGTTCCCTGATGAGCGGATCACCTGGCGCACCACCAGCGGTGACACGAAGCAGAAGGGCACGGTCAGCTTCCAGCGCCTGGACGAGACGCACACACGGGTCCAGCTCGTGATGGACGTCGAGCCGACGGGGATGGCGGAGAAGGCCGCCGACATGACGGGCACGATCGACCGTCGTGTCAAGGGTGACCTGCGACGCTTCAAGGAGTACATCGAGCAGCAGGGCGGCGCGTCCGGTTCGTGGCGCGGCCGCATCACGCCCGGCTGACCACACTTCCCTCCGCATCCGGCGCGCGGCAGGTCTTTCGCCCGGCGCGCCGGATCACCGAGGACCGGGCTCCCTCGCGGCGGCACCATGGTGCCGCCGCGAGGGAGCCTTTCGGCGTCCGTCCCTCAGGGCCGTACGCGACCGGTAGAGCGGGACGAGCCGAGAGGTTGCGATGTTCGAGGGTTTCGCATGCGAGCTGGTTCAGCTCGGGGAGTCGTCCGCCTTCGTCCGCCACGGCGGCGAGGGCCCGCCGGTCGTGCTGCTGCACGGCCATCCGAGAACGTCCGCCACCTGGCACCGGGTCGCTCCCCGGCTGGTCGAGCGGGGCTTCACCGTCGTCTGTCCCGACCTGCGCGGATACGGCAGGTCCCGTGGCCCGGCGCCCACCGACGATCACGTGGGTCATTCGAAGCGGGCGGTCGCGCGGGACGTGGTCGAGGTGATGCGCTTCCTCGGCCATGAAAGGTTTGCGGTCGCCGGGCACGACCGTGGGGGCGCGGTTGCGCTGCGGCTGGCTCTCGATCACCCCGAGGCGGTGTCGCGCGTGGCGCTCCTCGACTGCCTGCCCCTGAGCGAGCACCTGTCCCGCATCACCGCGAAGTTCGCCACCGAGTGGTGGCACTGGTTCTTCTTCGCCCAGCCGGACATCCCCGAGCGCGTCATCAACGCCGATCCGGACAGCTGGTACCAGGGAGACCCGCGGAGCATGGGCCAGGAGAACCACGACGAGTGGCGCAAGGCCACGAGAGACCCCGACGTGGTGCGGGCGATGCTGGAGGACTACCGGGCGGGGCTGACCGTCGACCGGCGTCACGAGGAGGCCGACCGGGCCGCCGGGGTACGGATCGCGTGCCCCACGCTCGTGTTGTGGTCGCTCCGGGACGATCTGGAGGACCTCTACGGCGACCCGTTGAAGATCTGGGCGGACTGGGCGCCCGACGTGCGGGGGCACGGAATCGATTCCGGGCACCACGTGGCCGAAGAGGCTCCCGACGCGCTCGCCACCGCCCTCGGGGACTTCTTCCTCACCTGACGATTTCGAGCCCCGTCGGGGGGCGCGGACGCGCGCCGTCGGCCGCGGACGGCACCGCGGCCTCGGCTGCGGACTTCCGGCGCGGCCGGCCGCTCAGCAGTCGATGTAGCAGCGGACGACGGTGCCGTCGGGGCCCGTGTGGACGCGTACGAGATCGGTCAGGTAGTTGACCAGCAGCAGGCCGCGACCGCCCCGCTGGGCGGGCGGCCTCGGCCGTCGTCCCGCGAGCGGATCCTTCAGGTGCCCCTGGTCGCGGACCTCGCACACCACCTGACCGTTCTCGGTCCACACGCGCACGGTGCCCGTGCCACCGCCGTGCACCACGCTGTTGGTGGTCAGCTCGGCCGCGACCAGCGCCAGGTCCTCCAGCCGCATGCCGGACAGCCCGAACCGCGCGGCCCGCTCGACCACGAAGTGACGGGCCCTCGGCAGGTCGTCCGCGCCGAAGTCACAGGACTCGGCGGCCTCCTCGAGCGCCAGGGGCTCGTTGTAGAGCGCGACCACCTGCTCGGGCGCGTAGGAGGGGCTGGTCCGCTCGCGGCCGCCGGAGATCACGACGGGATGGGTCGCGTACGCGTCGGTCAGCACCTGCTCGCTGAGCCCCTCGGCGTCGTACGGGCAGAGGATCGTCGCGTCCCTGCCCTGGAACGCGGAGTTGATCAGCGCCTCGTGCTGAGCGCAGGCCGGGTACTCCAGGCCGGAGCGGTCGGGCCAGATCGGCTCGCCGATGATCCGCACCCGCGTCCGCGGATGGGCGTCGGCGAAGACGCGCAGCACCCGGGGGATGATCCGCCCCGGATTGCGGCCCGCCTGGGTCATGTCGATGAACTGCACGTCCGTCGCGGCCTCGCCCAGGGCCGTTCGGAGGACTGTGAGGTTCGGGCCGGGCACGGCGACCGCCACCGGTTCGCCGGCCTCAAGGCCGTCCCGGATGAACGACACGGTGCCGTCCACGTACTCCTCTTCGCCGCGGTAGAACAGCGCGGGATGTACGAAGGGCTCGGTGACCGGGGCCGTCATCGCGACACCACCTCGACGCCAGGCAGGTCGGGCCAGAACATGTCGAGCACTCGCCCGACGGCGGCGGGCGGCTGTTCGAGCATGATGCGACGTCCCTCGGGAAGCCCTTGTGCGGCGACCGCGAGTGCGGAAACCCCGGCGACGTCGACGAAGGTGACCGCGGAGAGCTCCAAGTGGCACACCTCCACGTCCTCCAGGGCCAACCGGTCCAGTGCCTGTTCCCAGGCCGGGCGCGTGGCCAGACTGATCTCGCCGGCCGCCTGCCAGCCCGTACGATCCGCCAGCGGGCGCACCTGCAGGGTGCCCGCGGACTGTGCCGGGAACTCGTCCGGCGGATCCGCCTCCCACGCTCTGTCCACACTGACCACCCCTGGAATGCCGCCGGTTCCCGGTCAGTATCCCCCGTCCGGAGCCCGGCGAGGGCCACAGGAGCATTTCGATGATCTGATCGATCGCAAACCTTCGGCAACGGCCGACGACGGTCACGGAGCGACCGGGCGGGCCCGTGGACCGGAGGGCCTGGTGGTCGCCCGGGCCCGCGTCTTCGGGCCCGTGTCCTCGACCCCCGCGCGCCGGAGGGCACCACACCAGCAGGGCCGCGGAGAGACCGGGCGTCTCTCCGCGGCCCTGGACGGAGCCGGCGGGCGCCCGGCCGCGTCGGGCGAAGCATGCCGCGGCCGGGCTGTCGGAGGTCCTGGTCCCTCCCGGTCATCCGTACTTTCCCGTGGCCTTGCGGATGGCGTCCCTGGTGCGGTCGACCAGGGCGGCGACCGGCCCGAGAGCGAGGTTCTTCGCCGCGGACTCGGTCCCCGGGTGCGGGCGGGTCGGCGCCATGGCCTCGGCGGCTTCGACACCACTGGCCAAGGACGTGAGCCGCGCGGCGTCCGCGGTACGGCGGATGTGGATGAACTCGTACCGTTCCTCCGCCCGTGCGTGCGCCATCACATCGGTGCGCAGAGCGGCGAGCTCGGACAGGAACTTCGGGTCGTCGGTGTCGGAGTCGTCCAGGCGGGCCAGTGTCTCCTTCGCCTCCCTCTCCTCGGCCAGCCGTTCCTCGACCGCGGCTTCACCGCCTGTCACCGACATCCGCGTTCAGGGATGTACGGGTCCGGCTCCATGCGGGCCACCCAGCCGGTGAGGTCGACCGCCACCTGTTCGTACGCGATGGTGGTCTCCAGGACCGAAACGAGGCCCGGGAGCAGCCAGTTGACCACTTTCTGCTGCTGTTGCTCGATGTAGCGGACCTCGGCCAGCTGCCGTTTGACCTCCGGGTCCGGACAGTGCCGGGCGAACTGGTGACTGAACATCACCGCTTCGAGCGGCCGGGTACCGCTGCTTCCTCGTCCCGAACAGCCCGTGCGCGGCACAGTGCGGACGCGTTCGCACGGGGCACCGGAGGCGCCGACATCCCCCGCCGGGAGGGTGCGGCGGGAGGCTCCGCTCCCGATACGAGGGGAGCGGAGCCTTTGGGTCCTGCGGGTGCCGAGGGTCCGGTCAGGGGCGGACGGGCTTGCCGCGTCCCCAGGCCCAGGCCAGGCGGTCGGCGCCGGACTGGTTGGTGGTCACCAGGCGGGGCCGGGCGGGGTCGCCGACCAGGGTCTGCAGCGAATAGGTGTCGTCGGTGCGCAGGCCGGGCCAGTAGACGGAGCCCATCTTGAGCTCACGGAAGGTGTCGGTGACGGCCTGCAGGTAGTTGATGAAGTTGTTGTCCGGGGTCGGCTTGTTGTAGTCGAAGCCGGTGGTCATCGGGGAGCCGAACTCGTCCGCGACGGTCCGGTTGGCGCAGTCACCGATGCGCACCTTGAGGTCGGCCACCCACTGGTCGTAGGTGGCGTACTCCTTCCAGAACCCGTAGTGGTGCAGCGTCAGGTAGGTGCCCTTCAGGCGCGGGTCGGCGCAGACGGACGTGACGTGGTCGTTGTAGCCGGCACCACTGACGAAGACGCGGTTGCGGGGGACGTGCCGGTAGGTGTTCAGCCACTTCGCGGCTATGTCCGCCCACTCGGTGTCGGTGTAGCCGTGCGGTTCGTTCATCGGCTCGAAGTAGACGCGCTTGTCGTTCTTGTAGGCCTTGACGACGGTGTTCCACATGGGCCAGTAGGTGGTGGTGTCGTCGATGAAGCCGTCCTTGCGCGGGCCGGTGCCCTCCCAGTAGGACAGGATGACCTTGAAGCCCTTGTCCGAGGCCGCGTCGATGACCCCGCGGTAGGACTTCCAGTAGGAGCCGTTCACGGTGTACGGGTTGATGGGCAGCCGGACGGTGTTGGCGCCGAGGTTCGCGCGGAAGCCGGAGATCACCCGACTCGCCTTGGCGTAGGTCTTGGCGTAGCTGTCGGTGGTGGAGAGGCCGGAGAGCACGACGGGGTCGTCGGCGAAGTTGTCACGGGGGTCGGCCCAGTTCACGCCCTTGAACTGGGTCGTGTCCTTGGTGAGCCCGGTCGTGTCCTTGCCCGGCACGGCCTGGGCGGGGCCGGCGGCGGCGACGGTCGTGCCGCTCGTCGCGGCGATCGCCAGGGCCACGACTGCGGCGCGCAGCCGGCGGCTGAAGCGGGTGGGGGTTCTGCGCATCGTCTTGCCTTTCAGGAGAGGCGGCTCGGCACAGTGGTGGAGCCTGTGCGCTGCCGAGCAGCCGTCGAAAATGTGCCGGGCGGACGGGCGTCGTCGTCGGCTCGCCGTCGACAGGCCTCGTTGAGCTCCTCCCTGCATCACGATCCCTACGCGATGTTTACGTAAACATTGCCGTCCGCGAAGCTCCGGCTTCGATCATGGCCGGAGTTGGGTCGGCAGGCATGTTTACGTAAACATGGCGGCGCCGGAATCGTGGCACCGACCACAGTGATCGTCAAGGTTTCTCACGCGTAACATTCGTTGCCCCGTGGAACGGCAGTTGCCCGTGAACGAGTTCGAGCACCGCTGCGGACGATGAGGGCTGGCCCCCGTCCGCGGCGGACCGGCGACTGAGACCGTGTGCCGAGAAGGCAGGTCCCGTCGGCGCCCCGTGCCCTCGGTCGGGCGGTCAGCGCAGCGAGCCCCGCTCGTCCACGCGCCGCGTCGGCACGCCCAGGAAGACCCCGGGCGCCGCGGAGCCCCAAAGGATGTTGAACGTGTCCAGGCGGTAGGACCAGGACCCGTCGCAGCAGCCGGCGAACCGGAAGTTGATCTGCCACTGCAGCCACTGGCCGGGAGCCAGACGAACAGCCGGAGGGCGCCGGACTCGCCGGGGCATCCCGAACAGGCTGATCTCCGGCGGGTCCACGCGCAGCAGTCCGTCGACCCGGCGGACGATCACGCCCGCCGCCGACAGCTCCGCGACCTGAGTTCGGGCTGCGAAGGCGTCGGACTCCCGCATGGTGATCTCGTGGACTGCGGAGCCCAGCCCCGGAGGCAGCGGGAAGACCGTCGGCGCGGCATTCCTCCGGGCGGCTTCAGGGCCGCCGCGCGACTTCTTCGTCCACGACGTGCGCACGCGCTGAACGACGGCATCCATGGGCTCGATCATCGGGCACGACAGTCCGTGGGGGCCATCGAGTTATGGCGCCCGGGGAGCGCGCCGTGCCCCGCACGGCCTCTGTCAGCCCTGGTACGGCTGCTGCTGGGGCTGTCCCTGCGCCGGGCCGCTCGAGGCCTGCACCTGAAGCTGCTCCGCCTGTTCCCTGTCGATCTTGTGCTGCGCGCCGCAGAACGTGCACTGCGTCGCGTACTTCGTCGACACCGGGAACAGCGGGATGAAGAACAGGGTGAACTTCGTGACGCGCTTGCTGAGGGTGTGCGCTGCGGGGTTGCCGCACTGACCGCACAGCAGTGTCAGTATCGCGAGCTGGTAGAGGTAACCCTTGGTGCCAAAGATGATCATGTGGCCGGTTCCTTTCGAGGCGGACGGGGTCCGGCGGAGCGGTGTCGGTGAGCGGAGGGCGGGCTCACGGATCACAGTCTCGTGCACGACGGTGCGCTCGGCCGACCCGCCTCCCATTGTCGCGGACACCGGATCCCGCCTGCCGGGGCGCCCGCGCCACCCGGCGACAAGGGCGCGACCCGGCGACGACGGTGCGGCCCGGCGACGACGGCCCGGCCGTGACCGTCAGCCGTGACGTGTGACAGACGTGAGAGGCAGCAGGGGCAGCGCCGGACGGTCGGGGAGCGCGCGCGGGACGCGTTCCAGTACGCCGCCCGCGAAGACGTCGTACAGCGGCAGGGTCTCCAGGTGGACGTATCCGATGTGACAGTCGCACACCTCCCGGGGGCAGGCGCGCGGGCCGAGAGCGGCACGGTAGGAGCCGTCGTACAGGTTGCCCATGTCGGTGCGGACGAAATGGCAGCGGCGCACCGTGCCGTCACCGTCGACGGAGAGGACCGAATCGCCGGTGCGGCACGGCATGCCCGCCGAGCGGTGCGGGTGCCGGCTGAACGGGAAGAGGGGGTCCAGCGCGGTCCACTCGCCGGCCTGCGCGTCCGTGTAGGAGTGTCCCTCGGCGGCGTTCACCCACAGATAGACGTGCTGCGGCAGTTCGGCCCGCAGCCGCCGTGCGTGCTCCAGGTGGTCCGGCACGCCGACGATCCCGACGCTGAAACGGATGCCGAGACCGGCCAGCGCGTGTGTCTTGGCCAGGAAGCGCTCGTAGGGCGTCTGGCCCGGGTGGTACGTGCACCACAGGGCGACGGTGTCGGGATTCGCGTCCCGCAGCCAGTCGGTGCGGCAGCTCAGATTGGTCTGGATGGCGACCCGCCGGACGTGCGGCCGGTGCGAGAGATCCACGAGTGCCTGGCGGTACCAGGAGCGCACCAGCCCTTCGCCCCAGGGCGTGAAGAGCACGGAGAGACGGTCGTCGCCCTGCTCGTGTGCCCACGCGGTGAACCGCCCCAACGCCGCGCGGTCGGCGCGCAGTTGCGTCGTGGTGTCCCGCCGCTTCGCGAACGGGCAGTAGGGGCAGTCGTAGTCGCAGGAGGCGAGAGGGCCTCGGTACAGCAGCGTCAGGTCCACCGGGCGCTCACTTCGTCTCGTAGGCGGCCATGGCGTCGCGCACGGCCGGTGAGAAGAACTCGGGGCCGATGGCGTCCGAGTGGGCGAGCCCCTCGGCGGAGAGCCGCAGCCGCTCCGGCACGGCGTCGTCGAGCCAGCCGCGGTCGGCGAGGGTGTTCAGCTCCACCGGGAAGTCGCCGTACGCATCCGAACCGAACCGGAGGCGGTAGTCGGCCAGGGGCAGACCCTGCGCCTGGAGCAGCGACTGCAGCAGATGCCGACGGCGAGCCTCGTCCTCGTCGACCCACCTCCCGTGCAGGGCGCGTGAGAAGTCCACGGTGGCGGTGTAGGCGTCGATGATTCCGCGGATCTCCCGCATCGACACGGCGTAGTCGAAGGAGTAGTGCAGCCGGGAGGTGTACGAGCGGGCGCCGCAGCCCAGGCCGATCATGCCGTCGGTCTGGCAGGCGTAGTCGTCCGGGCCCTGCGGTGGTGCGTCCGTCCGCCGGAACATGCGCATCGACACCTGCTCGTAGCCGTGCGAGAGGAGATGGTCGCGGCCCTCCCGGTAGCGGCGCAGGCGCTGCTCGTCCCATTGCCGGTCGGCCGCCCGGGGGTCGCAGTGGCGGCCCAGTCCGGTGAGCGGGCGTATGTAGAGGGGGTAGAGGTAGATCTCCTCGGGGCGCCAGGACAGGGCCGCGTCGAGGGAGTACCGCCAACTGGCGGCCGTCTGGCCGTCGATGCCGTAGATGAGGTCGATGTTCAGGACGGGGACGGCGGCTTCGCGTATGCGGGCCAGGGCCGCCTCGACGTCGTCCCTGCGCTGCGGGCGTACTGCGGCGCGTGACTCCTCCTCGACGAAGCTCTGCACGCCGAGGCTCAGGCGCGTGGTGCCCCGCTCGGCCAGCACGGCCAGCCGGTCGGCCGTGGCCGTGGAGGGCGATGCCTCCACGGACAGCGGGACGGCCCGCAGGTCCACGCCCATCTCCTGTTCGGCGATGTCGCAGAGCCGCTCCAGCTCCGCGGCCTCCAGGTAGGTCGGAGTGCCGCCGCCGAAAGCGGCGTTGGCGAACCGCGAGGGCTCCTCGTCGCCCAGGGCCTCGCGTACGGCGGCGGCCTGGCGCCGCACCGCGTCCAGGTACCGGCTCGTCAGATCGTCCGGGGCGCCGATGCGGGTGAAGAGGTTGCAGAAGCCGCAGCGGATCTCGCAGAACGGGATGTGCAGGTACAGCGACAGCGACTGCCGCGACTCTCCGGCCCACAGGTCCGCGAGCCGGGGCTCCGGGTCGAGGGGCCGGTAGGCGGTCTTGTGCGGGTACGCGTACGTATAACTCTGGTACGGGCGGGGCAGCGTGACGGAGGTGCCCGTGAAAGTGACGGTCATGCGGGCGGCTCCAGGAAGAAGTGGCCGT
This sequence comes from Streptomyces sp. BV286, assembly GCF_019090165.1. Classification (GTDB taxonomy): domain Bacteria; phylum Actinomycetota; class Actinomycetes; order Streptomycetales; family Streptomycetaceae; genus Streptomyces. The sequence continues at coordinate 121,501 of NZ_JAHRIB010000143.1, forward strand.
AGGGAACGGTCCATACGGATTCGTGACCGAGGCGGTGGCCGGTGTAACCGTCGTCCCCGTAGGCGGTGCCGTGGTCGGAGCAGACGATCGCGAAGCATCGGCGACGCGAACTCATCGCGCTGAACAGTCGCCCGACGTGGCGGTCGACGTACTCCAGCGCCGCGGCGTGGGTGAGGCGGCTGTCTCCCGCCTCACGGGTCGCTCCCGGGAGGTGGAACCAGTTGGGCTGGTGCAGCGCGGAGGCATTGAGGAAGAGGAACAGCCGCTGTTCCGGAGGGAGTTCCCTGACCGTCTTCTCGGCGCGTGCGACCTGCGCCTCGAAGGAGGTCGGTGAGGCCACGGAGAACTCCGGCTCCCAGTGGCTCTCCTGGAAGAATCCGGGCAGGACGCCGCCCAGGGCGCCCTGTTTGTTGAAGAAGCCGACACCGCCGACGCACACCGTGCGGTAGCCGCGCGCGGCCAGGGCGGACACGAGATCCGGGGTCTCGAAGACGAACGTGCCGTCCGCGGTCGACTCGCTGCCGGCGAACCGGGCCGCGAACAGTCGCGGATGCGGACCGGGCGCATCGGGGGTCGGGAGGAAACCGGCGAACATCGCCTGGTGGGAGGCGTAGGTGAAGCTCCCGGGGGCGTGCCGCTTCTCCCAGGTGCCGCCTGGGAGGTGGGCGGCCAGGTGGGGCAGGCGGCCGGCGGCGGCGAGTTCCACCGCGACGTCGTATCGGAGGGTGTCCAGGGTGAGCAGCAGCAGGTCGTCCCGCCCCACCACCTCGTTCATGTCCGGGGCGTCGGGCGTGCGAGCCGTACCGGTGGAGTCGGTGGTGGCAGGAGGAGCGTCGGTCGGGGACGGTGCGGGGCCTGGGTCAGGCTGGGGCATGGGCTGTCCTTGGCAGGTCGTGCGGTGACGCGGGCGGGCCGGACTGCCTGCCTGTCGAGGGTCGGTCGGGACGGGGGCCGCGGAGGAAGGCTCCGGCCGCGGCGACCTGTGCGGCGTACGTGTCCAGGCCCTCCGCCCCGCTGCCCGGCAGACCGGTCAGGCGGGGGAGCAGGTCACCGAACGCGTTGACCTCGCCGACGGCGAAGCGGCGCCAGCCGATGGCGGGCAGCAGATCGACGCCGACGCACAGGGTGCCCGGGAAGCAGGCAGCGGCCCGCTCACCGGTCTCCAGGGCCGCGGCCCACCGGTCGCCCGCGAGCGCCCGTACGGCCGCCAGATCACCCCGCGTGCCGCCGAGATGGAGGTTGGTCAGGGGAGAGCGACTGGTGCGGACCACGGCGTGCGTGGCACGGCCGTCGACGACCACGACGCGCAGGTCGGCCGACCTGCCGCCGAGTGACGCCTTCGGCAGCCATCGCTCGACATGCAGCCCGTCGGGCGCCAGGGCGTCGACGATCGAGGCGATGTCCCGCTCCGTCGTGTAGCGGCGCACCCGCAGCGAGTTGTGCAGACGGCCGTCCTCGGCGCGCTCGACCGACGTCGTGGCGCGGATCCTGCCCGAGGCGGTGCTCTCGACGGCCAGGACACCGGAGGCGGACGAACCGTGGGTGAGCTTGACGAAGACACGCCTCATGCCCGCCGCCTCCATGACGTCCCGCACGTCCGACCAGCCCCGGATCGGTGTGAGGCCACCCGAAGTGGGGGACGGCGGCACGGGCACCTCGGCGCGCGCGAGCCGTTCGTGGCAGAGCCGCTTGTCGAACATCACGGCCAGGTCCGCCGGGTCGTCGAGGCGCCTGCCGCCACGCAGCGAGGCGACACAGTCGAGGAAGCGGGCGTACCAGTGTGCGGAACCCTCCACCCGCGTCGGATCGTCCATGCCCCGCAGCAGGGCGTCCACCTCGGCCTTCTCACCCGGGGAGTCGAGGCGGACCACCTCGTCGTCGGCGAAGTCGTGTCCGCCCTCGCGCAGTACGTCATGCCACTCGACGACCCGGGGCGTGCCGTGCCCGGCGGCTTCGGCGGCCGCGGTGAACAGGCCCACCCTTCGGTTGTCCCCGTTGGCGACGACCACCCACTTCGGCGGTGCGTCCGCCGTTCCACTGCGGCCCATGCCGTTTCCCTCCCCTCGTCCGGACTTCGCGCGCTACTCGCCCACGGCGACGAAACGCCAGACCTCGCCGTCTGAGTCCTCGTCCGACTCGGCGTCGTCCTGGTCGGCGTCGACCTGCACACCTGCGGGCTCCAGGGTCTCCAGAAGCCGTGTGCGCAGGGCCGCACTGAGGTAGTTGTGGTGCAGGTCGAGCTTCTTGAGGTGGGTCAACGGCTGACCGGTCAGCAGCGCGGTCGCGCCGTCGTCGGTGAGCACTCCCATGGAGACGTCGAGCTCCTCCAGGCGTGCCACCACGGGCGCGGACGCGAGTGCGGTGCAGATGGCGTCCTGGATCTCGCTGTTGCGCAGGGCGAGCCGGGTGAGGCGGGGCAGCCGGGTCCCCGCGAGGACGGGCTCGAGGTCGGCCACGTCGGCGTCGCCCCCGTACTCGGACGTGCCCAGCCACAGATCGAGTTCGACGAGGGCGGGGAGGTCACTGGCGGCGACGCCGCGCACCGCCTCGGCGGGCATCCCGCCGGTCTCGACGGTCAGCTTCCGCAGCCGCTCGTGGCGGACGGCCGGGAACACCAGTTGGTTGCCGCCGCGGACCCCGAACTCCTCGAGGCCGGGGAAGGCTTCGAGGACCGGGCCCATGTCGCCCTGGACGATCCAGGAGATCTCGCACTCCTCCATCACGATGTCGGCGAAGAACAGGCCGCGCAGCGCGGGCAGCCGGTCCCGGGCCGCCACCAGCGCCTTGATCAGTTCGTCGGGGGCCGTTTCGTACGCCTCGCTCCACGCGCCCACGATCAGCGCGCGCACCCGCTCGGTGTCGACGGAGTCCAGAAAGCGCGCGAAGGCCTCCTCCCACTCCTCCTCGGCGTCGTAGGCGTCCACCCCGATGCGCCAGGCCACGGACTCGGGCGAGGGAAGCGAGGGCGCCTCGGGCGACGTGTCACCGACTCCCGGGAAGGTGAAGGCCGGCAGGCCGTGGAACTCCTTGAGGTGGCTACCGATGGTCATGCGCGCCCGCTCCTTCGTGCTGAGGTCGGTGGATCGGCGGTCGAGGCCCTGATCCCGGTGCGCGCCGACCGCATCCAGGTAACGGAGTTCTACCAAGCGCCACTGACAGCGCTGTGGACAGGGGGCCCTCTCGTCGCCCAACTGCCCCGCCGCACAAGGCCGGGTCGACACGTCACGTACGGCGCCGGGCGCGGTGACCCTGCCGGCGAAGGCGATTGTCAGTGCCCGCCTCTACGGTCCTTCTCATGGCACACGGTGTGCCACATCGGGAGGAGACCCATGTACCGGCAAGGAGACGTCCTGATCGTGGCGCTGGCCGAGAGCGCGGTGCCCGAGCACGCGGCCGGAGCGGTGTCCGAACCGCGCGACGGCCGCGGCAGACTCGTCCTGGCACTGGGCGAAGTCACCGGCCACGCCCATGCCGTGGTCGGTCCGGGACGGCTGATCCGGGAGGCCGGCCTGTTCGGGCCGATGCTGCTGCATGTGCCCGACGGAGCCCGTGTCGTACACGAGGAGCACGCGGCGATCTCGCTCCCGAAAGGCTGGTACCGGGTGATCCGGCAACGGGAGTACGTGCCGGGTTCGGTGCGCATCGTCGCCGACTGACGAGGACGCAACCCCGCCGCCCCGGCCGCAGCGCGGACGTGGGCCGACGCGGAGAGGGCACCAGGGCTCAGGGTCCCGGAGCGGACAGGCGAAGCGCAGGACCGGGCGACGGCACGCGGGTGCGGCCCGGCACAGGATTCGGGAGAGGAACGGGATCGATGGACCAGGGCAGTTGGCGGACGGCGGCAGCGGCGACAGGACCGGGTGACCGGGCGGCGGCCGAGGAGGGCGTACGACTCGCCTACCGGCAGGCCGGACTGGCCGCGCCCGGCCTCATCGTGTGGACGAGCTCGCCCCGCGAGGCGGTGCGGACACTCATGACGGCGGAGCGGTCGGCCGGTTCGCAGGCGGACCCGTTCGGTGCGAGCGTCCGCGACGCCGTGCTGAGGGCGCCCTGGGCCGCCGCGCGGGCGCGGCTGCACGAGGAGCTGGGACCGACGGGATGGAGTGGCCACTGGCGCGCCACGGGAGCGGGCCTGTGGGAGTCGACCCGCACCCTGGTCGACCGGGTACGGGCGGGGATCGTGGACGAACTCGCCGACGACCGCCGGGAGGAGACCCAGGTCCGCCTGCTTCTCCTGGACGCGGCCCTGGGCCAGCACGACGCGGCCTGGCTGTGCGCGTTCGACTCCGGGGACGACAGTCCCCTGGGGGGCCTGGCCGCGGTGGCACGCGAGGCGGGCTGGTGGTGGCCCTACGAGAAGGCGGCGGTCGTCAGCGAACGCCCCCTGACCCTGCACCGTGACGAAGCCGGAAGGCTGGACCGAGGCGACGGCCCGGCGCTCGCCTACGGGGACGGATTCGAGCTGTACGCCTGGCGGGGCATGCCCGTTCCGCGGGACTTCCTCGACGAACTGACCCATCTGACCCCCGAGCGCATCCGCGGCGAGGAGAACGCCGAACTGCGCCGGGTGATGCTGGAGCACTACGGCTACGACCGGTATCTGGACGAGTCCGGCGCGGTTCCAGTCCACCGCGACGAGACGGGGGTGCTGTGGCGGGTCGAACTCGTCGGCGACGAGGATGTCGTGATGGTCGAGGTCGTCAACTCCACGCCGGAACCGGACGGTACGAGCCGCACCTACTGGCTGAGGGTGCCGCCGACGACCCGCACGGCCCGTGAGGGCGTGGCCTGGACGTTCGGCGTCGGTGCGGAGGCGTACGAGCCGTTGCGGCAGACCTGAGGGCCTGGCGGCCCGGCGCACGACCGTCGTTGCCACCCTGGGCGTCACCGCCTTGGGCGTCAGCGCCCTGGGCTCATCGTCCGCGGTCCCTGCCGGAGGCGCGGTCGAGGCCGATGTCCACGGCGACCGGCAGATGGTCACTGCCGGTGGCGGGCAGGGTCCGTACGTTCGTGACGGTCCCGGAGCGGGCCATGACGTGGTCGATCCGGGACACGGGGAACGACGCGGGCCAGCTGAAGGCGAAGGCCCGCCCTGTCGAGTCCATCCGGGAGGTGACCGGGTCCAGACCCCGGTCGTCCACCGTGCTGTTGAGGTCGCCCAACAGGATCACCCTGTCGAGCCTCTCGTCCGCGAGGGCCGCCCCCAGCAGCCCGGCGCTCTCGTCGCGCCGACCGGAATCGAGGCCCTTCCACCCGAGCCGGACCGAGGGAAGGTGGGCCACGTACACCGCGATGTCGCCCCATGGGGTGCGTGCGGTGGCCCGCAGCCCGCGGTTCCAACTCTCGTCGATGCCCTCAGGCCTGATGTCCACCGGCCGGGCGGCCGACAGGGGATGCTTCGACCACAGCCCGACCGTCCCCTCGACCGCGTGATAGGGGTGGGTGGTTGCCAGCGCCTTCTCGTAGGCCGGCAAGGCGGAAGGTGTCAGCTCCTCCAGCGCGACCAAATCCGGCGAACCCTCGAGCAGGGTGCCGACGGTGCCCGCCGGGTCGGTGTTCTCGTCGCTGACGTTGTGCTGGACCGCGGTGAGATCGTGTGCGCCCCGGCCCTCGGCCAGGAACCGTCCGCCGAACAGGTGCCCCCACACAGCTGCGGGCAGCAGCAGGGCCACCAGCGCGGTCACCGAGCGGCGCAGTAGCGCCCATACGAGCAGCAGGGGCACGGCCAGACCGAGCCAGGGCAGAAACGTCTCCAGCAGGCTGCCCAAGCGGCCGACCGTGTTGGGCACCGCGGAGTGGAACGCCAGCAGCGCAGCGGTCAGGACGGCCGACACCGCGAGCACCCGCCCACGGGCCCAGCGCGAAGAACCTCCCGTGTCCGGCCTCGGACGACGCCGGAGGACGGGCCGCCACCGCAGGAGCGTCCCGGTCCTCGGCCCCGTCGTCCCACTGCCGCTCACTCGCTCCACCAAGCCCTGACCGTCCGTCCCGGATGCGTCCTCGCTCCAGGTCCTGAGCGCACGACGTGCCCGTAACGACGCACAGCAGGGAGATCAGGTTCCGGACCGCGTGACCGTCGTCCCGACGCACAGGTAACCGTCGCCCCGATACACGGGGTGGACGCCGGGCACGAGGCTCGGCGCGCGGTGCCCGTGGAACCATGTGGAACCGAGCCCCTCCGTACCCGGGAGAGTGCGGCCGCGCGCGAACAGGCCCGCCGGAGCCGAGGGCTCCGACGGGCCTGCGAGCAGGTGCCCAGAGGGCGTCGTCTCTCAGAGACGGCCACCGCTGAGGCGGGAGAGTGGACCGCGCTGCCGCAGACCGGCACGACGGCCCACCGTGTAGGAGCACACGACCACGGTGGCGGCCCCCGCGCCGGCGGCGGCTGCCACGACCTTCCTGGCCTTCAGAAGCGTCCAGGCGAGGCCGGCCTTCCCGACCGTCTGCTGGGCGGCCGTCGAGACGGTGCCCTGCACCACCTTGGCCGTTTCCCTGGCCTTCTGCGATGCGGCTCCGCTGAGGTTCACCAGGGCTTCCTTGCTGCCGCGGCCGGCGGCCCCGGCAGCATCCCCGGCGCTCTTCACCGCCTCGGTGGCAGCCTCCTGTGACTCCTTCGCCGGTGCCGCGGCACCTTCGGTCACGGTCTTCTTCGCCGCTCGCGCATGCGCGGTGGGCGACTGTCCGTTCGTCGTTTTATTGTTCGATCCAGCCATGAGGTCCGGGTATCCGCCTCCGCCGTCGGCAAACGGGCCATTGTTCTGAGCGGTCTTGCGTCGGCTCCGGGTCGAACGACTACCCGTGTACGCACTGGTGACGAGCCGTAGGCATGAAGCGGGGCGGACGGGAGTGCTTGTGGCAGCGCGGACGGGAGCGCTCGCGGCGGAGATGGCCCGCGAGCCGCGTTGCCCCTGCCGTCCGTTCGGAAGTGGCGTGGGTCACAGTGGCCGGGTCGATCAGTTTGCCCGCGGACCCGGGTCGTTACAGCGTTACCGCCGCAATCGGATGGCGGTGGGAGGGTGCGGCCCCTGCTTCGGTCCGCACGCCACGTGAGGAGAATCGGGCATGGACCGTGAGCGAGTTCTCTCCTGGACGAGGGACGAGCGGCTGAGCGTCGCCGACTTCCTCGAGGGTCTCGAGGACGACGACTGGAAGTCGGCCTCGCTCTGCGCCGGCTGGACGGTGCACGACGTGGCGGCCCATCTGACCCTGTCCACGCGCACCGGATGGCCGGACATGATCAAGGGTGTCGTCCGGGCACGCGGCAACTGGGACCGGATGGAGTTCGACCTCGCCCGGGAGCGGGCAGGCCGATTCGGCGCGGCGGAACTCATCGGGCAGATCCGTGAAACGGCGGGTTCGGACCGCCGTGCTCCCATGGCCGCGCCGTTGGATCCGCTCGTCGACTTCCTGGTCCACGGGCAGGACATCGCGCGTCCCCTCGGAAAGGAGCGCGCGATGCCCGAGGAACAGGTGGTCGCGGCGATCGGGCACGTGGTGGCGAGCCCGTTCTACGGGGCCCGCAAGCGGCTGCAGGGGGTTCGGCTGGTGGCGACGGACGCGGACTGGTCGGCGGGCAAGGGCCCGGACGAGGCCCGGGGCCCCGTGGGGGACCTGCTGCTCGTGACGACCGGGCGGCCCGCCGGGCTGAAGAACGTGTCCGGGCCGGGCGCCGAGCGTCTCGCCGTGGTCCTGTCCTAGGTGATTCTGACCGCCCGTCACGGTGCGGTTCGAGGGCCGTCAGAGGCTGCTACACTTGATCTTGAGCACACGGCCAGTCGGCTGATGCGTCTCGCGTCGGTGGTCCAAGGAAAGACGCCCCGCTTCCTGCGGGGAAATGCAGGTGCAAGGCCTGCCCGGCGCTCCACAAAACCCCATCCGCGTTCTGCGGATGGGGTTTTTGCGTGGGGAGAACCGTGTACGAGGTCGCTCGGCGGCCCCCGGCTGCTCCGATCGGAGTGGCTACCGACGAGCAGCCGGGTGACGTCGGCGGCCGAGGGCGGGCCGCGGCCGGGGTCAGCGTCGTCCGCGCAGCTTTCCCAGGAGCCGCTGGGCCTGTGCGCGGCGGCGCGGATCGGCGGAGGCGCGGCGCGCCTGTTCGATGGTGCGCCGGCCCTGCGGGCTCCTGGCGAACTGCTTGATCTTGTTCAAAATGCCAGCCATGGCTCTTCTCCTGTGGCGGGAGCGGTGATGCGGTCCGTGCACAGCTCCGTATACCCCGCTGCGGCGGGACGACAACGGCAATCGGCGTTCGCCCTTGTGTGAGGTCGCCCGGTCGCCTGCGCGGTACGCCTGGTCAAGGGGTGAAGGTGTCGGTGAGGTGGATGGTGTAGCCGTCGTCCTCCATCAGGAGGACGGTGACGCCGAAGGGCGAGGGGTGGTCGAGTTCCAGCGGGGTGAAGGAGTAGGTGAGGGCGGCCTGGATCGGCGGGGCGAGTTCAGCGTCCGGGTGCGGCCCGAGAGCGGGGAGCCACAGAGGCCCGGCCGGGGCCGGACCGCCGAGTGAGGGATCCAGGGGCTGGTGCGTGTAGGGGAGCTGGTGCAGTACGTGGCCGTCCTTGGTGGCGTGTACCAGGTTCAGGCAGGGAGTCGGGCCGGTGGCCGGAAGCCGGCACGCGGTGGCGACCTCGTTGGTCTCCCAGGCGAGGACGACCTCGTCGGCTTCGGCGGCAGCGGCGACGTTGGAGAGCTCGACGATCCCGGTCATGGCGTCCTCGCCGGGCTCTGTGGCGCGTAGCCAGACGAGTCCGACCAGTTCGCCGCGCACCAGCGGCATGATGACCGGGCGGGGCACCGTCCCCTGGGCCAGATCCGCGGTGTACGCCTTCTTCATCGATGCGACCAGCGCGTCCCACGTCTGCGTGTCCACGGAGTTCCCCTCACCCACGGCCTGTTCACGAGCGACGCAGAGCCTGTCATGGCGGCCCCGTCCCGCGCCAGCGGCACCGTCCCCGCGCCAGCGGCCCCGTGCCGCGCCAGCGGCTCCGGGGCGAGGCCTGCGGGAAGCTGCCCGTTCCGCCCGCCGCAGCCCCGGCGGACGCTGGCAGGGTGAAAGAAACCGGCCTTGCACAGAAGAAAGCCCCGACTGGACGGGGGAGACCAGCCGGGGCCGTGTGCGGTGGACTGCGGAGGGGCGGTCGCCTCTCGGCGGAGGGCTCCATGGGGCTTCAGCCGAACGATCGTCCCCATGGGCTATGGGTGAGGCCCGGGGACACTGTCCCCTCCGCAGCCACATAAGGATGAACGGTCAACCAGCCCGGCTTGTTCCGCCCCCGGCGCCGCCCGACGTGTGAACTGGGGCACTCTCCCCAAGGCGTCCGTCCCGAGGCTTCCGTGCCAAGGCGTTCGTCCCGAGGCAGCCGGTTCTGCGGGCGTTGGGCATCGTCAGCGGACGACGTCGAACACGTTCATCTGCAGGCCGTTGGCGTACGCCTCGTGCTCGACGAGCCGCAGCTTCTGGGTGTCCTTGTCCGTGTCGCTGAACAGACGCTTGCCCGCGCCGAGCAGGAGCGGGAAGACGAGCAGGTGGTAACGGTCGATCAGGCCGGCGTCCGAGAGGCCGCGGTTGAGGGTGGCGCTGCCGTGGATGATGATCGGGCCGCCCTCGGTCTCCTTCAGCGCGGCGACGTCGTCGAGCGAGCGCAGGATCGTGGTCCGGCCCCAGTTCGGCACCAGGTCGTCGTCGGTGAGGCTGGTGGAGACGACGTACTTCGGCATCGCCTTGTAGTCGGAGAAGTCCTCCATGTCCGGCCAGACAGGACTGAACGCCTCGTAGCTGGTCCGGCCCAGCAGCATCGCGGTGGCTTCCTGCTGCTCCCGGCCCTTGATGGCGAACGCGTCCGGGAGGAACTCCACGTCCTTGAAGGTCCATCCCGCGTTCCGGTAGCCGGCCTCGCCGCCCGGGGCTTCCACGACGCCGTCGAGCGAGACGAAGGCGGTGCTGATCAGGGTGCGCATCGATTCTCCTAAGTGTTTCGTCTTCTGCTTGTGCACAGGCCCGGTCGGCCCCGCGGTTCGCGCTCCCCGAGCTGCTGGTCGAGGTCGAACTCATTGGCCGGGTCCGACGGGCCGACCGGCCGCCGGCCGTACGCCAGTTGAGCCGCGGATCGCGACGTGTCGCCGCCCGGGGACGCGGGTTATTCGAGATGCTCGCTGACCAGGGTGGCGAATTCCTCAGGGGTGGCCAGGCGAATGCCGAGGGACTCGGCCTTGGCGCGCTTGGATCCGGCTCCCTCTCCGGCAACCACCAGGGTGGTCTTCTTGGAGACGCTGGAGGAGGAGCGGCCGCCGGCGCGTTCGACGAGTTCGTTCATCTGGTTGCGGCTGAGCTTCTCCAGCGCCCCGGTCATCGCGCCGGTCACGACCACCGTCATGCCGGCCAGTGGCCCGCCCGTCGGTTCGGAGTCTTCCGAGCCCTGCGCCGTCTGCGTGTCGTCCGTGGCGTCATCGGTGGCCGCCGGACTCGGCGGAGTGGCACCGGGCTCTGTCATGTTCACCCCGGCGGCGACGAGTTTGTCGATGAGCGGGGCGAGTTCGGTGAGCTCGGCGACGATGGACGGGGCCTTCTCGGTGCCGATGCCCTCGACCTGCTGCATCGACGTGACGTCGGCTGCGCGGAGGTGGTCCATCGTGGCGAAGTGACGGGCGATGCGGCGGGACATCGAGCGGCCCGTGCCGCGCACACCCAGTGCGCACAGGACCCTCGACAGCGGTCTTCCCTTGGCGGTCCCGATCGCCGCGAGGAGGTTGTCGGTGCTCGTCTCACCCATCCGTTCCAGACTCAGGAGCTGGTCGCGTGTGACGGTGAACAGATCCGCGAGATCCGTGACGAGTCCGGCTTCGACGAGCTGGATGATGCGGGTGTGGCCGAGACCTTCGATGTCGAGCTGGTCGCGGCCGGCAGCGTACGAGAGGGAGGCGACCAGATGGCAGTTGCGGCCGTTCTCGCAGCGCCAGCGCTGCTCACTGGTGTCGATGCCGGCGCCGCACCGCGGGCACACTTCGGGGAAGGCGATGGGTTGTTCGGAGCCGGTGCGCAGGTGGGCGACGGGTGCCTCGATACGGGGGATGACGTCACCGGCGCGGTGGACCATGACGTGGTCGCCCAGGCGCAGGTCGCGCCGGGTGATGTCGGCAGGGTTGTGGAGGGTGGCGTAGGTGATGGTGGCCCCGTCGATGACGACCGGTTCGAGCACGGCGCGGGGGGCGATGATGCCCGTGCGGCCGACGTTCCACTCCACCTCCAGCAGCCGAGTGATCTTCTCCACCGCCGGCAGCTTGTAGGCGATCGCCCATCGTGGAGCGCGCGTGCCGGATCCGGCGGCCTGCTGGTCGGCGGCCAGGTCCGCCTTGATGACGATCCCGTCGATACCGAACGGCAGGCTCGCGCGCAACGCCGCGATCTCCTGCACCCGGGCCAGGACCTGCTCCGCGGTGTCCGCGGTGGTACTGGGAACGGCGGTGCCCGCGGTGGTGTTCACCCCGAGCTCGGCGGCGCGGGCCATCAGTTCACTGTGGGGCAGCTCGCGCAGCCGCCCGGCGAGTTCGGTGTCCGTGTCGGCCAGGGGCAGCAGGCCGTACCCGAAGAACGTCATCGGCACGGTGTAGGCGCGCTCCCTGGCCCGCAGGGTGCCCGCCGAGGCGCCGCGTGGATTCGCGAAGGGCTGTCCGCCGTGCGCGGTGCGCACTTCGTTGGCATGCTCGAACTGGGCTGTGGTCATCAGTACTTCACCGCGGACCTCCATCGTGACGGGCTCGGTCAGGGCTTCGGGCAGACCCTCGACGGTGCCGATCGCGTGCGAGACGTCCTCCCCGGCCGTCCCGTCCCCGCGGGTGATCAGTCGGTCCAGGCGGCCGTGGGTGTAGCGGGCGGCGATCGCCAGGCCGTCGAGCTTCGGCTCGACACTGAACCGCTCCACGTCGTGGCCGATGCGCCGGGCCAGCGACGCCGTCCAGGCGGTGAACTCGTCGGGCGAGAACACGTTGTCCAGGCTGAGCATGGCCACCGTGTGCGGCACATCGCCTTCCACCGCACCACCGGCGACCTTGCCGCTCGGGGAGTCGGGCAGCACCTGGTCGGGGTGCCCCGTCTCCCAGGTGGTGATGGCGCGCACCAGCCGGTCGTAGGTGTCGTCGTCCATGGGCGATGTGCCGCCCGTGTAGTACGCGGCGGAGGCCTTCACCGCGTTTTCGACCGCCTGCGCGTAGGCGGCGGCATCCACGATCACTGCAGCTGGTGTGGTCATGGGGTCATCCTGCCTGCCACCACTGACAATGCACCCGGTCACGGGCTGAGGGCCCCGCGTTCCCGCGTGTCGCCACTTCCGGCGAGTCGCCGACCTCTCCGACGCCCGTGGTGTCCGTCAGACGGCGAGCGAGTCCGGCAGGTCGATGAGGGCGGCGAGATCGCTCATGTAGCCGTCGGCGCCGCACCAGTCCGTGGGTCGACATGGATCTTGGGGCCGGGTCCCGCGGTCGCGGGGCGTTCTCCCGAAAGGACGGGGCCGACGTCGTCGAGACCTACGGTGGCGGCGACGAGCGGTCTGGGGTCGACACGGCCGTCCGCGTATGCGCGGATGGTTTCGTCCAGGCCGGGGGAGGCGGACAGGACACCGACCGCGGTCACGTCCTTCAGGACGAGGGTGCGGGTGTCGACGCGGCTGGGTGTGGCGGCCAGCCCGATGCAGACGAGGCGGCCGCCCGGCTCGACGACTTCCAGTGCCCGCGCGGGCAGATGGACGGCGTTCGTGGCGTCCACGACCGCCTCGAAGGGCAGATCCGGCAGGGAGTCCTCCGTCCACACATGGTCGAAGCCCAGACCGCGGGCGAAGGCGAGCGACTCGTCGGTGGTGCCCATGAGGTGCACTTCCTCGCCGGCGGCCCGCAGGAACAGCGCGACCAGCAGACCGATGGTCCCCGGTCCGAGGACCAGGGCGCGGTCCCCGGGGCGGGGCACGGCTGCCCGGGCGGCGCGCAGGGCGTTGCCGCCCGGTTCCACGAGCGCGCCCAGGACGGCGTCGACGGAGTCGGGCAGGGCGTGCAACGAGGAGGCCGGTACGGCCAGTTGCTCCGCCAGAGCCCCGGGTCGTGCTCCACGGATGCCGACCTCGCTCCGCTTCTCGCACACGTGCTGCCGGCTGCGCAGGCAACGCCGGCAGTTGCCGCACCCGAGCATGGTGTCGCCCATGACGCGGCGCCCCAGCCAGTCGCGGTCGACGCCCTCGCCGACGGCGGTGACGCGGCCGGCCCACTCGTGGCCCGGCCGTACGGGGTAGGAGGAGTGGCCTTGGTGGAGGTAGGCCATCTCTCCGGTGAAGAACTCCATGTCGGTGCCGCACACCCCGGCCCGTTCGACGTCGACGACGACCTCGCCGTGCCGGGCCACCGGCGCGGGTACCTCCCGGACTTCGTAGGTGCCCGGCGCGGTCAGTACGAAGGCGCGCATGTGCCGACCGCTCACCGGGGAACCAGGACGTGCCGGCGCTGCATACCGAGCTGCCCGACGCCCAGTTCCGTGACGTCTCCGGGCTTGAGGTGGGCGGGCGGAGTGAAGGCCGCGCCGCCGCCGGGCGGGGTGCCTGTGCCGACGTGTTCGCCGAGGACGCCGATGCGGGCGACAGGCTTCTCGGACGGGTCCGTCTGCGTATGCTTCATGGCGTTCCAGACTCTAGACCGTCGTACCGACTGTTGAAAGAGGTTCCAGGTGGAGCTCCGGAGCGACCAGTGGTACGCAGGTCAGGACCGCAACGCCTACATCCACCGGGCCTGGATGCGCAGAGGTGTTCCGGGGGACGCCTTCACCGGCCGGCCGCAGATCGCCATCGCCAACACCGCCTCGGACCTGACCCCTTGCAACGCGCACCTGAACGAGGTCGCGGCCTCGGTGCGCAACGGTGTGTACGAGGCGGGCGGGATCCCGTTGGACCTGCCTGTCGTGTCGCTCGGTGAGACACAGGTGCGGCCCACCGCGATGCTGTGGCGCAACATGGCTGCGATGGCCACCGAGGAGATGCTGCGCGCCAACCCCATCGACGGTGTCGTCCTGCTCGGCGGCTGCGACAAGACGATCCCCTCACTGCTCATGGCCGCCGCCTCGGTGGACCTCCCCGCGGTCGTGGTTCCGGGCGGGCCGATGCTCAACGGCAGCTTCCGAGGCGGTCTGCTGGGCTGTGGCACCGGGGTGTGGCAGTTGTCGGAGGAGGTCCGGGCGGGCACGCTCTCGCAGGAGCAGTTCGTACGTTCCGAGTCGTCGATGATCCGCAGCCGCGGGCACTGCAACACCATGGGCACCGCCTCGACGATGGCGCTGGTGGCGGAGGCGCTGGGCACGGTCGTCCCCGGCGTGGCCGGCACGCCCGCCCCCGACAGCAGGCTGCTGGAGGCCGCGCACCACACCGGCCGGCTGGCGGTGGACATGGTGGGCGCGGACCGGCGACCCGCGACGTTCCTGACCAAGGCGTCCTTCCGCAACGCGATCGTCGCGCTGGCCGCCATCGGCGGTTCGACCAACGCGGTCGTCCACCTCCTGGCGATCGCGGGACGGCTGGGCATCGAGTTGTCGCTCGACGACTTCGACCGCATCGGCTCCCGCGTGCCGGTCCTGGTCGACCTCCAGCCTGCCGGCCGTTTCCTCATGGAGGACTTCCACCGTGCCGGGGGCCTGCTCGCCGTCCTGCGCGAGGTACGCGACCTGCTCGACCCGGACGCGCTGACCGTCACCGGAAAGCCTCTGGTGGAGGGCCTCGACGACGCCCCGATCTGGGACAGCGAGGTCATCCGCACCCGCGCCGAGCCGCTGGTCGCCGAGGGAGGCATCGCAGTCCTGCGCGGCAACCTCGCTCCCGACGGAGCCCTCATCAAGCCGGCCGCCGCCTCCCCGCACCTGCTGCGCCATCGAGGCCGGGCGGTCGTCTTCGACAGCGTCGAGGACTTCCACGCCCGCATCGACGACCCCGGCCTCGACGTGGACGCCGACTCCGTCCTCGTCCTGCGGGGCTGCGGTCCCAAGGGCTACCCGGGCATGCCCGAGGTGTCGAACATGCCTCTGCCGAAGAAGCTCCTCGAACAGGGAGTCCGTGACATGGTCCGGGTCTGCGACGGCCGGATGAGCGGCACCGCCTACGGCACCGTCGTCCTGCACGTGGCCCCGGAAGCCGCGGCAGGCGGGCCCCTCGCCCTCGTGCGTACCGGGGACTTCATCGCTCTCGACGTCGCGGCGCGCCGGATCGAGGTCGACGTACCGGCCGACGAACTCGCCCGCAGGACGCCCACCGAGGCGACCGTCGCCGGGTTCGCGAGGCCCCGCCGCGGCTGGGAACGCCTCTACGTCGACCATGTCCTCCAGGCCGACACCGGCGCCGACCTCGACTTCCTCATCGGCTCCAGCGGCTCCGAGGTGAGCCGTGAGTCGCACTGACGGGCTTCTCCGGACGTCCTGGTGACGTAGCCTCCGGGGCGTTCGCGGTCCTGTGAACCGAGCCGTACGTGCCGTTGGCCCGACCGGCGTTCAGGCGTCGTCCCTCAGCCGGTCGCGCTGGATGCGGTGGGCGAGCGTGCGGCGCACGGAGGGCGACCCCGTGGTGGTGGTCTTCGTGGGGACGTCGAGTCCGCGGCTGATCTCGTCGTAGGCGTCCCGGTAGCCGCGCGGCATCCGTGCCGCGTGCCGTCTCAGGTCCTCTTCGACGAGGCGCCGCAGTTCGTCGACGGTCTGAGGGGTGAAGTGTTTCCTTCCCCGGGCCAGGGCGTGGACGTGACGGGTGCAGCGGGCGGTCTCCCCACAGGTTTCGGAGATCTCCTCGGCGAGGCCCCACAGTCGTCCTTCGAGCCAGGGAACGTCGTGCTGGTCGAGGGAGAGCCGGGTCGGTGGCAGCGGCTCGCCCGACCTGTACTTCGTCACCTGCTTGGACACGGCGGGCTGACTCATGTCGGTGAGGCGGGCGATCCTGTCCTGGGTCCAGCCGAAGTCGGCGAACAGCTTGATCATTTCGGTGCGCAGGCGTCGCATCTCCTCGCCCGCGCGGATGACCTCGTTCATGTCGGCGAGCATCCGCTCCGCCTGTTCGTCGGTGAGCGTGTCGGGGGTGTGTCGCGCCCTGTCCGTCCCTGCCATGGCTCGGTTATATACCAGGACCCCCACTCGGTCATAACCGAGTTGTACAACCTGGTTATGACTGACAGGATGCGGCCCATGCCCACCTTCCACGCCCCTGACGGAACCAGGCTCGCCTACCGGGTGACCGGGGACGGCCATCCGCTCGTCTGCGTCCCGGGCGGCCCCGCGGACTCGCTCTACCTCGGAGACCTCGGCGGACTGTCCGCCCACCGGCAGCTGATCGTTCTGGACCTCCGCGGCACCGGGCGGTCCGCGATTCCCGACGACACCTCCTCCTACCGCTGCGACCGCATGGTCGACGACATCGAGGCGCTGCGCGAACACCTCGGGCTTCCCCGGCTGGACCTGCTGGGTCATTCCGCGGGCACGAGCATCGTGACGCAGTACGTGGCGAGGTACCCGAAGCGCGTCGGCAAGCTCGCCCTGATCGGCCCCGGTCCGCGAGCGGTGGGCGTCGAAGTCACCGCGCGCACGCGCCGCGACCTCGCGCAGCGGCGGCGGGACGAACCGTGGTTCCCGGAGGCGTTCGCCGCGCTGGAGGCGATCACCGCGGGCACGGGCAGCGACTGGGAAGCCATCGCCCCCTTCTACTACGGTCGGTGGGATGCCGCGGCCCGACAGCACCATCGGGCAGGGCGGCCCGCCAACCCGGAGGCCGTCGCGCTCTTCGGGGCCGAGGGAGCCTTCAGCCCGGAGGCAACTCGTGCGGCGCTCCGCGACCGCGAGGCGCCTGTCCTGCTGCTCACCGGAGAGTTCGACGTCAACAGTCCTCCCGAGTCGGCGGCCGAGTTCGCGGCACTGTTCCCCGACGCCACGCTCGTGGTGCAGCCGGGAGCGGGCCACTACCCCTGGCTCGACGACGCCGAACGGTTCGTGGCGGTCACCTCGGCCTTCCTGTGACCTCCGCACGCCCCACCGCCCGGACAGGCTCCGCGCCCGGACCGGAACGGGGGCGTGCCCACGTCGCCGTCCGGGACGCCCCCTCGACGGCACGTCGCAGCGCCCATGGGCCTGCGGGGAACTGCTGGTTCACCCAGTCGTGAGGCGGGCGAGCGCACCGGTTTCGAGGGCGACCCACACCGCGCCGTCGGCCCCCTGTGCGATGCCGTGGGGCTCCGAGGACGCACTGGGCAGGTCGTACTCGTCGACGTGGCCGTCAGCGGTGATCCGGCCGACGCGGTTGGCTCCCCACTCGGTGAACCAGCAACTGCCGTCGGCTCCCGCGACGATGGCGTGCGGGCGGGAAGCATGGTCGGGCAGGGCGAACTCGTCGATCTGCCCCTCCGTCGTGATCCTCCCGATCCGCCCGGCGCCGATCTCCACGAACCACAGGGCGCCGTCGGTACCGGCGGTGATGCCGACCGGAGCGCTGTCGGGTGTGGGCAGTGGGTGGACGACGACGTCTCCCGTGGCTCCCACGGCGCCTATCGCGTTCCCTTGGTTCATGGTGAACCACATACGGCCGTCCGCTCCGGCGGCGATGGCGGACGGGAAGGCACCCGAGAGCGGGATGGGGAACTCGGTGACGTGTCCCTCGGTGGTGATGCGGCCGATGCGGTCGGCGTTGGCCTCGGTGAACCACAACGCGCCGTCCGGGCCCGCGGCGATCCCGAACGGCCCGGCGTCCGGCGTCGGCAACCGGAACGAGGTGATGTCCCCGGCGGTGGTGATGCGGCCGACGCGGTGCCCGCGGAACTCGGTGAACCACAGTGCGTCGTCAGGACCCGTCGTGATGAGTGAGGGCCCGCCGGACGCCGGTTCCAGTTGGTGGGTGGTGGTGCCGCCGTCGAGTGTGAAGCGGCCGATCTGCCCGTGGTGAACCAGGGTGAACCACAAGGCACCGTCCGGCCCGCAGGTGATGCCGTAGGGCCCGGCCTCCCCGTCGGCGACGGAGAACTCCGAGATCGAAACGGTGGGGCGATGTGGCATCGGTGGTTTCCTCGGTCGTTGGGACAGTGGGTGCTCGATTGTCGTGCATGGGGGTGCCCACGAGGACACAGGGGCCCATGCACACGGAGTACGAGAAGGGCCCGACCGGCTGGTGAAACAACCTTGGACACCGCGTGATCAAATGAGGGATGGGATCGTACTGGAGCGGTGAACGCATACGCCTGCGGGGTGTTGAGCCCGACGACTGGACCTCGCTCATGCGCTTCGCCGCGGACGAGGAGCGGTTGGGGGACCTGTTGCAGCCGCCGCGTTCCGCTGAGAGCCATCGGGACCGGGCGAGGGAGCAGTCGGTCGCCAAGTCCGACGGTGACTGCTTCACCCTGGCGATCGAAACCGTCGACTCGGCCGAGCTGGTCGGCGTCGTCGCTTCGCACCAGGCCGACACCTGTGCGGGGTGGTTCGAGTACGGCATCACGATGGGCGCGGACCATCGGCGCAAGGGGTATGCGACAGAGGCCGCTGTGATGCTGCTGCGCTTCATGTTCGCCGAGCGGCGTTTCCACAAGTGCGAAGCGCGCGTCTTCGCGCACAACGAGGCGTCCCTGGCACTGCAACGCCGGCTCGGTTTCACCGAGGAGGGGCGCCTTCGTGACCATGTGTTCTTCGACGGACGGCACCACGACCTGATCCTGATGGGCATGCTCGCGGACGAGTTCGCCCGCCTGCACCCGCCGAGTGGACAGTGAGCCCTGTGGACAGTGAGCCCTACGGGATCGGCATGGTTGGTTCCTCGTGTCGACCGGCGAGGAAGGGGCCGTGTGCGGATGCGTCCGGCCCGCTCCTTCGCGGCGTCGGTCTGCGTCGGCAGGCTGAGATCCTGCCTGCGGCGGCCCCGGCACACACAACGGTGTGTGTGGACGGAACTCACGCAGGTTTCGGCACCTCGGAGGAGTGGCGCCGACGCAGGTGATCAGTCGGTCGTCGCGGCGGCCTGGGGCGCGGCGGCGGGCTCGGTGGTGGCGGTGTAGAAGACCGAGCTGCCCTGCTTGTTGCGGTGCGCGCTGCTCCTGGCGACCAGGTTCTCAAGGGTGGTGCGCACCACGGTCGTCTTGATGTTGCGGTCGGGGTGGGCCTCGGAGAGCACAGTGGTGATCTCGGCGGCCGACCGCGGCTCGCTCTGCTTTTCCAGGTGTCCGCGGATGAGGTCGACAAGGCTGGGCTGGGCGGCCGACTTGGGTGCCTTCGCGGCAGGCTTCTTGGCAGGGGTCTTCTTGTCCGCGGTCTTCTTCACGCCCGTGGCAGCCGCCTTCTTCGGCTTGGCCTGCCCGGTCTGCTTCGTCGGGGCGGAAGCCTGGTTCGGGACGGAGGGCGCGGCCGGGGTGGTGTCCGCGGCGGGACGCGGGCCGCCGAGGGCCTCCTGCATCTGCACCAGGACGGTGTGGTCGTGCTGCAGGGCGAGCAACTGCTCCTTCAGGGTTGAGATGTCTCCCGCGATACGGTCCTGCTCCTTGGTGTTGCGCTCGAGGTCGTTCGTCACCTGCGCGATGTACTGCGAGGTGAGTTCTGTGGTGGAGGTCTGGTTCTCAGCCATGACTGGGGGCCTTTCTCGGTGCGCCGGCACGGGGTGCAAACAGAGGGGCGTGTGCGTGCGCGAGCGGGGATCGGTGTGGGGTCCGGCAGGACGGGTCCGTCCCTGGGACACAACTGCGTGCTTTGCGCCAGTGTAGAGATAGTACGCACGAGTGGAATGGCCTGTTCCTTGTGTGTGCCTTGTTGACTGCGATTGCCGTGTCCTGATGCCTGACCCGTCCCCGAACTCTTGCTGCTGCAACCTTGTTGGTTGGTCGGTGCCGGCGGTGTCACGGGCCGAAGTGCTCCATGTGCGCCTGGGCGGGCGGGTAGGGCGCGGAGGAGTTCGTACCGACGGACCAGTACTCGCCGGTGCCGGGTACCCGGGCCAGGGAGTTGAGGAGGACCGGGGTGGTGGCCAGCGGTCCGCGCTCGCTCACCCAGGCCGTGCCGTCCCACCGCAGGTAGTGGGCCCGTGTCTGGTCCCAGAAGTCCCAGCCGGCGATGCGGTCGGGGTGTCCCTGTTCGTCGCCGGTGATGCCGCTGAGGCGTCCGACGGTGAAGGGTGGAGTGACGTTGTTCCAGGAGGTGCCGTCCCAGTGCCGCAGGACGCAGCCGGGAGGCTTGCCGGGCGGTCCGCCCACCCCGTAGTCGTAGCCGGTGAGCCAGACGTCGTCGTGGGCGCGGGGGAGGAGTCCCGTGACACCGAAACGGAGTCCGGTGGGCGGCGCCAGTTCGGTCCATGTGCCGTCCCAGCGGGCGGCGATGCCGACGCCGTACACCCAGATCTCGTCACCAGGTGTGCGGTGCACGCCCGACGGGACCTCGGTCACCGTGCTCGGCAGCGGTGCGCACCAGCGCCAGCGCTGTCCGTTCCAGTGCAGCAGCGAGAGGTTGTCGCTGCTGCGGCCCGACACCCAGGCGCGTCCGTCGGGGGCGGCCGTCACGGAGGTGATCACCGTGCCGGTGTCGCCCTTACCGGGATACGGCACCTGTTGCCATGTTCCGCCGTCCCAGGCCAGAAGATGCCCGGTGCCGGAGGTGTCGGTGCCGACGGCCCACGCGGTGTCGGGGGACGCGGCGGCGACGGAGTGCAGTTGTCCGGAGAGGCCGAGGTGGTCCAGGGCGGTGCGGGACCATGCCGTCCCGTCCCACGTCATCGCCAGGGGCTTGCCGCGGGTGGCGCCGTTGCGTCCCTCCTCGCCGACGGCCCACGCGGCGTCCGGTCCGCCGGCCGCAACGCCGAGGAGTTGGGCGGCCGTCCGGCCCTCGGGTACGGAGACCGGCTGCCAGCCGGGGAGGAAGGCGGTGGCCGTGCTGTGGGCGGTCGCGGCCGGACCGGTCGCCGTGGTGAGACCGAGTCCTGCCGCGGTGCCGGCCAGCCCACTGATGAAGTGCCGTCTGCGCATGGGAACTTCCCTTCTCACGTGGTCGGGGAGGTTCCACCGTTGGGCACGACGGCGAAGAGGTCAATGTACGGGTGTGAGCATCTGGTGACCCGGCCGGAATCGGCCGAAACGCCTCTGTGGCGGACGGCCGACCATGATGCCGTGCTGCCCCGCCCACTACGACGGGTGGTCCAACTGTGCTCACCTGTACGTCAGTTGGTGATGAGTCGGCGGGCGGAGGTGACGTGCGCGCAAGTGTGCCGAAGGACGCGGGCCGTCAGGTGTCGAAGTCGCAGTCCCGGGTCTCCGGGAGCGCCAGCAGGCACATGAGGCTCACCAGGCAGAGTCCGCCGGTGTAGAAACCGAGGACGAGTGGTGAGTCCCAGTGACTGTTGAGCCAGGTCGCGACGAGTGGGGCGAAGCCGCCGCCGAAGGTGTTGGCGAGGATGAAGGCCGTGGAGGCGCCGGTGTAGCGCAGCCGGGCGGGGAACAGCTCCGGGAGGAAGGCCGCCACCGGGGAGAACATCAGCGCGAGCAGCACGAGACCGACCGTGTAGGCACCGGTGATCACCACGCCGTCGCGCGAACTGAGCGAGGCGTACATGGGCACCGCCCACAGGACACAGCCGACGGCGCCGGTGAGCATCACCGGTCGGCGGCCGATCCGGTCGGCGAGTCTCGCGGCCGGCAGGGTGACGGCGATTCCGGCCGCCGCGCCGATGCTCGCCGCGGTCAGCATCGTGTTCTGCGGGATGCCCAGTGACTTCGGACCGTACGAGAGGCTGTAGACGATCGTCAGGTAGTAGACGGCCGAGCCGCCGACCGCCGCGCCGATGCCCAGGAGCAGGCGGCCGGGGTGTTGCGCGAGGAGTGTGCCGAGCGGAAAGCGGGACACGGGCGCCTGTGCCGGACGGCGGGCCGTGGAGGTGAAGACGGGTGACTCGGAGACCGTCGTGCGCACCCACAGGCCGATCACCACGAGCACGGTGCTGAGCAGGAACGGGATCCGCCAGGCGCCGTCGGCGAAGCCGTCGCGGCCCGCGATGTGGAGGGTGGGCAGGATGACCGCGCTGGACAGCAGGAAACCGAGCGAGGGTCCGGCCTGCGGGATGGAGGCGTACAGGGCGCGGCGGCCGGGCGGCGCGTGCTCCGCCGCGAGCAGTACCGCTCCGCCCCACTCGCCGCCCATGCTCACGCCCTGCAGCAGGCGGAGTGTCACCAGGAGGACGGGGGCGAGGAGTCCGGCGGTCTCGTAGGTCGGCAGCAGTCCGACGCCGACGGTCGCCACGCCCATCAGCAGGAGGGAGGCGACCAGGGCCCGTCGGCGGCCCAGCAGGTCACCGATCGTGCCGAACAGCACGACGCCGAGGGGGCGGGCCAGGAAGGCGGCGGCGAAGGTGAGGAACGCGGCCAGGGTCGAGACGGTGGAGTTGCCGGAGGGGAAGAACGCGGGTCCCAGGACGAGCGCGGCGGCGGTGCCGTACACCGCGAAGTCGTAGTACTCGATCGTGGTGCCGATCAGGCTCGCGACGGCGGTTCGCGACGGCCTGCTCTTCGCTTCCGGCGCCGATAACTCGGCGGAACCGGGATCCACGGTCGCGGGCACGGTCTTGGACGGCGAATCGGGCATGGGGGAGTCACTTCCGGTACGCCCGGTCCGAAAGACGGCCGGGTTCAAGTGGGGGACGGCCTCGCATGAAACAGGAACCGGAGTGCGCCTGTCACCCTAAGCCCGGAAATTCGATTTCGACAAGTAAGCCGAGTCGTCCGAATAACCGAACGGGCCCGTATGACCGGTCGGAAGAATGTGGGTCTCTTTGCGCCGGTGCGAGACGTAAAACTCCTCATAAGGATGTCGCCGTGACGCACTTCCTCAATGCGGATAGAGCGCACTGTCCCGCCACCTCGCCATGTGCCGCATCAATCAGCCACAAACCAGTACTCGTGGCCGCCGTCAACCCTGGAATTCCTGTCAAAATGCTGTCAATAGTCATGCGCTTGGCCGTATAAAAATTTGTGATGATGTCGCCTTGTCAACGGGCGATCACGCAGGGAAAGCTGACGGGTGAGCGGAACTTGAAAGTTCTACAGCCATCGTTTTTCGGACATAGGAGACCGCAACGGGTTGCTGCGGTTCGGCTTTCTGAAATGCGGCCTCACGACTGGGAGGCGCAATACCCGTGCTGAAAACAGGCAAGTTATTACGCTTGAGAAGACTTTCGCTGGCGGGTGACGGCCGGCACCTGCTCATCCCGCTCGACCACACCGTTTCGGACGGACCGATCGTCCCCGCAGGAAAGTGGGACGACCTGCTGCGGGCGCTGGTGGCCGGCGGGGCCGACGGCGTCATCGTCCACAAAGGACGTGCCCGCGCCTTCACTCCCGACGTCCTGCGAAGCTGCGCCCTGGTCATGCACCTGAGTGCCAGCACCGCCTGCTCCGCCGATGTCGATGCCAAGGTGCTCGTCGCCGATGTCGAAGAGGCGCTGTGGATCGGTGCGGACGCGGTGAGTGTCCACGTGAACATCGGATCGGACACCGAGGCCCGGCAGCTCGCCGATCTGGGTGCGGTGGCCCGTTCCTGCGACGCGTGGGGCATGCCCCTGATCGCGATGGTCTACCCCCGGGGCCCCCGGATCGAGAACCCGCGCGACCCCGCCCTCCTCGCCCATCTGGTCAACGTCGCCGCGGACCTGGGCGCGGACATGGTCAAGACCTCGGTGGCCCTGCCGATCGACCGGATGGCCGAAGTGGTGGCGAACAGCCCCATCCCCGTCCTGGCGGCGGGCGGCCCGCAGGACGGCTCCGACCTCGTCGAGTACGCCACCGCCGTGATGGCCTCCGGCTGCCACGGCCTGGCCATCGGCCGCCGGGTGTTCTCGGCTCCTTCGCCCGCCGCGCTGGTGTCACGGCTGTCCGCCGTGGTGCACGGCACCCGTCCGGAGCCGCCTCCCGACGGCGTGCCGAACGACATGAACATGGCCGAATACTCGACGATCGTGGCAGGTGTCGCATGAGGTTCGCATGGATCGATCTCCGTGAAGTCCCCCAGCAGCAGCTCCAGGCGGTGGTGGACGCGGCCGTCCACACCCGGATGGCCGGGGTGCTGACCACCGACGCCGGACTGCTCGGCACGCTGCCGCCGACCGTCACCCGGGTGCTGGACCCCGGGAGCCCGGTGACCCCCGGGACGAAGAAGCCCGTCGACAAGCAGGCCAAGGCGAACGAGGCGACGACGAAGGACGCCGACGACAGCAAGGACGCCGGCGACAGCAGAGACGCCGGCAGCGCGAAGAAGCCGCCCGTGGGCGGGGCCGACACCCGGCCCGGCTCCGGAATCGACGTCCTCATGCGGAAGTTCACCACCCAGGACGAGCTGGACGCCCTCGCCGCGGAGAACCGCGCCGACGGAGGCACGCCCGCGGCCGGATTCATCGACGTACGGGACGACCGCACCCTTCAGCTGTCGTGTGCGGGCGCCCTGGCGCTGCCGTACACCGTCATCCACTTCGCCGACCCGACGAAGATCCCGCTGGAGATCGTGCTCGCCGCGGCCGAGCCCGCCGACGGCCAGCTCGTGACCGTCGTCGACGACCTGGAGGAGGCGGCCATCGTCTTCGACGTCCTCGAACGCGGCTCGGACGGCATCCTGTACGCGCCCCGCAGCGCCGACGACGTGTTCGCGCTGGCCAGACTGCTGCAAGCGACCACGCCCCAGCTCGAGTTGTCCACCCTCACCGTCGAGAGCATCCGGCATGTCGGGCTCGGTGACCGGGTCTGCGTGGACACCTGCTCGCACTTCGAGGAGGACGAGGGCATCCTCGTCGGCTCGTACTCCTCGGGGTTCGTCCTCTGCTGCAGCGAGACCCACCCGCTGCCCTACATGCCGACCCGGCCGTTCCGCGTCAACGCCGGTGCCCTGCACTCCTACACGCTGGGGCCCGACAACCGCACCAACTACCTGAGCGAGGTGGGCTCCGGCAGCGCCCTGCTGGCGGTCGGGGCCGACGGCCGCACCCGGCGGGTCGTCGTCGGCCGGGCGAAACTGGAGTCCCGGCCCCTTCTTGAGATCCGTACCCACGCCGAGGACGGCCGGCTGGTCAGCCTGACCGTGCAGGACGACTGGCACGTACGGGTGCTCGGCCCGGGCGGAAAGGTCCTCAACGTCACCGAGCTGCGGTCCGGCGACGAGCTGCTCGGCTATCTCGCCGCGGACCAGCGCCATGTGGGCCTGCCCATCGGCGAGTTCTGCAAGGAGGTCTGATGGGCGACCTCGTCGACGGACCGCCCCGCACGGACCACCGGCCGGACGGTGTGTCCAGCGGCTCGGCGGACGGCGCGATGGACACTCTCGTCCAGGTGCTGTTCGACGGGCACGACGACGGTCTTCCCTATCTGACGCATCAACAGGAGACGGTCACCCGAGGAGAGTTACGCAGCCGGGTGGCCGAACAGGCCCGGGTGTTCGCGGGCTTCGGGATCGGTCCGGGCAGCACCGTGGGCCTGCGGACCCCGCCCAGCTTCACCCAGGTCGAGGTGCTGCTCGCGCTGTGGCGGCTCGGGGCCCAGGTGCTGCTCTTCGACTTCCGGCTGAAGCCGGCCGAGGTGTCGGC
Organism: Streptomyces sp. BV286; assembly: GCF_019090165.1. Taxonomy (GTDB): domain Bacteria; phylum Actinomycetota; class Actinomycetes; order Streptomycetales; family Streptomycetaceae; genus Streptomyces. Next base: position 147,069 of record NZ_JAHRIB010000143.1, read on the forward strand.
GCTCGGCGCCACCTGCCGACCGCAGTTCATGGTCCGGGCCGGTTCCAACGTCCGGGCGGCGTTCGGCTTCCGCTCCGAGTACGAGGTCGTCACCGAGTGCCACGGAACGGGCAGGCCGGCCACCACCGGACACCGGCTGGTGCAGTTCAGTTCGGGCTCCACGGGGCGGCCGAAAGTGATCGGCAGGACCGTCGGCTCCCTCGCCGCCGAGGTGGAGCGGTTCGCCGCGGTCCCCGGCATGCCGGGCCGGGGCGACAGGCTGCTGCTGCTCAGCTCGACGGCACACAGCTTCGGGCTGATCGGCGGCCTGCTGCACGCACTGGCGGCAGGAGTGTCCGTCGTCTTCGCGCCCCGTGTCTCCGCCCGCGACATCCTGAGGACCGCGGTCGACCATCGCGTCACCGCCCTGTTCGGAGTGCCGATGCACTACGAACTGCTCGCCGCCGCCATCGATCCCCCCGCCCTGCCCGACCTGCGGGTCGCGGTGTCGGGCGGTGAACTGATGCCGCCGCAGGTCGCGGCTCGCTTCGCCGGCCTGTACGGCGTACCGGTCGGTGAGTCCTACGGAACCACCGAGTCGGGTGTGGTCGCCATGGACGCCCTCGGCGCGCTGCGGCCATCGGTCGGCCGGGCCGCGGCGGGCGTGGTGATACGGGAGCACAACGGCGAACTGGACGTCGCACTGGACCAGTCGCCCTACCTCTTCGACTCGGGCGGTACGCAGTACGCGGACGGCTGGCTGCACACGCGGGACCGGGCCACGGTGGACGCCGCGGGAGCGGTCCGGGTGCGCGGCCGCGCGGACTCCCTGGTCGTGATCGGCGGCCTCAAGGTGGACCTCACCGAGGTCGAGAACGTGCTCCTCCAGCATCCGGCGGTCGAGCAGGCCGTCCTGGTCCACGAGGGCATGACCGAGGCGTACGTGTCGCTGGCCGCAGGGGACGACCGGCCGTCGGCCGAGGAACTGCTGCGCTGGTGCCGCGAACGGCTGGCCGACTACAAGCTGCCGCGCGTGGTGCGACTGCTGGAGGCGCTGCCCCGCACGTCCAACGGGAAGCTCGTGCGCCAGGCGGCGACCCTTCAGGCGGCGGCGACCGGCGGCGGTACGTAACCCGGCCTCGGCCACGAGCCCTCCTGGCGCGACTTCTGTCCCACACCTCGCACAACTCCTTTCGTACGCCTCGTACGACCTTTCACCGGAGCACGGGAGACGAGTAGGCATGACTACATCAACGCTGGAAGGCGAGATCCGCGAGTTCGTCCTGAGCGCGGTCATCGACGAGATGAACATCCTGACGAGCCGCGACGGCATCACCGACGAGAGCCCCCTGACCGTCGGCGGACTGGACGTGGACTCGCTGAGCCTCATCGAGCTCACCCTGCGGCTGGAGTCGCGGTTCGGTGTGGAGATCCCCGACACCGACATCGAGTCCCTGGCCTCGCTGACCCTCGGCGGACTCGTCACCGAGGTCGTCCGACGCGGTGCGAAGGCATGAGCACGAAAGCCACGCGGAGCGACACGGACGCGGTGCTGTCACCGCTGACCACCGACGCCGTCCGGGAGCTGCTGGCGGACCGCAAGATCTTCCCCGGAGTGCCCGAGACCCTCGGTGAGGACACCGAACTGGTACTGGACTCCCTCGGGTTGGTGTGGCTGCTGCACGTGGTGGAGGAGCGCTACGGCCTCGTCGTGGAGCCCAGCGACGAGGACATCGCCGGGCTCACCTCGCTGCGGCGGCTCACCGCCTTTCTCGGCGCCGCAGCCCAGGACGACCGCGCGGAGAGGGGAGCGCGTGATGAGCGGTGAGGCGACGGTGACCGGGTTCGGGGTGCGCACCGCCTTCGGCACCGGCGCCGACGCCCTGCGGCGCGGGGTCTTCACGGGCACCCCGTCGTTCGCCCCCACCACGAGGTTCGACACCGGCCCGTACCGCACGCCGATGGCCGCCGCCGCTCCCGACGGGCCCGACGCGGTCGAGGAGTGGGCCCTGCGCCACGCACTCAATCGGTGCGGGGCGGAGGCCCTCGACATGGCCGGCCTCCCACCGGGCACGGAGGCGGTCGTGCTGCTCGGCGTCGCCGGTGACCACACCAGCGTCACCCGTCACTGGCGCACCGCCGCCGACTCCCCGTCCGACAAGCCCGTCCCGAACGGCTCGAACGGCTCGAACGGCGCGGACAGCGATGGCAGCGGGGGCAGTGGTGGCGGCCGGGAGGCGAGCGGCGCGGACGCCGCACCAGGAGCCCGCGCCCACGGGGAGACGGTCCGGCACGCCACGAGCGGATCGGGGGAGCGGGCAGCCGACGCGGTGCCCGCGCACCTCGCCGAGCTGCTGGCACGACAACTCGGGCTGAACGGGCCGCGACTCGCTTTCACCAACGCCTGCGTCGCCTCCTCCGCCGCGATCATCCACGCCTGCCGGCTGATCTCCTCCGGCCGGATCCACACGGCGCTGTGCGCCGGCGGATACCTCGTGGAGGAGGAGACCTTCGGCAAGTTCGACTCCGGCCGGGCACTGTCCCGCGACGGCATGGTGCGCCCCTTCAGCCTCGATCGCAGCGGACTGCTCCTCGGTGACGGCGTGGCAGCCGTCGTCCTGGAGTCCGCCGAGCACGCCCGGCGCCGCGGCGCCCGGCCGCTCGCGACCGTCGCGGGCTGGGGAGCGGCCACCGACGCGCACCACATCGCCCAGCCGCACCCGCAGGGCGCCGGCCTGGCCCGCGCCACGCGGCAGGCGATGCGCCTCGCCGGAGATCCGGAAGGGGCCGCTCTCGGCTACGTCAACGCCCACGGCACCGGCACGCGGTACAACGACGGTGCGGAGACCCGAGGGCTGCGGGCCGCCTTCCCCGGGCGGGCCGAGGCGATACCGGTCAGCTCCACCAAGAGCACCACCGGCCATCTCCTGGAGGCGGCGGGCATCGTGGAGTTCGTGATCACGATGCTGGCCCTGACGGACGGTCTGCTGCCGCCGACCGCCGGATACGGCCGGCCGGATCCGGAGTGCGACCTGGACTACGTCCCCAACCAGCCCCGCAAGGCCGACCTGCGCCGGGCCCTCACGGTCAACGCCGCCTTCGGGGGCGCCAACACCGCCATCGTCCTGGAGCGCCCATGACGACCCACCGGACCCGAATGCCGTCCGAGGCGACCGGAACGCCCCGGAAACCGGTGCTGCGGACGGCCCTCGGCATCCTCGCGAGCGCCACCGCGACCCACGGCACCGGACGGGACGACGACATCCCGCTGCCGCGACTGCCCGGTTTCGTGGAGTCGGCCTTCAGCCCGCTGGCGTACGACGCCGCCCGGCAGTGCCTGACCGGACGCCCCGGCGACGGCACGCGTACCGCCGTGGCCCTGGCGAGCCTGACGGGGGACACCACCACCGCGGATCTCGCCAGCCGGCGCATGGTGTCCGGGCGCGTCCACAACCCGCTGCTGTTCATGCAGGCCACCCCCAACTCCGTACTCGGGCACATCAGCAAGGAGTTCGGGATCACCGGGCAGATGCTCAGCCTCTCCGGCATCGAGGACCCGGTGGCCGAACTGCTGGCCATGGCCGGCCTCCTGCTGGAGGACCCGGAACTGGACCGTGTCCTGGCGCTGGGCGTCGAGCTGGGCGGGAGCGAGCGCCTGGCCCGGGTCCACCGCGAGCTGACCGCCGACGACGGACGCCCGGTCCCGGCCCTCCCGCCCACCGCGGGCCTGGCGGCGGCCGTCCTGCTGGGCCGTCCCGGAACCGGGGCACCGGTGCGGGTCCGGTCGGCAGAAGACCGTACGGACGTCGCGAGCGGCACCGGCACCCCCGGGGCGGCGAGGCACCACGGAAGCATCCAGGGCCTGTTCGACCTGGCCGCCGCCCACCGCCTGCTGCTGCGAGACGGCGGCAGCCACCTCCTGCCCGCGGAACCCCCGGCCGGGCACGAACCCGCCGCCTTCGTCCTCACCACCCACCCCGACGCTCCAGGCCATGCGCTCCCCGGAAGCAACGAGACGGAGATTCATGCTCATCAGTAGACAGGAGCGGGCACGGATCTGCTCCGACACCGAACTCGGCGCAGGCAACGTCCTGCAGCGCCTCAGGGCGTACGGCCGCCCGCCGGACGAACCCGTACTGCGGACCGACGGCAGCTGGCGCGCACCGGACGGCAGCCGGCCCGAGGTGCTGACCCTGGGACAACTGCACGAGGTCGTCGAGACGTACGCGGGCTGGTACGCGGCCCATGGCGTGCGCCCCCGTGACCCGGTCGCGGTCCACGCGCACTCCAGTACGGAATTCGCGGTGAACTTCCTTGCTCTGACGGCCCTCGGCGCCATCGCGTCCTTCGTCAACGGCGACCTGCCGCCGCGGATCGCCCAGCAGTACGTACGCGGACAGGGCGCGGTCGGCGCCTTCACCGACCGGGAACACCGCGACGTGCTGGCGGGGCCCGGGTCCGGACTGCGCTTCTGCGTGACCGCCGCCGACATTCGGCCCGAACACCGCGCCGCGCTGCCACCGTCGTACCCCTACCGGCACGACCCCACCGACCCGGTGCTCATCTCGCACTCCTCCGGCACGACCGGCATGCCCAAGGGCGTGCCGCACACCCACCGGACACTGATGTACGCGCAACTGCACCGGCTGCGCTACTCCACGGGCACCGACATGGAGCGCACCCTGGTGGGGCTGCCCGGCGCCCACAACGCCATGGTGGCGACGCTGCTGTACTGCCTGCTGCTGCGTACCGACATCAAGCTGCTCTCCAGCCGCCGCGGCGTCGATGTGCTGGACGCCGTCGAGGACTTCCGGCCGACGACGGTGCTGGCCTTCGCCGGGACCTTCGGCGAGATGGCCGCCCAGGATCTGTCGGGCCGTGACCTGTCCAGCGTGCAGGTGTGGTTCAACACCGGGGACGCGGCGCACGAGGCACACATCCGGGCCCTGGTGCGGCACGGCAACCACGTGGAGATCGGCCGGGACCTGATCCGCAGACGGGTCGATGGCTCGGTCTTCGTGGACGGGCTCGGTTCGTCGGAGGCCGGCTACTCCGTGTTCCACAACCGGCACACCAAGGACACCTCGGCCTACTCGCGCTGTGTGGGCAGACCCATCAGCTTCGCCGAGGCCGCCGTACTCGCCGAGGACGGCACCCCGCTGCCGCCCGGGCGGATCGGCCGCCTCGGCCTGAAGTCGCCGACGCTCACCCCCGGTTACTGGAACGACTCCCTCACCTGGAACCGGATGCGCCTGGGCGGCTACTGGCTCACCGGGGACCTCGCCCAGCGGGACGAGGAGGGCAACTTCTACCACCTCGACCGGGCGCCCGACGCCGTCCGCACCCGCGAGGGGATCCTGTTCAGCACCCGCACCGAGGAGCTGCTGCTGAGGGAGCTGCCCGAAGTGGCCGACTGCACCGTCGTCGGGGTCGCCCCCGAGGGCGTACGGGCCGACTGGGACGGCGACGGACTGGCCGAGGCGTACGCGCTGCTCCACCTCGCGGACGAGAACGACACCGGCCGTGACAGCGACGAGGCATGGACCGGCCGGGTCAACGCGGTCCTCTCCGGCGCCGGATTTCCCCCGGTGGCCCGCGCGCTGCGGATGAAGCCCGACGACGTGGCCAAGGGTGCGACCGGAAAGGTCCTCAAGCGAGTGATGCGCGAGCGGTTCGCGGCCAAGGAGCAGGCATGAGCACGGGCACGGGTCCCGACCAGGTCAACCACCGAGCGCAGACGGTGGAGGCCTACCGCCTGTGGTGGCAGCACGACGCGCACTGGTACCAGGGCGTGGCCGCGCGCTTCGGACAACAGGCCGCGAACGACATCAACGCCGAGGCGCTGCGCAAGGTCGCCCTGCACGTCGGACAGCGGATCGCCAGACGGTCCGGCCCCCTGACCGGCAGCGGCGACAGCGGCAAGGACCTGGAGGAGCTGCGCCGCCGGTACGACGAGTGCGGAGACCGGATGTTCCCGCCGGAACTGCGCAACGCCTCCACCGAGGTGGTGGGCGACGACCTGATCGTGCTCACTCTGCGGCGCAGCTTCGCCGTCACCATGGTGAAGATGGCCGGTTCGCTGGAGGGCTACCGGTGCCCGTGCACCGACATCCATGCGGGCTGGTCCGAAGGGCTGGGTGTGACCCTCGCGGAGAACCGTGCCGAGAGCTGTCTGCGGGACGGTGACCCGGCGTGCCGCCTGCTGATGCGGGTCGCCGCTCCGGCCGGCCCCGGCGGTGCCGCGAGCGCCGTCGTTCCCGGTGGGGAGGGCTGAGGCGTGCGGGTACTGGTCGCCGGAGCCACCGGAGTGGTCGGACAACCGCTGGTGGGCGCGTTGCGGGAGCGCGGTCACCGGGTGAGCGCGCTGGTACGTGAGGGCTCCCGGGACCGGGCCCCGGAGGCCGACGAGGTCGTGGTCGCCGACGCACTCGACCGCGAGGCCCTGTGTGCGGCGGTGGCGGCGGCCCGGCCGGAGGTGGTCGTCCACCAGCTGACGGCGCTGCGGCTTCTGCGCGACGACCCGGCCGGGGCGTTCGCGCAGACCGCGCGACTGCGCACCGAGGGCACCGCACATCTCGTCGAGGCGGCCCGCGCGGCCGGCGCGCGGCGGCTGGTCGCGCAGTCCATCGCCTTCGCCGCCGCCCCCGCCGGAGGGCCCGTCCTCGACGAGGACGCACCGCTGTACACGGACGCGCCGGACCCGGGCTGGGCCGCCACCGTACGGGCCGTCGCCGAGCTGGAGCGGCTCGTCCTGGGCGCCCAGGATCTCGCGGGTGTGGTGCTGCGGTACGGCACGCTGTACGGCGCCGGGACCGCGTACGCCCGTGCCGGCGGGACCGCGCAGCGGGTACGGGCAGGCCGCTTCCCCCTTCCCGAAGGCGGTGCCGGTGTCACCTCGTTCCTGCACGTGGACGACGCCGTGGCGGCCGCTGTTCCGGCGGTCGAGTCGCACGCCACGGGGGTGTTCCATGTGACGGACGACGAACCCGCCCCGGCCGCCCAGTGGCTGCCGCACTACGCACGGACGCTGGGCGGGCCCCCTCCGCGGACGGTCCCGGCGGACCTCGCGCCGCGGCTGCTCGGCTGGTTCACGGCCCATCAGCTCACCGCGGCACGGGGCGCGGCCAACGACCGGGCCCGCACGGTGCTGGGCTGGAAGCCGTCTAGGCCGACCTGGCGCGACGGGCTGGGCGCCGAATGACGGTGTCGAGCCTGACCGTGACATGGACCGGCTCGGGCACCGGGGCCGCGGGCAGAACCGTCCTCGCCCACGCCTTGCCGGACTCCGGGGCGAGATCCGCCGTCAGGCCCTCGCCGGCGAGGGCGGACAGCGTCACCGGGGAGCCGGCCGGGCGCCTCGCCGCCATTCCGGGCAACGGAGGCCCCCGATGAGCAGGCCGAGCGAACCAGCGGGGAAGGTCGCGGGCTCCGCCGGGGGCCCGTCCCGGCCGCGAGCGATCCTCGTGGTCGTGGTCTGTGCCCAGATGCTGATCTGGCTGGACACCTCGGTCCTCAACGTCGCCGTCATCACCCTGGCCGACCCGGACAGGGGCCTCGGGGCGACTCCGGCCGAACTGGAGTGGGTGGCGAGCGCCTACACGCTGATGTTCGCCGGGACGCTCTTCGCGGGCGGCGCGCTGGCCGACCGGTTCGGCCCCCGGGCCACCCTTCTCGCGGGGCTCACGCTCTTCGGTGTGGCCTCCGCCGCCGGTGCGTTCGCGACGGGCCCGGCCTGGCTCGTCGTGGCCCGTGCCTTCATGGGCGTGGGCAGCGCCCTGCTGATGCCCGCCACCCTCTCGGTCGTCGTGCAGAGCACACCGCCGGACAGGCGCACCCGGGCGATCGCGATCTGGAGCGCGTCCAGCGGTCTGGGCGTGGCCGTCGGGCCGGTGGCCGGCGGGGCACTGCTCAGCCACTTCTGGTGGGGTTCGGTGTTCCTGGTCAACGTGCCGATCGTGGCCCTGTGCCTGGCCGCAGTGGTGGCCGTCGTCCCCGAACTCAAGGGCCCCGGGCGGCAGGTGCTCGACCTCCGGGGACTCGCCCTGTCGGTACTCGGACTGGGCGGCGTGGTCTACGGGATCATCGAGTTCGGCAACGGACAGGCCTGGAACGGGCCGCACGTACTGCTGCCCCTCCTCCTGGGAGGCGCGCTGCTCGCCGTGTTCGTGGCCGGCCAGCGCAGCTCACCGGCGCCCAGCCTGGACCTGCGGCTGTTCGCACAGCCGGGGTTCGCGGCGGGGAGCGTGGTGCTCCTGATCGTGTTCATGGCTTTGGCGGGGCACCTGTTCTACGCGGCCTTCTATCTCCAAGGGCCGCGCGGCCTTTCCCCCGCGGACGCCGGAACCGTGATGATCGCCGCCGCGGTCGGCATCGTCCTGGGCAGTCAGGCCTCCCCTGCGTCGAGCCGGCTGCTGTCGGCCCGCTGGACGGTCGCCGCCGGAATCCTGGCCACCGCGGCCACGTACGTCGGCTATCTGTGGTTCGACGGGCGGACTCCGATCCTGGTCGTCGCCGCGTTGCTGTGGGTTCAGGGCTTCGGCATGGGCCTGGTCGGCACGCCGGTCACCGCGCTGATGATGAGCGCGGTGCCATCCCGTCTCGCGGGCGCCGGATCGGCCGTCAACAGCGTGACCCGGCAGGTGGGAGGGACGCTCGGGGTGGCACTGTCCGGATCGATCCTGTCCGGCGTGTACCGGGAGCGCATGGCGGACGCCCCGCTGCCCGGAGGGCCGAAAGGGCTGCCGCCCGACGCCGAGGAACAGGCGCGGACCTCGGCCGAGGCGGCACGCTCGCTGGCCGACTCGCTCAGGCTGCCGGAACTGGCCGCCACCGCCGACCGTGCCTACCTCGACGCGATGTACGCGGCCACCTTCTGGACCGCCGTGCTGGCCTTCGTCGGGCTGGGGGTGTGCGTGGTGGGGCTGAGGGAGCGAGCGGCGCGACCGCAGGGCCTCCCGGAAGGGCGACAGGAACCGCGGGAGGCGCGGGACGACCATGCGGAGACCGCGTGAGAACCGCGGCGTCGGAGAAGGAGAACACACGATGACGCAGGGGACGGCCCGTTCGGTGCTCGTGACCGGGGGCAACAGGGGGATCGGGCTGGCCATAGCGCGCCGCCTCACGGCGGCGGGGCACCGGGTCGCCGTCACCCACCGCCGTGACGAGCCGCCCGCGGCCGAGGGATTCCTCGCCCTACGGTGCGATGTGACGGACAGTCAACAGGTCGACCGGGCCTTCAGGGAGGCCGAGGCGGCCCACGGTCCGGTCACCGTCCTGGTCGCCAACGCGGGCGCCGCCCACGACCGACTGCTGGTACGGATGAGCGAGGCGGACTTCACCGGCGTCGTCGACACCAACCTCACCGGGGCCTTCCGGGTCGCCCAGCGCGCCATACGCGGAATGCTCCGCGAGGGCCACGGCCGTATCGTGCTGATCTCCTCCACGTCGGCGCTGCACGGCGCACCCGGGCAGACCAACTACGCGGCGGCGAAGGCCGGCCTGGTCGGGTTCGCCCGGTCGCTGACCCACGAACTCGGCCCGCGCGACATCACCTGCAACGTCGTGGCCCCCGGCCTGACCGAGACGGACATGAACCGGGCGCTCACCGACGGACAGCGCCGGGACCTCCTCCACCGGACCCCCGCCGGCCGCCCGGCCCACCCCGAGGAGGTCGCCGACGCGGTGGCGTTCCTGACCACCGCCGGACATGTGCGCGGCGCGGTCATCCCGGTCGACGGAGGCGCGGGGCTGGGGCACTGAGGGACGCCGCCTCGACCGGACTGACGCCTGCAACGGCGCCTGCGCCGCGGCCGGTGCCACCGGCTTGCCGCTATCGAGGCGACGATCCCGGCGAATCGCTGCCGGCCTCGGTCCACAGGTCGGTCTGCCAGTCCAGGTGCCGCGTGAGTTCGTCGTCGCCGGGGCGGGGCGCGGGCGCTGCCTGCCCCGGTCGGGCCGGCGGGCGCACACCGCGGGAGATGTTGCCGCTGGTGGTGACGTTGTCCTCCACCCGCGGGCGGCGGAGTGTCTCGTACAGGGCGAGCGCGGTCTCGGTGTCGGGTGCGTCGCGCAGGGACTTCGCGAGGACGACGGCGTCCTCCAGCGCCATCGAGGCCCCCTGCCCGGTCGCGGGGGAAGCCGCGTGGGCCGCGTCCCCGATGGTCAGCGTGCGGCCGGAGCGCCAGGGTGTGCCGGTGGGGATCTCGGTGGCGTTGGTGACCATGATGCGGTCGGTGGTGGCCGCGACGATGTCCGCGGCAGGGGTGGCGTCCTTGCGCAGCAGCTGCAGGAGCAGATCACGCCAGTGGGCGGGGGTGGCACGGGCGACCTCGTCGCCGGCGAGAGGCTCACCGGCCACACGCGCGAACCAGTACGTCTGGCCGTCCGGCGACACCGCGTAACCGAAAGCGGCGGCGCTGCCCCGCACCATGGTGATGCGCTCGCTCTCCTCGGCGTTCTCCTCGGCCAGGAGCACGTCGTCGGTGTAGCCGTAGAAGACACGCTGTCCCGCGTAGCGGGGCTGTACGGCGGGAGCGAACTGCTGTCGTGCGACGGAGTTCAGGCCGTCCGCTCCGACGAGCAGGTCACCTGTCGCGCTGCTGCCGTCGGTGAAACGGGCGGTGACACGGTCCGGGGCGCCCTGGACGGACGCGAGGCGGGCGCCGTGCCGGATGTCGATGCCGCGATGGGCGGCCTCCGCCTGCAGGGCGGTGGCGAGGTCACCGCGGTGCAGACAGCGGTACCGCAGGAGCGGGTCCCCGGCCTCACCGAGCGGGACCTGGGCCACGGTTGCTCCCGTGTCGTCGAGGACGCGCATCGAGCGCAGCGGGAAGCCGATGGCCGTGACCGCGGCGGAGGCGTCGATCTGGGCGAGGGCCCGCATGCCGTTGCTCGCGAGGGTGAGGAACGCGCCGATGTCCTCGGCCGACTCGGGGTGCGCCTCGTACACGGTGACGTCCGACCCCGCCTTGTGCAGGGCCAGCGCGGCCGCCGTACCGGCGATCCCGCCACCGATGACAAGAATGTGCGCCACGTCGTGTCCCCCGCTCGTGTGTGTACGGCCCCGCGGCCGCCCAAGTACCCGGGAAACGCCGCGACGACCGCCTGGGTTCCGGGCCACGCGTCCGGGGCTCCCAGGAGGCGGAAAAACGCTTGGACTCTGCACGCGTCGTCGCGGGACACTGCGATTCCTGGCCCCCGTCCCCGCCACCCGAAGCGGAGTTCCGCACGGGTTTCGACGCGACGGCATCTTCCCGAGGAAGCGGGTGACGGGCTGCCGTACGACGACACGGGGTGGGGATGGGATCACCTGAATCGCGTGAGGTTCCGCCGGGCAGGGGCGCGGTGTTCCTCGCGCTTCGTCACTACGGGCGGGAGTTGCGCCGGCTCCGGCAGTTCTCGGTGCCCGCGATGCTGCTGCCCGCGCTCGGCAACATCGGCATCGGCTACATCGCGCCGCTGATCGTCGCGAAACTCGTCGGCCGGATCGCCACCGAGGGCGGCATCGGCGTCGGTGCGGCGCTGCCGTACGTCCTCGGCTTCGCGGGCGTCCTGCTCCTCTCTGAGACACTGTGGCGCCTGGGACTGCACTGTCTGAACCGGCTCGACGCACGCGGCATCGAGAACCTGTACGTGATCGGCATGGGCGAACTGTTCGCCAAGGACGCGGCGTTCTTCCACGACAACTTCGCCGGGTCGCTGACCAAGCGCGTACTGAGTTTCGCCTCCCGGTTCGAGGAACTGGTCGACACACTGACGTTCCAGGTCGTCGGCAGCCTGGTGCCGCTGGTCTTCGGGTCGGTGGTGCTCTGGCGGTACGAACCGCTGCTCGTCGTCGCCCTGTTGGGGATGCTCGCACTGACGGCACTGTGCGTGGTGCCCCTCATCCGCCGCCGGCAGGCGCTGGTCGCCAAGCGCGAGGAGGCCATCGCCCGGGTGTCGGGCCATGTCGCCGACAGCCTGATGAACATGGACACGGTCCAGGCGTTCGCGGCCGAGGAACGCGAGGCGGCGGAGCACCGCTCCCGCGTCGCGGAGTCGCGGCGGCTCATGCTGCGGTCGTGGGACTACGGCAACCTGCGCATCGACACACTGGTCGCGCCGATGTCCGTACTCACCAACGCGCTGGGCCTGCTGCTCGCGGTCGCGCTCGGCGGAAGCGGACACGGCGTGGAGGCGGTCGTGGTCGCCTTCACGTACTACACGAACGCGACGCGGATCATGTTCGAGTTCAACCAGATCTACCGCCGTATGGAGAGCTCGATGACGGAGGCCGCGCAGTTCACCGAACTGCTGCTGATGCCGCCGACCGTGCTCGACCCGGCATCGCCGGAGCCCTTGCTCTCCAGGCCCGCCGACGTCCGCTTCGAGGACGTGACCTTCGCCCACGCGGGGGCGGGACCCCTCTTCGAAGGGCTCGACCTGACCGTGCCCAGCGGGACGAAGATCGGCCTCGTCGGACGGTCCGGCGGAGGCAAGACCACGCTCAGCCGGCTGCTGCTGCGGATGACGGACATCGACGCCGGCCGGATCCTCATCGGGGGACAGGACATCAGCAGGCTGCGCCAGGCCGACCTGCGCAGCCTCATCGCCTACGTGCCGCAGGACCCGGCGATGTTCCACCGGACCCTGCGGGACAACATCGCGTTCGCCCGGCCGGACGCCTCCGACGCCGACATCCGCCGCGCGGCCGAGACCGCACACGTCACCGAGTTCGCCGACGCGCTCCCGGACGGGTTCGACACCATGGTGGGCGAGCGCGGGGTGAAGCTGTCGGGCGGCCAGCGTCAGCGGGTCGCGCTCGCCAGGGCGATCCTGCGTGACGCTCCGATCCTGTTGCTCGACGAGGCCACCAGCGCACTCGACTCCGAGAGCGAGGTCCTCGTCCAGGAGGCGCTGTGGCGGCTCATGGAGGGACGGACGGCGCTCGTGGTGGCGCACCGGCTGAGCACGGTCGCCACGATGGACCGGCTCGTCGTCCTCGACCGGGGCCGGATCGTCGAACAGGGCTCGCACCAGGAGCTGCTGGCGGCGGACGGCGCCTACGCGAAGCTGTGGCAGCACCAGTCCGGTGGATTCCTCGACGACAGTCCCGCCGGGGCCGACCTGCGCTGACGCTTGGACGCACCACGGAGGAAGGCCGTGAGGGGGCGGGGCGGTCGGATTCGAACCGACGTCCTCCGAGATGTCGTCGCGGCGCACTACCTCTGTGCTACGACCCCGCCTTGCCGGTGATCGTAGGCCCCGCGTGCCCCGGCCTGCCACCCGGTTTCGGTACACAGGACGGCAGGCACCACGTGGGCCGGGCCGACACGGCCCGGCCCACGTCCGCGCTCACGTCTGGGTGCGGCGTACGCACTCCGTGACCATGTCGCCCAGGCTGCCGGTGCGTTCCAGGATCTGGCGCTGGATGCGGGCGCCGTTGCCGTGGCGCAGCAGCGCGTCGGCGGCCGTGTGCACCTGGTGCGAGTCGTCGCTGTCGTCCAGTGCCTGGCCGACGTGTTCGAGCAGTGCGCGAACGACGTCCTCGGCGGGGGCCGGCTTCATGGTCAGGGGGTGCAGCAGGTCCTCTTCCAGCCCGGACCGGGCGGCGCGCCAGGCGGCCAGGCGCAGCAGGTCGACGGTGTGCTCGGCCGGCGGCTGTCCGGCACGCCACTCGCGTGCCGCCGTCTCGACGAGTCCACGGGTGAGGGTCGCGATCAGGGTGGCGGTACTGGCCTCGAGACAGACGTCCGAGACGCGGATCTCCACGGTGGGGTACCGCTCGGAGAGCCGTGCGTCGAAATAGATCATGCCCTTGTCCCGCAGCACGCCGGTGGCCACCATGTCGGTCACCCGCCGGTGGTAGTTGTCGGCCGAACCGAAGAGCTCGGTGGGGCCTGCCATGGGCCAGCGGACCCACACCCGGCTGCGGTAGCTGCTGTAGAGGCTGTCGCGGCCCTGCCAGAACGGGGAGTTCGCACTGATGGCCGTCAGCACGGACAGCCACGGGCGGATCCGGTCGAGCACCGCGGCGCCCTCGTCGTCGGATTCGACCGACACATGGATGTGGCAGCCGCAGACGAGCTGCTCCTGGGTCGGCAGGCCGAACTCGCGCGCCATCCACTGGTATCTGCTGTTCATGCTGACCGACGGCCTGACCGGCAGCGGTGACGTGGCGAGTGCCACGACGGCCGTCCCGATGTCGCCGGCGACGCGCGCGGCCTCCTTCCGGCAGCGGACGATCTCCGCGCCCAGGTCGCCCATGTCCGACTGCGGATGGGTGGCGAACTCGAGCTGCTGGTTGTGCAGCTCCTTCTCGAACGTCTCCTCCGCCGGAGAGTCCCTGGCGGCACGGGCGAGTACGGCAGCGGACAGGGCCTGCGGGTCCCCGGTCTCAGGATCGACCAGGAGGAGTTCTTCCTCCACACCGACGGTACGCACGTGATACAGCCTCTCTGACAGGTCGCTACGGACAACGACGAGGAAGCCGGGGAAGCGATGGCCGGCCCACCTCCGTGAACTGCATGGTCCGGCCGTGACGCCTTCTCGCCCGCACGAAGGGGTCGGCGTGCGCGAAGTGTGCCCCGGCAGGGGCGGTCAGGGTGCCGGTGGCTCGCTCCCGTTTCTCTCTTCCTCGACGTCGTGGCGGTGACGGCCTGTGCTCCCGGCGTCCGAGTGCCCAAAATCGGAGGTCGGACACCAGGAATTCCCTGGTCGACGCTCCTTCTGGTGAGCATGGCCGTGGCTTTGAAGCCGACGCGGCGGTGTCCGGCGCTCGTCCGCCGTCAGGAGCAGTCGTAGAGGAAGCGGATCGTGGATGTGTGCCGGCCGGGGGAGAGGACGTGCAGTTCGGCCTGGGCCCGGTAGCGGCCCTCGCCCTGGAACGACCACAGCAGGTGCACCCGTGCCTTCTTCCGGCCCGCGGGCATCACCTCACGCAGGACGGCCGAGGTCGTGCCGTCGCTGCGGACCCATCGGTAGGACAGGGTGCCCGGCCTGCCGTTCGTGGTGATCACTCCGACGATGTCCGCGGTGCTGTCGCAGGACACGGTCGCCCGGGACGTGGTGACGGCCACCTCGTCCGTCGTGATGCCGGCGCCGGAGCGCTGCCAGGCGAGGAACGCGATGACCAGGAGCAGCACCAGTCCCGGCAGGACGTGGCGGCGCAGCCCTCCCCGGGGAGACCGCGTGGGCGCCGTCACGACCGTGGGCGGTGACATGTCCGGACGGTGTGCGAGAGCGGCGGTCACACCGGGGCCGAAGCGCAGCACCGTGCCTTCGACCCGGTCGGGCGGTGTCTCCGGCGTGGCCGGTGCCTCGGCGGCTGGCTCCCGGGCCGGCGTGGTGTCCGGCTCGGGTCTCTGGAACCAGTGGCTCCCCAGGACGGTTGCGCTGTACTCCGCGTCCGCGTCGGTGTCGGGGGAATGGTCAGGCGGTACGGGCCAGGAGACGCTGCCGGACGGGGTGGTGGAATCGTCTGCCGAAGTCAACGGATGTCACACCGCCTCGTCAGGATCTGCTGAGAGGCGCCGCCGTCGGCGGACGCGGGAGTGGTCGTGGCCTGCACGGCCCAGTAGCAGCCCTTGCCCTGGAACGTGTGGTCGACGGTGAACGTGTACTGCGTGGCGCCACTGCGGTCGAACGTCTGGGGCGTCGCGTCCGGCGTGCCCAGCTGACCGCTGGTGTCGCCCGTGTACCAGACAAGGGTCACGGAGATCGGGCCGGTGCCGTCCGTGGAGACGGAGACGGTGGTCGTACCCGTGGTGGTGCCCGTCTGGCGGAGGCCGGACACGGCGACGTCCTTGACCGCGGGCGCGACGGGTGCGGTGGGGGAGGCGGTGGTCGGGGTCGGCGCGGCCGTCGTTCCGCCGGTGGGTGTGGCCTCATGCGCCGGCCCCGAGGAGGACGCCGTGGGGTCTCCGGAGGCCGAGCCCTGCGAACCGGACGGGGAGGCGCCGGACGGCCCGGCGGGCGCCGAGGACTCGGCCGGACCGCTGGACGAGGCCGGTGAGGCGGTCGAGGTGGGCCCCGACTCCACTCCGGGCCGTGCGCTGGTCGTGGCGAACGCTTCGGCCGCCTGGTCGGCCGCCGCGTTGTCGCTGCGCGGCATGCCGTAGGCCAGCACGATCGCCAGGAGCGCGGCCGCGGCCGACACGAGCAGGCCCGGACGGGTGGGCCGCCACGCGTGGCCCCACCCGCCGCCCCCGCCGCCTCCCGAACGCAGCACGGTGCGAGCGGTGTCGGTGGTCGTCTCCGCCCGGGGGCGGAGAGGGGGCCGCAGCAGTACCAGCAGGGCCGCGAGTGCGGCGAGCCTCCCGCGGCCGCGTTCCTCCCACTGGGGCCCGTATCCGGCGACGGCCGCCGCTTCCAGGTCCGCGACGAAGGCCTCGGCGTGCGCGGGGCGTTCCGTCGGCGACTTGGCCAGGCCGCGGCGGACCAGCGACCGCACCGGCTCGGGAACCTCCTCGGCGGGGACCGGCGAGTCGATGTGCCGCAGCGCGAGTTCTGCGAGGTTGTCGGCCGGATACGGCTTGTGACCGGTCAGGCACTCGAAGAACGTGGCCGTCGCCGCGTACACGTCGCTCGCGGGTGAGGCGGGCGCGCCGGTCCACTGCTCCGGCGCCATGTAGGAGGGTGTGCCTGCCACCCCGGCGCTCTCACCCGTGGACACCGCGATGCCGAAGTCGACGAGCTTCGACCCGCCGTCGGGCCGGACCAGCACGTTCTCCGGCTTGTAGTCGCGGTGGACCACCCCGAGCCGGTGCGCGTCGGCCAGGCCGAGCAGTGAGCCCTTGAGGATCACGAGTGCGGCTTCGGGGTCCAGCGGACTCTGCCTGGTCAGCAGGGAGCGCAGGGACACACCGTCCACCAGCTCCATCACGATGGCCGCGCCGTCCGGGCTCTCGACGTACTCGTACAGCCCCGTCACGTACGGACTGTCGAGCCCCGCGAGCAGTCGCGCCTCCGCGCGGAAGTCGTGGACGAAGCCCGGCCGGGTGTGCAGCGACTCGCTGAGGTACTTCACCGCGACCGGGATGCCGGTCTCCCGGTGCACGGCCAGGACGACCCGGCCGCTCGCCCCGGAGCCCAGCTCCAGCGATTCGGTGTAACCAGGTACTGCCCACGTGTTCATCCGCATCCCCTCAGGGCCGTCGTGGTCCCGGCGCCTCCGTGGACATCGGAGTCTTCGGCCACGCGATGGGAGACACATTTTCGGCCATGTCGGTTGCGGAAGGGTAGCCCCGATCGCCATGCCGCAGGAGGCCTTATGGCGGCGCCGGAATTTCCCGCGCCGCGGACTCTCCCCGCCGATCGGCCCGGTTCTTGGACCGGCCTTCCAGGCCGGGGCCGCGACACGGCCTTGTCCGGGGCGGCTCCGCGCAGCTCCGGACAAGCCCGTTCGTGAGCCGCTAGGAAGGGCCGCCCGGTACGTGTCCGGCGCGGGGGCCACCGTCCGGTCACAGCACGCGCCGCCTGCGTCCCAGCCAGGTCTGGGCCACGACCACGACGGCGAGGAAGGCACCGCTGACGACCTGCTGGTAGGCGGAGTCCAGGGAGCCGATCTGGTTGATGACGTTCTGGATCACCTTCAGCAGGAGCACGCCGACCAGCGCGCCGCTGACGAAGCCGAAGCCGCCGGAGAGCAGGGTGCCTCCGATGACGACCGCCGAGATGGCCTCCAGTTCCATGCCCGACCCGAGGATCGTCACGCCCGACACCAGCCAGGCCGCGTTGAGCGCCCCCGCAAAGCCCGCGCACAGGCCCGACAGGGCGTACACGGCGATCTTCGTACGCGCCACCGGGGCACCAATCAGGGCGGCCGCGTCCTCGTTGCCGCCCACGGCGTACACGTACTGCCCGAACCTGGTGCGCCGCAGGACGACGGCGCCCATCACGAACAGCGCCACCGTGATCCACACCGGTACACCGATGCCGAGCAGTGAGCCCTGTCCGAGCGTCGCGAAGGACGAGTCCCTGTCCACGAGATACGTCCGAGAGCCCTCGTCGGTGATCGCCAGCAGGATGCCGCGCGCACCGAGCATCGAGGCGAGCGTGACGATGAAGGGGGCCAGCCCCGACCGGGCGATGAGCAGTCCGTTGACCACGCCGATCAGGCCGCACACGGCGAGGGGGAGCAGGAGGGCCACCGCCGTGCCGTACTGCGAGCCCCAGGCCGCCAGTACTCCACCGAGGGCGAAGAGCGAGCCGACCGACAGGTCGATGCCACCGGTGACGATGACGAACGTCATGCCGAGCGCCACCACGGCCAGGAAGGCCGAGGACAGCGCCATGTTCTCGAGGTTGTCACCGGTCAGGAAGGTGTCGAAGGCCAGCGACGCCACCGCCATGGCCACCAGGAGGGTGACCAGGGCCCCGTGCTGCTGGGCGAGGGCACTGAAGCGCTCCGCGCGGCCCGGACCGCCGGCCTCGCCGTTGACCGGGTGGTTGGCGCCGGCCCGCAGGTCGGCTTCCGTGGCCTCGGTGGTCATCGCTTCCCCCGTTCACGGGCCGCGTACACCGCGGCGACGATCACCACGGCCTGTGCCATCTGCGTCCACGACGGCGGCAGGTCGTGCTTGACGAGCGTGGTGGTCAGCAACTGGATCAGGACGGCGCCGGCGACCGTTCCGCCGATCCGTATCCGGCCCCCGGACAGGGGCGTGCCGCCGACGACCACGGCGGTGATCGCCGACAGCTCCATGAGGGTGCCCAGCGAGGTGGGGTCACTGGCTGTCAGCCGTGCCGTGGCGAGGATGCCCGCCACGGCGGCCAAAGCGCCGGAACACGCGTACACCACGATGAGGACCCGGCGTACGGGCAGGCCGGCGAGGCGGGCCGCGGGCCTGCTGTCGCCCACGGCGAGCAGTTGCCGCCCGAAGGTGGTGCGGCGCACCACGAAAGCCACCAGCAGGGCCAGGGCCGCGGCGATGAGGACGAGACGGGGCACGCCCAGTACGTCGCCGGAGCCCAGAGCCGCCATGCCCGGATCGCGTACGTCCTCGAGCTGGGGGAGCAGTACCAGGGCGAGCCCGCGGGCGGCGACCATGAGGGCGAGCGTGGCGACGATGGGCTGGACGCCGAGGAAGGCGATCAGTGTCCCGTTCGCCAGTCCGACCGCGATACCGCCCGCCACCGCCATGAGCGCGGCGACCCACGGCCCGTAGCCGAGGTAGAGGGACAGCAGCGAGGTGGACAGGGCCATCACCGAGCCCACCGCCAGGTCGACGCCCTCGGTTCCGATCGCCAGCGCCATGCCCAGGGCGACGATGAGCACCGGTGCGACCTGGACGGCCTGGGTGCGGAAGTTTTCCGCCGAGACGAAGTGCGGGGTGAAGGCGAAGTTGAAGAGCGCGAGCGCGACCACGCCCGCGTAGACGCCGTACTCCTGCAGCAGGCCCAGCAGTTTGGCGCGGTCCACCGGGCCGCGCGTGAGCGTCAGTTCAGTCATGGCCGGCCCCGGCGGGTTCGGCGGCGATGGCTCGCATCAGCGCTTCCTCGGTGACCGCGTCGCCGGTCAGCTCGCCGACGACCGTGCCGTCCTTGAGCACGACGATCCGGTCGCTTCCCTCGATCAGCTCCTCGGTGTCGGAGGAGATCAGCAGCACGGCGAGTCCGTCGTCGGCGAGTTCGTCGATGAGGGCCTGCACCTCGGCCTTGGCGCCGACGTCGATTCCCCGGGTGGGCTCGTCCAGCAGCAGCACCTTCGGGTGCAGGGCGAGCCAGCGGGCCAGCAGAACCTTCTGCTGGTTGCCGCCGGAGAGTTCGCCGACCTTCTGGTGCGGGCCGGCGGACTTGATGTGCAGCCGCTTCACGAAGGTGTCGACGATCCGGTCGACGCGGGCGTTGTCCACCAGGCCGAACCGCGAGAGGCCGGGGAGTGCGGCGAGCGCGATGTTCTCCCGTACCGACAGTCCGGGGGCGATGCCTTCGGCCTTGCGGTCCTCCGGCAGGAGGCTGATGCCGGCGCGGATCGCGGCCGGAGTCGAGCCGGTTCGCACGGGCACACCATCGACCGAGACCCGGCCCGAGTCCGCCGGCAGCGCTCCGGCGATGACCTTGGCGGTCTCGCTGCGGCCCGAGCCGAGGAGCCCTCCCAGACCCACCACCTCGCCCGGACGAATGGAGAGCGACACGTTCCGCAACTGATGACGAACCGTCAGGCCTTCGGCGTGCAGGACCGGTTCGGATGCCGCCCGGTGGGAGCCGGTGAACTTGGTCAGGCCCTCGCTGCGCACCTCGCCGATCTCCCGGCCCAGCATGAGCGAGACCAGCCGCAGGCGCTCGAGACCGGCGAGCCGACCGGTGTGCACCACCCGTCCGTCCCGCAGCACGGTGACGGCGTCGCAGATCTCGTACAGCTCGTCCATGCGGTGGCTCACGTAGACCACGGCGATACCGCGCTCACGCAGCATGCGGATCACGTCGAACAGCGTGCTCACCTCGCGCGGTTCGAGCGACGAGGTGGGTTCGTCCATGATCACCACCCGGGCGTCGAGGGCGACGGCACGCGCGAGGGCCACCATCTGCTGGGCCCCGACGCCGAGTTCGCGCAGCGGTCGGCGCACGTCGACCCGGATGCCGAGGCCGAGCAGCGCTTCCCCGGCCTCCCGGTGCATGCGGCGGAAGTCGATCAGACCGAGCCGGCCGCGGGGTTCGCGGCCGAGGAGGAGATTGCGGGCCACGCTCATCAGCGGGACGAGGTTGACCTCCTGGTAGATGGTGGAGATGCCTGCCTGCTGGGCCTGCAGCGGGGTGGTGAAGCGGACCGGTGTGCCGTCGTGGACGATCTGGCCCGCGTCCGGACGGTGGACGCCGGTGAGTACCTTGATCAGGGTCGACTTGCCCGCGCCGTTCTCGCCGACGAGGGCGTGCACCTCCCCGATGCGGGCGGTGAAGTCCACGTCGGACAGTGCCTTCACGCCGGGGAAGTGCTTGGACACGCCGGTGACGGAAAGCATGTCAGTAGGCCTTGCCGAGGTCCGACTGTGCGTTGGACCTGGTGTACGAGCTGTCCTTGATAACGATGTCCTGAGCCACTTCGTCGCCCCGGGTGAAGGTGTCGAGGGTCTGGAAGGCGAGTGGTCCGAAGCGGGGGTTGGACTCGATGACGCCGTGGATCCAGCCGTCGACGATGCCCCTGACGGCCTTGCGGGTGCCGTCGATCGTGACGATCTTGACGTCGCCCGGCTTCTTGCCCGCGCTCTTGAGGGCGTTGACCGCGCCGAGTCCCATCTCGTCGTTCTCGGCGTAGATGCCCTTGATTCCCGGCTTGGACTGGATGAGGTTCTCGGTGACCGACTGGCCCTTCTCGCGGGCGAACTCGCCGGTCTGCTGGAACACCACGTCGAGGCCTGGAGCCTTGGCCTTGATCCGGTCCACGAAGCCCTTGGTGCGTTCCGTCGTGACGTTGTTGCCCGCGGAGCCGAGCAGGATGGCGATGTCGCCCTTGCCGCCGGTCGCCTCGATCATCTGGTCGGCGGCCCGTCTGCCCTGCTCCACGAAGTCCGATCCGATGAAACTCACGTAGTCCTTGCACGCGGTGGCGTTGATCTTGCGGTCCACCGTGACGATCGGGATGTGCCGGGCCGCCGCGGTGCGCAGCACGGGCTCCCAGCCGTCCGAGTTGAGGGGGGCGACGACCAGTACGTCGGCGCCCTTGGCGATGAGGTCCTGGACGTCGCTGATCTGCTTGGAGAACTGCGACTGGGCGTTGGCGGTGAGGAGCTTGAGGCCGCGCTTCTTCGCCTCCGCCCTGATCGAAGCGGTCTCGGCGATCCGGAAGGGGTTGGCCTCCTTCTCGGACTGGGAGAAGCCGACGGTGGCGTTCGCGAGGTCGAGCTTCTCGCCCCCGTACGTGTCGAGGGTGCAGCCCGGGCCGGAGCCGGTGTCCGGCGAGGCGACCTGCTGGCCGGAGTCGCCCTGCTGGGTGGAGGCCTTGTCGTCGGAGGAGTCCTCGGACTTGGTGCATCCGGTCAGGGCCAGGCCGGTGATGAGGCCGGTGGCGAGGAGGGTGCGTGCGGTGGTGCGTCGAGGAGGTGCGATCGGCTTCATGGAGTCCCCAAACGGCGCGGCCCCGGAGTGGAGAGCGCTCCCGGGGCGTTCGGCACTTGACGGTCAACACGGCGTGCACGTCGTTCAGGGGAGGTTTTTACATCGTTGGAAGGGGCCTGTAAACCCCTCCGTCCGAAATCTCGATCCAATGGTCCGGACCGCCGTCAGCGGCGCCCGAGGGTGCTTTCCCGCTCCACCAGCCGGTATTCCGCGGTGAGTTCACGCCCGCCCGTCTCCTGACGGCCCGACAGACTGCGCAGCAGAGAGGCCACCGCGAGGCGTGCGATGGCTTGTTTGTCCGGCGCGATGGTGGTCAGCGACACAGCTCCGAAACGGCTCTCGGCGATGTCGTCGAAACCCACCACGGCGATGTCCCACGGCACCCTCAGCCCGCGCTCGTGCAACACCCGCATGGCGCCGATCGCGATCAGGTCGTTGTAGGCGAAAACGGCGTCTGGCCGCACACCCGCGTCCAGCAGCCGGGCCATGGCCCGGGCGCCGTCGTCCCGGTCCCAGCCGCCGACGGGCACGACCAGGTCGTCCCCGGCCGGCAGGCCCGCCGCCGTCAACTCCGCCCGCCAGCCGTCGAGTCGCAGATGGGCGGGGCGGTTCGCGGAGTCCGTACGGGCGCCGAGGTACGCGATCCGGGTCCGGCCGCGGTCGAGCAGGTGGCGCACCGCCGTCCGCGCGGCGGCCACGTTGTCGATCGCGATGTGGTCGAAGGGCAGGCCGTACTCGCGTTCGCCGAGCAGCACCAGCGGGACGTCGTCGGCCCGGCTCCGCAGGTCCTCGGCCTCCAGTTCCAGCGGGCTGAGGATCAGTCCGTCGATCACCCGGGCCCGGAATCCCTGGCTGACCAGCAGCTCCTGTTCGCGCTCGCCCCGCGTGTGGTCGAGCAGGACCGTGAACTCGTGCTCGGCGGCCGCGTCGATCACCGCGCCCGCCAGCTCGGCGAAGTAGGGATTGCCGAGCTCGGGAACGGCGAGCGCGATGATGCCCGTACGGCCCTTGCGCAGATGCCGCGCGGTGAGGTTCGGCCGGTATCCGAGCTCGTCGATGGCCTGTTGGACCCGGGCGCGCATCGCCGGTGTGATGTGCGGATAGTTGTTCACGACGTTGGAAACGGTCTTGATCGAGACGCCGGCCCGCTCGGCCACGTCCTTCAGGCTGACCCGCAAGGGATCTCCTCGGCATCGACGGAACTCCACGACCGGAGCTTTGTCATGAACCTGGACAGCGGCCGCCGGTCGTGCTCTCATGCCAACTGCCTCTGCTTCCAACGTTGTACAGACTGAAGCACCGAGCCGCCACCCTTCCTCACCCTAGGAGGATTCGTGCGCATCAGACCATTCAGAGACCGCCTCGCCCTGCTCGTCGCAGCAGTGCTGGGTGCCGCGGGACTGGCCGCCGCACCTGCCGCGACGGCCGTGGAGGATCCCCCCGAGATCCACGGCCTCAAGGGCGAGTACTACACCCAGTCCGCACCCGGCGCCTTCGACTTCCACGAGCTCAAGGCCACCGGATTCGACTCGCAACTCGACTTCGACAACCTGGAGTCGCGCCTGCGCTCCGCGACCGGCCGGTCGGACGACGTCAGCGTCCGCTGGACCGGCAGGGTCGTGCCGGAGAAATCCGGTCCCACCACCTTCTCGGTCATCGGTGACAACGGTTTCCGTCTCTTCGTGGACGGCAAACCCGTCATCGACCACTGGGTCGACGACTGGGACCGCGAACAGACCGGGCAGCCGGTGGAACTGGTCGCCGGCAAGGCCTACGACATCAAGGTCGAGTACTTCGAGCATTTCGGAGGCTCCAACCTCCATGTGCGCTGGACACCGCCCGGCGGCACCAAGACAGCGATCCCGCAGTCGGCCTTCCTGCTGCCCGAGGGCTATGACTACGACGGAGCCATCGCCGCCACGGTCCTCAAGGACGGCCGCACACTCCGGCTCGACTTCGCCCAGACACTCGCGGCGCCCCCGGCCGCACTCACCGAGCACCTGGACGCCGTGATCGGCGGCGCCACCTGGCCGCTCGGCCGGGTCCGCCTCGACCCGGCCGACCCCAGGTCGCTGCTGGTCGGGCTCAAGGAGCCCGTGGTCGGCAACAAGACCGGCACCGCGCGCGGCTCCGCCGATGTGCGCTACGACGGATCAGGGGGCCTCTCCGGCAAGGACGGCAACGTTGTCAACGCCTTCTGGAGCAGCGGCGCCAACAAGTCGACCTACCAGCTGAGCACCCCGTGGGGCGACAAGGTCACCGCGGGCAACGCCCACCGTGAGTACCCGCGGCCCCAGCTCACCCGACAGGACTGGAAGAACCTCAACGGCAGCTGGCAGTTCGCCGCGGCACAGGAGGGCGAACAGCCGCCGGTCGGCCGTGACCTGGCCGAGAAGATCCTCGTCCCGTACCCCGTCGAGTCCCAGCTGTCGGGCATCGAACGGCACGAGGACCGGATGTGGTACCGCCGCACCTTCACCGTCCCGTCCGACTGGAGGATCGGCTCCGGCAAGCGGCTGCGGCTCAACTTCGGGGCGGTCGACTGGCGCTCCGAGGTCTACGTCAACGGCACCAAGGTCACCGAACACCAGGGCGGCTACGACAAGTTCAGCGCCGACGTGACCGACGCGCTGAAGCCGGGCCGCACCCAGGAGCTGATCGTCGGCGTCTACGACCCGACGGACGCCTCGGGCGGCGAGAACCCGCCGCTCGGCAAGCAGCGCCTCGACCCGAGCGGCATCTGGTACACCCCGTCCTCCGGCATCTGGCAGACCGTGTGGATGGAACCCGTCGCCGCGGACCACGTCGACTCGCTCGCACTCACCCCGGACGTGACGGCGGGCACGATGACGGTCGTGCCGAAGGGAGTACGCGACGGAGTCCCGGTCACCGCGACCGCCTACGAGGGCAAGCGCAAGGTGGCCACGGCATCCGGCCGCACGGGAAGCCCGCTCACCCTCCGGATTCGCGACGCGCGTCTGTGGTCACCGGACGACCCGTTCCTCTACGACCTCAGGGTCAGTGTCGGCGCAGACCGCGTCAGCGGTTACTTCGGCATGCGGTCCGTCGCCGTCGAGAACGTGAACGGAACCCCGCGGACCGTCCTCAACGGCAAGCCGGTCTTCATGATGGCCACCCTCGACCAGGGCTTCTGGCCGGACGGCCTGCACACCGCCCCGAGCGACGAGGCGCTGGCGTACGACCTGAGAATGCACAAGGCGATGGGCTTCAACTCGGTCCGCAAACACATCAAGGTCGAACCCGACCGATGGTTCTACTGGGCCGACCGGCTCGGCCTGCTGGTGTGGCAGGACATGCCGTCGATGACAGCGGGCGTGAACCCGTCCGCCACCGCCCGCGCCACGTACGAACGCGAGATGAAGCAGATGATCGACGAACACATCAGCAGTCCGTCGATCGTCATGTGGGTCACCTTCAACGAAGGGTGGGGTCAGTACGACGTGGGCCGGATCGCTGAGCAGGCCAAGGCCTGGGACCCGACCCGCCTGGTCAACAACCAGTCGGGCCTCAACCTCGGCGCCGACGGGGGCACGGGCGACATCATGGACGAGCACGGCTACCCGAGCCCCGCACTGCCACCGCGTCCGGACGGTAAGAGGGCTCTGGTGGCAGGGGAGTACGGCGGCCTCGGCCTCGCCGTGCCCGGCCACGCCTGGTCGGTGCAGCAGTCCTACGTCGACGTCGACCCGGCCACGTACACCGACGACTACCTCACCAAGCTCGACGAGGTGCGGGCCCTGGCCTGCAAGGGCGGCAACGGCGCGGTGTACACCCAGATCGCGGACGTCGAGGGCGAGCTCAACGGACTCATCACCTACGACCGCAAGGTCGTCAAGCCCGATGTGCCGCGGCTCAAGGCGGCGCACGAGTCCCTGATCGAGGACGTGTCCCGGGCGAACCCCGCCGGCTGCGTCTGACACCCGGGCCCGCCCGGCGAAACGCCTCCCCGCCGCTCGCCGGGCGGCCCCGGTCCCGCCGGCCCCGTTCGAGGCCGCAGCGGCGGATCCAGCCTGAGCAACTGGCCGGCCACCGTTGGACGGCACTGCGGCCATCCGCGCTGCCGATCCCCAGGATCCGTGGCTTCGGGGTGGGTGGGGTCGTGCGTCAGCCCGTGGCCCAGCCGGCGTAGAACAGGCCGACGCCGACGATGACGCAGATGCCCTGGATGGTCCAGAAGCGGACCACGACCAGGACTTCGGACCATCCCTTGAGTTCGAAGTGGTGCTGGAGCGGGGCCATCTTGAAGACCCGCTTGCCGGTCATCTTGAACGAGCCGACCTGGATGACCACGGACAGCGTGATCAGGACGAACAGTCCGCCCAGCAGGGCGAGCAGCAGTTCGGTGCGTGAGCAGATGGCCAGGCCCGCCAGTGCGCCACCGAGAGCGAGTGACCCGGTGTCGCCCATGAAGATCTTGGCGGGCGAGGTGTTCCACCAGAGGAACCCGATGCAGGAACCCATCAGCGCGGAGGCGACGACGGCCAGGTCGAGGGGATCCCGTACCTCCATGCAGGAGCCCGGGTTGGTGAGGTTCATCGCGTTGGCGCAGGAGTTCTGGAACTGCCACAGGCCGATGAAGGTGTACCCGCCGAGGACCATCGCTGACGCGCCGGTCGCCAGTCCGTCCAGGCCGTCGGTGAGGTTCACCCCGTTCGACATGGCCAGGATCATGAACAGTGCCCACACGACGAACAGCACCGGCCCGATGGTCCAGCCGAAGTCGCTGACGAACGACAGCCGCAGCGAGGCCGGGGTCTGACCGCGGTCGTCCGCGAACCGGATGGCCAGTACGGCGAACATGATGCCGATGACGAGCTGGCCGGTCATCTTCGCCCCGGCCCGCAGTCCCAGCGAACGCCGCTTGACGATCTTGATGTAGTCGTCGAGGAATCCGACGACGCCCATGCCCGCCATCAGGAACAGCACCAGAACGCCCGGGAACGTGGGGCTCTCCCCGGTGATGACCTTGGTGAGGACGTACGCCGCGAGGGTGGCCAGGATGAAGGCGATACCGCCCATGGTGGGTGTGCCGCGCTTGCCGTGGTGACCGCGGGGCCCGTCGTCGCGGATGAACTGCCCGTAGCCCTTGCGAGCCAGCAGCTTGATGAGCAGAGGCGTACCTATGAGGGTGAGGAACAGGCCGATGGCCCCGGCGAAGAGGATCTGGTTCATCGGACGGTGGTGTTCCCCTCGGCGGCGTTCCGGTGCGGGACTGCCTGACAGACGACGGTGGCTCTCACGACGCACACCTTATGCATATGCCCGATCCTCCTGCACGGGTGGGTAGTTGGCGCGAGCGGTGCGGTGCGTCGAGGCCCGACACGGAGCTCCGGCGAGCGTACTCACGGCAGCGCGGGACCGTCGACGTCAGACGGTCCGGCCGTCGGCTACGGCTTCACCGTCCAGGTGATGTGCGGGGCGAGTGCGTCGAGGAAGTCGCTCGCGTCGAAGAGTTCACCGGCGGAGACGACACCGAGCTTCCTCGCCCGGCCGTCGAGGACGCGGTGGACGGCTTCCACGGCGAGCGGCGCTGTGACGGCGTAGATGTCCTGACCGCCGGCCGTGGCACGACGTTCCGTGTCGCCGGAGCGCACGACGACGTCGATGACGAAGGTCTGGTCGGACCGCCCCCGCTCGTCGACGGCGGTCGGCGACGGGGTGTCGGGGGCCGCGATGTCACCGGCCGCTTCGGCGGTCATGTAGGTGCGTACTTCTGGGATGGACAGATGGCTGGGCACGGTGACGACGTCGGCCATGGTGAACTCCCCGATGACGGACCGGGTGCCCATCGGGTCGGGAAAGGGCCAGTCCAGGGTGGGCAGGTCGTCCTGGTGGTACTCCAGCTGCCCGTTGCGGTGACGTACGCGCCGGCCGTTGCGCCGCGCGTGGACGGCCGCGCCCGCGACGCGTGTGCCGGTGGTGGGGTGCCAGCTGCTCAGCCCGTAGGCGATGTGTGCCTCGTCGGCCGAGGTCCAGTCGTCCATGGCGGCGGTGACCAGCAGGTCGCCGAGGCCGCCGTAGAAGGCCATCGCGGGGACGACCACGGTTCCCGCGGCGCGGGCGCGCTCCGTGAAGTGCGCGAAGGTGTCGGCGTTGGCCTCGATCTCGGCGGCCACGTCGACGTACGGGATCCCGGCGCGCAGAGCCGCCTCGATCACCGGGGCGGCGGTCGTGGAGAAGGGGCCGGCGCAGTTGATCACGGCTGCGGCGCCGGCCAGGGCACGGTCCAGCGAGGCCGGATCGTCGACCGACGCGGTCCGCGTCTCGAGTCCCGGATGCGCGGCCGCCAGCTCCCCGAGCTTGTCGGCGTCGCGCCCGGAGAGTACCGGGACGAACCCGCGCTCCAGCAGTTCCGCCACCACGAACCGGCCCGTGTGCCCGTACGCTCCGAACACCGCCACCGTGTGTCCCGGTCTCATGAATGCTCCTCGTGCTCGAAGGCTCCGCTGTGATCTTCTGTGAACATCCTGACCTGGACGGGTACTTGATCGTGAGTGTCCGGAACGACATGCTGCGTACAATTCCGGACATGGGAACTGTCGCGGTGGTCGCCACCGACGGGATGCTGCACTTCGAACTGTCGGTGGCCTGTGAGGTGTTCGGCTCCGCTCCGGCAGGCGTGGACGTGGCCTGGTACGACGTCGAGGTCTGCGGGTCGGGCGCCGTACAGGTCGGCCGGTTCCGGCTGGAGCCGGACCGCGGACTCGACAGGCTGGCCTGCGCCGACACGGTGATCGTCCCCGCCTGGGCCGATGTCGACGAGGATCCGCCCGCCGATCTGGTCGACGCGGTACGCGCGGCCCATGAGGCGGGCGCGCGGGTGGCCTCCCTGTGCACGGGCGCGTTCGTGCTGGCCGCCGCCGGTCTGCTGGACGGGAGACGAGCGACCACGCACTGGGCGCACACCGAAGTGCTGGCCGCCCGCCACCCCCGCGTGGAGGTCGACCCGGACGTTCTCTACGTGGACAACGG
Source organism: Streptomyces sp. BV286 (assembly GCF_019090165.1). GTDB lineage: Bacteria > Actinomycetota > Actinomycetes > Streptomycetales > Streptomycetaceae > Streptomyces. Next base: position 176,073 of record NZ_JAHRIB010000143.1, read on the forward strand.
CAGCGTGCTCACCTCCGCCGGCAAGGCCGCGGCCCTGGACCTGTGCCTCCATCTCGTCCGTCTCGACCACGGCTCATCGGTCGCCAACGCCGTCGCCCGCCGTCTGGTCGTCCCGCCTCACCGGGCCGGCGGGCAGGCCCAGTTCGTCGCCGCGCCGGTGCCCTCCCGCGACGACCACCCGCTCGCCGCGCTGCTTCCGTGGGCGGCCGAACGCCTCGACCAGCCGCTGACCGTGGAGGACCTGGCACGCCAGGCGCGGATGAGCTCGCGTCACCTCGGCCGCCACTTCAGGGCAGCGACCGGCACCACCCCGCTGCAGTGGCTGCTCTCTCAACGCATCAGCCGTGCGCAGGAGTTGCTGGAGTCCACCGACCGCAGTGTCGACTCCATCGCGGAGGCCACCGGCATGGGCACCGCCACGACGCTGCGCCGCCACTTCAACCGCACACTCGGCGTGCCACCGGACGCCTACCGTCGCACCTTCCGCTCACGGCCGGCCGCCAGCCTTGGCGACGGGCACCGACACCGGCAGTTCTGAACCGGGGCAAGGGCTCCAGAAGCTCAGATCACCCGTGTAGACGACGAGTTGCCGTCAGGCCCCGGCGCGCTCCTCGAGCCGGCTGCCTCGCGCCACGGTGACGGACATGATGTCGCTGGGAGCGTCCAGCGTGATGCGGTGCCATCGTCCGCGCGGCACGATGACCGCGGTGCCGGCCGTCAGGCCGACCTCCTCCTCGGCCTCTCCCGACTGCCGCGGGCGGAAGTGCAGGCGTATGCCGCCGGAGAGGCAGGACACGACCTCCTCGGCGTCGGGGTGGACTTCCCAGTGGTCGGCGTGGACGTCGGCGTCGGTCTCCACGTGGAAGGTCATCACCTGCCAGCCGTCCCTGCCGGGGTCGAACGTGGGCTGTTCGGCATGGGCCCCGCCGTCCGGGTGAAGGCGGATGAAGGAGGAGAAGAGGTCGATCGGTGTGGCGGTCATGCCTGACGTCCCTTCTGAGGTGATTGACTCAACTGGTTGTCCTGGCGCGGGAGTTGACTGGCCGGGTCCAGCCGGGGCCGCCTCACTCGGCCAGCGCCCGGCGCAGGACGGCGCCGAGTTCGGCGATCTGCCGCTGCGAGACCTCGGCGGACAGGATCGCCTGAGAACCGTGGAACGTGCCCGGCCACTGGTGCAACTCGACCGACACACCTGCCTGCAGCAGACGCAGCGCGTAGGTGATGTCCTCGTCGCGGTTGGGACAGAACTCCGCGGTGGCGACGTAGGCGGGAGGCAGGCCGGACAGGTCCGTGGCCCGCGCCGGGGCCGCGTACGGCGAGGCGGGCGTCGAGCCCAGGTAGTGCCGCCACGACGCGGAGATCTTGGCCCGGTTCATCCAGGGCGTATCCGTGAAATGCTGTGCCGACCACGTCTCCTGCCGGTCGTCGAGCCCCGGCTGGTTGAGCAGTTGGAAGCGGATCGGCGGCCCCTGTTCGTCGCGGGCCCGCAGAGCCACCGCGGCGGCGAGCCCCGCGCCGGCACTGTGCCCGCCGACCGCGATCCGCGCCGCGTCGATGCCGAGTTCGACCGCGTGCTCGGCCGCCCAGTTCAGCACGGCGTAGGCGTCGTCCGGGGCGGCCGGGAACGGGTGCTCGGGTGCCAGGCGGTAGCCCACCGAGATCACCACGGAGCCGGAGGCTTCTGCGAGCCGGACTGCCCACGGGTGCTCGGTGTCGAGGTCCCCCATGACGAAGCCGCCGCCGTGCAGCCAGACGACGGCGCCGCGCGCCCGGTGCGGGCGGTAGATCCGTACCGCCACGTCCGGATCGGCGGGCACCATGTGGTCCTCGACGTCCATGCCCGTGGTGTCCGGTGCCGGTACGGCGGCGGCGAGTTCGGCGAAGTTCTTGCGCTCGGCGGCGGGGTCGGTCAGGTCGGCCCGGGGGAACAGGGGGATGAATGCTTCGAGTTCGGGATCCATGTCGGCCATCCTCACCGCCGCCGCGGGCGGGGTCATCCGCCATCCGTCGGGCAACCCGCCCACATCACGCGCCGTTCGGCGCCTCCCCGTCGGCCGTCGAGGCCCTATCCTCCAGCTATGGAGGCACTGGCCGTACGGCTGTCGCACCTGGACTCACAAGCCGAAGGCGCGATCCGGGTCGTCATGTTCTTCGACACGCTGATGCGCCGCCGGGTGGATGTCCCGGCGCTGGCCCGGGCCTCGGCGGTGCTCGCCGAGTGCGTGGCGGGGATCCGGCTCCACGGCACGGGCCGGGCGATCCGCGTCTCCTCGGACGGCAGAGTGGCGTCCGCCCCGCCGGGCCCGGCGTCCACCACGGTGCCGGTCACTCTCGACGAGGAGGAGATCGGCACGGTGTGGCTGGAGCGTCCCGGTCCGCCGGGTCCGCTCGACGAGATGCTGCTCGACCGGCTCGCCATCGCCGCCGCGGCGGTCGTCGAGAGATACGGCCCGGCCCGCACCACCATGGCCGACCCCGCCCTCGTCGAGCTGGTGATCGGCTCGGACAGCGACGAGGCGGGCAGAGCCCGGGCGTTGAGGCTCCTCGGGTTCCACCCCGACCTGCCGGTCCGAGTCGTCGCCGTGCGGTCGCAGCTCCCGCTCGACCAGGTCGCCGCTCTGCTCTGCCTGGCCCGCCCGGTCAAGGCGGCACCGCTCGCCGACGTGGGCGTCATCCTGGCAACCACCCTCGATCCGACGCGGATTCCGGCGGGTGTCCGCGCGGGCATCGGCGCCGCGGAGAGCGCCGACCGGTCCTGGAGCGAAGCCCGCACGGCGCTCCGCTTCACCACGTCACGACGACCGGTCGTCCCCTACGACGATCTGGGAGCGCTGGCGCTGCTCGCCCAGGTACCGCAGGACGCCACGCGCGACAACGCCGACGTGGCCGCGATCGCCCGGCTCGCCGACAACCCGGAAGATCTGGAGACGCTGGACACCTACTGTGCCGCCGGCTCCCTTCGCCGGACCGCCGACCGCCTCCACGTGCATCACAGCAGCGTCGCCCGCCGGCTCGAACAGATCGGGAGGGCCCTGGGCATCGAACTCACCGAGCCGGCCGGCCTGGTACGGGCCAGACTCGCGCTCACCTTGTGGCAGCTGCTCGACGACTGAGGCCGGTCTTCCCGTTCGCAGGGCCGCGGCCGTGCATCCGCCCCCGCCCGGTACGTTCGCCAGCCTGGTGAGTGGCCCGGCAGCGAGCCACGCCGCTCCCGCCGCCTGTCAGGAACGCTCGGTGAGCAACTCCGCCAGGCGGTCCACGAATTCGGTGAGCCAGCTGAGCGCCGGACCGCTGCGCGCAATGCGGAATCCGTGGCGGCGGCCCCAGAGCGCGGCCTGGACGGCATGGAACTGGGCCCAACGGCGGGTGCGTTCACGATCGAGTTCCGCCGCTTCGGCGAACACGTCCAACGTACGGCGAACAGCCGCGCCCAGGTCATCGGCTCCGACGAGCGTCAGCGCCTGTGACTTGAGCAGCGTGCCCGCGTCGTAGGCGGGATCACCCACATAGCCCTTGGGGTCGACGGCCAGCCACGGTTCACGGTCGGCACGCAGGATGTTCCTGGCATGGAGGTCGCCGTGGACAAGGGTGTCCGGCTGGGTGCGGCCCAGCTCGCGAACGGTTGCCACAGCAGCGTCGACGACATTGCCCGGCAGCGTGTGGGACAGCTGTGCGGCGTCCTTGCGCAGCTGCTCCTCCCAGGCCTCGGACTGGTCCCGCAGCCGGGGCAGGCCGGGCGGGGCGGGGACGGCCAGCCGCCGATTGATCCGCCCCGCGACCGCCACCGTCCGGTCGCCCGCCTCGATGTCGGCCAGGGTCGATGACCGGACCCGTTCGAGCAGCATCGCGAAGCGTTCGTCGTCATGCTCGTGCAGCAGGACGGCGCCGCGTCCGCCCCATGCCGCGAACGCGTCCGGCTCGTGGACGTTGCCGGGATGCGGAAACGACACCTTGAGCACAGCCGTCTCCCCGGCCCGCCGTCGCACCGGGACGACGACCCCGACACCCCCGTGCATGACCTCGCCGTCCGGCACACAGCTCCAGTGCCCCAGCAGTTCGTCCACGATCCCTGGAAGCTCGGCGAGCCACACCGCTCCCGGCTCCCCTTCCCGCTCGAGGGTGCTCCGCGCGAACGTCTCTGGTACCCCGATCATCCGGGCACCCTACGCGCACGCCGTCCCCCCTCGCCGATGCCACGCGACATGCCCTACAACTGCGCCGCGCTTGGGCGGAGTTGAGAGAAGCCTGCCGGATCTTCACAGGCAGACACTGAGGCACCGCTCCGGCATGACAACGAAGCTCAGCCGCTGCGGCTCTCCACGGCGTTGGCGACGTCTTCGAGGTCCTTCGCGATGGCCTTGCTGACGGCCCGCGCGCCGAGGCTGCCCATGACCTTGGCCAGCAGGCCCGCGACACCGCCGGACGCGACGGCCGTGAACGTCATACGGACCGTCGTCGCCACCGGGCCGTCCGACCGCAGCTCCCATTCCGACACATAGTGCGAGCCGTGCGACTCCGCCTCCACCACATAGCGCTCGGGCGGCTCGCACGCCGTCACCCACATCTCCTCGGTGGCGTCCTTCCCGAACATGCGCCGGGTCTCCCGCCACCGCGTACCGACGGCGAAGCCACCGCCCGTGAGGACCTCGACCTTCGAGACGCTGCCGAGGACGCGTTCCATGCCCGCGAGGTCGGTGAGGGCTTCCCACACCGGCGCACGGGCCGCGGCGACCCGCCGTTCGACGACGACGCTTCTGCTCGTCCTGGTTCCCATGCCCTCAGTACAGCTCAGACCGCCCCCCCGAGCGACCCGGCGGCCGACGTCAGCGCGGGTGAGCCTCCGGCCGGCCCCCGCAGCCGCAGGGGGCTGCTCGCACCGCGGAGTCGGGGGACAGCCGGAGCGAGAAACATCAGCCGCGCCCCTAGCGTGCTGGTACAGGAGGAACGCCGCGCCACCCGGACCGCCCACCTCACGTGCCGCCACCCGTGCCCATGCTTCCGCGTCGCCCGGACGGGATTGCCCGGGCCGCGCACCAACCGGGGATTACGGACGTTGTCGGAGTTCTCCGCACGGACACCACTGAACCGATCACCTCACCGCTGGAGCCGCACCGAATGGACCGGATCAACACCCCACGCCGCGCCGTGCTCGCGCTCGGCACCGCCACGGCCGCCACCCCCTGGCTCGGCGGTGCCACCGCCCGGGCCCGCCCCGCGAACGCGCAGCAGGCCTCGTCCGAGGGGCTGGAGGAACTGGGCATCAGCGAACTGCGTCGCCTGATGGACGACGGACGGCTCGACGCCGAACGGCTCACCCGCCACCACCTTGAGCGCATCGAGCGCATCGACCCGCTCCTGCGGTCGGTGATCGAGGTCAATCCCGACGCGCTGCGGGAGGCCCGGCGGCTGGACGCCGAAGGTGATCGCGGCAGACCGCTGTACGGCATGCCCGTCCTGCTGAAGGACCTGGTAGAGACCGCGGACCGGATGCACACGACGGCAGGATCACTGGCCCTGCGGGGTCTGCGTCCGGCGGCCGACGCCACCGTCGCCGCCAGGCTGCGCGCAGCCGGTGCCGTCATCCTCGGCAAGACGAACCTGAGCGAGTGGGCGGGCGGGATGTCGCTCACCCACCACGCCGGCTGGAGCGCCCGGGGTGGGCAGACCCGGAACCCGTACAAGCTGGACCGGTCGCCGAACGAGTCCAGTTCCGGCAGCGCGGTCGCCGCCGCGGCCGGTCTGTGCGTCGCCGCGATCGGTACCGAGACCAACGGCTCGATCATCGACCCGGCCTCGGCCAACTGCGTCGTCGGGGTGAAGCCGACCGTCGGACTGGTCGGGCGCGGCGGTGTGATCCCCGGCGTGCCGAGTCAGGACAGCGTCGGCCCCATCGCGCGCACGGTCCGCGACGCCGCGATCCTGCTGGGCACCCTCGTCGGTGTCGACGGCCGTGATCCGGCGACGAAGGCGAGCCGCGGTCACTTCCACCGCGACTACACCCGGTTCCTGGACGCCGACGGGCTGCGCGGGGCGCGTATCGGCGTACCGAGGACGGTGTACTTCGGCTACAGCCACCATGCCGACGAGATCGCGGAGCGGGCCATCGCCGTGCTGCGCGAGGCCGGGGCGACGGTGGTCGACCCGGCCGACATCCCGACGGCCGAGCAACTGGAGGACCTCCCCAGCTCCATGGTCGTCCAGGCGTACGAGATCAAGCGGGGGTTGAACGGCTACCTTTCCGGCGCCCCCGGTGACCACCCGCGCAGCCTGGCGGAGCTGATCGCGTTCAACCGTGAACACGCCGAGAGCGAGCTGCGCTATGTGCGGCAGGACGGCCTGGAGGCGGTGCACCGACTGGACTTCGGCGAGCGTGAGTACCGTGAGGCGCTGGCCACCAACCACCGGCTCTCGCGTGCCGAGGGGATCGACGCGGTGCTGCGGCAGTACCGCCTGGACGCGCTGGTGATGCCGACCACCGGACCGCCGGCCAAGATCGACCTGATCCGCGGGGACAGCCACGGCGGCGGCGCGTCGACGCCCGCCGCCCTTGCCGGTTACCCCGCGATCAGTGTCCCGGCCGGCTTCGCGTTCGGCCTGCCCGTCGGGCTGACGTTCATGGGCACGGCATGGAGCGAGCCGGTCCTGCTCCGCCTGGCCTACGCCTACGAACAGGCCGGCCGGGTCCGCCGGCGGCCGGCCTACCGGGAGGCCGACGTGGGCTTCTGACCCGGCCGACGTGATCGGCACCCGCCGTCGGACGGTGTCCGGTGGGTCAGTCGCGCAGGGTGATCACCTCGAGGGCGGGGTCGTGTGCGATCTCCGCCGCCGTGAAGCGTTCGGTGACCCACTTCTTGCCGGAGAAGAGCCGGGTCTGGTCGGTGTAGTGCGGGGAGGCCGGGTTCGCCGACTGACCGTAGGTGAGGAGGGTGTGGGTGCGGGGGCCGTCGGGGGTCAGTTCGACAGCCATCAGGAAGCTGGTGCCGAAGGCGCCCGCGGCCGGTGTGCCCGTGCCCGAGTCGGGGCCCGCCTCCAGGACGTTGAAGCAGCCCTTGTCGCCGTTGCAGCCGGGCAGGGGGATACCGGCCCACTTCTGTACGTCGCCCAGTTCGGAGTCGACGGGGAGGTCACGGGCTGCGAAGTCCTGGACCGCGTCGGCCAGGGCACGCCGGACGCGAACGTCGTCGCCCTTGATGCCGCGCGGTGTGGTGAGCGGCTGCGCCGGGTCGTGGGGGACGCGCCGCCAGGTGTCGGGCGGGCCGGTTTCCAGGAGGCGGTCGAAGAAGGTGGTCCAGAGCGCGGCGCCCCGGCTGTCGGCGTCGGCACGGGTGTCCCAGCGGGCCAGGGCCGCGCAGGCCTCGCGTACGTCGACCTCCGTGCCGTCCGTGGCCTTGAGGTCGGGATGGGCGCGGCACATGCCGACCACGTCGTCGCGCCCCGTCTCGGCCGACAGGACGCGGTTGCCGAGCATCGAGGCGCGCAGGGTGCTCCGGGTGAAGCCCGGGGCACCGAGTCCGTCCGTGCCGGCCAGGCGTCCCGCGATCATGTCGAGTCCGAGTTGGGCGCGCTGGCCGAGGCGTGGTGCGTCGTCATAGGTGCCCGGGAGGCCGGTGAGCGGGGATTGCGGATTCGTGTACCGGGGGCCGTTGTTGGAGTTCGCGACGTAGTCGGTGCGGTTCAGCCTGGGCTGGTGGGACGGACCGTGGACGCCCGGCACGAGCGCGTCGGGGTCACTGCCCCACGCGCAGGCCGACGTCGAACCGTCCAGGGCGCCGGGCACCTCCTCGCTCCCCGGGAGGGTGCAGCGTGCCAGCTGTTCGTCGGTCAGGTGCGGGACCGAGGACGAGTCGGTGAAGTACGTGTCGCCGCCGGTGTCCGCCGCGAGGGTGTAGGTCCAGGGGATGCCCTGGTAGGTGTCCTGGGCCGCGCGCAGCTCACCGAGGTCGTCGGCTTTGCCCATGGCCAGCCAGGTGTTCATGGAACGCAGGTTGTCGGCATTGGCGTCCCGTAGGGCGTAGGCGGTCTTCGTGGTCCAGCCGACCGACAGGACGGGTCCGTACCGTGAGGTGTACAGCGTCCGCTCGACGGTCGACAGCTCGCCGTTCTTGTCGCGGACGGCGACCGGGACGGTGCGGCGTTTCATCCGCTCGGTCCTGCCGTCGACCACATAGCTGGTCGGATCGCCGGGCACGAGTCTGAGCGCGTAGAGCGAGGCGTGCTGGGCGTCGCTCGCGGTGTGCGTCCAGGCGAGTTCGCGGTTGTGCCCGATCAGGACCAGCGGTGTGCCGTACAGGCCGGCGCCGGAGACGTCCAGGGTGCCCGGGATCGTCAACTGCACTTGGTAGAAGCGGAAGTTGCCGCCGACCCAGGGGAGGTGCGGATTCGCCAGGACCATCGCGGTTCCGCTGCGGGTGGCGTCCCGGCCGAGCGCCCATCCGTTGCTGCCGAAGGCGGCCGCGGCGGGATCCCGCCGCCCCTGGACGAGGGCCACAGCTGCCCTGGTCCCGGAAGTGGCCGCGGCCTTCGTGCCGTCCCCTCCCGCGGCCGGAGGTTTCGCGTCGCCGATCGTCGGGGCCAGCGGGGCCGCTCCGGTGGCTCCGTTGACGTCGTACACGAGGCTCCACAGGTCGAGCGCCGTGATCGAGCGCACCCACGGCCTGCCCTTGCAGCGCGGGTCCGGCAGCTTGTCGACGCCCGTGTCCCGCAGATAGCGGTTGTACCCGGCCGCGTACCCCTCGACCATCCGGCGCAGTTCCGTCGTCGGTCCCAGCGGTGCCTTCTGGCCGAGGAGTCGCCGGACGGTGCCCGCGCGCAGCAGCCCCTTGTAGTACGTGTCGCTCGCCAGGTCGGACTCCTGCCCGGACTGCGCGTCGCCCCCGAAGAAGCGGGACCGTTCGCCCCGCAACGTCACGACCTGGTCGGCGAGTTCACACACGTTGTCCTGCGCGAACGCGTATCCGTACCCGTATCCGAGTCCGTCGAAGTCCCGCGCCCGGATGTGCGGGACGCCGTACTCGGTCCGGCTGATGTGGGCCGTGCGTCGGCCCTCGGCGACTCTCTCGCCGGCCGCTCCGGACGCGGCGGAAGAGGGCGGGGTCTGCACGGCCATGGTGGCCGAGGCGAGGCAGAGAGCGGTCACGATTGCGGCCAACCGGCCGGTCAGGGAACTCTTCTGACGCTTGGTCAGCGTTCTGGATTCACCCATGCCCGCCACCCTTCAGGGTGAACCGTCGGCCGGCATCGGGCCTTCGGTGGATTTACGGGTGATGCGTCAGCCCTGGGATGTACACCCTGGGGTGCCGTCGGCGGCCTCGGCCGTGACCCCCGTGGTGGTTCGGTGCGCCCTTGCCGGCTTGGTGACGGCATGGGAAACGGCATGTGGGGGAGGGGGATCGCGGGGCCTGGGCTATGGGTGGGGCAGGAGGCGAGGCACACTGCATACAGGCAATTCCACGATCAAGAGGGACAGGCATGATCACGCTTACGAAGGAAGACGGCCCGGCGGACCTGGACGGAGTGACGCATCTGTCGATCGGGGTGTCCTGGGACCCCACCGTCGGCAGCAGTGGCGGGCTCATCGGCAAGCTGCGCCAGAAGACGGGTACGGACCTCGACCTGATCGCCATCGCGATGCAGGGATCGGACCCGGTGCGCCTCGCGGGCCTGGACTCCCTCGATCCGCTGGGCAACGGCTCGTTGGTGCACAGCGGAGACAACCAGACCGGCAAGGGTGCCGGTGACGACGAGACGGTGACCGTCGAGTTCGCCCGCGTCCCGGCGAACATTACGTCGATCGTCTTCGTCGCCGCCGCGTACAAGAAGAGCAGTTCCTTCCAGAAGGCGCGGAACATCAGCTTCAAGGTGTACGACGCGAGCGGGGGCAGCACACAGCAGGTCGCGGACATCTGGCCGAGCCTGCTGAGCAACGACAACGGCTGCGCCGTGGCCAAGGCGATCCGGGCCGGTGGAGCCTGGAAGCTGCAGGTGATCAACGAGACGGGGAAGATCAAGCAGGGCGACGAGCAGGCCCTGATGCGTTTCGCCGCGAGCAAGTAGGTCACGCAGGGACGAGGCGGGGCAGGGCCGGCATGTGCGTCGGCCCGGCCCCGCCTCCCCGTTTCCCGCCGCGGACGGTGAAGGCGGTCCGGCCCGACCGTGTTCTCCGGCGGCCGTGCCACGGGTCTCGGTGTGGCCCTTCTCGCGTCGGCGGCCGGCGGAACCCTCGGTCGCAGCCCTCACCGCCGGTGACGGATGTACGCAGAAACAATCGGGAGTGTACGTTCGTACGCTTCCGCTATAGGCTCGTCCGCATGACTGTTGACGTACTGGGCCGACCCGCGCCGGCCGAGCGGCAGGCCCGTGTGGCCGTCGCCGTGCTGTTCTTCACCAACGGGGCCCTGTTCGCCAACCTCCTGCCACGGTTTCCGCAGATCAAGGCGGATCTGGGGATCGGGAACGCCGCCTATGGCCTGGCCGTCGCGGCGTTCCCGGCGGGCGCCATCGCGGCCGGCCTCGCGGCAGGTGTGGTCATCCGCCGCCTCGGGTCGGCGCGGGCGGCCGTGGCCGGCACCCTGCTGACGGGTGCGGGCATTCTCGTCGCGGGCCTCGCCGACTCCGTGCTGCTGTTCGCGGCGGCGTTGTGCCTGGCCGGAGCGATGGACGCGATCACGGATGTCGGGCAGAACGCCCACGGACTGCGGGTGCAGCGCCGATACGGCCGCTCCATCATCAACTCCTTCCACGCGATCTGGTCCATAGGGGCCGTCGTCGGCGGATCCATGGCCGCCGCGGCGATCGCGCTCGGCCTCTCGCGGGGGCAGCACCTGACGATCTCGGCAGCCGTGTTCACGATCGCCGCGTGCGTCGCCCTGCGGTTCTGCCTGCCCGGTCCGGACGTCGAGCCGGAAGCCGCGTCCGACCCCGCCGGGCGTGAGGAGCGACAGCCCGCGCGGGAGACGAAGGGCCGACGCACCGCGTACGTCCTGGCCGCTCTCGTCCTCATCGCCACGGCCGGCACGCTCGTCGAGGACGCGGGCAGTTCCTGGGCCGCGCTCTATCTCTCCGACTCGCTGTCCGCGTCGGTGACGCTGGCGGCCTGTGGCTACATCGCGCTGGTGGGAGCCCAGTTCATCGGCCGCAGCATCGGCGACCGGCTCGTCGACCGGTTCGGTCAGCGCACGGTGGCCCGGGCCGGCGGTCTCGTCGCCGCGGTCGGGATGGGCCTGGCGCTGGCCGTACCCACGGTGCCCGGGACGATTCTCGGGTTCGCCGCGGCCGGGTTCGGAGTGGCGACACTGGTACCCGCGGCCATGCACGAAGCCGATGAACTGCCCGGCCTGAAGCCCGGCTCGGGGCTGGCCATCGTCTCCTGGCTCATGCGCCTGGGCTTCCTGCTCTCCCCGCCCGTCGTCGGTCTGGTCGCCGACGCGACCGACCTGCGGGTGGGGCTGCTGGTGGTGCCCCTCGCCGGACTGCTCGTCCTCGTGTTCGCCGGAGTGCTGCAGCCCCGGCGCCGGTGAGCGGAGCCCTTGGGGCGTCCCGGTTTCCCGGGCCGCACACCGACGTGAAGTGTACGATCGTACGCATGTCGACGGACCACTTCGCGCAGGACCCGCGCTCGAACCTCGAACGCATGATGGCGGGCGACCTCTACATCGCCGACGACCCCGAGATCGCCCGCCGGCAGCAGCAGGCCGTACGGCTCGCCGCCCGCTACCAGGCCGCCTATGTCGAGGACGCCGACGCGGCCCGGCCGATCCTCGCCGAGCTGCTCGGCTTCGTGGGCCCGGGGGTACATGTGCGGCCGCCGCTCCACGTCGACTACGGCAGCAACATCACGATCGGCGCGCGCACCTTCGTCAACTACAACCTGACCGCGCTGGACGTCGCGGCGATCACCATCGGCGAGGACTGCCAGATCGGACCGAACGTCCAACTGCTCACCCCCACCCACCCCCTGGAGCCGCAGCCCAGGCGCGACAAACTGGAAGCCGCCCGTCCCATCATCATCGGGGACAACGTGTGGCTCGGCGCGGGCGCCATCGTCCTGCCCGGAGTGAGCATCGGGGACAACTCCGTCATCGGCGCCGGTGCGGTCGTGACGAAGGACGTGCCCGCGGGCGTCGTCGCCGTGGGCAACCCCGCCCGCCCGGTCCGAACCCTCTGAAGGCCCCCGTCATGGCCACCGGACACACCGACCCGCAGCGCCGCGAACGCATCATCGCCGCCACCCTCGACCTCATCGCCGACGAGGGAGTTGCCGGCGTGTCCCACCGGAAGATCGCAGCGCGTGCCGGCGTCCCCCTGGGATCGATGACGTATCACTTCACCGGCATCGACCAGCTGTTCCGGGAGGCGTTCACCCGCTTCGCCGACCACATCGTCGCCGTCTTCGACGCCCACCTCGCCACGCCGACCGACCGTGACCAGGCCCGCGAGGCAGTGGCGGACCTCGTCCACGTCCTGTCGGAGGGGAGTCAGCGTGATCTCGTACTCACCCAGGAGCTGTACATCCTCGCGGCCCGGCAGCCGGCCTACCGGGAACTCACCCACGCGTGGATGGGCCGCAGCCGAACGCATCTGGAGAAGCACTTCGACCCGGACACGGCCCGCCAGCTCGACGCCCTCATCGAGGGCCTGACCCTGCACCGAGCACTGGAGAGCGAGCCCCACGACCGTGCCCTGACCCTCGAGGCCGTCACCCGTATCACCACCACGGGCAGGTAAGGACACGCCGGTGGACCGCTCACCGCCGGACGCCCTGCCGTCTGGAGCCGGCCCACCGGGCGGCCGGCATACCGGTTTCACGACTGTCCGCGCCGGACAGGACGTGCGCCAGCGGGTACGGCGGCGGGTACGACGGTCCGCCGGGCGGCACGGACGACCGGATCGGTCAGGAATTGAGAAGCGCCGGCCCGCGGGCCACGCCTAGCGTGGTCGCCATGGATGTCACCATTCACGCGAGCTTCCTCCCGCACCACGACCCGGAGGCCTCCCTGGCCTTCTACCGCGACGCCCTCGGCTTCGAGGTCCGTGACGACGTCGGATACGAGGGAATGCGCTGGATCACGGTCGGCCCGGCCGATCGGCCCGGCACGTCCATCGTCCTCGAACCGCCGGTCACCGTCACCGACCCCGGCGTCACCGACGACGAACGCCGCACCGTCGCCGACATGATGGCCAAGGGCACCTACGCCCGCGTCCTGCTCGCCACCACCGACCTGGACGCCACCTTCGAGCGGTTGCGGTCGGCCGGCAGCGGCGAGATCGTCCAGGAGCCGACCGAGCAGCCGTACGGTGTCCGCGACTGCGCCTTCCTGGACCCCGCGGGCAACATGGTCCGCATCCAGGAAAGGCGCTGAACGTCTCGGTGCCCGGTGCCCGGTGCCCGGTGCCCGGGCCGTTCGCCGGGAGCCGGACCACGAGAGCGACGCCTACGAGAGCGACGCCCAAGCGAGCGGGACCGGAGCGGCGAGCCCTGACCGCCGACGAAGCAAAAGACGCAGCAGACCCAGACGTACCGCTCGAAACTGGTTGGATCGAGCCAGGCGACGCCCACGGGGACCGTGCAGGCGGCCCCCGCGAAGAGATGGAGACACGATGAGCATGGCCAGCAGACAGAAGACGCAGTCGCCTGCGCCGCACGCTGCCGACAGCCACGACATGATCCGCGTGCACGGCGCCCGCGAGAACAACCTCAAGGACGTCAGCATCGAGATCCCGAAACGCCGCCTCACGGTGTTCACCGGTGTCTCCGGCTCGGGCAAGAGCTCGCTGGTGTTCAACACGATCGCCGCCGAGTCCCAGCGGATGATCAACGAAACGTACAGCGCGTTCGTACAGGGCTTCATGCCGACGCTGGCACGCCCCGAGGTCGACGTCCTCGACGGGCTGACCACGGTGATCACCGTCGACCAGCAGAGGCTGGGTTCGGACCCCCGCTCGACCGTCGGCACCGCCACCGACGTCCACGCGATGCTGCGCATCCTCTTCAGCCGGCTCGGGAAGCCGCACATCGGCCCGCCGAGCGCGTACTCCTTCAACACCGCCTCGGTGCGGGCCAGTGGCGCGATCACCGTCGAACGCGGTGCCAAGAAGACGGTGAAGGCGACCTTCAACCGCACCGGCGGCATGTGCACGCGCTGCGAGGGCCGGGGTGCGGTCTCCGACATCGACCTCACGCAGCTCTACGACGACTCCAAGTCCCTTTCCGAGGGCGCGTTCACCATCCCCGGCTGGAAGTCCGACAGCTTCTGGACCGTGCGGGTCTACGCCGAGTCGGGCTTCGTCGACCCCGACAAGCCGATCCGCAAGTACACGAAGAAGGAGATGCAGGACTTCCTCCACCACGAGGCGGTCAAGGTGAAGGTCGACGGGGTGAACCTCACGTACGAAGGACTGATCCCCAAGATCCAGAAGTCGTTCCTGTCCAAGGACAAGGAGGCGATGCAGCCGCACATCCGGGAGTTCGTGGAGCGGGCGGTCACCTTCGCCACCTGCCCCGAGTGCGACGGCACCCGGCTCAGTGAAGGGGCCCGGTCGTCGAAGATCGACAAGATCAGCATCGCCGACGCCTGCGCGATGGAGATCCGCGACCTGGCCGAATGGGTACGGGGCCTCGACGAGCCGTCCGTGGCACCGCTGCTCGAAGCGCTCCGGCAGACCCTCGACTCCTTCGTGGAGATCGGTCTCGGGTACCTCTCACTCGACCGGCCCTCGGGCACGCTGTCCGGCGGCGAGGCGCAGCGCGTGAAGATGATCCGCCACCTCGGCTCCTCCCTCACCGACGTCACCTACGTCTTCGACGAGCCCACGATCGGCCTGCACCCCCATGACATCCAGCGCATGAACAACCTGCTGCTGCGGCTGCGGGACAAGGGCAACACGGTGCTCGTCGTGGAGCACAAGCCCCAGACGATCGCGATCGCCGACCACATCGTCGACCTCGGCCCCGGCGCCGGAACGGCGGGCGGCACCGTCTGCTTCGAGGGCACGGTCGAGGGGCTGCGGGCCACGGACACCGTCACCGGCCGTCATCTCGACGACCGGGCCGCCCTCAAGGAGACGATGCGCACGCCCACCGGGGCACTGGAGATCCGGGACGCGACAGCGCACAACCTCCAGGGTGTCGACGTCGACATCCCGCTCGGTGTGCTCGCCGTCGTCACCGGTGTCGCCGGTTCCGGAAAGAGCTCGCTCGTGCACGGATCGATCCACGCCGACGAGGGCGTGGTGTCGATCGACCAGGGCGCGATCCGCGGCTCCAGGCGCAGCAACCCGGCGACGTACACCGGCCTGCTCGACCCGATCCGCAAGGCGTTCGCGAAGGTCAACGGCGTGAAGCCGGCGCTGTTCAGCGCCAACTCCGAAGGCGCCTGCCCCACGTGCAACGGCGTGGGGGTCATCTACACCGACCTGGCGATGATGGCGGGCGTCGCCACTCCCTGTGAGGACTGCGAGGGCAAGCGGTTCCAGGCGGCGGTCCTGGAATACCGCCTCGGTGGCCGCGACATCAGCGAGGTGCTCGCGATGTCGGTGACCGAGGCCGAGGAGTTCTTCGGCGCGGGCGAGGCGAGCACGCCGGCCGCGCACCGCATCCTCGCGCGGCTCTCCGACGTCGGACTCGGCTATCTCAGCCTCGGCCAGCCGCTCACCACGCTGTCCGGCGGCGAGCGGCAGCGGCTGAAGCTGGCCACGCACATGGGCGACAAGGGCGGCGTCTACGTCCTCGACGAGCCGACCACCGGCCTTCACCTCGCGGACGTCGAGCAGTTGCTCGGCCTGCTCGACCGGCTCGTCGACTCCGGGAAGTCGGTCATCGTCGTCGAGCACCACCTGGCGGTCATGGCACACGCCGACTGGATCATCGACCTCGGCCCGGGCGCGGGTCACGACGGCGGCCGGATCGTCTTCGAGGGCACCCCCGCCGAGCTTGTCGCGTCCCCCTCCACGCTCACCGGCGAACACCTCGCGGCGTACGTCGGCGCCTGATCCCCCTTCCGCCGGGACGAGGTGGCGCGAGAGCCCTCACGCCACCTCGTCCCGTCCCGCCCTGTGGGGGAGGCGACCCGGCCCTCGGTTCCGGCCTCCCCGACAGCCGGCGGGGCGGGTGACTACCCCGGCAGCCGGAACACCGCCCCATCGTCGGTCACCTCGTACGCGTCGATCCTCAACAGCCTGCGGACATGGGCCGGAACGCGCTCGACGGCCTTCACGGACGAGGACGGCACGACCAGCGCGTAGCGGACATGTGGTGCCTCGCTCGTCATACGGCGCAGGAGCTGCCCGTAGGCGATGTCCGCGTCGATGCCCTTCTCACTGGTCCGGCCCTTGGCTTCGCAGATCAACCGCTCGGCTCCGCGTACGGCCTCCAGGTCGGTCCAGCGGTCCGTGGGTTCGACCGGTGTCCAGCCCTGGGCCAACAGCCAGGTGCGGAAGGCGTCGGTGACCCGGTCCTCGTCGCCGGCCCGTGCCAGGATCTTCCGCAGCACCACCAGGTCGGCCTCCCGGCTGCGGCGCAGGCGCCCGCGGTTGTCCGCGTCGAGGTCGGCCGGCCGGATCACGACCAGCCGGAGACCGTGTGCCGGGATCTCCGTCTCGCGCCGGGCGTCGTACAGGGCGCGCTGCTCGCCGCGGTGGACCCCGCTGACGGTCAGCCTGTCCGGCTTGTCGAAGTGGGGCACTGCCTCGTCGTGCTGCAACTCCCGGTACTCCACCACGAGTTGGTGACCGGGCCAGTGGGCGTCGACCGGCAGCCTGGCGCGCCGGCCGCCCGCCCCGGGGTCCCCGAGCAGCCAGTCGAAGGTGTGCTGGCGCGAGGCCGTCTCCCCGAGAACCCGATCACAGAGACCGACCACGTACGCCTCGTCACTGTCGTCCCTTTTTCCCATGGCCCCGCATCATGCCAGCGCGCCCACCACCTCCGAGGGCCGTTCGGCATGCCGAAAACCCCTGCGTCCGCAGCTGGGCTCCGTCATAGGCTGACGCCGCGCTGTCTGCCGAGGGAGGACGCATGGAGATCCGGAGCCTGACCCGCACCGAAGCCGAGTGCCGGGCCACGCTGTTGACGGTCGAGCGGTACGACGTGGAGGTCGACCTCACCGGCCTGAGCGACGGACCGGAAGTCCGGTGCGTCTCCACCGTGACCTTCAGCTGTCACGAGCCGGGTGCGTCGACCTTCGTGGACTGCGCGGCAGAGGTGCGCAGTGCCACGCTGAACGGCGACCCGCTCACCCCCGCCGGGGACGGCCGGATCCCCCTTCCGACGCTCGCCGGGCACAACGTGCTGCGGGTGGAGAGCGTCCAGGCCGACACGGCCACGGGCGAGGGCGTGCACAGGGCGACCGACCCCGCGGACGGCGAGGTCTACGTGTGGATGAGCTTCGAACCGGACGAGGCCCGGTACGTCTGGGCGTGCTTCGACCAACCGGACCTCAAGGCCCCGCACGCCTTCACCGTGACGGCACCCTCCGCATGGACCGTCACCAGTAACGCGGGCGACCCGCGCGTCGAGGAGCTGGGGCCGAAGACCCGCCGCTGGACCTTCCCCGACACCCCGCCCCTGTCGACGTACAACACCGTCATCAACGCGGGCCCCTTCCACGAGATCCGCCGCGAGGCCGACGGCCACGACCTGGGCCTGTACGCCCGCCGCTCCCTCGCTCCGATCCTCGACCGCGACGCCGACGAGATCTTCACCCTCACCCGCCAGGGCCTCGCCTTCTACGGCGAGGCCTTCGCGATGCCGTTCCCGCAGCGCAAGTACGACCAGGTGTTCGTGCCCGAGTTCGGCGGGGCGATGGAGAACTACGGCTGCGTGACCTGGTCGGACGGGTTCCTGCGGCGGGCCACGCCGACGCCCGCCGAGAGTGAACTACTCGCGAAGGTGCTGCTGCACGAGATGGCGCACATGTGGTTCGGCAACATCGTGACCATGCGCTGGTGGGACGACCTCTGGCTGAACGAGGCCTTCGCGGAGTTCGCCTGCAACTGGGCCGCCGAGCGCGCCACCCGGTACACCGACGCGTGGGCGAGCCACCTGGCGGACGACAAACTCGCGGCGTACCTCTCCGACCAGGGTCCCGTCTCGCACCCGATCCACCAGCCCATCCACGATGTCGCCCAGGCGGCGTCGATCTTCGACAACATCACCTATCCCAAGGGCGCCTCCGTCCTCCAGCAGCTCATGACATATGTCGGCGAGGACAACTTCCGAGCCGGCATGGCCGCCTACTTCGCCCGCCACGCCTGGGGCAGCGCCACGCTCCAGGACCTGATCGACGCCCTCTCGAAGGCCGGCGGACGGGACCTGGACACCTGGCGCGCGGCCTGGCTCGCGACGGCCGGCACCGACCGCTTCGCACTGGAACGCGACGGGGATGCCGTCACGCTGGTGGCGGCCGGCACACCACGCCCACAGGTACTCGCGGTGGGCGCGTACGGCAGGAAGGGGGAAGCCCTGGAGCGCACGGCTCTGGTGCGCGTCGAGGTGACGCAGCCCCGCACTCCGGTCACCGGCCTGCCCTCCGACGCCGACATCCTGCTGATCAACGACGAGGACCTCACCTTCGCCACGACCCGACCCGACCCCACGACCAGGGACGCCTTCTTCCGCACGGCCGCGCACCTGCCCACGGCCATCTCCCGCGGCGTGGCCACGGCGACCGTGTGGGACATGCTGACCACGGGCGAGGCCACCGCTGCGGAAGCCGGGCGCTGCATCACCGCGGTCCTCGCCGCCGAGACGTCCGACGCCGTGATCGAGCCCTGTCTGACCCTGGCCGCGGACATCGCCGAACTGTGGGCCCCGGACAGCGAACGTCCCGGGCTGACAGCGGCGGTGGCGGACACCTGTCGTCGCCTCGCCGCGGACTCCGGCCGCCGCCGCGTCGCCCTGCGCGGACTGGCCCGCACCGCCACGCACCCGGACGACCTGGCCTGGCTCCGCGAGCAGGCGGGCGACGACGTGGATCTGCGCTGGCGCGTACTCGCACGTGAGGCGGAATTCGGAGGGGACGTCTCGTCCGAGGCCACGCACCTGCTGGAGCGTGATCCGGACCCCGACGCCTGGGTGCGCGCCCTCACCGTACGGGCCGCCCTGCCGGACCCCGCCGCGAAGGCTGAGGTCTGGCAGAAGCTGGCGGTGGACCGCGCGGTCCCCGTCAACTCGGTCCGCCAGGTGGCTGCGGCGTTCTGGCGTCCCGCCCAGGACGCCCTGCTGACGCCCTACACCCAGCGCTACCTGGAGCTGATCCCGCATCTGCACCGCGGCGGAATGATCCCGGCGATGGTCTTCGCGAGCAGCCTCTTCTCTCCGCATGCCGTCGATTCCGCGTACATCGAACAGGCGCAGCGGCTGTCGCGCGAGGCGACGCCGGTGGTCCGCAACAACCTCCTGGAACGCTCGGACGCGGTGAGCCGCATGCTCCGCTCCCGGACCACGAAGTCCTGACCCGACCGGAGACCTGTTCGCGAGGAGGCCTCAAGGCGGCCCCGCCTGCCCTGGGGCCTCCTCGCGATCGCTCAATACCGCCAATCAGGTGTGTAATGGACGTAGAGGGGTGTTTCGGGTAGGTGCAGAGGCCAGAGCCATGGCAGAGGGCAGAGCCATGAAGGACCGCAGGCAGGAACCTCGGCCGGAGAAGGCCGAGAACAGCGCACCGCTGAAGGCGCCGCAGTGGGGCGCGGATGCTCCCGCCCGCGAGGTCTTCCCCGGCTACGGCAGCCCGATCACCCCGGAACAGCGGGAAGCGGAACTGACCCGGTTCATCGGACACATGGCGGCTCAAGGATGGGCACAGGTCCACCGCATGCCCGGAGCGGTACTCCTCGCCCGGACTCACCCTGCCAACGGCGCGGCGGCCGTCGGCGTGGGCGCGACCGGTGCCGCAACGGGCGTGGCAGTGGGGGGTGTCGGCCTCCTCGGTGTGCTGTCCGGAATCGGCATGATCGTCTTCGGGGTTCTCCTGACCGCCACGATCATCGGCGCCGTCCTCGGCATTCCCATGATCCTGGCCGGGGTGGCCGTCTTCACCGGGGGCGCCGCCGTGGCCGGCGTCGGCGGCGCAGTGGGTGCCGGTGGTGTGGCGGTCGGCGTGGGCGGCGCCGTCGCCCAGGACCGGACACTGCGTCTGCAGGCCTGGACCGACGAGACAGGGCGGATCTTCACCAAGGGCGTTTGAACCCCTCGGGGCAAGGTGGGGCCGAAGCTGCGTCGGTCAGGCCGTGGCAGTTCTGCGGCGACTCCCCAGGACGTCTCCCCGGCCGGGCGAAGTACTCAGTGAACAGCGTGGATGCTGTCCGCGGAACGCCACTCGGAGGCCCATCGGCCGTCACCTCGAGAGCGTCCCGCTGTTCGTCACGGGCCCGCTGCCGGCGATCAGCGGGTCAGACCGACGTCAAGGCTGCCGATGGGGCCGGCCGTGGGCCTGCTCGGCTTCGGCTTGCCGTGGACCGTCCCGGTGGCGTGCTGTCCGGGTGTGGCGTCGGTCAAGTCGTGCTCGTACAGTAATAACTTCGCTGCTCAGCATGCTTGATGGCCCAGTTGCGGAATCTGATGTCCGTTAACGAGCTCGTGCACGACAAGCGGTGTGACGTCGAGAGCCTCGGTGGGGCCCGTGCTCACGTCTGCCGTGTCGAGTGCAGGTCCGCGGTCTGCTGGTGGGACAGCAGGCCGGCGATGGCCTGGACGTTGTCGCTCATGTGCTCGCGGCGGCCGAGGTGGCGGGCCAGGGCCCGCCAGTTCTTCAGGTGGGCGATGCCGTGCTCGACCCGGATACGGCGCGAGGAGTGTGCCTTGCGCTGGCGCTCGTACATCTCCTCGTACCAGTCCGGGGCGTTCTTCTTGAACTTACGGTGCGGGGGCGTCACCACCCGGCCGCCGGTCTGCGCGCCCAGGCCCTGGTAGCCGGCGTCGGCGAGGATCTCGAGCGCGGGCGCGTCGGCCAGGAGCGTGACCAGCCCCAACTGGCGGGCGTGGGTGATGTCCGCGCAGCTCGCGGGACGAGCGGGGCTGCACCACAGCACGCGGCCAACGCCGTCCGTGACCACCATGGATTTGACGGCGTTCTGCTTGTTCTTGCCAGAGATGAACTTGTCCCGGTCCTTGCGCCCTGCGGCGGGTCGCCGGACGCGGATCTCGGTGCCGTCGATGATGCCGGTCGTCCCGCTCGAGCCGAGGTGGTCGACGACCTCGGCCAGGGTTCGCAGCCGCACGTCGGGGCTGACGGTGCAGCCTCGCTCGGCGAGCAGAGGCCGCACCTCGTTGACAGCTCGTGTGATGGTCGAGCGGTCAACGCCGAACCAGCAGGCCAGTACGTCGTGGGTGGCGCCGTGCCGAAGATGGACGAGGGTGGCCAGCAAGCGGTCGACGAACACCAGGCGGTGTTTCGGCCCGCCGCCCACGGCCCGCCTCCGCAGCCGGGAGGCCAGCTTGGCCTGGTGACGCTCATGCCACAACGGACCTATCTCGGCTACGAGTTCAGCGATCACATCGCCCGTCAGGCCCGTGATGCGACGGTTGCTGATGATCACTGCACGAATCTTGTTCCCC
>NZ_JAHRIB010000144.1 GCF_019090165.1 Streptomyces sp. BV286
CGGGTTCGATGCGGAAGCCGCGGACCTTGACCTGGGTGTCGGCGCGGCCGACGTACTCCAGCTCGCCCGCGCTGTTCCAGCGGGCCAGGTCACCGGTGCGGTACATCCGCGATCCGGGCTCGCCGTAGGGGTCGGCGACGAACCGCTCGGCCGTCAGGTCCGGCCGGCCGAGATACCCGCGGCCGACGTTCCCGCCGACGTACAGCTCGCCCACCACCCCGACCGGGGCCGGCTGGAGGGCCGGTCCCAGGACGTAGGTGCGCATGTTGCCCAGCGGCCGGCCGATCGGCGCGCTGCCGTTGCCTTCCCACTCGGCCTCTTCGTGCACGGCGAAGACGGTGGCGTAGTAGGACTCGGTCTGCCCGTAGGCGTTGATGATCCGGATGTCCGGCCGTGCCTCGCGCAGACGGGTGACGAGGGCGGCGGGCAGGGCTTCGCCGGCGAAGACCACCGTGTCCATGGCGGTGCGGCCGGTGATGGTGTCCAGGAGTTCGGCGAACGCGGAGGGCACGGTGGAGACGATGTGCCCGGGCCAGCTGTCGCGTTCCCCGAGGACCAGGACGTCACGGACGATCTCGATCGTCCCGCCGTGGCAGAGGTTGGTGAAGATCTCGAAGACCGACACGTCGAAGTTGACCGACGTACCGGCCAGCGCCATCCGCCCGGGGCCTGCGTCGATCAGTCCGGCCAGCTGCGTGACGCCGTTGACGACGTTGCGGTGGGTGACGGCGACGCCCTTGGGAGTGCCGCTGGAGCCCGAGGTGTACATGACGTACGCCAGCTGGTCCGGCCGCAGGGGCGCGGTGCGGTCCCGGCCGGTCAGGTCCTCGCATCCCTGTGCTCCGCCGACGGCCGACTCGAGGTCGATGTCGTCGATGAACAGGGCCGGGACGTCCGTGTCCGGCAGTACGGAGAGGGTGGCGGTGTCGGTCAGCACCATCTGGGGTGCCGCCTCGGTGAGGATGTGGGCCAGGCGGTGGCTGGGGTACTTCGGGTCGATCGGCAGGTACGCCGCTCCCGACTTGAGGACCGCCAGCATGCCCACCACCAGATCCGCGGACCGCGGCAGCGACAGCGCCACCACCGACTCCGGACCCGCCCCCCGCTCCACCAGTACCCGTGCCAGACGGTTCGCCCGGGCGTTCACCTGGGCGTACGTCAGCTCCGTGCCTTCGAACACCACGGCCACCGCGTCCGGGCTCTGGGCGGCCTGACGCTCGAACAGCCCGGGAAGGGTGAACGCCGGTATTGGCAGGGAGGTCTGGTTGTGCCCGTTGAGGACCAGCTCACGCTCGACGGCGTCAAGGGCGTCGGCCTGACCGACCGGGGCGCCCGGGTTCGCGACCAGCTGGCCCAGCACCCGCAGGAAGCGGACGGCGAGGTCTTCGGCGGTGGAGTGGTCGAAGAGGTCGGTGGCGTACTCGATGAGGCCCTGGGCCTCGCGGCCGGCGGGTGTGGTGACCTCGGTGAGGTTGAAGAAGAGGTCGAACTTCGCGGTGCCGGTGATCACGGGGACGAAGTCCACGCGCAGGCCGGGCAGGTCGAAGTCGGCCTGGGCGAAGTTCTGCCAGGCGAACATCACCTGGAACAGCGGGTGGTAGGCGGTGGAGCGGTCGGGGTTGAGGAGTTCCACCAGCCGCTCGAAGGGGGCGTCCTGGTTGCCGTACGCGCCCAGGGCCTTCTCCTTGACCTGCGCGACCAGCTCGTCGAACGTCGGGTTGCCGGCGAGTTCGGCCCGCAGCACCCAGGTGTTGACGAAGAACCCGATCAGGTCGTCCAGGGCGTCGTCGGTGCGGCCGGCGATCGGGGCGCCGATCGGGATGTCGTCCCCGGTGCCCATCTGGTGCAGCAGGACGGCGAGGACCGACTGCATCACCATCGAGACCGTCACATCGCGGTCACGGGCCAGCTCCTCGACCGCGCCGAACAGGCCGGGCTCCACGGTGAACTCCGTCATGCCGCCGCGGTGGCTGGCCTTCGGCGGCCGCGGCCGGTCGGCGGGAAGCTGCAGCGGCTGCGGGATGCCGGCCAGCTCGTCCCGCCAGTAGGCGCACTGCTGGGCGAGCACGCTTGCCGGGTCGGAGTCCTCGCCCAGCAGCTCGCGCTGCCAGACCGCGTAGTCGACGTACTGGACGGGCAGGTCCGCGAAGTGCGGCTCGCGTCCCTCGCGGCGGGCTCCGTAGGCGGCGGAGACCTCACGGATCAGCGGGGCCATCGACTCGCCGTCGCCGGCGATGTGATGGATCACCAGCGACAGGATGTGCTCCTGCTCGCCGGTGCGCAGGATGCGGGCCCGCACCGGGATCTCCCGGTCCAGCGCGAACGTGTACTCGGCGGTCTCGGCGAGCGCGGCCGTAAGCCCGTCGGCGGCCACCTCGACCACCGGGACGTCGAGCAGCGCCGCGGCCGCAGGAACGATCCGCTGGAAGGGGATGCCTTCGGCATCCTCGACGAACACGGTGCGCAGGCTCTCGTGCCGGGCCACCACGTCACCGAGGGCCGCTGCCAGGGCGGCGGCGTCCAGTTCGCCGGTGAGCTTCAGGTTGAGGGGGATGTTGTAGGTCGCCGAGGGGCCTTCGAACTTGTCGATGAACCACAGGCGGCGCTGCGCGAACGACAGCGGGATCAGTTCGGGCCGGGAGGAGAGCCGGGTGAGGGCCGGGCGGACCGCCACGCCTGCCGAGAGGTGGGTGGTGAGTTCGGCGACCGTCGGCGCGGAGAAGACCGTCTTGATGGGGAGTTCCGCGCCCAGGACGGTGCGGACCCGGCTGATCAGGCGGGTGGCGAGCAGTGAGTGTCCGCCCAGGGTGAAGAAGTTGTCGTCGATGCCGACCCGCTCGGCGCCCAGGACCTCGGCGAACAGCCCGGCCAGGGTCTGCTCGGCCGGCGTGCGCGGGGCCCGGTAGGCGCCGGCGGTGAACTCCGGCTCGGGCAGCGCGGCCCGGTCGAGCTTCCCGTTGGGCATCAGCGGGAGGCGGTCGAGGATCATGAAGACGGCCGGGACCATGAAGTCCGGGAGCCGGGCGGCCACTTCCTCGCGCAGCTCTTCGGCACTGACGCCGCCGGCCTCGGTGGGCACGACGTAGGCGACGAGCCGCTTGCCCGCGTCGGTGCCGGCCGCGGCCCGGGCGAGGACCACCGCCTGCTTGACGCCGGGGTGCGCGGCGGTGGCCGCCTCGACCTCACCGGGCTCCACCCGGAAGCCGCGGACCTTGACCTGGGTGTCGGCGCGGCCGACGTACTCCAGGGCGCCCGCGCTGTTCCAGCGGGCCAGGTCACCGGTGCGGTACATCCGCGACCCGGGCTCGCCGTAGGGGTCGGCGACGAACCGCTCGGCCGTCAGGTCCGGCCGGCCGCGGTAGCCGCGGCCGACGTTCCCGCCGATGTAGAGCTCTCCCGTGACACCGGCGGGGACCGGCTGCAGTCCGGGGCTCAGGACGTAGGCACGCATGTTGCCCAGAGGTGCGCCGATCGGTACGGCGCCCAGCGACCGGGGGGTTCCGGAGGCGGTGAAGGTGGTGGCGTAGAACGACTCGGTCTGCCCGTAGGCGTTGATGATGCGGACGCCGGGGAAGGCCTGGCGGGCGCGGTTGACCAGGTCGGCGGGAAGGGCCTCACCGGCGAAGACCAGGACGTCCACCTGCGTGTGGCCGGCGATCTGGTCGAGGAGTTCGGCGAAGGCCGAGGGCACGGTGGAGATGACGTTGCCGTGCCAGCCCGCCCGCTCGCCCAGGACCAGGATGTCCCGGACCACTTCGACACGTCCGCCGGTGCACAGGGTGGTGAAGATCTCGAAGGCGGAGACGTCGAAGTTGACGGAGGTCCCGGCGAGCGCCCTGCGGCCCGGCCCGGCGTCGATCTCCCGGGCGAGCTGGGTGACGCCGTTGACCACGTTGTGGTGGGTGATGGCGACGCCCTTGGGGGCGCCGGTGGAGCCGGAGGTGTACATCACGTACGCCAGGTGCTGCGGCTGCAGCGCGGTGGAACGCTCGGCGTCCGAGAGGTCCCCGATGCCGGCGGGAGCGTCCTGGTCGGCGCCGTCGAGGTCGACGTCGTCGAGGTACAGCACCGGGGTGTCGCCGGCGGGCAGCACGCTGACGGTGTCGCGGTCGGTGAGGATCAGCTGCGGAGCGGCCTCGGTGAGGATGTACTCCAGCCGGTGGCTGGGGTACTTGGGGTCGATGGGCAGGTAGGCGCCGCCGGCCTTGAGAACGGCCAGCAGTGCGATGACGAGTTCCGCGGAGCGGGGCAGGGACAGGGCCACCACGGTCTCGGGGCCCACCCCGAGGGCGGTCAGTTCCCGGGCCAGCCTGTTCGCCCGTGCGTTCACCTGGGCGTACGTCAGCTCCGTGTCCTCGAAGACCACGGCCACCGCGTCCGGGCTCTGGGCGGCCTGGGCCTCGAAGAGGGCGGGGAGGGTGAGCGGGGAGGCCGGTGTGCGGGTGTCGTTGAACTGCTCCAGCAGGCGTACGCGCTCAGTGGGCTCCAGGATGTCGATGCGGCCCACGGGAAGCGACGGGTCGGTGATCAGCTGGCGCAGGACCCGGACGAAGCGGGCGGCCATGATGTCGACGCTCTCGCGGTCCAGGACGTGCTCCTGGTACTGGAGCTGGAGCCGCAGGTGCGGGTCGGCGTCCGCCATGACGGTCAGCGGGTAGTGGGTGCCGGTGGAGGGGCGGATGCCGGTGAAGGCGATGCCGGCCGCGGAGTTGGCGTCGCTGAGGCCGTCCCGGTCGACCGGGTAGGACTCGAAGACGACCAGGGTGTCGAACAGGGTCGTGAGACCGGTGGCCTGGTGGATCTCGGTGAGGCCGTAGTGGTGGTGGTCGAGGAGGGCTGCCTGCCGGTTCTGCAGAGCGCGCAGGACGTCGGCAAACGTGTCGGCCGGGGCGTACTGGACGCGGACCGGGAGGGTGTTGATGAACATGCCGACGATGGAGTCGACGTCGGTGACCGCGGGCGGCCGGCCGGAGACGGTGGCCCCGAACACGACGTCCTGACGGCCGGTCAGCCGGCCCAGCAGCACCGCCCAGGCTCCCTGGACGAGGGTGTTGACGGTCACGCCGAGCTCGGAGGCGCGCCGGTTCAGTTCCCGGACCTCCTCCAGCGGCAGGGCGAGCTCGACGTGCCCGATGCCGGAGCTGCCTTCCTGCTCGGTGCCGCCGGGCACGAGCAGGGTCGGCTCCTCGACACCCGCGAACTCGTGTGCCCAGGCGCGGGCCGTCTCCTCGTGGTCCTGTCGCGAGAGGTGGACCAGGAAGTCCTTGAAGCCGCGGACCCGGGGCAGGACGGAGGCGTCGCCGGCCGAGCCGTACAGGCGCAGGATGTCCTGCATGAGGATCGGCAGGGACCAGCCGTCGAAGAGGACGTGGTTGGCGGTCAGGACGAGTTCGGAGCTGTCCGTTTCCGTCCTGACCAGGGTGAGCCGCAGCATCGGCGGAGCGGCCGGGTCGAAGCTGCGGCCGTGGTCCTCGGCCAGGAACGCATCGAGGGCTTCCTTGCGGGCCTGCTCGTCGAGGTGGCGCAGGTCGATCTCGGCCCACGGCACCTGGACGCCGTCGACGACGACCTGTACCTGGTTGCCGTCGCTGTCGTTGACGAAGGCGGTCCGCAGGTTGGCGTGCCGGTCGAGCATGGCCTGGCCGGCTATCCGCATGCGGGCGGGGTCGACCTTGCCCTCGATGTGGAACGCCATCTGCATCTGATAGGCGTCCCACGAGTCGTCGTTCAGCATGGTGTGGAACAGGAGCCCGGACTGCAGCGGGGTCAGCGGCCAGACGTCCGAGACGCCCGGGTAGTGCTGCTCCCAGCTTTCGATGTCCTGCTGGGTGACCTTGACCAGGGGCAGGTCGCAGGGGGTGAGTCCGCCGACGGCGGGGTCCGCGGTGTGCCGCACGAGTGCGTCCAGGGCGGCGAACCACAGCTCGATCAGTTCCTGGACGTCCTGGGCGGTGAACAGTCCGGCGGGGAATCCGGCCGAGACGTCGAACTGGGCGCCGAGTTCGGTGTCGATGACCATGGAGTTGAGTTCCAGGGCGGACATCGCCGGCATGTCGGCGTCCAGGGGCGCGGCCATCTCGCAGATCTGGGTGAAGCCCAGGCCGCGGAGGTTTTCGGGCATGTCCGCGGAGGAGAAGCGGCCCAGGTAGTTGAAGCCGATCTGCCCGGTGGAGTGCCGGGCGAGTTCCGCGCCGGTCTCCTCGTTGAGGTAGCGCAGCAGACCGAAGCCGAGGCCCTTGTCGGGCACGGCCAGCAGCTGCTCCTTGACCGCCT
>NZ_JAHRIB010000145.1 GCF_019090165.1 Streptomyces sp. BV286
TGAAGGCGACGCTGAAGCCGCGGCAGATCATCTGGTTCGGGTCGAAGGAGGAGCGGCCGTACACGCTGGCCGTGCAGCGGTCGGGGGTCACTCCGCTGGATGTCGAGGGCACGTACGTGCAGCGGGGTTTCCTGCCGCGCTGGCTCGCGACCTTCCTGGGCGTCTTCATGGCACTGGCGATCACGTTCGTGATGCTGTGGATCGCCTACAAGCCCCAGGTCCGCAGCCAGGCCAAGGAGTTCCAGGAGGCCGGCGTCAGCGCCCTGCCGCCCGAGTCCTCTCCGTCGGCGCCGGTGCCCTCGCCCTCGGTGCCGAAGCAGGACGTCGAGCCGGTCCAGTCCGCCCCGGTGGACAAGGGCGGCGACGGCGGCGCGCCGGCGTCCCCGTCGGCCGAGGAGAAGCCCAAGAACGAGGTGCCCACGGGCAATGTCCTCCTCCGCAACCTGTCCACCGGGCGGTGTGCCGACCTCCCCGACGAGGGCGAGGGCAAGAAGGACGGCCGGGTCCAGCAGTTCTCCTGCAAGCAGACCGCCGACGACAACCAGCTCTGGAACCTGGAAGTGAAGATCCCGAAGGGAGGGCCCGGAGGAGAGGCCGATCTCTTCCAGATCCGCAACGTCAAGGACCAACTGTGCATGGACCTGCCGAACTTCGGAGCCAACCCCATTCACACACGCGTCACGGAGTTCACCTGCAACGGCACGAAGGCCGACAACCAGTTGTGGTGGCTGGAGAAGCAGGAGAGCGGCGCCTACTGGATCCGCAACTTCGCGAGCAACGGCGCGTGCCTCGAAGTCGCGGGCAACAATGACATCCGAGACGAAGTAACCCTGATGCTCTTCAACTGCACCGTCACCGATGACCAGGAGTGGCAGATCGTCCAGCCTTCCCAGGGCTGAGAGGCGGGGCAGCGGGCCGCGCCTCTTCGGGCACGGGTCGTGCCCCGGGGCTTCCTGACCCGGGCCCGGCCCGGCAAGTAGCGTCCGAGGGTGAGCCTTTGGACTTCTCTCGAACCCGCGTCGGCGACCGTTGATCCCGGTGGTAGTACGACTGTGCGGTTGCGTGTGCGCAATACCGGTGACGTGGTCGATGAGTACCGCTTCGAGGCGGTTGGTGATCTGGCGCCCTGGACGAGTGTGGAGCCGCAGTCGTTGCGGTTGTATCCGGGGACGACGGGGTCGGTGGAGTTGTCGTTCGCGCCGCCGCGTACGCCGGATGCGACGGCGGGTCCGAATCCGTATGCGGTGCGGATCACGCCGACGGAGCATCCGGAGGCGGTCACGGTCCCGGAGGGGAACTTGACGATCACGCCGTTCACGGAGGTGCGGGCGGAGCTGGTGCCGCCGACGGTGAAGGGCAGGTTCCGGGGCCGGCCGAAGCTGGCGGTGGACAACCTCGGCAACACGAAGGTCACGGCGTCGGTCGGCGGGAGTGACAACGGCGATCAGCTCTCGTATGACATCCATCCGAGCAATGTGCAGATCGAGCCGGGTCGTGCGGCGTTCGTGAAGGCGACGCTGAAGCCGCGGCAGATCATCTGGTTCGGGTCGAAGGAGGAGCGGCCGTACACGCTGGCCGTGCAGCGGTCGGGGGTCAC
>NZ_JAHRIB010000146.1 GCF_019090165.1 Streptomyces sp. BV286
GGGCCGGCCGCCGCCCCCGGAGCCGATGCCGACTCCTCTTCCGGCCCTTCCGGTCCTTCCGGCGACGATGCGGGCTCCACCGCCGATCCGGGTTCCGAGGGATCGTCGGGCGAGGCCGGGCAGACCCGGGGCAGGCGCCGGATCGCCGTGCTCTTCACGGTCGCCACCCTGGCGTACGCGCTCGACCTGATCAGCAAGCTGATCGTGGTCGCGAAGCTGGAGCACCACGAGCCGATCGAGATCATCGGAGACTGGCTGCGGTTCGAGGCGATCCGCAACGCGGGCGCGGCCTTCGGCTTCGGCGAGGCCTTCACGATCATCTTCACGGTGATCGCCGCGGCTGTGATCGTGGTGATCGCCCGGCTCGCCCGCAAGCTCTACAGCCTGCCCTGGGCGATCGCGCTCGGCCTGCTGCTCGGCGGCGCTCTCGGTAATCTCACCGACCGGATCTTCCGTTCGCCGGGCGTCTTCGAGGGCGCGGTCGTCGACTTCATCGCACCCAAGCACTTCGCGGTCTTCAACCTCGCCGACTCCGCGATCGTCTGCGGCGGCATCCTGATCGTGCTGCTGTCCTTCCGGGGTCTGGACCCGGACGGCACCGTCCACAAGGACTGAGCGGCCAGGCTGCCGTACGGCGGTGTCCGGCCCGTCCGGCATACTCGACGGGTGAGCACCGTTCCCGAGATCCGCACCCTGCCCGTACCCGACGGCCTGGAGGGCGAGCGTGTCGACGCCGCCATCTCCCGCATGTTCGGCTTCTCCCGCACGAAGGCCGCCGAGCTCGCCGCGGCGGGGAAGGTCACGGTCGACGGCTCGGTGGTCGGGAAGTCCGAGCGGGTGCACGGCGGTGCCTGGCTGGAAGTGGAGATGCCGCAGGCGCCCGCGCCCGTGCAGATCGTCGCCGAGCCCGTCGAGGGCATGGAGATCGTGCACGACGACGACGACGTGGTCGTGATCGTCAAGCCGGTCGGGGTCGCCGCGCATCCCAGCCCCGGCTGGTCCGGACCGACCGTGATCGGCGGCCTCGCCGCCGCCGGGTACCGCATCTCGACCTCGGGCGCCGCCGAGCGCCAGGGCATCGTGCACCGCCTCGACGTGGGCACGTCGGGCCTGATGGTGGTCGCCAAGTCGGAATACGCGTACACGTCGCTCAAGCGCCAGTTCAAGGAGCGCACGGTCGACAAGCGCTACCACGCGCTCGTCCAGGGCCACCCGGACCCGACCAGCGGCACCATCGACGCGCCCATCGGCCGGCATCCGAACCACGACTACAAGTGGGCGGTCACCGCCGAGGGCAAGCCCTCCGTCACGCACTACGACCTGGTCGAGGCGTTCCGAGCGGCCTCGCTGCTCGACATCAAGCTGGAGACCGGGCGCACGCACCAGATCCGCGTCCACATGTCGGCCCACCGGCACCCGTGCGTCGGCGACCTGACGTACGGCGCCGACCCGACCCTCGCCAAGCGGCTCGGACTCACCCGGCAGTGGCTGCAGGCGGTACGGCTCGGATTCGAGCACCCCGGGGACGGGCAGTGGGTCGAGTTCGAGTCCGGCTACGCCGAGGACCTGCAGACGGCGCTGGACCGGGTGCGTGAGGAGAGCTACGCGTGACCTCGTCGCCCTATGTGGTGCGGGTCGCCGAGGACCCCGCCGACCGTGAGGCCTGCTTCGCGGTGCGCAAGGAGGTCTTCGTCGTCGAGCAGCGGGTCCCCGCGGATCTCGAGTACGACTCGTACGACGCCGACGCCGTGCATGTGCTCGCCGTGCGCGAGGACGGCATGCCGCTCGGCGCGGGGCGGCTGCTGTACGGCGTCGGGGCGGCGGCCAAGACGGGTGGCGAGACCGGCGTCGGATCCCTGGGACGGCTCGCCGTCGTGCAGGCCGCGCGCGGGCTCGGCGTCGGGGCCGCGGTCGTGAGGGGCATCGAGGAAGCGGCCCGCGCGCGGGGGCTGACAGCGGTCGATCTGCACGCGCAGACGCATGCGCTGGGGTTCTACGAGCGGCTGGGCTTCGTGGCCTACGGGCCCGAGTTCCCCGACGCGGGGATGCCGCACCGGGCCATGCGGCGCGCTCTCTAGGTCCGTGACCGGTCCGGCCCCTGCCTCTTCTTCCGGTTTCCCGGTGAGGCCCGGGCGGGGGCGGTCACTCGCGGGCCGGGTCTTCGGTGGCACTCTGGGGGTCCGACCACCCGCTTCCCAGACCACCTCGGAGCGCTGACCGTGGACCAGCTGGCCCTGTTGTTCGTGCTGTTGCTCGGGGCCGTGGTGAGCGTCCCGCTCGGGGACCGCTTCGGTCTCCCCTCCCCGGTGCTGATGACGCTGCTCGGGATAGTGCTGGCCGTCCTCGACTTCGTACCGAACGTCGACATCCCGCCCGAGCTGATCCTGCCCGCGCTGCTTCCGCCGCTGCTCTACGCCGCCGTACGGCGCACCTCCTGGCGGCAGTTCACCGCCAACAAACGGCCGATCTTCCTGCTCGCCGTGGCCCTCGTGTTCGTCACCACCGCCGTGGTCGCGGCGGTCGCCCACACGATCGTGCCCGGGCTGCCGATCGCCGCCGCCGTGGCGCTCGGCGCGCTGGTGGCGCCGCCCGATCCGGTCGCCGCGACCGCCGTCGCCGGACAACTCGGTCTGCCGCGCCGCCTGGTGTCGATCCTGGAGGGCGAAGGGCTGTTCAACGACGTGACGGCCATCGTGCTCTACCACGTCGCCATCGCCGCCGCCGTCAGCGGCTCCTTCTCGCTGCCGGGCGCCGCTCTCGACTTCCTGCTGTCCGCCGTCGTCGCCATCGCCGTGGGAGTCGGACTCGGGTGGGGCGCGAACCGGCTGATGGACTACCTCGGGGACCCGACGCTGCAGATCGGGCTGACCCTGCTCGTGCCGTACGCCTCGTACGTGATGGCCGAGGAACTGCACGGGTCCGGGGTGCTCGCGGTGCTCACCACGGCACTGTTCCTGGCGGAGTACGCGAACGACCCCGACGACGTCATGACGAGGCTCGCGGGGCACACCTTCTGGAACATCGTGGACACGCTGGTCACCGGGGTGGCGTTCGGGCTGATCGGGCTGGAACTGCACAACGCGATCAGGACGGCGTCGGGCCGGTGGGGGGAGATGCTCGGCTGGGCCGCCGCGATCGTGGGGGTCGTCATCCTCGTACGGCTGGCGTGGTTGCTGCCCGCCACATGGCTGACGAAGCGGTTGCACGCGAAACGGGACCACGACGAGGACATCCCGACGACCTGGCGGGAGACCGTCGTCATGTGGTGGGCCGGGATGCGCGGGGTGGCGTCCGTGGCGCTCGCGCTGGCCATTCCGCTGGAGATGGAGAACGGGGCGCCGTTCCCCAACCGGGACGAGATGATCTTCATCGCGTTCGGTGTGATCATGGCGACGCTCGTGGTGCAGGGGCTGAGCCTGCCGTGGCTGGTCCGGAAGCTGGGGGTGCAGGCCGACACCGGCCGGGAGAAGGAGTTCGAGAAGACGCTCGCCGTGCGGGCGGCCAAGGCGGCGAAGGCACGGCTCAGGGAGATCGGGGAGACGGAGGACCTGCCGGAGGAGCTCACCGAGCAGTTGCTGCGGCGGGCGTTCGACATCGGCTACCGGATCAGTCCCGACATGGGGGAGGACGAGCGGCAGGAGGCACACGAGCAGCGGGCCCGCCGGATCAAGCGGGTGCGGCGGATCCAGGGGGAGATGCTGTCCGCGGCGCGGCACGAGGTGCTGGCGGCACGGGGTGAGGCGGGGGCGGACCCCGAGGTGGTGGACCGCGTGCTGCGGCATCTCGACGTGCGGAGCCTGCGGTGACACCTTCCAGCGGGCGGAGCGGGTCCGGCCGTTCGTGACCGGGCGCGGGTCGGCGAAGGCCGGCCGCGGCAATTCCCCGCGCCCCTGCCGGGGCGCGGGGCACAGACTCAGCGCCGGGGCGCGGGGAACAGGCTCAGCCCCGGCCCGTCCGCGGGGGCTCCACGGCACGGCTGCGGGCCGATCGCGGGCGTTGTCCGTCGTTGCCGTTCGCGTGGACGGTGCCCGGCCGCAGGATCGCGTCGGCCGTGTTGACGCGGGGCAGGGCGTACGGGTGGTGCTTGGTCAGCCAGCGGAGCATCTGCTCGCGGACGGTGACGCGGACCGTCCAGACGTCGTCCGCGTCCTTCGCGGTGACCAGCGCCCGCACCTCCATCGTGCTGGGCGTCGAGTCGGTGACGGCGAGGCCGTAGTCGCGCCCGTCCCACGCGGGGCACTCACGGAGGATGTCGCGGAGCTTGGCGCGCATCTCCTCGACGGGCGCGCTGTGGTCCAGGTGGAAGAAGACCGTACCGGTCATCTGCACGCCACCTCGGGACCAGTTCTCGAAGGGCTGCGACGTGAAGTACGACACCGGCATGGTGAACCGGCGCTCGTCCCAGGTGCGCACGGTCAGAAAGGTGAGAGTGATCTCGTCGACCGTGCCCCACTCACCGTTCACCACCACCGTGTCACCGAGCCGCACCATGTCACCGAAGGCGATCTGGAACCCGGCGAACATGTTGGCAAGGGTGGACTGCGCGGCCACACCGGCGACGATGCCGAGGATGCCGGCCGAGGCGAGCAGCGAGGCACCGGCCGCGCGCATCGCGGGGAAGGTCAGCAGCATCGCGGCGACGGCCACCACACCGACGATCGCGGCGACCACCCGCTGGATCAGCGCCACCTGCGTACGGACACGGCGGACCCTGGCCGGATCGCGGTGGGCGTTGGCGTAGCGGGAGTACGAGGAGTCGACGATCGCCGTCGCGATACGCACCAGCAGCCAGGCCGTGGAACCGATGAGGACCAGGGTCAGGATCTGACCCACCCCCGCGGAGTGCTCCTTGGTGAGTTCGGCCTGGTCGTACGATCCTCTCAGCATCGCCGCGCACATCACGAACTGCAGTGGAAGACGGCAGCGGCGCAGCAGGCCCCACAGTGGGACCTGAGGGTGGCGTTGATCGGCACGTCGCAGCAGCAGGTCGACCAGCCAGCCGACGAGCAGCGTCACTACGAGCGAGCCGCCGATCACGATCAGCGGGCGAAGGACGTTCTCCATGCCTTCGACCGTAACCGGCCGGGGCCGGTCATGAACATGTGGTCCGGGTCGCATCGGTGCACCGGCCCGTCCGTCCGGTGCGGCGGGCGGCTCGACGGGCTGCCGTCGTGCCTGGTCGGCCCCGTCCCGGCGGTGTCGTACGCGGCTGGCACCATGGGCGCATGAACATCATGCTCTTCCATTCGACCTACGGTCTGCGGCCCGCGGTGCGGGACGCGGCGGACCGGCTGCGTGCCGCGGGTCACGAGGTGTGGACGCCCGACCTCTTCGAGGGCCGCACCTTCGAGACCGTCGAGGAGGGCATGCTCTTCAAGGACGAGCTCGGCAAGGAAGAGCTGCTCAGGCGCGCCGTCCTGGCGGCGGCGCCGTACTCCGAGCGCGGGCTGGTGTACGCGGGGTTCTCGCTGGGCGCGGCGACCGCGCAGACCCTGGCGCTCGGTGACGACAAGGCGCGCGGGCTGCTGCTTCTGCACGGCACGTCCGACATCGCGGAGAGCGCCTCGGTGGACGAGCTGCCGGTCCAGTTGCATGTCGCCGAGCCGGACGCCTTCGAGCCCGACGACTGGCTGAACGCCTGGTACCTGCAGATGGGCAGGACCGGGGCCGACGTGGAGATCTACCGGTACGCGGGCGCCGGGCACCTCTACACCGATCCCGGCCTGCCGGACTTCGACGAGGAGGCCGCCGAGGCCACCTGGCGGGTGGCGCTCGGCTTCCTCGACAGCCTGTAGGCCGACGGTCGGGAGGCCGACGGTCTGTGGACCGACAGCCGGAGGCCGTCGTCGCGTCGGCCTCCGTGGCTGGTCAGCCGCCGCGGGATCAGACCGGGTCGTACGTCCGCTCGACCTTCTGCGTGCCGCTGCGTGTGCGGTACGAACGTGCCCAGGAGGCCGTCGCGTTCCTGGACGTGCGGTCGGAGAGGACGTAGTAGTCCATCTGCGCCCGCTCGGCGGTGAGGTCCAGGACGCCGTAGCCGTGGCGGTCGGTGTCGACCCAGCGCACGTGCCGGTTGGCGGCCCGGATCACGGGTGAGGCCAGGGCCGAGACCGTCCCCTCGGGGACCTTGACGAGGTCGTCGAGGTTGTCGGAGGTCACCGACGTGACGACGAACTCGGTGGCGGCGGAGGCCGACAGGGGATACGTACCGGCGTTGTGCGGCACGTCGTTGGCCCAGGCCATGTGGATGTCGCCGGTGAGGAAGACCGTGTTGCGGATCGCGTTGTCCCGCAGGTGCGCGAGCAGTTCACGGCGGTCGTCGGTGTAGCCGTCCCACTGGTCGGTGTTGAGGGCGAGGCCCTCCTTGGGCAGGCCGAGCAGTTCGGCGAGCGGCTTCAGGAGCTCGGCGGAGAGCGAGCCGATGGCGAACGGGGCGATCATCACCGAGTTGCCGACCAGCCGCCAGCTGGTGTCCGAGGTCCGCAGCCCCGTCTTCAGCCAGTCGAGCTGGGCGCGGCCGGTGAGCGTACGGTTCGGGTCGTCCACGGTGCCGTTGCCGACCTTCACCTGCTGCGAGCGGTACGAGCGCAGGTCGAGCAGGGAGAGATCGGCGAGCTTGCCGAAGCGCAGCCGCCGGTAGGTGGTCCCCTCGATCGCGGGCCGGACCGGCATCCACTCGAAGTAGGCCTGTTTGGCGGCCGACTGACGGGCGGACCAGGTGCCCTCGGCGCCCTCGGTGTGGTTCTCGGCGCCGCCCGACCAGGTGTCGTTGGCGAACTCGTGGTCGTCCCAGATCGCGATGACCGGAGCCGCGGCGTGCAGGGCCTGGAGGTCCTGGTCGGTCTTGTAACGGCCGTGCCGGGTGCGATAGTCGGCGAGGGTGACGATCTCGTGGGCCGGGGCGTGCGGGCGTACGACGGTGTCCCGTGTCCCGTACTCGCCGGTCCCGTACTCGTAGATGTAGTCGCCCAGATGGAGCCAGGCGTCCAGGTCGCCGCGGGCGGCGAGGTGCCGGTACGCGGAGAAGTAGCCGGCTTCCCAGTTGGCGCAGGACACCACGCCGAAGCGCATGCCGGCCACGGCGGCGTCGTGCGCGGGGGCCGTGCGGGTGCGGGCGGCCGGCGAGTCGGTGCCGCCGCTGGAGAAGCGGAACCAGTAGTCCGTGGCGGGCTTCAGACCCCGGATGTCCGCCTTGACGGTGTGGTCGGAGGCGGCGGTCGCGGTGGTGGAGCCCTTCGTGACGACGTTCGTGAACGCCTTGTCCGTGGCCACCGTCCAGCCGACCTCGACGTCCGGGCCGAGCCCGGAACCGGGCATGGCCTCGGCGGTGGGGGTCACCCGGGTCCACAGGAGGATGCCGTCCGGCAGCGGGTCACCGGAGGCGACACCGTGCAGGAACGCGGAGGCCTGGGCGGCGCGGGCCGGCAGCGCGGCGGCGAGCGGGGCACCGAGCACGGCGGTGGCGGCGGCCGCCTTGACCACCGTACGGCGGCGCGGGGCGGCGGGATCGGGACTGGAGTGGGATCTGAGTCGACTGGTCACGGCCGGTCAGATTACTGATGGGTAGGGCTTTCTGTAAGACGAAGGACGTGACGGGTGGGCGAACTCGGAAAGTCCGCCCACCCTTACGGAGCGCGCTACTTGGTGACGCCCGCGTCCTTGAGGGACTTCTGCCAGTCGGCGACGGTGCTCGGGTTCTTGATCACCTTGTCGTTGATCTTGATGGTCGGCGTCGAGTCGACCCCCTTGGCGTCGTCGAAGGACTTGCTCATCTTCATCGCCCAGGCGTCGTACGTGCCCTTCTCGACGGCGTCCTGGAACTTCTTGTTGTCCTTCAGCGCGTCCACCGTGTTCGCCACCTTGATCAGGTAGCTGTCCTTGGCGAGGTCGTCCGTCGTCTCCTCGGGGTGGTACTTCGCCGAGTACAGCGCGGTCTTGTACTCCAGGAACGCGTCCGT
This sequence comes from Streptomyces sp. BV286, assembly GCF_019090165.1. Lineage (GTDB taxonomy): Bacteria > Actinomycetota > Actinomycetes > Streptomycetales > Streptomycetaceae > Streptomyces. Next base: position 7,959 of record NZ_JAHRIB010000146.1, read on the forward strand.
GCTGACGTTCAGCGCGGCGCCCAGCGCGCTCACCCCGTTCTTCGAGCCCTCGCCGCCGAGGTTGCCGTCGAGGAACGTGCCGAGGGTGAAGGAGAGCTTGTAGTCGCCGTCCGTCATGCCCTTGTTGACCGTCTCGCCGATGGTCTGCTCGAAGGACGCGCAGGCGGGGCAGCGCGGGTCCTCGTAGAGGTGGACGGTGTTGTCGGTCTTGGAGTCGCCGATGACGACGGTCGTGCCGTTCTTGCCACTGGTGTTGGCGGGGGCGACGACCTTCGCGTCGGCGGCCGCGTCCCACTTCGAGGGCTTGTTGTTCTGTACGACGGCGTAGCCGATGCCGCCGGCTATCGCGAGGACCGCGACGATCGAACCGGCGACGATGACCTGCCGCCTGGCCTTGTCACGCTTGGCCTGGCGCTCGCGCTCGACGCGCAGCCGCTCACGGGCCGCCGACTTCGAGGCCTGGCTGTTCCGCTTGCTCATGATCGTTCTCCATGGTGATGGCAGGTGTACGGGGACTGGCGTGCTCAGGCGGGAACGGCCGAGCACGGCGGTCCACGCCGCCCCAGGGAGTGCACGAAGAGCCGCGTACGCGTGGCGGCCACCCGGCGCGTGGGCCGCGGCAGCCGGCGCACCGGAGCGCGGCGCACGGTCACCGTGGCGACCGCGACCATCAGCGGACGGAAGCCGGCGGCGGCCATCGCGTCCAGGAGCTGGGCCAGGGCCCGCTCACCGCGCCGCAGCCAGGCGGCAGCGAGGAGGCCCACCCCGACGTGCGCGCCGAGCAGCAGCCAGGCGGCGCCCGGGTCGGCCTGCGCGAGCAGGGCCGCGGCGGGCGGGGACTCCCCGCCCGTCACCCGGGCCAGCGGGGCACCGACCTCGCCGCCACCGCACAGCACGTCGAGACCGACCGAGCGCAGGGGGCCGGCGACCGGGCCGCCCGCCTTGCCGTAACAGGCGTGCTGACCCGCGGTGAACAGGGTGTCGGCGGCCAGCTCCAGCGGGATCAGCAGGGCCGCGATCCGCCCGAAGCCGCGCTCCCGGCCCGCCAGCGCGTACGCGACGACGAAGACGGCACCGGCGATCGCGGCCACGGTGGTCAGCGGCAGCGGGACCCGGGACAGCAGCACGTGCGACGCGGTGCTGAGCGTCACGACCAGCGCCGTGAACAGCGCCGCGCGCACGGCTCTGAGCTGGGTCCCGGATATGTCCATAGCGCTGAAGAGTCTGTCACGTACTCCTGTAAGGGACCCCTAAGACGTCGTTTCACTTGGTGAGTCGGCGGTGGTTGATGAGGCTGGTGGCGATGGCGGTGAAGGCCAGGAAGTGTTCGGGCTTGCGTTCGTAGCGTCGGTGGAGGCGGCGGCATCCGCTGAGCCAGGACATGGTGCGCTCGACCACCCAGCGGTGTCGGCCCAGGCGTTGTGAGTTCTCGACACCGCGGCGGGCGATGCGAGGAACGATGTTCCGCTCACGGAGCCATCGACGCAGGTAGGGATAGTCGTAGCCCTTGTCGCCGTGGAGCTTTGCCGGCCGGCGACGCCGCGGACCGCGAGGACTGCGGACCGGCGGGATCCCCATGACCAGCGGTTGCAGGGCCAGGCTGTCGTGGGTGTTGGCGGCCGAGATCGCGACAGAGACGGGCAGGCCGGCACGGTCGACGACAAGATGGATTTTCGATCCCAACTTGCCGCGGTCGGTCGGATTCGGTCCCGTCAACTGCCCCCTTTGAGGGCGCGGACACTGACCGAGTCCACGGCGAATCGTGACCAGTCCAATCCCCCCTGAGCACCGAGTTCATCGAGGATGACGCGGTGCAGGCGAGCCCACACACGCTGCTGAGTCCACCGCGCGAAACGTCGGTAGACGGTGGGCCAGACTGGCCCGAACACCGGCGGCAACTGCCGCCAGGAACAGCCCGACGTGGCCACGAACACGATCGCGGTCAGGCATTCACGGTCCCCGGCCCGCCGACGGCCCCCGCCCTGCGGACGCACCACCACCGTCTCCGGCACCACCCGCCGAAACAGCTCCCACAACTCATCCGAGACCAGATGCTCAGCAAGACTTGTCATACCAACACAACGACTCTCCTCGCCAAAGGAAACGTCGTCT
>NZ_JAHRIB010000147.1 GCF_019090165.1 Streptomyces sp. BV286
CCCTCGCCGGTCGCCGGCCCCGGCGGCCTCACGGAGCGGGTCGGGGACACGGAACCGGCCCTCGTCGCGGAGCCGGCCCCGACCGCGGCCGCGGAGCCGGTCGCGGAGGCGGAGCCGGTCGCGGAGGCCGGGCCGGTCGCGGAGGCCGGGCCGGTTGTGGCAGTGGAGCCTGTGGGCGATGTGCGGTCCCTCGCCGTGCTGGACCGGGGGGACCGGGAGCGGCTGCTCGGGGGCGCGCACCATGACCCGCACTCCGTGCTCGGGGCCCACTCCGTGGCCGACGGAGTGGTCTTCCGGGTGCTGCGGCCGTACGCGCTCTCCGTGACCGTCGTCGCCGAAGGGCTGCGGGCCGAACTCCACGACGACGGGGACGGGTTCTTCTCCGCCGTGCTGCCACTGCGGGCGGTGCCGGAGTACCGCCTGACGGTGGAGTACGAAGGAACGGTGCAGGAGATCGAGGACGCGTACCGGTTCCTCCCCACGCTCGGCGATCTCGACCTGCACCTGTTCGGCGAGGGCCGGCACGAGCAGCTGTGGACGGTCCTCGGCGCGGAGCCGATGGAGCACCAGGGCGTCACCGGCACGCGCTTCTCCGTCTGGGCGCCGAACGCCCGCGGTGTGCGGGTCGCCGGCACCTTCAACTTCTGGGACGCGACGGCGTTCCCGATGCGGTCGCTGGGCTCCTCCGGGGTGTGGGAGCTGTTCGCTCCCGGTGTCGGCGAGGGAGAGCTCTACAAGTTCGAGATCACCCGGCCCGACGGGACGAAGACGCTGCGCGCCGACCCGATGGCACGGCGCACCGAGGTCCCGCCCGCCACGTCCTCCGTCATCCACACCTCGCGTCACGAGTGGCAGGACGAGGAGTGGATGGCGCGACGGGCCGACCGGCCCGCGCACGAGGCGCCGTTCTCCGTGTACGAACTCCATCTTGCCTCCTGGCGACCGGGCCTGACGTACCGTCAACTCGCGGACCAGCTGCCCCGGTACATCGCCGACCTGGGCTTCACCCACGTCGAGCTGATGCCGGTCGCCGAGCACCCCTTCGGCGGCTCCTGGGGCTACCAGGTCACCGGCTTCTACGCGCCCACCGCCCGCCTCGGCACCCCCGACGACTTCAAGTACCTCGTCGACGCACTGCACCAGGCCGGCATCGGCGTGATCATGGACTGGGTGCCCGCGCACTTCCCCCGGGACGAGTGGGCACTGGCCGAGTTCGACGGACGGCCGCTGTACGAGCACGAGGACCCGCTGCGGGCCGCGCACCCCGACTGGGGAACCCTCGAGTTCGACTACGGGCGCCGGGAGGTGCGCAACTTCCTCGTCGCCAACGCCGTCTACTGGTGCGAGGAGTTCCACATCGACGGGCTGCGGGTCGACGCCGTCGCCTCCATGCTGTACCTCGACTACTCGCGCGAAGCCGGCCAGTGGACCCCCAACGTCCACGGCGGCCGGGAGAACCTCGACGCGGTCGCCTTCCTCCAGGAGATGAACGCCACCCTCTACCGGCGCGAGCCCGGTGTCGTCACCATCGCCGAGGAGTCGACGGCGTGGGACGGGGTCACCCGGGCCACCCACCACATCGGGCCGGGCGGCTTCGGCGGGCTGGGCTTCGGTCTGAAGTGGAACATGGGCTGGATGCACGACTCCCTGGGATACGTCTCCCACGAGCCGGTCCACCGCAGGTACCACCATCACGAGATGACGTTCTCGATGGTGTACGCGTACAGCGAGAACTACGTGCTCCCCATCTCGCACGACGAGGTCGTGCACGGCAAGCGGTCGCTGGTGTCGAAGATGCCGGGCGACTGGTGGCAGCAGCGGGCCACCCAGCGGGCGTACCTGGGCTTCATGTGGGCCCACCCCGGCAAGCAGCTCCTCTTCATGGGGCAGGAGTTCGCCCAGGGCGCGGAGTGGTCGGAGGCGCACGGCCCGGACTGGTGGCTCCTCGACCCGTCGTACGGGGCCGAGGCCGACCACCGGGGTGTACGGGATCTGGTCCGGGACCTCAACACCGTGTACCGGCAGGCTCCGGCGCTCTGGGAGCTCGACACCGATCCCGCCGGGTTCGGCTGGGTGGCCGGGGACGCCGCGGAGGACAACGTCCTCGCCTTCCTCCGGCACGCCGCCGACGGATCACCGCTGCTCGCCGTCTCCAACTTCTCGCCGGTGGTGCGGCCCGAGTACCGGCTCGGGGTGCCGGACGACGTGAGCGCGTGGCACGAGGTGCTGAACACGGATGCGGGGCGGTACGGCGGGAGTGACGTCGGCAACGTCGGCCCCCTCAAGCCGGACGACACGGCGTGGCACGGACACCCCGCGAGCATCCGCGTCACGCTGCCACCCCTGTCGACGGTGTGGCTGCGGCCGGCTTAGGGTTTCCCACCCCTCGAACGCCGGACGGGCCGGAAATCCGGCGCGTCCGGCGTTAGAGGACGAGCGGGCCGATGATTCAGCCTGCCCGGCGTTCGAGGACGAGCGGGCTGATGATTCAGCCCGTCCGGCGTTTGAGGACGAGCGCGCAAGCGCGACAGGGGGTCTGGGGGCGCAGCCCCCGGGCAAGGGCGGCTCAGACGGTCTCCGTCAGCGCCGCCTCCAACGGCTTCGGCAGTGGTTCCGCGTGCACGATGCCCAACGACTGCGTGGCCCGGGTCAGGGCCACATAGAGATCGCTGGTCCCGAAGCGGCCCGGCTCGACGACCAGCACCGCGTCGAACTCCAGCCCCTTGGCCTGCCGGGGATCCAGCAGCACGACCGCGCGCGTCAGATCGGGCTGCTCCCCCACCACGATGCCGTCGAGCCGCGCGGCCAGCGCCCCGTGCAGATCACGCGGCGCGATCACCGCGAGCCGCCCCTCGGCGGGGGTCAGCTCCACGACGGCCTTCTCCACGGCACCGGGCAGGTCGGAGCTCTCACGCACCCAGGGACGTACGCCCGTCGAGCGCACCGAACTCGGCGGTTCGAAGTCCGCGTGCTCGGCGCGCGGGACGGCCGCCGCCACGTCCATGATCTCGGAAGGGGTGCGGTAGTTGACCGCGAGACGCGTGTGCTCCCAGCGGTCCTCGACATAGGGGTGGAGGATGTCCGACCAGGAGCCGACGCCCGCCGCCTCGGCGGTCTGGGCCGGATCGCCGACGAGCGTCATCGACCGTGTGGGGCTGCGGCGCATCAGCAGCCGCCACGCCATCGGCGACAGTTCCTGCGCCTCGTCGACGATGATGTGCCCGAACGCCCAGGTCCGGTCGGCGGCGGCCCGCTCGGCGGCGCTGCGGTGGTCGTCCTCCTCGTGGCGCTCGGCCATCCGTTCGGCGTCGATGATGTCGTGTGCCGACAGGACCTCGGCGTCCTCCTCGTCGATGTCCTCGAACTCGTACGTCCTCGACGCGTAGGAGACGTCCAGCACGCCCTGCGCGTAGGCGACCTGCCGGTCCCGCTCGTGCTCGGCGGCCGCCCGCGCCACCCGGTCGTCCTCGCCGAGGAGTTCGGCGGCCTCGTCGAGGAGTGGGACGTCGGCAATGGTCCAGGCCCGTGTCACCGGGCGGCGCACGGCGTCCGCGTCGGCCTCGGGGAGGTACACGTCGGGTGCGGCGAGGAAGTCCGCGACCAGCCGCCGAGGGGTGACGCGGGGCCACAACCGGTCGATGGCGGACCAGACTTCGCGGTTCTCGGCGAGGTCGTCGCGGATCTGGGTGATGTCGCTGGGGTCGAGCAGGTTCGTCCCGTCGAAGGGGTCCGTGCCGATCCGCTCGGCGAGCATGTCGGTGAGGGTGTTGAGGATGTGGCCCTCGAAGTGCTCGCGGGCCACGTTGTGCGGCAGGTCCAGTTCCCGGGTGCGCTCACGGGCGACGCCCACGAGACCGGCGTCGAGCATCAGGACGTCCCGGTCGTGCTCGATGGTGATCACCGGATCGGGCAGGCTCTGACGGTCGCGCACGACGGCGGCGAGGACGTCGGCCATGCCGGCGCGGCCCTTCACCGCGGCGGCCTCGGGGGTGTCGGACGCGCTCGCCCGCACGCCGGGGTACAGCTCGCCGAGGGTCGCGAGCAGGACTCCCGTCTCGCCGAGCGAGGGCAGGACCTCGCCGATGTAGCCGAGGAAGGCGGGGTTCGGGCCGACGATCAGGACGGCACGCTTGGCGAGCAGTTCCCGGTGCTCGTAGAGGAGGTACGCCGCCCGGTGCAGCGCCACCGCCGTCTTGCCGGTGCCCGGGCCGCCCTCCACCACCAGGATCCCGCGGTGCGGGGCGCGGATGATGCGGTCCTGTTCGGCCTGGATGGTCTGCACGATGTCGCTCATGCGCCCGGTGCGCGCGGAGTTGAGGGCGGAGAGCAGCACGGCGTCCCCGGTCGGGTCCTCGTGGCCGGTGCGCCGCTGGTCGCCCAGGTCGAGGATCTCGTCGTGCAGGGCGGTCACGGTACGGCCGTCGGTGGTGATGTGCCGGCGGCGGCGCAGGCCCATGGGGGTGTGGCCGGTGGCGAGGTAGAAGGGCCGGGCGACCGGGGCCCGCCAGTCGATCAGGACCGGGGTGTGTTCGGCGTCGTCGGCGCGGATGCCGATGCGGCCGATGTGATGGGTGGGTCCGGTGGGGAGCTCTTCCGGCCCGGACGGGGCCGAGGGCTCGGTGGAGAGGTCGATCCGGCCGAAGCAGAGCGAGCCGTCGACCGCGTTGAGGGCGGCGAGCAGGCCGGAGCGTTCGGCGACGAGGACGTCCCGTTCGAGGCGGGCCTGCATGGGGGTGCTGCCCTGCGCGAGTGCGTCCGTCACCGAGGCCTCGGTGCCGCCGCGCAGCGCGTCGACGCGCGCGTACAGGCCGTCGATGAATTCCTGCTCACGACACAATTCATCGTCCGGAAATCCAGTGGTTGAGTCTGTGTTTGAGGCCCTGTTTGACAATTCCGCTCCCGGCCGGATATACTGTGCTCAGTGAACTTCTCCGCGACTTGATTTCCTGAAGTCGCGAACCATTCAATATACGCAAAGAAATCCCCCGCAGGCAATTCCCTGCGGGGGATTTCTTTGTGTGCCGTGGGTTCCGGTCGGTTGCGGGAAGGTCAGAGCACGTCCGCCAGCTCCTCCAGCAGCCGCCTCTTGGCCCGGGCGCCCACCATCGACTTCACCGGCTGCCCGTCACGGAACACCATGAGGGTGGGCATCGACAGCACCCCGTACGCGTTCGTGGTCAGCGGGTTCGTGTCCACGTCCAGCTGCACCACCTTGAGCCGGTCGCCCTCCTCGCGGGCGACGGCGCTCAGCACCGGCGCGATCTGCCGGCACGGGGGACACCAGTCCGCGGTGAACTCCACCAGTACGGGCAGCTCCGCCCCGATCACCTCCGCTTCGAAGTCCGCGTCCGTCACCTCGGCCACGCCTGCCGCCTTGATCACCGCGTCCGCCTCCCTGTCTTCTCCGCCGGGTCCCCGGGAGCCGTCTCCCGGGGAAACACCGCACACGCGGGTTCCGGACCGCCCGGAACCGCCGCCTCGGCCGCCAGCTCGTCCATCGCCCGCTCGGCTCGCGTCAGCTGCTCGCCGACCTGCGCGCGCACCGACCGCAACTCGTCGATCAGCGTGTCGAGTTCGCCCAGCTTGCGGCGGTACACGGCGAGCGAGGCCGGACAGGCGTCGCCCTGCGGATGTCCGGCCCGCAGACACTCCACGAAGGGCCGCGTCTCCTCCAGGTCGAACCCGAAGTCCTGCAGCGTCCTGATCTGCCGCAGCAGCCTCAGGTCGTCCTCGTCGTACGTCCGGTACCCGTTGTCCCCGCGCCGCGCGGGCAGCAGCCCCCGTGACTCGTAGTACCTGAGCGTCCTCGTGGTGGTCCCGGCCCGCTCCGCCAGCTCGCCGATGCGCATGCCGCGACGGTAGTCCTTGACGCCGACGTCAAGGCAAACAGAGCGGGCCCGCGCGTCAGCGCGTGACGGGCGGCAGCAGCGGTTTGCGCTCCACCGGCGACGACAGGACGATCGAGGTCGTCGTACGGCCGAGCGCCGAGGTCTGCTCCAGGACGTCCTCCAGATGGATGGTGTCCTCGACCGCGACCTTGAGGATCCAGCAGTCCTCACCGACGACGTGATGGGCCTCGGTGACCTCGGGACGGGCGAGGAGCTCCAGCGTCCTCGGGTGCTTCAGGGTGTAGCCGCCGTGCGGATCGACCCGGATGAAGGCCTGGATCCCGTAGCCGAGCCGGGCGGGTGAGACGTGGGCGCCGTAGCCGGTGACGACACCGGCCTGCTCCAGGCGGCGGACCCGCTCGGCGACGGCCGCCGGGGACAGCCGGACCCGGCGGCCCAGCTCACTGAGCCTGATCCGGCCGTCGCTCTGCAGCAGCTCCAGGATCTGCCGGTCCAGCGAATCGAAGCCCGCCGACGTTTCGTGGGCGGCGGCCCGCAGATGCCGTGGTTCTTTCGGTGCCGCGACCGGATCTCCCATGTCTCCCCCTTCAGACCTCACTCGTACGCCACGAGAATTATGACCGCAGGACCGGGCCACCATGAATGGGATTACGGGAGGAACACCGTGCGCGAGGTGTGTGTCATAGGCGGCAACCGCTATTTCGGCAAGCGGCTGATCGACCGTCTGCTTTTGGCCGGGGACCGGGTCACGGTCGTCAATCGCGGCTCGTCCGCGCCTCCGCCGGGGGCAATTCACCTGATCGCCGACCGCGATGACGAGAAGTCCCTGGAGCGGGCGCTCGGCGCACGCACCTTCGACGTCGTCGTCGACCAGGTCTGCTACACCCCCGTCCAGGCGCGGATCGCCCGCCGGGTCTTCGCGGGACGCACCCGGCGGTACGTCATGACGTCCACGGTCGAGGTGTACGAGTACGAGGACTCGGCCCGGCCGGTGCGCGAGGACGCCGTCGACCCGCGTACGGTCCCGGTCGACGCCGAACTGCCCTGGGACGACCCGCAGTTCCTCGACGCCCACTACGGCGAGGGCAAGCGACAGGCCGAAGCCGTTTTCGCGGCGGATCCGCCGTTCCCGTACGTGGCCGTGCGGGTGGCCCACGTGCTGGGCGGCGACGACGACTTCACGGGGCGGCTCGGCCACTACGCCGATCGGATCCGCACCGGCGAGCCGGTCTCCGTACCGGCGGTGAACCACCCGGCCACGTACATCCACGTCGAGGAGATCGCCGACTTCCTCGCGTGGACGGTCGCCGGGGAGTTCACCGGGCCCGTGAACGCCGCGTCCCACGGACCGCTCACCACCGAGGACCTGTGCGAGGCGGTGACCGCGTACCTCCCGGACGGAAAGGCCGTGTTCCGCAGCGTGGACATCGGGCCCTTCTCGCCCCTGTCCTTCTCCCGCTCGTACGGGATGGACAACGCGCGGGCCACGCGCCTCGGCTTCTCCTTCGGCCGGGCACGCGACTGGCTCCCCCGCGCCGTCGCCGAGACCGTCGGAAAGGCGGCCGGCTGACATGCGCCACCGCACACTCGGCGACCGGCGGACCAGTGCCGTCGGGCTCGGTGCCATGCCCCTGTCCGTCGAGGGCCGGCCCGACGAGGCGCGGGCGCTGGCCACGGTGCACGCCGCCCTGGACGCGGGCGTCACCCTGCTGGACACCGCGGACTCGTACCATCTGCCCGGCGACGAGCCCGGCCACAACGAACGGCTCGTGGCCCGCGCCCTCGCGGCCCACGGCCCCGGCGCGGCCGATGTCCTCGTGGCCACGAAGGGCGGCCGCGGGCGGCCCGCCGACGGCGGCTGGACGGTGACGGGCTCGCCCCGGCACCTGAAGGCGGCGGCGGAGGCCTCGCTCCGGCGGCTCGGCACGGAGGCGATCGGCCTGTACCAGCTGCACAAGCCCGACCCGGCCGTCCCCTTCGAGGAATCGGTGGGCGCGCTGCGCGAGCTGCTCGACGAGGGCAAGATCCGCTACGCGGGCGTCTCCAACACCACCACCGACCAGATCCGCCGCGCCCACGCCCTCCTCGGCGACCGGCTGGTCTCCGTCCAGAACCAGTACTCCCCCGCCGTGCGCGACAGCGACCCCGAACTGCGGCTCTGCACCGAACTGGGCATCGCCTTCCTGCCGTGGAGTCCGCTGGGCGGGATCTCACGCAGCGCGCTGGACAGACAGACACCACCCGACGGCTCCGGCTCCGGCTCCGGCACGGGCATCGCGGACGCCTTCCACGCGGTGGCCCGCGACCGGGGAATCAGCCCCCAACAGCTCTGCCTGGCCTGGCTGTTGGCACGCTCACCCGTCATGGTGCCCATCCCGGGCGCCAGCCGCCCCAGCACGATCCGGGACTCGGCGGGCGCGGCCGACCTGGACCTGACCCCGGAGGAGACGGAGCGCCTGGACGCGGCGACGGACCCCGCTCCCGTCGCTCACGCCTGACCCCGTGCGCCGCGGGGCCGGACCCGCGGCCGGGGCCGAGCAGCATCCGGGGCCGAGCCGAATCCGGGGCCGCCCCGCAGCCGCGGACGGGTCAGACGGTCTGCGCCACCCGGTCGCCGCGCAGGAACTCGATCGTGCGCGTCCAGCTGTCGGCGGCGTGACCGTGGGCGACGGCCTTGTCGTACACCTCCTTGACCGGGCGGAGGGTGCTCACGTCGAGCCCGCGGTGCTCGGCCCACTCCAGGACGTGGCCGACGCCGGTCGCCATCATGCCGAGGTTGGCCTCGTCGCCCGGGTGGCTGCCCGCGTCGACGTCCCGGGCGGCCTCGGCGGCCAGGGCCGGCAGGATGCCGGTGATGGTGCCCAGATACGGCAGCAGATCGGCCGCCCGCACCCCGTCGGCGCCCGCCAGCGCGAACGCGTGCAGCAGGCCGGAGATCGAGGAGTAGAAGTAGTCGAGCAGGGCCAGGTCGTGGACGGCGGCGAGCCCGTGGTCCTCGCCGAGGTGGGCGGGCCTGCCGCCCAGCGCCTTCAGCGCCGGCTCGAACCTGTCGTACGCGGCCCGCGGACCGCTGTAGAAGATCAGCGCCTCGGGGTGCCCGACCATCGGGACCGGCACCATGATCGAGCCGTCGAGGTAGTCGACACCGCGCTCGGCCGCCCAGGCGGCGGTCGCGCGGGAGCGGAGGGGGGTGTCCGAGGTGAGATTGACCAGGACGCGGCCGGGCAGTTCGTCCGCGACGGCGTCGAGGACCGCCTCGGCCGCGTCGTAGTCGACCACGCAGACCACGACCAGCTCGGCCGCCCGTACCGCCTCGGCCGCGCTCGTGGCCCGGGCCGCGCCCCGGGTGACGAGTCCGTCCGCCTTGGCCGCGGAGCGGTTCCATACGGTGGTGGGGTGGCCGGCTGTCAGGAAGGCGGTGGCGAGGGCGTGTCCCATGGCACCGAGGCCCAGGACCGCGACGGGGGTCTTCTCAAGGTCACTTGTCATGGGGACCATGCTCTGGGTGGGCCCAACTCCCCACAAGAGCCCACTTTTTGCTCAGATACTGAGCTGGAGGTAAGCGAGCAGGTGCCTCCGGCCGGTGGGGGTGTTTGCGCAGTTCCCCGCGCCCCCGGGAGGGCTGGGTCTCCGCCGTGTTTCGACCGCGGGCCGGTGGGGGCCGGGCGCGCAGTTCCCCGCGCCCCTGGGAGAGCCGGACGTCCGGCGCGATCTTGACCGCGGGTCGGTGGGGGTTGTTCGCGCGGTTCCCCGCGCCCCTGAAAAGACCGGGCGGGCGTCCCTGGAAGGTGGGCCTCGGCTTCCGGGACGGGAAAAAGCCACCGGCAGGCGGCCAGGTCGGGGAAAACCTGGGCGTCTGCCGGTGGCCGGGGAGGGGGTGTGGTCCGGGCGGCCGGCGACGGGGGAACCAACCAGCCGCCCGGGGTTCTGGGGTGGGGCGGGTCCCGGGACTTTCCGGGGCCCGCCCGCCGGGGCGGTCAGGCCTTCGCGAGGGCCTTGTCGCCGCCGGGCTGCTGCGGCAGCTCCACCGAGGCGGAGTCCGCGTCGTCGTGCCCGCCGTGTCCGTCGTCCAGCAGTGTCGTCTCGTCGAACGGCAACTGCCCGGCGAGCACCTCGTCGACCCGCTGCCTGTCGATCTCCTTGGTCCACGTGCCGATCAGCACGGTCGCCACGGCGTTGCCCGCGAAGTTCGTCAGGGCGCGCGCCTCGCTCATGAACCGGTCGATGCCGACGATCAGGCCGATGCCGTCCACCAGCGCGGGCTTGTGGGAGGCGAGCCCGCCCGCCAGGGTGGCGAGCCCCGCTCCGGTCACACCGGCCGCGCCCTTCGAGGCGACCAGCAGGAAGAGCAGCAGCGGAATCTGCTCGCCGACCGACATCGGCGTACCCATGGCGTCGGCGATGAACAGCGAGGCCATGGTCATGTAGATCATGGTGCCGTCGAGGTTGAAGGAGTAACCGGTCGGAACGGTGATGCCGACGACCGGCTTGCTGACACCCAGGTGCTCCATCTTCGCGATGAGCCGCGGCAGGGCGGACTCGGAGGAGGAGGTGGACAGGATCAGCAGGAACTCACGGCCCAGGTACTTGAACAGCGTGAAGATGTTCAGGCCCGCGACGAGTCGCAGCATCGCGCCGAGCACGATGAAGACGAAGAGGAAACAGGTGACGTAGAAGCCGAGCATCAGCACGGCGAGGCTCTTCAGGGCGTCCACACCGGCCGAGCCGGTGACCGCCGCGATGGCGCCGAACGCTCCGATGGGCGCCGCCCACATCACCATCGCGAGGATGCGGAAGACGAGGCGCTGGATGTGCTCCACGCCTCGCAGGATCGGCGCGCCGGACGAACCCATCGCCTGCAGCGCGAACCCGGCGAGCAGCGCGATGAGCAGCGTCTGCAGCACCTCTCCGCCGGTGAACGCGGAGACGATCGTGGTCGGGATGATCCCGAGCAGGAACTCCTCGGTGTTCTTCGCCTCGGTGACCTGGCCCTGACCCGCGTCCTTGACCGCGTCGGTCACGGCGAGACCCGTACCGGGCTCCAGGATGTTGCCGACGACGAGGCCGATGGCCAGCGCGACGAACGACATGGCCACGAAGTAGCCGAGCGCGATGCCACCTACCGCGCCGACCTTGGCGGCCTTGCGCACCGAGCCGATGCCCAGCACGATCGTGCAGAAGATGATCGGGGAGATCATCATCTTGATCAGGTTCACGAAGCCGGTACCGATCGGCTTCAGCTCGACGGCGAAGTCGGGGGCGATCAGACCCACGGCGATGCCGGCGGCCACGGCGACAATCACCGCGATGTACAGGTAGTGGGTGCGGTCCCGCTTGGCAGCGGGAGCGGCAGGTGCCGTATCGGTTTTACTGGTCACGGCTGCCCTCCTTGACGACGTCGTCGGCATCATCCGGCGTGCGGCTCACGTCCGGGGGTTGTCGGTGACTATCTCCCGCCCTGTGAGGGCCGTCACCCTTCCGTTCATTTAGTTCGTACTTATCCGGAGGGGCACACTGAGTGCATGCGCCTCCCCCGTGCCCCCCGGCCCCGCAGCCTGGCAGGTCAGCTCTTCGCCATGCAGGCCGTGCTCGTCGCGGTCGTGGTCGCGGGCTGCGCGCTCTTCACGTACGTCAGCGACCGCAGCCAGGCCGAGGACGCGGCGGGCCGTCAGGCCATGGGGGTGGCCCGCTCGGTCGCGGACTCCCCTTCCGTACGGGAGGCCATCCGCACCGAGAACCCGACGAAGGAGCTCCAGCCGTACGCGCTGACGGTGCAGCGTGACGCGCAGGTCGACTTCGTCACGATCATGAACCCCGAGGGCATCCGCTGGACGCACCCCAACAAGGAGCTGATCGGCAAGCACTTCCTCGGCAACACCAGGCGCGCGCTCCTCGGCGATCCCTTCACGGAGACGTACACCGGCACGCTCGGCGCGTCCATGCGGGCCGTCACACCGATATACGACGACGGCCGCATCGTCGGCCTGGTCAGTGCGGGGATCAAGGTCGACGAGATAAGCCAGCGGGTCGAGGGCCAGCTCAAGGCCCTGTTCGGGGTCGCTGCCGCCGCGCTGGCCCTGGGCGCCGTCGGCACGTACGTCATCAACGCCCGGCTGCGCCGCTCCACGCACGGGATGAACGCGGCGGAGCTCAGCCGGATGCACGACTACCACGAGGCCGCCCTGCACGCGGTGCGCGAGGGGCTGCTGATGCTGGACGGGCAGTTCCGGGTGGCGCTGATCAACGACGGCGGGCGCGAGCTGCTCGACGTGACGGACGACGTGGTGGGCCGCTCGGTGGCGGAGGTGGGCCTGCCGACGCCGCTGACGGGGGCGCTGCTGTCCGGCGAGCCGCGCGTGGACGAGGTGCACCTGACCGAGTCGCGCGTCCTGGTGGTGAACACCTCGCCGGTGTCGGGCGGTGAGCGCCGGGGCACGGTCGTGACCCTGCGTGATGTCACGGAGCTCCAGTCCCTGATGGGCGAGCTGGACTCGGAGCGCGGTTTCACCACGGCACTGCGTTCGCAGGCGCACGAGGCCGCGAACCGTCTGCACACGGTCGTCTCCCTGATCGAGCTGGGCCGGGCGGAGGAGGCCGTCGACTTCGCCACGGCCGAGCTGGAGCTGGCCCAGGCGCTGACCGACCAGGTGGTCGCGGCGGTCAGCGAGCCCGTCCTCGCCGCGCTGCTCCTGGGCAAGACCGCCCAGGCGAACGAGCGCGGGGTCGAACTGGTGGTGTCCGAGGACAGCAGCATCGACGACGGCCTGCTCCCGGAGTCGCTCGCCGCACGTGACCTGGTGACGGTCCTGGGCAATCTGATCGACAACGCGGTGGACGCGGCGCAGGGCTCGGTCGGCGCCCGGGTGACCGTCACCGCGCTCGCGGACACGCGGGGCCTCGTCCTGCGGGTCACCGACACGGGTGCGGGGGTGGATCCGGCCCACTCGGAGATGGTCTTCCAGCGCGGGTGGTCCACGAAGCCCTCGGGGCCCGGTGGACGGGGCCTCGGCCTGGCCCTCGTACGGCAGGCGGTGGCCCGTCACGACGGCACGCTGACCGTGTCGGAGGCCCCCGGGGGCGGGGCGTCCTTCGAAGTACGGCTGCCGTTGCCGCCCGCGGCGCGGGAAGGGACTAAGGTCCACGCCGGACCCGACTCCGCTCCGGACCCCGCACCCGGCTCCGGACCGGCGCGCGAACCCCGGTCGGCGGGCGGGCACGGACCGGCACGCGAGCCCGGGTCCGGGCCCGATCTGTCCGGGCCCGAGCCCGGCAGCGCGCCCGGGTCCGACTCCGAGCCCGCGCCGACGCCACACGGAGGCACCGTATGAACACGCCTTCCCCGTCCCAGGACATCCGCGTCCTCGTCGTCGAGGACGACCCCGTCGCGGCGGACGCGCATGTCCTGTACGTGGGGCGGGTGCCCGGGTTCACCGCGGTCGGCAAGGCGCACACCGGCGCGGAGGCGAGACGCGCGCTGGACCGCATGCCCGTGGACCTCCTCCTCCTCGACCTGCACCTGCCGGACGTGCACGGTCTGCAGCTGGCCCGCTCGCTGCGGGCGGCCGGCCATCACGCGGACGTCATCGCGGTGACGTCGGCGCGCGACCTCACGGTCGTGCGGGAGGGTGTGTCCCTGGGGGTCGTGCAGTACGTGCTCAAGCCGTTCACCTTCGCGACCCTCCGGGACCGGCTCGTCCGCTATGCCGAGTTCCACGCCGCGGCCGGTGAGGCCAGCGGCCAGGACGAGGTCGACCGTGCCCTGGCCACGCTCCGGGCCCCCGGCCCCGCGGCCCTGCCCAAAGGGCTGAGCTCGCCCACCCTGGAGAAGGTCACGCACGCGCTGCGGGACTCCGAGGAGGGGCTGACCGCGACGGGGGTGGCCGAGGCGGTGGGCATCTCGCGGATCACGGCCCGGCGGTATCTGGAACACCTGGTGGACGCCGGGAGGGCCGGCCGGAGTCCCCAGTACGGGCAGGTGGGGCGGCCGGAGTTGCAGTACCGGTGGGTCAAGGGATAGCCGCCCGCCGGGTGTTCACCGACACTGGCCGTAACCGGCCATCTGCGCAAGGTCATTGACCTGAGCCGACCACTCCTCTTAGGTTCTCGGGGCAGCCGAACCCCGACGCCGAAGGCGTCGGCCAGCAGGAGGTCCTGCCCGTGCGCCCCACCGCCGTTCCCCTTCTTCTCGCGACCGTGCTCTCGGCCGCCGTGCTCAGCGCCTGCGGCAGCGAGTCCGGCAGCGATCCGGACACCGTGAAGGTCTCCTACAAACAGTCGACGGACAACTCGATCCGTGTCATGGACACGTATCTCGCCGACGTCAAGGAGCAGTTCGAGAAGGCCAACCCGGGCAAGAAGGTCGAGCTGGTGCCGATCAAGGCCCCGGACTCGGAGTACTACACGAAGCTGCAGCAGATGCTCCGCTCCCCGAAGACGGCCCCCGACCTGGTCTACGAGGACACCTTCCTCATCAACTCCGACATCACCAGCGGGTATCTCAAGCCCCTGGACCCCTACCTCGACACGTGGGAGGACTGGAACCAGTTCGTCGACACGGCGAAGTCGGCGGCGAAGGCGCAGGACGGGAAGACGTACGGCGTGCCGGACGGCACGGACACCCGGGGCCTCTGGTTCGACAAGGGCATCTTCAAGAAGGCCGGTCTGCCGGCCGACTGGCAGCCGAAGACCTGGGACGACGTCCTCACGGCGGCCCGGACGATCAAGCAGAAGGTCCCCGGCGTCATCCCCATGAACGTCTACACGGGCAAGCCCGCGGGTGAGGCGGCCACCATGCAGGGCTTCGAGATGCTCCTGTACGGGACGGCCACCGGCGCCACCGAAAGCCCCCTGTACGACACGGAGTCCGAGAAGTGGATCACCGGGAGCGAGGGTTTCAGGGACTCGCTCGAGTTCGTCGAGACCATTTTCAAGGAGAAGCTCGGCCCGGACGTGTCGGACGCCCTCGACCCCAACTTCGCGACCAGGGTGCGCGGTGAGCTCCTCCCCGAGGGCAAGCTCGGCATCAACCTGGACGGCTCCTGGCTCCCGCAGGACTGGCTGGAGGGCAGCGGCCACGAGTGGCCCGAGTGGTCCGAGAAGCTGGGTCTCGCGTACATGCCGACGCAGGACGGCCAGGCGCCCGGGAAGGTGAGCATGTCGGGCGGCTGGACCTGGGCGATCCCGAGCAAGGCGGCCAACCCGGACCTGGCGTTCGACTTCATCAAGACGATGCAGACGAAGGAGAACGCGCAGAAGTGGTACATCGCCAACTCCGGTATCTCGGTGCGCACGGACGTGGCCGAGGACCCGGCGTACGTGCAGGCGCAGCCCGGCATCGAGTTCTTCACGGAGCTGGTGGCGAACACGCACTACCGCCCTGCGTATCCCGCGTACCCGAGGGTCTCCACGGCCATCCAGGAGGCCATGGAGGGTGTGACGACGGGTGACAGCTCGGTCGAGGAGGCGGCGAGCCGCTACGACGAGGAACTGAAGACGGCGACGGACAACCAGATCATCCAGAAGTGAGCGCCGGGTGAGCGTCACCCGGCGGACACCCGGCCTCGGCGGGCGCGGAGCGGGCGTCGGAGCGGTCAGCCGCTCCAGCCCGGTGCGCGCCCTCTCCCGGGCCCTTCCCGTCGCCCCCGCCCTCGTCCTGCTGATCCTGTTCCTCGCCGGCCCCATCGCGTACTGCGCCTACATCGCCTTCACCGACCTCCAACTCACCGGCCAGGCCGAGTCGTCCTTCACGGGCTTCGACAACTTCCGTACCGCCTTCCGCGACGAGGCGTTCCTCAACGCCGTGTGGCTGACGCTGGTGTTCACGGTGCTGTCGTCGCTGGTCGGCCAGAACACGCTGGGGCTCGCGCTGGCGTCCCTGATGCAGCGGGCGTCGAAGCCGGTGCGTACGGTCGTGGGGGGAATCGTCATCACGGCGTGGGTACTCCCGGAAGTGGTGGCCGGCTTCCTCCTCTACGCGTTCTTCCGCCGCGAGGGCACCCTGAACGCCGTCCTCGACTGGCTCCATCTCCCCTCCCAGAACTGGCTGTTCACGCTCCCGATCCTGGCGGTGTCGTTCGCGAACGTCTGGCGGGGCACGGCCTTCTCGATGCTGGTCTACTCGGCCGCCCTGAACGAGATCCCGAAGGAGATCACGGAGGCCGCGGAGGTGGACGGCGCGGGCGGCTGGCGTCGCATGTGGCACATCACGCTCCCGATGATCCGCCGTTCCATCGGCACGAACCTGATGCTCAACACCCTCCAGACCCTCTCGGTCTTCGGCCTGATCTGGGTCATGACGCGGGGCGGCCCGGGAAACCGCAGCCAGACCCTCCCTCTCTTCATGTACGAACAGGCCTTCCAGAAGAGCATGATCGGCTACGGCACGGCGGTCGCCCTGCTGCTGCTGGTGGTGGGCTCCCTGTTCTCGCTCGTCTACATGCGCCTGCTGCGGACGGAGGTCTGAGATGGCCGCGCGCCGGACCCTCAACTCCCGTCGCGACAACCGCCGTCACGCGGCGGACGCGGGCCTGCTGTTCGTGGCGGCGGCCTTCGTCCTCCCGCTGGCCTGGGTGGTCCTGTCCGCCCTGGACCCGCACGCCGGACTGAAGGTGAAGCTGCCCGACGGTGTCACCCTCGACAACTTCGACGCGGTCCTGAAGCCGGAGATCACCTTCACTCCCCTGCTCAACAGCCTGATCCTGTGCGGCAGCGCGACGCTGCTGACGGTGGTCTGCGCGGCCCTCGCCGCGTATCCGCTCTCCCGTTTCCGCTCACGCCTGAACAGGCCGTTCCTGCTGACGATCCTGTTCGCGACGAGCCTGCCGATCACGGCGATCATGGTTCCGGTGTACGCGCTGTTCGTCCAGGTGAACCTGATCGACACGATGCGGGGCACGATCTTCTTCTTCGCCGCGTCCCAACTGCCGTTCGCCATCTGGCTGATGAAGAACTTCATGGACGGGGTGCCTAAGGAGCTGGAGGAGGCGGCCTGGACGGACGGCGCCTCGTCGTTCCAGTCGCTGCTGCGTATCGTGCTGCCGCTGATGGGGCCGGGCGTCGCGGTGGTGACCGTCTTCGCGTTCGTGATGATGTGGGGGAACTTCTTCGTCCCGTTCATGCTGCTGCTGACACCGGACCAGATGCCGGCGTCGGTCAGCATCAACGACTTCTTCGGGAACCGCGGGACGGTGGTCTACGGGCAGCTGGCGGCCTTCTCGATCATCTACTCGACACCGGTGATCCTGCTGTACGTACTGGTGGCCCGGCGGCTGGGCGGGGGCTTCGCCCTGGGCGGGGCCGTGAAGGGATAGGAGGCCGCGAAGGAACAGGAATCCCGATCGCGGCCCGCCGGTGCGTGCGAATTGCCGATAGGTGGAGGCGGACCGGGCGACGGACCGGCCGCCGCGGACGTCGTGCCGGGAGGGCGAACCGCAAGGATTGCGCCGCGGGTTTTCCTCCTTCACACGGCCGACCGACGTGTCGGCCATGACGTACTCGTCTTCGACGTCCGCCCACACGGGCGACACCCGCAGCGCCCCGTCCGCGCCCACGGTCGCCGGACGCCGGAGGTCCGGCGCCCGGCAGCCGCTCGCGAATATGCCCGTCGATCCTGCTCACGGCGCTTGCCAACCGCGGACCCGCCTTCCGGCCCGCCCGTACGGGCCCCTCACCGCCCCTCGCGATCACCCGCGCCGACCGCCCGCCCGATGGTCTCCAGCCACTCCGAACAGACCCGGACAGGCATCCGAAACCGTAGGTTCGCACAATCCGTGATCCTGGCCGAACAGACCGTAGTCACCGCAGTCCGCCACCCATACGTTGTGCGCGTGCACCAACCGTCGGACCATCAGCCCACCCCGCCCTTCGACGCCCCGGCCGCCCGTAAGCTCCGCGACGGCCTCGGCATGGGGCCCGAGCACGTCGCCTACGGGATGCGGACCTCGTTCGGACTGCCCCATGTGACGCCCGACCTGGTCGTCGCCTGGGAGCGGCGCCTGGCCACTCCCAGCCACGGCGAACTCACCGCGCTCGCGGGCGTGTTGTGGTGCTCCCCGGGTGACCTCATCGGCGCGCCCCGGACGTTGCGCGAGCACCGCGCGGCCCGGGGCCTCGCGGCAGAGGACGTCGCGCGCGCCGTGGGCCTCGAACTCCTCGCGTACGTACGGATGGAGGAGGCCGACGAGTGGCGCGGCAGCGAGCGGCAGGCGTCGGCGCTCGCCGAGGTGCTCGACCTCTCGCTGGCGGACCTCGTCACGGTCACCGGGCGCGAGTCGAAGCTGGCGGAGATGCTGCGCAGCGCGGTGACGACACGCTGGCAGGCGTACGTCCGCCCGGTGGGCAAGCTGCTGCCGATGGAGCGCCGGCTCGTGGGCCACACACTGCGGGCGCTGCACGCCGAGTACCAGGGCCGGATGGTGGCGACGCTGACCTGGGGCGCCGGTGCGGCGGCCGCGGACGCCGACGACGCGGGCCGGGACTTCCTGGACCGGATCGTCGACCGTTTCTGGTGGACGGTCCGGCGCGACAGCGCCTACTGAGCCCCGCCCGGGCCGTCGAGGCGCGGCCGGCCGGGCCCGGGCCGCGGCGGCCGGCACCGCGGGCCCGTGGGAATCCCTGGTGCCGCGGTACTAGAAGACCGACTCCGCCTCGTCCATCCGGTCCTTCGGCACGGTCTTCAGCTCGGTGACCGCCTCCGCCAGCGGCACCATGACCACGTCCGTGCCGCGCAGGGCCGTCATCCGGCCGAACTCGCCCCGGTGAGCGGCCTCCACCGCGTGCCAGCCGAAGCGCGTCGCCAGCACCCGGTCGTACGCGGTCGGCGTGCCGCCCCGCTGGATGTGGCCGAGGATGACCGGTTTGGCCTCCTTGCCGAGGCGGCGCTCCAGTTCGTACGCCAGCGCCGCTCCGATGCCCTGGAAGCGCTCGTGGCCGAACTGGTCGATGTCGCCGTGGCCGTAGTCCATGGAGCCCTCGGCGGGGTGGGCGCCCTCGGCCACACAGATGACGGCGAACTTCTTGCCCCGCGCGAAGCGCTCCTCGACCATCTTGACCAGGTCGGCCGGGTCGAAGGCCCGCTCGGGCAGGCAGATGCCGTGGGCGCCGGCCGCCATGCCGGACTCCAGGGCGATCCAGCCGGCGTGGCGGCCCATGACCTCGACGACCATCACCCGCTGGTGGGACTCGGCGGTCGTCTTGAGTCGGTCCATCGCCTCCGTGGCGACCCCGACAGCGGTGTCGAACCCGAAGGTGCGGTCCGTCGACGAGATGTCGTTGTCGATCGTCTTCGGGACGCCGACCACCGGCAGGCCCGCGTCCGACAGCATCCGCGCCGCCGTCAGCGTGCCCTCGCCGCCGATCGGGATCAGTACGTCGATACCGAACTCACGAGCCATGTCCTGCGCGTTCTCGCAGGCCTCGCGGAGGCGGTCGCGCTGGAGGCGGGAGGAGCCGAGAATGGTGCCGCCGCGGGCGAGGATGCCGCTGACGGCGTCCAGGTCGAGGGTGCGGTGGCGGCCGTCGAGCAGTCCCGCGTAGCCGTCCTCGAAACCGATGACCTCGTCGTCGTAGTTGGTGACTGCCCGGTGCACGACCGACCGGATCACTGCGTTCAGCCCCGGACAGTCGCCGCCTGCGGTGAGAACTCCGATACGCATCGTGCTGTGTCTCCTGCTCGCTGTTGGGCTGTGTTTCCTGTGGTGCCTGAGAGCCAGTCCGATTGTTTCACGGGCTGCAGGGGGCCGCTGTCCGTGCCCCGCGCGCCCCCTTCGACCGCCCGCACGCCCCCCGAAGCCCCTGCTCACCCGCTCCGGAGAGGCCGTCCGCCCCCGGACTGACGGGCGCCTTAACCAGGCCCGGAGGTATTGTCAAGAGGGCTCAGCCGACGATGACGGCTGCCTTTTTACCGATATCGGAGGAAACGGAGAGCACGCGTGACGCGCAGCGTGTACGTGACCGGGATCGACCGCGGTGACGGCCGCCAGGTCGTCGAGCTGGGGGTCATGGAGCTCCTGACCCGCCAGGTCGACCGGGTGGGGGTGTTCCGGCCTCTCGTGCACGACGGGCCCGACCGTCTCTTCGAGTTGCTGCGAGCCCGCTACCGCCTGGCGCAGGACCCGGCGACGGTCTACGGCATGGACTACCACGAGGCGTCCGCGCTCCAGGCCGAGCAGGGCACCGACGAGCTGGTCTCGCAGCTCGTCGACCGCTTCCTGCGGGTGGCCCGCGACTACGACGTCGTCCTCGTCCTCGGTACGGACTACGCGGACACGCAGTTCCCGGACGAGCTGGCGCTCAACGCCCGCCTGGCGAACGAGTTCGGCGCCGCCGTGGTCCCCGTCGTGGGCGGCCGCAAGCAGACCTCGGAGTCGGTGCTCGCGGAGACCCGCAACGCGTTCCGCGCCTACGACGGACTCGGCTGCGACGTGCTCGCGATGGTGGTGAACCGGGTGGCCCCCGCCGACCGCGCCGACATACACGAGCTGCTCGACAACCGCCTGCCGGTGCCCTGTTACGTGCTGCCGGACGAGCCCGCGCTCTCCGCGCCGACGGTCGCCCAGATCACCCACGCGCTCGGCGGCAAGGTGCTGCTCGGCGACGACGCGGGGCTCGCGCGCGACGCGCTGAACTTCGTCTTCGGCGGCGCCATGCTGCCGAACTTCCTGGGCGCGCTGACCCCGGGCTGCATGGTCGTCACACCCGGCGACCGCGCCGACCTCGTGGTGGGCGCCCTGGCCGCGCACAGCGCCGGCACCCCGCCCATCGCGGGCGTCGTGCTCACCCTGAACGAACGCCCCAGCGACCTCGTCCTCACCCTGGCCGCCCGCCTCGCCCCGGGCACCCCGGTGATCGCGGTCGAGACCGGCTCCTTCCTCACGGCGTCCGAACTCTTCGCCATGGAAGGCAAGTTGAACGCGGCCA
This sequence comes from Streptomyces sp. BV286, assembly GCF_019090165.1. Lineage (GTDB taxonomy): Bacteria > Actinomycetota > Actinomycetes > Streptomycetales > Streptomycetaceae > Streptomyces. Next base: position 20,766 of record NZ_JAHRIB010000147.1, read on the forward strand.
CGCCCCGCAAGGCAGAGACCGCACTCGGTCTCTTCGAGCGGTACGTGGACACCGGCGACCTGCTCAAGCGCGTCTCGGCGCCCAGCAGCGGCCGCGTCACGCCGATGATGTTCGAACACAAGCTCCTGGAGCGGGCCCGCTCCGACATGCGCCGTGTCGTGCTGCCCGAGGGCACCGAGGCGCGCGTCCTGCACGCCGCCGAGGTGCTGCTGCGCCGGGGAGTCTGCGACCTGACCCTGCTGGGCCCCGTCGACCAGATCCGCAAGAAGGCGGCCGACCTGGGCATCGACCTCGGCAGTGCCCAGCTGATCGACCCGCAGACCTCGGAGCTGCGCCACCGGTTCGCCGAGCGCTACGCCGAGCTGCGGGCCCACCGGGGCGTGTCCGTCGAGCTCGCGTACGACGTCGTCGCGGACGTGAACTACTTCGGCACGCTGATGGTCCAGGAGGGCCTCGCCGACGGCATGGTCTCGGGGTCCGTGCACTCCACGGCGGCCACCATCCGCCCGGCCTTCGAGATCATCAAGACCAAGCCGGAGGCATCCATCGTCTCCTCGGTGTTCTTCATGTGCCTCGCCGACAAGGTCCTCGTGTACGGCGACTGCGCGGTCAATCCCGACCCGAACGCCGAGCAGCTGGCCGACATCGCCGTCCAGTCGGCCGCCACCGCCGCGCAGTTCGGGGTCGAGCCGCGGATCGCGATGCTCTCCTACTCGACCGGCACCTCCGGTTCGGGGGCGGACGTCGACAAGGTGCGTACGGCCACCGAGCTGGTCCGCGCCCGCCGCGACGATCTGCGGATCGAGGGCCCGATCCAGTACGACGCGGCCGTCGAGCCGTCCGTCGCCGCGACCAAGCTGCCGGAGTCGGAGGTCGCCGGGCAGGCGTCCGTCCTGATCTTCCCGGACCTCAACACGGGCAACAACACGTACAAGGCCGTGCAGCGTTCCGCCGGCGCCATCGCCGTCGGACCGGTCCTCCAGGGCCTGCGCAAGCCGGTCAACGACCTGTCCCGCGGCGCGCTCGTCGGGGACATCGTGAACACCGTCGCCATCACCGCGATCCAGGCCCAGGCGCGGCCCTCGGCCGTGCCCGCGTCCAAGGAACCGTCCCCGACCCCGAAGGCTTCCGTCCAGTGAGCGCCACCCGTGTCCTCGTCCTGAACTCCGGCTCCTCGTCGCTGAAGTACCAGCTGCTCGACATGAGCGACGGCAGCCGGCTGGCCGCCGGTCTCGTCGAGCGCATCGGCGAGGGGGCCTCCCGGCTGAAGCACTCCCCGCTGGCCGCGGGGGGCACGGCCCGCGAGACGACCGGCCGGATCGACGACCACGAGGCGGCGCTGCGGGCCGTCGCGGAGGAGCTGTCCCGGGACGGACTCGGCCTGGACTCCCCGGAGCTGGCCGCGATCGGCCATCGCGTCGTGCACGGCGGCCGGTCCTTCACCGAGCCGACCGTCGTCGACGACGCGGTCCTCGCCGAGATCGAGCGCCTGATCCCGGTGGCGCCCCTGCACAACCCGGCCAACCTCACCGGGATCCGTACCGCTCGGGCGCTGCGCCCGGACCTCCCGCAGGTCGCGGTCTTCGACACGGCGTTCCACACGACGATGCCGGAGGCCGCCGCCCGCTACGCGATCGACGTGAGGACCGCCGACGAGCACCGCATCCGCCGGTACGGCTTCCACGGCACCTCGCACGCGTACGTGTCCCGCGAGACGGCCCGCCTTCTCGGCCGCGCCCCGCAGGACGTGAACGTCATCGTGCTGCACCTGGGCAACGGCGCCTCGGCGTCGGCGGTCGAGAAGGGCCGCTGCGTGGACACCTCCATGGGACTGACTCCCTTGGAAGGGCTCGTGATGGGTACACGCTCCGGAGACATGGATCCCGCGGTCATTTTCCATTTGGCGCGCGTTGGCGGGATGTCCATGGACGAGATCGACACTCTTCTCAACAAGAAGAGCGGTCTGATCGGTTTGTGCGGCGACAACGACATGCGGGAGATCCGCCGCCGCATCGACGAGGGCGGCGCGGACGCCGCGCAGGCGCAGCTCGCCTTCGACATCTACATACACCGACTGAAGAAGTACATCGGCGCGTACTACGCGGTACTCGGCCGGGTCGACGCGGTCGTCTTCACGGCCGGGGTCGGGGAGAACGCCGCTCCGGTGCGCGAGGCCGCCGTCCGGGGACTGGAGGGGCTGGGCCTCGCCGTCGACGACCGGCTGAACGCCGTACGGTCCGCCGAGCCGCGGCTGATCTCGCCCGAGGGCGCGCGGGTCGCGGTGGCCGTCGTACCGACCGACGAGGAACTGGAGATCGCCGACCAGACGTACGCGCTCGTCGGAGGCGGCAACGCCTGAAAGGGCGCGGCCGGTCCCGGAAGCAGCAGAAGCAGTAGAAGCAGCGAAACAGCAGGTATGAGAACGCCGAGGAAAACAGCCGGTCAGGGCCACGCCTGAGCGCACACCCGCCCATTTGTATCTTCCGCCAGACGGAATATTCCGAAGCGAAACAAACCGATAGGATCGCCCCCATGCGCCGTTCCAAAATCGTCTGCACACTGGGCCCAGCCGTCGACTCGCACGAGCAGCTCGTCTCGCTGATCGAGGCCGGCATGAACGTGGCCCGATTCAACTTCAGCCACGGCTCGCACGCCGAGCACCAGGGCCGCTACGACCGGGTCCGGGCCGCCGCCCAGGAGACGGGCCGTGCCATCGGGGTCCTCGCCGACCTCCAGGGCCCGAAGATCCGGCTGGAGACCTTCGCCGAGGGCCCCGTGGAGCTGGAGCGGGGTGACGAGTTCACCATCACGACCGAGGACGTGCCGGGCGACAAGTCGATCTGCGGCACCACGTACAAGGGTCTGCCGGGTGACGTCTCCAAGGGCGACCAGATCCTGATCAACGACGGCAACGTCGAGCTGCGGTGCGTCGGGGTCGACGGCCCCCGGGTCAGGACGGTCGTCATCGAGGGCGGTGTGATCTCGGACCACAAGGGCATCAACCTGCCCGGCACGGCGGTGAACGTGCCCGCGCTGTCCGAGAAGGACGTCGACGACCTGCGCTTCGCCCTGCAGATGGGCTGCGACCTGGTGGCGCTCTCCTTCGTGCGCGACGCCCACGACGTGAACGACGTGCACAAGATCATGGACGAGGAGGGCCGCCGGGTCCCCGTCATCGCCAAGGTGGAGAAGCCCCAGGCGGTGGAGAACATGGAGGCCGTCGTGGCGGCCTTCGACGGCGTCATGGTCGCCCGCGGCGACCTGGCCGTCGAGTACCCCCTGGAGCGCGTCCCGATGGTGCAGAAGCGCCTCGTGGAGCTGTGCAGGCGCAACGCCAAGCCGGTGATCGTCGCGACCCAGATGATGGAGTCGATGATCACCAACTCCCGCCCCACGCGCGCCGAGGCGTCCGACGTCGCCAACGCGATCCTGGACGGCGCGGACGCGGTCATGCTGTCCGCCGAGTCCAGCGTGGGCGCGTACCCGATCGAGACCGTGAAGACGATGTCGAAGATCGTCGTCGCGGCCGAGGAGGAGCTGCTCTCCAAGGGCCTGCAGCCGCTCGTGCCCGGCAAGAAGCCGCGTACGCAGGGTGGTTCGGTGGCCCGCGCCGCGTGCGAGATCGCGGACTTCCTGGGCGGCAAGGGCCTGGTGGCCTTCACCCAGTCCGGCGACACCGCCCGCCGGCTGTCCCGTTACCGCGCCGCCCAGCCGATCCTGGCCTTCACCACGGACGAGGGCACCCGCAACCAGCTCTCGCTGAGCTGGGGCGTCGAGTCGTACATCGTGCCGTTCGTGAAGAGCACCGACGAGATGGTCGAGCTGGTCGACAACGAACTGCGCAAGATCGATTACCTCAGTGAGGGCGACATCGTCGTGATGACCGCCGGCTCGCCCCCCGGCGTCCCCGGCACCACGAACATGGTCCGCGTGCACCACCTGGGCGGCTGAACCGCCTGTACGGGCGCGTGCGGCCCGTACGACCGCTCGTACGTCACTGAGGGCGCCCCCGCCGCGCGGGGGCGCCCTCAGGCGTTCCGGTGCGCACAGCCGGTACGGGACGGGGTGTGCCCCGGCCCCCGCGCGAGCGGAGACCGGGGCACACCCCGTGCGACGTCGATGCAGCCCTCGGGGTCTATCCGAGCGGCGTGTTGAACTGGTGCATCCCGGGGACGGTCAGCGTTCCGCCGAACTGGGCGGCCTGCACGACCTTCACCTTGGTGAAGTAGATCAGCGGGATGTTCAGCGGCGGCGGGTGCTTCGGGTCGAACGTGACCGGGATCAGACCGAGCAGGTTGCCCGAGATGCTCTCCGTGTACATGACCGTCTTGCCGTCGGTGATCGTGGACGTCGTACCCTTGCCGGCCTGGACGTGGTACTTCACCCCGGCGTCCTTGTCGTCGACGGTCTGGTGGAGATCGCCGATGTCGGTGCCGTCGGAGACCACGTACTTCAGGACCTCCTTGACCGTGCCGTTGGCGGTCTTCACCTTGACGATGCCCTGGTAGTCGGCGCCCTTGAGCAGCAGCGAGCTGGCTTCCAGCACCCAGGGGTCGTCGGCCAGGGCGGGGATGCCCTTCTCGACGCCGCTCTCGTCGTCCGTGGCCGCCGGGCAGTCGTCCGGGTCCGTGGTGGCGCTCGCGGACGGGCTGGGCGACGGGGAGGCGGTGGCCTCGCCGGCCGCGTCCTCCGCCTTGTCCGCGGTGTCCTCGGCCGCCCCGGACGCCGTGTCGGTGACGTCCTTGGCCGGGTCGTCGGCCTTGCCGGCCGTGTCCTCGGCAGGGTCCTTCGCGTCCCCGGCCTCGTCGGAGGGGCCCTCCGTGGCCGACGGCGTGGGGGTGGCGGACGGCTCCGCGGTGGGAGTCTCGGACTCCTTCTCGCCGGGCGTGAAGATGTCCTCCAGCGCGTTGCCGATGTCGTCCAGGACGTTGCCGGTCTCGGACGGGGTGGGCGTCGGGGTGGACGCACCGTCCTCCGCGGACTCGGCCGGCGCGCTCGTGGACGGGGACGGCTTGGGCTCGGGCTTGTCGTCGGAACCTGAATCCGGCGAAGAGCCGTTGTCCGTCGAGCCGTCGTCCGCGGGGTCCTCGTCCGCGGGGTCCTCGTCCGAGGCACCCTCTTCGTCGCCGGACGCGGGAGCGCTCGTCGAGGCGGAGGGCGACGGCGTCGCCGAGGGGTCCTTCTCCTCGTCGGTCTCGTCGGCCTTGTCGCTCGCGTCCAGCGCCTCGACGCAGTCCTTGTACTCGTCGATCGTGAGGTTCTTCGAGGACGGCTTGTCGTCGGCCTGGGCGAGCGTCGGCGTGAACCCCATGCCCATGAGGATCGCGGTCGGCATCGACGCGATGGCTATCGCCTTGCCCGCGGGCACGTTGAGCCTGGTGAACAAGGGCTTCTTGGGGGCAGCGTGCCGCGGCCCGGTTCTCTCACGGGACTCGCCCGCGGAGTCCGCGTATTGGACCTCGTCAGCCGGCACTGTGCCTCCCGTTCGCCCCGTTGGTCGGGATCGTTCCTGACAGATCGTTCGGCTCGCTCGTCCCGTCGGCCGTGGTGGCCTGCGGAACGCCTCCCTTGTCCGCACGGTCCGTCTCGGCCGGCCCTGCGGCCGACTGCTCGCCCGGCACCCAGGACACGGCCATCCCGCCGCCCACCAGGGCCAGCAGGAAGCCGATCAGGAAGCCGCCGAGGTTCGACACCGGAATGGAGACAAGCCCGAGCAGGATCGCCGCCACACCGGCGAAGACCCGCACGTGCTTCTGGTACCAGAGGCTGATTCCGAGAACGCCCAGGAGCACGCCGATGATGAGCGAACCGGCGCCCGCGGTCGTCGCCATGGCCAGCGTGAGATGCCCGATCTGAAGGTTCGCGTACGGGAAGTACGCGATCGGGAATCCGCCGAGCAGGATGAACAGGCCGGCCCAGAACGGCCGGCCACCCCGCCAGGCACGGAACCGCAGCCGCCAGTAGACGATTTGACCGCGCGCGGCAGGAGTCTCGGCAGGAGTCTCGGCGCTCATGGAAACAGCTCCCTGGAACGGCGTTGCTGTGAGAGGTTCACGTACTACGAGTAAGGACGGGCGGGCGAGGCAGCACAGGCTCCCTCACCCGCCCAGGGAGTGCTTAGTAGCACTCCTTGACACCCTTGGACAGCGACATCTTGAGGCCGCTGAGCTTGAAGGTGCCGGCGGTGGTCGCCCACGCCGTCTGCTTCACGTCGGTCAGCGTGGCCGAGTCGGCCTGCTGGGCGAAGCCGTAGGGGTTCGCCGTGTCACCCTTGGCGATTCCCGGACCCTTGCTGGCGTCCTTGGCCGCAACACCGATGTCGATGTTGCGGAAGGTCGCGTTGGCCTGCAGCTCTTCGACGTCGATGTACAGGTTCTCGGCCTGTACCGGCGTGTCGCCGCCGCCGGCCTTCAGCATCAGGCTGACGGAACCGATGAGCGGGATGTCCGGGGTCACAACGGACTGGCACATGTTCTTGATCGAGGCGTTCTTGAACGCCGACACCGCAACCGGGTGCGCCGTCTTCTCGCCCTTGAGCGTGTACCCCTGGTCGATGGCTCCGTACTGCGAGAAGCCCGTACCGTCGAGGCGGTCAGCCGTCACCTTGAACGACTGACCCGACACGCTGAACGACGCGGCGAGAGCGCCTTGTGCAAGAGCGATGCCTATGCACGCCGTCGCGGCCACACTCGGGACCATGACGACGGCGAACCGCTTCCATCTGGTCCCGCCACGCACCTGGGACTCCATATTTCCTCCTTCTCGGACGTACATCTCCGGCCCTGGCTGCCTCCAGACGGCGGCTCAGCCGGGCAGGGATGGGAGAAGTGCTACGTCCTCGGGAAGGAGAGCGCCCGACCCGGAGGCGCAACGCTCCCGAATCACCGGCGATCACCCCCGAGCGACAACCACTGGTCGCGCCTGAACACTTCACGCACAACCTGCCGGACAGGCTCCGCCGAGCGGCGAAGACCCCCCTGTCCAAGGACCGGCGCCACTGCCGCCGCCCCTACTCGGTGGGGACCCAAGGCAACCCGCTGACCCGAGTGGTTGTCGGGGGAGGGAAATGGACCGAGCGTCGCCGATCGTGGTGCATTCTCGCCGCCCGCACAAGGGGGTTCGTTACTGGCTAGTAACGGCCGGATAACCGAACAACGACCCCTCGGTATCGGCCGACAACTCAGGGTGGCCCCGGGGTAGGTGACAAAGTGATCGAACTTTGGACGGAATCCGACAGAACACCGCCCGCGACTTACTCCAAGTAACAGCGGCCGCGTTTACCAAGATTTGGTAAAGCGCGGCCGCAGTGTCGCTCTCTCGCCACATTCCGCCACTCGGGTACCACGGTTCCCGGCGTTTAACGACTGGTCAGAACAGGGCCCGGGCCAGTGCCCGGCGGGCGGCGGTCACCCTCGGATCGTCGGTGCCGACCACCTCGAAGAGCTCCAGCAGCCGCACCCTCGCCGCGTCCCGGTCGTCACCCGCCGTACGCGCCACGGCGTCGACGAGCCGCCCGAGGGCGTCCTCGACATGACCGCCCACCAGATCCAGGTCGGCGGCGGCGATCTGCGCCGGTACGTCACCGGGCCGGTCCGCGGCGTCCCTGCGCACCTGCTGCGGGTCGAGACCCTGCACCCGCTGGAGCAACTCGGCCTGGGCGAGCCCCAGCCTGGCCTCCGTGTTCTCCGGATCGTCGCCCAGCACGTTCCTGTACGCCTGGACCGCGCCGGCCAAGTCACCGGCGTCCAGGGCTCGTACGGCGGCTTCGAGCAGCGCGTCGTACGGGCCGGCCGGCATCTCGGGGGCCGTGTCGGCCTCTCCGGGGCGGGCGTCCTGGTCCACGGTCAGGCCCGTGAGCCCGAAGCGCTCCTCGGCGACCTGCACGAGCTGGTCCAGGGTGCCTCGGATCTGCGCCTCGGGAGCGGCGCCCTGGAAGAGCGGCAGGGCCTGACCCGCCACCACCGCGAAGACCGCCGGGATCCCCTGGACCCCGAACTGCTGCATCAGCATCTGATTCGCGTCGACGTCGATCTTGGCGAGGACGAACCGGCCGTTGTACTCGGCGGTGAGGCGCTCCAGGAGCGGGCTGAGCTGCTTGCACGGCTCGCACCACTCGGCCCAGAAGTCGATGACGACCGGCACCTCGGTGGAGCGCTGCAGGACGTCCCGCTCAAAACCCGCCTCGTCGACGTCGATGACGAGACTCGACGCGGACACCGCGGGGACGGCCCCGCCGCCCTGCCGTGCCGCTTCGGCGCGCGCCTGCTCCGCCTTCGCCTTGGCCTCCTGGGCCGCTTTCACCGCGGCGAGGTCGACGACTCCGCTCATGGACATGTTCCGTGGCTGCATGCGCCTATCCTCCCCCCTCCGCGCGCCTGTGTGAAAAGCGTTGTGAAAGCCAGGCCTGATACGTGTGGTTGGCGCCGGGTCCCCACCTGGCGCCGCGTGGTCGTCGCTCACGTACGAGCCGGGTCGACGGCTCCCGTTCCGTGCTTTCGCTACGGGTCGTAGCGTAACTGTGCCGGGGTGGCCCGGGGAACCCCGTTCCGGTGATCTCCCTCACCTCTCCACGCAATCCCCCTTTGCGGAACGTCCGGATATGGTCGCCGCCATGCAGAGCAGCACTCCCCCTCCCCGCACCGGGCGCCCGCGCAGCGCCGAGGCCGACGCGGCGATCCTGGCGGCGACACGGACGGCCCTCGTCGAACTGGGCTGGTCCAAGCTGACCCTGGGGGACGTGGCGATGCGCGCGGGGGTCGCGAAGACGACCCTCTACCGGCGCTGGGCGGGCAAGAACGAACTCGTGGTCGACGCGGTGGCCGAGCTCTTCGACGAGCTGGAGCTGCCCGACCGGGGCAGTCTCACGGCGGACATCGAAGGGGTGGTGCTCCAGTTCGCGGCGATCCTGGCGATGCCCGAGGCGAGGAACGGGCTGATGGCGGTCGTCGCCGAGTCGACCCGTGACGACGCCCTGCGCGAGCGGATCCGCACCTCGATCGTCGACCGTCAGAAGCGGCTCGTCGTGGAGGGCCGGTCCCGCGCCCAGGCCCGCGGCGAGCTTCCGCAGGAGCCGGACCCCTCGGCCGCCGCCCGCACGGCGGACCTCGTCTTCGACATGGTGGCCGGTGCGGTGGTGCACCGCACCCTCGTCAGCGCGGAGCCGGTGGACCCGGCCTGGGTCCACGACTTCACCCGCGTCCTCCTGCTGGGGCTCGCGGGCGCGGCGGCCGGTCCCTGACGATCCGCAGCGGAATCCCCGCTCAGAAGCCCGGCGGCTCGGTGTAGACCCCCCACTCGTCCCGCAGCACGCCGCAGATCTCCCCGAGCGTCGCCTCGGCCCGCACCGCCTCCAGCATCGGCACGATCATGTTCGACCCGTCCCGCGCGGCGGCGAGCATGGCGTCCAGCGAGGACCGCACGGCGGCCTCGTCCCGGGCGGCCCGGCGCCCGCCCAGCTCCCGTACCTGGTCCCGCTCCACCTCGTGGCTGACCCGCAGGATCTCCAGGTCGCCGGTGACCGAACCGTGGTGGACGTTGACCCCCACGACCCGCTTGTCGCCCTTCTCCAGCGACCGCTGGTACTGGAAGGCGGACTCGGCGATCTCGCCGGTGAACCACCCGTCCTCGATCCCGCGCAGGATGCCGGAGGTGATCGGCCCGATGGGGTGCCGGCCGTCGGGGTGGGCCCGCAGACCCCGCTCCCTGATCTGCTCGAAGATCCGCTCGGCGTCGGCCTCGATCCGGTCGGTCAGCTGCTCCACGTACCAGGAACCGCCCAGCGGGTCCGCCACGTTGGCGACCCCGGTCTCCTCCATCAGCACCTGCTGTGTGCGCAGGGCGATCTCCGCGGCTTGCTCGGACGGCAGCGCCAGCGTCTCGTCCAGCGCGTTCGTGTGGAGGGAGTTGGTGCCGCCCAGCACCGCGGCGAGCGCCTCGACGGCCGTACGGACGACGTTGTTGTAGGGCTGCTGGGCCGTCAGCGAGACGCCCGCCGTCTGTGTGTGGAAGCGCAGCCACTGCGCCTTGTCCGACCGCGCCCCGTACACGTCCCGCATCCAGCGGGCCCAGATCCGCCGCGCCGCCCGGAACTTGGCGATCTCCTCGAAGAAGTCGAGATGCGCGTCGAAGAAGAAGCTCAGGCCCGACGCGAAGGCGTCGACCTCCAGCCCGCGCGAGAGCCCCAGCTCCACGTACCCGAAGCCGTCGGCGAGGGTGTACGCCAGTTCCTGCGCGGCCGTCGAGCCCGCCTCGCGGATGTGGTAGCCGGAGACCGACAGCGGTTTGTACGCGGGGATCTTCGCCGCGCAGTGCTCCATCAGGTCCCCGATGAGCCGCAGATGGGGCTCGGGCTGGAAGAGCCACTCCTTCTGCGCGATGTACTCCTTGAAGATGTCGGTCTGGAGCGTGCCGTTCAGCACCGCGGGGTCCACGCCCTGCCGCTCGGCGGCGACCAGGTACATGCAGAAGACCGGCACCGCGGGCCCGCTGATCGTCATCGACGTCGTCACGTCACCCAGCGGGATGTCCTTGAACAGGACCTCCATGTCGGCCGCGGAGTCGATCGCGACCCCGCAGTGGCCGACCTCGCCGAGCGAGCGCGGGTCGTCCGAGTCGCGGCCCATGAGCGTGGGCATGTCGAAGGCGACGGAGAGACCGCCCCCGCCGTTGGCGAGGATCGTCTTGTAGCGCTCGTTGGTCTGCTGGGCGTTCCCGAACCCGGCGAACTGCCGGATGGTCCACGTCCGCCCCCGGTAGCCCGTCGCGTGGAGCCCCCGCGTGTAGGGGTACTCCCCGGGCCAGCCGATCCGCTCGAAACCCTCGTACGCGTCCCCGGGCCGCGGCCCGTACACCGGCTCCACGGTGTCCCCGGAGAGCGTGGTGAAGTCGGCCTCGCGCTTGCGTGAGGCGTCGTACCGGGCCTGCCAGCGTCGGCGGCCCTCCTCGATGGCGTCAGCGTCCATGCACCCAAATTTACTAGGACGTCCTAGTAAATGTCGATGGGAGACCGCCCGGCGCTTTCGGGCCGGGCGGCCGGGTCCTCCGCGTTACGCCTTGGCGACGGCCGACGCCGGGCCGTCGGTGATCAGCGGCTTGGCCTCACGCGTGATCTTCGGCTCGACGAAGAAGGAGGCCACCGGGATGCAGCCGGCGGCGAGTACCCACAGCAGCTTGCCGAACGGCCACTTCGCCTTGGAGCCGAGGTCGAAGGCGAAGACGACGTAGATGATGAACAGGACGCCGTGGATCTGCGAGATCACCATCGTGTCACCCGTCTCGAAGGCGTACTTGGCGATGATGGCGACGGTGAACACCAGCAGCCAGACGGCGGTGACGTAGGCCATGACGCGATAGCGGGTCAGCACGCTGTTTTTCATGGCTACGAGCGTAACCACCGGTTTCGCACGATCTTCGGGCGCCCCCGGAGCCCGGGCGGCCGCGCACGGCCGGGTGCGCCCTGCGGCCCTATTCCTCGTCGAAGTCGTGCGCGGCGACCCTCAGCGGCCGCAGCATCGCGAAGATCTCCCGGCACTCCTCGGCGTCGTACACACCCAGCCCGAAGTCCATCGCCATCAGGTCCCGGGTGGCCGCGTCGCAGGCCTCACGGCCCTTCTCGGTGATCGAGGCGAGGGTTCCGCGTCCGTCGTTGGGGTTGGGCCGCTTGTCGACCAGCCCCGACAGCACGAGCCGGTCCACGGTGTTCGTCACGGACGTCGGGTGCACCATCAGCCGCTCGCCGATCTTGGACATCGGCAGCTCACCGGCCTTGGAGAAGGTGAGCAGCACCAGGGCCTCGTACCGGGCGAACGTCAGCCCGTACGGCTTGACGACCGCGTCGACCTCGGCGAGGAGGATCTGGTGCGCGCGCATGATCGAGGTGATCGCGCCCATGGACGGCACGGATCCCCAGCGCTGTTTCCAGTGCTCGTCGGCGCGGGCGATGGGATCGAAGGCAAGACTGAGCGGCTTCGGCACGGCAAAGACCCTACCGGCCGGTCATATCGTGGTCAGCCCCGTCTCGCGTATCGGAACCCGCCCCCATTCCCGACTCCTTTCCCGCCCTTTCCCCCGCCCCTTTCACAGCCCTTCCGGAGCGCCGCACCTCCACCACCAGGAGCAGACAGCACACCGTCCCGAGCACGCCGACCCCGCCCACGACCGTGCTGACCGCCCAGAACTCCGCGGCGGCCCCGGCCAGCGCCATGCCCACACCCTGGATGGTCATCAGCCCGGCCGTGTGGACGGTCATCGCGCGCCCGCGCAGCTCCTCGGGCACCGCGTCCACGAACCAGCGGTCGAGCCCCAGGGTGTACGCGCCGGCCGACCCGGCGAGCACCAGCGCCGGCAGGATCCAGCCGAGGCCGGGGTGGAGCGGATAGACGAGGAGCGGCAGCAGACCGCATCCCGCGAGGGGCAGCACGATCCGGGAGCGGGCCGCCGGCGACAGGGCGGCGCCCGCGTACAGCTCCCCCGCGATCGTCCCGACCGGCATCGCGCACATCAGCAGCCCCACCCAGGCCGTACCGGCCCCGATCTCGTCCGCGTACGCGGCGGCGAGGGCCTCCGGCGCGACGACGAACATCGGCGGCACCCACAGCAGGAGCAGCAGCGCCCGGATCCGGCGGTCGCCGAGGACCTGCCGGGTGCCGGTGAGCGAGTAGCGCATCAGCGGTCCGCCCCCGGCCCGGGCGGGCCTGCGCCGGGTGCCCAGCCGCAGGAGCAGCGCGGAGGCGAGGAAGGTGCCCAGGGTGATGCCGAGCGCCCCGCGCGGCGGCACGAAGGTCAGCAGGATCCCGCCCGCGCCGAAGCCCACGAGCACGGCACTCTGCGACACGATCCGCAGCAGGGAGCGGCCGAGCACGAACAGGTCGCCGTCCCCGAGGATCTCGGTGAGCGTGGCCATCCGCGTGCCGCTGAAGACCGGCGACACGGCCGCGATGACGCACCGTAGCCCGAGCAGCGCGGCGACGGGGGTGGCCGGCAGGGCCATCAGCGCCGCGCATCCGGCGCACACGAGGTCGCACGCGACGAGCACCCGCCGGGCCGGGAACCGGTCGGCCACTCCGGACAGCAGCGTCCCGCCCACGAGGTACGGCAGGAAGCCCACCGCGAAGGCCAGTGCGCTGAGCAGCGGTGACCCCGTGAGTTCGTACACGAGCACGGTGAGCGCGATCTCGCTGACGACGACCCCCAGCAGGGACAGCGCGTGCGCGGCGAACACGGCGCGGAACTCTGCGACGGCGAAGACGGGGCGGTACCCGCCGCGTGCGTCGGCGGACCGCTCGGGCGCCGTCGTCACGGTCTGTGTCTCTTCTGGCATGCGTCGCAGCGTCACGCGTACGCGGTGGGAGCCATAGAGTTTCGGCTGGAGACGAATCTTCCGTCGGGAGGCGTGCATGCCGTTCCACCTCCACTTCGGTGAGGACGACCTCCTCAACTGCCGTTTCGCGCTGTCCCCCCTGTGGGAGACCCACGAGGCGGTGCGCACCCTGCGGCGTCCGGAGCGGCAGGGCTACCACTCCGCGTGGCTGCGCCGCATCCGCACGACGGCGGCCGCGCTGGACCTGGAGCCCCTGTGGCTGCTGATGCCGCAGCGCGGGAACAGTCCGGACTGCCTGATGCCGCCTCCGATCGGACCCGCGGCCACGTTCGAGGAGGAGATCGCCGCCGTACGGGGCACCGCTCCGGAGCTCGCCCGCGCCGAGATGGCGCTCTCGCTGGCGGACACCCCGGGTGCCACACAGTCCCCGCCCGGCCGGGCGATGCTCGCCGAACCGGCCCGTGCGGTACAGGAGTTGGCGGACACGATGGAGGAGGCCTGGCACACCCTCGTCGAACCCGTCTGGCCGAGGCTGCGTGCCCTCCTTGAGGCCGACATCGCCTTCCACTCGCGCCGCCTCGCCACCGTGGGTCTCGCCGGACTGCTGCCCGAGCTGGACCGGCGGGTCGCCTGGGACGCGGGCCGGCTCACGGTCGACTCGCGCGGGGAGCACGTACGCGAACTCGGCGGTCAGGGACTGGTGCTGATGCCCAGCGTGTTCTCCTGGCCGGACGTGGTGAGCGGCTTCGACCCGCCCTGGCAGCCGACCCTGGTCTATCCCGCGCGGGGCATCGGCGGCCTGTGGGCCGAGCCGTCCGGCCGGACGCCCGAGGCCCTCGTACGGCTCCTCGGCCGCGGCCGGGCCGCCGTGCTGGCCGCGCTCGACGAACCGGCGGCCACCACGGCCCTCGCGCACCGGCTCGGCCTCGCGCCCTCGTCCGTCTCCGCGCACCTGTCGACGCTGCGCGAGGCGGGCCTGCTCGTGGCGCACCGGTACGGACACCAGGTGCTGTACGAGCGGACACCGCTCGGCATCGCGCTGGCCTCCGGCGAAGCCTGACGGTCCGGCAGGGGAACGGCCGGCTCACGGTGTCGCACCCATGACCGATAGGTCCGCTATGTCACGATGGCCGGAAACCGTCACTGACCGTCACCTTCGCCCAAGGGGGCAGGATGTTCCGGCCGACCCGTACCCGTACCCTCGTGGCGCTCGCCGTGCTCGGACTCGCGACGGGCTGCTCGTCCCCGCCCGAGGTCAGCACGACGTCCGCCGCCCGTGAGACCCGCGCCCAGGCGAGCCCCGCCGCCGGTTCCCCCTTCTGGATCGACCCGGCGAGCCCGGCCGCCCGGCAGGTCAGGGCGTGGGAACGGCAGGGGCGCGGGAACGACGCCCGGCTCCTCAGACGCATCGCGGACCGGCCCGTCGCACTGTGGCCGCCCGCCGACCGCCCCGAGCCGAGGATCAGGGAGGCGACCGCGGCGGCGGCCGGGGAAGGACGTACGGCCGTGTTCGTCGCGTACGACATCCCGCACCGCGACTGCGGTCAGCACTCGGCGGGCGGAGCGTACGACGCCGACGCCTACCGGGACTGGATCGACCGGTTCGCGGGGGCCCTCGGCGACAGCGACGCGCTGGTCGTGCTGGAGCCCGACGCGGTCGCCCACATCGTCGACGGCTGCACCCCGGGCGAGTACCACGCCGAGCGCGAGCAGTTGCTCTCCGAGGCGATCGTGCGACTGAAGCAGCAGCCGGGCACGAGGGTGTACCTGGACGCGGGCAACCCGGCCTGGATCCAGGACTCGGAGAAGCTCGTCGAGCCCCTCGGCCGGGCCGGCGTCGCGCACGCCGACGGCTTCGCCCTCAACGTCTCCAACTTCCAGACGGACGAGACCACCCGGCAGTACGGGCGCCGCCTCTCGGAGGCCCTCGGCGGCAAGCACTTCGTCGTGGACACCAGCCGCAACGGCAACGGCCCGCTCGGCGGCGACCCCTCCCAGGCCTGGTGCAACCCGCCGGGCCGGGCGCTCGGCACCCCGCCCACCACGGACACCGGGGACCCGCTCATCGACGCGTACCTGTGGATCAAGCGGCCCGGGGAGTCCGACGGGCAGTGCCGCGGGGGCCCCGCGGCGGGGAAGTGGTGGGCGGACTACGCCCTGGGCCTGGCCCGCAACTCCACGGCGCGGTAGCCGGCGGCACCGCCCGCCGCCGCACCGCCCGCCACCGCTGCGCGCGTCACCTGACCTGGACCCACTTCGCCTCGGACGGCGTTCCGTCGCCGTCCGTCACGAACAGCATGTACCAGCCGGGCGGCACCAGGGTCCGGTCCTTCGGTACGTCCACCGTCACCGAGTCCTTGGTCCTGGTGAGCTCCAGCGCGATGGACCGCTGCTCGACGTCCGTCGTGTGCGTGACCGCGCTGGGCCGCATCAGGCGGGCGCTCACGACCCGCTCCGGGTGGCGGGTGGCGAAGGTGGCGCGGCCCTCCCCGTCCACCTCCTGCGGGCCGTCCCCGAGCACGGGGCGGCTCTTGCCGTTCTTGTGCAGGGCGGGCGGCGTGAAGATCTCCATGCGCTGCTCGAAGTGGCCGAGCTTGGTGTTCTGCTGGTCGTCGAAGAGCGGGTCGGAGCCGAAGGTGGCGATCCGGCCGTCGGGCAGCAGGAGCGCCTCGGAGTGGTAGTTGCGGCCGACCTTCGGCGAGGCGGCCGTGCGGAAGGAGTTGGACTTCGGGTCGTAGAACTGAGCCTTGAGGATGTTGCTGGAGCTGCGTCCGCGGTAGTCCTCGGCGCCGTTCGACGTGAACACCGAGTCGTCCGGCATGATCACGCTGTTCAGGTAGCGGGTGCCCTGCGGCAGGTCGGGGCCGTCCTCGAAGACGGGGTTGTCCTTCTTGAGGTCGACGACGGCCGTGCGCGACGTCGACTTCTTGGACTCGCCGACACCTCCGCCGCCGAGGATCATCACCTTCTGGTCCTGGGCGGGGGGCAGCAGCAGCGACGCCGACGTCTCCGTCTCGTCCTGGTCCCGCAGACCGGGCACCTTCTCGAACGTGTTGGTCTTCAGGTCCCACAGACCCGGTTCACGGCCGAGCTCGGCGGGGCCGTAACCGGCGTTCGAGGCCGGGTAGAAGAGCTTGCCGCCCTTGGTGAGGAAGAGGGCCGGATAGGTGGGGAAGTAGCGCTTGGGGCCCGGGGTCCACTTCTTGGTCCTCGGGTCGTAGATCTCGTTGTCGCCGGGGTCGATCACGCCGACGTCGTCGAGTCCGGAGACCGCGAGCACCCGCCCGTCCTCCAGCCCGACGAGCGTCGGATACCAGCGGGCCTTGTCCATGGGCTCGACGGGGACGTACTTCTCCGCCGTCGGGTCGAACTCGTAGGCGGCCTTGATCCCCTGGAAGTCCTGCTTCTCCATGGTGATCTTCTCGGAGATGCCGTACGTGTTGTCGGCGTCCTTGCCCTTGAGGCCGAGGATCTCGTACTGGGCCTGCTTGTCCGTGACCGCGGCCGGGCCGTCCTCGGTGGCCTCGACGAAGACCCGGGCCTCGCTCGCGGTGACCTTCGTCTTCCAGGGCTGCATGACACCGGCCCTGTTGTAGGTGATCTCCTGGGTCCGCTTGGCCTTGGGGACGGTGACGTCGAACCTGCTGACGTACTCGACGCCGGCGGGCGAGCGGAAGCGGGTGCCCTTCTTGAGGGCGATCGGCCTGTCCGGGTTCTCGTTCTTCACGCGCATGCCGCCGCCGGCCCGGTCGACCTCGCCGTCGAGGAGTTCGTAGCGGGCCGTGCCGCCGGCCACGAGCATGCGGCCGCTGGGCAGTTGGGCGTGTCCGGCGCAGAAGAAGTCGTCCGGGGTGGGGATCTTCTTGAAGGTGTCGGTCGTCGGGTCCCACAGGACGGTGTCGAAGGAGCCCTTGTCGAACTTCTTCTGCTCGTTGCCGGAGCCCGCGACGATCAGCACCTTGCCGGTGTGCAGGAGTGCCGCGTGGATGGCGTTGGTGCGGAACTCCTCGGGGATGTCCAGTTTCTTCCAGGAACCGAACTTCGCCTGGTAGCCGGGCTGGGCGATCTTGTACTCGTAGTACTGCTCCGAGGCGAAGCCGATGGCGGCGGGGGCGTTGAGTCCGGCGAGCAGCGCGATGCCGCCGACGCCGAGCAGCCGCTTCTGGGTCTTCTTCGAGGGCCGGTAGGCCATGGCCTAGTTACCTCCTGTCGTACTGCTGGAGACCGTCCCGCCGGCGACCGCGCCGCCGGCGCTGCCCGCGAGCGCCGGGGCGGGCTCGCCCTCGGGGATCCGGACGGCGGGCGCGTGGCGCCGTTCGGCCCTGCGTTCCCTGGCCCGCGTGGCGGCCCACACGGCCACCGGGGCGAGGGAGATGCCGAGCGCGAGGACCGCCCAGGTGCGCATGGCCGCGTGGGTGTGCCCGAGCACGAACGAGGCGGTCAGTGAGGCTGTCAGGACCGCCGCCCAGAAGAGGTGGATGCGGAAGGTCAGCAGGCGGTCGGGGCTGGTGTCGCCGCCCTTCGGGGTGACGACGAAGCGGCTGGGGCGGCGGATCAGGGCCGCGCCCAGGGACTTGAGGTAGATCGGCGCGGAGAGGGCCGACATCGCCATGCCGGCGAGGCCGCCGGAGCCCTCCGGTTCGTGCGGGGAGACGTTGTGCCGCCGGTTCCACAGGTAGAGGCCGATCTGCAGGGCGGCGGCGTCGCTGTAGAGCATCAGCCACATGGAGGCGGCGACCTGCGTGCCGGACGCGCCGAAGCACAGGAACAGCACGCAGCTCAGGATGCCCAGCAGCCAGTTGACGGCCGTCATCGGGTAGTAGACGAGCATCAGCGTGTACGAGAAGAGCCTGCCGGGCGGCATGGTGAAGGGCGCCTTCCAGTACTGCTTGAACAGCGTCTCGTAGGTGCCGCGCGACCAGCGCATCTGCTGGGTGAAGAAGTCGGTCCAGGAGGCGGGCCCTTCACCGACGGCGAGCACGTCGGGGGTGTAGACGGACTGCCAGTGGTGACCGGTCCTCGGGTTCTTGTGCCGGTGCAGTTCGAAACCGGTGGCCATGTCCTCGGTGATGGAGTCGTACAGGCCGCCGATCTGCCGCACGGCCGCGATCCGTACGACGTTGTTGGTGCCGACGAACATGGGCGCGCGATAGCGGTTGCCGGCGCGCTGGATCAGGGCGTGGAAGAGGAACTGCTGGGACTCGGCCGCCTTGGTGACGGGAGTGGTGTAGTTGCCGTACACCTGCGGGCCGACGACGAAGGCGACGTCCGGGTCGCGGAAGTAGCCCATCATCCGTTCCAGGAAGTCCGGCAGCGGGACGTGGTCCGTGTCGACGGAGGCGAAGTACTCGTACTCGCCGCCGTGCATGGCGATCCACGCGTTGTAGTTGCCGTGTTTGGTACGGGCCTTGTGGACGCCCTTGGTCCTGTTCCACTCGGGGACGCCGTGGCGGGTGAAGTGGCGTACGCCGAGCTCTTCGCACAGGGCCCTGGCCTGGGCGTCGTTCCCCTCGTCGAGGAGCCACACGTCCAGGCGGCCCGGGTGGGTCACGCGGCCGGCGCCCTCGAGGGTGGCGCGGACCATGGAGAGCGGTTCCTTGCCGGGGACGTACGTGGTCAGGAAGGCGACGCGGGTGCCGGTCTCGGGGGTGACGGGGACCGGGTCCCGGGCGACCATCGTCGCGTGGGCGATGGACGCCACGTTGACGACCATGAACAGCTCGATCAGGCCGATCGCCACGAGCATCGTGATGTCGAGGCCGACCAGCCAGCGGGCGCCGCCCTCGCGGGCCACCCAGTGCGTGGGCCACACCAGGTAGACGAGGAGCAGTCCCGTGAGCACCGGGGCGAGCGTCATGAGCAGGACGGCTCGTATTCGGTGGGGCTCGCGCGACAGGAGCTTGGTGTACTGCACCCGGTACGCCGTGCCGGACGGCTCCGTGAGCGGTCCGGCAAGTCGGCTGTGGGTGTCGTAGTCGTAGCCCTCCGGCCGCACAGCGCCCTCCAGTGATCGAACGAGCCGATACCCACACAAAAGTGGCTTTCGGTCGGCGTGTCGAACGGAGGGGGTCCAGGCGGGTGGGGGTCGGCGGTCGGGTTCGGCGGTCGGGTGCGCTCGGGCACGCCCGCGGGAGGGACGGGGTGGCGCTTCCCGCACTCCGTCGGACGCGCCCCTTCAGAGGCGCGGGGAACTGCGCGCTCAGGCCCCAGCCGGCCCGCAGCATGCGCACGGCCGCGGGGGCCCGGGGGCCCGGTCCTCCGCCCCCGGCCCTCGGAAGAGGTGGGCCGAGGAAGGGGCAGGGCCGAGGAAGGGGCAGGGCCGAGGAAGGGGCAGGGCCGGGAAGGAAAGGCTGTCGGCCCCGCCGGTCAGGCGGACAGGTGGCGCTCCACCGTCTCCACCTTGGACGTGAGTCCGTCGGTCACACCGGGGCGGATGTCGGCCTTCAGGACGAGGGAGACCCGGGGGGCCCGCGCCTCCACCGCGGCCACGGCCCGCCCGACGACGTCCATGACCTCGTCCCACTCGCCCTCGATGGACGTGAACATGGCGTCGGTGCGGTTCGGCAGCCCGGACTCCCGCACGACACGCACGGCATCGGCCACGTACTCCCCCACGTCCTCACCGACACCGAGGGGCGTCACGGAGAAGGCGACGATCATGCGCTGACGATCCCCTCGTTGCGGGCGCGGGACGCGATGACCGCGTTCTCGGCCTCACGCTTGAGCTTGCGCTCGGCGAAGAACCCGCCGGCCGGCAGCACGGAGAGGACGAAGTACAGGGCCGCGGTCTTCAGGTCCCACTTGGCGCGGTTCCAGGCGTCGGCCCAGAAGATCACGTACAGGACGAAGAGGACACCGTGGACCATGCCCATCACCGGTACCGCGTTGAAGTCCGTCGTCCGCTTCAGCACCGAGCAGACGAGCAGCAGCAGGAACGAGACGGCCTCCGGGGCCGAGACCAGGCGGAGTCGGCGGAGGGCCGAGGCGGTCTTGATGTCCACGAGTCACCTTCGTGAGGAGAGGGCCACAGAGCCGGGCCGGTGGGGCGGAAGAGAGATTTTGCCGTGCGGGCACGGGTTTGTGAACGTGCGCACAAGCATTTCCATTGAAGCATCCGGCTTCCGGCCGCCCGGGCACGGGGTCCCGGGGCGTCCTCGGGGTCCTTCTCGGGGTCGGATCATCCCGAAGGATCTGTCGGTGGCCCCGGCCGACGGCTACCGTCGGACCGTGGCGATGTTCCGACTCCAAGGCAGCAAGGTGCTGGCCGTCGACATGACCGGCGACGCCGTGAAGGCGAAGAACGGCTCCATGGTGGCGTACGACGGTCAGATGGCCTTCAAGAAGCTCAGCGGCGGCGGCGAGGGCGTCCGCGGCATGGTGACGCGCCGGATCACCGGTGAGCAGATGACCCTCATGGAGGTGAAGGGGCAGGGGACCTGCTGGTTCGCCGACCGGGCGAGCGAGATCAACCTCGTGGACCTCCGGGGCGACAAGCTCTTCGTCGAGTCGAGCAATCTGCTCGCGACCGACTCGGGGCTGCGCACGGGCACGTCCTTCACCGGCCTCAGGGGCGCGTCCCAGGGCAACGGTCTCTTCACGACGACGATCGAGGGCCACGGCCAGGCGGCGATCACGTCGGACGGGCCGGCGGTGGTGCTGCGGGTCAGCTCGCAGTACCCCCTCACGGTCGACCCGGGCGCGTACATCGCCCATCAGGGCAACCTGCGGCAGTCCTTCCAGTCCGGCGTGACGTTCCGCACGTTCCTGGGCGAGGGCGGCGGCGAGGCCTTCCAGATCCGCTTCGAGGGCGACGGTGTCGTCTACGTCCAGCCCAGTGAGCGCAACTCGATCGCGGGAGATGTGTGACATGCCCTTCCGTGAGATCAACTCGAAGATGATCGAGGCCACGGTGACGCCGGGGCAGCGGCTGTTCAGCCAGCGCGGCGCCATGCTCGCCTACCGGGGCGAGGTGTCCTTCACCCCGAACATGCAGGGCGGCCGGGGCGGGGTGATGTCGATGATCGGGCGCCGGGTGGCCGACGAGGCGACTCCGCTGATGTCCGTCGAAGGTTCCGGCACGGTCCTGTTCGGACACGGCGGCCACCACATCCAGGTGATCAACCTCACCGGCGAGACCCTCTACGTGGAGGCGGACCGGCTGCTCGCCTTCGACGGGACGCTGGACCAGGGCACGATGTTCATGGGCTCGCAGGGCGGGGTCATGGGCATGGTGCGCGGCCAGGTGACGGGTCAGGGGCTGTTCACCACGACCCTCAAGGGCCACGGCGCGGTGGCGGTCATGGCGCACGGTGGAGTCATCGAGGTGCCGATCGGCCCGCAGCGCCCGGTCCATGTCGACCCGCAGGCGTACGTGGCCCACCACGGCGACGTACGCAACAAGCTGTCCAGCGCGCTGGGCCTGCGCGACCTGGTGGGCCGCGGTTCGGGCGAGGCCTTCCAGCTGGAGCTGAGCGGCAGTGGCGCGGTCTACGTGCAGGCGTCGGAGGAGAAGCTGTGACCACCCACCCGGGCGCGGGCCCCGTCATCCACGACCCGTCGACCCTGCCGGTCGACGACAACGTGAACGCGTACACCTTCTGCGTGGAGCTCAAGGGGACCGAGTGGTTCCTGCAGAAGGGCAAGATGATCGCCTACTACGGCTCGATGGAGTTCAACGGCGTCGGGCACGGTCGTCTCGACCGGCTGGTGCGGACGAGTTTCCATTCGCCGTTGCACGCGAGCGACTGGGTCGTGGCCTCCGGTTCGGGCAAGATGCTCCTCGCCGACCGGGCCTTCGACGTGAACTCGTTCGACCTGGAGGAGGGGAACCTGACCATTCGCTCGGGCAATCTCCTCGCTTTTCAGCCAAGTCTCGCCCTCAAGCAGTCGATCGTGCCGGGCTTTCTGACACTGATCGGGACGGGCAAGTTCGTCGCCGCCTCGAACGGCCCCGTGGTGTTCATGGAACCTCCGATCCGGGTCGATCCGCAGGCCCTGGTCGGCTGGGCGGACTGCCCCTCGCCGTGCCACCACTACGACCACGGGTACATGACGGGCTTGATGGGCGGCCTACGTGCGCTTACGGGCCTGGGCGGAGCCTCCGGCGAGGAGCACCAGTTCGAGTTCGTGGGCGCCGGCACGGTGCTCCTGCAGTCCAGTGAGGTGCTGATGGCCGAGCAGGCGGCGGGCACGGTCCCGAACGAACCGGGAGTACCGGGCGGCGGCGGGGTACCCGGCCGCCAGGGACAGCAGGCCGGTACACCGCGCCTTCCCGGACAGCTGGGGGACCTCCAGCGTCGCTTCGGGCTGTGAGCGGTAGTCTGCGGAGTGTGACGTCGAACGTGTGCGCGTCGTCACGCCACCCTCACTAGTTCGCCTTTCAACATTTTAGGTAGACTTCATTCATGGAGACCGAGACGGCCACCCGCTGGCTGACCGATGCGGAGCAGTGCGCCTGGCGCACCCACCTGGAGGTCAACAGGCTGTTGACGTATCAGCTCGAAAGGGACCTCCAGCCGTACGGCCTGACGATGAACGACTACGAGATCCTGGTGAACCTCTCCGAGTCGGAGGGCGTCCGGATGCGGATGAGCGACCTCGCGTCCGCCACCCTCCAGTCCAAGAGCCGCCTCTCGCACCAGATCACCCGCATGGAGAACGCGGACCTGGTCCGGCGCGAGAACTGCGAGTCCGACCGCCGTGGCCTGTACGCGGTGCTCACGGACCACGGCATGGAGACCATGCAGAAGGTCGCCCCCCACCATGTGGGGTCCGTGCGGCGGCACTTCATCGACCTCCTGTCGCCCGAGGCGCTGGAGGAGCTCCACAAGTCCCTGACCCCGATCGCGGAGCAACTGCGGGGCCAGCGCGGACGTCCGTGACCTACAAGGTCCGGGCGGGATCTAGACGGCAGGCAGGCGGAGTTCGAACAGGGCTCCGCCTGTCGGCGTCTCCCGGACGGTGAGAGATCCACCGTGCCGTACGGCCACGTCACGGGCGATGGCGAGGCCCAGACCGGCTCCGCCCTCGTCCCGGGTCCGCGCCTCGTCGAGCCGTACGAACCGCTCGAAGATCCGCTCGCGCTCGGCGGGGGGCACCCCCGCTCCGTCGTCGCCGACCTCGACGACCGCCTGCTTGCCCGCGCGCCGCACGGTCACGGCGACCGACGACCGCGTGTGTCGCTGCGCGTTGTCCAGCAGGTTGCCCAGCACCCTCGCCAGCTGCCTGCGGGATCCGGCCACCTCGACCGGCTCCGCGGTCACGGACGCGGCGATCCGGTCCCCGCTCCGCTGCGCCGTCTCCTCGCCGACGAGCTCCGCCAGGTCGAAGCGCGCGTCCGCCGGCCGCTCCCCCGCGTCGAGCCGGGCGAGCAGCAGCAGGTCGGCGGCGAGCCGCTGGAGTCGTACGGTGTCCTCGACGGCGCCCTCGACGTCGAGCAACTCCGGGTGCGCGGCGCCCACTTCGAGCTGGGTGCGCAGCGATGCGATGGGGCTGCGCAGCTCGTGCGAGGCGTCGGCGACGAACGCGCGCTGGCGCTCCACCGAGGTCTCCAGGGCCGCGAGCGTCTCGTTCGTCGTCCGGGCGAGGCGGGCGATCTCGTCGTGGGTGGCGGGCTCGGGGACGCGCCGCGAGAGGTCCTCGGAGGCCGTGATGGCGGCCATCTCGGCACGGATGCCCTCGACGGGGCGCAGGGCCCGCCTGGTGACGAGGTAGGTCATCCCACCGACCGTCACCAGCAGCAGGGGCAGGCCGATCAGCATGGCCGTCAGCGCCGTGCCGACGGCGTCCTTCTCGCCGGAGAGCGGAGCGCCCGCGTAGACGGTGAGCGGGACACCGCCCTTGGTGACCACGTCGACCCCGGCGAACCGGTAGTCGTCCTTCTCCCCCTCGACGGTCGCGGTGCCCTCGCCGTACCAGGTCTCGTCGGCGATGTCGCCGGCGCCGAGGGGGTCCTCCTCGTCCGCCACCCCTTCGTCCGTGTCACCGGCGTCGTCGTTGGCGACGGAGTTCAGCCGGTCCGAGGCGCTGGCACTCAGGCTCATGCCCTCGACGTCCTCGCCGACGGCGACGGGCCTGCCCTTCCGGTCCAGTACCTCGACGGGGTTCTCGTCGCCGTCCGGCAGGTCGAGGTCGTTGTACGCGAACCCGTTCGACAGCGCCGAGGCGGCGTTGCGGGCCACCGAGTCGGCCTCGGTGTCCGCCTGGTCGATGAGGCTGGACCGCAGCGCGAGCAGCACGGCGGCGCCCGCGGCGACCAGGGCCACGGCGACGACGAGGGTCGCGGCGAGCGTGGCCCGGGCCCGTACCGACCTCATGCGGCGCCTCATGTCCGTGCCTCCAGTCTGTATCCGGCCCCGCGTACGGTCTTGATGAGCGCGGGGCCCAGCTTGCGGCGCAGGGTGCTGATGTAGACCTCGACGATGTTCGGGTCCCCGTCGTACGCGAAGTCCCAGACGTGCTCCAGGATGTCGGCCTTCGACACGACGTCCCCGGGCCGCACGACGAGCTGCTCCAGCACGGAGAACTCCTTGGTGGTCAGGGTGATCTCGTCGTCCGCGAGGAACACGCGCCGGGCGGCGGTGTCGACCCTCAGGTTCCCGACCTCGTGCACGGGCGAGGCACCGCCCGACGGGCCGCGCCTGCGCAGCAGCGCCTTCACCCGGGCGACGAGGACGACGTACGAGAACGGCTTGGTCAGATAGTCGTCGGCGCCCGTGTCGAGTCCCTCGGCCTCGTCGTACTCGCCGTCCTTGGCGGTGAGCATCAGGATCGGCACGTCGTGTCCTGCGGCGCGCAGGGCGCCGCACACCCGGTAGCCGTTCATGCCGGGGAGCATGATGTCGAGGATCACGAGGTCGTACGACCCCTCGCTCGCCCGGTGCAGGCCCTCCAGGCCGTCGTGGGCGACGTCCACGGCATAGCCCTCGGCCGTCAGCCCCTTGGCCAGCGACACCGCGAGCCGCTTCTCATCTTCCACGATCAACAGGCGCATGTGCCCAGCTTGGCAAACCGAACCTGAAGACACCTTCAGGGGGCTTCAGGTCCGCTTCAGCGTCGGTCGTCCAGATTGGTTCCTGTCGACAGCAGAGAGGCACACAAGCCAGCTGCAACCGGCGACACCATCCGTTACTGGTTGCAACCAGTCGCATTCAGGAGGAATCCCATGAAGCGCAACATCGTCATCGCCACCATCGCGGCAGCGGCCCTGATCGGCGGCGGCACCGCGACCGCCATCGCGGTCTCGGGTGACGAGGAGGCGCCGGCGAAGAAGTCCACCGTGCAGGCGTCGAACGACGACACCGGCCGTGACGACGACGCCAACACGGACGACGCGGACGACAACGACCCGGACGACAGGGCCGAGGACAAGGCCGACGCGGCGGAGGACAAGGCCGCGAAGGACAACGGCGAGGACGCCGAGGACCGGGCCGAGAACGCCGGCGACGCCAAGGCCGCGCAGGTCACGGCCGCCGACGCGATCAAGGCGGCGCTGAAGGACACGAAGGGTACGGCGGTTTCGGCCGACCTGGACGACGAGGGCACCAAGCACGTGTGGGACGTCGACATCCTCACCAACGGCGGTGCCTGGCACAGCGTCCAGATCGACCCCGCCACCGGCAAGGTCGTGGGCTCCCACACCGACCGGGACGACGACGGTGACGACGCCGCCGAGACCGCGCAGATCCGTGCCGCGCTGAAGGGCAGCTCCGTGACGGCCGCCGAGGCCGCGGAGGCCGGCGCCGCCAAGGGCACGGTCACCTCCGTCGACCTCGACGAGGAGAGCAGGGACAAGGCCTGGGAGGTCGACACCACCTCCGCGAACGGCACCGGCAGCGACTGGAGGGTCGCCCCCGACTCCGGCAAGATCACGGCGGACCGCTCGAACGACTGACGTTCCCTCCCCTCCCCCCTCAGGTAAGGGCACCCGGTTCCGGGTGCCCTTACCGGCGTTCGGGAGCCTGTTCCACGGGGCCGGCCACCCGCTCGCGCTCCAGCTCTCCTTCCTGCCCCTGCCCCTGCCCCTGCTCCTGCTCCTGCTCCTGCTCCTGCTCCTGCTCCTGCGGCAGCGCGTGGGGCCGCACGGCTCCGATGCCGACGGCGGCTGCCACGAGCAGCGCCGCCCCGCCGGCCAGGGCGAACCCCGCCTCCGGGGGCACCCGGTCCACCAGCAGCCCACCGGCTGCCGCACCCGCCGAAATGCCCGCGTTCACCGCGGTGTTGACCCAGGCGCCGGCCCGGACGCGGGCGCCCGGCGCGGCGGACTCGTCGGCCACGAGGTAAGCGGTGGTCAGCGCCGGGGCGACGAAGAACCCGGCGCACACGACGGCGCCGGTGAGCGCCACGAGGCCCGGGGCGAGCCCGGCGACGGCCAGGGCGAGACCGAGGCCCGCCGTCAGCACCGGCAGCCGCCGCCGGGCTCCGGTGCGCCACTCGACGGCGCCGTACAGCAGCCCGCCCACGGCGCTGCCCGCCGACAGCGCGGCGAAGATCCACGCCACGGTGCCGTCGCCATGGCCCCGCTGCTCGGCGAAGGCCAGCACCAGCAGGTCGACGGCGCCGAGCGAGAGCCCCACGCCCGCGGCGACGACGACCGGCAGTACGAGCCCGCGCCCGGGACGCGTCCGCCGGCCGGTGCGTACGGCGCTCACGGTGAGGCCCTTCACCGCGGGGGACACGACGAACGCGAGGGTGCCGAGCCCCATCAGCAGCGCGCTGACGACGACCGCGAGGGCCGGGGACGCGAACCCCACGAGCAGCCCCACGAGCAGGGGGCCCGAGACGAACAGCAGTTCCTCGGCGACCCCGTCCAGGCTGTACGCGCGCTGCAGCAGCCGCCGGTCCGTGACGAGCTCGCTCCAGACGGCCCGCATGGCGGCACCGAGCGGCGGGGCGCAGGCTCCCGCGGCGACGCCCACCGCCGCGAGCACCGGTACCGGCACGCCCGGGTGCCGGCTCACCTCCGCCAGCACGCACAGCAGGCCCGCGTACAGCGTGGCCATCGGCAGCAGGGCGCGGCGGGGACCGTACCGGTCGACCAGGGCCGCCCGCAGGGGCGACAGGAACACGCTCGCTGCGCCGAAGAGCGCCACGACGACACCGGCCGCGGCGAACGAGCCGGTCGCGCGGCTCACCGCCAGCAGCACGGCCAGCGAGACCATTCCGTACGACAGACGGCCGGCGAGGGCCGCGGTGAAGGTGCGGGTGGCGTGGGGCATGCGCAGGACCGCGGCGTACGAAGGCCGCGCGGAAGACGCAGACATGCGAAGAGTTCCTCAGGAAGGGGGCGCCTCGACGGGCGCCCTGGCTACGGGGACGCCTGTGGGCCGCGGCGGTCGCGCCTGCTGCGCTGCCGGCCGCGGGCCGGGGCGGGCCCTATGCCAAGAGGAGGAACACGCGGATCAAGGTACCAGCGGCCCGTGCGGCCGACCAGGCCGCACGGGCCGGGAAGCAGGTCTGCCCTGCGTCCGCGGAGCGGCAGTTGGAGGGCCGGGCCGTCGGGTGAGTGACGGGTACGGGTGACGGCGGCGGGGGCGCGACAGAGAGCGGCCAGACGCTGGGCTCAGCCTTCCGTCAGGCCCTCCACCAGGGAGTCCGCCGCCCGGTAGGGGTCCAGCTCGCCGGCGACGATCCGCTCGGCGAGGGCACTCAGCCGACGGTCCCCGTGCAGGTCCCCGATGCGCTCCCGGAGCGCGGTGACCGCGATGGCCTCGACCTCGCCCGAGGCCCTCGCCAGCCGCCGCTGCGCGAGCACTCCCCGCTCCTCCATCCACGCCCGGTGCTTCTCCAGTGCCTCGACGACCTCGTCGATGCCCTCTCCGCGCGCGGCCACGGTCTTCACGATGGGCGGCCGCCAGTCCCCCGGCCCACGGGACTCGCCGAGCCCCAGCATGTGGTTCAGCTCGCGGGCGGTCGCGTCGGCCCCGTCCCGGTCGGCCTTGTTGACCACGTACACGTCCCCGATCTCCAGGATTCCGGCCTTGGCCGCCTGGATCCCGTCGCCCATCCCGGGCGCGAGCAGCACCACGCAGGTGTCGGCCTGCGCGGCGATCTCGACCTCCGACTGGCCGACGCCCACGGTCTCGACGAGCACCACGTCGCACCCGGCCGCGTCCAGCACCCGGATGGCCTGGGGCGCGGCCCACGCGAGGCCGCCGAGGTGCCCGCGCGTGGCCATCGAGCGGATGTAGACGCCCGGGTCGGACGCGTGGTCGGACATCCGCACACGGTCGCCGAGCAGCGCCCCGCCGGAGAACGGCGACGACGGGTCGACGGCGAGGACGCCGACCCGCTTTCCCTGCCGCCGGTAGGCGCTCACGAGGGCCGAGGTGGACGTCGACTTGCCGACACCGGGCGATCCCGTGAGGCCGACGACGTACGCGTTGCCCGTGAGCGGGGCCAGCGCGGCCATGACCTCACGCAGCTGCGGGGACGCCCCCTCCACCAGGGAGATCAGCCGGGCCACGGCCCGTGGCCTGCCTTCCCTGGCCGCGGCCACCAGCGAGGCGACGTCCTGCATCACAGCTCCGTTCACTCGGTACTCGGTCACTCGGTCACGGGGTCGTCCGGTCACCGGGTCACCGGGGTCGGCACAGGCGCTCAGGGAACGCGTGTCAGCCCTTGGGTACCCGCACGATCAGCGCGTCACCCTGCCCGCCGCCACCGCACAGCGCCGCCGCGCCCACGCCACCGCCGCGCCGCTGCAGCTCCAGGGCGAGGTGCAGGACGAGCCGGGCGCCGGACATGCCGATCGGGTGGCCGAGGGCGATGGCGCCGCCGTTGACGTTCACCTTTTCCGTGGACACCCCGAGATCCTTCATTGACTGGACCGCGACGGCGGCGAAGGCCTCGTTGATCTCGATCAGATCAAGATCCCCGACGCTCAGGCCCTCCTTCTTCAGCGCGTGCTCGATCGCGTTCGACGGCTGCGACTGCAGGGAGTTGTCAGGTCCGGCGACGTTCCCGTGGGCGCCGATCTCCGCGATCCACTCGAGGCCGAGTTCCTGAGCCTTGGCCTTGCTCATGACGACCACGGCGGCCGCCCCGTCGGAGATCTGCGAGGCCGAGCCGGCGGTGATCGTCCCGTCCTTCGCGAAGGCGGGCCGCAGCCTGCCGAGCGACTCGGCGGTCGTCTCCCCGCGGATGCCCTCGTCCTGGCTGAAGACGACGGGGTCGCCCTTGCGCTGCGGGACGTCGACCGGTGTGATCTCCGCCTCGAAGACGCCGTTCTTCTGCGCGGCGGCGGCCCGCTGGTGCGAGAGGGCGGAGAGCTCGTCCTGCTCGGGCCGCAGGATCCCGAGGCGCGTGTTGTGCTTCTCGGTCGACTCGCCCATGGCGATGTTCTCGAACGCGTCGGTCAGCCCGTCGTACGCCATCGCGTCGAGCATCTCGATCGCGCCGTACTTGAAGCCCTCGCGGGACTTCGGCAGCAGGTGGGGGGCGTTGGTCATGGACTCCTGCCCGCCGGCGACCACGACGTCGAACTCACCCGCGCGGATGAGCTGGTCGGCGAGCGCGATCGCGTCGAGGCCAGAGAGACACACCTTGTTGATCGTGAGCGCGGGCACGCTCATCGGGATGCCCGCCTTGACCGCGGCCTGGCGCGCCGGGATCTGACCCGCCCCGGCCTGGAGCACCTGGCCCATGATCACGTACTGCACCTGGTCGCCACTGATTCCCGCACGGTCGAGGGCGGCCTTGATCGCGAATCCACCGAGGTCGGCTCCCGAGAAGGACTTCAGAGAGCCGAGCAGCCGTCCCATCGGGGTGCGGGCACCCGCGACGATGACGGAGGTCGTGCTGTTCGTTCCGGACATGAGGAGCGATCCCCTTCCAGCTTGCACAGCTGAGGAGTGAACGAGGGTTTACTCAGAATGTACTGAGCGGTACGCCACCCGTCATCCGGCGCGAAGTGTGATCGCGCGCACGTTGCGTAACCGTCCCCGGAGCGCTGCACTGACACCATGCTGACGCGAATCGACCACATCGGGATCGCCTGTTCCGACCTCGACGCAACCGTCGAGTTCTACCGGGCCACCTACGGCTTCGAGGTGTTCCACACCGAGGTCAACGAGGAGCAGGGCGTACGCGAGGCCATGCTCAAGATCAACGAGACGTCCGACGGCGGCGCCTCCTACCTCCAGCTCCTGGAGCCCACCCGCGAGGACTCCGCCGTCGGGAAGTGGCTGGCCAAGAACGGTGAGGGCGTGCATCACATCGCTTTCGGTACGGCGGACGTCGACGCCGACGCGGCCGACATCCGGGAAAAGGGCGTACGGGTGCTGTACGACGAGCCGCGCAGGGGTTCGATGGGCTCCAGGATCACCTTTCTGCACCCCAAGGATTGTCATGGCGTCCTGACAGAACTGGTCACTTCGGCACCAGTTGAGTCACCTGAGCACTGACCTCCGTATATCTGGGCCGGTAGGGTTGGGCACGGCCGTCGCCTCTTCGGGGCGGTCCGGGTCCTCATCGTCAGGATCCGAGGGCCGGGGCCCAGGTTTCGGGGGACGAGCGTCGGGGGAGCAGCCCGTGCTCCCTCGTTGATCTGACACCATTCCCCGGGGGCCCCGTCCGGCGGATGGACGGTGCTCGTTTGGAGAGACTTGCGACCAGGGGACGGATGGGACCGCGCAGTGCGGGGCTACGAACGCCAGGAGCGAGAGCCGGCGGCTGACGTCGACCACCTCTCTCGGTTCGAGGCCGAGATGGAACGGCTGAAGACCGAGCGGGAGAAGGCCGTCCAGCACGCCGAGGACCTCGGCTATCAGGTCGAGGTGCTGCGCGCCAAGCTGCACGAGGCGCGGCGCGCTCTGGCGACCCGGCCTGCCTACGACAGCGCCGACATCGGCTACCAGGCCGAGCAGATGCTCCGTAACGCGCAGATCCAGGCAGATCAGCTGCGCCAGGACGCCGAGCGGGAGCTGAGCCAGGCCCGCGCGCAGACGCAGCGCATCCTCCAGGAGCACGCCGAGCAGGCCGCCCGGCTCCAGGCCGAGCTGCACCAGGAAGCGGTCACCCGCCGCCAGCAGCTCGACCAGGAGCTGTCCGAGCGCCGGCAGAGCGTCGAGTCGCACGTCAACGAGAACGTGGCCTGGGCCGAGCAGCTGCGGGCCCGCAGCGAGCAGCAGGCCCGCCGACTGGTCGACGAGTCGCGCACGGAGGCCGAGCAGGCCCTGACCGCGGCCCGCGCGGAGGCCGAGCGGGTCGCCGCCGAGGCCCGCCAGCGGTTGCAGAGCGACGCCGAGCAGGCCCGCGCGGAGGCCGAGGCGCTGCTGCGCCGGGCCCGCACCGACGCGGAGCGGCTCCTGAACGCGGCGTCGACGCAGGCCCAGGAGGCCACCGACCACGCCGAGCAGCTGCGCACATCGACCGCGTCCGACTCGGACAACGCCCGCCGTCAGGCCGGCGAGCTGAGCCGCGCCGCCGAGCAGCGCATCCAGGAGGCCGACACGGCTCTGCGCGAGGCGCGGGCCGAGGCGGAGAAGGTCCTCGCCGAGGCCAAGGAGGCCGCCACCAAGGCGCTCTCCAGCGCCGAGTCGGCGAACGAGCAGCGCACCCGCACGGCCAAGGAGCAGGTCGCCCGGCTGGTCAGCGAGGCCACCAAGGAGGCCGAGTCCACCAAGTCCGAGGCCGAGCAGGTCGTCGCGGACGCCCGTACCAAGGCCGAGAAGATCATCGCGGAGGCCGAGGAGAACGCCCGCAGCCTCACCGCCGAGGAGACCGCGTCCCAGCTGTCCAAGGCGGCCCGTACGGCCGAGGACGTGCTGAACAAGGCGTCCGAGGAAGCCAAGTCGACCACCAAGGCCGCGTCCGAGGAGGCCGAGCGGATCCGCGCCGAGGCCGAGGCCGAGGCGGACCGGCTGCGCGCCGAGGCGCACGACATCGCCGAACAGCTCAAGGGCACGGCGAAGGACGACACCAAGGAGTACCGCGCCAAGACGGTCGAGCTGCAGGAGGAGGCGCGCCGGCTGCGCGGCGACGCCGAGCAGCTGCGCGCGGACGCCAACGCCGAGGGCGAGCGGATCCGCTCCGAGGCCCGGCGCGAGGCCGTCCAGCAGATCGAGGAGGCGGCCAAGACCGCCGAGGAGCTGCTCTCCAAGGCGAAGGCCGACGCGGACGAGCTGCGGTCGAACGCGACGACGGAGAGCCAGCGGGTCCGCACCGAGGCCATCGAGCGGGCGACGACGCTGCGCCGTCAGGCCGAGGAGACCCTGGAGCGCACCCGCGCGGAGGCCGAGCGGCACCGGGCGGAGGCCGTCGAGCAGTCCGAGGAGATCCAGGCGGACGCCGAGCGGGCCGCCCGTGAACTGCACGAGGACACCGAGCGGGCCATAGCGGCCCGCCAGGCCGAGGCCGCCGAGGGGCTGGCCCGGCTGCACACGGAGGCGGAGGAGCGTCTCGCCTCCGCCGAGCAGGCCCTGACCGACGCCCGCGCACAGGCCGAGCGGATCCGCCGTGAGGCCGCCGAGGAGATCGACCGGCTGCGCGGCGAGGCCGCCGAGCGGATCCGTACGCTCCAGGCGCAGGCCGAGACGGAGGCCGAGCGCCTTCGCACGGAGGCCGCCGCCGACGCGTCCGCGTCACGTGCCGAGGGCGAGTCGATCGCCGTGCGGCTGCGTTCGGAGGCCGCCGCGGAGGCCGAGCGGCTGAAGTCGGAGGCACAGGACAGCGCCGACCGCGTACGGGCGGAGGCGCAGGCCGCCGCCGAGCGGCTCGCCACGGAGGCCGCGGAGGCCCTGTCGGCGGCCCAGGAGGAGGCGGCCCGGCGTCGCCGCGAGGCCGAGGAGCTTCTCGGCGCCGCGCGCCAGGAGGCCGACCAGGAGCGCGAGCGGGCGCGCGAGCAGAGCGAGGAACTGCTGGCCTCGGCGCGCAACCGCGTGGAGGAGGCCCAGACCGAGGCTGTTCGGCTGGTTGAGGAGGCGGACCGCCGGGCGACCGAGATGGTGTCGGCCGCCGAGCAGACCGCGCAGCAGGTACGGGACTCCGTGGCCGGGCTGCACGAGCAGGCCCAGGAGGAGATCACCGGCCTGCGCAGCGCCGCCGAGCACGTGGCGGAGCGCATGCGCACGGAGGCGCAGCAGGAGGCCGACCGGGTCCGCGCCGACGCGTACGCGGAGCGGGAGCGGGCGAGCGAGGACGGCAACCGGATCCGGCGCGAGGCGCAGGAGGAGTCGGAGGCCGCCAAGTCCCTCGCGGAGCGCACGGTCTCGGAGGCGATCGCCGAGTCCGAGCGGTTGCGTTCGGACGCGTCGGAGTACGTCCAGCGGGCCCGCACGGAGGCCTCGGACGCCATCGCGTCGGCCGAGCAGGACGCCTCGCGTTCCCGGGCCGACGCCCGGGAGGACGCGAACCGCATCCGGTCGGACGCGGCGACACAGGCGGACACCCTCCTCACGGAGACGACGTCCGAGGTGGAGCGGCTCATCGCGGAGACGAACCAGGAGGCGGAGCGTGTCCGCGCCGAGTCCGTGGCGAAGGCCGAGCAGCTGATCTCGGACGCGACGGGCGACGCGGAGCGGCTGCGCGCCGAGGCGGCCGACACGGTCGGTTCCGCGCAGCAGCACGCCGAGCGGATCCGCTCGGAGGCGCAGCGCGTCAAGGCCGAGGCCGCCGCGGAGGCCGACCGGCTCATGTCGAACGCCCGCGACGAGGCCGACGACACGCTGGACAAGGCGCGCAAGGAAGCCAACAAGCGGCGGTCCGAGGCGGCCGAGCAGGTCGACAAGCTGATCACGGAGACGACCGCGGAGGCGGACAAGCTCCTCTCGGAGTCGCAGCAGAGCGCGCACAAGACGACCGCCGACGCGGAGACGCAGGCCGACACGATGGTGGGCGCGGCCCGCAACGAGGCGGAGCGGCTGCTCTCCGAGGCGACGGTCGAGGGCAACTCGCGGGTGGAGCGGGCCAGGACGGACGCGGACGAGCTGCTGGTCGGCGCGCGCCGGGACGCCACGGCCATAAGGGAGCGCGCGGAGGAGCTGCGTGACCGGATCACCGGCGAGATCGAGGAGCTGCACGACCGGGCCCGCCGGGAGTCCGCCGAGACGATGAAGGCGGCGGGCGACCGCTGCGACGCGCTCATCAAGGCCGCCGAGGACCAGCTGAGGGAAGCCGAGGCGAAGGCCAAGGACCTGGTGTCGGAGGCCAACTCCGAAGCGGGCAAGGTCCGTATCGCCGCCGTGAAGAAGGCGGAAGGGCTCCTCAAGGAGGCCGAGCAGAAGAAGGCCGCGCTCATCTCCGAGGCCGAGGCGATCAGGTCCGAGGCGGTCCGGGAGGCGCGGGCCGCGGTCGAGGAGGGCAAGCGCGAGCTGGAGGTGCTGGTCCGGCGCCGCGAGGACATCAATGCCGAGATCTCCCGTGTCCAGGACGTCCTTGAGGCGTTGGAGTCGTTTGAGGCCCCGTCGAGCACGAAGGACGGGGGCGTCAAGGCGGGCGCTGCGGCCGGTGCGACTCGTTCGGGTGGGAAGCCGTCGGAGGGCTAGCCAAGGGCCAACTTCCGTGCTTGTCAGGGGCGCTCAGCAAAGTCTCTGGCAAGCGGTCCGGCAGTTAGCCACCGAAAAGGGTGTCATTCTCCATATCAATCGGGCTACTGCTCGATGACACACCGTTCTGGCCCCTAGGATTCCATCTATCACCTCACCGGTCTCATTCGACAGGAACCCCATGAGCGACACTTCCCCCTACGGCTTCGAGCTTGTGCGGCGTGGGTACGACCGCGCTCAGGTGGACGAACGCATTTCGAAGCTCGTCTCCGACCGTGACAGCGCTCTGGCCCGTATCACTGCTCTCGAGAAGCGCATCGAGGAACTTCATCTCGAAACGCAGAACGCCCAGGCCCAGGTAAGCGACGCCGAGCCGTCGTACGCCGGCCTCGGCGCGCGCGTCGAGAAGATCCTCCGCCTCGCCGAGGAGGAGGCCAAGGACCTGCGCGAGGAGGCCCGTCGCGCGGCGGAACAGCACCGTGAGCTCGCCGAATCGGCGGCCCAGCAGGTGCGCAACGACGCAGAATCGTTCTCTGCGGACCGCAAGTCCAAGGCCGAGGACGAGGGCGTCCGGATCGTCGAGAAGGCCAAGTCCGACGCGTCGCAGCTGCGCCAGGAGGCGACGAAGGACGCTCAGTCGAAGCGTGAGGAGGCGGACGCCCTCTTCGAGGAGACCCGTGCGAAGGCCGCGCAGGCCGCCGCCGACTTCGAGACGAACCTCGCCAAGCGCCGGGAGCAGTCCGAGCGTGACCTGGCCTCGCGTCAGGCCAAGGCCGAGAAGCGTCTCGCGGAGATCGAGCACCGGGCGGAGCAGCTGCGCCTGGAGGCCGAGAAGCTGCGTACGGACGCCGAGCGCCGCGCCCGTCAGACGGTGGAGACGGCTCAGCGCCAGGCCGAGGACATCGTGGCCGACGCGAACGCCAAGGCGGACCGGATCCGTTCGGAGTCCGAGCGCGAGCTGGCGGCTCTCACGAACCGCCGCGACTCGATCAACGCCCAGCTGACGAACGTGCGCGAGATGCTGGCGACGCTCACCGGTGCCGCTGTGGCCGCCGCGGGCTCTCCGGCCGACGACGAGCCGATCTCTCGGGGGGTGCCGGCTCAGCAGACCCGGTAGGTGCGGGTCATGGGGATCTGCGGGTCCGTTCGGGCTGGTCGCGCAGTTCCCCCGCGCCCCTGAAGCAGGGGCGCGCGCCCGTTGCGCCTGGTTCAAGGCCCCCTGCCACTCCGGTGGCAGGGGGCTTTGTCGCGTTCTAGCGTGGGCCCATGATCGAGCTCGAAGGGCTGACCAAGCGGTACGGCGAGAAGATGGCGGTGAACCAGCTGACGTTCGCCGTGCGGCCCGGGGTCGTCACCGGGTTCCTCGGGCCGAACGGCGCCGGGAAGTCCACGACGATGCGGATGATGCTCGGCCTCGACCGGCCGACCGCGGGTGACGTCCGGATCGACGGGCAGCACTACGACCGCCTCAAGGATCCGCTGAAGTACATCGGGGGTCTCCTCGACGCCAAGGCCATGCACGGCGGGCGCAGTGCCTTCAACCACCTCCTGTGCCTGGCGCAGAGCAACGGCATCCCGAGGTCGCGGGTGCACGAGGTCCTCGACACCGTCGGCCTCACGGCGGTGGCGAAGAAGAAGGCGAAGGGCTTCTCCCTCGGTATGGGGCAGCGGCTCGGCATCGCGGGCGCGCTGCTCGGCGACCCGCGGATCCTGATGTTCGACGAGCCGGTCAACGGGCTCGACCCCGAGGGCATCCACTGGATCCGCAACCTGATGAAGTCCCTCGCCGCCCAGGGCCGTACGGTCTTCGTCTCCTCGCACCTGATGAGCGAGATGGCGCTGACGGCCGACCACCTCGTCGTGATCGGCCAGGGCCGGCTGCTCGCGGACACCTCCATGGCCGGTTTCATCCGCGAGAACTCCCGGTCGTACGTACGGATCCGGTCGCCTCAGCGGGAATCGCTGCTCGACGTGCTGCACTCGGCGGGGGTCACGGTCGTCGAGACGGGCAACGGGACGCTGGAGGTGGACGGTTCGAAGTCGGAGCACATCGGTGAGCTCGCCGCACAGCACCGGATCGTGCTGCACGAGCTGAGCCCCCAGCAGGCCTCGCTGGAGGAGGCGTTCATGCAGCTGACGGCGGAGTCGGTGGAGTACCACGCGCACGCCGACACCCCACTCGCCGCCGCCCCGCCGCCCCCTCCCGGCGAGCAGCGGGGACCGCACTGGGGCACCGACTGGAAGAAGGGCTGAACCCATGGCCGCGACCCAGGTCGTCCGCTCCGAGTGGACCAAGATCCGGTCGGTGGCGTCCACGGTGTGGACGCTGAGTCTCGCCGCCGTGGTGACCGTCGTGCTCGGTGTGCTGATCTCGCTGCTGTCCAAGAACGAGTTCGACAAGCTGAGCGCGAAGGACCGGCTCTCCTTCGACCCCACGTTCATCAGCTTCGCGGGAATGAGCCTCGGTCAGCTGGCGATGATCGTGTTCGGCGTGCTGGTGGTGTCCAACGAGTACAGCACCGGCATGATCCGCACCTCGCTCTCCGCGGTCCCCCAGCGCGGCACGTTCCTCTTCAGCAAGATCGCGGTGGCGACCGGGCTCGCCTTCCTCGTCGCCCTCGTGACCAGTTTCGTCGCGTTCTTCCTCGGCCAGGCGATGCTCGGCTCGCACCGGGCGTCGATCGGCGACCCGGGCGTGCTGCGCGCGGTCATCGGCGGCGGTCTCTACATGACCCTCATCGCCGTCTTCTCGATGGGCGTCGCCACGATGCTCCGCAGCCCGATGCTCTCCCTCGGCATCCTGATGCCGTTCTTCTTCCTCATCTCCGCCATCCTCGGCAACGTCTCGGCCACCAAGAAGGTCGGCCAGTACCTGCCCGACCAGGCGGGCAGCAAGATCATGCAGGTGGTGACCCCGGTCGACGACGACGTGCCGTACGGGCCCTGGGGCGGCCTCGGGATCATGGTGCTGTGGGTGGTCCTCGCGGTGGCCGGCGGGTACGTGCTGCTCAAGAGGAGGGACGCGTAGGAGTGTTTTTTACCCGCTCTTGAAGGGAACCGTCAGCGCCCCGATATCCTCCTAACCCTTACGGGGGCGTGTGCCCCGACGTCCTGAAGCTTTCGATGGGTGCGGAGAATGATCGAGGCAGTCGGCCTGACGAAGCGCTACGGCGACAAGACAGCCGTGTACAACCTTTCCTTCCAGGTGCGACCCGGTTCCGTCACCGGCTTCCTCGGGCCCAACGGGTCGGGCAAGTCGACGACCATGCGCATGATCCTCGGGCTCGACAACCCGACCTCCGGCCAGGTGACCATCGGCGGATACCCGTACCGCAGGCTGCCCAACGCCCCCCGCCAGGTCGGCGCGCTCCTCGACGCCAAGGCCGTGCACGGCGGCCGGCACGCCCGCAACCACCTGCTGTGCCTGGCCCAGCTGTCGGGCATCCCCGCCCGCCGGGTGGACGAGGTGCTCGGTGTCGTGGGCCTCCAGGACGTGGCGCGAAAGCGCTCCAAGGGCTTCTCCCTCGGCATGGGCCAGCGGCTCGGCATCGCGGCCGCGCTGCTCGGCGACCCGCAGGTGCTGCTCTTCGACGAGCCGGTCAACGGGCTCGACCCCGAGGGCATCCTGTGGGTGCGCAACCTGATGAAGTCGCTGGCCGCGGAGGGCCGGACCGTCTTCGTCTCCTCGCACCTCATGAGCGAGATGGCCCTCACCGCCGACCACCTCATCGTGATCGGCCGCGGTCAGCTCCTCGCCGACATGAGCGTCGGCGCCTTCATCTCGGCCAACTCCGCCGACTTCGCGCGCGTGCGGACGCCCGACACCGAGCCCCACCAGCGCGAGAAGCTGACGTCCGCGCTCACGGAGGCGGGCGGTCAGGTGATGCCGGAGCAGGACGGCGGGCTGCGGGTCACCGGTCTGCCGCTGCCGCGCATCAGCGACCTCGCGCACGAGGCGGACGTACGCCTGTGGGAGCTCTCGCCCCACCAGGCCTCGCTGGAGGAGGCGTACATGCGGATGACGCAGGGAGCCGTCGACTACCGCTCCAGCATCGACCAGCGCGCCGGCCTGCAGCAGGAGCTGCCGCCGGGGGCCGTGCCGCCGCCGCAGATGCCGGTGCCGGGACAGGGCCAGCCGGGCTGGTACGCCCCGCCGCCGCCCCAGCAGGGCGGGCAGCCGTTCGCGATGCCGCAGGGACAGCCCCCGGCGGGCCCGTACGGCGCTCCGGGCGCCCCCGGGGCCGGGGAGCCCAATCCGTACGCCCAGCCCGCCCCCGCGCCGTCCGCAGCCGCTCCCGCGGCGCCTGCGGCCGCCCCCGCACAGCCCGCCGCCGCCCCCGACCTGACCAAGCCCGAGGACGCCCGATGAGCACGCCCCAGCCGCAGACGCATCAGCAGGCCGCCCCTGCCCCGAACTGGCAGTCGGCGCCCGGGACTTCGTACACCTCGCCGATCCCGATCACGCGCACCCACCTCGGTCACGCGCTCACCTCGGAGTGGACGAAGATCAAGTCGGTGCGCTCCACGATGTGGACGCTCGGGGTCTTCCTGCTCCTGGTCGTGGGCATCGGCCTGCTCGTCGCCGCCCAGACGACCGACGAGGACTACCGGAGCGTCCCGTACACGATCCCCGCCTTCTTCGGGCTGATCCTCGGACAGATCTGCCTGATCACCCTGGGTGTGCTGGTGGTCTCGTCCGAGTACGGCACGGGCATGATCCGTACGACGTTCACGGCCTCGCCCCAGCGTCACCGGGTGCTCACCGCCAAGC
This sequence comes from Streptomyces sp. BV286, assembly GCF_019090165.1. GTDB lineage: Bacteria > Actinomycetota > Actinomycetes > Streptomycetales > Streptomycetaceae > Streptomyces. The sequence continues at coordinate 60,337 of NZ_JAHRIB010000147.1, forward strand.
TGCTGGTCTTCTTCGTCGTCGCGTTCGTCGTGTCGGCCCTCGCCATCGGGTTCGTGGGCCTCGTCACCTCGGGCATGCACGGCGGGTCGTCGGACAACGAGTGGGGCGGGACCGTCCTGAAGGGCGCGCTCTACGTGTCGCTGCTCGGCGTGCTCGCGCTGGCCGTGGGCTCGATGCTGCGGCACTCCGCGGGCGCGATCACCGCGATGCTCGGTGTGGTGCTGGTGCCGGCGATCCTGCCCGCGTTCCTGCTGATGTCCGAGAGCATGCGCACGATCGGCGAGAAGATGATGGAGTACAACGCTCCGAACGCGCTCGCCCAGATCTTCGAGATCGACAGCGAGAACGGCGGCGGGGGCTCACAACTCGCCCTGCTCGCCGGCGTGACCGCGGCGGCCATCGCGGGCGCCTACGTCCTGCTGGAACGGCGGGACGTGTAGGCGCCGGACGTGTAGGCGCGGAACGTGGACCGGGGGCGGACGTCGCCCGTCACGGCACTAGAACCTCGGCGCGTTACGGGACCGCTGCACCCGCGTGGTGCGGCGGTCCTTCGCGTTCCAGCACGCCTTGTGCCAGTGACGGCGCTCGTCGACGCCGGAGTGCTCGGGCCAGGCCACCACGTGCGGGACGCCGGAGGGGATCTGCTGGTCGCAGCCGGGGCAGCGGTACGTCTTGCCCTGCGCGCTCGCGCCCGCCACGTGCCGCACGCTCCACGCATCGCCCTGCCAGCTCTCCGAGGACTGCCAGCCCCCGTAGCGGTCGGACGGGTCCGATCCGTCTGCGGACGCGCTCCGACCGGAGCCGTCCGCACCCTTGGGACGGTTGCGACGCGGGGACACGGGACACCTCACGGAGCTATACAGGGAGCACGGGCCGCGTCCAGCCTACGCGGAGCACCCAGGGGTACGCGTACGTCACCAATCCCCACAGATCCACCGCACGGCCGGCCCATTCTGCAGACAATCCGCCAATCTCCCCGCCAAGCCGTGTCCTTGGCACGTGTCAGACGGTTATGCGGGATGGGGAGCCGCGTCGGCACAAGGAGGCAGGAGTGCGATGCGCGTAGGAAGTTTCGTTCTGGCGGCCCAGTTCCCAGGACAGGGCCAAGGCGAGGCGCTGCACCGCGCGGTGCGGTCCGCGGAGGTCGCCGAGGAGGCCGGCCTCGACACGGTGTGGCTGGCGGAGCACCACTTCGTGCCGTACGGGACGTGCCCGTCGGCCGTGACACTCGCGGCGTTACTGCTCGGCCGCACCCACCGTATCCGCGTGGGCACCGCGGTCAGTGTGCTGCCCACCGTGCACCCGGTGGCGCTCGGCGAGCAGGCCGCACTGCTGCACGTGACGTCCGGCGGGCGCTTCTCGCTCGGGGTGGGACGCGGGGGCCCCTGGGTCGACCTCGAGGTCTTCGGGACGGGCCTGGAGGCGTACGAGCGGGGGTTCCCGGAATCACTCGATCTGCTGGTGCGCTGGCTGCGCAGGCCGTCCGTCGCGGGCGGGTCCGAGCGCTTCGACTTCCGCGAAGTCCCCGTCGTGCCACGGCCGTCGGAGGCCCTGTCGGGCGGTGAGGGCCCCGAGGTCGTCGTGGCCTGCACCTCCCCGGCGAGCGTCCGGCTGGCCGCCGAGCGCAAACTGCCGATGCTGCTCGGCATGCACGTGGGGGACGAGGAGAAGGCCGAGATGGTCGCGCTGTGGCGTTCGTGCGCGCTCGCCGCGGGGCACACCCCCGACGACATCGCGGACGCCGCCCACGTCTCGGCCGGGCTCGCACAGATCGCCGACCGGCGGACGGACGCGGTGGAGACGCTCCTGAAGACCATGCCGGGCTGGCTGAAGCAGGGGCTCGACGCGCATGTGACGGTGGACGACCGAAAGCGCTCGATGCGCGATCCCCTGGCGTACACCGAACTGCTCTGCGGCCTCCACCCGGTGGGCACTCCCCGCCTGTGCGCCGACCGCCTCGCGGCGACCTCCGAGCGCACGGGGATCACCCGCTTCGCCCTCCTCGTGGAAGGCACCGGTGATCTCGCGGCCACGGAGGAGAATGTCCGGCGCCTGGGGGGCGAGGTACTGCCGCGGCTCCGGTGAACCGGCCCGCACTCCCCCCGAAGGGAGCGGCGCCCCGGCTCAGCCTGCCCGCGGACCGGGCCGAACAGGCCCGGTCCGCGGGAAGCTTGCCGCCCCGGTACAGAACACCTCCCGCGTACGGGGCGGCAAGCCGTGCGACTCCACTGCCTCAGCAGTCCCGGAACTCCGGCGACTGGTTCAGCAACTGACTGCGCACCGACGTGAAGCGGGCCAGAGTGTCGTCCACCGAGCCGTCCAGCGGGAACACTGCCACCCGATGGCAGTTCTGGAAGGCCAGGCGTACGCCGAAGTGCCGCTGCAGCGCACCGCGTATCGCGTCGCTCGCGAGCGCACGCAGCAGCTGGCCACGCGCCTGCTCGTCCGGCGGAGGCGTCTGGTTGTCGGCGAAGTTGCCGCCGTCCACCTTCAGCTGAGCCACCAGGGAGCTGATCATCTCCCATGCGTAGGGCAGGGAGGTCCGGACGCAGTCGACGAATTCCGCTTCGTCGACCTCGCCTCGCTCGGCCTTTTCGAGTAGGGCCGGTGAGACGTCCAGCGACATGGGTTCTCCTCTCGCACCCCCTCGGCCGAGGGGGTTGACGGACAGGTAAGGAGACCGTGACGCCGAACACGCTGAGTACACGCGTCGCGACCTCCCGTTTATACGGTAGGCAACTGTTCGTGGCCGCACCAGGACATTGAGAAACCAGGCCAGTCCCAACGTGCACACAACCGGCCACTTTCGAACAGGGCTTATCCGGGGAAACAGGGGCGACCGGAAGAGTTGCGGTCAACGAGCCTCCTGGGCGGATCGCGCCGACCCGCACCGGTCGAGTAGCGTTGCCGACCATGCGTCTCGTCATTGCCCGCTGCTCCGTTGACTACGCGGGCCGGCTCACCGCCCATCTCCCGTCGGCCCCCCGCCTCATCCTCGTGAAGGCGGACGGCAGTGTCTCGATCCATGCGGACGACCGGGCCTACAAGCCCCTCAACTGGATGTCGCCGCCCTGCACCCTGAAGGAGGGGCCGGGGGACGGTGAAGGCACGGCGGGTGTCTGGACCGTCATCAACAAGGCGGGCGAGAAGCTCATCATCACCATGGAGGAGGTCCTCCACGACTCCTCGCACGAGCTCGGCGTGGACCCCGGCCTGATCAAGGACGGCGTGGAGGCGCACCTCCAGGAGCTCCTGGCCGACCGCATCGACACCCTCGGAGAGGGCTACTCGCTGATCCGCCGCGAGTACATGACGGCCATCGGCCCGGTCGACATCCTCTGCCGCGACGCGGAGGGCCGTACCGTCGCCGTGGAGATCAAGCGGCGGGGCGAGATCGACGGCGTGGAGCAACTGACGCGCTACCTGGAGCTGTTGAACCGCGACCCGCACCTCGCGCCGGTCCGCGGCATCTTCGCCGCCCAGGAGATCAAGCCCCAGGCGCGCGTCCTCGCCACGGACCGGGGCATCGGCTGCGCGGTCCTCGACTACAACGCGCTGCGGGGCATCGAGGACGACAAGCTGCGGCTGTTCTGACGGCCACGGGGCCGCTCGTACGGCATGGCAGTGGGCCGGGTCCTTCCACAGGACCCGGCCCACTGTCATGCCGTACGTACGCGGTCGTCGTGCCTCGCCGCTCAGATCACCGGCGACGTGCCGGCCGTACCGGAGCCGGAGTCCGCCGGGCTGCTCGCGGCGCTGCTGGTCTCGGCCGGGCTGGATGCCGGGCCGCTGGCCGAGTCCGAGGTCTCCGGCGTCGACGGCGGGGTCTCGCTGGGCTCCCCGGAGGGCCCGGTCGGCGTGGGAGTCGGCGTCGGGGTCGGGGTGGGCGTCGGAGTGGGCGTCGGCTTCGGCGAGGTCGACGGCCTGGGTGAGGTCGGCGGCTTCGTCGTGGACGTGCTCGGGCTCGGCTCCTTCGACCCGCTCGGGTCGTCCGACGGCTCGGTGCTCGCGGTCGGCGTCGGGTCGTCGTCGGTCCCGAGGACACCGTCCTTGCCCGGGTCGGCCGGCCGGTTCGTCGAGTCCGCGTCGCTGCTGCCCTTCCTCGGCCGCTCCGCGCCGAGTCCGTCGCCGCCCTCGCCCGCGCTGGCGGACGGGTTGACGCCGACCTTCTCGGACGGGGTGTTGTCGTCCGGGTTGGAGGTCGCTCCGAGCGTCACCACCGTGCCGAGCACGGCGGCGAGCAGAGCGCCCGCCCCGGCCGCCACCAGATTGCGCCGGGTGCCGTTGACCAGGCCCTTGACCCCGCCGGTCTTCGCCGAGGAGGAGGACCCGGTCCGGTGCGTGATCAGCGTGGCGGGCTCACCGGGCCCCTGCAGCGAGGGGACCGCCGCGAACGCGGCCGGCACGCCTCCGGGCGGTGACGCCGACTCCTCGTACCGCGCGTCGGGCACCTCCTCGCCCGTGGTCGGGCCGATGCCCGCCGAGGGTGTGGTGCCCGCCGGAGGCGTGGTGCCCGAGCGGTCCGCGACCAGGGCGAGGGCACGCCGGCCCGCGACCGTGCCGCGCTTGTCCGCGAGGGCGCCGCGCAGGCCGATGGAGGCCTCCAGTTCGGCGCGGGCCCGGTCGAGCTGCCCGCCGCAGAGCGCCAGGATGCCCAACTCGTGGTGGAAATAGGCTTGATCCGAGACCTCGCCGGAGAGCCGGGCCGCCTCGGCGCCGGAGCGCAGCGCACGCTCCCAGGCACTCCAGTGCAGTCCCGCGGCGAACGCGGGCGCGGCCGTCCGGGCCAGCTCCACCGCGGTGGAGCTCTCCTCGTCCTCGGCGGGCGGGACGGTGACCGGCGCCAGGGCGGTCAGCGCGGCGAGCACGGCGTCCGCCTCCGCGGAGACCCGCTCCGGGGTGACGGACGGATGCCCGGCCCACCAGGCGTAGTGCCGGGCGGCGCTGTGGACCGTTTCCCCGGCGTCGGACGCGTAGCCCGCCGCCTCCAGCTGGGTCTGCACGCCGGCCGCGAGCCGGTAGTGCGAACCGACCGGGGTGACGAGCGCGCAGCCGACGAGCTCCGCGAGCGCGGCGTCCGCGTGCGTGTCCCCCACGAGGGCGGGCAGATGCGCCTGGTGCGGGACCTCGCCGCCCAGCGCGACGGCGAAGCGCAGGGTGGCGCGCGCCGACTCGCTGAGCCGTGAGGCGAGCAGCGCGGCGGGCGCGGCACCCTCGGCGAGCGAGGGCAGCGGCACGTCGTGGCCGTCCTCGGCGTCGAAGGGCGCGTCCACGGGCGCGTCCTCGTAGTAGCCGAACTCGTCGAAGGCGCTCGGGTCGGCGCGCAGCTGGTCGCGCTGGCGCAGCAGGGCGCCGGCCTGGACGAAGCGCAGCGGGAGCCCCTCGGACTCGAACCACAGGTCGCCGGCCCAGTTGGCCTCGTCATCGGTCAGGACGCGGCCGACGGCCCGCTCCAGCAGTTCGAGACCGCCGCCGCGGCCGAGTCCGCCCAGGAAGACCTCTTCGAGGAGCGAGTCGGTGGACGGTGCGGCGATCTCGGGTGTCGCGGAGACCAGGAAGGCGCACTCGGGTGTCGCGTCGAGCAGGTCGTCGAGCGCGCTGCCGCCGAACTCCACGTCGTCCAGGACGACGACCGCGCCGATCTCGTGGACGAGGGCGAGCAGTTCGTCCTGTTCCGGCCGGTGCAGCGGAGCGTTGTGGACGGCCGCGAAGAGGTCGTGCAGCAGGTCGTCCGCAGTACGGCGGTGACCGCTGAGGCGGACCACGCCGTCGGGCGCGAGGTCCGCGCAGTCGTCGGCGACGGCGTCCAGGAGCACGGTCCGGCCCGAGCCCGAGGGCCCGGTGAGCCGTACGGAGCGACCGCGCGCGAGCAGGCGCACGAGCCTCTCGCGCTCCTCCTGGCGCTCCAGGAGCGGCAGTCCGGCCGACGAGGCCCCGGGCGGTACGGGCGGTCGGGTCGAGCGGGCCGCCTCGGCCCGCTCGGCTGCGCTGAACTTCGTGGGCCGCGGCGGCCGCTCGCCCGGCGGGCAGAGCTCGATCTCGCTGCCGTCGACGGGATTGACGGTGAGCAGGTGATCGCCCGCGACGAGCTGCACGGTGCGGGCCAGTGCCGGCGTGTGCGGGGCGCTCCCCTGCCCCAGCACGTGCGTCAGAGGATCGCGTGGTGGGCGCTGTCGCGGCGCCGAGTCGTCGTGGCCGTACTCTTCGGGTCCCCGGTTCATCGGGTCCATAGGTCCAAGCCCCCCAAAAGCGTCGTGTGCCGAGCCCCTCCCGGCCTTGCCGCACACTGCGCTGTCGCTTCTGGTCCGGTGCCCGCTCACGGGTTCGTCATTACGCGGGCAGCCGAACCCTAAACCTTCGCACAGTATCTACGAACACACGGGGTACCGCGCCGTCCGAGACGTCACAGCTTCGTGAGGATTGTTCACCGCGTACGGGTTCGTACGCGGCTTCCTATCCGATCTTCGCCGTTTGCGACAGTGACGCCGTGTCACATCCGGTGAGGGGCGGGATCACACACGGGGCAGCGATTCGACGCCGATTCCGCCCTCGATCGCCAGGATCCGGTGGAGGCGGGTGGCCACCAGCAGGCGCTGCATCTGCGGCGGGACGCCGCGCAGCACAAGCCTCCGGCCGCACCGCCCCGCCCGCCGGTGGGCCCCCATGATGACACCGAGCCCGGTGGCGTCCCAGGAGTCCAGCTCTGACAGGTCGAGCACCAGGTCGCCGGCTCCGTCGTCGACGGCCGAGTGCAGGACCGTACGGGCGTCCGCCGCGCTGCGGACGTCGAGGCGGCCCCCGACGACCAGCTCGGCGTGGTCGCCCCTGATGTGCATATGCGCTCCCCGAGAGTGCGTATTCGTACTCAGCGTCTTCGTCGTGCCCTGTGTTGCCAGGACTGACTGCCGTACCGGGGCAGAAGTTGCCCTCTGTGAGCGAACCGATACCGAATTCACTCCTACGAGTGGCGGCGTGACCGGTCGAAGATCACCACAGAGTCAGTACGTGCATCAGTACGTGTAGAAGCCCTGCCCGCTCTTGCGTCCGATGTCACCGGCATCAACCATCCGGCGCATCAGTTCCGGCGGTGCGAACTTCTCGTCCTGGGACTCGGTGTAGATGTTGCTCGTCGCGTGCAGCAGGATGTCGACGCCCGTGAGGTCGGCGGTGGCCAGGGGCCCCATGGCGTGACCGAAGCCCAGCTTGCAGGCGAGGTCGATGTCCTCGGCGGTGGCCACGCCCGACTCGTACAGCTTGGCCGCCTCGACGACGAGGGCCGAGATGAGCCGGGTGGTCACGAAGCCCGCCACGTCACGGTTGACGACGATGCAGGTCTTGCCGACCGACTCGGCGAACTCCCGGGCGGTGGCGAGCGTTTCGTCGCTCGTCTTGTAGCCGCGGACGAGCTCGCACAGCTGCATCATCGGGACCGGCGAGAAGAAGTGGACGCCGACGACCCGCTCCGGGCGCCCGGTGGCCGCCGCGATCTTGGTGATCGGGATGGCGGAGGTGTTGGAGGCCAGTACGGTCTCGTCCTTCACCAGCCCGTCGAGCGTACGGAAGATCTCGTGCTTGACTTCCAGCTTCTCGAAGACGGCCTCGACGACGATGTCGGCGTCGGCGGCCGCGTCCAGATCGGTGGTCGTGGTGATGCGCCCCAGCGCCGCCCCGGCCGCGTCGGCGTCCAGCTTGCCCTTGCTCACGAACCTGTCGAACGAGGCCTTGATGCCGTCGGTGCCACGGGTCAGCGCCTCGTCGGTGACATCCCTCAGGACGACGTCCCAGCCGGCCTGCGCCGAGACCTGGGCGATACCGGAACCCATGAGTCCGGCTCCGATGACGGCGAGCTTCCGTGCCACAGTCCGACTCCCCTTAACACGCTGTTCAAATTGCCTCTTCGGCGGACCCTAGCGTCCGTGAGGGGCTGTGTGACCGGTAAGTAACGCGCGTCACGTCTCATCTGACGGACATCACACCGAGAGGCTCATGGCGCCGCCCGTACGGCGTAGTTGAGGACCTTCTCACGCAAAAGGTCCCCCATGTCCGCAAGGAGGACCGACACCCCCGGGACACCTCGTACGGAGGAGCGGCGCCCGGTCCCCCGTACACGTCGGCGGCTGCCTCGCCGTGACGGTGGGCACACCTGCTCTCCGGAGGACCGGGGCGTAACTACGCTGGCCGCATGGTCAATCTGACGCGCATCTACACCAGGACCGGCGACCGGGGCACCACGGCCCTCGGCGACATGAGCCGGACCGCGAAGACGGATCTGCGGATCTCGGCGTACGCGGACACCAACGAGGCGAACGCGGTCATCGGTACGGCGATCGCTCTCGGCGGCCTCGACGAGGAGGTCGTGAAGGTCCTCACCCGCGTCCAGAACGACCTGTTCGACGTGGGCGCCGACCTGTCCACCCCGGTCGTCGAGAAGCCCGAGTTCCCGCCGCTGCGCGTCGAGCAGTTCTACGTCGACAAGCTGGAGGCGGACTGCGACCACTTCAACGGGCAGCTGGAGAAGCTCCGCTCCTTCATCCTCCCCGGCGGTACGCCCGGCGCGGCCCTCCTCCACCAGGCGTGCACGGTGGTCCGCCGGGCCGAGCGGTCGACCTGGGCGGCCCTGGAGGCCCACGGCGAGGTGATGAACGCGCTGACGGCGACCTACCTCAACCGCCTGTCCGACCTCCTGTTCATCCTGGCCAGGACGGCGAACAAGGAGGTCGGGGACGTGCTGTGGGTCCCGGGCGGCGAGCGCTAGCGCTTGGTCAGCGTCCGGGCCGGCTGTTCCTGTGCCGGGCCCGCGGGTGCCTTCTTCGGCCAGATCGCGTACGTCAGGGCGATCAGGCCGTGGATGCCCGCGGCCCGCCACGCCACGTACCGCCAGCTCTCCAGCGATCCGGTGCTGCCGGGGTCGTCGACGTACCAGATGGCGAGCTGCAGCAGGGCGGTCGCGACGGCCGCGGCCGTCACCGTGCCGAGCCACACCTTGCCCTCGTGCCGGGCCCGGGCCATGCCGTACCTCGGCGGGCGGGCCGGCCGCTCGGCACCGGCGAGACGGTGGGCCGCGTGGCCGTCGAGCCATTTCACCGTCCGGTGGCCGTGCCCGACGGTGTAGCCGATGTAGAGCGCGGCCAGTCCGTGCTTCCAGCTCGGCTCGGCGCCGTCCTTCAGGTCCAGTGCGGTGACCACCAGCAGGACGACCTCCAGCAGGGGCTCGCACAGCAGCAGGGCCATGCCCGTGCGGGGCATCTTCAGCAGGTAGCGGAAGGCCAGACCCGCGGCCAGCAGCACCCAGAAGCCGACTTCACAGACGATGATCAGCGTGACGATCACGACTCGCTCCTCTCGGTCACCCTTCCAGGCTCCCGGCGATCCGGGCCGTACTCGTCGTCGCCAGTGACGAAACGGCACTGCATCCTTCGATGTAGCCGAGGACCGTCCCCCGGGACCGGGCGCCGGGCGCGCACTGCGTGTTGGATGGAGTCATGGCCGTACGACTCCCCCGCCCCCACCGCGACGACGTGCGGATCGCGGCCGCGGGGCTGTTCGGCGGGCTCTTCCTGTACGCGGTCGGGCTGGGCACCCGGCCGGCCGGCGAGCCCATCGTCCTGTGGCCCGACAGCCGGGCGCTGCTGGTGCCCCTGGTGGTGATGGCGGGCTGCGAGCTGCTGCGCCGGACCGGGCCGCGCACGGCCCTGCTCGTCGGCACGGTCGCGGTGATCGCGGACCTGTTCACACGGGGCAGCCTGGCCACCCTCGTGATGTTCACCGACCTCGTGTACGCGGCGGTGCTGTACGGACCGCCCGCCTCGGCCCGGCGCATCCCGTGGATCACCGGGCTGCTCACGGTGGCCGGGACGATCGCGCCCGTGGCGGTCTGGCGTGAGCCGGAGGCCCTGTTGATCGGCGTGGGCGTCGGCGTCGTGGCCCTCGCGCCCGCCGCCACCGGCTGGATCGTCCGGAGCCACCGCAACGCCGCCGACGCGGCCCGGCTGCGCGCCGAACAGACCGCCCTGCTGGCCGAGATGGACCGCAGCCAGGCCGTCACGGCGGAACGGGCGCGCATGGCCCGGGAGTTGCACGACATGGTCGCCAACCACCTGTCCGCGATCGCCATCCACTCGACGGCCGCGCTCTCGCTCGACGACGCGGACACGTCGAAGGAGGCCCTCGGTGTCATCCGCGAGAACAGCGTCGCGGGGCTCGCGGAGATGCGCCGCCTCATCGGCATCCTGCGCGACAGCAGCGGCGACACGGAGCCGGTCGCCGCGCCCACTCTCGACGGGCTCGGCGCGCTCGTGGACCATGCCCGCGCCAACGGCCTCGACGTGCACCTCGACTGCACGCGCACTTCACTGCCGGCCCCGGTCGAGATGGCCGCCTACCGCATAGTGCAGGAATCCCTGACCAACGCACTCAAGCACGCCTCCCCCGGCCGGGTCACCGTCGCCCTCACCCAGCGCGAGCACGCCCTGGACGTGCGCGTGACCAGCCCGTTCGGCGGCGGCCGGGACAGCGGCCCGCGCGCTCCGGGCTCCGGCGCGGGCCTGGTCGGGATGAGCGAGCGGGTCGCCCTGCTGCACGGCACGTTCGAGGCCGGACCCGAAGAACCCGAAGACCCCGACGGCCTGGAGGGCGGCAAGATCTGGACGGTCCGCGCCACCTTGCCGATCACCGAAGGAGAGACCGAATGATCCGTGTGCTCGTCGCCGAGGACCAGTCCGCCGTACGCGCGGGCCTCGTCCTCATCCTGCGCAGCGCCCCCGACATCGAGGTGGTCGGCGAGGCCGCGGACGGCGAGCAGGCGGTGTCCCTGGCCAGGGAGCTGCGGCCGGACCTGGTCCTGATGGACGTCCAGATGCCCCGGCTCGACGGCGTCTCGGCCACCCGTCAGGTCGTCGACGAGAACCTCGCCGACGTCCTCGTACTGACGACCTTCGACCTGGACGAGTACGTGTTCGGAGCGCTGCGCGCGGGTGCCTCCGGTTTCCTCCTGAAGAACACCGAGGCCCGTCAACTCCTCGACGCGGTCCGCACGGTGGCGCGCGGCGAGGGCCTGATCGCGCCCGCGGTCACCCGGCGGCTGATCGCGGAGTTCGCCGCGAAGCCGGTGCGCGAGCCGTCGGTCGACCCGGCCGTCCTCGACGCGCTGACCCGGCGGGAGCGGGAGGTCCTCTCCTGCCTCGGCGAGGGCCTGTCCAACGCGGAGATCGGAGTACGCCTGGACATGGCGGAGGCCACGGTGAAGACCCACGTCAGCCGCCTGCTGGGCAAGCTGGAGCTCCGCAGCCGGGTCCAAGCAGCCGTATTGGCGCAGGAGTTGGGCGTGTAACAAGTAGCCGCCCCACTACGCCTCAATGGTCTGGACCTATTGACCTATGGTCCAGACCTTTCTATTGTCCTGCGCACCTCATCAAACTCCCCCAAGGAGACGCGGATGCGCCTCGGACACAGACTTGGACACAGAGCCGTGGCAGGGCTCACCACCCTGCTGCTGCCGTTCGCCGCCCTGGTCGGGCTCGCGAGCCCCGCCTCCGCCGCCACGTCGGCGACCGCCACCTACGCCAAGACCCAGGACTGGGGGTCCGGCTTCGAGGGCAAGTGGACCGTCAAGAACACGGGCACCACGGCCATCAGCTCCTGGACCGTCGAGTGGGACTTCCCCTCGGGCACCTCGGTCACCTCCGCCTGGGACGCCGACGTCACCAACTCCGGCACCCACTGGACCGCCAAGAACAAGTCCTGGAACGGCACCCTCGCACCGGGCGCCTCCCTCTCCTTCGGCTTCAACGGCTCGGGCGCCGGCTCCCCCGCCAACTGCAAGCTCAACGGCGGCAGTTGTGACGGCGGCCCCACGGTCCCGGGCGACAACCCGCCCTCGGCGCCGGGCAAGCCGACCGCCTCCGGCATCACCGACACCTCGGTGAAGCTCGCCTGGAGCGCGGCCACCGACGACAAGGGCGTCAAGAACTACGACGTCCTGCGCGACGGCGCCAAGGTCGCCACGGTGACCGGAACCTCGTACACCGACACCGGCCTGACCGCGGGCAGCGACTACTCGTACACCGTCCAGGCCCGTGACACCGCCGACCAGACAGGACCGGTGAGCGGCTCGACCGCCGTGCGCACCACCGGCGGGACCACCGACCCGCCGCCCACCGGCGACAAGGTCAAGCTCGGCTACTTCACCGAGTGGGGCGTCTACGGGCGCAACTACCACGTGAAGAACCTGGTCACCTCCGGCTCCGCGTCGAAGATCACCCACATCAACTACGCGTTCGGCAACGTCAAGGGCGGCAAGTGCCTCCTCGACGACGCGTACGCGGCCACCGACAAGGCGTACACCGCCGACCAGTCCGTCAGCGGCACCGCCGACACCTGGGACCAGCCGCTGCGCGGCAACTTCAACCAGCTCCGCCAGCTGAAGGCCAAGTACCCGCACATCAAGGTGCTGTACTCGTTCGGCGGCTGGACCTACTCGGGCGGCTTCGGTGAGGCCGCCGCCAACCCGGCAGCCTTCGCCAAGTCCTGCAAGGCGGTCGTCGAGGACCCGCGCTGGGCCGACGTCTTCGACGGCATCGACATCGACTGGGAGTACCCGAACGCCTGCGGCCTGAGCTGCGACACCTCCGGCTTCAGCTCGTTCAAGACGCTCAGCCAGGCGCTGCGCACCGAGTTCGGCCCGAACTACCTGGTCACGGCGGCCATCACGGCGGACGGCTCGTCCGGCGGCAAGATCGACGCGGCCGACTACGGCGGCGCCTCGCAGTACCTCGACTGGTACAACGTGATGACGTACGACTACTTCGGCGCCTTCACCCCCGCCGGCCCGACCGCCCCGCACTCCCCGCTGACCTCGTACGCGGGCATCCCGGCGGCCGGCTTCAACTCGGCCGACGCGATCGCCAAGCTCAAGGCCAAGGGCGTACCGGCGAAGAAGCTGCTGCTCGGCATCGGGTTCTACGGCCGCGGCTGGACCGGGGTCACCCAGTCCGCTCCCGGCGGCACGGCGACCGGCGCGGCACCCGGCACGTACGAGGCGGGCATCGAGGACTACAAGATCCTCAAGAACTCCTGCCCGGCCACCGGCACCATCGCCGGCACGGCCTACGCGCACTGCGGCAGCAACTGGTGGAGCTACGACACCCCGGCCACCATCGGCACGAAGATGACCTGGGCCAAGAACCAGGGCCTGGGCGGCGCGTTCTTCTGGGAGTTCAGCGGCGACACCAGCAACGGTGAGCTGGTGACGGCAGTCAACAACGGCCTGAACTAGCCGGCCCCGGGCCCTCGATGGGCGCGGGGAACTGCGCGCCCAGCCACGAAGGACCCGCAGGCAGATCACGCACAACCGCCCGGGCAGTGAGTGAATGGTTACGCCACATTCACTCGCTGCCCGGGCGGCGCGGCTTCCAGCCAGGCCAAGAACCCGGTGAGCGCATCCTCACTCATGGCAAGTTCGAGCCGCGTACCCCGATGTACGCACGTAAGAATGATCGCGTCGGAGAGCAGCGCCAGCTCCTCCTCACCGTCGGGGGCCCGGCGGCCGGCCACCTCGATCGCCGAGCGTTCAAGGGTGCGGCGCGGCCTCCACGCGTACGAGAAGACGCGGAACCACTCGATCCGGTCACCGTTGTAGCGGGCGATGCCGTAACCCCAGCCCTTGCCGCTGGTGTCGCCCTTCTCCGGGACGTTCCAGCGGAGGCTGCAGTCGAAGGTGCCGCCCGAACGCTGGATCACTCTGCGACGCAGGCCGAAGACGAAGAGTCCGATCGCCACCAGCGCTACTACCGACCCGGCCACAGTCAGAGCGAGGACCATCGACACCGACCTCCTCGTCTCCTAGGTAACGGAAAGGAAAAAAGCACCTGCATCGCCTCAGCCGCGACCCGGTCCGGAAAAGCTCCGGTCCTGGCCGCGGCTGAGTCACTTCCTGTGGCGCGCCGGTTTCAGTGCGCCGACACCGCCCGCAGTCGGACGTCCGCGCGACGCTCGGCGGACGCGTCCGCGTCCGACTTCGCGCGCTCGAGCGCCCGCTCCGCACGCTGGACGTCGATCTCGTCCGACAGCTCGGCGATCTCGGCCAGCAGGGACAGCTTGTTGTCCGCGAACGAGATGAAACCGCCGTGCACCGCGGCGACGACCGTTCCACCATCACTCGTACGGATGGTCACCGGGCCCGACTCCAGCACACCGAGCAGCGGCTGGTGACCGGGCATGACGCCGATGTCGCCGGACGTGGTACGCGCGACGACCAGGGTGGCCTCGCCGGACCAGACACTGCGGTCCGCGGCGACGAGCTCGACGTGCAGCTCAGCAGCCAAGGTGGGCTCCTCGGGTCACCACCCGGCGTTCGCTGCCGGGTGTTGGGTCAAAGTCTAATGGGCGTGTGGAGAAGGGCGGGACCCGCCCCGCGAGGCACGGCCCCGCCCCTCTCACTCAGAACACGGGGTTCAGGAGACGCCGAGTTCCTTGGCGTTCGCCTTCAGGTCCTCGATGCCACCGCACATGAAGAACGCCTGCTCCGGGAAGTGGTCGTACTCGCCGTCGATGATCGCGTTGAAGGCCGCGATCGACTCCTCCAGCGGGACGTCCGACCCGTCGACGCCGGTGAACTGCTTGGCGGCGTGGGTGTTCTGGGACAGGAAGCGCTCCACGCGACGGGCACGGTGGACGACGAGCTTGTCCTCCTCGCCGAGCTCGTCGATACCGAGGATCGCGATGATGTCCTGGAGGTCCTTGTACTTCTGCAGGACCGTCTTGACGCGCATGGCGGCGTCGTAGTGGTCCTGCGCGATGTAGCGCGGGTCCAGGATGCGGGACGTGGAGTCCAGCGGGTCCACGGCCGGGTAGATGCCCTTCTCGGAGATCGGACGGGAGAGAACCGTCGTCGCGTCGAGGTGGGCGAACGTGGTGGCCGGGGCCGGGTCGGTCAGGTCGTCCGCGGGGACGTAGATCGCCTGCATCGACGTGATCGAGTGACCACGCGTCGAGGTGATGCGCTCCTGCAGCTGACCCATCTCGTCGGCCAGGGTCGGCTGGTAACCCACCGCGGACGGCATACGGCCGAGCAGGGTGGAGACCTCGGAACCGGCCTGCGTGAAGCGGAAGATGTTGTCGATGAAGAACAGCACGTCCTGCTTCTGCACATCGCGGAAGTACTCCGCCATGGTCAGACCGGCCAGCGCCACACGCAGACGGGTGCCCGGGGGCTCGTCCATCTGACCGAAGACAAGAGCGGTCTTGTCGAGAACACCGCTCTCTTCCATCTCCGCGATGAGGTCGTTGCCCTCACGGGTGCGCTCACCGACGCCCGCGAAGACGGAGACGCCCTCGTGGAGGTTGGCGACACGCATGATCATTTCCTGGATCAGCACGGTCTTGCCGACACCGGCACCACCGAACAGACCGATCTTGCCGCCCTTGACGTACGGGGTGAGAAGGTCGACGACCTTCAGACCCGTCTCGAACATCTCGGTCTTCGGCTCGAGCTGGTCGAACGAGGGGGCCTTGCGGTGGATGGTCCACCGGTCGCCCGTGTAGGCCTCGTCGGAGTTCAGCACCTCACCGAGGGTGTTGAACACCTTGCCCTTGGTGAAGTCACCGACCGGGACGGAGATGCCCGTGCCCGTGTCGGTCACCGCGGCCTGGCGGACCAGACCGTCGGTGGGCTGCATGGAGATGGTGCGGACCAGACCGTCACCCAGGTGCTGGGCGACCTCAAGGGTCAGCGTCTTCTTCTCGCCGGCGTTGGCCGGGTCGGCCACCTCGACGTGAAGGGCGTTGTAGATCTCCGGCATGGCGTCGACGGGGAATTCCACGTCGACGACCGGGCCGATGACCCGGGCGACGCGGCCCGTGGCAACGGCCGTCTCAACTGTCGTCGTCATTACCTGTCACTCCCCGCGGTCGCGTCGGCCAGTGCTGCGGTGCCACCGACGATCTCGCTGATTTCCTGGGTGATTTCGGCCTGTCGGGCCGCATTGGCAGATCGGGAGAGTGAAGTGATCAGGTCTCCCGCGTTGTCGGTCGCCGACTTCATCGCGCGGCGGGTGGCGGCGTGCTTGGAGGCAGCCGACTGGAGCAGCGCGTTGTAGATACGGCTCTCGACGTACCGCGGCAGGAGGGCGTCGAGGACGTCCTCCGCCGACGGCTCGAAGTCGTACAGCGGAAGGATCTCGTCCTTGCCGGACGTCTCCTCCGCCACCTCTTCGAGGCTGAGCGGCAGCAGACGGCTGTCGATCGCCGTCTGCGTCATCATCGAGACGAACTCGGTGTAGACGATGTGGATCTCGTCCACGCCGCCCTCCGCCGTCTCCTTCTCGATGGCCTCGATCAGCGGGACCGCGACGTTCTTCGCGTCCCCGTACGAGGGCTCGTCGGTGAAGCCCGCCCACGACTCCGAGACCTTGCGCTCCCGGAAGTTGTAGTGGGCCAGACCACGGCGGCCGACGATGTACGTGTCGACCTCCTTGCCCTCGGCCTCGAGACGGGCGGTCAGCCTCTCCGCCGCCTTGATGGCGTTGGAGTTGAACGCGCCGGCCAGTCCGCGGTCGCTCGTGAGCAGCAGCACCGCGGAACGGGTCGCCGTCTCAGCCTCCGTGGTCAGCGGGTGCTGCGTGTTCGAACCGGTCCCGACCGCCGTGACCGCGCGGGTGAGCTCGGTCGCGTACGGCGTGGAGGCCGCCACCTTGCGCTGCGCCTTGACGACGCGCGAGGCGGCGATCATCTCCATCGCCTTGGTGATCTTCTTGGTCGCGGTGACGGATTTGATGCGACGCTTGTAGACCCGGAGCTGGGCTCCCATGAGTCAGGTCCCTTCCGTCGTCACTTGCCCGCAGCGGCAGGGGTGTCCTCGCCGAGCAGCTTGCCGTCCGACGTCTCGAACTGCTTCTTGAAGTCCGCGATCGCGTCGGCGATGGCCTGCAGGGTGTCGTCGGACATCTTGCCGCCCTCCTTGATGGAGGTCATGAGGCCCTGCTCCTTGCGGTGCAGGTACTCGAGGAGCTCCTTCTCGAAGCGGCGGATGTCGTTGACCGGTACGTCGTCCATCTTGCCGGTGGTGCCGGCCCAGACGGAGACGACCTGGTCCTCGGTGGCCATCGGCTGGTACTGAGCCTGCTTGAGCAGCTCGACCATCCGCTGACCGCGCTCCAGCTGCGACTTCGACGCGGCGTCCAGGTCGGAACCGAAGGCGGCGAACGCCTCGAGCTCACGGAACTGGGCGAGGTCCACGCGCAGACGGCCGGAAACCTGCTTCATCGCCTTGTGCTGCGCGGAACCACCGACTCGGGAGACGGAGATACCGACGTTCAGCGCGGGGCGCTGACCAGCGTTGAACAGGTCCGACTCCAGGAAGCACTGGCCGTCGGTGATGGAGATGACGTTGGTCGGGATGAACGCCGAGACGTCGTTGGCCTTCGTCTCGACGATCGGCAGACCGGTCATCGAGCCCGCGCCCAGCTCGTCCGAGAGCTTCGCGCAGCGCTCGAGGAGACGGGAGTGCAGGTAGAAGACGTCACCCGGGTAGGCCTCGCGCCCCGGCGGACGGCGGAGCAGCAGGGACACGGCGCGGTAGGCGTCGGCCTGCTTCGAGAGGTCGTCGAAGATGATGAGGACGTGCTTGCCCTCGTACATCCACTGCTGGCCGATGGCCGAACCGGTGTACGGCGCCAGGTACTTGAAGCCGGCCGGGTCGGACGCCGGGGCGGCGACGATGGTCGTGTACTCCAGCGCGCCGGCCTCTTCGAGGGCGCCACGCACGGAGGCGATGGTCGAGCCCTTCTGACCGATGGCGACGTAGACGCAGCGGACCTGCTTCTTCGGGTCGCCCGTGCGCCAGTTGTCACGCTGGTTGATGATCGTGTCGACGGCCAGAGCGGTCTTGCCGGTCTGACGGTCACCGATGACCAGCTGACGCTGGCCACGGCCGATCGGGGTCATCGCGTCGACGGCCTTGTAGCCGGTCTCCATCGGCTCGTGCACCGACTTACGGGCCATGACGCCCGGGGCCTGCAGCTCGAGGGCGCGGCGGCCGGACGTCTCGATCTCGCCGAGACCGTCGATCGGGGTGCCGAGCGGGTCGACGACGCGACCGAGGTAGCCCTCGCCCACCGCGACCGACAGGACCTCGCCGGTACGGGTGACCGGCTGGCCCTCCTCGATACCGCTGAACTCACCGAGGACGACCGCACCGATCTCGCGCTCTTCCAGGTTCAGTGCGAGACCGAGGGTGCCGTCCTCGAACTTCAGCAGTTCGTTGGCCATGGCCGAGGGCAGGCCCTCGACCTTCGCGATGCCGTCGCCGGCAAGGGTGACCGTACCGACCTCCTCGCGCGAGGCCGCGTCCGGCTTGTACGACTGGACAAAGTTCTCCAGCGCATCCCGGATCTCCTCCGGCCGGATCGTGAGCTCCGCCATCTGGGTTCCCTGCTCTCCTTGTTGGGCCCGAAGTTTTCTTGGGGGGTCTGGGGTCAGCCCCCAGGAATCCTCTGCACGGCCCAACCAGGGCCGTAAGTACTTCTTAGGTACTGCCGTGTACGCGTATTGAGTTGCTGCTAGCCCGCC
Source organism: Streptomyces sp. BV286 (assembly GCF_019090165.1). Taxonomy (GTDB): domain Bacteria; phylum Actinomycetota; class Actinomycetes; order Streptomycetales; family Streptomycetaceae; genus Streptomyces. Next base: position 78,901 of record NZ_JAHRIB010000147.1, read on the forward strand.
ATGCGGCGGCTGGCGTCCGCCAGCCGGTCCGCGATCGAGCCGTTGATGATCTCGTCGCCGACCTGCACCCGGATTCCGCCGAGGACCTCGGGGTCCACGTCGAGGTTGAGGTGCATCTGACGGCCGTAGAGCTTCGCGAGGGCGGCGCCCAGGCGCTGCTTCTGCGACGGGCTCAGCACGACCGCCGAGGTGACGACGGCGACCATGCGGTCACGACGCTCGGCGGCGAGCTTGGACAGGGACTCGAGTCCCGCTTCCAGGCTACGTCCCCGGGGCGCGGTCACAAGGCGCGTGACCAACCGCTCGGTGACGGCGTCGGCCCGGCCGCCGAGCAGACTGCGCAGCAGTTCGCTCTTGGCCGCGGTCGTGGCGCCGCGATCGGTCAGGGCAGCCCGCAGTCCGGTGCTGGAAGAGACGATCCGGCCGAACCGGAACAGCTCGTCCTCCACGTCGTCGAGCTTGCCCGCACGCTGCGCCGCCGTGAGGTCGGCGGTGTCAGCCAGCTCCTCGACGGAGTCCACCAGGTCGCGCGAGCGCGACCAGCGGGCCCGCACCAGGCCGGCCACCAGGTCGGCGGTCGTACCGCTGACCTGGCCGGCGAGGAGGCGTCCGGCCAGTTCGGCCTTCGCCTCTCCGGCCTGCGACGGGTCGGTGAGGACCCGGCGCAGTGACACCTCGCGGTCGAGCAGCGCGGTGACGGCGGCCAGCTCGGATGCGAGCTGCGCCGCGTCCACGGACGTGTTGTCCGTCAGCGCGTCGAGACGCTCACGTGCGGCAGCCAGGGCCTCGCGGCTCGCCCCGTTCATCGCGTGGCCTCGGCCTGCGAAGCGGTCTCGTCGAGACCGTCGAGGAACCGGTCGATGGTGCGGCTCTGCCGGGCGTGGTCCTCGAGGGACTCGCCGACGAGCTTGCCGGCCAGTTCGGTGGCCAGCTGGCCGACGTCCTGGCGCAGCGCGGACGCGGCGGCCTTGCGGTCGGCCGCGAGCTGGGTGTGACCGGCGGCGATGATTTCCTCACGCTGCCGCTGGCCTTCCGCGCGCATCTCGGCGATGAGCGTGGCGCCCTGCTCCTGCGCCTCCTGGCGCAGGCGCGCGGCCTCGTGCCGTGCCTCGGCGAGCTGAGCCTTGTACTGCTCGAGCACGCTCTGGGCCTCGGTCTGAGCGGCCTCGGCCTTCTCGATACCGCCCTCGATGGCCTCGCGACGCTGCTCCAGAACCTTGTTGATGTTCGGGAGGAGCTTCTTGGCGAGGAAGCCGAAGACGATGACGAAGGCGATCAGGCCGATGACCAGCTCGGGAATCGGCGGGATGAGGGGATTTTCCATCTCCTCGGCCGCGACAGTGAGCAGCTGGCTCATATCAGTGCCTTTCGTCTAGTGGGCGGTCTGTCGTGAATCCGACGTCAGACGCCGTAGACGAACGGCATGACCAGACCGATGAGGGCGAGCGCCTCACAGAAGGCGAAGCCGAGGATCTGGTTGGCGCGGATGAGGCCGGCGGCCTCGGGCTGACGGGCAAGGGCCTGGGTGCCGTTACCGAAGATGATGCCGACGCCGACGCCGGGGCCGATGGCGGCGAGGCCGTAGCCGATGGAGCCGAGGGAGCCGGAGACAGCGGCGAGGGTCTCAGTGGCAGCCATGCTGATTCTTCCTTCTCTGTACGGACCGGCGGGGGTTGGCCACCGGACGCTTAGGGGGTTCTACTGGAGGGGTGGCTCAGTGGTGCTCGGCGAGCGCGCCCTGGATGAAGGTGCAGGTGAGGAGCACGAAGACGTACGCCTGCAGGGCCTGGATGAACAGCTCGAAGGCCGTCATCACGATCACCATGACGAACGAGACGCCCGCGTAGGCGATCCCGATGCCGTTGAGCAGGTACCAGCTGGCGATCGTGAACAGCAGCAGCAGGGTGTGGCCCGCGAACATGTTCGCGAAGAGCCGCACCGCGTGCGTGAACGGCCGCACGAGGAGGTTCGAGAGGAGTTCGATGAACATGGCCAGCGGGAGGACCGGGCCCAGCGACTTGTCGTATCCGGTGATGTTCTTGAAACCACCGACGAATCCGTGCCGCTTGAAGGTCAGCGAGACCCACAGAACGTAGACGATCAGAGCGAGGACCGCGGGGTACGCGATGATCGACGTGACCGGGAACTGCGCGACCGGGATGATCGACCAGAGGTTCATCATCCAGATGAAGAAGAACAGCGAGACGACCAGCGGGACGTACTTCTCGCCTTCCTTCTTGCCGATGGTCTCGTAGACGACACCGCGACGGATGAAGTCGTAGCCCGCCTCGGCCACCATCTGCAGCTTGCCCGGGACGACCTTCGGCTTACGGAAGGCGGCCCAGAAGAAACCGATGATGATGACGGAGCCGAGCAGCGCCAGGAGCATCGTCTTGTTGAAATACACGCTGCTGTCCGCATCGCCCACCAGGGGCTCGAACAGGAACGAGTGCAGGCCGGGAGCCGGGAATCCACAGCCGTCGAAGATGTGGCAGTCGGTCTCGAAGGCGAGCACCTGCGTCGGGTCAGCACTCACCGCGGGCTCCTTCAGCGTGGCGCATGGGTACGGCAACCTCGTTGTGTCGGCGCGGCGAACAGCCGCGGTTCGGCACTGGACTGGTGTTACGGATGTGGGGGCGGCAAGAGGGCATCGAGCCTCGCGCTAGAGCAGGCGTCAGCTCAGATGCCCGCGCCCGCGATGCCGCAGTTGGCACCGGACGATAGCAGGATCCCCAACGTGCGCTTATCCCGGCCCTACCCCTCACGACGAGTGCCCCGTCTTTTCGGGCTTGTCGCCCTTCGAGGAGTCGGGTTCGACGTACAGGATCTTGGCCTTCATGTGGGCACGCGCCTGGGCGCCGATCCACGCGAGCGTGGTGGCGACAAGCGTGACGGCGAACGCCTTGGGGTTGAACAACGTCGTGTTCTTGAAGGCCGCGACGAAGATGAACAGCAGAAGAATCTGTGCCGTGTAGAGCATCAGACCCATCGCCTGGAAAAGGTGCGGAAGCGATTTGGCGGTGCGCTGCAGGACGTACAGCCCGATGCCCATGAACAGGATCACGACCAGCGTCGCCACGAGCGCCCCGACCGCTCCCTCACCACCGGCGACCACACCACTGACGACGGCTGCGACTGCGCCGACGGCAGCTGTGGGCACAGCGGCCTGGAGGAGGATCCGGACGTCGTTGGAGGGCATGGCGGCAACTCCGCTTGTTCAAGGGGGCAGGTGTCGTCATGGACGAGCGTAGTCCCGGACAGAGAGAGAACCTCACGCCGATGAACCGTCGCACTGCGGTCCTTCGGCTCCGTCCTGGGTTCTCGTGAACCGTATCACAAACTATTTGATGAGGTCTTTACCTGGTTGGTGTGCCCGGGGTCACACATGAGAGTGAACGCGCGCGTCTGTGCACTCTGGCGGCCGACTTGTCTGGTATTAGGGCATTTTCCAAGAGCCGCCCAGGGGACGGCTCTTGCAAGATTCTTACCCGGCGTCAGCGCGACGTTCCGGTCCTGCGCTCTTCCAGGACGCGTGAACGAGGGCCGACGGCGGTCGCCCCGTTGACTCCTGACACACCCACGGCCACCGGAGTGCGGTGTTCCTCACCCTGGACACCGTCGTCCTCGGCCTCGCCGTGCGGCTCTGCGCCGGCCGCGTACGCGGTCGGCGTCGCGGGCTCCGCGGGTACGTCGACGGCCTTGCGCCGGCGGTAGCGCGGCGGCACGAAGTGCTCGGCCCAGCGCGGGGTACGCGGCGTGAAGCGCGGCAGCAGGAGCAGGACCAGGCCCACCGCGCTGAGCGCCATGATGCCGAGCACGATCCACATGGCCCCGGAGTTCACCGAGTAGGCCAGGGCTCCGAAGGCGATCAGCGCCGACCAGAAGTACATGATGAGGACGGCCCGGCTGTGCGAGTGCCCGATCTCGAGGAGACGGTGGTGCAGGTGGCCGCGGTCGGCCGCGAACGGGGACTGGCCGCGCCAGGTGCGCCGCACGATGGCGAGCACCAGGTCGGCCGCCGGGACGGCGATGATCGTCAGCGGCAGCAGCAGCGGGATGTAGACCGGCACCGTCTGGTGCACTGCCTCCTTCTCGGACCCGGCGAAGAGGTTCATCGCGTCCGGGTCGACCTGCCCGGTGATGGAGATGGCGCCGGCCGCCAGCACCAGGCCGATGAGCATCGAGCCCGAGTCGCCCATGAAGATCCGCGCGGGGTGCATGTTGTGCGGCAGGAAGCCGAGGCACATGCCCATCAGGAGCGCGGAGAACAGGGTGGCGGGGGCGGCTGACTCCAGCCCGTAGCCGTACCAGATGCGGTAGCCGTACATGAAGAACGCGGCGGACGCGATGCACACCATGCCGGCCGCGAGGCCGTCGAGGCCGTCGGCGAAGTTCACGGCGTTGATGGTGATCACGACGAGCGCGACGGTCAGCAGCGTGCCCTGCCACTGGGTCAGGGAGACCGAGCCGACGCCGGGGATCGGCAGCCACAGGATCGTCAGACCCTGCATGACCATGACGCCCGCGGCGATCATCTGGCCGCCGAGCTTGATGAGGGCGTCGATCTCGAACTTGTCGTCCAGGACGCCGATCAGCCAGATCAGGGCGGCGCCGGAGAGCAGGGCCCGCGGCTCGTTGGAGTTCTCGAAGACCTCACTGAGGTTCGTCAGGTGGTCGGCGACCAGCAGGCCGGCGCACAGCCCGAAGAACATCGCGATGCCGCCGAGCCGCGGGGTGGGTTCCCGGTGCACGTCACGTGCCCGGATCTCCGGCATCGCTCCGGCCACGATCGCGAACTTCCGCACCGGCCCGGTCAGCAGGTACGTCACCGCGGCCGTGATGCAGAGCGTCAGGAGGTATTCACGCACGGGCTTCCCCACAGGTCTCGCTGGCCATCTCAGCCCCACACCCTAGCTTCGTGCGCATACGGTTGGGGACTTCCGGGTAGAGCCGATGGTTGCACGAGTGGCTGTGCCCCTGTGGCCGCCTACCCCCCGCTAGCCGGGATAGGGGGGAAATCTCCCGGTCAGATCCCGCACTTCTTCACGCACGCGACGGCCGGCCGCCTCGTCCCGCAGGGCCGCCGCGAACAGCGCGGCGATCCGGGTCATCTCGGCCTCGCCCATGCCCTGCGTGGTGACGGCGGCCGTGCCCAGGCGCAGTCCGCGCACGTCGGGGTGGGGCAGCGCACAGGTGTCGAGGACCATTCCGGCGGCGGCGAGACGACCGCGGGCGGTGCGGCCCTCCACGCCGAGCGGCGCCGGGTCGACGGTCAGCAGGTGGGTGTCGGTGCCTCCGGTGGTGACCGTGAGCCCCTCGGCGGCCAGGCTCCGCGCGAGCGCCCGCGCGTTCGCGACCACCTGATGGGCGTACGCGGTGAACGCCGGTGTTGCCGCCTCGCCGAACGCGACGGCCTTGGCGGCGATGGTGTGCATCTGCGCGCCGCCCTGGGTGAAGGGGAAGACCGCCCGGTCCACGCGCTCGGCCAGGTCGCTCCCGCACAGCAGCATTCCGCCGCGCGGTCCGCGCAGGACCTTGTGCGTGGTCGCACACACGACGTCGGCGTACGGGACCGGGCTGGGCGCCGCTCCCCCGGCGACGAGCCCGATGGGGTGGGCGGCGTCGGCGATGAGGTACGCGCCGACCTCGTCCGCCACCTCGCGGAACGCGGCGTAGTCGATGTGCCGGGGGTACGAGATGGACCCGCACACGATGGCCTTCGGGCGGTGCGTGCGGGCCAGCGCCCGCACCTGCTCGTGGTCGATGAGCCCACTCTCCGGGTCGACGCCGTATCCGACGAAGTCGAACCACCTGCCGGAGAAGTTGGCGGGCGACCCGTGCGTGAGGTGCCCGCCGTGCGGCAGGCCCATCGCGAGGACGGTGTCACCGGGGCGCAGCAGGGCGGCGTACGCGGCCAGGACGGCCGAACTCCCGGAGTGGGACTGCACGTTGGCGTGATCGGCGCCGAAGAGGGCCTTCGCGCGCTCCATGGCGACCCGCTCGGCGACGTCGACCAGTTCGCAGCCGCCGTGGTGCCGGGCACCGGGATAGCCCTCGGCGTACTTGTTCGCGAGCGGCGAGCCCAGGGCGGCCAGCACGGCCGGTGAGGTGAAGTTCTCGGCGGCGATCAGCTGCAGCGTCGTCGTCTGCCGCTCCAGCTCGCCGAGGAGGATCTCGGCCAGTTCCGGATCCTGCCGGCCGAGCACGTCGGCCGGCAGCTGACCTTCAAGGGTGTGTGTGACCGGCATGGCTGACTCCGGACCTCGGCGGGGGGACCTACGTCCAATGTAGAACCGAGTTCTCCGCCGCGCCCGGTGTTACGTCCGAGCCGGTGTCCCGACCCCCGGCGCGCGCCTCGTGCCGCTCGGCCCCTCGCGTCGTCCCAGGGCCTGGTCAGGTGCGCGCGGGCACCCCTGTCAGCGCCGTGACCACCGGGTCCAGTGCCTGCTGGATCTCGTCCCCCACCGACCGGAAGAACGGCAGGGGCGCCCCGTACGGGTCGTACACCTCGTCCGCCTCCGCCGTCGGCGCCAGGAGCCACCCGCGTAGAGCCGCCGCCGCGCGGACCAGTGCCCGTGCGCGCGCGACCATGCCCTCCTCCAGAGGAGGGAGCGTCGCGGGGTCTATGGCCCGGACCAGACGGGTGAACTCCTTCAGCGTGAAGGTGCGCAGGCCCGCCGAGTGGCCCATGGAGATGACCTGGGCGCGGTGGTCGCGGGTGGCGGTCAGCACCAGGTCCGCCCTGATGACGTGCTCGTCCAGCAGTTCGCGGCCCACGAAGCCGGAGGGGTCCGCGCCGAAGTCCGCGAGGACCGTCTCCGCGTTGGCCTCCATGGCGGCGCCCTCGTGCCCCCAGGTGCCGGCGCTCTCCACGATCAGGCCGCCCCACAGGGGGTCGCCGAGACGGTCCGCCAGGGCATGACGGGTCAGCCGCTCGGTGATCGGCGAGCGGCACACGTTGCCGGTGCTGACGTGGAGGATGCGAAAGAAGGAGTCGCCCGAGGCTCCGTCGCCGTAAGCCCCCGTGTTCCCCGTCCCCGTGCCTATGCCACGCCCCGCGTCAGGGGCTGTCAATTCGCCACCTCGAGGTCGGGTACGACCTTTCGCAGCTCCTCGGCCGACAGGGCCCCCGCACGCAGCAGTACCGGCACCTTGCCCGTCACGTCGACGATCGACGAGGGGACGATGCCGGGGGTGGGGCCGCCGTCCAGGTACACGGAGACGGAGTCGCCGAGCATCTCCTGCGCGGCGTCGCAGTCCTCGGGGGACGGGTGTCCCGTGAGGTTCGCGGACGAGACGGCCATCGGGCCGACCTCGGTCAGCAGCTCGATGGCGACCGGGTGCAGCGGCATGCGCACGGCGACGGTGCCGCGGGTGTCCCCCAGGTCCCACTGGAGCGACGGCTGGTGCTTGGCGACGAGGGTCAGTGCGCCCGGCCAGAAGGCGTCGACGAGCTCCCACGCCATCTCGGAGAAGTCGGTGACCAGGCCGTGCAGGGTGTTCGGGGAGCCGATGAGGACGGGCGTGGGCATGCTCCGGCCCCGGCCCTTGGCCTCCAGCAGGTCGGACACGGCCTCCGAGCTGAACGCGTCGGCGCCGATCCCGTACACGGTGTCGGTCGGCAGCACGACGAGCTCGCCCCGGCGGACGGCGGACGCGGCCTCACGCAGACCCGTCGAGCGGTCGGTCGCGTCGTTGGTGTCGTATCGCCGTGCCATATCAGCAAGCCTCCTCGAACACGCGGGCCCCGTTGGCCGCGCGTCTAACGATGTCCACGTCGTCCACGCAAGAAGTCGCCGCGGTCATGGCATCGCCCTGCGGGCGGTCGCGAACCGCGGCCGGTTGTTGAGGTCGGGGTGGTCGGCCGCGTCGGCCCAGCCCCGCTCCTCGGTGAAGATCCACGGCACCTGTCCGCCCTGGGTGTCCGCGTGCTCGACGACGACGACACCGCCGGGCCGCAGCAGCCGGTGCGCGGTGCGTTCCAGGCCGCGGATCAGGTCGAGGCCGTCCTCCCCCGAGAACAGGGCGAGTTCGGGATCGTGGTCCCGGGCCTCCGGAGCGACGTACTCCCATTCCGTGAGCGGGATGTACGGCGGGTTGGAGATGACGAGGTCCACCTGGCCGTCGAGGTCGGGGAAGGCGTCCAGCGCGTCCCCCTGGCGCAGGTCGACCCTGGACCCCTCGACGTTCTTACGGGTCCACCGCAGGGCGTCCTCGGACAGCTCGACGGCGTGCACGCGGGAGCGCGGCACCTCCTGCGCGAGGGCGAGCGCGATGGCGCCCGACCCGGTGCACAGGTCGACGATCAGCGGCTCCACGACGTCCATCGCACGGACGGCGTCTATGGCCCAGCCGACGACCGACTCGGTCTCCGGCCGGGGCACGAACACGCCTGGCCCGACCTGGAGTTCCAGGTAGCGGAAGTAGGCCCGTCCGGTGATGTGCTGGAGCGGTTCGCGGGCCTCGCGGCGCGCGATCGTCTCCCAGTACCGGGCGTCGAAGTCGGAGTCCTTGACGGTGTGCAGCTCGCCCCGCTTCACGCCGTGCACGAACGCGGCGAGCTCCTCGGCGTCGTTGCGCGGCGAGGGCACGCCGGCGTCGGCCAGCCGCTGGGTGGCCTGGGCCACTTCCGCGAGCAGCACTCCGCGGGGGTTTGGGGTTCGCCCCCCAAAATGTTGCTGCACGCTGGTCCTCCGGGCTGAGCTGTTGTCCGTCGAGCGGATGGGTAGTGCGGCTGTGCTGGTGCGCTTCCTAGGCCGCGGCGAGCTTGGCCGCCGAGTCGGCGTCCACGCAGGCCTGGATCACCGAGTCGAGGTCACCGTCGAGGACCTGGTCCAAGTTGTACGCCTTGAAGCCGACGCGGTGGTCCGAGATGCGGTTCTCCGGGAAGTTGTACGTACGGATCTTCTCGGAGCGGTCGACGGTGCGGACCTGGCTGCGGCGGGCGTCGGCGGCCTTGCTCTCCGCCTCCTCCTGGGCCGCGGCCAGCAGCCTGGAGCGCAGGATACGCATCGCCTGCTCCTTGTTCTGCAGCTGGCTCTTCTCGTTCTGGCAGGAGGCGACGACCCCGGTGGGAACGTGCGTGATGCGCACGGCGGAGTCGGTCGTGTTGACGGACTGGCCGCCGGGCCCGGAGGAGCGGTAGACGTCGATCCGCAGGTCGTTGGCGAGGATCTCGACGTCGACCTCCTCGGCCTCGGGCGTGACGAGCACACCGGCGGCGGAGGTGTGGATGCGGCCCTGCGACTCGGTGGAGGGCACCCGCTGCACGCGGTGCACGCCGCCCTCGTACTTCATCCGGGCCCAGACACCCTGGCCGGGCTCGGTGGCACCCTGGCCGCCCTTGGTCTTCACCGCGACCTGGACGTCCTTGTAGCCGCCGAGCTCGGACTCGGTGGAGTCGATGATCTCGGTCTTCCAGCCGACCCGCTCGGCGTACCGCAGGTACATGCGCAGGAGGTCGCCGGCGAACAGGGCCGACTCGTCGCCGCCCGCGCCCGCCTTGATCTCGAGGATGACGTCCTTGTCGTCGCTGGGGTCCCGCGGGACCAACAGCAGCCGGAGCTTCTCGGTGAGCTCCTCGCGCTGCTTCTCCAGCTCCTTCACCTCGGCGGCGAAGTCGGGGTCGTCGGCGACGAACCCCTTCGCCGTCTCGATGTCGTCCCCGGTCTGCTTCCAGGAGCGGTACGTCGCGACGATCGGAGTCAGCTCGGCATAACGCTTGTTGAGCTTGCGCGCGTTGGCCTGGTCGGCGTGGACCGACGGGTCAGCGAGCTTCTTCTCCAGATCGGCGTGCTCGCCGATGAGTTCCTCGACCGCCTCGAACATCTCCGGCTCCAATGGGCTGCCCCCGGCTCGTCACGGGCTCGGGGACGTAGGTACGGCTTGGGGGTTCCCCCCGCTCGATCGGAGTCGAGAGCTCGGGGGAGGGGGCTGCACCGCAAAGCGCCGGTCCCGGCGCCCCCTGGTCGGAGGCGCCGGAGACCGGCGCTGCGAGCTCGCTACTTGCTGTCAGCGGCAGCCTTGGCCTTGCCGAAGCGGGCCTCGAAGCGGGCCACACGGCCACCGGTGTCGAGGATCTTCTGCTTGCCCGTGTAGAACGGGTGGCACTCGGAGCAGACCTCGGCGCGGACGGTGCCGCTGGAGATCGTGCTGCGGGTGGTGAACGACGCGCCACAGGTGCAGCTGACCTGCGTCTCGACGTACTCGGGGTGGATGTCGCGCTTCAAGGTGTCTCCTAGTTTCGGGAGGGCGCCGGGTCGCCGCCGCGGGATGCGGGTGCGTGAACCGGGGCCGACTGTCCAGTCTGCCAGGACTGGTGCCATCTCCCAAAACCGGGGGACGGCGTCAGGTATTCCCCGGGGGTGGGAGTGGTGCGCCCCGGGGTGCCCGAGTGCCGTCGTGGGCGGGTACGGGCCCGGTGCGGGCCCGTACCCGGCGGTCGTGCGGTGTGCCCGTGCCCCCAGCGGGACTAGGAGGCGATCACGCCCTTGGCGTCGCCGCTCGCCGTCTTCTCGGTCGCCGACTTCGGGATCGCCCGGTCGTTCTTCAGGGCGTCCCAGACCAGCTCGGCCTTGGTCTTCTGCAGGAGGACGCGGTTCGCGTCGGCCGGGTCGTACTGGACCGGCATCGTGACCATGTTCATCTTCGAGGAGCTGATCCCCTTGAGCCCGCCCGCGAACGACGCCAGGTCCTTGACCGAGTCGAGGTCGGAGTCGGTGGTGACCGTCTTCGTCGCGGTGTCGGCGAGGTCGTACAGCTTCGTCGGGCTGGTCAGCACGCCGATGTCCTTGACCTGGTTGACGAGGGCCTTGATGAACGCCTGCTGGAGCTGGATGCGGCCGAGGTCGGAGCCGTCGCCGACGCCGTGGCGTGTACGCACCAGGCCGAGCGCCTGCTTGCCGGTGAGCCGGTGCGTGCCGGCCTCCAGGTCGAGGTGGCTCTCCTTGTCGGTGATGTTCTTGGTCGTGGTGACCTCGACACCGCCGAGCTCGTCGATCAGCTTCTGGAAGCCGCTGAAGTCGACCTCCAGGTAGTGGTCCATGCGGATGCCGGTCATCGACTCGACGGTCTTCACGGCGCAGGCGGCGCCGCCTGTCGAGTACGCCGAGTTGAACATCGCCAGGGACGCGGCGTCGTGCTTGACGCCCTGGCTGTCGGTGCACTCGGGCCGGGGCACGAGGGTGTCGCGGGGTATGGAGACCACGCTGGCCTTCTTGTGGCCCTCGTAGACGTGCACGATCATCGCCGTGTCCGAGCGGGCGCTGCCGTCGTCGATGCCGCCGCCGAGCTTCTTGTTGCTGCCGGAGCGGGTGTCGGAGCCGAGTACGAGGATGTCCTGCGAGCCGTTGTCGACGTCCAGGGGCCGGTCGGTGCCGAGTGCCTGGTTGATGTCGACGCTCTTGATGTTGTCGTTGAGGCTGAAGTACAGGTACCCGAGGCCGGTACCGCCCAGGACGAGGACGCCCGCAGCGGACCAGGCTGTGACGAGGAGAGCCTTGTGGCGCCTGCTGCGCGGCTTGCGGCGGCGGCCGGGGGCGCGGTGGCGCGGGGCGGTGGTGCCGGAATCGTCCGGGGTACCGGGTTCCGGAATGCTCTCGGCAGACATGTGCTCCTCAGTCCTCGCTGGCTCGGTTACCCCCTGCGGTCAGGGTCAGGCGTGGTCAAGTGCCGTGACGTCTCTGTCAGGACCCGTCTGTTCAGACGTTGAAACCGAAAAAAGGGTTGCACAACACGCTGTGACCGTACGGTGCCCCGATGGCGACGGTGAGTGAGCGGCGCAGGCGGCCACCGGCGGCTCACCTGCGCTTTCGGGGGCGGACGCGATCGTTCCCACGCCCCGTGACGCCCTTCACACCTGTGGTGAAGGTCTCGCGTGCGGCCCTTCCGTTCGCGGCTGTTCCCGGCCCGCCGCAACGCGAAGGGCCGCCCCCGTGTGACGGGGACGGCCCTTCGCGGTACAGCTGTCCGGCCGAGCCGGCTGCGACCTCAGTCGTTGCCGTTGCCCGGCATCGGCGTCGTCTTCTGGATCTGCAGCAGGAACTCGGCGTTCGACTTCGTCTGCTTCATCTTGTCGAGCAGCAGCTCGATCGCCTGCTGCTGGTCGAGCGCGTGCAGCACGCGACGCAGCTTCCAGGTGATGGCGAGCTCGTCGCTGCCGAGCAGGAGCTCTTCCTTACGGGTACCGGACGCGTCGACGTCCACCGCCGGGAAGACACGCTTGTCGGCGAGCTTGCGGTCGAGCTTGAGCTCGGCGTTGCCGGTGCCCTTGAACTCCTCGAAGATGACCTCGTCCATGCGCGAGCCGGTGTCGACGAGCGCGGTGGCCAGGATCGTCAGCGAGCCGCCGTCCTCGATGTTGCGCGCGGCACCGAAGAAGCGCTTCGGCGGGTAGAGCGCGGTCGAGTCGACACCACCGGACAGGATGCGGCCGGAGGCCGGGGCGGCGAGGTTGTACGCACGGCCCAGACGCGTGATCGAGTCGAGCAGCACGACGACGTCGTGGCCCAGCTCCACCAGGCGCTTGGCACGCTCGATGGCGAGCTCGGCGACCGTGGTGTGGTCCTCGGCGGGGCGGTCGAAGGTCGAGGAGATGACCTCGCCCTTCACCGACCGCTGCATGTCGGTGACCTCTTCCGGACGCTCGTCGACCAGGACGACCATCAGGTGGCACTCGGGGTTGTTGTGCGTGATCGCGTTGGCGATCGCCTGCATGATCATGGTCTTGCCGGTCTTCGGCGGGGCCACGATCAGACCTCGCTGGCCCTTGCCGATCGGCGCGACGAGGTCGATGATGCGGGTCGTCAGCACGCCCGGGTCGGTCTCCAGACGGAGCCGGTCCTGCGGGTAAAGGGGCGTCAGCTTGTTGAACTCGGGCCGCCCGCGCCCGGATTCGGCAGCCATGCCGTTCGCCGAGTCGAGGCGGACCAGCGCGTTGAACTTCTCGCGGCGCTCGCCGTCCTTGGGCTGGCGCACCGCGCCGGTGACGTGGTCACCCTTGCGCAGACCGTTCTTGCGGACCTGGGCGAGGGAGACGTACACGTCGTTCGGCCCCGGCAGGTAGCCCGAGGTGCGGATGAACGCGTAGTTGTCGAGGATGTCCAGGATGCCCGCGACGGGGATCAGGACGTCGTCGTCGGCGACCTGCGGCTCGTTGGGGCCGAACTCCTCGCGGCCACGGCGGCCACGGCGGTCCCGGTAACGACCGCGGCGGCCGCGGCGGCCACCCTCGAAGTCGTCGTCGTCCTGCGGGCCGTTGTCACGCTGGCGGTCCTGACGGTCCTGACGGCCGCCGCCCTGCTGCTGCCGGTCCTGACGGTCCTGGCGCTGCTGGTTGCCGCCGCCCTGGCCACCCTGACCGCCCTGGCCACCCTGCTGCTCGTCGCTCTTGCCACGGCGGTCGCGGTCGCGGCCACCACGGTCACGGTCGCCGCGCTCACCACGGTCGCCGCGGTCACGACGGTCGCGGCGGCCCTGACGGCCGTCGGCACCGCCGTCCGAGGCGTCTCCCTGGGACTGTGCGGGCGTCTCGGCCTTCGGCTCGCTCTTCGCCTCGGCGGTGACCGTCTCGGGGCTGCCCGCGTCGGCGGTCGAGCGCCGCCGGCGGCGCTCGACCGGGGCGTCGTCTCCCCCACGGTCGGCTTCGCTCGCGCGGGAGGGGCCGCCGTCGGGCTGGCCCGGAATCTCGATCTGCTGCTGTGCCACGGCCTTCTCGGCCTTGGCGTCCGCCTTCTTGTCGGCGGCGGAGGCGGCCTCGTCACCCGTACGAGCCTTCGAGGTGGCCCGGCGCTTGGGCTTCGTCTCGGTGGCGTCCGCGGTGGAGGACGCGGCCTTGGCCGGGGTACCCCCACCCTGCGCCTCCTTGATGACCTCGATCAGCTGGCTCTTGCGCATCCGCGCGGTGCCCCTGATGCCGAGGCCGGATGCGACCTGCTGCAGCTCGGCCAGCACCATGCCCTCGAGGCCGGTACCGCGGCGCCGACGGGAGCCGGCACCGGTGGCAGGCGCGGAGGCGTCCGTGGCGGGCGCGGCAGCGGTCTCCTCGACACGTGCGCCCATCAGATCGGTGGTGTCGCTCACGAAGGGTCCTTCCCTGGAGCGGACGTCGGCCTGTCTGGCTCGGCGACCGGTTGTGCTGTCCGACAGTGGTCCGTCATGTGTGGACCGTGCCGGGGCGGTGGTCCGCCAAAAGGCGGAGGGAATTTCTGGGATGACGTTTCCCGTGGCCGTGGCACTGAGGTGCGGTGTCCATCGGCTCGGTGACGCCGGTTCCGGAGCGTGCTCAGCACCGCTCAGCGCGTAGCACCCAATGCATGGCACAAAGCAGTTTGGGGGGCTCCCGGAAGAATGGTTGTCCCGGACGGGGACGTGAAGCACCTCGCCATGGTGGGGTCGGGTGCAGACTTGAGGTTAACACTACCGGATCCAACAAACATTCCCCCTCTCGAAATCCGGCAACACTACGTAGTCATTGGACGCTGACCGGAGCGAGCGGCAGCACGCTCGCGCCGGTGGCGTCGAGGTCCAGCCGGTTGGCCGCCCAGCCCTCGCCCGCCAGTCGTGCGACCTTGTCGGCCGCGGCCTCGTCGGCGAGCGCCAGCACGGTGGGACCGGCTCCGGAGATGACCGCGGGAACCCCGTCGGCACGCAGCCGCTCCACCAGCGCCAGGCTCTCCGGCATGGCCGGGGCGCGGTACTCCTGGTGCAACCGGTCCTCGGTGGCGGGCAGCAGCAGCTCGGGGCGCCTGGTCAGGGCCTCGACGAGCAGTGCGGCGCGGCCCGCGTTGGTGGCGGCGTCGACGTGCGGGACGGTGCGCGGGAGCAGTCCGCGGGCGGTCTCGGTCAGCACGGCCTTCCCCGGTACGAAAACCACCGGAACGATGGAATCCGCGGGTTCCATCCTGATCGCGCGCGCCGCTCCGCCCTCCATCCAGGACAGCGTGAACCCGCCGAGCAGACAGGCGGCGACGTTGTCGGGATGCCCCTCGATCTCGGTCGCGAGCTCCAGGAGCGCGGTGTCGTCGAGCTTGGAGTCGCCACCTATGGTCACTGCGCGTGCGGCGACGATGCCGGCGCAGATCGCGGCGGACGAGGAGCCGAGGCCGCGGCCGTGCGGGATGCGGTTGGCGCAGACGATCTCGAGGCCGCGGGGTTGTCCGCCCAGCAGGTCGAAGGCGGTGCGCAGGGATCGTACGAGGAGGTGACGCTCGTCGCGCGGGAGCGTCTCACTCCCCTCTCCCGCGATGTCGATGTTCAGCCCGGAGTCGGCCACCCGGACGACCACGTCGTCGTAGAGCCCCAGTGACAGACCCAGGGCGTCGAAGCCCGGGCCGAGGTTGGCACTGGTGGCGGGGACGCGCACCCGGACGGCGGCGGCGCGGAACGCTGGACCGGCCATCGCTCGATGACTCTCCTTGAGCTTGAGCTGCGAGATTTTCGAAATCCTGCGAGACGTACGGAGAATGCGGAAGACCCGGAGGCCGCAGGGACGGCGCGGCACCGCGGCATATGCGGCGGGCGGGTTCGGTACAGCCTATCGAAGGAAGGTTCTGTGGCGACATAGGGCGCACAGGAGGCGCACGATGCGTGTCGTAAGCCCCCTGTGCACCCCCTGTCGGGTGGTGCGGTTACGCGAGACCGAGGCGCTCGGCCGCGGTCGCCGCGTCGACCGGGACCGTGACCGGCTGCGGGGCGCCCGCGACGGCCCAGTCGGGGTCCTTGAGCCCGTTCCCGGTCACCGTGCAGACGATGCGCTGCCCCGGGTCGACCTTGCCCTGCTCGGCGGCCTTCAGCAGACCGGCGACGGACGCGGCGGACGCGGGCTCGACGAAGACACCCTCCTGAGCGGCCAACAGCCGGTAGGCGCGCAGGATCTCACGGTCCGTCACCTCGTCGATGAAGCCGCCCGACTCGTCCCGCGCGGCGAGCGCGAACTGCCACGAGGCCGGGTTGCCGATGCGGATCGCGGTGGCGATCGTCGAGGGGTCCTTGACGACCTCGCCGCGCACGATGGGCGCGGACCCGGACGCCTGGAAGCCCCACATCCGCGGGGTGCGTCCGGCGATCTTGTCTGCGGCGTACTCCGTGTACCCCTTCCAGTACGCGGTGATGTTGCCCGCGTTGCCCACCGGGAGGACATGGATGTCGGGGGCGTCGCCGAGCATGTCGACGATCTCGAAGGCCGCGGTCTTCTGGCCCTCGATACGCACCGGGTTCACCGAATTGACGAGCGCCACCGGGTAGTTGTCGGAGAGGCTGCGCGCCAGGGTGAGGCAGTCGTCGAAGTTGCCGTCGACCTGGAGGATCTTCGCGCCGTGCACGAGGGCCTGGCCCATCTTGCCGAGCGCGATCTTGCCCTGCGGGACGAGGACGGCGCAGACCATCCCGGCCCGGACGGCATAGGCGGCCGCGGAGGCAGACGTGTTGCCCGTCGAGGCACAGATGACCGCCTTCGCGCCCTCCTCCTTCGCCCGCGTGATGGCCATGGTCATACCGCGGTCCTTGAAGGACCCGGTGGGGTTCGCACCCTCGACCTTGAGGTGGACCTCGCAGCCCGTGCGCTCGGAGAGCACCTGCGCGGGCACGAGCGGCGTACCGCCCTCGCGGAGCGATACGGCCTGCGTGGTGTCCGATACCGGCAGCCGGTCCCGGTACTCCTCGATGATTCCGCGCCACTGGTGGGTCATTGCTGGTTACTCTCCTTCAACCCGCATGATGCTGGCGACACCCCGCACGGTGTCGAGGTTGCGCAACGCCTCGACGGTCCCGTTGAGGGACGCGTCGGACGCGCGGTGCGTGACGACGACGAGGGAGGCATCGCCGCCTCCGTCCTGCCGTCCTTGCTGGCGAACCGTATCGATCGACACGCCGTGCTCGGCGAAGACGGTCGCCACCTGGGCGAGAACACCCGGTTTGTCCGCCACGTCGAGGCTGATGTGGTAGCGGGTCACGACCTCGCCCATGGGCGAGACGGGCAACTGGGCGTACGCCGAGTCGCCGGGCCCTGTCGTGCCGCTGAGCCTGTTGCGGCACACGGCCACGAGGTCGCCGAGGACGGCGGACGCCGTGGGGGCACCGCCCGCGCCCGGCCCGTAGAACATGAGCTGCCCCGCGGCGTCCGACTCGACGAACACGGCGTTGTACGCGCCGCGCACGGAGGCGAGCGGGTGGCTCAGCGGAATCATCGCGGGATGCACCCGCGCGGTGACCGATCCCCCGTCGGCGGCCCGCTCACAGATGGCGAGCAGCTTGATGGTGCAGCCCATGGCCTTCGCCGAGGCGAAGTCGGCGGCGGTGACCTCGGTCATGCCCTCGCGGTACACGTCGTCGAGGCGTACGCGCGTGTGGAAGGCGATGCCGGCGAGGATGGCGGCCTTGGCGGCGGCGTCGAACCCCTCGACGTCGGCGGTGGGATCGGCTTCCGCGTATCCCAGGGCGGTGGCCTCGTCGAGCGCCTCCTGGTAGCCGGCGCCCGTGGAGTCCATCTTGTCGAGGATGAAGTTGGTGGTTCCGTTGACGATCCCCAGGACCCGGTTGACCTTGTCGCCGGCGAGGGACTCGCGCAGCGGCCGGATCAGCGGGATGGCACCGGCGACGGCGGCCTCGTAGTAGAGGTCCCTGCCCTGTTCCTGGGCCAGGGCGTGCAGCGCGGCACCGTCCTGGGCGAGGAGCGCCTTGTTCGCGGAGACGACGGACGCGCCGTGCTCGAACGCGGTGGTGATGAGGGCACGGGCGGGCTCGATACCGCCGATGACCTCGACGACGACGTCGATGTCGCCCCGTTTGACCAGGGCGGTCGCGTCGGTGGTGACGAGCGCGGGGTCGATGCCCGCGCGCACCTTGGCGGGCCGCCGCACGGCCACGCCCGCCAGCTCGACGGGGGCACCGATGCGGGCGGCGAGGTCGTCGGCGTGCGTCGTCATGATGCGCGCCACCTCTGAGCCGACGACCCCACAGCCCAGCAGCGCCACCTTCAGCGGACGCGTACGCATCATCCGACCTCGTTTCCTCATACCGTCACGGTGGGACCAGTCTCACTCACCGGACGGGAGTTTCTGCCCCTCGTCCGGATCGTGAGATGTCTATTTCATTTGTGCGGGGGCGGAAGACAGGAGATCTTCCGCCCTCCTCCGAATGGCTTGTTTCTCTTCCGTCAGCCGACGTCGAGACGCAGGAGGTCCTCCTCCGTCTCCCGGCGGACGATCACCCTGGCCTCGCCGTCGCGGACCGCGACGACGGGCGGACGCAGGGCGTGGTTGTAGTTGCTGGCCATCGAGCGGCAGTACGCACCGGTGGCCGGCACCGCGATGAGGTCACCGGGCGCGAGGTCGGCGGGCAGGAAGGCGTCCTTCACGACGATGTCGCCACTCTCGCAGTGCTTGCCGACGACGCGCACCAGCATGGGCTCGGCGTCGCTCGTCCGGGAGACGAGGGCGACGCTGTACTCGGCGTCGTAGAGCGCCGTACGAATGTTGTCGGACATCCCGCCGTCGACGGACACGTAGGTGCGCAGCCCTTCGAGGGGCTTGATGGTCCCGACCTCGTACAGCGTGAAGGCAGTGGGCCCGACGATGGCGCGCCCGGGCTCGACGGAGATGCGGGGGGTCCGCAGCCGGGCGGCCTCGCACTCCCTCGTCACGATCTCCCCGAGGGCCTTGGCGATCTCGTGGGGCTCGCGCGGGTCGTCGTCACTGGTGTAGGCGATGCCGAGCCCACCGCCGAGGTCGATCTCGGGAAGCTCCACGCCGTGCTCGTCACGGATCTCGGCGAGCAGGGACACCACACGCCGTGCGGCGACCTCGAACCCGGCCATGTCGAAGATCTGCGACCCGATGTGGGAGTGGATCCCGATGAGCTCGATCCCGTCGAGGGTGAGCGCCCGCCGTACGGCCTCGGCGGCCTGCCCGTCCGCGAGCGCGATCCCGAACTTCTGGTCCTCGTGCGCGGTGGCGATGAACTCGTGCGTGTGGGCCTCGACGCCGACGGTCACCCGGATCTGCACCCGCTGCCGCTTGCCGAGCGACTGGGCGATGTGCGCGACGCGGACGATCTCCTGGAACGAGTCGAGGACGATGCGTCCGACACCGGTCTCGACGGCCCGGGTGATCTCCTCCGTCGACTTGTTGTTGCCGTGGAAGGCGATGCGGTCGGCGGGCATCCCGGCGGACAGGGCGGTGGTCAGCTCGCCGCCGGAGCAGACGTCGAGGTTGAGGCCTTCCTCGTGCAGCCAGCGCACGACGGCGCGGGACAGGAATGCCTTGCCGGCGTAGAAGACGTCGGCGTCGTGGCCGAAGGCGGTACGCCAGGCGCGCGCCCGCGCCCTGAAGTCCGTCTCGTCGACGAAGTAGGCGGGGGTGCCGAACTCCTCGGCGAGCGTGGCCACGTCGATCCCGCCGACGCTGACCGACCCGTCCTCGGTACGGGTGACGGTCTGGGCCCAGACCTTCGGGTCGAGGGCGTTGAGGTCGGCCGCCGGAGCGGAGTAGTGGCCCTCGGGCAGGACATCGGCGTGACGGGGCCCGGCGGGGTGTGCGGAACGGCTCATGTCTGTTGGGCTTTCTCAGAGGTGTGCCAGAGATCTTCTACAGATGTTCTGGTGCGTCGATGCCGAGCAGGGTCAGGCCGCCGGCCAGCACCGTCCCGGCGGCTTCGGCGAGCGCGAGCCGGGCGCGGTGGGCGGCCGAGGGTTTCTCGCCCCCCAGCGGGAGCACGGTGTGCTGGAAGGCGAGCAGCGCGTCGGCGGTGAGGACGAGATGCCGGGCGAGACGGTCGGGCCCACGGTGCCGCGCCGCGGCGGCGAGGGCATGCGGATACGTGTCGAGGGCGTCGACAAGACCGCCGGCGTCCTCCAGTTCCAGTACGCCTCCGTCACCGACCCCGGCCCCGCTCCCGTCTCCTGAGGTGCGGGTGAAGCCGAGATCGGCGGCGTTACGCGTGAGGGCCCGGGCGCGGGCGTGGGCGTAGCGGACCCTGAAGAGCGGATTGCTCTCCCGCTGGACGAGGTGCTCGTCGGTGATGCGGGGACGGTCGTGGGGTGCGGGGTGCAGCAGGGCCCAACGGGCGGCGTCGCGGCCGAGGGGGATGGGGTCCTGGCCGGCGGGGACGGGCCGCACGTTGATCTCGAGGGGGGCGGGCGAGCCGGGCGTGCCATGGGCGTCGACGGTGACACCGAGAGGCCCTGCCCAGGCCGGATCCGACTCTTCCTCGCAGGACGTATGCACCAGGGCGCCCTGGGACCGGAGGATCCGGGCGAGGACCTGCCCGGTCACGGCGGCTCGCACCTCACGGGGATGGTGCAGCTGGACCAGCTCACCGGTGGGCCGCGCGGCGTACCCGTACGGCTTTCCGCGCTCCCCGCAGCGCAGGATCTCGGCGACCAGGGCCTGGCTCCTGCCGCTGACGCTGATGTTGAGGAAACCGGGCCCGGTGATGTCGACCCGCGTCACCCCTGCCGCGTCGAAGAGGTGCGGCCGCAGGATCTCCGCGACCTCGTACGGCGGCCGGCCGGCGGGGCGGGCCAGCTGCAGGGCGACGTTCGTGGCGTAGTCACCACGCCCGCCGGGCCCGGGCGGCCCGACCTGCGCCCTCTCCGGTACCGGCACGGAGAGCTCACCGGCATCCACCGCACGGCGCACGGCGCGCAGAACGGTACGGGAGAGCTCGACGGGGGTCACGGGACAAGCGTAGGGGAGGAGGGGGGTGGGTAGGCGAACTGGTTTGGGAGAGGGTCCGGGATGTGGACGGGTGACGCCACTGGAGCCACCTCACGAGCGAGCTCCCTCTTCTCTTCCCCTTCTTCTCTTCTCCCCTTTGCCTTCTCTGCTTCTCCCCTGCCTTCTTCCCTCAGCCGCCGGGGCGGCCGGCTGCCTTCTTCCCTCAGCCGCCGGGGCGGCCAGCTGCCTTCTTCCCTCAGCCGCCGGGTCGGCCGGCGCGTTCTGTCCCGCCGGATCCGTAGAGGCTCTCGGCACTCTCGAAGGAGGCGCCGGAACCACTGCCGGAGCTGGTGGCCGCGGACTCCCGCCGCTCCATCAACTGGCGTACGAGCCGCACCAGTTCGGCAGGCTCGAAGGGCTTTGCCAGGAAGGCGTCGACGCCGACGTCGAGGCCGCTCTCGACCTCGTACTGGGTACAGGCGCTCACGATGGCGATGGGCAGGTTGCGCGTCCGTGGATCGGCCCGGAGCCGGGCGGCGGTACGCAACCCGTCCAGCCGAGGCATGACCACATCCAGGGTGACGACATCAGGCCGAACCTGGTGAATGACGTCCAGACACTCGACACCGTCGGCCGCGGTCACGACCTCGAAACCCTCCAGCTCGAGGTTGACCCTGATCAGCTGCCGGATGACCTTGTTGTCGTCCACAACAAGCACCCGACCCGACGCGCCTGGCACAAGTCGAGAGTAGGTCGGCGCCCGGGGCCGCGTCCGGCTTTTGCCCACTTCCACCCCACGCGGGGGACTTCGGGCCCTGCACCGGGGCCCCGTCGGCCGATGGCCGACCCGACGCGCCGCGGCCCCTCAACTCCACGCCCACAACAAGATCGAACCACCCTCCGACACGCCTCCCCCGACCCCCAAAACCCGTTCATGACGACCCCGAAAGAGCTGGTAGGGTTCTACCCGTCGCCGCAATCACAGCGCCCGACACGCCCCCGTAGCTCAGGGGATAGAGCAACGGCCTCCGGAGCCGTGTGCGCAGGTTCGAATCCTGCCGGGGGCACCCTGTATGAGGTGCCCAGAGACCCCGCCATCAGCGCTTTCGCTGAGGACGGGGTCTTGGCGTTTGTGCAGTCACGTCCCCGAGCTTCCGAACTCGTCCACTCGTTCCGTCCGCGGACCAGCGGTTGAAGACGGCATCACGGCCTTGCGGTCGTGTTCATGCTTCCCTCTTGCGGTACAGGCTGCCGTGGCGCTCGTCGGCGTCGGCGGAGCGCTGGGTGGAATCCTGGGTGTGACTCTGGGCGGCGCAGTTGCTCAGCCCGCGTGTCAGGGGTGGCTCTTTCGGGTCACCTTGATGACGGGGGACCATGTGTGTGGCGCTGAACCGTCGGTGAAGGTCGCCTTGGAGTTGAGGTCGTGGCGGCCCGGGGCGAGGTCTGTCAGCCATGCCACCCAGCCACACGCCGTGAACGTCGCGGGTTGCGCCGGTAGGTCGAGGAAGTTGTCCGGCGGCAGTTGCACCGCTCGCTGCGGTGCGCAGATTGCGAAGCGTCGCTTCTGGAGATCGACCGCTTTGCCTCCGTCGGTGGTGAACCGTACCGACTCGGTGGTGGTGCGGAGTGCCTTTCGGGCGCACTCGCGTTGAGCGGGTCCGTCGGCGCCGTACCACGGAGGCGGCTCGACGTCATCGCAAACCGCCATGATTCCGATGACGAACACCGCTGTCCCTTCCCTCACGGTGCATTTCAGAGGCGGTCCGTCACCGATGGCGAGGAGTACTTTTCCTGTCCGTCCGATCTTCACGCATCGATCGCCGTTGCCGAACCACGGGTTCTCTGCTGCGGGAAGCGAGAACGTCCTGTACCAGCCCTCCGCCATGGCGTCTCGTCCGGTCAGTCCGTCCATCTTCTTGCGAGGTTCGACAATGCGTCCTGCGTCCCGGGGTGCGCTGTGCCCCGAAGCGACAGGTACGGGACCCAGCTGGACCGCGGCGACCAAGGTCGTGATCAGAACAATCGACCACCTGACGTGGCGCAGTCGTGACATGGCACTCTCCCCGGCAGAAACAGTGTGGCCGGCCGTCCCTGTGCTCGGCCACCCTAGGGGGTACTGAGACGACGTTTCCTTTGGCGAGGAGAGTCGTTGTGTTGGTATGACAAGTCTTGCTGAGCATCTGGTCTCGGATGAGTTGTGGGAGCTGTTTCGGCGGGTGGTGCCGGAGACGGTGGTGGTGCGTCCGCAGGGCGGGGGCCGTCGGCGGGCCGGGGACCGTGAATGCCTGACCGCGATCGTGTTCGTGGCCACGTCGGGCTGTTCCTGGCGGCAGTTGCCGCCGGTGTTCGGGCCAGTCTGGCCCACCGTCTACCGACGTTTCGCGCGGTGGACTCAGCAGCGTGTGTGGGCTCGCCTGCACCGCGTCATCCTCGATGAACTCGGTGCTCAGGGGGGATTGGACTGGTCACGATTCGCCGTGGACTCGGTCAGTGTCCGCGCCCTCAAAGGGGGCAGTTGACGGGACCGAATCCGACCGACCGCGGCAAGTTGGGATCGAAAATCCATCTTGTCGTCGACCGTGCCGGCCTGCCCGTCTCTGTCGCGATCTCGGCCGCCAACACCCACGACAGCCTGGCCCTGCAACCGCTGGTCATGGGGATCCCGCCGGTCCGCAGTCCTCGCGGTCCGCGGCGTCGCCGGCCGGCAAAGCTCCACGGCGACAAGGGCTACGACTATCCCTACCTGCGTCGATGGCTCCGTGAGCGGAACATCGTTCCTCGCATCGCCCGCCGCGGTGTCGAGAACTCACAACGCCTGGGCCGACACCGCTGGGTGGTCGAGCGCACCATGTCCTGGCTCAGCGGATGCCGCCGCCTCCACCGACGCTACGAACGCAAGCCCGAACACTTCCTGGCCTTCACCGCCATCGCCACCAGCCTCATCAACCACCGCCGACTCACCAAGTGAAACGACGTCT